>NZ_JBQAGZ010000007.1:0-245303 GCF_051916605.1 Bacillus cereus group sp. MYBK195-1 | reverse complement strand
TGATTTATGACGAGAATCATAGGCTACAACAACACCGCGTTTTTTCGCTTCCTCACCTAACTTTTCGATAAAGCTTACTAATCCTTTTGTTGCTTTACGAACTGTATATACATTTAAACGGTTCGTACCAGCACCAAGTTCACCACGCATACCACCTGTGCCAAACTCTAGATTTTTATAAAAGCTATCCTCGATTTTCTTCTCATCTTGCTTCATATTTTCTAGCTGTTCTTTTAATTCTGCATCTAATTGTGCATAAGAAAGCCAGCGATCAAATTCTTGTTTCCAATTCATACTATTATCCTCCAATTTCAAATTTAAAAGGTATGCCATAGAACACATACCTTTTAAACTAGTAAATTAATTTCTTATATTTTAATTTTAAATCCTTATTTCTCATACCCATGGGGTTTCTTCTGGTGCCAATTCCAAGCATGCTCAATGATTGTCTTCACATTTACATACTGAGGATCCCATCCTAACTTCTCTTTCGCTTTCTGAGAAGAAGCAACTAAACGTGCTGGATCTCCCGCACGGCGCGGTGCTACCTCTGCAGGAATTTCATGATTTGTAACTTCACGAACTGCATCAACGATTTCTTTTACACTGAAACCATTACCATTCCCTAAGTTATAGAAATCACTTTCTCCGCCGTTCTGTAGGTCTTTAAGCCCTAAGAAGTGGGCTGCCACTAAATCTTCAACATGAATATAATCACGGATACAAGTACCATCTGGTGTATTATAATCGTCACCAAACATCATAATCTTCTCACGTTGACCTAACGCCACTTGTAATACAAGAGGAATTAAATGTGTCTCTGGGCGATGATCTTCCCCAATAATACCATTTGGAGTTGCACCAGCTACGTTAAAGTATCTGAAAATCTTATAACGTAAATTAGAAGCTTGGCTATACCAATGAAGCATCTTTTCGATTGCTAACTTCGTTTCTCCATACGTATTCGTTGGATTTGTCATCGTTTCCTCAGTAATAAGATCCACATCTACCTCACCATACGTTGCCGCAGTAGAAGAGAAAATAAACTTATCTACCTTAAACTCATCCATTACCTCTAATAAGCAAAGTGCACCATACACATTATTATTATAATATTGAAGAGGCTTCTCCATACTAACTCCAACTAAAGAATCCGCTGCGAAATGCATAATCGCCTCAATATTTTCTTGTTTAAAAACATCTCTTAAAAATGCTTTATCACGAAGGTCGCCATTATAAAACTTCGCACCTTCCGTAATTGCATCCTCATGACCAGTTTGTAAGTTATCTACCACTACTACCGATAAACCTTCGTCGACTAATTTTTTCACAGCGTGAGAACCGATGTAGCCAGCTCCGCCACAGATTAGGATTGAGTTCATTGTTTTCCTCCTACTATTTTCAAATCTCTTAATTATAAAAGGAAAAGGTATACGAGAACTCGTACACCTTTTATCTCTCCTTCATTACTTAGCTACAAAATAATCAGTTATAGATTTCGCCCAAACGTCATGTCCTTTTTCACTTGGGAAACCAAATTCTTCTTGTAAGTATGGTAAAATTGCTTTCGTTGAAGCATCCGGCCATGCTCCCCAATGATCAATATATGTATAATTATTTTGCGTCGCAAATTGTTTTAATGCTTCAATCGATTTCGGATAATTTTTCGCACCATACACTGGATTTGATGGTTGAATCATAATCGTAGCACCCTTTGCACCAGTAGAAAGTGCCTGAACGAACTTCTGTGTATTTACTACAGAGTTTCCATTACCAGTTTTACCATTATCAGTAATGAATGGTGGTTCAAATAAAATCACATCTGGATTCTCTTTCGCAATCTCTTTATCACGCTTATTCGCGATTAACTCCTCTGTGCTTTCACCTTTATATTCCTTTACAGTCACATTCCATAAACCTTTACCATAAGCAGTTTCTAAATTAGTCGTTAACTTAGCTGCCCAAGCACCTTTTTCAGATGAAGAGGCTTCATCACCAACAATAACAAGATTTACTGCTTTTTTATCCTCAGCAGCTTTCTTCAACTTCTCTTTCACTGCATCTGGCAAATTCTTCGCGTATGCTTCATTAAAAGATGACTTCGCATCTTGCTTTTTCTCTGCTTTTTTCTCTTCTTTCTTCGCTCCGCTATCTTTCACTTCAGCCTTTTTCTTCGTTACTTCACTCGTCTGCCCTGTCGCATTTGCAACTTTCTTATTCCAGTACAACTTACCGCTCACAATCGAAGCAATAAACAATACAAAAACAACAAGAACAAGTATTACTTTCTTATTCATTGATTCACCTCATCTATTAATCTCACAATATATAATACTAATATAAATTCATGCAAAAATAAACCCAACTCCTTCCAAAGGAGTTGGGTTTATTACATATTATTTAGTCAATTCAAGATGTGCTTTTAACTTATTTGTTAAATCTTGTTTCGCTGCATCCGGAACATAGTAGTACCAAATACCGTCAGCAGCTTTATGGCCGTCACCTGGAATTTGGATTTCTTCACTGTTCTGCATGCAATCTTTATAATTCTTTTGAATATCAAACATTTGGTCTTGCGTTAAACTTGTTTTAACGTTTTTCTCAATTGCTTTTAATACATCACCGTAGCTTGCTAATGAAGAAACACTAGCACCCTTTTTAATTACTGCTTGGATTACTTGACGTTGGCGCATTTGACGACCAAAGTCACCACGTGGATCTTCATAACGCATACGAGTATACTTTAATGCTGTTTCACCATTTAAATGGATATTCCCTTTAGCAAAATGTTGCTCTCTTGACGTAAACTCCAAATCGTTATTTACATCAACACCACCAACAGCATCTACAATATCTCTAAATCCAGCCATATTTACTTCAATGTAATGGTCGACTGGTACATTAAGAAAATTCTCTACCGTTTTTACAGCCATATCAATTCCACCAAAGGCATACGCGTGGTTGATTTTATCTTTTTTACCTTTTCCAATGATTTCTGTATAAGTATCTCGCGGAATACTTGTTATCTTCATTGATTTTGTTTTCGGATTCAATGTAAATAACATTAATGAATCCGACCTAGACGTTTCATTTTCTCGTTGGTCCGTTCCCATTAATAAAATTGAAACTGGTTTCTGATCCGAAACATCTACTTTTTCATCACGCTTTTCAGATTTATCACGATCTAATGGTTTGTGTACTGCATCTAACGTATTAGATACATTAGAGTAAACAGTATATGCATATACACCACCACCAATAATAAGAACACCAATGATACCAAAAATCCAAAATAATACTTTCTTTTTCATACCAGTTCCTTCTTTCAACTAATAAATTTAGTCCAATCATCGAAGTTTAATTTTATAACTTCCTTTTATTTCAAAAGTTAATAGTATATGTAACGAAATAATCTTCTACCTCTATGAATATTCCAATTACATTTCAAGAAAATAATCGCCCTAAATTTAAACATTTCATTTTTATAATCTCCTCTATTATAGCAAGGTATTATAGAGTGTAAAGTAAAACAAGAAACAAAAAATCCCAAATTCCGCAATACTCTCCGGGGTTCGGGATTTTTTTCTTTATCTTGTAGAACAATTAAATTCTTATATAAATTAAGCTGAGGACTTTTTTTCTCTGGTTAGAATATATCCATAAGTTAATAAATAAAATAAAAAATAATTGGCATTATTTTTTACACCAAATGAATTGTATCCTGAAATTGCAAAAATTAAAGTAATCGCTAATACTTTGTATTCTATTCTGCATAGAATAAGAATTAACAACAGAATGTATATTAGTATAAAATATCCCACATCGAAAAATAAAATAATCCAAGGATTTTCAAGAATTATAGGAGTATTATATCGACCTATTATTTTAATGTTCTCTGACGCCCCACCCAAACCCATAATTTGGAACGATGATAAATGTTTTATGAAATAGTCTATCAACATAAAGCGCGCCTCAGTAGAATCACTTGCACTACCTACTCGACTCATCAAAGTAGATCCTAAAGATGTACTAAGTGTCACTAAACATGTAACCCCTATTATACATAGAGTAATAAAATACTGCTTAATCTTATTCAAGCTATTTTTCAAACCCTGTTCATTATATATTAGCACTAAAAATGCTATAGCAAATATACTTCTTGAACCAGTTAATAAAATATCAATTATAAATAATAAGAGTAAAGTATACTTTGTTCTATTATCCTTAACTCTCATTTGAACAATGATCATTGAAAAAAGGAAGAATACTGCATTATCTAATGGATGACCAATTATTGTTTTAATCCTGTATCCTTCTCGGTATGTTGAATCTAACCATGTTGCATTATTTGCACTATAAAGATTCTGGAAAACATTCGTTTTTGTGAAGTATTCAAAAACACCTAGTAATCCAATTAGTACCGAACACCAAATCATGACATCTATTGCCTTATTAACTTTTTTCGTATTTATTTGCCTTTTACAATAAAAAAACAAGAAAAATGAAATAGGTCCAAGATAATTATGAATTGCTAATGACATTCCACCTATCCCTTTTGTAATAAAAGTAACTCCAAAAAATAGAACAAGCACTAAAATACACAACAGAAAAACCTTATCAAAGATTATTTTTTTCGTTAATAAATTTTCTATAAAAAATAGAACAAATACAACTAACCATGCTAGTACAAAAGGATGAATCTTTAATGGATTTAACTCGTTATTATTATAAAAATCAAGAAGGAAAAAATCCCCCGTTAAAACTAACGCAATGCTAAGTATTGGAATTATAAATAGAAAGGATATTTCCCAACCTAAAAACTTTGTTAATAAATAAAAATTACACCCTAGTAACAAATATATAAAGTATGCATAATAATTTGTTCCCAATAAAAAAGAAAATGCAATAATACAAATTAGTGGGAGAACTAAATTAATAGTAATTTGTTTCAATTTTATTTCCATGTTTCCCCTCAATATCCTTTTAAAATATTTAACTGAAAAGTATATAATATTGGTCTAAGGTAAACTAGATCACTTACCTATTCCATACATTATAAACACATAAAAATTCATTTATCAAAACATTAAATCAGTTATATATTTAATTATTTTTTAACGACTAATTGATTAAAATCCCTATAAAAAGGTTAAAAAATACTTTTTCGGCATTTAAAGTGATAATATTTAAGGCTAAATGTATTTTGGCAAATAAAAATACATTTAGCCAATTCAAAATCTACTAAACAATACTTTTCAATACAAAATTTCCTCAGAGTAATTTACTTGTTTTCATTCAATATGTATTTATTTTTATAATTCAAATACATTTTTATTAATATTATTGAATATAACAATCGTGCCAGTACCACACTAATTGCAGCCCAAATCACCCCAAAATATGGAACAGTAAGGAAAATCAAAATTATGATTCCTCCCATTTGAATGTATTTACCTATAGTAATAAACATTGGCTTTCCTAAGGAATAAATAGCCTGTTCAATAGGAACAATAATAAACCCTAATATCGCCGAAATCAACATTACTTGAAGAATAGAAACTGCCCCTAAATATTTTTCCCCTAGAAAAAATGGGACAATTAAAGGTACTAAAGGTACCATACATAACATAAGGAAAGAAACTATTAATGTAGGCTTTATAATTTGCTTAGTCTTTCTTACTACTTCTTTCTCATCTAGTTCAGACATTGTAGGTAGCATTACTTTTCCAAAAGCAAATGGTAGAAATGAAACAATTGCCGATAGTTGAAATGCGGCATTATAAATTCCAATTTGCTCATAAGTAACCCAAATAGAAATCATAAAGAAATCAATTCTGCCCAAAACATTATTAGGTATAGAAATCATTAACATCCACTTTTCATAATGCATAATCTCTTTTAGTAATTTTCGAGGGAATTTTGAAGAAAAGTAAATTTTAATAAATTTAAAATACTTAAATACAAATGGTAAAGAGATTATAATCGGGATGAAGTATAAAATAAATACATACTTCAATAACAACATATTATTTAATAGTAAACTTAAAACTATAAGTATTAAAATAGAATACCTAAATATATTGATAAAAGCTCTCAATTTGAATTTTTGAATAGCTTGTAAATAAGTATCATTAACAAATAAAAGTGATTCCCCTATATACCCCACGATTAAATATGGGATATATTGAATTATTTCATCTTTACCTTGGCTAGAAAAAATATGACTGCCAAATAAGATTAATCCTGTAACTACAGTTGCAGTAATAATTATTTTTGTAAAAAAATATAAACCAAATATACTTTGCATTTTCCCTTTATCTCTTGCTGAAAAACGTACTGCTGTATTTTCCATACCAAAATCAAAGAATGCACTACAAAAAGCTACAGTGACAAATACAAATGAATATTTACCATAATCTTCAGGACCAAGTTGCCTAGATAGAATTAGAATACTTATAAAGCTTAATGCCTTTGTAATAATACTTTCTAAGAATACGATACTAAGATTTTTAAATAAAGAATGATTAACATACTTGTTTAAATTAACTTTTAAACTTTTCATATAAAAATACCTTTATCTTCATTTTTCATATTTAGTTTGTGCATAATTCTCTATAAACTTCGTTATATCTCTTAATCATATTTTCTAGAGAATACTCGCGATTTAAATATTCTAAAGTGTTGTTATTACTCTCATACCGCTGACGACACTCTCTATCATTTACTAAGCGATATAATTTTTGGGCGAGTTCTTGATGATTTTCTTTTTCAAAATATAAACCATATTCTTCATTTTCTTTTACAATCTCAAGAGGTCCCTCAAGTTTACTAACAACTACCGCACAACCCGCTGCTAAAGCTTCTACTACTACTAATCCAAAACCTTCATATCTAGATGGTAAAACAAAAATATCTACGTCTTTATATAACTTTTCAATATTCGCTACATTTCCTAGAAATTCAACGTTTTCTTCTAAATGATATTCTACAATTAAATCATTTAATTCATTAATATATTTTAGATCTGCTGCGCTTCCAGCAAAAAAGCAATTAAATTTAGAAAACCCATACTGATTTTTTAAAATATCAAGTGCCTTAATTAAAATATCTTGACCTTTTTTCTCTGGTACAATACGAGCAACACAAGCAATTTTAAATGAATCTTTATTTTGAACGTTTAACTCTCGGCCACCACTAAACTTTTCAAGGTCTACCCCATTATAAATTAACTTTATTTTTTCTTCTGGAACGTATTTATTCACAACATTATAGACCGTTTTCGAAATAGTAATGTACATATCAACAGGATACTTATTTAATGCTTCATTATATATTTTAGTATCGTGTACAGTAAATACCACTTTTACTTTCGTAATTTTCTTAAGCAAATATGCAAACTTTAAACTAAACGTATCATGACAATGAACAACATCAATTTTGTTTTTCTTTATAAACTTACAGGCTTTATAGATAGTACCTATATTTATAATGGGATTTCTCGTACCTTCTTTTCTATTACATAATAAAAGGGAGTCTTTATTAAGTATTTCTATATATTCTTGACTCCACCTATCATTTATAACACAAAGATAGTGAGGAATTTCAGTATTTTTTACCATTAAATCAACAATTATTCGTTCTAAGCCACCTCCAAGAAACAACTCAGAATTCAAATGCATTATTTTCACTGTAATTCTCCTATTCTATTATAAATTTAGTCGTTCTTTCTTTAGAATATCAGAATTACATAATGTATTTATTCATTTGATTCACAAATACTAAAAATGTAACTACTTGGTCTTTTTCAAGTGTACTTCCGTTTCTAAATAAATCTTCACAATCATTTTTTAAAGTCGAATCTTGTATTAAATCTATATTCTTATTATATCCTGCTTCATAAAACTCTTTCAGGTATTTATTTGTTCTATACCAATAATCCATAGGATGCATATGATTTTTCGAATTCAACTTTAAACCTAATTTATTTTTAACTAATTTAATACCTGCTGCTGGAATGCTCGTCCAAGGAACCGGAACTCCTTTTACAGTTATTACTTTTTTATTTATCTTACCTTTTACTTTTTCATAAATAAAATCTGCTGCTTCTGGATAATATTTATTTATCCACTTAATATAAATTCTGTGCCCTTTTCTATACTCTAGTGGTAAAGTTAAGCAAAACTCCATAAAATCAATATCTAAAAATGGAGAAATTGTCTCAGTATATTGGAACATAGGCTTTAATCCAGTATTTACTCCTGTAAATCCCCTATTATAAAATTTAAAGATTTCTTGGTCTTCTAAATGAAAGGCCTTATCTACATCGTACTCTACTTTATCAATAAGTTTAGTAGAATATGCTCCTGCACCCGGCATGAATTTTTTACGTTCGCCCTTATCGTAAAAAGTTCCAATTACTACATCACCAAGTTGTCCCGTATGAACCATACCGTATTTTTCCAAATTCATATTACTAACCATACTTAATGTATGAGCAATAGTACACCCTTGACTCCTTGCTCCTGATATTTTGACCGATTCATCAAAATATTTATAAATATACGTTCCATTATCTAATGCTTTAAACATCCACTCTGTTTTTAATTTATCAGTTATTTGCTTGGGTACCTTTTCATCCAAATAATCGGTTTGAGAGAAAGTATAATTAAGCATATTTTTATATCCCATAGTATGAGCAACCCAAGCAGTCATTCTCGAATCTAATCCACCACTTAATGCTACCAAATGCTTATAACCATACTCTAAATCTTTTTCAAATGCTCTCTTAATTGCATTCTTAAAAAGAACATCTACTTTTTCCAAAGCTTCTTCTTCTGAAATCTCAACAGGCGTATTACTTAAAGCATAATAGCATTTTTTATTGATTCCACTTTTTGAATACTCAATATAGTGCCCCGGTGTTAACCTATATACATCTTCAAACAAGGTTTCATTACATAATGCGTGCGAGTGTGTCATTAAACTATACGCAGCATTATGATTAATATGGAACTTTTTACCTGTTTTTTTGTGAACTAGCCTTATAAGAACCTCAAATTCAGTAGCAAAATACAATGTGTTCTCTTTCTCATGAATATAATAAAAAACCTCTTTATCTCCCACATGATTTGTATATAGGGTAAAGATGTTTTCGTCTTTATTAAGAATGGCTCCTCCAAAACTTCCTCTAAACTTATTAAAAAACGTTTTGGGTTCTACATTAGACATCTTGTTTAATAGAATTTCTATTCTATCTTCATTAACACTATACTCTTTATATAAATCAATCTTATTTAAAATTACACCATCTAATATAGAAAAATTATGTTGATCTTCATAAAAGGCTCTATCTTTTTCAAATTTCTTAACTGCATTTCTGAAAAATTTCCCATATAACATTGAAGTAGTAATTTCTCTTTCCTCTTCAATTAAATGCTGATTTTCATCAACTATATCATAAATATTAATATCGTTATCTAATATCTCTTCTCTATTTGAAATAAAGCCAAAAAATCCAGGCATTACGCTCAACTCACTTTAACTAAAATTTTTAGCTATAACTTTTATTATGATTTCTTTATAATTCTTTCATATAATGAGACAACTTTATCTAAAGAACTATAAACATTGTAATTTAAATTTATTTTCTCAACATTACGCTCACTCATTGATTTGCTTATTTCACTGTTATTTAATAGGAAGATAATTTTATTTGTTAACTCATCTATATCCCCAGGCCTAGTAATGAATCCATTTTCCTTCTCAACTACAGAGGGAATAGATCCGACATTAGTAGATATAACAGGTAGCCCATAACTCATTGCCTCTAAAATAGACATTGGCATACCTTCATTGTACGATGGTAATGTATATATAATACTTTTTCGATAAATGTCTTCTATTTTCTTATCATCTGATATCCAACCAGGAAGAATAAACAAATCATCTAGTTCCAATTCATTGATTTTTTGCTTGGCTTTTTCAATTTCACCATCACCAGCTAGTACAAATTTATATTTGCTATCTATTTTCCCTTTTAACTTCGCACCAACTTGAATCAAATCATATGTACCTTTTCTCTCAGAAAGTACTCCCATAGTTGTAATGTATATTCTTTCTTCGGGATCATCGGATACCTGTTTTGGAAATACTGCATTATCTAATGACACAACTTCCGTTTCACAGATTGATTTATAATATTCTTTCCACTGTTCCCCTAAAGCAATTATAACAGTGACTTTATTTAACGTATCAACAATTTGTCTCTTTCTCTTATCCGAGCTTTCATTGTAAAAATCTTTAAATTGTGATCCGTGCATATGCAATATGATGGGGATATTTTTCTGATTCAATAAATTTATAATCTTTCTCTTACGGATAAAACTACCTCTATAAGACATATGAATATGCGCTACGTCATACTTACGACTTAAT
This sequence comes from Bacillus cereus group sp. MYBK195-1, assembly GCF_051916605.1. NCBI lineage: Bacteria > Bacillati > Bacillota > Bacilli > Caryophanales > Bacillaceae > Bacillus > Bacillus cereus group sp. MYBK195-1. Next base: position 234,869 of record NZ_JBQAGZ010000007.1, on the reverse strand, counting down.
GCATTTAATTGGAAAAATAACTTTATATATTGCCATATAAAAAATATAATGTTTACGAGATGATTGCTGCCATAATAAGTTGGGAAATATTCCAAATTTGTCTTTTCTTTAAGGCCAGCTTGCATATAATTTTTCACAACTCTTGTAATCCCGCCTGTTACTTTTATGTGGGATCCGATCATGATAACATTCATTAGTTCACCTTTTTCTAATATTATTTCCACTAAAATTATTAGCTATATTTTAATTTCCTATTAAAAAATCCTCTAATATACCTATAATATTCTCAGTATTAGACTCATATTTTCTGAATTCCATATTCTTTACGGATTTTAATGCACTCTCGATTTCAGAAACATCAGAAATTCCATATATTAAATTAGAATCTTTAAACTGCTCTATTATTTCAAATTGATGATTGTCTACATGTTCGCCATGTTCCATCATTCTAGGAATACCAATAACCTTTTTTTCTTTCTTTACTCCATTAATAATAGATCCTGTTCCCCCATGGGTAACAATTATTTCACTTTTATCTATTAAATTCAGAAATTCTTCCTTATTTAAAAACTTTTGATATGAATAATGACACGGTTCATATGTTGAATAGCCAATTTGAGCAAATACTTCCTCAGAATTCAATTGCTTTTCTTCAATTAAACGGTCAATTTCTTTTAACAGTCTATTAAATTGAAATTTTTGGGAACCTACTGTTATAAAAATCAATATATTCCCCCCCCATACTTGGCGTTAGGGTAAAACTTTTTCATATCTTCCCATTGCACTAAAAATAAATCTGCATGCTTATACAATAATTTCCCAGTAATAGTTGGTGAAGTTATTTTAGAGAAAGATTCAATGAATATTAATTTCTTTCTAAATACCTTAGCTAACAGGCACATTGGCACTGTTGCCAATGCACCTGTTGAAATAACAACATCCGGTTTTTCTTTTAATAAAATTATTAAAGTTTGTACAAATAAGATTATTAATTTAAAAAAGAAAGTAAGCTCTCTTCTATTAATTTGAACTACATCATAATGCTTGATATCTTTTGAGTTAAATTGATAACTTGTTTTTTCTGTCAAAATAAAACTCTCATTCTTTTTCATCATCGGATACAGCATCATTAATTGTTCTAAATGCCCTCCTGATGAAGCTGCGAAACATATTTTCAAAGCGCTCCCTCTTTCACTCGATTTCCTTGAAAAATTAGTAAGATGGCTTATTTGCTATTTTCGATTCTCCTACTTTTTATAACTTAAATCAAACACATACATGTTTTTTATCAACCAATACTCTTCCTATAGAACGATATCTTATATCACTATTTTGAGCATCTTCTATTGAGAAACAATTTCTACCATCATATATATTTACTTCTTTCATTTCATTTTTGAATATTTCTAGCGACATTGATTTTATTTCATCCCACTCTGTTAGGATAAATACAATATCAGTATCTTTAATAGCCTCAATGACTTCGCTCACATATTCTACTGTACCTGGTAAAACCCTCTTTGCATTATCCATTGCAATTGGATCATAGGCCTTTACATGAGCCCCCATTTTTATTAATTCTGGAACAATAACTAAAGATGCTGCCTCACGAATATCATCCGTATTTGGTTTGAAAGCCAATCCTAATATACCTACCTTTTTCCCATCCAAAGTACCAAAATCCTTTACTGCTTGATCAAGTAGTCTACGTTGTTGTTTATTATTAAACTCAATTACTGCACTCAATAAACTGAAGTCATATTCTACATTTTCTGCAATTTTCTTAAGAGCCTTTGTATCTTTAGGGAAACAAGAACCACCGTATCCAATACCTGCTTTTAAAAATTGGTTACCCACACGACTATCTAGCCCCATTCCTACTGCTACTTTCTCAACATCTGCACCTACTTTTTCACATACGTTAGCAATTTCATTAATAAAGCTAATTTTTGTGGCTAAAAATGCATTGGATGCATATTTAATCATTTCTGCACTACAGATATCAGTCTCATAGATAGGAATGCCAAATGGTTCATTAACTTTGCGAATTATTGCCGATGCCTTTTCACAATCTGCTCCAATTACAATACGATCACCATTAAATATATCGTATACAGCTGAACCTTCACGAAGAAATTCTGGATTTGATACAACTTCAGCCTCAATATTAGATGGTAGGATTTCCTTTAGCTTATTCTTAATATGATGATTAGTCCCTACTGGTACTGTGCTCTTCGTTACTACAATAATATTCTTCTTAATATTTCGAGCAATTTGTTTAATAACCTGATTTACATATGTTAAATTTGCTGTTCCATCCTCATTTTCTGGAGTTCCTACTGCTATATAAATAACCTCTACTTCTTCAAATGCCATAGAATGGTCTGTAGTAAACTTTAAACGCCCTGCATCAATATTTTTTAACATTAAAGTGTCTAATCCTGGCTCATAGATGGGTGATTTTCCACTTCTCATTTGCTCTACTTTTTTCTCATTAGTATCTATACAAATAACATTGTGGCCAATCTCAGATAAACCCACACCTGTAACTAGCCCTACATAACCAGTTCCTACTACTGCTATATTCATATTAGTACATCTCCCTTGCAATCATTCTATTTCGAAAACAATTTAGAGCATACGCCATAAACTTTTCAAATAAACCCTATTTTGAATTACAAAAATATAAAAGAATGCTATCAAAAAGCATTCTTAGATCCAAATAACACCAGTACGGTCTTTAATATTAATTTAATATCTAACCCTAAACTACGATTTTTAATATATGTTAAATCTAATTCAACCATCTCTTTAAAACCGACACTATTTCTGTCCGTAACTTGCCAGAGTCCAGTACACCCAGGTGTTACTAATAACCTCTGTTTATCATAAGAAGTATATTCTTTTACTTCTCTTGGTAATGGGGGCCTAGGGCCTACTAAACTCATATCACCTTTTAGTACATTTAATAATTGTGGCAACTCATCTATACTCGTTTTACGAATAAATTTACCAATCTTCGTCACACGAGGATCATCTTTCATTTTAAACATTGCGCCCGAAACTTCATTATGCTGTAATAAATCTTTTAGTCGATCTTCTGCATCTGTTACCATTGAACGAAATTTGTACATCCCAAACTCCTTTTCGCTCTTTCCGATACGAACTTGCTTAAACAGAATAGGACCTCTTGGGTCTTCCAGTTTAATAAGCAATGCCACAATAAGAAAAATAGGTGAAAGGAGAATAAGACCAAACAAAGAAGCTAATATATCTATAAACCTTTTGATAAATAAATAAGTCCCATTCTGGTTGATTTCTTCAGCAACAAGCATTCTTTGTTCTTTTACAGTTCCACTTGATACTTTAATTAAGGCCAATGCCTTTTCACCTCACTTTAAATATGTACATTTTCTTTTTTTACAAGTTCATTCATATAACTCATTAATTCTTCTCTTAGGGATTCATGCTGGAGTGCCATCTCAATTGTCGTCTTAATAAATCCAAACTTCTCCCCAACATCATAACGAATCCCTTCAAAATCATAAGCAAATACACGCTGAATTTCATTTAAACGTTGAATCGCATCTGTTAATTGAATCTCACCGCCTGCACCTGTTTGTTGATTCTCGAGGAACATAAAGATTTCTGGTGTTAATACGTAACGACCCATAATGGCTAAATTGGATGGTGCTGTTCCTTGCGCTGGCTTCTCTACAAATTGACGTACTTGATAACGACGTTCATTTTGTTCAACTGGATCAATAATACCGTAACGATGTGTTTCATTTTCCGGAACCGTTTGTACACCAATAACGGATGATTGTGTTGCTTCATATTGATCCATTAATTGACGTAAACACGGTGTATTCGCTTGTACAATATCATCACCAAGTAATACTGCAAATGGCTCATTTCCAATAAATTTACGAGCACACCATACTGCATGTCCTAAACCTTTTGGTTCTTTTTGTCTTATGTAATGAATGTTAATTTTAGAAGAAGCTTGGACTTTCTCAAGCACCTCATACTTTCCTTTTTCTAAAAGGTTTTGCTCTAACTCAAAAGAATGATCAAAGTGATCTTCAATGGCACGTTTACCTTTTCCAGTAACAATAATAATATCTTCAATTCCTGATTCTATTGCTTCTTCCACTATGTATTGAATTGTCGGTTTATCGACGATTGGCAACATTTCTTTCGGCATCGCTTTTGTTGCTGGTAAAAATCTTGTCCCAAGACCAGCTGCTGGAATAATTGCTTTCCTTACTTTTTTCAAATCTAGTACCCCCAAAAATAAATTATTATATTTATATGTAACAATAACAAAAACCCTACCTATAAAGTCATAGTTATTACTACATAGGTAGAGTTTCTGTTACAAATAATTATGGGCATCTAACCCATCCTCACGTCATACTCCCGACGACAAGCGTCTAAGGTAGGTTCGAAATAAAAATTTCTACCCACAGCATGACCGAGTGCCCCCGTTGATAACGGTTAGGAGACATCACCAATTCTTTATTTAAAAAATACCGAACAATTTTTTACGACGAATTTGTTCTGGATCTTCTTTGTAAATTGCTTTCCCACTAATTAATAAGTACGGATTTTCTTTTAAATCACTCATAACATTCATTCCGAATTCTTTCTCAATTAGTTCATAACTTTCTGCTAAATGAAATCCTCTCGATGTCGTGTTGTGCGCATCTGATGCAATCATATGTGTTAAGTTATATTCCACAAGCTGTAGTGAGAATTTTTTAATTTTTTTACCAAAATTCCCCAGCAAACTCCCTGCTGTTACTTGCGTCAGTGCACCTTTATTAACAAGGTTATATAACTTATCTGGCCGCTCGATTAACTCGGCATTACGTTCTGGGTGAACAATAATTGGAATCATTCCCTTTACACGTAATTCGTATAATAATTGTTCGGCATAACGAGGTACGTGATTCGATGGAAATTCAATGAATATGTATTTATTTGTTTCATTTAAAGTAACGATTTTACCAGCTTCATAGTCTTCTAATAAATCGCCATATAACCTGACTTCTTGCCCAGGTAAAATAGTAAGCGGGATATTATGTTGTTGTAGTTCATCATTTAGTTGTTTTACGTGATGAATAATTGAGGTACGTTCATTTACATATTTTCCATTTTGATGATGCGGCGTTGCGACAATTGTATGTATTCCTTCTGACACGGCTTGTTGTGCCATCGCTAAACTATCTGTTACTGTCTGTGCACCGTCATCGATACCAGGTAAAATGTGACAATGTAAATCTATCATTTGTTTCATCCTCCCTCTCTCCTATAAAGATCTTTTTTCCCTTGAATATGAGAGATTTCTCATGTTCAAGGGAAAAAAGGAGATATGTTTCAACCATATCTCACTCTTTTAATTAGTTTACACCGTAATAATAATGTAAGCCTTCTTCACGTTCACGGTCGTTCAGAACAACACCTAACAATTTACCTTTTGCAGACTCCAATAATCCTTTTGCTTTTACTGCTGTTTCTTTCTCTGTTGATTCACTGCGAACAACAAGAATAGAAGCATCACATACATTTGCCATAATTTGCGCATCGGTTACAGCTAAAATTGGTGGCATATCAAAAATAACTAGATCGTACATGCTGTATGCTTGTCCAAGAAGTTCTTTCATTGATTTTGAACCTAATAATTCTGCTGGATTTGGTGGGATTGGACCACATGCCAAAAAGTTCAGATTTTCTACAGATGTCGTTTGTACGCAGTTCTCTAAACGTTCACTATGTGTTAATACGTTCGTTAATCCGAAAATGTTATCTACTTGGAACATTTGATGCATTGCTGGTTTACGCATATCTGCATCAATTAATAATACTTTTTTTCCTTGTTGAGCAAACACAACTGCCATATTCGCTGTCGTTGTCGTTTTCCCTTCACTTGGGTTCGCAGATGTTACCATTAATGAATGTAAATTCGTATCAACAGCCGCAAATTCAATATTCGTTCGAATATTACGATATTGTTCTGAAATTGGTGATTTCGGTTGTTGATGAGCAATTAATTGACGACGTTGACGATGATTCTTTTTCTTTTTAAATAAATTAAGAGCCAATTGTTTGTCCCCTCACTTTTCTTGATGATGGAGCGTGTGATTTCACGTTCATTGTTTCTTCATCCATACGAGCTACAATACCTAACACTGGCAAGCCAAGTAAGTTCTCTACATCTTCTTCCTTTTTCACTGTGTTATCTAAGTATTCTAGTAAGAATGCAAGTCCAACTGAAGCTATTAAACCAACAATGAAAGCAATTACTACATTTAACATTGGGCGTGGTTTAATTGGCGATAATTCTTCTGATAACTCTGCCTTAGAAAGTACCGTAACATTATCCACACTCATAATCTTCGCAACTTCACCTTTAAACACTTCTGCAGTTGTGTTAGCAATGTCACGAGCTAATTTCGGATTTTTGTCTTGCGCAGTTACCGCTACGACTTGTGAATCTTTTTCATTAGCCACTTCGATTTTTTTGTTCAATTCTTGTGTTGTTATGTTTAAACCTAATTTTTCTTTCACTTGGTCCAAAATAACAGGGCTTTTTATAATAACCTTATATGTATTTGTTAATTGAATATTTGTTTGTACTTCATTGTACTGAATTGCTGTACCCTCTTGTTTCTTTTGGTTAACAAGAATTTGCGTCGAAGATTGATAGATTGGTGTCATAAAGAAAAAGCTAACGATAGCACTTACAATAGCTGCACCAAAGGCAATTACGAGGATCATTGCTAAACGTTTTTTTAAGATATGAAATAACTCTTTTAGACTAATTGTTTCTTCCATAGGTTCCTCCAACTTTCTAAAATTTACACATAGGAAAAATTATAACATATAAATCTTACATTTTTTATTTTTAATAATTCAGTTCTATATTTGTTCACAAGAAACAAGTTTAATCTTACAAAATAATCTTAAATATGACAACACATTCCAATGATTTCCCAAAAATTTTATCATATCATGCTTTTTACACTGTATAACTTGATAAATAATTTTCAGAAAACAAAAAAGCCAACAAATTTTTGTTGGCTTTTCCATATTTTAGTAATAACCATACTGCTCTTTTTCTTCTCTTTTATCGTTCAAAACAACACCTAGTAGTTTGCCTGATGCTTTATCTAATATTTGTTTCGCTTTTACAATTTTATCTTTTTCTGTCTTTTCACTTCGTACAACGAGTACGATTCCATCACATTTATTCGCTAGTATTTGTGCATCCGTAACCGCAAGGACAGGTGGTGTGTCGATTAATATAATATCAAACATGTTATATACTTCTAGCAACGCCTCGTCCATTGCCCGGCTCCCTAATAGTTCTGCTGGGTTTGGCGGGATTGGACCTGCTGCCATTAAGTATACGTTCTCTATATCTGTTTTTTGAATGCATTGCATAAGTTTTGCTTGTCCTGATAATAAGTTTGTTAATCCATTTGAACTATGAATGGCAAATAAGTTTTGTATCGTCGGCTTACGCAAGTCAGCTCCAATTAATAAAACTTTCTTTCCTTGTTGTCCGAAAACAACTGCTAAGTTTGAGATTGTTGTTGTTTTCCCATCACCTGGATCGGCTGAAGTAACAATAATAGAACGAACATGATTATCTACAGATGTAAACTCAATGTTTGTACGAATGTTACGGTATTGTTCTGTAATACGCGATTTAGGCTCTTTATGTGTAATTAATTGTCGTAATGGTTTTCTTTTCTTTCTCCCGAACATATTCATAATCTCCTTTTGTGAAATGCGACATTTCCCTTTTCTCTCTCTTATGCTCGATTTCATACGTCTAATTAATATTTTTGCTGATTTCCCTATATCTCATCATAATCAATAACATTCTACTTTGTCTTACTTAAGTACCTTAACAATATGACAATGCCCTTATTTCTTTATTACCTTTATCACTTATCCTGTTTTCTAGATAAATAATAAAGTAAGTATATGGTAATTACCATCCATTTACAAGTAATTTTCTGATTAGTTTGTATATTATCTTTTCATCGCTATATAGAAGTAAACAAAAAACTCCTTGTCTTTTCACAAGGAGATTTTTTTATTTTTCTCTATTCTTTTTTATCACCAATTGCAAATGTAATTTCTGCCTCACATGCAACTTCACCATCTACTGTTGCGATTGCTTTTCCTTTTCCAATTGGGCCGCGTACGCGTGTCATTTCTACTTCTAGACGAAGCTGATCACCTGGGCGTACTTGTTTTTTGAAACGGCAATTGTCGATACCTGCAAAGAAAGCAAGTCTTCCGCGGTTTTCTTCTTTCTTTAATACTGCAACTGCTCCTACTTGCGCTAATGCTTCTACAATAAGTACACCAGGCATAACTGCATAGTCAGGGAAGTGTCCGTTAAAGAATTCTTCGTTTGCGGATACATTTTTAATCCCAACCGCTCTTTTTCCTTCATCTACTTCTAATATTTTATCAACAAGTAAAAATGGATAGCGGTGAGGAATGATTTCTTTAATTTGTTCTATATTTAGCATGTAACAATCGCCCCTTTTGTAATATTGGTCTTACCACTTGGACATATTGCTATTATCCCATTTTGTTTATTGTTTGTCATTACAAAGTAACATTTTATATTTAGCACAACTTCCTAAAAAAAATGCACACACTCTATTCCATTAAAATAGTTGCACATTTTTGCAACTGACACGGAGGTGGAAAAGAGTGTATGCCCAAATTAGGGAAAGGCAATATGTATTGAAACATTATTTGCCTTAATGTCGTATTCGACTCATTATATTATAAACGTTTTCAATTAAGGAAATATTAAATTTAACCATATATATGAATATTTTACCTGTTTCCTTCATATTTCTCTATTTTCCTTCCATTTTCGCAAAAAAACAAAATAAAAAAAATATAAAAACGAAAAAAAGAACTAAGGCACCAGCCTTAGTTCTTTCAAATTATCTCAAAGCACGCTTTGGTAATCTGTCGATATTCTCTAACATAATACCTGTACCAACCGCAACGCAGTGCATTGGGTTTTCAGCAATTAATACTGGTACTTTTAGTTCTTCTGCTAGAAGCATGTCGATACCGTGTAGTAAAGCTCCACCGCCTGTTAGAATAACACCGCGGTCGATGATATCTGCAGATAATTCTGGTGGTGTGCGCTCTAATACACCTTTTGCAGCTTGTACAATAACAGCTGCATTTTCTTTTAATGCTTCTGTAATTTCTTCAGAGCATACTGTAATTGTACGTGGTAAGCCTGTTACCATGTCACGTCCGCGAATTTCAAGTTCTTCGCTACGTGCACCTGGGAATACTGTACCAACTTTAATTTTAATATCTTCTGAAGTACGTTCTCCGATTAATAGCTTATACTTACGTTTAATATAGTTTAAGATCTCCATATCAAACTTATCGCCAGCCATTTTGATAGAGGAAGAGGTAACAATATCACCCATAGATAGTACAGCGATATCTGTTGTACCTCCACCAATATCAACAACCATGTTACCGCTTGGTTGGAAGATTTCCATACCAGCACCAACTGCGGCTACTTTTGGTTCTTCTTCTAAAAATACTGTTTTACCACCTGAACGTTCAGCAGCTTCACGAATTGCTTTTTGTTCTACCGATGTAATATTTGTTGGACAACAAATTAAAATACGAGGTTTTGAAAAGAAGCTCTTTACGTCCAATTTGTTAATGAAATACTTTAACATTGCTTCTGTAATTTCGAAATCTGCGATTACACCATCTTTAAGTGGACGAATTGCTACAATATTACCAGGCGTACGTCCCACCATGCTTCTCGCTTCTTCACCTACTGCTAATACTTTACCACTATTACGATCAATTGCCACAACAGATGGCTCATTTAATACAATACCCTTACCTTTAACATGAATTAATACGTTAGCCGTACCTAGGTCAATTCCGATATCTCGCGCAAACATTCCCGTTTTTTCCTCCTCGATATTCAAAATCAGGTTACACCCGAATTCTTTTCACCTAATTTCTGATTTTATCATAAATTTAACAGAAACGTAATATTCGCAAAAAGAATTCTTCTGAAAAATATTACCGAATGTGAACGGAATGTTTGCTACTGTAACATTATTGACGTACAGGCTTCTCTACATCTTCTTTTCTATACTTTTGTTTTGTTGCTTCTCCACCTCTTAAATGACGAATAGACTTATGATAATCAAGAATTTCTTTCACTTCATTTGCGAGCTCTGGATTAATTTCTGGTAGACGTTCTGTTAAATCTTTATGGACTGTACTCTTTGATACCCCAAATTCCTTTGCAATGACACGCACTGTCTTTCTTGTCTCCACGATATACTTACCAATCTTGATAGTTCTCTCTTTGATGTAATCGTGCACACCACTCGCCTCCCTAATTTGGATGTGAGAAGGGTGAAATGAGCCTCGCTGCATACGACTAAGAAGTAAGTGTGAGTGCTGTTTGTAAGCGTTAAACATTCTTGGATTTATAATGAAATAATTCACGATTTCTCACCTCAAACACTCTCTTTGCTTTGGTTTATACCATTGTATTGCCCGCACTACTGATATATGCTACATGTTCACTATTTTTGCGGACTAAGTTAAGAAAAATTACGTTTTTTTGTGAGAAATACGTTAAAACTGACTATTATAGCGAAAAAAAATGACACCTTGTATAAAAGGTGTCATTCTTCTCGTTCCAATTCTTCTTCTAACAATTGATGGTGGGGAACCTCTTTCTTACCGGCAATGTAATAATATAAAGTGAATAAAACAAACAATAAAATAATAGCAGTCGACAGAACAAACAAAAATGACACAGTATCCCCTCCCTTTTGTAATATATATTCGAGAATCTCGTCATTTTTCCTTGTTATTGCAACTTTTTTCTCGAAATTGAGTATTTTTATATGGAAATAAAAAAATCAGCTCCCCTAGTGGGAACTGATTTTTTCACTTTCTTATTCTTGTGAAGAAGAATCGTTAGATGATTCTGTAGAACCATTTGTTGATTTTTCTTCTTTCTTCGGTTCTTCTTTTTTGTCACTAGTTGAACCGCTTGTTGATTTCTCTTCTTTTTGAGATTTGTCTTCTGTTTTACTTTCTGGTTTCGTGCTCGTTGACTTTTCTTCTTTTTGAGATTTGTCATCAGCTTTTTTACCAGAAGCGTTCGTTGCCTTTGCAGCACCTGCATCAGCTTTAATTTCTGCTACTGATTTATTTAAGTAACGTTCAGGGTTCACAGCCACATTGTCTTTACGTACTTCAAAGTGAACGTGAGAGCCTGCCTCTTTATTCATTGCACTTAGACCGGATGTTCCTAATACTTCACCTTGTGCAACTCTTGCACCTTTTTCTACTTTCACACTGCCTAAGCTTTGATAAGATACCGCTACACCATTTCCACTATCAACTGTTACAACATAACCAAGAAGTGAATCTTTTTCAGCTTTCGTTACTGTACCACTTAAAGCAGCAGCAACATTGAATTCTTTTCCATTCTTCGCAGCAATGTCAATTCCTTTGTTCGGGGAATATGTGTTGTTATAAAAGACAAGTGCTTTTTCTTGTTCCGCCTCAGTTGCTGCATCTTCATAGAATTTCTTCTGTACGACTACTTCCGCATTCGCGGCAGCTGGCATTTTGACTACTTCTGAAGATTTCGTTACTGGTACTGCTGGATCTTCCGATTGTGTATACGGTGTTGCTTGATCATGGTTCGGAGTCTTCTTCGGATTAGCTCCTTGGAACCATAGCGCAACCATTAAGATTACCGCTGCACAAGCAATGTATAGTGCCGGAAACACCCATCTTTTTTGAAATAAATGTACTACCTTTTGCGACTTTTTATTATTTCTTCCTCGCATTCCATCATCACCTCAGCAATCATTTTGAACAATATTCACGCATCCTATACAACGTATAACTAATTACTTTTCGACAAAATCTGTAAAAATATGTATGAGAATTGCAAAATTTCCGAGGAAATGATAGAAAAAAGAAAAAACTGAGCACTTTTGGCTCAGTTTTTAGTCTAATTGTTTCTTTTTATATACGATTAAACATACAAAGAGCGATATAATAAGCCAAACTGCAACATTTAATACATGCCCACTAATACTACTAAATCCCGCCCCACCTACTAAACTGTTAAGTGCTTTCACAATATGAGATGTTGGAAAATATCCAATCATCGTCTTAATTACTTTATTTTCAACCATCGGCTCAAACTGTACAGCCAAATACATCGTCATTAATATCGGCATTCCAATTATTGATGTTTGTGGTACAGATGCAGCTAACAATCCAATCATTGTTCCAATCACAATAAATAGAATTGTTCCACATAAGAAAATAAATCCTAGCAATAATAGATTTCCACTGAATTGATCCAAAATAAATAAGTTCACAATACAAATGCCCAATGTCAAACATACTGTTAATATACTTTTTCCAAGTAGAACTTCAACCGAAGATGCCGGTGATAGCATTAATACACGCAATGTATGCTTTTCTTTTTCTTCTGCAATTACCATAGATTGAACAAAGCCTGCGACAAATAGGAAGGCCGTTATAGTAGTAATGCCTAACATTTCCTTTCCCACTCCAAATCTGCTAAACAAAAATGAAAGTATAATTGGTAAAAATGCCATTAACAACACTTGTGAATTTGTCTTAAAATCTTGTACTTCTTTTCTAAAAATAGCTGATATACGTCTCATTGAAAATGTCATTATAATCCCCTCCCAGTAACTTCAATAAAAATATCGCCTAAAGTTGGTTCGTGTGAATGAATGGATAGTAATTCTCCTTTGTTCATCCATTCTGAAATACGTTTTGCACCTAATTCATCTTTTTGTACCGTTTCTTTCTTCTTATCCTTTAACAAGACTTGTATTTGATCTTTCGCGTATTGTAAGCGAAGGTTCTCCGGTGTATCAAGTGCTACAATCTCTCCGCCACACAGGAAGGCAATGCGGTTACAAAGCGTTTCTGCTTCGTCCATGTTGTGAGTCGTTAAGAAAATCGTCGTTCCTTCTTTATTTAAGTCTTTTAAGATTTTATGAATGTTTTGTACGTTTACTGGATCAAGTGCAGATGTTGGTTCGTCTAAGAAGAGGATATCTGGTTTATGAAGGATTGCTCTTGCTAGTGTGACGCGTTGCTTCATTCCCTTTGATAATTTTTTTACTGGTGTTTTTTTATCATCTAATAAATTCACTTGTGCTAGTACTTCATCGATTCGTTCTTTTTTGCAATCGTATAAGTCACAAAATAATAGTAAGTTATCATAAATGCTAAGTCTTTCATATAAGCCGCTGTTATCTGTTAAAATACCAATTCGTTTGTAATCGATGCTACTTGGTCCTGTAATATCTTTCCCTAATACTCTTACCGTTCCAACACTATGAAGCAATTGAGAAGTTAAAATTTTTACTGTTGTCGTCTTACCAGATCCACTCGGTCCAAGGAATCCGAATATCTCTCCTTGCTTCACCTCAATATTTACATTTCGAAGTGCCGTTTTTCCACTGAAACTTTTCATTACATCTTTCATTTCAATTGCCAATGTCATTTCTTCATCCCCTTTGTTTTTCTTCTTTATAGATGAAAGTCGCTTTAGCGCTTTTCGTTCGTTTGTTTCGCTTTTCTTGACTCAATCATATGAAAAACAAAGGGTAGGCGCATTAAAATACCGGTAAAAGGAGTATTTTTACCGGTGAATGAATCGCATGTTGAGCTTATTGGAGCACTTTTATAGTCCAATAACACCTTTTAATTCATCCATTCGTCCTTTTGAAAGCGGGATTGAACTTTTTCTTTCGTCGTCTAAAATTAAGCTAAAACTGTTACGAGTCCAAGTAATCACTTCTCGCACTCTTTGTAAATTCACAAGATACGAGCGATGACATCTAAAGAAACCAAAACCTGTTAACCTTGCTTCTAGTTCACCTAATGTTAAAGCGCATACGAAATCCCCTTCACGAACGTGAATATGTGTTACTCCGTTTTGTGTTTCAATGAAATGGATTTCCATCGGATCAAGTAAAATGATTTTATCGTTCACTTTCGCAGGTATTCTTTCTAACTTCATTTGCGGAATCATTTGAACGACCTTCTCTTCATCGACTTCTTCTGCTTCCTCTTGTTCAATTTCTACTTTTTTCACACCATCGTTGTTTAATATGTATACATCCTCTGTTAACGAAAGGGCATCCGATAGGAAAGATGACGTAATAAAAATTGCTTTTCCTTGCTCTTTCATTTTCATAATCGCTTTTCGAATAATAATCGTACTCTCTGTATCTACATTTTGCTCTGGCTCTTCCAAAATGACTAAATCCGGATTATGAATCATCACTCGCCCAATATGAAGACGACGTTTCTCTGAAAATGATAGTTTTTCTATTTTAACGTTTAACTTATCTAAGAGACCAACATATTGTACAACTTCTTCCGTACTCATATTTGATTCATAAAGCCCCATTAAAAACTTAAAGTATTCCTTCACCTTCAAACGATCATATGCTTCATCCTTCAAAAAACAAAAGCCTATGCGGGAATAATTTTTCTTTCCAATTGCTTCCCCTTCAAACAGTACATTGCCAGTTGAAGCTTCTTCTTCACCAATAATAATGCGGTGTAACACTTTAGCTGTATGATTATTGCATTGCAAAACAATACATTGTCCTTTTTCAACCTTTAGCTCCATTTCCGGTAACTGGTTCGCCTTCCCTAACTGTTTCAACTCTAGTAACGCCATTTCATTTCCCCCAAATGCCTTTTTATCCTATTATACCAAACAGTTAATGGAAAATTATGATATTTTAAACAGAAAAAAATAGGTGCCAGAGTTCTGACACCTATTTCTTCACCATCAGTTTTCCTTCATAATCATTCATCGTCTTTATTTCAACGCCTTTATAGTAATGAGCGACGATATCTGTATATTTCTTTCCTTCCGCTGCCATGCCGTTCGCCCCGTATTGACTCATACCAACGCCGTGACCGAAGCCTTTCGTTGTAACGATGATTTTATCTCCTTGTTGTTTCCACGTGAAATCAGAAGAACGTAAATCTAACTTTTCACGAACTTCTTTTCCTGTTAATGTTTTTCCTTGAAAAGCTACATCCTTTACGCGCTTTCCTTCCGTAAGGTCTTTAATATTTCCAACCTTCCCGTCTGCTAGCACTTTCACACCGAGACGTTTTTGAAAATCAGCTACTGTAAATGTTTGCTCGCTCGTAAACTTTGGAGAGGCTTGATCCCACGGACTATCTACACTTTTCAAGTACGGATAATCATTTCCCCAATAGTCAGCTGCATTTTCTGTTCGGCCATTACTCGTTGAAAAGAAGGATGCTGAAATTGGTTTTCCATCATAAGTTAAAACTTGTCCTGCTGTTTTCGAAACGGCTTCTTCGATTTTCTTCAAATTATTTTCGTAGTTATTGCCCCATTGCTTCTTCAATTCATCTTTGCCTTTGTACACTTGATCTTTCACCGTATCTGTCACGTCCGCATTATTTTTCTTTCCTCCGCTTAGCATACGTTGTACTACAAATGTTCTCGCTGCTAATGCCTGCGCCTTTAGTGCCTCTATTTCAAAACTGGCATTCATCTCAGAAGCTACTACACCTGTCACATACTCCTCCACTGGTAATGTTTCTACCTTCTTCTGTTTTTCGCGATATACAGCAACTTGAACAGCTGTATCTGCTTTTCCTGGAGTTGGTATGCTTTCTATCGCTGGAGGAGTTTTAGAGGCCGTTTCTTCCCCTACTTTTGCTTTCGCAAATGGAATAACAAGGGCTGCAGGTACAATGATAACGAGCGCTATTAAGAGCGCTACTGTAATAAAAAGTGGCTTTGAAAATTTCATCCTATTTTCCCCCAATATAAAAGCTTTACTCCATTCATTCTTATGGAACAACTCTTTTTTTTAGAACATACTTAAGGGGAAGAGTATAAAACAGAAATTTTCTAAATATTTTTACTGGTACGTGCATAAGTATAGAATTTATTGACTATAACAGTAATAACCCAAAAAAATAGCCCCTATGTCAAAAGACATAGAGACTATTTCAATTAAGCGTGAAGATCAGAAACTTCTTGTTCTTTCACTTCTTCTACTTTTTCGTTTACACGTTCAATAGTTGCACCTAATGCAGCTAATTTCTTATGGAAGTTTACATAGCCACGGTCAAGATGTTTTAACTCAGTTACACGAGTATAACCTTCTGATACTAAACCAGCTAAGATTAATGCAGCTGCAGCACGTAAGTCAGTTGCTGCTACTTCAGCACCTTGTAAGCTGTTTGGACCGTTCATAATAACAGAACGACCTTCAATTTTAATATCAGCATTCATACGACGGAATTCTTCAACGTGCATAAAGCGGTTTTCGAATACCGTTTCTGTAATCATGCTTGTTCCATCAGCTTGTAGTAATAATGCCATCATTTGTGATTGCATGTCTGTTGGGAAACCTGGGTGAGGCATAGTTTTAATATCAACCGCTTTTAACTTATCTGGGCCGATAACACGTACACCTTCGTTTTCCTCAATAATTTTTACACCCATTTCTTCCATTTTCGCTGTAATTGAGCGTAAATGTTCAGGTACAGCATTTTCAATTAAGATGTCTCCACCAGTAATTGCTGCTGCAACCATGAATGTTCCCGCTTCAATACGGTCAGGAATAATAGAGTGGTTTGCACCATATAATTTATCAACGCCTTCGATACGAATCGTTCCAGTTCCAGCTCCGCGTACTTTCGCGCCCATCGCATTTAAGAAGTTAGCTAAGTCAACGATTTCTGGTTCTTTCGCTGCGTTTTCAAGAATTGTTGTCCCTTTTGCTAATGTAGCTGCAGACATAATGTTTTCTGTTGCGCCTACGCTTGGGAAGTCTAAGTAGATTTTAGCTCCTTTTAGTTCTCCCTCAACGTATGCTTCAACAAAACCGTTACCAACCTGTACTTTCGCTCCCATTGCTTCGAAGCCTTTTAAATGTTGGTCAATTGGACGTGAACCAATTGCACATCCACCAGGAAGTGCAATACGAGCACGACCATTACGTGCTAATAATGGTCCCATTACTTGAACAGATGCACGCATTTTACGTACATATTCAAATGGTGCTTCAATGTTTAGTTCTTTAGAAGAATCGATTGTTACTTGATTATTTTCAAATACGACTTCAGCATTTAAATGACGTAATACCTCATTAATTGTGTATACATCAGACAAAACTGGTACTTCAGATAGTACATTCTTTCCATCACTCGCTAATAGGGCTGCAGCGATTATAGGTAATACAGCATTTTTTGCGCCCTCAACACGCACTGTGCCGTTTAACCGCTTTCCGCCACGGACGATGATCTTTTCCAAATTATTCCCCTCCGTGTCCTTTTTTCAGTATCTATTCACTCAATACTCAGAAGTTATGATCGGTGTGCCAACCACAATTGTATCTTTGTTGTCTGTAGAACGTATTGCTATTTGCACATTTATTTTCTCTCTATTTGTTGAAAGAGCGTCATCCCACTTTTTATTGTATGCGGAGACTGACACAAATGCTCTTTCTTCTACTTGTTCGATCGCTCTTGCTGAAAGATCTTTCAAAACCTGATTGGTTTTATTTTGCAAAACACCTTCAATCTTATCATTCAGTACACCTTGAACACAAGTGTAAATTATAGGTTTTTCACTAAAAATTTTATTCATGTTTTGAACATACTTCGGGTCCCATTTCGCCCCACTTACTTCAAAGATAATGAAAGTGTTTTCTTTAGTATTTTCTTTACTCCAAGTTACTACTACTCGTTCTTCATAAGAAGAAAGCTTTTTATAGGATGTAGCTTTATATCCATCTGGAGATTGCTCTACTTCCCACTTTTGAATATTTGCCTTTTCCTTCACATCGTTTAACAACTTTTGAAACGTATGTATGTTAGAAATTGTTTTTGTTTCTCTCGCTAACCATGACCATTTTTCTACTTTAGCATCATTTTTCTCTAAAGCCTTGATCATGCTCTCCATTTTCTGTTCATCGCTTATCGGTTTCATCTCTCTATATCCAACCAAAAATAAAACAACACTAAGTGCAACAATAAGAATGGCTTTAAGCTTCAATTTCATCCCCTCCTATCCCCATTGTTAACGGAGATTTGAGGTTCTATACACTTACTTTACTAAATACGTTAAACTCTTCGAATAGCCTAAATAATCAAGGAAAAAGTTACTTACAGATGTCCCAATTGCAATTGTAATTAAGATGAGTAATACTCGCGTCTGCAGCACTTTTCCGGACTTCATTAAACGCTCAATGTGAATGCCTTGTAAGGCCCACCACGTAATGGTAATAAACAATAAATGCGAAACAATGGCAATCAGTGCTTGTTGCCCTAAAAGTTGTGCCAAAAAATCGACCCCTTTTTACTCAGCTACTACTTATGAAAGAACATAAAAACGATACCATAATAAGTAGGAGCTACACTTTTTCAAATGCACATAGACATCTTACATTTTACATCGTGATTTTCTTTCCAAAAACGTATATCTACATTACAAGTTAACACAAAATAAAAAGCGCAGAGTACTGACTCCACACCTTTTATTTTCACTATTGTACCACGTTCCCTAAGAAGAAGAAATCTTTCATTAATGGAAAATATTCATAAAAGAAATTGTACCCAATCATCGGCATAATCCCTAGTATTACAATCGAAATTGCACAAAGACTCATAACAACCTTTATATTTAAAGGTAACCGTATCCTCTCTTCTGTCTCTCCTGTGCGGAAAAACATTTGTTGTAAAATACGGAAATAATATACGAATGAAACAACTGTCGTACCCATCATAATCGAAGCTAGTACGTAATGTGCTGGCTCTACATGAAGTGCGCCTAAAAAGATGTTAATCTTTCCAATGAAGCCAGCCGTTCCTGGTATCCCAGCCAGCGATAAAATAAAGATTGTCATCATAATCGCTGCAAATGGTGACCTTTTATATAAACCTGTGAAAATTGTTATATTTTCCTCATCATTTTGTAAGATTAAGCCGTGGATGATAGCAAATGCACCTATATTCATAAGCATGTATGCCAGCATATAAAACCACATGCTATCCATCGTAAATGGTGATAATGCCACAAGTGGAACGAGTAAATACCCTGCATGAGCAATGCCCGAATAAGCAAATAAACGCTTTATATTGTATTGTTTTAACGCAACTACATTCCCAACAATCATCGTAACACTTGCTAACACCGCGATATATATACTCATATGCCCATATAAAGATTGCATATCTCCTTGTATTAATACACTTGCAAAAACCATAAGGAACAAACGAATAATGAGTAGGAACCCAGCAATTTTAGAAATCGTTCCAAGAAAAGCAGTAACTGGTGTAGCCGCTCCTTCATACACATCAGGTGCCCACATATGAAACGGCACTGTGGCAATTTTAAATGAGAGACCGACTAGCAATAAAAGAAATGCGAGAGCTAACAATAACTGAATACCACTAGCGAGTTCCCCAGTGAGTACCTTTTGCATATCTACAATGTTAGTTGAACCTGTAATACCGTATAAATAACTCATTCCGAAGAGCGTAATCGCCGTTCCAATTCCTCCGCTAATGACGTATTTCATTGCCGCTTCATTTGATGCACGGCTCTTTTTTCGTATTCCTACTAAAATATAAGAAGAAAGTGAAAGTAACTCCAAACCAACGAAAAGGGTAATGAAATCAACACTAGAAGCCATGAACATCGCACCAAGAAGTGCCATTAAAAATAAGTAATAATATTCACCCTTATCTTCAATTGGATTCTTCTTATCATCGCTCATTGCGGTGCATAAAATGAGAGCTGAGGCACCTAATAGCAATGTTTTAAACCCTTTTGAAAATCCATCTAACACAAACGATCCGTTTAAAATATCTCCAGCTGGTTCGCTATATAGCGTAATTAATGACACGATTGCTAATACGATAGCAGCAATCGCACCAAGAGCTACATATCTATGATTCAGCTTAAAAAACAAATCACATATGGAAAGGAGGATGGCGGCGCCGAGAATAATAAATTCTGGCACCATTAGATGCCACGATAAGCTAAGTAACGTATTCATATCCATCCTACTTCACCCCCAATGTTTTCAATGTATTTTGAAGCGGATCCCCTAGTATTTCTGGCATAACTCCAATTGCAATAATACAAAAGATAAGTAGTAAAACAGGGACATACTCCCATCCGTGTATATCAGTTTTTGCTTCCCACTCTTTCTTTCCAAATGTCACTTGAAGTGTCGCCCTTAATACATATACAGCGGTTAAAATGATGCCAATCACACCGACTGCAGCAATGACGGGCTCTCCTTGAAATAAACCGAGAAAGGCAAGAAATTCACTAACAAACCCAGACATCCCTGGTAATCCAAGCGATGCCATTCCTCCTGCTAAAAAGAATCCGCTAAGTATTGGTACACTTTTCGCAAGTCCGCCTAGCACCGTAATATCCGAAGTTCCAAATCGTTGTTCTATAACACCCAGTAGGAAGAAGAGCAAGGCTGCAATTAAACCATGTGATACAACTTGGAATAGCGCTCCTTGTGTACCAGGTGCATTAAGTGACGCAAGTCCCATTAACACAATTCCCATATGCGAAATACTAGAGTAAGCCAGTACTTTCCTAAAGTCCGTTTGGATGAGCGCTAAAAAGGCACCGTATAATAAATTAATTACGCCTAATATAGCAATTAGCGTTGCAACATCGTGAAAATATTCCGGGAATAGCCCTTTTCCGAAGCGAATAATACCGTATGCTCCAATCTTTAGCAAAACTCCAGCATGAAGCATAACTACAGCTGGATGCGCTTCTATGTGTACATTGACCATCCAGCGGTGCAACGGAAAAACAGGTAGTTTAATTGCAAAGGCAATCATTATGGCAATAAATACACCAAGCTGCAAGCTACTTGGTATGACGAGTGCTCCCTCTGCACTTACGCTTCTTAATATCTCTTTCAGCTCCACAATATTTGTTGTACCTGTTTTCGCGAACAAAATTGAGAAAACAATGAGCAAAATAGCTGAGCCAATACCGTTATATATTAAATAACTATACGCAGCCTTTTCACTCGACAATTTTCCCCACTTTCCAATTAATAAGAACATTGGTGGCAACGTAATTTCAAAGAAGATAAAAAACAACATTAAGTTTTGAGCAGCAAAGACGCCGAGCATTCCTATTTCTAGCATAAGTAACAGCATATAAAATGCTTTTAAATTTCTTTTAATAGAAAAGGCTGCAATTGCTGCAAGCATCGCTAGAAGAGCCGTTAGTACCATCATGACAAGTGACAAACCATCAATACCGAGCTCGTAATAAATAGAGAACCACCTTTTATCCACCGCTGTAAAATCTCCAAACTTAATCCATTTCACCTTTTCATCAAATAGTGACAAATTCTTTCCAGAAGCATATGTACAAGCGAGGACGATAGCGATTCCAAATGGCAGTGCCGTTCCAAATAAGCCAAGCGCTCGCACTGTACGCAATTCCTTTTTCGGTGTTAATACAAGCAATAAAATTCCTAAAAGCGGGGAAAAAATGAAGAACGTTAACAACAAATCATTCATCGTAAATCCCCTCCCGTATAGAGCAAAATAATGACGAGTACAGCGAGCGAAACCGCCGTTACAGTACCGTACACTTGTACATTCCCGTTTTGAAGTTTCGATCCAAGATTACTTGTGCCTTTAACTACACTTGCAATTAAAACTGCAATTCCTTCAACTACATACACTTCAAATAAGCGAAGCACATGAGCGATTCCTTTCGTAATAGGAATCACCGTCATGTTGTATAGTTCATCCACATAATATTTTTCTTTCAAAAGATTATAAAGCGATGTTTCCGTACCCCCAGCCCAATTTCTAGAAATTGATTTCTTGCCATATATGAAATATGCAAGAGCAATTCCCGCAAATGAAACGAGTGTCGCAACAATCATAATCCAAACTGGTCCATGCGCTTCTTCAACCTTAAACCCTACATCTTTCGTCAACCAATCTCCGAGAAACGTCCCAAACCATGGTGTATTTATATATCCTGCCACTACCGCAAGAACGCCGAGAACAATCATTGGATACGTCATAACGCGAGGCGATTCATGCACTTCTTCCTTCGTCTTCGTTTCTCCAGTAAAGACAAGAAAGTAAAGGCGGAACATATAAAATGCTGTTAAAAACGCCGCAATTACCGCTAAAGTAAATAAAACGTAATTGCCATTCATCCACGTCGCCGCTAAAATTTCATCTTTGCTGAAAAAACCGGAAAGCAGCGGAACACCGCTAATGGCAAGGGTACCTATTAAAAATAGCGTACCAGTTACTTTCATCTTCTTCTGTAAACCGCCCATTTTATTAATGTTTTGCGTATGCACAGCATGAATTACACTTCCTGCCGCCAAAAATAATAGTGCTTTAAAAAAAGCGTGTGTCGTTAAATGGAATATACCAGCTACATAACCGGCAGAACCTAACGCGAGCATCATATACCCGAGCTGGCTAACTGTAGAATAAGCAAGCACCCTCTTTATATCTGTTTGCACAAGACCAATAGAGGCCGCAAAGATTGCAGTGAAAGCTCCAACGATTGCCACTGTCTGCATCGCCACTGTACTTGCTGAAAATAGAGGGAACATCGTCGCTACTAAATATACGCCAGCTGCCACCATCGTCGCCGCGTGAATAAGTGCCGAAACGGGCGTTGGCCCTTCCATTGCATCTGGCAACCACGTATGAAGCGGGAACTGACCTGATTTCCCCATCGCCCCGATAAAAATTAATATCGCTGTTATTGTAATCATGTAAGGAGGTAGATCCCCTGTATAAATCGCCCTAAATATTGCGTCATATTCAAAACTACCTGCGTACCAAAAAATTAAAATCATCCCGATAAATAAACCAACATCCCCAATACGGGTCATAATAAAAGCCTTTTTTGCAGCAGCCTTCGCTTCTTCTTTAAAGAAATAAAAACCGATAAGTAAAAATGAACCAAGGCCAACTAATTCCCAAAATATATAAAGCTGTAATAAATTCGTTGATATAACAAGCCCTAACATCGCAAATGTAAAGAGTCCTAAATATGCGTAAAAGGTTGGTAATCGTTCATCACCTTTCATATAACCTTTCGAATACACATGTACAAGTAGACTCACAAGCGTCACGATAAATAACATTAAAGCTCCTAATGCAGTCACTTCAAAGCCGAATGATATATCCACATCTCCAGCTCTAAGCCACACCCACTTATGCTTCACGCTTGCTTCTGAAAACCTTTCTATTAACACAAGTACCGCAAGTATAAAGGAGAGAAAGACGAAAAAAATACTAAGTACGCTGCTTCCTTCTCTAATTTTCTTCCCGAATATAATAAGTAACAAAAACGAAACGAGTGGGAAAAGCGGTATGAGCCATGCATAATCGATCATTGTTTCCTTCCCCCTTTTTCGGTCACAATGTTATCCTTTGAGCGTATTCATTTCATCCACCTGAACTGTTGTACGATTACGATATAAAGCAATTAAAATAGCGAGTCCTACCGCCGCTTCCGCTGCCGCTACAGCCATCGTAAACAGTGAGAAAATTTGACCTGTTAAATTCGGAAATAAGCCTAATTTACTAAACGCCACTAAGTTTAAATTGGCAGCATTCAGCATTAATTCGATACAAACTAATACGATTACTGTATTCCGCTTTGTTAAAGCTCCAAATAGACCGATGCAAAACAAAATAATCGCAAGTGTTAAATATGCAGAAGCTGGAACGCTACTCATTGGAATCCTCCTCTTTCTCATCCTTTTTCGCAAGTACAATCGCGCCAACGAGTGCTACAAGTAAAATAACTGAAGTTAGTTCAAATGGGATAATATATTTTGAATAGAGAAGCGTACCGATTTGAAGTGTGTTGTTTTCATGGAGAGGTAAACTTCCTTGTGTGCTTTCATTTGCAAAATCAACATTATTAACAGCGAAATACATAACCGCTCCAAATGCTACAACTGCAAAGAAGATAATCCATTTTCGAAGAGTAAGACGCGATTCATTTTCCGCGTTATGTTTCGTTAACATAATGCCGAAAATCATAATAATTGTGATTGCACCAGAGTAAAGTAAAATTTGTGCAACGCCTATAAATTCAGCTGATAAAAGAAAATACAAACCTGCAATGCTGAGAAATGTCAGAACGAGAGCTAGCATCATGTGCATAACTTTCGTTAAGTTCAACATAAGAACACCGCCGATAATTGCAGACAAGGATAGTATAAAGAATGCTACAAACTCGCCATTCATGCCTTGTTCTCCTTCCTGACGTTTTCGTCGTTTTCGTCAAGCCACTGCAAATTTTTAAATAAGTCATCACGTGAATATTCCGCGAGTTCAAAGTTATTTGTCATGACAATTGCCTCTGTCGGACAAACTTCTGTACATAAATCACAAAGAATACAAATTTCAAAATTAATATCATACGTGTCGATAATTTTTCCTTTTTTCGTAGGATCCGGATGTTTCTTTCCTGTTAACTGAATACAGTCTGTCGGACAAATGTTAGAGCACTGATTACAAACAATACATTTCTCCGGATAAAATTTTTGAATTCCACGAAAACGGTCTGGCAACGGCAACGGTTGATTTGGATAATCATACGTTACCTTCTTCTTGCTCAAATTACTTAATGTATATTTTAATCCTTTAAATAGTCCTTTCATCTCTTACTGGCACCCCCCTCATAGATTAGAAGAATAACTCCTTAATCAATGCCGTTAAGAAAATATTCGCAAGTGCAATTGGCAATAATACTTTCCAGCCAAACTCCATTAACTGGTCACCTCTTATACGCGGAAACGTAACGCGGAACCAAATTAATAGAAAGACTACACTGCTAAATTTCAAAGCAAACCATACAGCTCCTGGGATAAATCCAAGGAACATAACTGGATTCCATCCACCTAAAAAGAGCACTGTAATTAAAGATGCCATCCCGAAGAAATATACGTACTCTGAAAGCATGAAAAACGCCCAGCGAAAACCTGAGTATTCCGTATGATATCCAGAAACAAGTTCTGACTCCGCTTCTGGCAAATCGAATGGCGTTCTATTTAACTCTGCAACTGCTGCGATTAAGAAAACGACGAAGCCAATTGGCTGTACGAAAATGTACCAAACCTTCTCCTGCGCCGCTACAATCTCATTTAAATTCAGACTACCAGCTAGCAAAACGATACCAATTACACTCATTACGAGCGGAATCTCATAAGAAATCATTTGCGCCGCCGCACGCATCCCTCCTAAAAGGGAATATTTATTATTCGATGCCCATCCTCCAGTTACAACACCTATCGTCGTAATACCGGAAACAGCAATATAATAAAGTAGCCCGACTCCAATATCTGCAAATTGAAATTTATCAGTGAACGGGATAACTGCAAGCACCATAAATGCTGGTGCAAATGCAATGACAGGCGCTAATATAAACAGCGGTTTATCTGCTGCTTTTGGAATACTATCTTCTTTCAATAATAGTTTTAAAACATCAGCTACCGTTTGCAGTAAACCGAATCGGCCTCCAACCTGGTTTGGTCCAATCCGCCCTTGCATAAACCCCATCACTTTCCGTTCTGCCAAAATTCCATATGTAACGAAGCCAAGGACTGCAAATAGCAGAAGTACCGCTAATCCGAAAAAAATGAAGAAATTCTTCCAGCTTGAAGGTGATTGTAAGAGCGTCTCAATCATTAGCCATCAACCTCCCCAAGTACAATATCAACTCCACCTAAAATCGTAATTAAATTAGCGATGTTTTCACCTTTCAATAACTTCGGTAAAATTTGCAAGTTATAAAAAGATGGCCTACGAAACTTCAAACGGTACGGCTCTTTCTTTCCGTCACTAGCGATATAACACCCAATCTCTCCGCGCGGCGATTCGATACGTACGAACGCTTCTCCCTTAGGTGCCTTAATAATTTTCGGTACTTTTGCCAGCACAGCTCCATCTTTCGGGAACTGCTGAACCGCCTGCTCAACAATCTTTAAAGACTCCTCGATTTCTTGCATTCGGCAAACGTAGCGATCCCAAGCATCTCCCACGCTTCCAACAGGAATATCAAAATCAAAACGATCATAAATCGAATACGGCTCATCTTTGCGAAGATCCCAGTTTACTCCAGTGCACCGCAAATTTGCTCCGCTTAAAGAATACGAGATCGCTTCTTCCGCGCTATATATACCAACGCCTTTCACACGATTTAAGAAAATCTCATTACCGCTAACAAGATCATGATAACCTGCCAGTTGCTCTCTCATATACGGAACAAACTCTTCCACCTTTTCAATCCAACCATCTGGCGCATCCCACTTCACACCGCCAACTCTCATATAGTTAAAAGTAAGCCGTGCCCCGCATAATTCATTTAATAAATTTATAATCATCTCTCGTTCACGAAACGCGTACAAAAACGGGCTGACCGCTCCTATATCAAGAAGATTCGTCCCCCACCAAACGAGATGGCTCGCAATTCTTCCTAGCTCCATCGCAAGTACTCGCAAGTATTCGGCACGCTCTGGAATTTCAAGCCCCATCATCGTCTCTACAGCATGGCAAATGACGTAATTATTCGTCATAGCTGATAAATAGTCCATTCGATCTGTATAAGGGATAATTTGCGTATACTGTAAGCTCTCAGCGATCTTTTCGGTCCCGCGATGCAAATACCCAATAACAGGTGTAGCTTCTTTAATAAGTTCCCCGTCAATCTTAATTACGAGCCTGAACACACCATGTGTACTCGGATGCTGAGGTCCTACATTCAAAAGCATCTCTTCCGTACGGATCATAGCTACACCTCCACATCATACGGTTCATAGTCTTTTCTAAGCGGATATCCTACCCAATCCTCTGGCATTAAAATACGCGTTAAATTCGGATGCCCTTTAAATACAATGCCGAGCAAATCGTATGCTTCTCGCTCCGGCCAGTCGGCCCCTTTCCAAAGCGCTGTCACAGATTCGACTTGCGGCGCTTCCCGGTCTAGCTTTACCTTCACCGCTACCGATTGTTTCTTACTATATGAAAACAAATGAACATACACTTCCATATGTGTCACAAAATCCGTCGCATGTAGCTCTGACATATAATCAAAAGCAAGTCCCTCATGGAATCGCAGTAACTCCATCACTTCATAATACTTTTCGGGATCCACCACAAGAGTTGGCACATCCTTTGACAGTTTATTAATGTAGGAATCTACTAATGCACCCTCTCCTAACTTCTCCCTAATAGCCTCAACATACTGATTTAAATACGGCTGATTTACGGACGGTTCTTCCTGCTTCGGCTCATCCTCTTTCTTACCTTCAGCCCCCTTTGTCTTCGCTCTTGCAGCCGCTGCTGCTTTTGCTTTTGCCGCTGCAATTGCCTTTGCCTTTTCATCTCCCGAATCCCCATCACCTTGCGAGGCTTTCTGCTTCGCCAATGCTGCCGCTTTTGCCTTGGCCGCTGCCACCGCCTTCGCCTTGGCCTTCGCTTTTTCTTCTTCCGCTACTTCTTCTGTCCCTTCTCTTTTCTGTTTCGCTAACGCTGCCGCTTTTGCTTTTGCAGCTGCTGCTGCCTTCGCCTTGGCTTTCGCTTTTTCTTCTTCCGTTACTTCTTCTGTTCCTTCTCTTTTTTGCTTCGCTAACGCTGCCGCTTTTGCTTTTGCAGCTGCTGCTGCACGTCGTTTTGCTTCTTCTATAGTAATATCATCGTTTTTTGGTAGCGCTTTCTCTTTTTCTTGATCTTCTTCCTCAAGCTTACTTATTTCCGCCTCGTGTTTCGCTACAAGGCGTTTTCTCGCTTCTTCTTTTGCACGCCTAGCTGCTTCTTTTTTCAACTCCTCTAAATCTTTATTTGGATTACTCATTTATTCGTCACCTGCTTCCCGGTCTTTGCTTCGTAACGAATTTTTTCTTTCAATTTATTAATTCCATAAATTAAAGCAGCTGGATTCGGGGGACAACCAGGAATATACACATCAACTGGTACGATTTGGTCTACACCTTTCACAACAGCATATGAATTTACATACGGACCACCTGCTGTCGCACAAGATCCCATCGCAATAACCCATTTCGGTTCGGGCATTTGATCATATAAGCGCCGAACAATAGGAGCCATCTTCTTCGTTACCGTTCCCGATACAATCATGACGTCCGATTGCCTTGGTGAAGTTCGAAAAAATGACCCAAATCGATCTAAATCATAATGTGATGAGCCTACCCCCATCATTTCAATTGCACAGCACGCCAGTCCGAATGTCATCGGCCATAAAGAGTTGCTCCTCGCCCATCCTTTCAACTGTTCCAATGTAGAAAAAAAGATATTTCGTTCTAATTCTGCTCGCTCATTTGGATGTAATTCCTCAAAATTTATAACCATTGTAACACCTTCTTTTTCCAAGCATACGCTAATCCAACTAGCAACATTACAACAAAGATGAGCATTTCAATTAATGCAAATAAACCTAGCTTGTCATACGCAACAGCCCAAGGATATAAAAATAAAGTTTCTACATCAAAGATCACAAACAATAAAGCGAAAATATAATAACGCGCATGAAACCGAATATTTGCATCATGAAAAGGCTCAATTCCACTCTCATACGTCGTCGCCTTTGCTGCACTTGGTTTATTTGGGCGCAGCATCCTTCCTAATGTAAGAGCCACTACCGGCAGCAATATACCTAATAGCAAGAAAATCAAAACGATCATATAACTATTTTCATATACACTTGCCATTGTGAAACCCTCCCCCCTAAATTAAGAACAAGTTCACATAGTAAACAATATGTCCTAGTTGCAGTAATTATTATTTTTAAATTTTTCTAAATAATGCAACTATTCTAATCATTATAGCAAACTTCAAATTCCTATGTCGATATGTTGGGAGGCAGAAACAAGAATTATTAAAATCTATCTTTACAACTTGCTATAATTGTGCAAAATAAATATAAAACTTATATATGCTTTTCAAGAAACCGTAGGTGATATAAATGAAAAAACAAACACATGTAAGTATTCTTATAAGCATTGTATTGCTGTCCATAACGATTCACTACGTAGCGATGCCTTTTCTATATGAATACTCATTTCCTTTTCAGCTATTAATCGGAATGAGTACCCTATTAATTGATATTATCGCTTGTAGTTATATACTTTATTTTTCAAACATGAAAGAAGGGCTATCTCGTTTATTTTGGATCATATTATCTGTTGGAGCTCTCTCTTATTTTATCGGTGATATAGTCGTTGCCTATCAGCGTTTAATTGTAAAAGACTTCTATACGTTCGTTGATCCATCTGACTTTTTTTACTTACTTTTTTTAGTTAGTTTTACGTTTGCCTTTCTATACGAAATCATTTATAACCGAGATTTATTAGAAAAACTTTTTATGCTATGTGATATTTGTATTATCGTTACAGCCCAATTTACTTTAAGTTACTACTTACTTATTGAACGAACTATTCACATCTTTACAACATCCTATATCGACATATTTGTTCAACTTACCTATCCAATGGCTGATTTACTCTTTCTCTTAATAGGAATCAACCTTTTATTCAAACCACTATCCTTATTACCTAAAAAGGTCGGTGCACTTCTTGGCAGTGCTTTAATTTTATATGCTACTACAGATGCGATTTATGCTTATATAAAATACTTCATACCAGAGTATTCTATGTTTACAGTTACTCCTTTCTATCAAGTAACCTTAGTGTTAGTAGCAATCGCCTGTATTCTCCATACAAAAGAGCCTGAAAAACAAGAACAAGTACTACTAACACCTAAAATTGGTGAATCAATCCGATTATCATTACCGTATATTTCGGTAGTAATGCTTATTGTTTTTATATTAGTTGAATACGTTTTTGCGCCTATTATAGTAATCGGACTTATAATAACTTTCTCTTTCGTTCTCATACGTCATAGCTTAGTTCGAAAACAAAATAAAATATTATTGTTTGCTCAAATGCAATTCAACTCAGAACTCGAGAAACAAATTAAACTACGTACAGAAGATTTAGTAGAACAGAAAAATGAACTCTATCATAATCAACAAATGTTTAAATCTTTATACGAGCATCATCCAGATCCAATCTTCACATTAGATTTGTACGGTAATTTTCTCAAAGTAAATAACGCTGGCACTACTTTACTCGGTTATCAAACGAATGAATTATTAAACCAGCCTTACTATTCACTCATATACGAAGAAGATTTAGAAGAAATGATTAACGCCTTTCATCGCGTGAAAAAGGGGTATTCTATCTCTTTAGAAATACGGGCTTACCATAAAAGCAGAGATATTTACTACTTGCACGTTACCGCCGTACCGATCTTTTTAAAGGAGAAAATTTCTGGGGTTTATTTAATGATTAAAGATATTACAGAAAGCAAACAACAACAAGAACAAATTAATTTCCTAGCATACCATGATACTTTAACAGAGCTTGCAAATCGACGTGCATTTCATCAACATTTAGAACAGGCAATTGCGCGAGCAAAAATATCGAAAAAGCCTTTTGCTGTTATGTTTCTCGACCTAGACCGTTTTAAAGTTATTAATGATACCCTCGGTCATCGAGTAGGAGACCTATTGCTCATCGCAGTAGCAAAAAGGCTCGAAAGAATAGCAACATCAAATATGAAACTCGCGCGGCTAGCTGGGGATGAGTTCACAATCCTTATCGAGAATTACAAAAAAAAGCCAGATGTCCAAAAAATAGCTGATAGGATTGTAACGGCCATGAATGAGCCATTTGAAATCGAAAATCAACATTTACAAATCTCACCGAGCATCGGAATTGCAATATATCCTGAAGCAGGTGAAGATGCGCTATCCATTTTGCAGCATGCTGATATGGCCATGTACGAAGCAAAGAATAAAGGAAAAAACGGTAGCTCTCTTTACACGAAAGAACTATATAAAAAAATGGAACGAAAAGCTCGAATTGAAAAAGATTTGCCAATCGCTTTAGTAAACAAAGAATTTTATCTCGTTTATCAACCACAAATTGATACGACAACAAATAAAATTATCGGCGCTGAAGCTTTAATACGTTGGAAACACCCACTATTAGGTGACATTTCACCATGTGAGTTTATTCCAATTGTAGAAGAGACGCCACAAGTAGTCCCACTTGGACATTGGGTATTACAAGAAGCTTGTCTCCAATTAAAAATATGGCATACCTTTGGCTACCAAAATTTAAAAATAAGTGTTAATCTATCCGCAAAAGAGTTCCGGCAAGATCAATTAATTGAAAGCATTTCACAAATATTAAACGACGTGCAAGTCGATCCAAAATATGTAACACTTGAGTTAACAGAAAGAATTGCAATGGTTGACGAGAAAGAAACGTTATTAAGACTGAAGCAATTAAAAGAATACGGTATCCAAACTTCCATTGATGACTTCGGTACTGGATACTCTTCTCTTGCTTATTTATCAATTTTTCCAATCGACACATTAAAAGTACCGAGAGAATTTACACAATTAGCTGATCATCGTCCTGAAGAACGAGCCATCGTTTCTACAATACTTTCCCTCGCAAATACTTTAAATCTTTCAGTCGTCGCCGAAGGAATTGAAACCGAAAAACAACTTAAGTTTCTGCAAAAACATAACTGTAAATATATGCAAGGTTACTATTTCAGTAAACCACTTACTAGTAATCAGTTTATAAAGTTTCTACAAAAAACCCCCAGTATGAACAAATAATTCATACCGGGGGTTTTTTAGTGCTAAATATTTTTCTCATAATATTCTTCTGCAATCTCTTCGTAAAAAGCTGCAGATGTCGTATAGAAATATGGAATTAACCATAAGAATCCAATCCCTAACGTAATACAACTTAATATAAACCAGCCAATAAAACTTAAACATAAAATGAAATACTCCATCTTATGTCCATCCATCATACGACGACTTTCTGTAATAGCTTGGTTCAGTGAATACTCAGGATGATCGTTTATAATAAAGTATGTCATCGCATAAGAAAATGATTTAATAATACCTGGAATAATGAACAATAACGTCCATAAGAAAAGATAAAGATTTACTAATAAATATAATAAAAATGATTTTAGAAATCTCTTTCCCTCTGAAAACCAAATGAATACATTACCGATACTAGCTTGCTTTTCACGAAGGATATTTAAACCAAGGTAATATCCACCTAAAGTTAACGGTCCAGTAACAAAAAATGTAAGAATATTCGTTGAAAGTGAACCATTTGTTTTTTGCCAACCGAAAATCAAAAAAAATCCCCAATCAACACTAAAACTAAAAGCCGTGATAAGAATTGAAATGAGTAGTGTAGCTCCAACAGCTAATCCCCATTTTCCTTCTAATGAATCTAGTGCTTCTCCTTTTAAATCACTAATCATGCGTAGCCTCGCCTCCTATACACAATAATTCTATTAGTATAGCATGTTCCTATTGAAATTCACCTTTTGAAATATAGCGATAAAAGTGTGCTGTCGTCGTACTCATATACGGACTAAGCCAAAGAAATCCTATTCCAAAAGTAAGAAGCGCTAAAATAGCCCATCCTATGAAGCTCAGCCATAAAAGAAACAAATCTAACTTATGACCCTTCATAAGATTCTTACTTTCCTTCATCGCCTGCGAAACACTATATTCTGGATTTTCAATCATCACATAGTACGTCAGTGCATAAGAAAAATACATCACAATCATACCAACGATTGAAATAGCTAGTAGTACACAGATAGCAATAGCAAACGACGCATTTCCTTCTTCACCAAAAAATGCAAATAAGGCTACTAACAATATCGGAATCCATGTACCTGTATATAATAAAATTGCAAGCATTGCCCATATTGTTTTCATCATTCTTTTAAAGCCACGAAATCCTTCGAATAAGTAATCTACTTTAGCATCTTCTCGTTTACTAATCTGTAAAAATACATTTGTATAACCGTATGATGTAATCCCATAGGATGCACTACTCAAAATTATCATAATGCAATAAAAAATCCCGAATGTAACACTTGCTCCATTTGATATTGTTTGCCCTTCAAGTGAACCTACTAAACCAGCAAATAAGAGAAATATAATAATTCCTGGAATTAATAGTATAAGCATTGCAGCCATCGAAACAACATAACTTAAAATAAAATATAAAATTGTTGATCCAACACCTAGTCCCCATTTTCCCTTTAAAGAGTACAATGCTTCTCGCTTCATTTCACCAATCATTGATTCATCCCCTTTATGAAATATAAATTGTTGTACACTTCTACTTATACAAGCATCAATATAATTATACCAGTTTTGTAAAATTATCCATAAAATACACAAAAAAAATCCGTAAAGGCAAAGCCCTTACGGATTTTTTTACTTCATATCGGAAACGTTCAAACGGTTCACAGCACGTTGTAATGCCATTTCTGCACGTTTAAAGTCAACATGTGCTTGTTTATCTTGCAGACGTTGCTCAGCGCGACGCTTCGCTTCATTTGCACGATGGATATCGATATGGTTTGCTTCTTCAGCAGATGATGATAATACAGTCACTTTATCTGGACGAACTTCGATAAAGCCACCGCTTACTGCTACATAATCAGTGTGTCCACCATTTTTCAGACGAACTGCACTAATTTTTAATGGTGCAACAGTTGGAATGTGACCTGGTAAAATCCCCATTTCCCCACTCTCTGCTTTTACACTTACCATTTCTACTTCTTTTTCGTAAACCGGTCCATCAGGAGTTACAATACTGACTGGAAATGTCTTCATACTTCGTCCCTCCTAAGGCCTTACGCCATCATTTTCTTCGCGTTTTCAATAACTTCTTCAATGCCACCTACTAAGCGGAATGCATCTTCTGGAAGGTCATCATATTTTCCTTCTAGAATTTCTTTGAAACCACTAACTGTATTCTTTACAGGTACGTAAGAACCTTTTTGACCTGTAAACTGCTCAGCTACGTGGAAGTTTTGAGATAAGAAGAATTGAATACGACGAGCACGATGTACAACTAACTTATCTTCTTCAGATAACTCATCCATACCTAAGATAGCGATGATATCTTGAAGTTCTTTATAACGTTGTAAAGTTTGCTGTACTTGACGAGCTACTTCATAATGTTCTTCTCCTACGATTTCTGGAGAAAGTGCACGAGATGTAGATGCTAATGGATCTACGGCTGGGTAAATACCCATTTGCGTTAAACGACGCTCTAAGTTTGTTGTTGCATCTAAGTGAGCGAACGTTGTAGCTGGTGCTGGGTCAGTATAGTCATCGGCTGGTACATATACCGCTTGGATAGACGTGATAGACCCTTTATTTGTAGATGTAATACGCTCTTGTAATTGACCCATTTCTGTTGCAAGTGTTGGTTGGTAACCTACCGCAGATGGCATACGACCAAGAAGGGCAGATACTTCAGAACCCGCTTGCGTGAAACGGAAGATGTTATCGATGAACAGAAGTACGTCTTGTCCTTGCTCATCACGGAAATGCTCAGCCATTGTTAAACCTGTTAATGCAACACGTTGACGTGCTCCAGGTGGCTCGTTCATTTGTCCAAATACCATCGCAGTTTTCTTGATTACGCCAGAATCGCTCATTTCGTGGTATAAGTCATTACCCTCACGAGTACGCTCACCTACACCAGCGAATACAGAGATACCACCGTGCTCTTGTGCGATGTTGTTAATTAATTCCTGAATTAATACTGTTTTACCTACGCCGGCACCACCGAATAGGCCGATCTTACCACCCTTAATGTAAGGAGCAAGTAAGTCTACTACTTTAATACCAGTTTCAAGAATTTCTACTTTAGTAGATAATTCTTCGAATGCAGGTGCTTGACGGTGAATTGGATCACGATGTACATCTGCAGGAACCTCACCATCTAAGTCAATTGCATCACCTAATACGTTAAATACGCGACCAAGTGTTACATCACCAACTGGTACAGAGATTGGTTTACCAGTATCTTCTACTTCTGTGCCACGAACAAGTCCATCTGTGGAAGACATTGCAACTGTACGAACTGTATCATCACCTAAATGAAGTGCAACTTCAAATGTTAAGTTAATACTTCCGTTTTCGTTGCTTTGTTTTACCGTAAGGGCGTTGTAGATTTCTGGTAGCTTTCCGCCATCAAACTTAACGTCTACAACCGGACCCATGATTTGCGTAACGCGCCCTTTATTCATCGGGTTCCCTCCTAGCTTTCTTTTAATTAGCCAACTTTCTACGAGCAGCTAGCTTTTAATTTTTTATTGGTTTATAGCTTACGCGACTCTTTTGACAGAGCCGCTTCCGCTTTTTATTGAATCTAGCTCCAGCGGTTAGAATGTTCGGTGGCTTCGCTTTTTCCTACGAGGCACAAATCGCCTCTACGTCAAAAGCTCCATCCCCCTCTCATTCTGAACGAACCGCTTCCGCCTTTTAATACTATTCTAACGCTGCTGCTCCACCAACGATTTCCGTAATTTCTTGCGTAATCGCTGCCTGACGCGCACGGTTGAATGAAAGTGTAAGTGAATCGATAACTTCCATTGCGTTGTCTGTAGCACTCTTCATTGCTGTCATACGCGCTGCGTGTTCACTTGCTTTACCGTCTAGTAATGCACCGTACACTAAGCTTTCTGCGTATTGTGGCAATAGTACTTTTAAAATTTCTTCTTCAGAAGGTTCGAATTCATAAGCTGTCGTCGGTTTGTCAGACGCCACATCAGTAAGCGGTAAAATTTTATTTTCCGTTACCTCTTGTGAAATTTTACTTACGTAATGGTTGTAGTAAATGTACAGCTCATCATAAGCACCATCTGCGAACATCGCAATTGCTCGAGAAGCAAGGTCTTTAATATCAGTAAATGATGGGTGGTCAGATAGTCCAACTACTTCATCAATGATGTTAAAGCCGCGACGTTTTAAATAATCACGTCCTAGTCGTCCAAGCACAATAATTGAATATTGGTTTGAATCCATATTATGACGTTCACGAATTACGTTACTTACTGTACGTAATACGTTACTGTTATAACCACCTGCTAGTCCGCGATCAGATGTAATAACGATGTATCCTGTACGCTTTACAGGACGCGCATTTAGCATCGGATGATTAATTCCTTTACTTCCTTGCGCAATGCTCGCTACTACTTCTTGAATCTTTTCCATATACGGAACGAAAGATTTAGCATTTTGCTCTGCACGGTTTAACTTAGATGCAGATACCATCTCCATCGCTTTCGTAATTTGACTCGTTTTCTTTGTCGAGTTAATCTTCGCTTTTATATCGCGTAAAGATGCCACAGGTTTTCACCACCTTTTTTCCGGAAGTTGGCACGATTAGTAAGAATCCTCTTCCTAATCTACGTTGCAAGATATTCTTGCTCATGATTGAAGGAAAAGAATAGGTGCACCTACTCTTTTCCTTTACATAACCGTCAGCAATCTCAGAAATTGAGATGCCTTTATATATACTATCTAGCTGCAGCGGCTTAAACGAGCCGCTTCTGCTTTTATTATTCAGAAGCTACGAATACTTTTTTAAATCCATTAATTGCTGCTGCAAATTTGTCGTCATCCGCAAGTTTCTTAGTTGTGCGGATTTCTTCTAATAAGTCAGTCGCATTAGAATCTAACCAAGCATGGAATTCTTCTTCGAAACGAGTGATATCTACTACTGGGATATCATCTAGGAATCCACGTGTTAAAGCGTAAAGAATGATAACTTGTTTCTCTACACGTAATGGTTTGTGTAATCCTTGTTTTAATACCTCAACAGTACGAGCACCACGGTTTAATTTCGCTTGAGTTGCTTTATCAAGGTCAGAACCGAACTGAGCGAACGCTTCTAACTCACGGTAAGATGCAAGGTCAAGACGAAGTGTACCTGATACTTTACTCATTGCTTTAATCTGAGCAGATCCACCTACACGAGATACAGAAGTACCCGCATCGATCGCTGGACGTACGCCAGAGAAGAATAGGTCAGATTGTAAGAAGATTTGTCCATCCGTAATAGAAATTACGTTTGTTGGGATGTATGCTGATACGTCCCCTGCTTGTGTTTCGATGAAAGGTAGTGCAGTTAAAGAACCGCCGCCTTTTGCATCACTTAATTTTGCTGCACGCTCTAATAAGCGAGAATGTAAGTAGAATACATCCCCTGGGTAAGCTTCACGACCTGGAGGACGACGTAATAGTAATGACAGCTCACGGTAAGCCGCTGCTTGTTTTGATAAGTCATCATATACTACTAATACGTGTTTACCATTGTACATGAACTCTTCACCCATTGTTACACCAGCGTAAGGAGCTAGGTATAATAATGGAGCTGGTTGAGAAGCAGATGCAGTTACAACGATTGTGTACTCTAATGCACCGTGCTTACGTAGTGTTTCTACTACGTTACGTACAGTTGATTCTTTTTGTCCAATTGCTACATAGATACAAATCATATCTTCATCTTTTTGGTTAATGATTGTATCAAGTGCAACCGCTGTTTTACCAGTTTGACGGTCACCGATGATTAACTCACGTTGACCACGGCCAATTGGTACAAGAGCATCGATCGCTTTAATACCTGTTTGAAGTGGCTCATGAACAGATTTACGATCCATTACACCTGGTGCTGGACTTTCAATTGGACGAGTGTTTGTTGTATTGATTGGGCCTAAACCATCAACTGGTTGACCTAATGGGTTTACAACACGACCAATTAGTTCTTTTCCTACCGGTACTTGCATGATGCGACCAGTACGACGAACTTCGTCACCTTCACGAATTTCTGTGTAAGGTCCTAAAATGATAATACCTACGTTATTTTCCTCTAAGTTTTGTGCTAGTCCCATAACGCCGTTAGAGAACTCTACAAGTTCACCAGCCATAACGTTATCAAGACCATGAGCACGCGCGATACCGTCACCAACTTGGATAACTGTACCAACATCACTAACTTCGATTTCAGACTGATAGTTCTCGATTTGTTGCTTTATCAGTGCGCTAATTTCTTCAGCTCTGATGCTCATGTGCTTCACCCCTATCTATTCTTCATTAATTCACGCTGAATACGTGCTAATTTTCCTTGTAAACTTCCATCATAAATGCGATTTCCAATACGTACTTTAATGCCGCCTAGTAAATCTTCATCTACAACATTTTTCACGCGAATTGCATCTTTTCCTGTTCTCTTCGCAAATGCTTCTGCAATGTTAAGCTTCTCTTCTTCTGATAGAAGACGAGTAGAATATACAGTTGCGTCCGCTACGTTACGTTCTTCATTAGCAAGAACAACATATTCATCTGCAATTTCAGGTAAGATATCAATGCGTTTGTTATCAATTAAAATATATAACGTATTTAAAATAGATTCAGAAACAGATCCGAATACGTTTGCAAGAAACGTTTTCTTTTGTTCCTTTGAAATGTTCGGTTGCGTTAAAAAGCTATGTAGTTCTCCGTTCTTTACATAAACGTTTTGTACAAGGCGTAATTCCTCTTCAAACATTTCTAATACGTGTTTTTCTTTAGCAATTTTAAAAAGAGCGACAGCATAACGTTTTGCTACAATCCCATTGCTCATCGCGCTTCTCCTACTTCTTTAATATAATCGCGAATTAACTTCACTTGATCTTCTTCTTTTAATTCTTTTTCAATTACTTTAGAAGCAATTTGAACAGATAAAGAAGCAACTTGTTCTTGTAAAGCAGCAATTGCTTGCTCTTTTTCGCGTTGAATTTCTTGTACAGCAGATGCTTTAATTGATTCTGCTTCTTCTTTCGCAGCAGCAACAATAACATCTTTTTGATCTACAGCTTGCTTTTTCGCTCTTTCGATTAACTCTTGTGCTTCAACACGTGATTGTTTTAACATTTCACGTTGTTCTTCTACTAACTTCTTCGCCTCAGCATTACTTCTTTCTGCAGCGTCGATTTCATTAGTAACATGCTCTTCACGTTCTTTCATAATTCCCATTAAAGGACCCCACGCAAATTTGCGTAGCATTACTAATAGAAGTAAGAAAATGAACAATGTATAAGCAATCGTTCCAAATGGAATGGCAGCACCTAATAATAAAGTTGGCACAAGGATTCACTCCCTTCAAAATATCTAAATTGATCATATGAAAAAAAAAGACATACGTTTCATTCATAAAGCAATGGCGAAGAAAGTTCGGAAAAACACTCTTCGCCATCTATGTAAGGGGAGTCTCCCTTATTTGTTCATTACGATGAAAGCAATAACTACACCGATGATTGGAAGTGCCTCAACTAAAGCAACCCCGATGAACATAATTGTTTGAAGTGCGCCTTTTAGTTCTGGTTGACGAGCAACACCTTCGATTGTACGTGATACGATAAGACCGTTACCAATACCTGCACCTAATGCTGATAAACCAATTGCAATTGCAGCTGCGATTACACCTAAACTCATTTAATTTGTCCTCCTTTGTATTATAAAAAAATAAATTTTTTCTTACTTAAATTATATTAATGGTCATGGCTTACTTTATGAGCCATATAAACCATCGTTAACATTACGAAAATAAATGCCTGGATTGAACCAACGAATACACTGAATCCCATCCACGCTAACATAGGTACAAGTGCACCTAATGCGCCAAGGAATGATGCTCCGCCCAACTTAGCAAGTAATCCTAATAAGATCTCACCTGCATAAATGTTACCAAATAAACGAAGACCTAACGTTAATGTGTTAGCAAACTCCTCAATAACCTTTAATGGGAATAAGAATTTCATAGGTTGGAAATAACCTTTTACGTACTCTTTCGTACCCTTCATCTTAATTCCATAATAATGGGTGAGGGTAACTACCATCACGGCTAATGTTAATGTAACTGCTGGATCAGACGTTGGTGATCTCCACCATGCAATATGTTCGCCAGCTTCAGTTGCTGAATACATGAATGGTAAACCAAGGAAGTTCGATACGATGATAAACATGATAAGCGTAACGCCAAGCGTTAAGAAACGTCCACCTGTTTTCCAGTCCATCGTACTATTGATAATCCCTTTCACGAAGTCAAACACCCATTCCATGAAGTTTTGCATCCCGGTTGGGCGAAGAGCTAAGCTGCGAGTTCCGATAACAGCGATTAAGAAAACAATAACTGCTGCTACAGTAACCATCATAACTGATGACAAATCGAACGTTAAACCTAGAAATTCAACTAATTTACCGTGTTCCACTAGTAATTCACCTCTCTTCCCTGCTCTTATACTCTAAATAAAGAAAATCTATGATCATGACAAGGTATCCTGTCAGCAATCCTACACCTAGGCCCCACATCGCGATTAACTCTTGATATTTGGCTGCAAATAAAATTAATAACCCAATCGTGGCGAATCTTGAATATGTACTTACCGCTGTTGCCTTGAACTTCACGTTTTCTCCATTTGTTACGCGATCTAGCAGCTTGTCTGTTCTACGTGCAATGATGCGCAAACTAAGAAAACTGAAAATCGTCCCGATAATCAGTCCAAGAAATACATCCTTGTAAGAGGTAAATCCCCATCCTAGCACTAGAAGCGCAAGCAAGTAGTACATATATTTCTTTTGTCTTTGGACAAGTCCATGTACGTCTATCATCATTGCTCTCCCGAATAGTAATGTCGAATGAGTCGAATCATTGCGTATACCCCTGTTCCTAGTCCGAGTAATAACCCTATAATAAGAAACAACGGAAACGTTCCAACCTTATTATCAATCCACTGCCCACCAAAGATTCCAACAAGAATAGAACCGACTAATTGAGCAAGAATACCTGACATTAAAGCATAAGCTTTTATATGGCTGCGATCGTTTTTTTGCAAGGATTCATCCCTCCAATATGTAACCCTCATTCACGATGTGTTAATAATAACTCATTTTTTTGCATAAATCCTATACAAAACAAAAAGTTTACATTTTCGTCACGGAATAGATGTAATTTTGTCACTGAAAGCCCTACCATCTATCCCCGTTGTTAGCATACAATAGGGTATTAACAGTGTCAACGAGAAATCGTAAAAAATCTAAAAATTTGAGTATTAGGCATTTCCTCCCAAAAATGAAAACGTTCCCCTTCTAAATACTGGTTACATATATGCAATTTCTAACAGTTTTCTCTTTATAATAGAAGGAAATGTTCACAAGTTTGTCACTATTATATTTTCGAGATATAACGCTTTTCTTCCATAATATAGTGTTCCTCAGACGTAAGACTTCTATATTATATGTGAGTTGTATGCAACTTATGTTGTATATACGATGTATATTTATCCTCTCCCCCTCCCCTACTTGCTTACAACAAAAAAGACGAGCTGGGGAATCTCCCCTGCTCGTCAGTTGTCTTACTTCGTTCCGAATAAACGGTCACCAGCATCACCAAGACCTGGTACTACATATCCGTGGTCATTTAATTTCTCATCTAATGCTGCTACATAAATATCAACATCAGGATGTTCTTCTTGTACTACTTTTACCCCTTCTGGAGCTGCAACGATACACATTAATTTAATTTGTTTCGCACCGCGCTTTTTCAGAGAGTTAATTGCTTCAGCCGCAGAACCACCTGTTGCTAGCATCGGATCTAGTACGATAAAGTCACGCTCTTCTACATCCGTTGGAAGTTTCACATAGTATTCTACCGGTTGCAATGTTTTAGGGTCACGGTATAAACCAACGTGTCCTACTTTTGCTGCTGGAATTAATTTCAGAATTCCATCAACCATTCCTAAACCTGCACGTAAAATCGGAATTAAACCAAGTTTTTTACCAGCGATCACTTTTGTTGTCGCTTTGCTTACAGGTGTTTCAATTTCAATGTCCTTAAGTGGAAGGTCGCGAGTAATTTCGAAAGCCATTAAACTTGCTACTTCGTCCACTAATTCACGAAAATCTTTCGTACCTGTATTCTTATCGCGAATATATGTAATCTTATGTTGAATTAACGGGTGATCAAATACATACAGTTTTCCCATGTGAATCTCTCCTTTAGATGATATTCATGCGTTTGCACGCTTTTTTACACTATTTACGATTGTAAAGAAAACGCTACTAATATTCAAGGGCAAATTTGGCAAAATCATGATTTTACGATGAATCTATCTAGTATCTTTACCAATTATGGGAGCTGTATCCTTCATTATATCGCCAAAATTTATTCATCATTTGTATACATACTTTAAAAATAATATATGTCCACAAAAAAGACCGCCAAAACAATTAAGTCTCGGCAGTCTTCTTCAATCTATTATAGATTTGGATACATTGTGAATTTGCTAGTTAACGCTTCTACACGCTTACGTACTTCTTCTAATGCAACTTCA
The DNA here is from genome assembly GCF_051916605.1 of Bacillus cereus group sp. MYBK195-1. Lineage (NCBI taxonomy): Bacteria > Bacillati > Bacillota > Bacilli > Caryophanales > Bacillaceae > Bacillus > Bacillus cereus group sp. MYBK195-1. The sequence continues at coordinate 192,392 of NZ_JBQAGZ010000007.1, read as the reverse complement.
TTTTCATGATTTTTTAATGTATAAGCAATAAGTGACGCAATTTCATCCATTTCTTCTAAACCGAAACCACGAGATGTTACAGCTGCTGTACCGATACGTACACCACTTGTTACAAATGGGCTTGCTGTTTCAAATGGAATTGTATTTTTGTTCACTGTAATACCAACTTCATCTAATACGTGCTCTGCTACTTTACCTGTGATTTCTAAGTTACGAACATCAATCAAGATTAAGTGATTGTCTGTTCCGCCAGAAACAAGTGTAAGTCCTTCTTTTTGAAGACCTTCAGCTAAGCGGTTCGCATTGTTAATGATATTTTGTGCATATGTTTTGAAATCATCTTGAAGTGCTTCACCAAATGCAACAGCTTTTGCAGCGATTACGTGCATAAGTGGACCACCTTGAATACCAGGGAAGATTGATTTATCAATTTGTTTTGCAAATTGCTCTTCACATAAAATCATACCACCACGCGGACCACGTAACGTTTTATGTGTTGTCGTTGTAACGAAATGTGCATGTGGTACTGGATTTGGGTGTAAACCAGCAGCTACTAAACCAGCGATATGTGCCATATCAACCATTAAATAAGCGCCCACTTCATCTGCAATCTCACGGAATCGCTTGAAATCGATAACACGAGGGTATGCACTTGCACCTGCAACGATTAATTTTGGTTTATGTTCTTTCGCTTTTGCTAATACATCATCGTAATTAATACGGTGAGAGTCAGCATCCACGCCATATTCTACGAAATTATATTGTACTCCACTGAAGTTAACAGGGCTTCCGTGTGTTAAGTGACCACCATGAGATAAGTTCATACCAAGTACTGTATCGCCTTGCTCTAAAATCGTAAAGTATACTGCCATGTTCGCTTGTGCACCAGAGTGTGGTTGAACATTTACGTGCTCTGCGCCGAAAATTTCTTTCACGCGATCACGTGCGATATCTTCTACTACGTCTACGTGTTCACAGCCACCATAGTAACGTTTTCCAGGATATCCTTCAGCATACTTATTCGTTAAAACAGAACCTTGTGCCTCCATTACTGCTTCACTTACGAAGTTTTCCGAAGCAATTAACTCAATCTTTGAACGCTGTCTTCCTAGTTCTGCCTCAATTGCAGCAAATACCTTTTCATCTTGACGTTTTAAATGATCCACCAAAATCCCCCTTTTCTGAACGAATTACATCGATTCCCAACAGTTTTTTCTTATTTATTCAGAAAAAACGAAAATTCAGGTTGTAATTCTTTCGAACCTTCATGTTTTCAACTACATTCTAACATGACTTTCTATATCATAAAAGAAAAAAAAGACCGAAAATCGGTCTTTTCTTTCTTCTATTATAAAGTCAGACAACATACCTTTTATCTTATGATAAACAGTTACTATATGACTTCCTAATTTCTCATATTTAACGGCAAGTGGTAGTCTCTTCCACTGCCGCATAGACAGCACGCGCTCCACCAATTAGTTTTCCACGTGTTTTGGCCATCGTTACATGCGCACTTCCAATTGCCTTCACACTTGTACGAACCGGAACAGCTACATGCTTTAAATGCATACCGATAAATGTATCACCAATATCCATTCCTGCATCAGCTTTAATAAACTCAACTACTACCGGATCTTTCAAATTGTGATACGCGTATGTCCCCAATGCACCACCTGCTGATCTAACAGGCGTAACTGTTACAATTTCAAATTGATATTTTATCGCTACTTCTCTCTCAACTACTAAAGCACGGTTTAAATGCTCACAACATTGAAACGCTAATTCAATACCTGTTTGCTCTTGAAATTGTTTTAACTCAGAGAAAATCGCCTCTGCTACTTCCATCGTTCCTGATGTTCCAATTCTTTCGCCTAGCACTTCGCTCGTGCTACAACCCACTACAAAAATTTGACCGCTTTGTAATGAAGCTTGTTCTTGGAAATCAGAAAGCGACATTTGTAGCTGTTCTCTTACCTTTACGATTTCTGTCATTACGCCTCTTCCTTTCACAGGTTGGTTCACCAAATTATATTTCACACTACTGATAGTTAGAATCTATTACTTTGTTTCGTATGTTTTAATTTTTCCTACGCGGTTTTCGTGACGACCACCTTCATAGTCAGTTGTTAACCAGATTTTCGCGATATCACGCGCTAGACCAGCACCAATTACACGCTCGCCCATCGCTAGCATGTTAGTGTCATTATGCTCTCTCGTTGCTTTCGCGCTGAAAGTATCATGAACTAACGCACAACGGATACCATTTACTTTGTTTGCTGCGATTGACATACCAATGCCTGTCCCACAAACTAAAATACCACGATCCACTTCACCATTCGCTACCATTTCAGCTGCTGGAAACGCAAAGTCAGGGTAATCAACAGAACCAGCTTCACATTCACAACCTAAATCAATATATTCAATATTTAACTCTTCTAATAAACTTACAAGTTCTTTGCGGATATTCATACCGCCGTGATCAGATGCTATTACTACTTTCATTTTTACCCCTCCAAATTTTCAATCAATTATCTTCATTTCACACTCGCTACCTCACATAGGAAGAAGTGATCTCCAATATCGTATTATACACGAAACATCAACCTACTGAATGTTTTTTCAGTAAAGTTTGTACAAGTTTTTCCATCTCATCTAACGTTTCTTTATAAATAGAAAGCGAGCCTCCAAATGGATCTGAAATGTCCTTGCCTATACCTTCAGTTAATCCATATAACGTATTTAATTTCTTTTCAACGCTCGGATAATGCCCAAGTACAATTTGCTTATGGTTTTCTGTCATCGTTACGACAATATCAGCCCAATCAAGCAAAGTTTCATTTACTTGCTGCGCCGCATGATCAATTAAAATTCCTTTTTCAGCTAAAGCTTCCTTCGCATGTACCGATGCATCGCTCCCAGGATAGGCGAAAACACCAGCAGATTGCACTTCAAACTTATCTCCTCCGTGATGACGAAGCAACGCCTCAGCCATTGGACTACGACATGTATTGCCAGTACAAACAAATAACACTCGTTTCATTCAAACCCACCCCTATATTCGAGTTCTTACCATTCATCATAACTTACATTAGAATAGAACAAAAGAAATGTGAATATACAAAAGGCGCATTTCTCTTATATTTTTTCTAAGAAAAATGCGCCTTATCCACATATATGTGAAACCCTATTTCCAAGTGCCTAGAGTATTTTAACATACATGCTGAACATGCAACAAAAATAAGGAATCCATTTCATACGAAACGGATTCCTCTTATATTGCAATTATTTCATTGTAACTTTCATTACTTCTGTTGAACCTTTTGTAGCTGCTACGCCTACAGTTGTCTTAATAGACTCAGCTGCATCTGTGTTTGTAATAACAATTGGAGTAATTGTGCTTTTCGCTTTTTCACGGATTAATTCTAAGTCGAATGAGATTAATTTATCTCCAGCTTTTACAGCTTGGCCTTCAGAAACGTGAGCTTCGAAACCTTCGCCTTCCATTTTTACAGTTTCTAATCCAACGTGGATTAAAATTTCTGTACCGTTTTTCGCTTTAATTCCGATAGCATGTTTTGTGTGGAATAATTGTACGATTTCACCATCAACTGGAGATACAACTACACCTTCAGTAGGATCGATTGCAACACCGTCACCCATCATACGACCAGCAAATACTGGATCTGGTACTTCTTCAATATTTTTCACTGCTCCAGTTAATGGAGCTACGATTGTTTCTTCATTTGTTTTTGAACCAAGACCGAATAATTTTTTAAACATAGGATAGTCCTCCTTATAATTTACCTAAAAGTTTATAGGGCAATCCCTAGTAAAGCTCGGGATACATGTAAGACTTCATACTTCGAATATTATACTGTAAAAACGCTTTCGAAATAAATTACGTCATTACTAATAGACTCTTATTGTAGCGCTTCACAAAATTCCAGTCAATTCTGATTGTCTGAATAACAAATAGAAGTTAACTTCTATTTATATTTTCTCTTTTTTTGCCCAACTTGTCTAGAGGTCTTTACTACATTTTATTTTTTGTTGTTAATTTGTAAAATTTAATTCAAACTTTTTTCAAAATCCACTTGACTAAAGTAAGTAACTATTTTATCATTGCTTACGTAAGGTAAGTTAATAACTTTTAGGAGGTTTTTAAAAATGATGGATTTCGGTCTACTTATTATTCGTCTTATTATAGGAATTACATTCATGGGTCATGGTGCTCAAAAATTATTTGGTTGGTTCGGCGGTTACGGTTTAAAAGGAACAGGTGGCTGGATGGAGTCAATCGGTTTACGTCCTGGTGTATTTATGGCATTTATGGCTGGCGCAACTGAATTACTAGGTGGTTTCTTATTCGCATCAGGTATTTTCATTGTAGTTGGTTCATTATTTATCGTTGGAACAATGTTAATGGCTATCTTCACTGTTCACGGAAAAAATGGTTACTGGGTAACACAAAACGGATATGAATATAACTTAATGTTAATCGCTGTTGCTGTTGGTGTAGCTTTAATCGGACCTGGGGCATACGTTTTACTTTAATTTTTATCTCAAATTTGAGATTCTTGAAAAAAGAACTTACTTCAATTGAAGTAAGTTCTTTTTATGAAACAAAATATTATTTCCAGCAGGATTTTCTCATCGTTATCTTGTAAACAAACAATAAGTATTCATATTTAGAAAGGGGATTACAAGCATGTTATCCATTAATCCAAATGAACAAACTGAAAAAGATAATTACAAATTACTTACTGGAAGTATCATCCCTCGTCCTGTCGCATTCGTTACTTCTGTAACAAAAGAAGACGTACTAAACGGAGCACCATATAGTTATTTCAATATTGTCGCTGCTAATCCACCACTTATCTCAGTATCTGTACAACGAAAAGCCGGAGAAAGAAAGGACACTTCCCGAAACGCAATTGAAAAAGGAGAATTTGTCGTACATATTTCTGACGAATCATATGTAGCAGCAATTAACGAAACAGCAGCTAACCTCCCGCCAAATGAAAGTGAAATTGAACTAGCAAAACTAACACCAATCGAAAGTGAAGTCATCTCTGTTCCAGGTGTAAAAGAAGCAAATATTCGAATGGAATGCGTATTAGAACGTGCAATTCCACTTGGCGGAACGGAAGACTCACCAGCTTGTGATCTACTAATTGGACGCGTCGTTCGTTTCCACGTTGCCGAACATCTATATGAAAAAGGGCGCATTCACGCCGAAGGACTCAAACCAATAAGCCGCCTAGCAGGACACAACTATGCAAAATTAGGAGAACAATTTGAATTGGTTAGGCCAATCTAAAAGCGGAAGCGGCTCGTTCAGAATCGCAGGACACTTCAAGCTCTCGACCTTGAAGCGCTTTTTGCTTCATGCGAGAGAGCGAAATGACCGGAGATTCTAGCCGCTGAAGCTGGATAATATCTAAAAGTGGAAGTGGCCCGTTTAGCTCTGACCAGCTAAGGTTCTCTCGCACAAAAGGTGCTTTTTACCTTTCGTGCGGGAGGTTCTTAGATGCGAAGAGCTGGCCACTGGAACTGGATAATATCTAAAAGCGGAAGCGGCTCGCTCAGAATGAGAGGGGGATGGAGCTTCTGACGTAGAGGCGCTTTTTGCCTCGCAGGAAGACGCGAAGCCACCGACCATTCTAGCCGTTGGAGCTGGATATATTTAAAAGCAAGACGGCTAGATTCCTCCCATCACTCAAATATAAAATCCCCTGCTTTTTAGCAGGGGATTTTCTCATTGTAATTCTTCCTTCTTTTCCTCTAAAGTAGGCATTTTCTCTTTTTTCGGCTTCCCTAGCTTAATTACGAAGAAGTATAGGGAAAGCAATGTAATAAGAAAAACAATTAAAAACGGGTACGGAGAGTAAAAGGCACGCGCCGCCTCAGTCTTTCCCGCAACAAATTTCAATGACTCAATATCTAAAAACTCAGCAAACATTTGTACACCGAGCATACTAAACCAAAAAACAAAAAAACTAATAATAATACCAAAAACTTGCTTCAATCTCGTCATTCATCTCATCCTTTCTATATCTGTAATTTTTAGCGCAATAAATATAGTACAAACAAAATATTCACAGAAAGGAACTATCTCACCATTCACGAATTAACTTAATCCAACCTAACATCGAAATTTGCAAAATAATACCCCAAATTATAAGCCTTCTTAGCCATCGAGGATAGAAGGTTAAAAATTTAACATACCATTCCAATAGCTTGTTCATAATTCCCTCCTACATAAAATTATATAGGAAAAAGGATATATAATCCAAACCCAACTAAAATGATACCCCCTACTATCTCACCATATGTACCGAGCATATCTTTCGCATGTCTCCCGATTAATAAACCCATCCACGCTAATAACATGCTAACAAATCCAAAAAGTAAAATCGTAATAATTGTTTGTGCCCCATAAATACCAAGACTAAGTCCTACTGAGAAACTATCTATACTGACGCCAAATGCAAATACGAATAAACTAATTCCAATAGGGGCTGTTCTAGTCTCTTCATTTTGTAAAATGCTCGAATATACGATATAAAACCCTAGTCCGATTAATAAAATAGCACCCGCAAAATGTGCGATATCTCCATACTTCTCTGATAAAAAACGACCTAGTACCATTCCTATAAACGGCATAATAATATGAAATATCCCTATCGTCATACCAATATACAGGATTTGTCTTAACTTTAGGGGTATCATCCCCATACCAAGACTCACCGAGAACGCATCCATCCCTAAGGCGAATGCCATAATTATTAAAGGTATTAGCTGTTCAAACGTCATTCATGCCCCTCCTTGGACGTGCTACTTCACAATATGCTTATCCAAGGAGAAATATTCTGTTTGCTAATCTTACCTTATCATTCAATAATAATATGATGTCCTGCCGCTTTTGTTAAACGATTCATAATTGCATTTCCTATTCCTTCATTAGGGAATGACTCACTAAAAATAACATCCACTTCACTTGCATCAAATGTTCTAAGTACATCATATAATTTAGTCGCAACACTAGCTAAGTCACTTCTAACACCACAAGATAATATAACATCTGCACTATATACATGCTGATACTCTTCTGTCGTTAATACGCCTACTTTAAATCCTTCTTCCTTTTTCTCATCCACAAGATGCTGAATAAACTCACGTGAGCCCTCAACAATACTAAGTGGTGCTTTCGGGGCATAATGTGTGTATTTCATTCCAGGCGATTTCGGTTTTTCCTTCTCATCCTTTAAAGCTGGATCTAAAGAAACAGTACCTATCACCGCTTCTAATTGTTCTTTCGTAATCCCACCTGGACGTAATATTGTTGGAATCGCGCTTGTACAATCAATTACAGTTGATTCAACGCCTACTCCAGTTGCACCACCATCAACAATACCTGCAATCTTCCCATTCAAATCTTCATATACGTGAGAAGCTAATGTTGGACTTGGACGCCCTGAACGATTCGCACTTGGTGCTGCAACAGGTACATTCGCCTCTTCAATAAGAGCAAGTGCAATTGGATGATCAGGCATTCTTACTCCAACCGTATTAAGTCCTGCTGTCACCTTCTCTGAAATCCCTTCTTTTCTCGGCAAAATAATTGTTAATGGTCCTGGCCAAAAATGCGCCATTAACTTCTCTGCAACTGGTGGAATTTCTTTCACAATCCCATCTAACTGAGATTTTGTACCTATGTGGACAATGAGTGGATTATCACTCGGTCTTCCTTTCGCTTCGAAAATTTTCGCGATTGCTTCATCATCCATCGCGTTTGCCCCTAACCCATATACTGTTTCCGTAGGGAAAGCCACCGCCTCATTTTCTCTTAATAATTTTGCTGCTTCTTGTAACTGTGGATAATATTTTTTTCTTTCCACAACATTATCCACAACCCACATGTTTGTATGCATTTTTTTCCACGTCCTTTTCTACCCTTAAATACTTGTCTATTTTTAGTTTACTATGAGATTTATCCAAAAGACAAACAAGGTTTATCCACAAAATGTGGATAAACCTAATTAATCCGTGGATAACTTTGTGAATAGCTGACAATTTAGTATTATTGCATTCTGCTCTTTTATATTTTTACAAAAATGTTCTAGCTGTTGAATTCCCTCTGGAACCTCATCCTTTTCTATAGTAAAAAAGTCAAAAAACTGAAAGATCGGTACAGATTGTGGATGATTTGTTAGTAAGTACAATTGTTGAACACTTTTTTCTTTCATATACTGCAAAAACATTTCAAAAAAATATAAGAAAGTCTGTTTATCCACATGAGGTGTGAATAAACAAGAACGAATAAGCACATCTTCCCCACTTTGTTCATAACCAATTACAGCTCGTATTTCTTCCGCTTCTTCCAAAATCATAAATTGTGCGTACAACTCATTTATTTTATCATCTTTTTTATTAGCTTGTCCGAAAAAAGAATGTAATCTTTCCACATCTGCTTTCGTAGCAAAATACACTTTCTTCATAATAAATCCCTCCTCATTTTTATATATGAAGAGGGATTTATTAATAGTACTATTTAGAGAATAAAGATGTAAAGGCCTCTACAATAAACAATTTAACTTCTGGCTTTTCTTCTTCCTCTTCTACTTTTACATACTCATTTTGTTTTTCTTGTTTTTTCTCCACAGGTTTCTCCACTTTTTCCACAGTTTTTATTTCTTCTTTACTTACAGGCTGCTCTTCGACTTTTGTTTCATTTTTTACTACTTTCTTTTCAGAAGCTGTTACTTTTTTTACTACTTCCTGCTTTACAGCTTTCGTTTCTTTTACCTTATCTACTTTCTTCTCTTCTTTATCTATTACTTCCTCATCTAGTTGTTTCACCTGCTCCTCTTCAGGAGATTCCGCCTTCACAACGTGCTCTTCTTTTCTTACAGCTGTCCCGCTCGAAAAATCTAAGAAACACATTGGTGGAAATAATACACACCACCAGTTCGCCCCTTCACCTTCTCCAATTGTGATTAATACTGCTTCATATTCTCCTGCTGGATAAATAAAATTCCCATATACCTTTGTAGGAAACTTTACATTCTTACTAAATTTCACTTGAAATGAATCTTTACTTCCTTCTCTTTTTAACGTATTTTCCACCGTTTCCTCGATTTCTGGAATATGACTTTGAATTACTTTGCGTGCCTCTTCAAATGAAGTTAAATCCGCTACCCATCCATCAATTTGTGCTTTTACTTCATCACGCACTTTACGCTTTAATGCCTGGTCTTTATCTGAATCACTATTTGCTAAAATTCTTAATCGAACGGCCTCTTTCGGAATAACTGAAGGCCCTTTCGCATCAGCTTTCATATATCCAAACTGCACAAGTAACTGTGCACCAATTAATAGTATAAGAAGATAAGCAATAACTTGTTTTTTCATTTCCTCCACCGTCCCTTCTACAAACAGTGTGGACAGACTTTCATCTTTCTAAACTATTAAATTCAAAATCTATATGAATTTTTCCACAAAAAAATAGAGTAAGGTGTGAACCTTACTCCATCTCTGCAAATACCATACGATCTTTTCCGTTAATATCGAAAACAACCTCAACATGAGCATGTGGAAAAGCTTGTTGTAACAATCTTTTTACATCCTCACCTTGTCCTACTCCAATTTCAAACGCCACAATCGCTTTCTTCTGCAACACATTCGGCAATTCTTCCATAAAACGGCGATAGAAATCTAATCCATCTTCACCACCAACAAGTGCTCTCTTCGGCTCATGCTCTTTCACAACAGGAGAAAGACCACGCCAATCCTCTTCCGGTATATATGGAGGATTTGAAACAACAACATCTAGCTTTTGACCCGTTTTATGAAATGGTGACAATAAATCACCGTGATAGAACGTTACTTCTGCACCTAAAGCTTTTGCATTTTCTTTTGCAACTTCAATCGACTCTTGTGCAATATCTACTGTATAAACATGAAGATTTTCATTTTCTAAAGCAAGCGTAATAGAAATCGCTCCACTACCTGTACCTATATCTGCTACATGTAGTTTCTCATCACCAAAATGGCGCTCGATTCTTTCTAATACTCCCACTATAAGCTCTTCTGTTTCCGGTCTTGGTATTAATACTTCTTCATTCACAAAGAAAGACCGTCCATAAAACATTTCATAACCAATCATATATTGAATAGGAATACCTTCTACATGCTTGTGGATAAACTCCGTAAAGCTTTTCTCTTGATCCTCAGTTATTTCTTCACGCATATTCATAAGTAATCCTGTTCTGTTCACCTTTAATACATGACAAAGGACAATTTCTCCCGCATTTTCATCTCGTCCATTTTCCTGTAAAAAAGAAGAAGCCCATTTCAGGGCTTCATAGACACGCATTACTCAGCTGCCTCCATCTTTTGAGCCTGATCTTCCATCACTAAGGCATTGATGAAATCATCTAACTTACCTTGTAAGATTTGATCTAGCTTTTGAATCGTTAAACCGATTCGATGGTCTGTAACACGGTTTTGCGGGAAGTTATACGTACGAATACGCTCTGAACGATCTCCCGTACCAACAGCTTGTTTACGGTTTTGATCATACTCAGCTTGCGCTTCTTGTCTAAACTTATCATAAACACGTGCGCGTAATACTTTCATCGCTTTTTCTTTATTCTTGATCTGTGATTTCTCATCCTGACAAGATACAACTACACCAGTCGGTAAATGCGTTAAACGCACCGCTGACATCGTTGTATTAACGCTCTGTCCACCAGGTCCACTAGAAGCGAATGTATCAACACGAACATCTTTCTCATGAATATCAATTTCTACTTCTTCTGCCTCTGGTAATACAGCTACAGTTGCTGTAGATGTATGAATACGTCCACCAGATTCCGTTTCAGGAACACGTTGTACACGGTGAGCACCATTCTCGAATTTCAGCTTCGCGAAAGCACCTTTACCATTAATCATAAAGATAATCTCTTTATATCCACCTAACTCTGTATAGCTAGCCTCAATAATCTCCGTTTTCCAGCCCTGTACCTCAGCGTAACGGCTATACATACGGTATAAGTCACCAGCAAATAAAGCTGCCTCATCTCCACCAGCAGCTCCACGAACCTCAACGATAACGTTCTTATCATCATTAGGGTCTTTTGGAACAAGTAAAATTTTCAGACGCTCTGATAATGTTTTATCTTGTGATTCTAACTCAGAAACTTCTTCTTTTACCATTTCACGCATTTCTGCGTCTAACTTATCTTCTAACATTGCTTTCGCATCTTTTAATTGCTCACGAACATCCTTATACTCACGATACACCTCTACCGTTTCCTGTATATCAGACTGTTCCTTTGAATATTCACGAAGCTTATTTGAATCACTAATAATCGCTGGATCACTTAACAACTCATTTAACTTCTCATAACGATTTTCTACAGCTTGCAAACGATCTAACACATCATTCACCTCTACATCCTAGTATCTAATACAAATAGTATATGGTACTTACTCAAAAAAACGCAAATTATATTTAAAAGCGTAGGCGGCTTGCTCAGAATCGCAGGCCATTGGAACTCTCGACCTTGAAGCGCTTTTTGCTTCAAGCGAGAGAGTGAAATGGCCGGAGATTCTAGCCGCTGAAGCTAGATAATATATTTAAAAGTAGCGGTGGCTCTTTCAGCTCACACCGCTCATTCTCTCTATTTTGAAAAAAACCCGCCTTGCGCAGCGAGTTTTACTTATCTTTGTTTGCAGGTACTGCATGACAATGACGACAACGCGGTTCATACGATTCTGAAGCTCCAACTAAAATAATTGGATCATCAAATGCCGCTGGTTCTCCATCAATTAATCGTTGTGTACGACTTGCTGGAGATCCACATACAGAACATACTGCTTGTAGTTTTGTCACATGTTCAGCAATCGCCATCAGCTGAGGAACTTGTCCAAATGGTAGACCACGGAAATCTTGGTCTAAACCAGCTACAATGACACGATAGCCACGATTTGCCAATACTTGCACCACTTCCACAATGTCCCCATCAAAAAATTGCACCTCATCGATTGCAATAACATCCAGCTCTTCTGTAATATGTTCAAATATATCCTTTGAAGCTGAAACAGGAACTGCTTTTACCTTTAATCCGTTATGTGATACTACATCTTCTTCACTATATCGATTATCAATACATGGTTTAAATACAATTGCATGTTGTTTTGCAAATTGCGTACGGCGCACACGGCGGATTAGCTCTTCTGACTTGCCAGAAAACATACTACCGCAAATCACTTCAATCCAGCCATTTTGATTTATTAAGTACATGAAGCTCTCCTTTCATCTACTTTTCAGTTAAAAGTAGGGTAAAGGTATAATATTTTCGCAAAAAAAACAGACAAGCGAATACATACACTTGCCTGTTTTATGTTTTTATTACTTAAGACCGTATTTCTTATTGAAGCGGTCAACGCGTCCGTCTGCAGTAGCAAACTTCTGACGTCCAGTGTAGAATGGGTGAGAATCAGAACTGATCTCAACTTTTAGTAATGGATAAGTGTTACCATCTTCCCACTCAACAGTTTCGTTAGATCCTTTAGTAGATCCGCTTAAGAATTTGAAGCCTGTGTTTGTGTCCATGAATACAACTTTCTTGTAATCTGGGTGAATTCCTGCTTTCATTCTTTTCATCTCCTTCCGCCCTGAATCATTTTCGAAACAGAGTTTTTCATCTTCAGCTGCATACACAACTATATTGATGAAACACATATGATGAAATTATAACAAGGCTAACTTCATTTTGCAACTACCTGTTTTTGTCTTTTTAATTTTAAAAGCGCACGCGGCTCGTTCAGAATGGGAGGGGGATGGAGCTTCTGACGTAGAGGCGCTTTTTGCCTCGTAGGAAGACGCGAAGCCACCGACCATTCTAGCCGCTGGAGCTGGATATTAAATTTAAAGTGGAGGTGGCTCGCTCAGCTCTGACCAGTTAAGGTTCTTTCGCCCTAAAGGTGCTTTTTACCTTTCGGGCGGAAGGTTCTTAGATGCGAAGAGCTAGCCACCGGAACTGGATATCATTTAAAAGCAGAAGCGGCTCGTTCAAAATCGCAGGGCATTGGAACTCTCGACCTTGAAGCGCTTTTTGCTTCGAGCGAGAGAGTGAAATGACCGGAGATTCTAGCCGCTGGAGCTCGATATTATCTTAAAGTGGAGACGGCTCGTTCAAAATCGCAGGGCATTGGAGCTCTCGACCCTGAAGCGCTTTTTGCTTCATGCGAGAGAGCAAAATGACCGGAGATTTTAGCCGCTGGAGCTCGATATCACCTTAAAGCGCACGCGGCTCGTTCAGAATGGGAGGGGGGATGGAGCTTCTGACGTAGAGGTGCTTTTTACCTCGTAGGAAGACGCGAAGCCACCGACCATTCTAGCCGCTGGAGCTGGATATTATCTTAAAGTGGAGACGGCTCGTTTAGCTCTGACTGGCTAAGGTTCTCTCACTTATCTCTCTCTTTAATATCACCTAAACAGCATAAAAAACTCGCTTACTATAAAATAAGCGAGTCCTGATTTTTCCCTTTACTTAGTTGTTACATACCTTTTTGAGTCTGCAACAATGTTTTGTAAAAACTCTTCATTTGTCTTAGTTTGACGAAGCTTACGTAAGAAACTTTCAACGAAGTCTGGTGTATCACGCATTGTTTTACGAATGCCCCATAACTTGTCTAAATGTTCTTTTGGAATTAATAGATCTTCTTTACGTGTACCAGAACGGCGAATATCGATCGCCGGGAAGATACGACGTTCAGCTAATGAACGATCTAAGTGAAGTTCCATATTTCCAGTTCCTTTAAATTCCTCGTAAATAACATCGTCCATACGGGATCCTGTATCAACAAGGGCTGTTGCTAAAATTGTTAAGCTACCGCCTTCTTCAATATTACGCGCAGCTCCAAAGAAACGCTTCGGTCTATGGAAGGCAGCTGGATCGATACCACCTGATAATGTTCTACCACTTGGTGGAATAACGAGGTTGTAAGCTCGAGCTAAACGGGTAATACTATCCATTAAAATGATAACATCTTTCTTGTGCTCTACAAGACGCATCGCACGTTCTAACACAAGCTCAGCTACTTTAATATGATTTTCTGGTACTTCATCAAAAGTAGAACTTACAACATCTCCTTTAACAGAACGTTCAATGTCTGTTACTTCCTCTGGACGCTCATCAATTAAAAGTACAATTAATTCTGCTTCCGGATGATTTGTTGTAACACTATGCGCGATTTCTTTTAATAGACTTGTTTTACCAGCCTTTGGAGGCGCAACAATTAAACCACGTTGTCCAAATCCAACTGGTGCGATTAAATCCATGATGCGTGTCGGTAACTTTTTCGGTTCCGTTTCCAATTTCATTTGGCGATCTGGGTATAATGGTGTTAATGCAGGGAAATGCACACGCTCTTTTGCTGAATCTGGATCATCTCCGTTTACAGCTTCAACTTGTAATAACCCAAAATAGCGTTCATTTTCTTTCGGAGGTCGTACTTTACCAGAAACCTTGTCTCCATTACGTAAATCGAAACGACGAATTTGCGAAGCTGAGATATAAATATCTTCTGAGCTTGGAGAATAGTTGATAGGACGTAGGAATCCAAATCCTTCTGATTGAATAATTTCTAATACGCCTTCCATGAAAAAGAAACCTTCTTTTTCTGCTCGAGCTTTCAAAATGGAAAAAATTAACTCTTTTTTCGTTAACTTGCTATAATACGAAATCTTAAATTCTTTCGCAAGCTCGTATAACTCTTTTAATTTCATGTTTTCTAATGCTGCAATTGACAAATTCATTCAGACACCACACTTTAACGTTATTCTCTTTTTTCATGGGTAAAGGGAAAAAATACGGAAGGCAAATAATTAATAATGAAAGGCAATAAGTTCAAGTAGGGTAATATTCACTATTGTAACCCTTTTATCTAGTTTTAATCAATACGTTGGAACACAAATACAAGAAGCGAAGACAAGAAAATTTGTCTTCGCTTCTTATTTAATTTAGTTCCAGCTCCGATAGTTAGAAAAGTCGACCATTTTAACCTTTCTGAGCGAGCCGCTTGCACTTTTTATTTAATCCAGCTTCAGCAGCTAGAATGGTCGGTGGCTTCACTTCTTCCTGCGAGGCAAAAAGCGCCTCTTCGTCAGAAGCTCCATCCCCCTCCCATTCTGAACAAGCTGCTTACGCTTTTTACTTAATCCAGTTCCAGCGGCTAGAATCTCCGGTCATTTCACTCTCTCACTCGAAGCAAAGAGCGCTTCAAGGTCGAGAGCTCCAATGCCCTGCGATTCTGAACGAGCCGCTTGCACTTTTTATTTAATAACTAAGTTCGGTTTTTTATTTAAGCTATGACGACCATCTACGAAGCGAACTGTGCCTGATTTTGCGCGCATAACAAGGGATTGCGTTGTTCCTACGCTACCTTTAAATTGAACACCGCGTAATAGTTCTCCATCTGTTACGCCTGTTGCTGCAAAGATTGCATCGTCACCTTTTACTAAGTCCTCCATACGAAGGATACGATTAATGTCTTCTATGCCCATTTTTTTACAACGTGCTAATTCAGCTTCGTTTTGTGGCAATAGTTTTCCGTGAATTTCTCCACCTAAACATTTTAAAGCAACTGCTGCTAATACACCTTCAGGTGCTCCACCAGATCCAAATAAAATATCTACACCTGTACGATCAAACGCTGTATTAATCGCTCCAGCTACATCTCCATCATTAATCAATTTAATGCGAGCACCAGCTTTACGAATTTCTTCGATAATTTCTTGATGACGTGGACGATTTAAAACTGTCGCTACAACATCTTCAATATCTTTATTTTTCGCTTTCGCAACTGCACGTAAGTTATCAATAATAGGCGCATCAATATCGACCGCCCCAACTGCTTCCGGGCCAACCGCGATTTTATCCATGTACATGTCAGGGGCATGTAACAAATTACCGTGGTCTGCAATTGCAATAACAGCAAGAGCATTCCAGCCACCAGCTGCTACGATGTTTGTCCCTTCTAAAGGATCAACCGCAACGTCTACACGTGGTCCATATCCTGTACCCAATTTCTCTCCGATATATAGCATTGGTGCTTCATCCATCTCACCTTCACCAATTACAACTGTACCCTTCATCGGAATTGTATCAAATACATCACGCATAGCTGATGTTGCTGCACCGTCTGCCTCATCCTTTTTCCCGCGCCCCATCCAACGCGCTGATGATAAAGCTGCAGCCTCTGTTACACGTACTAACTCCATAGATAAACTTCTTTCCACGATAATCCCTCTCCTTTAAGTCTTTATATTTCTGCCGTATTTTGTGAACCGTGTTTTTCTATAAAGTGTACTTCCGCAAGTAGTGATGCTTCGCTTCCCCCTTGCGGAAGTATCACTTATGCGTTCTTCATTTCTTCAATTTCTTGCTTTGTCATTTGTTCTCGCCAAATGTTTGCTCCAAGCCCTTTAAGCTTGTCCACTATATTCTCATAACCTCGATCAATATGCTCAAGTCCTGTTACTTCTGTAATTCCATCTGCCATTAAACCTGCAATAACAAGTGCCGCTCCTGCTCGTAAATCACTCGCCTTCACTTTTGCACCTTGCAGTAACACAGGACCAGTTACAATTGCCGAACGACCCTCTACTTTAATTTGAGCATTCATACGACGTAATTCATCAATGTGTTTGAAACGGGCACCGTAAATTGTATCTGTTACAACTCCCGTCCCGTGCGCCTTTGTTAAAAGCGTCGTAAACGGCTGTTGTAAATCCGTTGGAAAACCTGGATATACAAGCGTTTTGATATCAACTACTTTTAACTTTCTATTACCGTTCACCGTAATTTGATCATCGTTCGTTTCAACTTGAACACCAGCTTCTCTTAGCTTTGCAGTAACTGATTCTAAATGCTGAGGAATAACATTATCAACCGTTACTTCTCCTCCTGATGCAGCTCCTAGAATCATATACGTACCAGCTTCAATACGATCTGGGATGATAGTATGGTGACAACCATGTAAAGAGTCCACACCATCTATTCGGATTACATCTGTACCAGCACCTTTAATACGTGCCCCCATGCTTGTTAACAATGTAGCTACATCAATAATCTCGGGCTCTTTCGCTGCATTTTCAATAACAGTTCTACCTTTTGCTCGTACAGCTGCTAGCATAATATTAATCGTAGCTCCTACACTAACAACATCTAAATAAATACGTGCCCCGCGTAGCTCATCTGCTCTTAAATAGATGGCACCTTGTTCATTCGTAACATGTGCACCTAGCGCTTCAAACCCTTTAATATGCTGATCAATCGGCCTCGGTCCTAAATGACATCCACCCGGAAGCCCAATAACAGCTTTTTTAAAACGGCCAAGCATTGCACCCATTAAATAATAAGAAGCGCGCAATTTTTTCACTTTTCCATTTGGCAAAGGCATTGCAACCATGTTAGAAGGATCGACTACCATCTCCTCCTCCTGTCCATAAGTTACTTTCCCTCCAATTTCCTCTAGTAAGTCTCCTAACATTTTCACGTCCGAAATATTAGGGACACCACCAATAGTTACTGGAGTATCTGCTAAAATTGTCGCTGGAATTAATGCAACGGCACTGTTCTTTGCACCACTTACTCGAATTGTTCCATTTAAAGCTCTTCCGCCTTCAATTAGCAATTTTTCCATATTGAGCTCCCTTCTTGTGAATGTATTTACTTTCTATCTTTTTATAGAAAGCTCCCCTTAAGAATCTCAATTACTCTTTCCATCCCAAAACTCAATAAATAGGAAACCATTATCTTCATTTCTCCTGTAGCACGAATAGATAAAGATCAACTATTCATCGAATTCACTTTATCAATTTAGATACGTTATCACATTTATTAATAGGACTATGCACATTATTTTCTATTTAAAAACAAAAATGATAAAATCTTTAGACTTGTTCACGCTTTCATTATACAACGAAAGGAAACCGTCTAAAAGACTAGACGGTTTCCAAAACGGAATTTTATTCTTACGCTTTACCGTTAGAACCGAATTCGCGAATTTTACCAATAACAGTTGCTTTGATAGCGTCGCGGCCAGGTCCGATAAATTTACGAGGATCGTAAACTTCTTGGTCTTTGTTTAATACTTCACGAACAGCTTTTGTAAACTCGATTTGGTTCTCAGTGTTTACGTTGATTTTTGAAGTACCTAAAGAGATAGCTTTTTCGATATCAGCAGTTGGGATACCAGTACCACCATGTAATACTAAAGGTACGCCAGTGAAGTCACGAACTTGTTCCATTTCAGCGAATCCTAAGTTAGGCTCACCTTTGTAAGGACCGTGTACAGAACCTAAAGCTGGAGCTAGGCAATCGATACCTGTTGCTTCAACAAGGTGCTTACACTCTGCTGGGTCAGCGTAAATTACGCCTTCAGCGATTACGTCGTCTTCTTGTCCGCCAACTGTTCCAAGCTCAGCTTCAACAGATACGTTACGAGCGTGTGCGTATTCTACTACTTGTTTAGTAGTTTCAACGTTTTCTTCGAATGGGTGGTGAGAAGCGTCGATCATTACAGATGTGAAACCTGCATCGATTGCTTCTTTACATTTTTCGAAGCTTGAACCATGATCAAGGTGAATCGCTACAGGAACAGTGATGTTCATTTCTTCGATTAAAGCTTTAACCATAGCTACAACTGTTTTGAAACCAGTCATATGACGAGCTGCACCCTCAGATACACCTAGGATTACAGGAGATTTTTCTTCTTCCGCAGCAGCTAAGATAGCTTGAGTCCACTCTAAGTTGTTCATGTTGAATTGACCAACTGCGTATTTTCCTTCTAGTGCTTTGTTTAGCATTTCTTTCATAGAAACTAAAGGCATGGTGAATCCTCCTAAAAAACGTTTTTTGTATCCGATAAGTTCTTATCGCTGGTAGTATGACCAGAATAAGGTAAAATATGTATATATACATACCGGACTTTTTTCTACACTCAATAGGATAACAACTTGTACTCAAAAACTCAACCGTATTCACCTGCACAATAGTCCATGTAAACGCTTTTTTCCATATTTTTTATAAAAAATTCATTTTTACGCCTCTACAGCGAGCTCATTTCTCACAGCTTGACGAATTTCATCAATATCAAATGGTTTAGCAAAATGCATTAAAGCACCTAAATCTTTTGCTTCTTGGATCATATCAAGCTCTCCATAAGCAGTCATTAAAATTACTTTAATACTCTCATCAATTTCTTTTACATGCTTTAAAATCTCTATACCATCCATGCCTGGAATTTTCATATCTAACACTACTAAATCTGGATTATCTTTTTTCACGATATCTAAAGCTTGAAATCCATTTGCTGCTTGGAATGTCTGATAACCTTCTTTTTGGAACACTTCATGTAATAACACACGAATCCCATATTGATCATCAACGATTAAAATTTTACCTTCCATAATTCCCAACCTTTCTGTGTAAGTACAAGATTTAAAGCTTCTTATATCTTAACGATTTATTTTCGCTATTCTTTGGCAAATTCCTTCCTATTCTTTCTTATTTTACCGTTTCCTATTTTGTTATGCTACCCTACGATTTCACCTTTCTAAAAAAATAAACTATAATGAAAGCCGGCAAACACGTACGAAGGGAGTAACATTATGTTAAAAATTTTTTCAACTCAATTAAGTGGTTATTTCTCCAGAGTTTCTCAAAAAGAAGAAATGAATATAGAAGATAGCGCTCGTTTACTTGCTCAAGCACTAGTTGGCGATGGTTTCATTTATTTACATGGTACAAATGAAATGGAGGGCGTTGTTGCCGAGGCACTATTCGGTGCTGAACCAATGAAGCAAGCAAAACGCTTATTTGAAAATGGTAAAGAAGCAGAAGTAACCTCTGCGGATCGTGTACTTCTTATTAGCCGTTTTTCAACAGATGAAGCGGTTGTAGAAATTGCAAAAAAACTACAAGAAGAGGGACACTCTATTGTCGGCATTTCTGCTCTTCAAGAAGGTACGGAATCACTCGAACGATATACAGACGTACATATTGATACAAAACTGTTAAAAGGTCTTATTCCAGATGATGAAGGTAATCGCTACGGATTCCCAAGTTTAATAGTAGCTTTATTTGCTTATCACGGAATCAAATTCACAATCGATGAAATGTTAAATGAATATTAAAAAAAGCGCCTTATTTCAGGCGCTTTTTTTATTACTTGCTCTCTTTATTCGTAATAGAAGCTCTTACGAAGTCATGGAACAATGGTTGTGGACGGTTTGGACGAGAAACAAGTTCTGGGTGGAACTGTGCTGCCACGAACCAAGGATGGTCTTTTAATTCAATGATTTCAACTAGACGGCCGTCTGGGCTTGTACCAGAGAATACAAATCCTTCTTTTTCCATATCCGGACGGAACTGGTTGTTGAACTCATAACGATGACGATGACGCTCATATACAACCGGCTCATTATAAGCATTGTAAGCATTGGTTTCTTCAGCAAGCTTACATGGGTATAGACCAAGACGAAGTGTACCACCTAGGTCCTCTACATCTTTTTGTTCTGGTAATAAGTCGATGATTGCATATGGTGTGTCAGGGTTGATTTCAGAAGAGTTAGCACCTTCTAAACCTAATACATTACGTGCGAATTCGATTGATGCAAGTTGCATACCTAAGCAAATTCCTAAGAATGGAACTTTGTTTTCACGAGCATATTGAATCGCAACGATTTTACCTTCTACACCACGATCGCCGAAGCCACCTGGTACAAGGATACCATCTGTATCGCCAACTAATTCTTTTACGTTTTCTGCTGTTACGTGCTCAGCATTTACCCATTTTACTTCTACATCTGTATCGAATGAGTAACCAGCATGACGAAGTGCTTCTACAACAGAAATATAAGCATCTTGAAGTTCTACATATTTACCAACAAGAGCGATTTTTGTTTTCTTAGAAAGATTACGCACTTTGTTAACTAGCGCAGTCCACTCTGTCATATCTGCAGCTGGATTGTCTAATTTTAAGTGGTCACAAACGATTTGGTCCATGTTTTGTTCTTGAAGAGATAATGGAACCGCATATAAAGTATCTGCATCGCGAGCTTCGATAACTGCTTTTGTATCAATGTCACAGAATAATGCAAGCTTGTCTTTCATATCTTGAGAAACAGGCATTTCTGTACGAACAACGATAATGTTTGGCTGAATACCTAAGCTACGAAGTTCTTTAACACTATGTTGTGTTGGTTTTGTCTTCATTTCACCCGCTGCTTTTAAGTACGGGATTAACGTACAGTGAATGTACATTACATTGTCACGACCGATGTCGCTCTTAATTTGACGGATTGCTTCTAAGAATGGTAGAGACTCGATATCACCAACTGTTCCACCGATTTCTGTAATAACAACATCCGCATTTGTTTCACGGCCAGAACGATATACGCGCTCTTTAATTTCGTTAGTAATGTGAGGAATAACTTGAACTGTTCCTCCTAAATATTCACCGCGACGCTCTTTTTGAAGAACTGAAGAGTAAATTTTACCTGTTGTTACGTTGCTGTATTTGTTTAAGTTAATGTCGATGAAACGCTCATAGTGACCAAGGTCTAAGTCAGTTTCTGCGCCATCATCTGTTACGAATACCTCACCGTGTTGATATGGGCTCATAGTCCCTGGGTCTACGTTAATGTATGGATCAAACTTTTGAATCGTTACGTTTAAACCACGATTTTTTAAAAGTCTTCCAAGAGATGCTGCTGTAATACCTTTTCCTAAAGACGATACTACACCGCCTGTTACAAAAATATACTTAGTCATGAAAAAGCTCCCTTCTATTTTGCTGTTATATAATCACCGTTGCAAAGCGCAACGTATGTAGATAACACTGTATCCATCTTATTGTTAGACTCTTTTTATTTTCTAAACAAAAAACAAAAAAGAAAATTGCTCCCCTCATCACAAAAAGTAATAAGTAGGGAGCAATTTTCTTTTATATTTACACTTTAAAAGTATTATCGTCCTTTTTTAAAGAGCCCAAAAATGATTCTACATGGACGATAATGAAAAGTCAAGAACTACAGTTCTTCCTCTTCTTCTTCTTCAGTTTCATCATACTCAAGTTCTTCTTCAGCGAAGTCGTCGTCATCTTCGTCTAAATCATCAAGATCGTCGTCATCTCCGTCTTCTTCTTCAAGAACTTTGTCCAAATCTTCTACATCGTCTTCTTCTTCAATTACGTCTGCATCGTCGAAGTCATCTTCGTCTTCTTCAATGTAGTCGTCAAAACCGTCTTCTTCAACTTTACGTTTCTTCTTCGGTTTTGGTTGAGGCAAGATTTCTTCATCAATTTGCTCATATGGGTACCAGCTGCGTAGTCCCCAACGATTTTCTCCTAAATTAATGAAACGTCCATCGATGTTTAAGTCTGTATAAAATTGTGCGATTTTCGCATTAACTTGCTCTTGAGATAGTCCCAGCACTTGAGCGATTTCTTGAACCAACTCGTTGAATGTCGTTGCTTGTTTTTTATCCCCTAAAACGCTATGTACAACTTCAATCATTGAACATTCTTTTAGCTCTTCTGGTGAATATTGCTTAAAATCCACTTATGCGGCACTTCCTTTCATCAAATATAACCTTATATATAACGGCCTGCTTAAAAAAATCCATACTATTCATTATAAACAAAAGTCGCACAAATATGCTACAAAAAAAACGGGAAACTTTTATAGGGTAGTAAAATTATAATTTGTCTGTTCCTTATTTCGGAAGCATATGGGCCCCTTGCAATACATACCTAATTTGCATTTCTGTATATTCTTCGAGCGTATACAGTTTTTGCAGCGCCCAGCGTCTAAATCCCCACATCTGTCCTTGTATAAAAATATTATGCGCAAGAAGCTGTATTTCTTTTTTATTTAATGTAAATGTTCCATTTTCCGTACACTGTTCTAAAATATTCTCGAACATTCCTACCATTTGAAACTCCTTTTCTAATACATACGGAAGTGATTCTTTCGGTAAAAAGCGTACCTCTTGATACATTATCAATACTTCTTCCTGTAATTCGTCCATCACTTTAAAGTAATTCGTTATTGCTATCTTTAAACTTTCTATACTCCCTTTTTCTGTACACACTACTTCCTCTAATCTTTCTTTTACATGTTCATATATACTATCACAAACTAAATATAAAACATCATCTTTGGTACGAATGTACTCATAAAGTGTCCCTATACTAAACCCAGCCGCTTTTGCAATCTCTCTCGTTGTTGTACGCGGAAATCCTTTTTGTTTAAACAGTTGCACCGCACCTTTAATCATTTGTTCACGTCTTAACGCAACTAATTTTTCATCTTTCACCGATGCATGCACATTATGTTTAACCATTCCCTTCACCTCTCTATTATTTTTTGGAAGGAAAAAGCGTAGGAAAATACCTACGCTTTCGTTCCTACTTCGTTAACATACGAGAAATTACAAGCCTCTGAATCTCTTGTGTTCCTTCATATATTTGTGTAATCTTTGCATCTCGCATATAACGCTCTACTGGATAATCTTTCGTATAACCGTAACCACCAAATACTTGCACCGCTTCAGTCGTCACCTTCATCGCTGTATCTCCTGCAAATACTTTTGACATCGCTGATTCTTTTCCATACGGAAGCCCTTCTGATTCAAGCCAAGCCGCTTGATATGTTAAGAGGCGTGCCGCTTCTACATCTGTTGCCATATCCGCAAGTTTAAAGCCAATCCCTTGCTGCGCCGCAATTGGTTTTCCAAATTGATGGCGCTCCCTTGCATATTCTACAGAAGCATCTAAAGCCCCTTGTGCAATACCAACAGCTTGCGCCGCAATACCGTTACGACCTCCATCTAATGTTTGCATCGCAACTTTAAACCCTTGCCCCTCTTCTCCAAGTAGATTCTCTACAGGAATACGGCAATCTTCAAACATAATTTCAGTCGTTGGTGAAGAGCGAATCCCTAGCTTGCTCTCCTTCTTCCCAACTGAAAATCCCGGTGTATCACTTTCTACAATAAATGCACTCGTACCGCGCTGCTTCGATTCAGGATCAGTTAGCGCAAAAACAACATAAATATCAGCAATACCGCCATTTGTAATGAAAATTTTTGATCCATTTAAAATATAATGATCGCCATCTCTCTTTGCGATTGTCTTCATTCCACCAGCATCCGATCCAGATCCTGGCTCCGTTAAGCCATATGCACCAATTTTCTTCCCTTCAGCCATCGGTCGTAAAAACTTTTGCTTTTGCTCTTCCGTCCCAAATTTAAAAATTGGCCATCCCGCAAGTGAAGTATGCGCGGACAGTGTTACACCTGTTGAAGCACAAACGCGAGATAATTCTTCAATAGCGATTACGTACGCTAAGTAATCGCTTCCAATTCCGCCGTACTCTTCAGGCCATGGAATACCAGTTAAACCAAGCTCTGCCATTTGATCAAATAACTCTCGATCAAATCTCTCTTCTTCATCACGCTCAGCTGCTGTTGGTGCCACTTCATTTTTAGCAAAATCTCGAACCATTTTTCTTATCATTTCATGTTCTTCTGACAATTTAAAATGCATCTCCGTCTCCCCCTCGCCCTTTTATAAAGCACGGCTAATAACAAGTTTCTGTATTTCACTTGTTCCTTCATATATTTGCGTGATTTTCGCATCACGGAAAAATCGTTCTACTGGATAGTCTTTCGTATAACCGTAACCACCAAATACTTGCACCGCCTCAATCGCGACTTCAACCGCTGTCTTAGAAGCAAATAATTTCGCAATAGATGCTTCTTTACCGCATGGTAATCCTTGTGCCCTAAGAGATGCCGCTCTATATACGAGTAACCTTGCTGCCTCGACACTTGTTGCCATATCTGCAAGCTTGAAGCCAATTCCTTGCTGCGCCGCAATGGGCTTCCCGAATTGCTCCCTTTCTTTTGCATAATCAATTGCACAGCCAAGCGCCGCTTCAGCAATTCCTAACGCCTGCGCACCGATTCCAATTCGCCCAACATCTAAATTCGCCATCGCCACCTTGAATCCTTGTCCTTCTTCCCCAAGTAAATTCTCAGCTGGCACTTTCATATCTTCAAAAGTAAGTTGTACTGTACGAGAACCGAGAAGTCCCATCTTATGTTCATCTTTTCCAATGATTAAACCAGATGTATCTTTCTCTACTATAAATGCAGAAATACCACTTTTTCCTGCCTCTGGATTTGTAGAAGCGAATACAATGTATGTACTTGCTTCACCACCATTTGTAATAAACACTTTCGATCCATTAATAATATAATGATCACCTTTTTTCACAGCTCTTGATTTTAAACTCCCTGCATCTGATCCTGCATTTGGCTCTGTTAAAGCAAATGCACCTAAATATTCCCCGGTTGCAAGTTTAGAAACATATTTTTTCTTCTGTTCTTCTGTTCCGAAATATAAAATCGGATTCATTCCAACTGACGTATGTACAGCTAAAATTACACCAACTGTTGCACTTACCTTTGAGATTTCCTCAATTGCTAGAATGTAAGAAATAAAGTCCATTTCTGCCCCGCCGTATTTTGCAGGCGCTGGAATACCCATTAATCCAAGCTCACCCATCTTTTGCAAAATCTCTTTCGGGAACACCCCTTGTTCCATACTAGGAACAAAGGGGGCTATTTCCTTCTGTGCAAAATCCCGAACCATTTTCCTCATCATTTGCTGCTCTTCATTAAAACGAAAGTTCATATATTCCGCCTCCATTTGCTATATATCCTTTAAATAATTTGGTAAGACCACTATGTTGTAACAAAGGGGGCATTTATTCGTAAACGTAGAATCCACGACCTGTTTTACGCCCTAACCATCCTGCATTCACATACTTACGTAATAATGGACATGGGCGATATTTACTATCTCCTAATCCTTCATGCAGCACTTCCATAATGTATAAACACGTATCTAAACCGATAAAATCAGCGAGTGTCAAAGGCCCCATCGGATGGTTCATACCAAGCTTCATGACTTCATCAATTGCTTCTTTCGTCGCTACACCTTCATATAACGTATAAATTGCTTCGTTAATCATCGGTAGTAAAATGCGGTTTGATACAAAACCTGGGAAATCATTCACTTCAACTGGTACTTTCCCAATTTTTTTCGTAATATCTTCAATTGCTTCATATACCGCATCATCGGTAGCCAAACCACGAATAATCTCAACAAGCTTCATAACTGGAACTGGATTCATAAAGTGCATACCGATTACTTTTTCCGGACGCTTCGTTACCGCTGCAATTTCTGTAATTGGCAGAGATGACGTATTCGTCGCTAAAATTGCGTGTTCTGGAGCAATTTCATCTAGATTCGCAAAGATTTTCTTTTTAATATCCATTTTCTCAACAGCTGCTTCAATAATAAGATCCGCTTCTTTCACACAATCTAAATCAAGCGTTACTGTAAGACGATTTAATGTCGCTTCCTTCTCTTCTTCCTTCATGCGTCCTTTTTCTACTTGGCGGGCTAAGTTTTTCGTAATGATAGCCAATCCTCTATCTAATTGCTCTTGCTTTAAATCTTGTACCTTCACGTCATATCCTGCCATTGCACATACTTGTGCAATTCCTGACCCCATTTGCCCTGCACCAATTACAACAATGTTTTGTACACCCATTTTTTCTTCCCCCTTAATTGTTAATAAATTTTATACCCTCGAACTTTAATTAGTGAACTTCAATCATCACTGCGTCCCCTTGACCGCCACCGCTACAAATCGAAGCAATTCCAATTCCGCCGCCGCGCTGCTTAAGTGCATGGATTAGTGTAACGATAATGCGCGCTCCGCTTGCTCCAATTGGATGTCCCATCGCTACCGCGCCGCCATTTACATTCAATTTTTCCGGATCAATTCCTGCGATTTCTGTACTTGCAATTGCTACCGCTGCAAATGCTTCATTAATCTCGAATAAATCGATGTCTTCAATTTTCTTGCCTGTTTTTTCAAGCAATGCGTTAATTGCATAACCTGGCGTTCTTGGGAAATCTTTAGATTCCACTGCAATTGCTGTATGCGCCAAAATTGTCGCTAATGGCTTTCTTCCTTCTTGCTTCGCTCTGTCTTCGCTCATTAATACAAGTGCGGCACCACCATCATTTAGTCCCGGCGCATTACCAGCTGTCACCGTCGCTGTCTTATCAAATACAGGTTTTAACTTTGCTAACTTTTCAATCGTTGTATCTTCACGTGGCGCCTCATCCTTTGCAACGACAATAGGATCGCCTTTTCTTTGCGGAATCGTTACTGGCACGATTTCCTCTTCAAAACGCCCTTCTTTATGCGCTGAAACCGCACGCTGATGGCTACGATATGCCCATTCATCTTGCGCTTCGCGAGAAATTCCATCTTCCTTCGCAACTTCTCCACCATAAACGCCCATGTGTGTACCTGAAAATGCGCATGTTAAACCGTCAGCAACGTTTAAATCAACAACTTCGTTATTGCCCATTCTGTATCCCCATCTTGCTCCGCGTAAAATGTAAGGACTGTTACTCATCGACTCCATACCGCCAGCTACAACCAGTGATTGATCGCCAGTACGAATAATCTGATCCGCTAACGTAACCGCACGAAGCCCTGATGCACAAACTTTATTCACTGTTTCCGTCTGCACTTCCCAAGGGATTCCAGCAGCCCTCGCAGCTTGGCGCGATGGAATTTGTCCCTGCCCACCTTGAATAACCGTTCCAAATATAACTTCTTCAACATCACTAGCCGCAACATTTGCTCTTTCAAGCGCTGCTTTAATTGCAATTCCTCCAAGTTCCGTCGCTTTTACATCTTTTAAAGATCCTCCAAATTTTCCAACTGGTGTTCTTGCAGCACTTAAAATAACTGTTTTACTCATGTTTCTTTCCCCCATTTCATTTTTTAACACTGAGCGCTCGCTCGGTATCCCTACGTTGAGAAGAGGTGCAATCATTGCACCTCTTTCTAAAGTTGTATACATTCTTACAAACTACATCGCTTCTTTTTTCTGTCCGATAACAGATCGTTCTAAAATCTCTGTCACATCAAGAGTTTGAACCTTCTCTTCTACCTCTTTCGCTTTCGTTCCATCACTGATCATCGTTAAGCAATATGGACAACCTGTACCGATAATGGATGGCTGTACAGCTAATGCTTGTTCTGTACGAGCAACGTTAATACGTGAACCTGTTGTTTCTTCCATCCACATTAAGCCACCACCTGCGCCACAGCACATTCCCGTTTCACGGTTACGTGCCATTTCTACAAGATTCACTCCAGGAATCGCTTTCAAAATGTCACGTGGCGCTTCATACACTTCGTTGTATCTTCCTAAATAACAGGAATCATGGTACGTAACTGTTTCTTCAATAGCGTGAACAGGCTTTAAGCGCCCTTCTTTCACCCACTGAGCTAACAATTCTGTATGATGATAGACTTCTGCTTGCAAGCCAAAGTCCGGATACTCATTTTTAAATGTGTTATAAGCATGAGGATCAATCGTAACGATTTTCTTCACTCCTGCCTTTTCAAATTCTTCGATATTCTTTGTCGCCATCTCTTGGAATACAAATTCATTTCCAAGGCGGCGTGGTGTATCTCCAGAATTCTTTTCTTTATTACCGAGAATTGCGAATGAAATGCCTGCTTCGTTCATTAACTTCGCAAACGATATCGCAATCTTCTGACTACGATTGTCGTATGATCCCATTGAACCAACCCAGAATAAATACTCGAATTCCTCCCCAGCTTTTGATTTTTCTTTTACAGTTGGAACTGTTACTTCGTCATCACCTTGGCGCCATGTTTCACGCTCTTTACGGTTCAGCCCCCACGGATTTCCTTGACGCTCGATATTTGTCATCGCGCGTTGTGCTTCCGCGTCCATTTTCCCTTCAGTTAAGACGAGATATCGACGTAAATCAATAATTTTATCAACATGCTCATTCATAACTGGGCATTGATCTTCACAGTTACGACACGTTGTACATGCCCAAATCTCTTCTTCTGTAATAACATCTCCGATTAAACTCGGATCGTAAGCGAGCGTTGTAGACGCTGATTCTTGTTGTCCTTTTCCAGCTGCCATCATCGCTAACTGATTTCCTTGTGTATTATTGAAGGCAACTACTGGAACCCACGGTGCTTTTGATGTTACCGCAGCTCCTTTATCAGTTAAATGATCGCGAAGTTTTAAAATTAAGTCCATCGGCGATAACATTTTTCCTGTTCCTGTTGCCGGACACATATTTGTACAACGGCCACACTCTACACAAGCGTATAAGTCAATAAGTTGATTTTGTCTAAAGTCTTCAATTTTACCAACACCAAATGTTTCTTGCGTTTCATCTTCAAAATCAATCTTTTCAAGCTTCCCTGGGTTTGAAAGACGACCGAAGAATACATTAGCTGGTCCTGCAATTAAATGCGCATGTTTTGATTGTGGAACATACACTAAAAACGTTAACAAAATTAGTAAATGCACCCACCAAGAAAAATAGAACACTGAAATGGCTACGGTTTCATTTACCCCGCTAAAAACGTAAGCGATTGCAGAAGCAATTGGTTCACTCCATGAAAGCTCCTCGCCATGCCATATAAGTCCCATACCGTTACCAAGTAGCACAGAAATCATTAAACCACCGATAAAGATAAGAACAAGACCTGATTTGAAGTTACGTTTTAAACGAACAAGCTTTTCTACATAACGTCTATGAAAAGCCCAAAATACTGCAATTAAAATAACAAGTGTGACAATTTCCTGGAAGAATGTAAATGCAGGGTATAGTGGTCCAAGTGGAAGATGTGATCCTGGTGCGAGTCCTTTCCAAACGAAGTCAATTGCTCCAAATTGGACAAGAATAAATCCGTAAAAGAACATAACGTGAATGATGCCGCTTTTCTTATCTTTCAGCAGCTTTTTCTGACCGAAAACATTGACCTTAAGGAGATCCCAACGCTCTTTAAAACGACGGTCAAACTCAATTTTTTTTCCTAATTGTATGTAGGCCATTCTCGTCCGTATAAGATATACAAACAAATATCCTGCATAAGCAATAACAGCAATGGCAGCCAGCCAATTAATAATCAGTAAGCTATTCATTTTTATGCTACCCCTCTCTTTGTAAGCCCTCTTTCTTTTTGAATCTTCAAAAATATATAATTTTCTGAATTATATCCCCTATCCCCATTATATAATGAGTGAGCATTCAGTCAACAGTTTTTTGTTATAGAACAACACATTTTTTCATAAAGCTGTTTATTTCGGTGAAACTATAAAGTGAAACTTTAATCAGTAGGGGCGGTTCTTCCCCCGCTGATTATTAGTTGAACCAATCGGGCTTTTACGGGCAGTTGATTTCCAAACTAACTTCTACTTATTCAACAGTTTTTGAGGTGTGAGGCTTACTGCCCTTTAAAGCGGGATAAAGTGCAACTTTCATCAATGCAACATACTATCCTCTGATGAACTTTATAATAACAACCGTGCTACCCGTATCATTTGTAACACACTGAAGGTGAAAAGAATGCGAAGGAGGGAATTCACTGATGCTCTACTTATCTCTTTTGTTAATATCCGTTGCTCTTTGGATTACAATTGACCTTTCATACGGGAGACTTCTTCATTTAAAACGGGTAAGCTCTCGCACTTTCCCTTTACGTCAAAGTGATTTTCGCCTTTATACATACGGGAAAGATTTATATGACGCTTTATTTACTGACATAAAACAAGCACAGCACCACATTCATATTTTATTCTTCATTGTAAAAACCGATAAAATCAGTCGTGAATTTTTAAAATTGTTGATTGATAAGGCTCAGGAAGGAATTGAAGTACGACTTTTACTTGATCGATTTGGCAGCCATTCTTTATCAAACGAAGCTATTCGCTCCCTGCAAAAACATGGTGTATCTTTTTCATTTTGTCATAAGGTAAAATTTCCTCTTCCTTTCTTTTCTGCCAATCAAAGAAATCATAGAAAAATTACAGTGATTGATGGGAAAACCGGCTATATCGGGGGATTTAATATTGGCGAAGAGTATCTAGGGCATAATGAACACTTAGGATTATGGCGAGACTATCATTTACGTCTTACAGGAGAAGGGGTTCAAGATTTACAAAAGCAATTTTTACATGATTGGTTTGATGATACGAAACAGAATTTATTGGATGCTTCTCTTTATTTTCCAAAACAACAACCAGGTACCATCCTGCATCAATTTATTCCGACTGATGGTGCTTATTTACAGCATACTTTTTTACATTTAATTAACGGAGCAAAAAAAGAAATCTGTATCGGTACGCCATATTTCATTCCTGGAAAAAAAATTATGAATGCCTTATTAAAAGCAAGAGAAAGAGGGGTTCAAATCACAATTCTTGTTCCAGAAAAAGCTGATCACCCTCTCGTTCGGGAAGCAAAATTCCCGTACTGCCGAAAATTAATACAGGCTGGTTGCAATATTTATGCATTTCAACAAGGGTTTTTTCACGCCAAAATTATTATAGTGGACGATGATATTTGTGATATCGGAACGGCAAACTTTGATATGAGAAGTTTATATATTAATCATGAAATAAACTGCCTGTTATATAATAAACATTTCATTCAAACAGTAAAAAATAAATTTCATGAAGATCTAGAGAATGCATCCGTACTTTCCTATAGCGATGTAAACCCGCCTTCTCTTATCGATAGAGGAAAGGAATGGATTGGAACAATGCTTGCTTTCTTTTTATAGGAAAGACAATGAATAAAAGAGGTGTATCTCATATGATTATACGGTTTGGATATGTCTCACATGCAATGGCACTCTGGGACTGTTCTCCTGCCAAAACAATGACGTTTACAAGCTTTAAGAAACTTAGCAAGCAAGAACGAGAAGACAAACTGTACCATGTTATAAGGCAAAATTTAGAGCACACAATACGTATCCTTCATTACAATATAGCACATGAAATCCCACTATATCGCCTATCGTCTTCCATCGTCCCACTTGCAACACATCCCGAAGTCGAGTTTGACTATATTGGGTTATTCACACCACTTTGGCATAAAATAGGGGCTTTAATTAAAGAACACAATTTACGAATAAGTTTTCATCCAAATCAATTTACGCTATTTACAAGCGACAAGCCACATATTACTACTAACGCTATTACGGATATGACTTACCATTATAAAATATTGGATGCTATAGGCATTGCAGATTCTTCTTACATTAATATTCATGTAGGTGGAGCCTATGGAAATAAAGAAAAGGCAATTGAGCGCTTCCATGAAAACATAAAAAAACTTCCTACACATATAAAAAAACAAATGACTCTTGAAAATGATGATAAAACCTATACAACCGCTGAAACTTTATCAATTTGCCAAAAAGAAAATATTCCATTTGTATTTGATTATCATCATCATATGGCCAACCTTTGCGAGGAACCACTAGAAGAGTTGCTTCCTGCAATTTTTGAAACTTGGTCACATACAAATATCTCTCCTAAAGTTCACATTTCCTCCCCGAGATCGGAAAAAGAATTTAGGGCTCATGCTGAATATATCGATTTAGAGTTTATTAAGCCTTTCTTACACATTGCAAAAAAAAATAATCATAATTTCGATATTATGATTGAAAGTAAACAAAAAGACTTAGCACTATTCCAATTAATAGATGAACTTTCTGCTATAAGAGGAATTAAAAGAATAAGTGGTGCAATGTTACAGTGGTAAATTGTAACTTTGCACCATTTTTTCAAAAAAGTAATTTTTATAGTAAAAAATATTCTATTTTATATGCTATTATTTAAATTAGCATTTTCTCCCCGAGATTCAACTTTATTGAAACGGAGTCATAATATGATTAATCAAAAAAAGTATATACAATCTGTCATAATATACATATTTATATTTGCTCTTTGGATATTCCTTATACCAAGTGAGTCGAATATAAAAGAAATCGGGATTCTTTTCTTATTCTGTTTCGCTGCACTTTTTTCTTGCTATTTCTTATGTAAAGCGATTAGAAAAATGACGCCTGGTGATAAATTATTTTGGATTTTATTATTATGTACTTGTCTATGCGGGTTAGCTATGGAGATAACTTTATTTCTTCCTTCACTTTCTATTCATAAGCAAGTTATATTCTCATATAAAGCATTACCTTTTTTTATCATACAATATGTTTTACTCTTTGTTGGATTTGCTATAAAGTTTATAAAAATTTACTCTATTAAGGGTCTTGCTCAATTTTCATTCGATAGCATATTTATTGTTATTATGAACATTTATTTCACTTTAACTTTTATCTTGGACCTTTCAAGCTTCCGTATGCTAACAAAGGAAACTTGGATTTTAATTGGCTATTTTATTGCACAATCATTAGTAATTTACGCCGTTATTAGTCTATATAGAAGAGAACAATATTCTTCTAGTAGAATCGCATTAATTATCGGTTTCACTATTATACTCGTATACGGTTACATTCATCTGTTTCAATTAAATTTTGGGATGAAAACTTCTCCTGAATTTAATTATTTAATACACACTGCTTCCATTTTATTAATTGGACTTTCTTCCATACTATATATCTTGGATAAACCAATGCAACATGAAACGAAAGCAAAATATTATCGATTCGATTATGTACGTTTTATACTACCTTATTTTAGTATAATTATTACTTTTTCCTTTATTATCATTCAACCTTGGGATGATAAATTTATGTTAATTGGTCTCGTATTATCACTTATTTTGTTATTCTTGCGGCAACTTTACATGTGGAAAGATAATCAAGTACTAATCCTTACATATGAACAGTTGACTACACAACTAGAGGACGAAGTTGAAGAAGGTGCATTTGCATTATCAAAAAGTGAACAACGCTATAAGTCTTTATTCGAAGATCATCCCGATGCCGTTTTCTCTTTAAATATGAATGGCATTTTTCAACAATCTAATAAGGCATGCGAAAGCTTATTTACTGCCTATTATTGTGAAGTAGCAAGCTATTCTCTGGTACACTTCATTGATTCAAAAGATCACGAACTACTAAAGAAGGCTTTACAAATTACAAAGGAAGGTAGGCCACAAACGTTAGAAGTTCGTACAAAAGAACAAGAAGGCTATTATTATTATCTTCATATTACACTTATCCCTACTTTTATAAACAAAGAAGTGGTCGGAATGTTTGGGATAGCGCGTGATATTACCACTCTATATGAAAAACAAAAACAAGTAGAGCATTTAGCCTTTCACGATGCACTTACTGGATTACCAAATCGTCGAAAGTTCGAAAAAGATTTAAAAGCCATTTTAAATACAGCCCAAACTAACGCAAATGATGTCGCCGTCATATTCCTTGATTTAGATCGATTTAAAAAAATTAACGATAGACTTGGCCATGACGTTGGAGATTTATTATTAATTGAAGTAGCAAAAAGATTACGCGGTTGCTTGCGTTCAAAAGATATCGTCGCTCGCCAAGGTGGAGATGAGTTTACAATTCTGTTACCAGAAATGTACTCAGAAAAAAGTGCAATTTTTATAGCTGAACAGATT
Organism: Bacillus cereus group sp. MYBK195-1; assembly: GCF_051916605.1. Lineage (NCBI taxonomy): Bacteria > Bacillati > Bacillota > Bacilli > Caryophanales > Bacillaceae > Bacillus > Bacillus cereus group sp. MYBK195-1. The sequence continues at coordinate 157,781 of NZ_JBQAGZ010000007.1, read as the reverse complement.
TTAACTATTTTAAACAAACCATTCTTCATTCAAGGCGAAGAACTCTCTATTACACCAAGTATCGGAATTGCGATGTACCCTGATTATGGAACTGATGTAAATGAATTAATGAAAAATGCTGATATGGCTATGTATCGTGCGAAAGCAAATGGAAAAAACCGATTTGTTTTCTTCTCAAAAGAAATGAGTATCGCTCAAAATGAAATTCAATTCTTAGAAGGTGAACTTTCAAAAGCATTACAACAAAATGAATTTTTCCTTGAATACCAGCCACAAGTAAGCACAAAAACAAAACAAATTATCGGTTTTGAAGCATTAATACGTTGGAAGCATCCAAAACTCGGTATCGTATCTCCTGCCCAATTTATTCCTCTAGCAGAGGAAACTGGTTTTATTATTGAACTTGGCAATTGGATTTTACGCACTGCCTGTTTAGAGGCAAAAAGATGGCATAATCAAGGTTTCTCTCACTTAAAAGTTGGTGTAAATTTATCTGTTGTTCAATTTAACCATGCAGATTTAATCCCAACTATTTCAAAGGTGTTGGAAGAAACAGAACTGAAACCAGAAGCACTAGATATTGAAATTACGGAAAGCATCGCAATTAATCAAAATCAATCTGTAATTGCAAAACTAGAACAACTTCAAAATCTCGGTATTCAAATTTCAATCGACGACTTTGGAACTGGTTATAGTTCTTTAGCTTATTTAACAAAATATCCAATCAACACATTAAAAATCGCTCGAGAGTTTATTTGTGGAATTACAACTAGCCCTTTAGAAGAAGCAATTGTCTCTTCCATTATTACACTATCAAAAGAACTAAATTTAAAAGTGATTGCAGAAGGTGTAGAAACAGAAGAAGAATGGAAATTTTTACATAAACAAAATTGTGATCACATTCAAGGATTCTTTATTAGCAAACCTGTTTCTAGTAAAGACGTTTGGATGTTACTCCATAAAAAAACAACCGTCTAAGTAAGACGGTTGTTTTTTAGAACTCAAAAGGTACTTCATTAGCTAATTGTATCTCTTGATTATTATGAGAAATTATTTGGTTTTTCTCTAATGCTGTATCTCCTAATGAAATACCCCATGCCATCGCTAACGTTAGTAAACTACCAATAAGTAGTTTTTTCATATTCCATCACCCGCATTTTTTCTTTAAATATATCATGAAAAATTATCCAAACTTTATGCAATTATGCATATTTGTTCTTTATGTCTTTTTTATTTCTTCATTTTTTTTATAAGTGATTCTTTTAATTCATGGTTTCCTAATATATCAAAAAAGAAGCATGCTTTTTCGTAAGCATCTTCAATTTCTGCTCTATCACACCCAAGTTTTGCTAAGCATTCACCTTTTCGAAAGTATAACTGTCCAATCAATGTCATACTGTTAATTCGACACGATAGGTCAATGGCTTTATTTGCGTGACAAAGCGCTTCTTCGTATTGATTGTCTATGTATAATGCTTTTGCATGATTATGTCTCACCTTCACATCAAACTCTTTATTATCATGCAATGCCTCTAATTGTTTTAATATATTTTCAAACAAATCAATACCCTGCTTCAAATAGCCGTTTTCAGCATAAATGTTTGCAATTGCGTTTTCAATATAAAGGTTCTGATATACATCTATTCCTACCAGTTGTTGATTGAGCAATTTCTTTAATTCTAAAATGCAATATTCGTAATCGATTTTTTTCAATACGTAAGCAGCTACATAATATTGCCATTGAAGAAATTGCTGAAGCTCGGGATGATATTCTTCCTTTTTCAATTCATTGCATACTCTATTATAAATTTCTTTATATTTTTTTTGCTTACAAAGCAGAATAATTTGATCTTTTAACTGCTTATTCCTCTCAATATCAGAATAAATAAGTACCTCATAAAAATGAATGATGGGAACTTGTAATTTTGCTGCAATACCTTGCAATATATCCATACTTGGGTATACCGCGCCCGATTCAATTCGACTTACTTCCGATTGATGACATATGTTCTCGGATAACTGTTTTTGTGTTAATCCTCTCATCACCCTAATTTTCTTAATTTCACTTCCTAATTTTTCTGCGTGCATACTTACTCACCATCCCATTATAACAATCTAATTTTTTAAGTTGTCATACCACTACAATAATGTGAATTCGACAATTTTTGATATGAAATAATGCATAATATATATATAATTCGGCAAATTTTTCATACAATTCATCTCACATACAATAATAGATTAGGAGTGTTATAGATGAATTATAGAAAACTTGCTAGTGCTTTCGTTACATTCGGTCTTCTTTGCCCTTTATCAACAGAAGCTATTCATGCTCAAGAGTTAGACAAAAGTGCAGTCAAAGTTGAAATTGCTCAGCCTGGTTTAACAATCGGGAAATTAACACAACCTCAAAATGATACGAAAGAAAATATTGCTAAAAAGTATTTAAAAGGTGAGGTAAATGGGGCGAAAGCTCAACAAGAACAAGTCACTACTGAAAAAAATGTAGATTTCCAACCTACAAATAAAGAAACTAAAGAAAATCAAACCGAAGTTCGCCTTGCACAAACATATAAAAACTATAAAGTATATGGCCAAGATCTCATTGTAAAAGTAGATAAAAATGGAGTGATCACAACTGTTAGTGGTAAAGTTGTTCAGAATTTAAATCAACAACCTAATCTTACTATAACAAATTTTTTGTCGAAAAATGAAGTAAAATCTAAATTACGCGATATAGTTCAAATTCCAAGTGATGCAGTTGAGACAGAATTCTCTAGCGAAACCGTTGTTTATAAGAAAAAAGATGGCTATTATACATTCGCAACTGTTATTACATTTACTTATGAAAACAATGAACAAATTATAAACGGCAATGCTATCGTTGATCTAAAAACTGGCGAAGTACTTTTCCAAGAAAAGTTCATTAAAAACAAAGAGAATAAGACTATAAATCAAGTAACATCACCTAGATTATCCCCTGCAAGTGAGCAAGGAACTGGGAAAAATGCACTTCAAGAAAACATCTCTTTCAATATTGCCAAAGGAACTGATGGGAAATTTTATTTAGCGGATTTATCACGCGGAAATGGTATTTATATTTATAATGCAAACTACGCCGATTCCCTCGGAGGATATAGTCAAGCTGGTTATCCAGGGACACTAATTTCAAGTAGCAATCCTAATTTTGCAGATAAAGAAGCCGCGGGCGCTATGAAGAATATGAGTGATATTTACGATTACTTTAAGAAAGAACATAATCTAAAAAGTTACGACAATAAAGATTCAAAAGTTGTTGCTAGTGTACACGGTTTTGATTCTACTGAAGTTAGTGATGGTGTAAAAGAAGACTATGTAAATGCATTTTGGCATCCCGCTTGGAACCAAATGGTATTTGGTGATGGTTTAGGCGGAAAACTAACATCCGCTCTTGATGTAACAGCTCATGAATTTGGACATGCTGTATTTAGTGGCACGACGAAAAATAAAGTCGTGAGATATCCAAGCGCTGAAACATCTGCACTAAACGAGGGATTAGCGGATTTCTGGGGTACACAAATCGAATATTACGTAAAGAAAGATAAAGGAAACTGGATTATGGGCGATACATTAGGTGGCCTAACAATTCGTGATATCCCAAGGGAAATTGGTGACGGCGGTCATAAATTATATACAAATTTACAAGATTTCTATAACGATGGTAATAATCAAGAATCACACGTGAATTCTGGTATTATCAGTCACGTATTATATCAATTAGCTGAAGGTAAAACATATAACGGTGTTGCTGTTCAAAAACAAGGCAATGAAAAAGTAAGTAAAGTTGTTATGCGTGCATTGCAAAATTATGCAACTTCCGCTGAAGACTTTGAATCACTTCAATCTCATATTGTACAAGCTGCAAAAGATTTATATGGCACTGCCGTATCAAATGAATTTGCAAAGGCATTTGAAGCACACGGTTACAAACCGTTACAAAAAGTAAATCAAGTAATAGAAGTACAATAATTATAAAAAGAAGGTTACCTCTCATAGGTAACCTTCTTTTTATATCCAACCCTTTTCTTCCGCAATTGTAATTGCTTCAATTCTATTTTTCGCATCAAGCTTCGCTAATACTTCAGAAATATAATTACGTACTGTACCCGGCGAAAGATAAAGTGCCTTCGCAATTTCGTTTGCCGTCTTTCCTTCTTTCGCAAGCAACAATACTTCCTTTTCGCGATCTGACAACGGATTTTGCTCCTGCCATAAACCAAACATTAAATCTTGGGAGACCTCTCGTTTCCCCTTCATTACATTACGAATTGCTGCCGCTAAATCTTCACTTGGGCTATCCTTTAATAAATAGCCGTGCACACCAGCTTTCATTGCTCGTTCAAAATATCCCGGCCGTGCAAATGTTGTTAAAATCATTACTTTGCATGATGATTTTTCTTTCTTTAAAGTCTCAGCGATATCCAATCCACTTTGAATCGGCATTTCAATATCCATAATACTTACATCTGGCTTTAACGATTCAATTAATTTTAACGCCTCTTCCCCGTTCGCAGCTTGTCCAATTACTTCGATATCATCTTCTAGATCAAGCAGAGCCCCTAACGCACCACGAAGCATCCGCTGATCTTCTGCAAGAATAATTCGGATCATGCCCTCACCTCATCTTTTCCTGTTCTAATAACAACTGGAACTTTTACTGTTAACAACGTCCCTGGATTGATTGTACCTAGTTCAACAAATCCATCAATAAGAGCAATTCGTTCTTTCATGCCGCGAATACCATTTCCATCATGATTTTGATCTGTTAAACCGATTCCGTTATCTTCTACTTTCAAAATCAGTTCACCTTGTGATTCTAATACAGAAACTGCGCACCGCGTCGCCTTACTATGTTTTACAACATTTGTAACAGCCTCACGTAAACACATCCCGACAATATTTTGTTCAATTGGTGATAACGAGCTCGATCTTGCTTCTTGCCTCACTTCTAATTCAATATTAGCTGCTTGTAAGATTGCTTTTATTTGCTCTAGCTCTTCTTCTACCGTAATCATACGCATATCAGAAATTAATTCTCTCAGCTGTTTTAAGGCTGTACGAGACGTTTGTGTAATTTCCTTCGCTTCCGCACTTGCACGCTCTGGATTTTTTACGATTAACTTCTCTACAAGCTGGCTTTTTAAAGTAATAAGAGATAACGTATGCCCTAATGTGTCATGAAGATCTCTTGCAATCCGCTGCCGTTCTTCACGTTTTACTAAGTCTTTAATTTGCTCGTTCGCCTCATCTAATTGATTTCTTAACATCTTTTTCTGATTAAAATTACGCATACCAAATGGCGTAAGAAGCATTAAAATAAACATCGGAACGATATTTACTAAACTTGTAGTTGTTATTTGATTCATATTTACAAATAAAAATGCTCCAAGCATTATAACTAAAGAGCATAACAGCACTCGAAATACTTTCTTATTTGGCGCAAATCCCATCGCACTTGCTGTGAAAAAGCCAAAAAATATCATAAAAGGATTATAAAATAAAGCAAATAAAAAGATGAGTATCATTTGAATGCATGCCCATAAAATAAACGTCTTCTGAACAAAATAAAGCTGACGGTATGTGATAATAAAAAGTATCAACATACCGCTTCCTAGCACAAGCTTCCACCCTGATGCTTGTGCTAAATGGTAAATTAGAAATAATAAATACACAAGCCACATGTACGGAAAAAATCCCATATGTTTTGGAAAAATCTCAATCCTCTTCTTCTCTATCATTTATACCGCTTCCTGTCTTTTTCTTATATATATTGATACTACAACAAATATAAGGAAATAACCTCCTAATACCGCGATATTTTCCCATCCAATTGATTTTCCAGCTACAATATCCCACGCACCACTTCCGAAATGGTATGTTGGTGTCCATTCACCAATCGTTCTTAATATTTTTGGGAATACTTCAATCGGCATCCATAACCCGCCAACTATAGCTAAACTCATATTTAAAATATTTGCTAAGCCAGCAGCTGCGTCCGCCTTCTTAATGGAACCTATTACTGTTCCTAACGCTAAAAATGGTGTTACCCCTAACAATAACCATAACCCCGCACCAATCCATTGCCCTACCGTTAAGTCAACATGATTAATTAGTATCCCTGCAATAAAGATAACTAATATTGAAAAAGCATTTACTACTGTTTGAGCGATAATTTTCGCTGTTAAATATGCTCCCTCTGGAAGCGGTGTAATTTTTAAAAGATGTGTCCATCCTTGCCCTTTTTCCTGAGAAAGTCTCACACCGAAACTAAAGAGTGCAGTCCCTACAATACTGAAAGTTGCCATCGAAATTAAATAATGTGCTTTCCACGCATCTCCGTTTTGTGGTACTTGAACAACATTTGTAAAAATGTAGTAAAACATAACAGGCATTAATAATGAGAAAAAGATAAATAATTTATTGCGGAATGTACGTAAAATTTCTATTTTGCACTGCATCCATAACGCTCTCATGCGATTTCCTCCTTCTGATTTGCGACAAACTGTTCAAATGCCTCATCAAGGCTTCCACGTTCAACTGAAACATCTGTTACAGGTAAACTCCTTTGATAAATGGCTTTTAAAGTTGCATCCGTATCCTCCGTTGTTAAAATGAAGCGTCCTTCGTTTGACTTTACTTCTGTTACATTTGGTAATTCCTTTAGTAATTTTGTAGGAATGCTTTCCTTTGAGTAAAATGTAATTGTTTTTCTCGAAATCGTTGCTTTCATTTCGTCTGGTGTACCATCTGCGATAATCTTTCCGTTCGCAAATAATAAGATACGATTTGCTAAAGCATCTGCTTCTTCTAAATAATGCGTCGTTAAAATAATCGTTTTCCCTTCACTTGCTAACTTTCGAATCGTTTCCCAAAACGTTCTTCGAGACGTAATATCCATTCCGACTGTCGGCTCATCTAAAAATAACAAATCCGGATTTCCCGCAAGTGCAAGCGCAAAGTTTAACCTTCTTTTTTGCCCACCTGATAATTTCTCACATCTTTGCTTTCGCTCTGATTCTAAATTTGATAACTGCAGTAACGTCTCTTTCTCTATAGGATTCGTATAATAACTACGGAATAACTCAATTGCCTCTTCCACCGTAATACTATCAATGACACTTACTTCTTGCAGCATCGCACCGAGGCTATTACGAACATCTCTATGCTTTGGACTCTTTCCAAATATAGAGACCTTACCTTCCGTTGGTTCCTTTAATCCAAGTATCATCGACATCGTCGTTGTTTTCCCCGCACCATTCGGACCAAGTAACGCTACTATTTCCCCTTTATTTACATGGAATGAAACATTATTTACTGCGTTTTTATGTTTAAATGTTTTAGAAACACCATTTACTTCAATAATCTTTTCCATCTCTCCACCCCCGCTGTTTCTTATATTTACATTGTATTACTTGGAAAACTTAGGAAACAGTATAGTGCGTCATAACATCGATATGACAATTGTCATGTATTCTTTATGAGAGGAATCAACCCGCATACCGCAAGCGAGTAGCAGGACGAAAATAAACATGATACAATCGGATAAGATATATATTCGAGGAAGGACAGTGGTTTTCATGATTATTCGTAATGAACAAGATTTAGAAGGCTTACGAAAAATCGGCCGCATCGTTGCGCTTGCACGTGAAGAAATGAAAAAACAAGCGAAGCCAGGTATGACAACGAAAGAGCTTGATTTGATCGGTAAAAAAGTATTAGATGAGCATGGTGCTATTTCTGCACCTGAAAAAGAATATGATTTTCCAGGTGTAACTTGCATTAGTGTAAATGAAGAAGTTGCTCATGGTATTCCAGGAGATCGTGTATTAAAAGAAGGCGACTTAGTAAACGTCGATGTATCTGCTGCACTTGATGGCTATTATGCAGATACAGGCATTTCATTTGTTCTTGGAGAAGACGAGGCAAAAGAAAAACTTTGCCAAGCAGCGGTTGATGCATTTTGGGCAGCAATGAAAAAGGTTAGAGCTGGCTCAAAACAAAATCAAATTGGTCGTGCTGTTTCAAACTTCGCACATAAAAGTGGATACAATGTTATTCAAAACTTAACTGGTCACGGCATTGGTCTTAGCTTACATGAAGCACCAAATCACATTTTAAGTTACTATGACCCAATGGATAATGCGCTTCTAAAAGACGGTCTTGTTATCGCTGTAGAACCTTTCATCTCTATGAAAGCTGATCATATTATTGAACGTGGTGACGACGGTTGGACATTCGTTACACCTGATAAAAGTCTTGTTGCACAATGTGAACATACCGTTGTCGTAACACGCGGTGAACCAATAATCTTAACAGAAATCTAATACCAAAAACGGCTGTTTTGTAGATTTATTCCACATAAAACAGCCGTTTTTTATTTTTGGGAAAATATGTGAACTATTGTTGAACTCTTTATCATTTAAGTATATAATCTTTAGCGGAGGTTACTTAAGCTTATCTTTACTAAAAAGATATTGTAACTAAGGAGTAAAACACCTTCTTTCTTATTGTTTAAACAGTCTCAAAAATGACCGTAGTAACGTGTTAGTCGAATATTCTGTAATCCTTATATTTCTCTAACAATGTAAGAAACTATCATCTTTCAACTTCGGTCCACTAATCGCACAACTCTCTTTAGACAAAATAAATGACTATTTTCAAAGTACATATTGTCTTCATTCTGACCAAAACCAACCCTATCTAGATTTTTATTTCCACATAACTTTAAGGCAAAAATAAGCCTTCACAAAGGGATACACTACATTGGTTAGTATGTATCGTAAAACTTACCTTTATAACCATTCTTTTTTACTAGATATACATGAAAACTATCTCACATATAAAGGTCTGATATCATTCTTTATATCAGTATTTTTTTCGACATTTTTTGTCGAATTGTGTATATTTCCATAGAACTGTGTAAATATACATTTTGTTTTACGTTAAATAATATTGCTTTGAACATAATTCTGTTTGTCTGAGAACGCGTATAGAAACGGAGGGATAACAAAAATAAATAGCTTATAACAAATACTTTTAATATTCCATTTGTTCATGTGGAATAAGTCCCCAATGGACAAATGAATGTTCAGAGGAGGAAAAATGAAAAAACTTTTTAATGTATGTTTAATTGTATTCGTACTATTTTCGCAACTTGCTAGTTTTCCATACAATCAAGTAAGAGCGGAAACCTTAACAGGAGATTCCTTATTTGACACTGTTGAAATGAAAGATGCGACGAATCATATTATTGACGAATCAAAAAATCCTAACAATTTAATAAAGATAGGATCAACCATTCAAGTAGAATACGCTTGGTCAATAAAGGATCAACAAGTTGCACACGCAAATGATACAGCAGTAGTTCAAATACCACTTGCATTAAAAGTATCTAAAGATTTGCAAGGGGATTTAGTAACAGATCAAAAAAATATTGGTCAATATTTTATAACAGCTAAAGATAATAAATTAAAATTAATATTTAATGATCAAGTAGAAAATTTGAAAGACGCTAAAGGAAAAATTAAAGTTGATACCGTGTTTAACTCAACTTTAAAACCTGGGGAAAAATCAGTTCAAATCGCTTTTCCTTTAGGAACAATGGTTCAGCCTATATCAGTTCCTGTTCAAGTAGAAAACTCTAAAGAAGATGGCACCAAACAGGATACTAATAAACAAGCGCAAGATCCAGTAGCTAAACCTGTTACTGACAATCCGGAGCAAGATCCAGCAACTAAAACTGTTACTGATAATCCGGAACAAAAGCTATCAAGCGACCCTGCTGAGAATACAAATTCAGGTCCAAAGCAAATAACAACAAACATTTTAACCGGTGTAAAGTTGACGGATAAAGACGGAAAACCATTTACAGAGGATAACCGTCCAAGTACAGATTCCCCTGCCAATATTGAGTTTACATGGGAACTTTTAAAATCAATGAATGTGAAAAATGGAGATTACTATATTTTTGATCTTCCTAAACATTTTAAGATTTACAATACAATTAACAGTCCTTTATATGATAGTGAAAACCATCAAATTGGTAATTTTACTGTTACAAAAGATGGAAAAGTCACGATGACATTCAACGATTATGTTGAAGAGCATCCAGATGTTGCTGGTAACCTACAATTAAAGACAGAATTTAATAAAGCTGAAATTAAAGGTACAACAACACAAGAAATTCCTTTCCCGATTAAAGATAAGGATGTTTCTATTACAGTTGACTTTAAGCCTAATGTACAAACAGCTACGAATAAAAAAGGATTACCTGATAGACCAATTAATACAAATGAAATTAATTGGAAAGTAGAGATGAACAAAACGCAAGACACCCTTAAAAACGCTATTTTTAAAGATAACATTCCACAAGGTACAAACTTAAATAAAGATTCTATTAAAGTTTATTATTTAGAAGTTGATGTTAATGGGAATGTAACGCGTGGTGCAGAAGCTGAGCCAACAGATTACAATATTATTTCATCAGATGGTTCAAAATTGGAGATTGCTTTCAAAGATTCTATCAATAAAGCATATCAAATCGAATATGCCACAAAAGTTACTGATGAAAATATTAAAAGTTTCCGAAATAACGTTACGATAACGAGTGATAATCAAAAGCAACAAAACGCAAGCTCTACTGTAACGGTTTCTCGTGGTACACACTTAAATAAAACAAGTAAATATGATCCAAAGACGCAAACAATTGAGTGGACAATTACTTACAATGGTGATCAAAGAGAGATCAAAAAAGCAGATGCGATTTTAAAAGATATTTTTGACGATACACACGAACTAGATGCAAATTCTATTGTTGTAAAAAACGCTTCATATAATGAAAAAGGAACGCTTGTAACAGGAGACGCTGTTAATAATTACACTGTAAGTAACAAGAAGAATGGATTCGATTTACAATTTAATGATGATATTAATAGTGCTTATGTGATTACCTATAAAACCAAGCCAACTAATAAAGTTATAGAAGATGGAAAAGTAAAAAATAAAGTTACAGCTGATAATGATTCAAGTAAAGAAAATGAAGCTAGCTTCAAGCAGCAAAATATTATTAAATCTAATAATAAAGCTGAAACAAATTATAAAGACAAAACAACAACTTGGACAATTATAGTAAATAATAACAACTATCCATTAAACAACGCGATCATTACGGACACCTTTGATCATGGTGGATTACAATTAAAAGATAAGAAACTAGAAATTAAAGACGGAAATTATACCCTTCAAGCTGGGACTGACTATATTTTAGATACAACAGATAAAGGCTTCAAAATTACTCTTATAGGTACGTATCAGTCTAATATGACAAAGACATTAGTCGTAAAATATACGACAGACTTTGATTATACAAAGCTAGAAAGTAGTAAAACTTCATTTAAAAATACAGGTAACCTTTCTTGGATAGATACGGATTCTAATCCACAAACAAATAAAGTTGAAGCTAATTTCGATCCTGATACTTTCACAAAGGCAAATGGTTATAAATACGGTTCTTATAACGCCCAAACGAAGGAAATTACTTGGATAATAGGCTTTAACTATAATAATGTCGAGATTAAAGATCCTTATGTTATAGACGTCATACAAGATAAACAAAAGTTAGTGCCTGGATCCATTGAAGTGCGCGATATGATTTTAAATGGAAATCCTGATAATGCACAACCTGGTAATGCTGTACCAACTGAGAAATATGAACTTGAAGAACCTACAGAGGAAAATAAAAACACCCTAAAGGTTCATTTCAAACAATCAATTAATTCACCTTACTATATTATCTTTAAAACAAGCCTTGATGGTGAACTTATCCAAGGCACCTACAAAAACGAGGCAGATTTAAAAGATGGCTCTAAAATTGTAAACACCCTTACAGGTGACACTCAAGTAAATAAAGGTGGCAGCTTCGTTACTAAAAAAGCTGTGCAAGACGACAACTATATTAATTGGAGTATCGCAATTAACGAAAGCCAATCAACCATTGCAGATGCCGTTGTAACAGATGATCCAACCGAAAATCAGGTAATTGTGGAAGATTCATTCCACTTATATCCTACAACTGTTGATCCATATGGAAATTTAACAAAAGATACAGTAAACGAATTAAAAGAAGGAACAGACTATAAACTCAAAATAACAACAGACAATAATACCGGAAAGCAACATTTTGAAATTGCCTTCTTGAAAAAAATTGATCGAGCTTATATTTTAGAATATCGCTCACTTATTAATGCAGACGATAAAGAAAAAGTAAGTAATAAAGCGAAAATCACAGGCAATAAGTTGACAGTTAAAAACACAGAAACTACTGAAACGATTGAAGTGAGAATGTCTTCTGGTTCAGGCGGAGGATCTGCTACTAAAGGCCGTGGAAACCTTGAAATTATAAAGGTAGATAACGACAATAAGAACGCACTATTAGCTGGGGCAGAATTTACTTTATACGATCGTACAGGAAAAACAGTTATTCGTAAAATAACAACAGACAAAGACGGCATCGCTAAATTTAATAACTTAAAACGCGATAAATATTTATTAAAAGAAACAAAAGCTCCTGAGGGCTATGTAATTAGCTGGGATTTAAAACAGGGAAAAATTGTTGAACTTGGTTCACAAGAGACTACAACATATAAACTTGCAAATAAGAAATTTGTCGGTAAAGTAGTTTTAACAAAGTCTGATGACCTGAATAAAAACGTCACACTGCAAGGTGCCGTTTTCACACTACTTGATAAAGACAAAAAAATAATTTCAGAACACGAAAAATTAACAACAAATGATAAAGGACAAATTACTGTAGATAATTTAAAATCAGGAACTTACTACTTAAAAGAAATAAAGGCTCCTGAGCATTATCAATTAGATGATCGACTTATTGAATTTACAATCGAGGAAGATCAAACAACAGTAATTAATAAAACGGCCCAAAACAGCTTAATTAGAGGCTCAGCTATCCTAACAAAAGTTGATAAAGAGGGTAATACTTTAGAAGGTGCTGTATTTAGTGTACGGGACCAAAATAACAAAAGAATTCCTGGTTATACCAAATTAACGACAAATGGTAACGGACAAATCGAAGCGAAAAATTTACTTCCTGGAGAGTACCAATTTGTTGAAGAGAAAGCACCTGAACATTATGAAATAGATAAAAAACCGCTTAAATTTACAATTGATAAAAGCCAACAGAAAGCACTTACTGTTACCGCGACAAATCACCTCATTAAAGGTGGTGTCACTTTAACGAAAGTCGATGATGTCGATGGCACTGCCCTTGAAGGTGCTGTATTTAAAATTGTCGATGCGAATGACGAGAAACAAGTAATTCGTGAAAATATAAAAACAGGTTCAGATGGAAAAGTTACCGTTAAAGATCTAGAGCCTGGTGTTTATAAATTTATCGAAACAGAAGCTCCTAAGGATTATACGTTAAGTACAAACCCTATCGAGTTTACAATTGATAAAAGCCAACAAGCTCTTGCTACTGTTACGGCAAATAACAGCTTAAAAACGGGCGAAGTTGAATTATTAAAAGTTGATGAGTTTGGTGAGAAAAAACCACTTGAAGGTGCAGTATTCAAGCTTGTCGATACAAATAATAATGACGTTTCCCCTCACACTAACTTAACTACTGATAAACACGGTAAAGTTAAAGTTAGTAACCTACGTCCTGGTACGTATAAATTCATTGAAATAGCTGCTCCTGAACATTACGTTTTACGAGCAGAACCTATTGAATTTACAATCGATAGAAGTCAGAAAGAAACTCTACTTGTGAAAGCTGAAAATGCTTTAAAACCAGGAGATGTTGAATTAACAAAAGTTGATGATGTCGATGGTACAGCTCTTGAAGGTGCTGTATTTAAAATTGTTGATGCAAATGATGAAAAGAAAGTCATTCGCGAAAATATAAAAACTGGTGCGGATGGTAAAGCTATCGCTACTGGCTTACGCCCTGGCGATTATAAATTTATCGAAGTAACAGCACCGAAGTATTACGACAAAAATACAAAACCAATTAAATTTACGATTACAGAAAGTCAAACAACTCAGGCTACTGTTACCGCTAAAAACAGCTTAACAAAAGGCGGTATTGAGTTAACAAAAGTGAATGCTGCAAATGAAAAGGAAACACTTGAAGGTGCAGTATTTAAAATCGTTAATAGAGATACTAATGAAGATGTTCGTACGGACCTTGTTACGAATAGTAAAGGAATGCTAGTTGTAGATGACTTACGTCCTGGTAACTATAAACTTATCGAAACAAAGGCTCCAACTTATTACGATGTAAATGTAGAACCAATTGAATTTACAATCGAAAAAGGACAACAAAAACTCCTTCCACTTACATTTAAAAATAGTTTAACGAAAGGAAAAGTTAAACTTATTAAAGAAGATGATGTGGAAAGTAGTAAAGCTCTTGCCGGCGCTGTATTCACATTGCAAGACGCAACTGGCAAAGAAATTATGAAAGATTTAACAACAGATGATCACGGAGTATTAGTTATTCCTGATTTAGCACCAGGGGATTATCAATTTATCGAAACAAAAGCCCCTGAACATTATAAATTAGACAAAACACCTATTAAGTTCACAATTAAAAAAGGTAGTAAGGAAGATCTTCCTATCCCTGTTACTGTAAAAAATAGTTTACTTACAGGTGGCGTCACTTTAACAAAAGTTGATGATGTTGATGGCACTACTCTTGAAGGTGCAGAATTTATAATCATTGACGCTCATGATACTAAAAAGGTAATTAGAAAAGGTTTAACGACTGATAAAAACGGTAAAATTACTGCTTCTGATTTACGTCCTGGAGACTATCAATTTATTGAAGTAAAAGCTCCAAAAGACTATACCTTAAGCAAAGATCCTATTCCGTTCACTATCGAAAAAAGTCAAAAAGAGAATATTACTGTTACTGCTACTAACAGTTTAAAGAAAGGTGCGGTAACATTAACAAAAATTGATGACATCGATCGTACGATGCTCGAAGGTGCAATCTTTAAGATTGTTGATATGAATGGTAAGGAAGTTCATACGAATCTTGTTACTGATAAAAACGGAAAAATTTCTGTTTCTGATTTACACCCTGGAGACTATCAGTTCATTGAAACAAAAGCTCCTGAGCACTATGTATTAGATGAAACAACGATTCCATTTACAATTGAAAGAAGTCAAGCGAAAGAGATCAATGTTACAGGCAAAAATGCTTTAAAAAAAGGTAGCATTGAACTAACAAAGATTGACGATATTGATATAAATACAAAACTTTCTAACGCCGTATTTAATTTATTAGATGCAGACGGTGAGCTAGTTGAAGAAGGCTTAAAAACAAATGCTGAAGGTAAAATTGTTGTTGAAAATCTACGTCCTGGTACGTATCAATTCGTTGAAACAATTGCTCCTGAACATTACGATTTAGATAAAAAACCTATCGTATTTACAATTAAAAAGAGCCAAACTGAAACTCTTCATATCACTGCTACAAATGCTTTAACAAAGGGTGCAGCTAAACTTTCTAAAGTAGACGATGTTGATGGCACTGTTCTTAAAGATGCAGTATTTAAAATTGTTAATATGAACGGTGATGTAGTTCATAAAGACCTTGTTACAAATGAACAAGGAATAATCGAAATTAACGACCTACGTCCTGGTGATTACCAATTCATCGAAACGAAAGCTCCTAAGCATTACGTTTTAGATGAAACACCAATCAAATTCACTATTGAAAAAGGACAGAAGAAAGTTATTTCTTTAACTGCTACAAATAGCTTAAAACAAGGTAGTATCGAATTACTTAAAGTTGATGATTTAAACACTCAAACAAAACTTGCCGATGCGGTATTTCATTTACTAGATCAAGATGGCAAAGTACTTAAAACAGATTTAAAAACAAACAGTGAAGGTAAAATCGTTATCGAAAACTTACGTCCTGGTACGTATCAATTCGTTGAAATAACGGCTCCTGAACACTATGATTTAGACAAAAAAACAATTATATTTACAATTAAAAAAAGCCAAAAAGATATTGCTACCGTTACTATGAAAAATAGTTTAACAAAAGGCGGCGTGGAACTTTCTAAAGTGGATGACGTCGATGGCACTACTCTTGAAGGCGCAGTATTTAAAATTGTGGATATGAATGGCACTGTAATTCGCAAAGATCTTGTTACGAATCAACAAGGTAAAATTAGCGTTTCTGACCTACGTCCTGGTGATTATCAATTCATCGAGACAACGGCTCCGAAACACTATGATTTAAACAAAGAGCCAATTCCATTCACAATCACAAAGAGCCAAGCTGATCCTATCTCCGTTACAGCTACAAATAGCTTAACGAAAGGCACTGTGGAACTTTCTAAAGTAGATGATGTAGATGGTACTGCTCTTAAAGATGCGATATTTAAAATTACTGATATGAATGGTAACGACATTCGCACTGAGCTTACAACAGATGTACATGGAAAAATTTCTGTTTCTGATTTACGTCCTGGGGACTATCAGTTTATTGAAACGAAAGCTCCTGAACACTATAAATTAGATAGTACACCTATTAAGTTTACAATTAAGAAAAGCCAAAAAGAAAAGCTCCAAGTTACTGCTACAAATAGCTTAACTGAGGGTGCTGTAGAATTAATAAAAGTGGATGATATAAATCCAGATACAAAACTTTCTGATGCAGTGTTTAACATCATCGATGCGAAAGGTAAAATTGTTCGCACTGATTTAACTACTGATAAAGATGGGAAGATTTCTGTTTCTGATTTACGTCCGGGAGATTATCAGTTCATTGAAACGAAAGCTCCAACTGGCTATGATTTAAACGTTAAACCAATTCCTTTCACAATTACGAAAGGACAATCTCAGGTTACCTCTGTTACAGCCTTAAATAGTTTAACAACAGGTTCAATTGAGTTAACTAAAGTTGATATTGATCACCATGGAACACTTGAAGGTGCCATTTTCAATATTTTAGACCAAGATGGAAAAGTCATCCGAGAAGGTTTAAAAACAGATCAACACGGAAAAGTAATCGTAAATGATTTGAAACCTGATAATTATCAATTAGTAGAAACAAAGGCTCCTAAAGGCTATCAATTAGATGCATCACCAATAAACTTTACAATTGATAAAGCCCAAGCTACGCCACTACAAATTACAGTTTCAAATAAAAAAATTGAATCTTCTTCAGGTGGAGATGACAAGCCAATTACTCCTCCAAATAAAGAAGAAAACAAAAGCAATGAAATATCTGAGAAACACGAAAACGGAACTTCCGAAGAAACATCGAATAAAACAGATAACAAACAGCAAGATGATCGAAATACGGATAAGTACCTTCCAAATACAGGTCATAAAGAAGACCCTACACAAACAGTAGGTATTGTTCTTCTACTAGCTGGATTATTAAGTATTTTAGCTACAAAACGCAAAAAAAATTATTAATAATTTTTTCACATCCAATCAATCTCTCAATTGATTGGATGTTTTTTTATACAAAAAGGACGATACATAAAGTATCGTCCTTTTAACGGGGTGAGGCTGCCCAAAAGTACGGAAAACCTTTGAACAGCCTCTTATTTTCATATGGATGCCTTACATATATCACTGATAATAATTATGAAATGCGGAAACATAATTACCATCAACTGATTCAAACATGAGAAATGAAACCCTACAGTGGTTCCATTCCTCTACATAATCTAAAGTTTGGGTACACTAGATTCATGCAATGTAGGAGCTTTCAGAGTAGAAAGCGAACCTTCGTTTAAAATGATAGCATACATATCTCCCTCAAAAATATGCAAATATGCATATATCGTTTTTTATTTCTCAATGTCAGAATATTGAAAAATAAAAGGTGTGAAGGTAAAATAAAGTCATTATCCGTCTTCTTTTGTCAGTCAGAGAGAATAGAAGAATAGGAGAGGAAAAAATGAGAAAATCATTGAAACAAAAAATAGTAAGCTCTTTGCTTGCTGTATCACTTGCTGTTAGCTTAGCTCCAATTGGGCAAGCAAAAGCGGATTCCACGTCAGAGGTTACACAAACTCCATCTATTACAAAACAGATTGATCCAAACCGCGCGATTGAACATGTTCGTTTCTTATCTGAAACAATTGGTCCTCGCCCCGGTGGAACAAAATCCGAAGAATGGGCTTCTCGTTACATTGGTATGCAGCTTAAATCAATGGGCTATGACGTAGAATATCAACCATTTCAGGTGCCCGATCAATACGTTGGATTCATTGAATCACCACTATCAACAAAACGTAATTGGCAAGCTGGTGCTGCTCCTAATGCACTAATTTCTACAGAAGCTGTTACAGCTCCCCTTATCTTTGTTGAAGGTGGGACAAAATTAGAAGATATTCCAAATGAAGTAAACGGTAAAATTGTTTTATTTGAAAGAGGAACGACAGTTACCGACTATAATAAACAAGTTGAAAATGCTGTTAGCAAAGGTGCAAAAGGTGTTCTTTTATACAGTTTAATTGGCGGGCGCGGAAATTATGGACAAACCTTCAATCCCCGCCTAACGAAAAAGCAATCTATCCCTGTCTTTGGTCTTGCTTATGCGCAAGGAAATGCATTTAAAGAAGAAATCGCTAAAAAAGGGACAACAATTCTTTCCCTAAAAGCGAGACATGAATCTAAATTAACATCTCTAAATGTTATCGCCAAAAAGAAACCAAAAAAGAGTACAGGTAATGAAAAAGCAGTCGTTGTAAGCTCGCACTATGATAGTGTTGTCGGAGCACCTGGCGCAAATGATAATGCTTCTGGAACTGGATTAGTATTAGAACTAGCTCGTGCTTTTCAAAATGTAGAAACTGATAAAGAAATTCGCTTTATTACCTTTGGTTCTGAAGAAACTGGATTACTTGGTTCGGATTATTACGTGAATAGTCTATCCCAAAAAGAACGCGACCGTATTTTAGGTGTCTTTAACGCCGACATGGTTGCAACAAATTATGATAAAGCAAAGAATTTATATGCTATGACACCTGATGGCTCTACAAACTTTGTAACAGACGCTGCCTTGCAAGCAGGTAAACAACTAAATAATAACCTCATCCTACAAGGTAAATTCGGTTCTAGTGATCATGTTCCATTTGCTGAAGCTGGTATTCCTGCTGCTCTATTCATTTGGATGGGTGTCGATAGTTGGAATCCATTAATCTATCATATTGAGAAGGTATACCATACACCTCAAGATAACGTATTAGAAAACATTTCACCTGAACGAATGAGAATGGCATTAGACGTTATCGGAACAGGAGTTTATAACTCGCTTCAAAAACCTGTTCCTCAAACTGAACAGAAAGCTGCTTAATCATTTAAAATACCACTGATTTTATCAGTGGTATTTTATTGAGAAAAAATATATATGCATAAAAGCATATTTTATCCTACCCATTATCGTATACAATATTAACTGTAACAAAACTGATTACAACTAATAAGGAGGCTTTTTCTATTATGAAAAAAATGATTTTAGCAGGTGCATTAACTTTAGCAGGAATTACTGGAGCTACTGCGTTTATTCCTGAAACAAAAGTCGCTGCTGCCGCTCAAGAACAAAGCTTTACAAAATTTTATTCTTTGCAAACTGGAGGTAGTTCTGAACAAGAACCTATTTTCCTTCAAAAAGGACAAGAACTAACAATTCATCCTAACAGCAAAACTCCTAGTTACAGTGTTTATGACTCAAATCATAACCTTATTGGACGTTATTCTGATGGTTACGGCCGAATTTTCACTGCAAAAACAGATGGCAATATGTATGTTCAATTTCATGCACCTTACGTTTACTATAGTCCTGTTAGTTTTTCTGTTACTTATACTATTCAATAGAAAAGAGGTCCTTTATAGGACCCTTTTATTTCTCTTCCCAATTCACTTTTACAAATCCATCTTTTACTTTTAATCCGCTTATATTCAATACATATTCTTCATTTGCTTTTAAAGTAACTGTAAAAGTACCTTTTTTCGATTCACAAATTTCCTTTAACTCTTTTATACCTTCTCCTTGTCTTTCATACACACTAAAACATAAGTTTCCTCGTTTTGCATCTGTCTCATAAGAAAATGTCACTTCTGTATCCTTTTCATACTGAAATTCAATATCCTTACCGGCAATATCCCATGATGAGAATTTTGCCTTGTAACTTGTTTTCCCTTGCCTCTCATTTGCTAAATATATATCTCCGGCTCTCCACGCATCATCTAACGTTTGTGCAAAAGTAAAACCACTAAGTAATACAAACATTGTGCTTGCCAATATCGCAACTAATGTTACTTTCTGTTTTTTAACAAAATTCACCTTACATTCTCCTTCAACCTTCTTTTTACTTCTTCTTACCATATATAATAAAAACCCAATAAAGAATGGCAATATAACTGCTAAAATACTCCATCCTTTGCTCATTTGATGTGCTTTAGCATCTGTATATACCCATGACGCAACACATATTAAAAGTGCTATAAAAGCCAAAAACATTGTAATCCCAGCTATCTCAAATACTACAAATGGATTAGCGAACTCTATCATCTAATTTATACTCCTTCTTTAAAAATGACTGTATTACAACATATATCGGAACGTATACGTGCATCATAATCACACTTGCTATCAGCATAGGAATTTTATGATCCAAATGAGTGATAAATTGTTCTATAACAATTGTTAACAAAACAATCCAAATGGCATGAATACTAATTAGCCACCTCTTCTCTAACTTCTGAGCCTTTCGCACACTCTGCTTCGTGTTATTGATTAGCTCTTCGCTTGGAATTATCTCTCCTGCTAAACTGCTCTTTATTTTCTGTTCAAATTTATCTTCCTTCATGAACGAACCCCTCCAAATGTTCTCGCATTTTCTTTTTCCCATAATTAAGCCGATACTTTACCGTACCAATCGGTATATTTAATATTTCACTCATTTCCTTGTAAGAATATTGTTCATAGTAATAGAGTACGAGTACCGTTTTATATTTTTCATTTAATAAATGTATAACTTCCCATATCATTTCCGCTTCTACCTTTTGAATGATTTCCTCTGATATATTCACATCATCTACAAACTCTACTTCTCCACCATCTTCTTTATGAAATAAATCTAATACGCGATCTTTCCATCTTTTCTTCTTGCGGTAAAAGTCATAAAATGTACGAACGCAAATTGTAGTAATCCACTTTTTATAATTATCCACATAAGAAAGTTGGTGCCTTGATGAAAAAACCTTTATCCACGTCTCTTGAAAAATATCTTCCGCATCTTCTTTCGTTTTCGCTAACTTATAGCATAAGGAATATATTTGCTTCTTATATATATCAATTAATTCTTCTATCTTTTCTTCCATCATACGCCTCCTGTCATTTATATAAGACGACGCAAATTCCTCTTTTGTTTGATAAAATTTTATTTTTTTATTATCTCCACATAAAAAGGCAATCACAACATCGTGTGATTGCCTTTTATTTAAAAACGAAAGTCCGCTTCCGTTTTTCTTTATGTCCAGCTCTGCCTCCTAGCCCCTTCTGTCTAAGAACCTTCCCCACTAGAAGATAAAATGCATCTTCTGTGGGAAAGCCCCTTAGCCTTCGGGACTAAACAGTCGGCTCCGCTTTTCTTTATTGTCCAGTTCCAGCGGCTAGAATACTCGGTGGCTTCGCGCCTTCCTCCGAGGCAAAGTACGCCTCTCTGTCAGGAGCTCCATCCCCCTCCTATTCTAAACGAGCCGCTTCCGCTTTTCTTCATTACATTTTTTCTGGTGCAGATACTCCTACGATTGCTAATGCATTTTGAAGTGTAGTGCGTACTGCCTTCATTAACTCGTAACGAGCTTTACTTAATTCTAAGTTATCTTGGTTTAATACTTTTTCTGCATTGTAGAAGCTGTGTAATGTTGCTGCTAATTCAAATGCATAGTTTGTAATACGGTGTGGCAGACGTTTTTGTGCTGCATCCGCAACTACAGCTGGGAATTCACCAAGTTTTTTCAGTAACTCTACTTCTTTCTCAGAAGTAACAAGCTTGTAGTTCACATCTCCGCCTGTAGCTAATCCTAACTCTTCACCTTGACGAAGGATACTGCATACACGAGCATGAGCATATTGTGCATAGTATACTGGGTTTTCATTAGATTTTGATACAGCTAAGTCCATATCGAAGTCTAAATGAGAATCACCGCTACGCATTGCGAAGAAGTAACGCATTGCGTCCACGCCTACTTCTTCCATAAGCTCACGAAGTGTAACTGCTTTACCCGTACGCTTACTCATCTTCATTTTTTCACCGTTTTGATACAGTTGTACCATTTGGATGATTTCTACTTCAAGTGTTTCTTTATCGTAACCAAGTGCTTGAATAGCAGCCTTCATACGAGGAATGTAACCGTGGTGGTCAGCACCCCAAATGTTGATTAACTTATCAAAACCACGCTCTAATTTATCACGGTGATACGCGATATCTGGCGTTAAGTATGTGTAAGAACCATCGTTTTTAATTAATACACGGTTTTTATCGTCACCGTAAGTCATTGAACGGAACCAAGTTGCTCCATCTTCTTCAAAGATCTCTTCGCGCTCTTTTAATACGGCAAGAGCTTGATCGATTTTTCCGTTTTTGTATAGTGATGTTTCTGAGAACCATACATCAAATTTAACACGGAAGCTTTCTAAGTCTTTTTGAAGTTTTGCTAATTCATATTTTAAACCGTACTCACGGTAGAATTCATAGCTTTCTTTTTCATCAGCTTTCGCATAACGATCGCCGAATTCTTCAGCTAAACGTTTACCGATTCCAATGATATCCGCACCATGGTAACCGTCTTCTGGCATTTCTTTATCTAAGCCTAAAGCTTGCATGTAACGAGCTTCAACAGAAAGAGCTAAGTTATGAATTTGGTTACCAGCATCATTAATGTAGTACTCACGAGATACATCGTAGCCTGCTTTTGCTAATAGGTTACATAAAGTATCACCTACTGCCGCACCACGTGCATGCCCTAAGTGAAGGTCACCTGTTGGATTCGCAGATACGAACTCAACTTGTACTTTTTCACCTTTACCAGTATTCGTTTCACCGTAAGCTTCACCAGCGTTTACGATTGTTGGAATTAAATCTGTTAAGTAGCTATTATCCATATAGAAGTTAATAAAACCAGGACCAGCGATTTCGATTTTTTCAATAGAAGCTTTTGCTTTATCGAAGTTTGCAACTAGTTCTTCTGCAATCATACGAGGTGCTTTCTTCGCAACGCGTGCAAGTTGCATTGCCATATTTGTAGAGAAGTCACCATTTGTTTTATCTTTTGGAGATTCTAATACAACGGTTGGAATCTGTTCTTCTGTCGCTAATTCTGCCTTTAATACAGCAGCCTGAATTTCTTCTTTAATCAATCCTTTTACTTGTTCTAAGGAATTCATTATTTTGCCTCCTTCAAATTAATTGTAATAGTATATCTGCCAGCTTCTTGTTCACTTAGAAGCAATGCGTAAGTTAAGAAGAGTTGTCCTTTTTTCTTTTCATCCGACCATTTAAAAAGAACGTTATCAGTCTTTGTTTGCAATGCAAACGTACCAAGTTCACTCGTATACGTACCAGTTGTCCATTCACCTTTCACATGCGTCTGACGCATAGAAACAGCACCTGAACGCATAATGAGAACTTGTTCATCTTGAATTTTAATAATTGTTTTCACTTCGCCTTGTTCGTTCGGCTCCTGGAATGTTACATATGTACCTTGACCTTTTACATAGTATTGACCATTTGCTTCAAAAGCAACGGTTTCCTTCCTCGCCCCTTCACGGATTTCTGTTACGAAATGAACGTGTACCGGCAAGCCTGCAAGTTGTTTCTCCACGTCTTGCACACCTTTCAAATGTTATAGATATTAAATACTACTTATAATAAATCACTTTTCCTATCATATCAAAAAAAGACTCTGTCTGTCTGCTGAAAAATCAGGAAAACTCCATTTCAAAAAATAATTCACTTCTACTTTATTTCATATGATAAAATATTTTTTAAATCTTAATATTCTTTCAATTAAAGAGGTGAATATAGTGATACCAACAAAGTTAAAAAAGGGTGATGAAATACGAGTGATTTCACCATCGTGTAGTTTAAGTATTGTTTCAAATGAAAATAAAAAATTTGCTATAAAAAGATTAACCGACATGGGCTTTCAAGTTACATTCTCAAAATATGCCGATGAGATAGATCGATTTGCTTCCTCTTCTATTTCTTCCCGCATTCAAGACCTCCATAAAGCATTTGGAGACCCTAATGTAAAAGCTATTTTGACGACACTTGGCGGATACAACTCCAATGGTTTATTGAAACATCTCGATTATGATCTAATTCGTAAAAACCCGAAATTTTTCTGTGGTTATTCAGATATTACTGCTTTAAATAATGCAATTTACGCAAAAACAGGTCTCGTTACATATTCAGGACCCCATTTCTCTTCCTTTGGAATGGAGAAAGGGCTCGAGTATACAACCGATTACTTTTTAAAGTGCTTAACTTCTAATGAGCCTATTGAAGTCCTGCCATCTGAAACATGGAGCGATGATTCTTGGTATATAGATCAGGAAAATCGAGAATTTATTAAAAATGAAGGATACGTTTCAATTCAGGAAGGAGAAGCTACGGGAGATATTATCGGTGGCAATATGAGCACATTTAACTTACTGCAAGGCACACCATATATGCCAAATTTAAAGAACAAAATTTTATTTATTGAAGAAGATAGTTTAACTGGAACATCTACTCTTAAAACTTTTGATCGTTATTTACATTCCCTTATGCAGCAGCAAGATTTTGAATACATAAAGGGAATCATTATAGGAAAGATGCAAAAAGGTGCAGAATGTACGATAGAAGACATTCAAGAAATGATTGCTTCAAAACCTGAACTTGCACATATTCCTATCATTGCAAACGCAAGTTTCGGGCATACAACCCCGATTTTCACTTTTCCAATTGGTGGACGTGCAAAAATTATTTCTAACAAGGAAAAAACATCTATCACTATTTTAACGCACTAAAAAGGAGCGAATGAGTCGCTCCTTTTATGGTTTTTCTATTTTTTCCAACGCTTTTTGTGGAATAGATTCTTTCGGGATTTCAGCCCATCCTTTTCCTTGCATACCTTTTGCATAAATTTTTATAAACGCCCCCGTATGCAATTCACGGTTCATCATTCTTTTAATGATCTGTAACTTTCCGTCTTCTGTATACCCTTTAAAAGTATACAAGTATTCTCCGTCTTTTTTCTCACCTTTATCTATAACCGCATAATAATCTTGTATTTCTTTATTTGAAAAGAAGTTGTCTACAAAAGCATGTACACCTTCTGTTTTTGTGTTCAAATAATACGCTGTTCCACCTAGAATAATGGCGAATACAGCTAAAACTTTAATTACCAATTTCATACATGAACCTCCTGTTTGCACTTCTTTCTCACTAGTATTATATCTATACTTGTATTATACGGAAAAGAGCATACTATACTCTATCTAAAAGTCTTACACTTTCCTTACATTATTGTAAGGGATTTTTTCTTACAGCAAGTTCCCAAGAAAAAATTTTTCCGTTTCATACACTTTTATATTATTATTGAATGATACGAATTTTTATTACAAAAATCAAAGGAGACAGTTTTCAAATGGCTATCTTGCAAGGTTTAGCACTATTACTTGTTGTACTTTGTCTATTTACACTTTTTAGTTACCGTGCGCCTTATGGAATGAAGGCGATGGGTGCTTTAGCTAATGCAGCAATCGCAAGTTTTCTTATTGAAGCATTTCACCGTTATATAGGTGGAGAAATGTTTCATAATGACTTTTTACAATCAGTAGGAGAAGCTTCCGGTAGTATGAGCGGTGTCGCAGCAGCGATTTTAGTCGCATTAGCAATCGGTGTTTCCCCCGTATACGCTGTTTTAATTGGTATCGCTACTAGTGGATTCGGTATTTTACCAGGATTTTTCGCTGGATACGTTTGTGCTTTCGTCGTGAAATTTCTCGAAAAGAAATTACCAGCTGGCGTGGAATTTTTAGCAATCCTATTTATCGCTGCACCAATCTCACGCGGAATGGCAATGCTTATGGATCCGCTCGTTAACGCAACACTCGGTAAAATCGGTTCTATGATTTCAGTTGCAACTACAGAAAGTCCTATCATTATGGGTATTATGCTTGGTGGATTAATAACAGTTATTTCTACCTCTCCACTGAGTTCTATGGCACTAACTGCAATGCTTGGATTAACAGGTTTACCAATGGCGATTGGTAGTCTTGCCGTTGCGGCCTCAGCCCCGATGAACTTTATTTTCTTTAAACGATTAAAAATTTGTTCAAAGAAAGATACAATTGCTGTAGCAATCGAGCCTTTAACACAAGCCGATGTTGTCTCAGCAAATCCAATTCCTATCTATATGACAAATTTCGTTGGCGGTGCACTTGCCGGTATTATTACATCGCTATTCCAACTTGTTAATAATGCACCAGGAACAGCATCACCAATTCCAGGTCTTCTTGTCCTATTCGGATTTAATGACGTTATAAAAGTAACGATCGCTGCCGTACTATGTGGAATCGTTACCACTATTGTCGGATACATTGGATCTATTGTGTTCCGTAAATATCCAATCCGCTCTGCTGATGAAATTCGCGGAGTTACTTCGGAAGAGAAGGTTGCATAAAAAAAGAGCTATTCCCATCGATTGAGAATAGCTCTTTTTTGTGTTGCATAATGGCAAATGAAATTATATCGGCGGTTTTTTAAATATATCAGCGATTTTTTTAATATATCGACTTACCGACACATAACGACAAAGTAAGAGCCCTTAATCATATAGAGGGCTCTTACTTTATCTAGCTGCAGCGGCTAGAATGATCGGTGGCTTCGCTTCTTCCTTCGAGGCAAAAAGCGCCTCTACGTCTGAAGCTCCATCCCCCTCACATTCTGAGCGAGCCGCTTCCGCTTTTATTTTATCCAGTTACGCCTCCTAGACCCTTGCGTCTAAGAACCTTCCCTGCCAAAAGGTAAAAAGCACCTTTTGCAGGAAAGAACCTTAGTCACCGGGTCTAAACAGTCGGCTTCACTTTTATTTCACCCAACCGAGCAGCATTTCCCGCACGAATTTGCTTGCTGCGACTGGTGTTTGATCACTATGGTCATAGACTGGAGCTACTTCTACTAAGTCTGCTCCAACTACATTTATATTTGAATTTGCAATTGCTACGATGGAATCTAATAATTCTTTAGATGTGATACCGCCAGCTTCTAACGTTCCTGTTCCTGGAGCGTGAGCTGGGTCTAATACATCAATGTCGATTGTGACATAGACTGGGCGGCCAGCAAGTTTCGGTAATACTTCTTTTAACGGTTCTAATACGTCAAATTTGTATAAGTTCATACCTACTTCTTTCGCCCATTCAAATTCTTCCTTCATTCCAGAACGAATTCCGAAAGAATATACGTTTTCCGGACCAATTAAATCACACACTTTACGAATTGGTGTAGAGTGGGATAAAGGCTCCCCTTCATACGATTCACGTAAATCAGTATGAGCATCCATGTGGATGATTGCTAAATCCGGATATTTTTTTGCCATTGCCTTAAAAATTGGCCAAGACACTAGGTGCTCACCGCCGAGACCTAGTGGAAACTTATCGGCATCTAAAAGTTTTGATACATACTCTTCAATCATGTCTAAGCTGCGTTGTGCGTTTCCAAATGGTAATGGGATATCACCCGCATCAAAATATTTTACCTCTTCTAGTTCACGATCTAAATACGGGCTATATTCTTCAAGACCGATTGATACTTCACGAATACGTGCAGGGCCAAAACGAGATCCCGGACGGTAACTTACTGTCCAATCCATAGGCATCCCATAAATAACTACCTTTGACTCTTCAAAACTTGGATGACTTTTAATAAATACTTTACCTGAATAAGCTTCATCAAAACGCATATTCTTTTCCTCCTTATGTGGAACTTAAGGTATCCCAACCTTTCACTATTTCTCAAATTTGGAGCGAATTGCTCCTCTTTCTCGATTTACCGGGTCTTCTTTTTAACAACAAGAAGACGATTTTCTCTACAGAAGTGTAAGTAGCTAGCATGTTCAAGTCTTCTGGACAAACACCTTAAATGAGCTACTTACACTTTATTTGGTTGATACAATTCTCTTACTTAATTAAATCGCCAACAAATTTCGGTAATGCGAATGCTGCATTGTGTAATTCTTTTGTGTAGTATTTCGTTTCGATTTCGTGGAAACGCTCTTCACTTACTTCTAGTGGATCATGTTTTTTAGATCCAATTGTGAACGTCCAAAGACCACTTGGGTATGTTGGAATATTAGCTGTGTATAAACGAGTAATTGGGAAAATCTCTTTTACATCTTTAAACACAGTCGTAATTAGTTCTGGTGTAAACCAAGGGTTGTCCGTTTGTGCAACAAAAATACCATCTTCTTTTAACGCTTTAGAGATTCCAGCGTAGAAACCTTTCGTAAATAAGTTTACTGCTGGCCCTACTGGCTCAGTAGAATCTACCATAATTACGTCGTATTCATTTTCGCTTTCTGCGATGTGTAGGAAACCGTCTCCTACTTTTACTTCTACACGCTCATTATCTAATGCACCTGCGATTGATGGTAAGTATTGTTTAGAGTACTCAATTACTTTTCCATCGATTTCAACAAGAGTTGCTTTCTTTACACTTGGGTGTTTTAATACTTCGCGAATAACACCGCCATCGCCGCCGCCAACAACTAATACGTTCTCAGGATTTGGATGTGTAAATAAAGGTACGTGCGCTACCATTTCGTGATAAACGAACTCGTCCTTTTCTGTTGTCATAACCATGCCGTCTAAAATAAGCATGTTTCCGAACTCTTCCGTTTCAACCATATCTAGTTTTTGGAATTCTGTTTGCTCCGTATGTAATGTGCGGTTAATACGCGCCGTAATCCCAAAATGTTTTGTTTGTTTTTCAGTGAACCATAGTTCCATCGTACAATCACGCCTTTCAATGCAAATTTATAATAGGGACATCATTAATGTCCCCTAACAAAAATAAAACAAAACATCCAAAATGTATAGTTAAAAGTACAAAAATACCGAAAATATATTTTAGTCAGAGGGTTCTAACATATGTGCGGAAAGGGTTTGCACCGTAAAAGGAAAGAAAACCCTTTCTTAAGAAAGGGCTTTTGTCTCTATTTCTACTGGTTTACGAATTGGAATTAGGATCATAATACAACCAACTAACACAACAATTCCACCTACTAAAAACGGACTTTGTGGTGAAACAGTATGACCGATAATTCCTGATAAAATTGGAGCAATCGCACCACCTAACCAACGAACAAAGTTATAAACACCTGACGTAACAGATCTTTCATAAGGTGAAATATCCATTACATAACTTGTATATAATGCATTGTTTAAGCCAGATGCCAATCCTGATAAAACGATAAGAGTAATTTGTAACCACATAATTTTCACAAAGAATAGTGCAATTAAGAAAATCGCAAATACGAGTAAACTACCCTTTAATAATGTTTTTGGTTCATATTTCCCTTCTAGCTTATGTGCTAAAATTGCAGAACCGTAAGCTAACGCGAGCCCCCATCCGCAAAATACAAAGCCTAATTGAATAGCTGATAAATGCATAATAAGTGGTGAATATGCTAACACAACGAAAAATCCGTAGTAGTATAACATTCCTGAAATCGCACCTTGCATAAACGGTTTATACTTCACCAGGTTAAGTAATTCTCCTACCCCAGCAGCCTTTCGCTTCACTTTTCGCTCCGGTTCTTTTACAAAAAAGAATACTAAAATAAATGCTAAGAAAATTAAAATACTTGTCGCGAAAAACGGATAACGCCAAGAATGACCACCTAATATCCCGCCTAATAATGGTCCGCCAGCCATGCCTAAACCGATAGCTGCTTCGTATAATCCTACTGCTTCATGAACTTCTTTACTTAATGCTATTAATAGCGTCATTGCTGTAGCAAAAAACATCGCATTTCCTAATCCCCATCCAGCGCGGAAAAGAGATAATTGAGCAATCGTTTGCGATATACCGCATATAAACGCAAATACAGTCACAATTGCAAGGCCGATTGTCATCATTCGTTTATCACCAAATCTCGATGCAAATATACCAGCTGGTAACATCATGATTGCCATCGTTAAAATATAAGCGGTAAATAACATTTCAACTTGCCAATGCGTTGCACCGATTTTCTCAGCAATAATTGGCAAAATTGGGTCAACTACCCCTATACCCGAAAAGGCAAGGAAGGTAGCCACCACTGTAATCAATCTCCCTAGTTTTTGTTTGCTCTCCATTTTGATTACTCTCCTTTTGTGTTCTCTAAAAATGTTACTGCACGATGTAAACTATCTTCGAGTTCTGCCTTTACACGTTGCATTTGCTCCATTTTTTCGTCTAGCGTTTGCACTTGTTGTTCAAGCATCTCTTTAATTTCTTGAATCACTTCACGGTCACGAGGATTTTCACTACTTCTTCTTTGCTCCATTCTTTCTTTTAACGATAAAAAATGCTGCATCTCTTGAAGCGTAATTCCTAACACTTCTTTCGCTTCCACAATTTTTTTAATTCTGGCGATATCCCCGTCTGTATACAGGCGAATGTTCCCCTCACTACGTTCAGGGGGATGAATTAAACCAATTTCCTCATAATAACGAAGTGTACGTTTTGTCAAACCAACTTGCTTTGTTACTTCATCAATTTTATACATGTTTATTCCTCCCTTCACTTGATTATTACATTTTACGTTAACGTTAACTTTTGTGCAACTGTTAGACTTTTGTAAATGTTTGTCATATTCAATTGTATTTTCCCTAAAGCAGTTTCATAATGAAAGAAAAGAGATAATAAGGAGAATTTCACATGAGTAAACCACTTATTTTCGCTCACCGCGGAGTAAAAGGAACACATCCCGAAAATACGATGATTGCCTTCCAAGAAGCAGAACGCATTGGCGCTCACGGAATTGAACTCGATGTCCACTTATCAAAAGATGGTGAACTTGTCGTAATTCACGATGAAACCGTCGATCGTACAACAAATGGCGTTGGACTTGTTTCGGAAAAAACGGTAGAGGAACTACAATCATTGGACGCTGGTAGCTATAAAGACCCTTCTTTCCATGAAGCAAAAATCCCAACGTTGCGTGAGGTTTTCATTTGGCTTTCCACAACGAACTTACAACTAAATATTGAATTAAAGACAGATGTTATTCATTACCCAAATATTGAGGAAAAAGCTGTTGCACTTGTGCGTGAATATCATCTTTCTAATCAAATTGTATTTTCATCATTTAACCATGACTCTGTTTCATTATTAGCAGAAATTGCTCCTGAAATCCCAAGAGCAATTTTATATGATACACCACTTGCTGATCCAATTGCCGAAGCAAAACATAGAGAAGCAAATGGATTACATCCAAACTTCCAGTTATTAACGAAAGAATTTGTGCAGTTAGCACAAGAGCAAGGGTATGTTTTCCGTCCATATACAATTAATGAATACAAAGATTTACAAACTATGATTGATTATGGTGTAGATGTCATCATTACTGATTGGCCAGCACGTGCCTTTGAGCTCCTTTCTTAATGGAAGAGGCTTTTTTATTTTCGAAATTTCATTGTTTAAAATAAATGAAAACCCTCAATACTAATACAATAACGCTTGTATTAATGAGGGGCTGAAAAAAGATGGATCAAACTATGAATCCAAAACTTAAAAAATATAAACGTCTTTTCTTCACCGCAATGTTTTCTTGCGTCCTTTTCTTCGTTTTTTCTTTTTTTGTTATTATTATAGTTGCAAAAATTATGGGACCTCCTCCTGTTGCGGTCCCGCAAACAAGCGTCTTTTACGCAAATGATGACACTGTTATAGGACAAAGTAATGAAATGCAAAAACGTTACAATGTATCTCTTAATGAAATTTCACCTTATGTAAAAGAGGCGACACTATCTATTGAAGATCAACGATTCTACAAACATCATGGCTTTGATATGAAACGTATTGCTGGTGCCATTGTTGCCGATTTAAAAGCGATGGCAAAAGTCCAAGGTGCTAGTACGATTACACAACAGTATGCTCGTAACCTTTACTTAGATCATGATAAAACGTGGAAACGTAAACTATTAGAAGCAATGTACACAATTCGCCTTGAGGTGAATTATAATAAAAATCATATTTTAGAAGGATATTTAAATACAATTTATTACGGACATGGCGCTTATGGCATCGAAGCTGCATCCCGTCTATATTTCGATAAAACGGCAAAAGAGTTAACATTAGCAGAAGCTAGTATGCTCGCAGGTATCCCGAAAGGGCCAAGTGTCTATTCGCCCTTTTTGAAAGAGGATCGTGCGAAAGGACGACAAGCTCTCATATTAGATGAAATGGTAGAACAAGGATATATTACGAAGCAACAAGCAGCCTTAGCGAAGAAAGAGCCACTAACTTTTGCCTCATTAGATACGAAAAAAGTAGCAGAGGTCGCACCATATTTCCAAGATGCTGTACAAGCTTCGCTCCTTCGTGATGTTGGATTAGACGAACAAGCTTTACAACGGGGTGGCTTGCGAATTTATACAACGCTAGACCCTAAACTACAAGCTGTAGCAGAACAAGCTGTAAAAGATCACATACCTGACACAACAAACATACAAACTGCTCTCGTCTCTATGAATCCAAAGACAGGTGAAGTGGCTGCTCTTGTTGGTGGAACTGATTATACTACAAGTCAATTTAACAGGGCTACACAAGCCATTCGTCAGCCTGGTTCTACATTTAAGCCATTTCTATATTATGCGGCATTAGAACGAGGATTCACGCCTGCTACGCGCTTAAAAAGCGAATATACTGTATTCACCTTAGGTGACGGCGTTTCAAAGTATAAACCGAAGAACTATAAAGATTATTATGCAGATGATTTCGTAACGATGGCACAAGCTCTCGCAGTCTCTGATAACATTTATGCTGTGAAAACGAATTTGTTTTTAGGCGATGACGCGCTTGCAAAAACAGCGAAACAATTTGGAATTAAAAGTGCATTAAAAGATGTTCCTTCTCTAGCTCTTGGTACATCACCAGTAAAACCAATTGAAATGGTTAACGCTTATAGCATGTTCGCAAATGGTGGAAAAGAAGTAAAACCTACTTTCATTCGCCGCATTATGGATCATGAAGGAAATATATTATACGATGCTCATTTAGAGAGTAAACAAGTTCTCGACAAGAGCAAAGCGTTTGTAATGGAAGAAATGATGACTGGTATGTTTAATAAGAAACTAAGCAGCTATGCTGCTGTAACTGGTCAATCGATGTTATCCAAACTATCAAGAACATATGCCGGCAAATCTGGTTCTACTGAAACGGATAGTTGGATGATTGGATTTACTCCGCAAATCGTAACTGGTGTGTGGGTCGGATATGATCAACCTAAATCTATTTCAAACGTAGCAGAACAAGGATATGCGAAGAAAATATGGACTGATACGATGGAGAAAGGGTTAGATGGACAACCAAAAAAAGAATTTAAACAACCAAGTGACGTCGTAGCGGTTAATATCAATCCAGAGAACGGTAAAATTGCTACAAAAAATTGTCCTATTTCTGTGAAAATGTATTTCGCTAAAGGTACCGAACCGACTGAATATTGTATGGATCACGTCGATGATAAAGAAGAATTTGAAAAAACGACTGAAGAAAAGAAAAAAACAAGTTGGTGGAAAAAATATCTTCCTTGGTAAAAAAATAGCTGACGGGCATCCGTCAGCTATTTTTTATTCACTTAATAATGCACGGCGCAATTCTTCACTAGATTCGTTCCAAATCGCTTCATTATGTTCTTTCAAGAACGTACCAAGTACTTTTTTAGATGATTCATCCATATGTTCAACCATAATGTGACGCTTCAATGATTTATCCATTTTATTTACGTGCTCTGGAAGTGATTTATATCCGCGGCGAATTTCACGGTCTACTGTCATTTCACAAGCTGTTACACCTGCGTAATACGCACCTGTCGCAGTTCTTTCAATCGTTACCCAAACAAGCCAAAATGGTTTTCCGTTTGGAACTTCATCTTTATTTGTTAAAAACTTAATACCTTTTTCTACTGTACTACGCGCGTGCATCGCACCAATATCAACGAATGCAGTTTTCTCTAGTACATCAACAAATACAGGTGAAATGTTTTCTAAGCTTAATGCCCCAACACCAAATCCACCATGTCCATCTGTTGAATCATTTTTCACGATATTAAAACCGATTTTTTTCTTTTTCTCTGTCATATGTAAAATCCTCCTCACTTAAAAATTATAAAAGGCCAAAAATAGGCGCAATGATGCTATCTAAAAATACAAATACATGCGGAATAACTACCTGGAAAATAGGTTGAATTGTGTAATTACTAAGCGGTGTAATAACGAGAATTAATAACGCAATTGCCCCGTATTTTTCATACTGTGTCATTTTCGCGCGAATATTTGCTGGCGCTAAATCTTCCACTACACGATACCCATCAAGTGGCGGGATCGGTAATAAGTTAAATACAAGTAAAACGATATTCAGCATAATAAAAATCTGGAAAAATTGAGCTAACGTATCTGCTACTGCAGATGGAATTGAGTATAATACACCAAATTTTAATAAGCTATACCAAATAATTAAACCAATTGCGCTTAAAATTAAATTACTAATCGGCCCCGCAATTGAAACTAATACACCTGCAAGACGCGGTCTTTTAAAGTTATATGGGTTAACAGGAACCGGTCTTGCCCAACCGAATCCAAGAATTAATACTGCAATCAAACCTATAGGATCTAAGTGTGCCATCGGTGATAAAGTCAAACGACCTTGTCTCTTTGCTGTATCGTCTCCAAATTTATATGCTACATATGCATGTGCAAATTCATGAACTGATAATGCGATAATAATGGCCATTGCTACCAAAGGAATTTGGTGCAACGGGTATCTAAATAACTGATCCATGCTTCATCTCCTCTTCCATATGTCAAAAAAAGAAATTATTTGTTTTTTCGATTGTTCTTCCCTATAATCCGCTATAATAAGAGTGTAACTTACATAAAAGGAGCGATTGTACATGCCATACGTAACAGTGAAAATGCTAGAAGGACGCACAGAAGAACAAAAGAAAGCTCTTGCTGAGAAAGTAACAGCAGCAGTAAGCGAAACAACTGGTGCTCCTGAAGAAAACATCGTTGTTTTCATCGAAGAAATGTCTAAAAACCATTATGCAGTTGGCGGAAAACGCTTAAGCGACAAATAATTTCAAGTTTTTTCATAAGAAGCAGCCATTAGCTGCTTCTTATTTCTTTCCTTCTAACAACTCAATAATTCTCTCTTTATATTTTCCTTTTCTTCCATCTTCATAGATTAAATCATGCGGATAGAATAGCTTTTGATCCGTTCTTTTCTTACCTGTAATCGCCTCAACAATATCCGACTCACGTGAAAGCTCTCTAAGCTCTCCGTTTGGCATAAGAAGTAGGATTGGTAGACGCTCTTCTTCTTCTCCTGCACGATAAAAGTCATACGGTAAGTCTGATGTTGAATCGACTACTAAATAATACTCCGGATCAAGTCCAATCTTTTTAAATAAACTACTTAATTCCATCCAATTATCTAAACCGTGTTTATCTGTAAACTCTACATATTTAAATAGATTTCGATTCATAAAACGGCGGCATAAATCGCTTAAAATTGGATCTTCTTCTTCCTGCCATACTTGGAAGTAGTAATACATAACGTTCTCGTCTAACTTTAAATAATCCTCTACTGTTACTTCTTCTTCAAATAAAGAATAGAAATGAACAGGATGATTTTTAAATGTATAATACTTCTCGTGCAGTAATTTCGCACGGTGTAAAATCTTCGTTAAAATAACTTCTGCACTTCGCGTTACCGGGTGGAAATATACTTGCCAATACATTTGATAACGACTCATAATGTAATGCTCAACAGCATGCATACCACTATTTTTAATGACTACTTGATTCCCATACGGACGCATTACACGCAGTATACGTTCCATATCGAAGTTTCCGTACTTTACGCCTGTAAAATAAGCATCTCTTAATAAATAATCCATACGATCCGCATCAATTTGACTCGAAATCATACTAATCGCTAATTTATTAGTAGACGTTTTTGCAATTACATCTGCTACCTTTTGTGGAAACTCCTTATCAACACGACTTAATACATCATTAATCTCCGTATCGCCTACGATAATCTTTTGCGTAAATTTCTCATGATCTAATGAAAATACTTTTTCAAACGAGTGAGAAAATGGGCCGTGGCCGACATCATGAAGTAAT
This sequence comes from Bacillus cereus group sp. MYBK195-1, assembly GCF_051916605.1. Classification (NCBI taxonomy): domain Bacteria; kingdom Bacillati; phylum Bacillota; class Bacilli; order Caryophanales; family Bacillaceae; genus Bacillus; species Bacillus cereus group sp. MYBK195-1. The sequence continues at coordinate 121,303 of NZ_JBQAGZ010000007.1, read as the reverse complement.
GCCGCACATAAACATAACAATCTATCTTCAGCATTCCAATTTGGTCTGCCATCAAACACATCATCAATCATACGACGAATAATTTCGTATACACCTAACGAATGAGTAAAGCGACTATGCTCTGCACCGTGAAATGTAAAAAATGTCGTTCCAAGCTGCTTAATACGGCGCAAGCGTTGAAATTCTTTCGTTCCGATTAAATCCCAAATAACACGATCACGCACGTGCACATATTTATGTACTGGGTCTTTAAACACTTTTGTTTCGCTGAGTTTGTCGTTTAAATATACCACTTTCCGACATCCCCCTTTCTTTACTACATTCTTACTTTATATTATAAACGAAATGAGAAACAGAAAGAAATGAAAGACTGTATTAATTCCCTTTATAAAAAGAAAAAATCACCTTTACCGAAGTAAAAGTGATTTCCTTTATACATTATTTACCTAAAACGAATTCAGCAACTTCGTCTAAGATCATATCTTTCCCTAGTGGGAAGTAACCTTTGTTTAAGTCTTCATTTTTAATTGTAAATACGTGGTTATTTTTAACAGCGTTCATGTTTTTCCAAATTGATTCTTCTTGGAATTCTTTTAAGCGCTGAGAACCGTCACCAGTTGTAAATACGAATAAGTAATCTGGGTTGTAATCGATTAAAGCTTCTTTTTGTACTTGTACTAACGGTTTATCAGTTGGTGTACCTTTAACTGCCGGTAGTTTTAAATCATTAAAGATTACGCTACCGTAACCGTAGTCACCGTATACGCGGAAAGCATTTGGATATGCAGCCATTTTCATAAATGTTGCTTCACCAGTTTTAGCGACGATTTTGTCATGTAATTTGCTTGCTTTTTCATCATACTTTTTGAACCATTCTTTTGTTTCTTTTTCTTTACCGAGGATTTGACCTACTTCTTCGAATTTTGGACGCCATTGATCTAATGGAGTGTTTAACATAACTGTTGGTGCAATTTTAGATAATTGGTCATAAATCTTTTCTTGACGATTATTTACAAGAATTAAATCTGGTTTTGCAGCAGCTACTGCTTCGATGTTAATTTTATCGCCCCAAGCAGAACCAACGGGTTTAACGTCTTTTAGTTTCTTTTCAATATGTGCATCAATTTTTTCTTGAGATGTATTAGCAGTAATAACCGGTTTCATACCGAAAATTAGTAATTCTTCTGTTGAACCACTAAGGTCAGCAATTTTCTTTGGGTTTGCAGGAATTTTAATTTCCCCTTTTGCATGTTTTACAGTGCGCTCTTCAGTCTTTGCATCTGCTTTCTTTTCTTCTTCTTTGTTAGAACAAGCTGCAAATAGTACAGAAGTCACAACTAGTACCATTGCTAATAGTGCCATTTTAAAATTCTTCATGTTCCCACTCCTTCTAGCTGTATTTATCTTATAAGTTACAATGAACTATAAGAAACAAAGATAACAATTAATTAATATATATTTATTAACTGTTGTTAATAACCCATTCTAACGGGCGTTCAACTTCCCATTCATATATAAGAAGCTCAACGTCCATTAGAAGCCCCCTCTTTACGAGGGGGTTCTACTTATGCTTTTTTACGCAATTGATTACTAATCATCGCTAAATCATATGTTAAACAAATTGGCTTACAGTTTACTGGACATGGAACGATTTGAGCTTCAATCTCAAATACGTTACGAAGTGTTTCACTTGTCATAACTTCATCTGGTGTTCCTTGTTTCATTAACTTACCTGCTTTTAATGCAATCATATGATCAGAGAAACGAGAAGCGTGGTTTAAGTCATGGATAACCATAACAATCGTTCTACCTTCTTCTTCATTTAACTTTTTCAATAAGTTTAATACTTCTAATTGATGAGCCATATCTAAGTACGTTGTTGGTTCATCCAATACAAGTAATTCTGTTCCTTGTGCAAGAGCCATTGCGATCCAAACACGTTGACGTTGGCCACCTGATAGCGCTTCTGCTGGACGATTCGCAAATTCTTTCATTCCTGTCACTTCAAGTGCCCAGTTAATGTAGCGATAATCCTCTTCTTTCAACGTGCCAAACCCTTTTTGATGAGGGAATCTTCCATATGACACAAGCTCAAATACAGTAAGACCCGTTGGCACTTCTGCAGTTTGTGGTAAAATCGCCATTTTCTTTGCAATTTCTTTCGTTGGCTGTTTCTCAATTGCTTTTCCGTCAAGATAAACAGTACCTTGCTTTGCCTTCAAAATACGAGACGCCGTTTTTAATAATGTGGACTTCCCACAACCATTTGGTCCAATAATTGTTGTAATTTTCCCTTCCGGAATTTCAACTGTTAACCCGTCAATAATTAAACCTTCATTATAGCCAACAGATACCGCATCCACCGCTAAAGTTGCCATACGAAAAGCCTCCCTTTATTTTGTCCTCATAAGTAAATAAATGAAATATGGTGCACCAATTACAGAAATAACAAGACCGACTGGTATTTCTGAAGTTGTTAATACACTTCTTGAAATTACGTCTGCAAATAAAAGTAAAAACGTTCCTATTAGCGCAGCTGTGGGCAACATAATTTGATGTTTACCACCAACAAGGCGCCTTGCTAAATGCGGGGCCATTAAACCGATAAAGCCAATTCCGCCTGCAACAGCAACAGATGCACCTGCTAAACAAACTGCAATAAATAATAATTTACGTCTTTCTTTTTCTACGTTTACACCAAGGCCAACTGCTGTAGAATCGCCTAGGTTCATTACATTTAATATGTGTGCTTTACTTATAGCAAGCGGTAAGAAAATAACCATCCATGGAAGTACACTTAATACGAATTTCCAATCTGTACCCCATAGACTTCCCGCCAGCCAAATCGTAGCAAAACGAAAATCGTTAGATGTCATCTTCATAGAGAAAATTAAACTAACAGCTCCAAATCCAGCTGCAACGGCAATACCGACAAGTATTAATCGAGTCGATGAAACGCCGTCTTTCCATGCTAGTAAATAAATAATTACCGCTGCTAATATCGCTCCAACTAGTGCGAAGAATGGAAGAATGAATACAGATAAAAATGTACCAGTCCCTACTTTCCCGAAGAAGAAGTAGACGAATATAACAACTGTTAATCCCGCTCCAGCATTAATACCTATAATACCTGGATCAGCAAGCGGATTTCGTGATAAACCTTGCAAAATCGCACCTGACATAGCTAAAGCAGATCCGACTAGTATAGCAATTACCATACGCGGCATACGGAATTCAAATAAAATAACAGACTGATCTTCAGCCCCTAGTCCAACCAATGACTTTAATACGTCCATTGGCGGGATTTTAAAAGTTCCTGTATTTAAACTAATAAGAAATATAGAAACGATTAGTCCTACTAAAATCGTTAATATAGAAATGTTCTTTTTTGTTAAGACACTCGTCCTCACATCTTTCCTCTCCCTTCATTACGTGCTAAGTAGAGGAAGAATGGAACCCCAATTAGCGCTGTAATTGCTCCAATTGGCGTTTCAAATGGCGGGTTAATAACGCGAGATAACATATCTGCACATTCAATTAACAGCCCACCTAAGACCGCAGAACATGGAATAACCCATCTATAGTCCGAGCCTACAAGAAAACGAGTCATATGCGGAATTACAAGACCAACAAATCCAACTGATCCTGCCATGGAAACTGCGGAACCCGTTAAAACAAGAACAAGTACTGTTCCGATAAATTTAATCAATGTCGTATTTTGACCAAGTCCAATTGCAATTTCTTCACCGAAGCTCAAAATTGTAATATATCTCGACATCATAATTGCGATAAAAAGACAAACAAGGCCAATTGGCACTAACATATTAATACTTTGCCATTTCACTCCAGCAACTCCGCCTGCATTCCACATGCTTACCTCTTGGGCAAGATTGAAATACAATGCGATTCCAGATGAAATTGCCCCTAATAAAGCACTAATAGCTGCACCTGCTAAAGCTAATTTCACAGGTGTTAATCCACCTGGTGAAGAAGACCCAATTCCATATACAATGCTTGCACCAAACGCAGCTCCAATAAAAGATGCGATAACAAACATTAAATAAGGTGAATTAGGAAAAAATGCATACATAATTGCAATTCCAAATACAGCCCCATCTGTAATCCCCATTAACGATGGTGAAGCAAGTGGATTTCGCGTCATACCTTGCATAATTGCTCCTGATACCGCTAAAAAGGCACCTGCAACTACGCCCCCTATTGCTCTAGGCATGCGAAGCTCTTGAATTACATTATGATGTGTAATAGATCCATCAAACTGAAATACAGCTTGCCATACAGTCTTTAAACTAATATCTGCAGCCCCAAAAGAAATAGAAACTGCCATGCTTAAAGCTAACAAAACTGTACCCGCTACTAAAATAATAGAAGCGATAAGCGGTCTGCTCTTAATCTCTTTAACATTCTCTTCTTGCTGTTCTATACTGCTTGCGCTCGCTTCCATCCCTCAACCATCCTAACTAACAACATATATTTATTGAAATGAAATTTATTCTCAAATAGTAATAAAAAAATTAGGTGAATTGTTATTTTCCTGATAATGATTATCAGAATCAGACACTTCTATTCTACCTATCGCTTTAAAAGACTGTCAACCATTATTTTGAAATATAAATTTATATAAATTGGAATTTCAATACAAAAGTTATATCTATCCTTTAGAAAACGTTCGTCCACACAAGAGTACTTTCGCAGAATAAATCATTCCTCTTATGGGCATAAAAAAGAAGAGTAATCTTTTCACTCTTCTTTTTCTTACTTATTTAACTTTGCTTCAATTTTTGCGATTAACTCATCTTCTGTTGGAGCCGCAACTGGACGGTTATTTACAAATGCGAATGATTTTTTACGACCAGGACCACAGTAAGACTGACATCCAACTTCAATCGTTGCACATGAATCTACTTTTTTTAACTTCGGAACTAACGTTTTAACGTTCGTTGCCTGACAGTCATCGCACACGCGAAACTCGTTTCCCATTATATAACACTTCCTCTATTTTAAACTTTTCTCAAGTACATTTAAAAATAAACACTAAATGGTATTTTACCGCTCTTTGAAGCTCGTTGCAAGTTTCCCTACAAAGCCTATTCTCTACATAATGCTACATATTTATATGCTCTCCTACAGAAGCGCTCACCATTCATGGGAAAATTTTTACCTTTCATCGAAATCTACCATATTTTTAAAAGCTTTGTATAAAAGTTTATTTTTTTGCCCATTATAAAAATAGGAAGTTCATAAAAAGAAAGGGAGTTGAATCTATGAAAGTAAGACAAGATGCTTGGACAGATGAGGATGATTTATTACTTGCTGAAACGGTACTTCGTCATGTTAGAGAAGGAAGTACGCAATTAAATGCATTTGAGGAAGTAGGGGATCAGTTAAATCGTACATCTGCTGCTTGTGGTTTCCGCTGGAATGCTGTTGTTCGCTATAGCTACGAACAAGCTCTTCAACTAGCAAAAAAACATCGTAAAGATAAAATGCGTGCTGCAAGCGGTGAACAAGCAAAAAAACGTTTACTTTATACACCACCAGCTTCAGATTCGATAACTGATTATGAAGAATTAGTACAAGAAGAATCAATCGTACAATATAAAGAAGCTATTCCATATCAAGAATCTACTGCTCCTGCTGCAAGAAGCTCTATGACAATGCAAGATGTTATTTATTTTTTACAAACAGTCGGATCTTCAAATATAAAAGTGACAGCTCTTGAAAACGAGAATACGAGATTGAAACAAGAAATTAAAGCACAAATCCTTCGGAATGAGGAACTAGAAAAGAAACTAGAAAAATTGGAAAAGCAATCTCATACTGTACAAGAAGATTACGAAACACTTATGAACATTATGAACCGAGCTCGTAAATTGGCAGTCATGGATGACGAAGAACGTTCTCAAACATCTTTCCGAATGGACCGAAACGGTAATTTAGAAAAAATTGCAGAATAAAAAGGATGCATGTAATGCATCCTTTTTATTATTTCACCTATAAGCTCCCCCTTTATATGTGAGAAAACTCCATTCTTCATTTTTTGCTATAATAGAGATTGTCATTTTAAAGATAAGGGGTTAGTTATATGAGCAATTCCCGTTCCATTTTATCTCAGCCAGAGTGGCGCATTGTAGATCAATCTAGTTTGGGACCAACATTCCATGCACTTCAGTCATTCGCAATGGATGACACATTATGCACAAGCATTGGAAATGGCAAGTCAGCCGCAACAATGCGTTCTTGGGTTCATCACAATACAATTGTCCTTGGCATTCAAGATTCACGCCTTCCGCATTTAGAAGAAGGTATTTCTTTTTTAAAACAAAACAACTTCAATGTTATTGTCCGTAATTCTGGCGGGCTTGCGGTCGTGCTTGATGAAGGTGTTTTAAACGTATCACTTTTATTCCAAGAAACAGAAAAAGGTATCGATATTGATCTTGGATACGATACAATGTGGCATTTGATTAAGGAGATGTTAAAGGATTACGACGTTACTATCGAGGCAAAAGAAATTGTCGGCTCTTACTGTCCTGGTAGTTATGACTTAAGTATTCGCGATCAAAAATTCGCTGGTATTTCACAACGTCGTATTCGCGGCGGTGTCGCTGTCCAAATCTATCTCTGCGCTACCGGAAGTGGCTCTGAGCGTGCCGCACTCGTTCGTGATTTTTACAGCCTAGCAATTCAAGGGGAAGAAACACGCTTTACGTACCCTGAAATTGTACCAAGTACGATGGCCTCACTCTCAGAATTACTTGGCGAAACCATTACAGTACAAGATTTAATGATGCGTCTTTTAAAAACATTGCAGCAATTCGCTCCAAAGTTAACACCATCTCAATTAACAATAGATGAGATTCCTTTATATGAGACGAATTTACAACGTATTATTGATCGTAATAATAAAGCACTTGGTTTAGAAAAATAAAGACCGTCGCTATAATAGCGACGGTCTTTATTTCAATTCATTATAGAATTAAAGTGCTTGAGCTGCTGTAATTAAAGCTAACTTGTACACTTCTTCTTCGTTACATCCACGAGATAGGTCATTTACAGGCATGTTTAAGCCTTGTAAGATTGGCCCTACTGCTTCGAAGTTACCTAAACGTTGAGCGATTTTGTAGCCGATATTACCAGCTTCTAAGCTTGGGAATACGAATACGTTAGCATCACCTTTAATTGTAGAACCTGGAGCTTTTTTCTCAGCTACAGATGGTACGAATGCAGCATCGAATTGGAATTCTCCATCTAAAGTTAACTCAGGAGCCATTTCTTTTGCAATGCGAGTTGCTTCTACAACTTTTTCTGTTTCTGGAGATTTCGCAGAACCTTTTGTAGAGAAGCTTAACATAGCAACGCGTGGATCAATGCCGAATAACTCAGCAGTTTTCGCACTTTCGATACCGATTTCAGCTAAATCTTGACTGTTTGGTGCAATGTTAATTGCGCAATCAGCGAATACATATTTCTCTTCTTCACGTACCATGATGAATACGCCAGAAGTTTTTGTAACGCCTGGTTTTGTTTTAATAATTTGAAGTGCTGGACGAACTGTATCAGCTGTAGAGTGAGCTGCACCACTTACTAGACCGTGTGCTTTGCCCATGTATACAAGCATTGTACCGAAGTAGTTTTCGTCTTTAAGGATTTTGCGAGCGTCTTCTTCAGTTGCTTTACCTTTACGGCGTTCAACGAAAGATGCTACCATTGCATCCATTTCTTCGTATGTAGCTGGGTCGTAAATATCAACGCCTGCTAATGTTAAATTCATGCTAGCAGCTTTTGCGCTAATTTCTTCTCTATTACCAACTAAGATTGGTTTTACTAACTCTTCTTTTGCTAAACGCTCTGCAGCGCCTAAAATTCTTTCATCAGTTCCTTCAGGAAGTACGATAGAAATGCCTTTTCCTTGAACTTTTTCTTTTACTGTTGTAAATAAGTTGCTCACGAATAAACCCTCCTACATATGTTAAAAAAACTCTATCTTTAAGAATACTGCTTTTCTTCTATATTTTAAACTTATAGCTCCCAAAAAATAGATAAAATAAAAATGATTATATTTTCATAAAATTCAGCCGTTAAATTCACCTTGCTTAAACACTTAAATGTGACAATTTTATGCGCCAAGGTTTTATATAGATGATTTTAAAACTATATATGCTATAGTTAACGTGTAAAACTATCATTAACTGAGGTGAATAGAATGAGTGAAGCAACAACAACGTTAGATGGCTGGTATTGTTTACATGATTTACGTTCTATTGATTGGGCTGCATGGAAAACATTATCTAGCGACGAACGCGGACAAGCAGTGTCTGAATTTTTAAATGTCGTTGAAAAATGGAACGAAGTAGCTACTGCGAAAAAAGGTAGTCACGCAATGTATACAGTTGTTGGCCAAAAAGCTGATATTATGCTTATGATTTTACGTCCAACAATGGAAGAGTTAAATGAAATTGAGACAGAATTGAATAAAACAACTTTAGCTGAATATATGGTTCCTGCATATTCTTACGTATCTGTTGTTGAATTAAGCAACTATCTTCCAGCTGATGAGGATCCATACCAAAACCCGCAAATTTTAGCTCGCTTATATCCTGAATTGCCGAAAGCAAATCATATTTGCTTCTATCCAATGGATAAGCGTCGCCAAGGTGATGACAACTGGTACATGCTTCCTATGGAAGAGCGTAAAAAAATGATGTACAGTCATAGTAAAATTGGACGTCAATACGCAGGTAAAGTACGCCAAGTGATTTCAGGATCTGTTGGATTCGACGATTTCGAATGGGGCGTAACATTATTCGCTGACGATGTTCTTCAATTTAAAAAACTTATATATGAAATGCGCTTCGATGAAGTAAGTGCTCGTTATGGTGAATTTGGAACATTCTTCGTTGGAAACATTTTACCAGACGAAAAAGTAGAGAAATTTTTACACATATAAATGGTGAAAAGGAACGAAATTCGTTCCTTTTTTTATTCTTCTCTATATTTATCCTCAAAAATCCCCTTTTTTCTGCACTTTTGAAGAAAAACCGACATTTTTTCAAATTTATTGTAAAATTGTAACCTTTTTATATGTAAAGATATGCTAAAATGATACGAGCTATATGCTAAATAACGATGCGAAGGTGATAATCTATATGAAAAAAATTTTGTCTATTTTACTATTGCTTGTATTGTCAATTTCTTCCTTAGGAGTAACAACATCCCATGCGGAAGAAAAAATACATATTGAGGCAGCCGCTGCACTTTTATTTGATGCAGATACAGGAAAAATACTTCACGAGCAAAATCCAGATGAATTGCTAGCTATTGCTAGTATGTCGAAATTAATTGTTGTTTACGCTGTTTTAGAAGCAATTAAAGAAGGAAAAATCACATGGGATACGAAAGTAAATATTTCTGATTACGCTTATGAAGTCTCTCGTAATAATGAATTCTCTAATGTACCGTTCGAAAAAGGACGTCAATATACTGTAAAAGAATTATATCATTCTATTGTTATATTCTCTGCAAATGGATCTAGTATCGCTTTAGCAGAACTTCTTGCAGGAAGTGAGAAAAACTTCTTAAATCTTGCAAATGAACATGCTAAAAAGCTAGGATTAAAGAAATATAAATTTGTAAACGCTACGGGCTTAAATAACGCTGACTTAAAAGGAAAACATCCTGAGGGTACTGATCCAAATGCAGAAAACTCTATGTCAGCTCGTGATATGGGTATGCTTTCAAAAGCAATGATTACAAAGTATCCAGAAATGCTAGAGGATACAAAACAAAGATTTAGAAACTTCCCAGACAATCACCCAAAACCAATTCGTATGGAAAACTGGAATTGGATGTTACCAGGAGCTGCTTTCGCTTATGAAGGTACTGATGGTTTAAAAACTGGAAGTTCTGATACAGCTGGATACGGATTTACTATTACTGCTAAACGTGGTGATGTACGTCTTATCTCGGTTATTATTAAAACAAAATCAATGGATGAACGTTTCACAGAATCTCGTGAATTAATTGAATATGGATTTAATAACTTTGAAAAACAAAAACTAAAAGTTAATAAGAACAATACAATCTCTGTAGTAAAAGGGAAAGAAGACCAAGTAACTGTTGCACCCGAAAAAGAAATAACAGTAATTGCGAAAAAAGGTAGCAAAGAACCTTATAAAATTGGGACTGAATTAGATAAATCTCTTGCTGAAGATGGACATTTAGTTGCTCCTATTAAGAAAGATGCCAAAGTAGGCTCAATTACTTTAGAATCAACTGATAAATATGGTTTCTTAGACGGTAGTAAAAGTATGAAAGTTACTGCAAAAACGACAGAGGAAGTTGAAAAAGCAAATTGGTTTGTGTTAACAATGCGCTCTATTGGTGATTTCTTCTCAAACTTATGGTCTAAAGTTTTTTAATAAAAAAGCTGGCTCACGCTAGCTTTTTTTATTTTCCGCTCTCAATGTAAAACTTCGTTTGGTTGTCATATCTGAGCCCTTTTCCTCATACGTATGAACTAGTAATTGTTACACACTTCATCTAGAGATAAACCTCTTTCCAAAAGGTATTCCAAAAAGAGAGGTGACACATAATGGGAGTTATTGCTTATAACGAAGAAGATGTAAAGTTGTTAGCTAGACTGATGCGTGCTGAAGCCGAAGGAGAAGGACAACAAGGAATGTTAATGGTCGGAAACGTTGGGGTAAATCGTGTCCGCGGAAATTGTTTAGACTTTAAAAGCATTCGTAATTTACGTCAAATGGTTTATCAAAACCCCGGCGGTTTTGAAGCAACGCAAAAAGGATACTTTTATCAACGGGCACGTGAACAAGATATTGCCCTAGCGAGACGGACCATTCAAGGGCAACGTTTTTGGCCTGCCAACTTTGCCTTATGGTTCTTTAGACCTGAAGGGGCATGTCCACCGACTTGGTATAACCAACAAAACTCTGGTCGCTTTAAAAAGCACTGCTTCTTCCAGCCATCTGCTGGAGACTGCCCTAGCGTATATTAAGGAATAAAAATGAGGAGGGATTTTTGAATGGCACAGCAACAAAATCCGTACTATGGAACAGGTTTTTATCAACCATCTGGAACTTATGTACAACCGCAACAAATGACTCAACAACAGCAGCAAGCGATGCAACAACAAACAGCTCAAGCTGCGCAAGCTCAATATGCAATTTCTCAAGGCATGTTACCTCTAGAGCAATCCTATATTGAAAATATCCTTCGTTTAAACAAAGGTAAGCAAGCTACGGTTGTAATGACTTATGAACGTGGCAGTTCCCTTGGTACACAATCTTATACAGGTATTATTGAAGCAGCTGGCCGTGACCATATTGTTATTAGTGAACCGCAATCAGGAAAACGCTATTTACTACTAATGATCTACTTAGATTACGTAGAGTTTCCAGAAGAAATTACGTATTTACCTAGTCAACAAGCAACTTATACTCCAAGACCATAAAAAAAGCTGGCAAATGCCAGCTTTTGTTTTTTTATAATCCTTTTACAACTGCAGTCCCTACTAGAATCCACGCCACAATAAACGCTACACCACCAAGAGGTGTAATTGGACCAAAGAACTTAATGCCTGTCGTACTTAATGCATACAAACTACCTGAGAACATAATAATTCCAGCTACCATTAGCCAACCAGCAGTAGTTAAAAGTGATGATTGAACCTTATCCATCAATAAAGCAACTACGAATAGTCCACCTGCATGAAACATTTGATATGTAACGCCTGTTTTCCAAACTTCTAACATTTTTGCAGAAATTTTATTTTCTAAACCGTGTGCTCCAAAGGCCCCTAACGCAACAGATAGCCCCGCTGCAATACAACCTAGTAAAAAGAAAATTTTCATCTTAATTCCCCTTTTTTACCTTTATCATAAGCAATTTTTGCATATAAGCCAAACGATTTATCTTCTAAAAATCAAATAAAGAATTACCGTTTGCATCACTTTCTTTTATATATACTGGCTCCCCAGAAACAGGTGCAATTGGTTGCATAGTTGTTACTGGTTGTGATCCAATTACTTGCGATTGAATTTTCGGTTCTCTATATGTAGATGTTTCAACTTGTTCATCTAATAATAAGTCACATAAAGCACGCACAACTAATAAATGTTCTTTTGACTTTTGTCCTTCACTACTTTTTGCCTTCGCAATTTCATTCGCCATTTTATTTAAAATCTTGTCGCTAGATATTTGCATTCCTTATCACCTCGTACTTTGTAATTCTTTCTCGAATTGTCCCAATTTTTCTACTGAACCAAATACTATTATCATATCACGTTCTTTCAATTTTTCCTGCCCTGTTGGATTATGTATAATATTCCCATTTCTTGAAATCGCTAATATTGTTACATCAAACTGATTCCTTACATTACTCTCTAGTAACGATTTACCAACTAATATTGAATCTTTTCCAACTAGAATTTCTTCAATGACAAATGACTGTTCTACTCCATACAACACTGTATCAATATAATGAACGGTTAATGGATTTGCAATACCTTTTGCGATATGAATACCCGCCATACTAGATGGGTTAATAACCTTATTTGCACCAGCACGCCTTAATTTCTCTTCAGTTTCTGGCTTTTCAGATCTCGCCACAATTTTAATCGTATCGTTTAACCCTCTTGCTGTTAATGTAATAAATACATTTTCGGCATCATTTGCAACAATAGCAACTAAACCAGCTGCTTTTAAAATTCCGGCATTATGTAATACTTGATCTTCCGTTGCATCTCCATGTACAAATAAAAGCTTTTCCTGCTCCAATATACTTTCATCTTTATCAACAACGACAAATGGAATATTCTTTTCTTGCAATTCATGTACAACTTGAAGCCCCACTCTACCGCAACCACATACTATAATATGATTTTTCAACTGCGCTATTTGTTTATCCATTTTCTTCCTCCGTACTGCATGAAATAAATTCCCTTCAATAATCATAGCTGCCACTACCCCAATTGCATACGTAACAATACCTACGCCAACAGGAATAATAAGAAGCGCAAATACTTTCCCCGCTTGCGTTACAGGAACGGCATCTCCGTATCCAACAGTCAATACAGTAATCATTGTCATCCAAAATGCTTGAAACAAACTAATCTCTTCAATCGTCATAAATCCTATCGTTCCTAGAATTACAACAAAAGTCATACATATAACTGCTATCCATAATTGCTTACGTGCATTCATACCGTGTTTCAACTCTTTTCTCTATCTACAATCTTTGCCAGTGGAAATAAAATACGTATATACTAGATACGGAATCTATGAAAGAGGTTGATATAATGAAGACATTTCTTTCCGCCTTACAATGGGCACTATTTATTTTAGCTGGAAGCCTTATTGTACCAATTAGTGTCGCAACTAGTTATGGTCTTAATGGCGCTGAAGCCATCGCATTCGTACAAAGAACATTATTTGTTCTAGGTTTTGCTGGTCTCTTGCAAGCTATATTTGGGCATAAACTTCCTATTCAAGAAGGTCCTGCTGGCCTTTGGTGGGGAATTTTCTCCCTTTACGCAAGTTTAGGCGTCGTACTATTTGGATCAAATAATGAGACACTTAAAGTTCTTCAATATGCTTTCTTATTAAGCGGTATTATTTGTATTATTCTTAGCGTTTTTGGACTTATTGATAAACTCGTTCGCTATTTTACACCGACAGTCATTGGAACGTATTTATTTCTTCTTGTCGCGCAGCTTAGTGGCTCCTTCTTAAAGGGAATGTTTGGCCTTGATGGAAAACATACAGAAGTACAATCTAACGTATTTATTCTTTCACTCATTGTTATTTTACTATCCTTTTTCATCATGAAGCTACCTATTATTGGACAATATTCCGTTCTTTTCAGTATCGTATGCGGCTGGATATTATTCGCATGCTTCGGATTATCTAATCCAATAACACCAGTGACAGACATAATCCGTTTTCCATCCTTATTTGTTTTCGGAATGCCTCGTGTTGAATGGAACATGGTAATTACGGTCATTTTCGTTACACTCTTACTTCTAACAAATATGTTAGCAAGTATTCGTGTTGTACAAAAGGTTGTCTCTAAATATGAAGAAAACGCTGCATCAGATCGTTTTAAACAAGCTGGCATTATAACAGGAATCAACCAATTGCTAGGCGGCCTATTTTCAGCTATTGGGCCTGTCGCTATTTCTGGATCAGCAGGTTTTATTGCAACGACTAATATTTATAAACGTCTCCCGTTTATATTAGGGTCAAGCTTTATTATTGTCGTTAGTATATTTCCAAAGATTACTTCATTCTTTGCAGCAATCCCTGTTGCAGTTGGTTATGCCGCTATTTATCCTGTATTCGCAAGCATGATTGGCCTCGCCTTTCGAGAATACGAAACTGTCCAGGATAAAGAACGATTATTTAAAGTAGCCGGTCTTTCAATCTTTACAGGAGTCGGAGTTATGTTTGTTCCAGCAGGAGCATATTCCACACTTCCACCATTTCTAGCATCGTTTTTAAGTAATGGTCTCGTTCTTGGATCTGTAATGGCAATCTTGCTAGAAATACTATTTTCTCGTTCCACAGCAAAACAAATATCTTAAATTGGAAAACTTCCATTATTGCACTCTACCTTTAGAGTTGTTACGATAAAATCAAACTTTAATCATTGGGGTTTTATTCATCCCCAATGATTATTAACCAATATTATGAGTAACACACTCATAATAATTTATCTACTTCTTTTCAAAGAGGTTTGATGTCTTACTATTATTCCTCAACATCTTCATGAACATGTATTTTGATTTCAATTAAAGAAAGGAATTTTCTATATGACTTATAAAATGATTGTTTTAGATTTAGATGATACTTTATTACGTGATGACCATACTATTTCACCTCGTACGAAAGAAGCATTAATGACTGCACAAGAGCAAGGTGTAAAAGTTGTACTTGCTTCTGGGCGTCCAACATTCGGTATGCGCAATGTAGCGAAAGAACTTCGTTTAGAAGAATATGGCAGTTTCATTCTATCTTTTAATGGCGCAAAAATTATTAACTGTAAAACAAACGAAGAAATCTTTAGTAGTACGCTATCTCCTGAAATCGTTCACAACCTATTTGAAATTAGTAAAACTGAAGATGTATGGATTCATACTTATATGGGCGATGATATCGTAACAGAAGAAAATAATCCTTATACTGAAATTGAGGGCGATATTACTGGTATGCCAATTGTTGTAGTAGATGACTTTAAGGCCGCAGTTAAAGAGCCAGTAGTAAAAGTATTAATGAATAAAGAAGCTGAACGCCTTGTTGAAGTTGAAAAGAAACTACAAAAACAGCTAGAAGGCCAATTAAGTGTGATGCGTTCGAAACCATTCTTCTTAGAATTTACTGAAGCTGGTGTTACAAAAGGAACGAGCTTAAACAAACTGATTCAAAAGCTTGGCATTAAGCGTGAAGAAGTTATCGCAATGGGCGATAGCTATAACGACCAAGCGATGATTGAATTTGCTGGTCTTGGTGTTGCAATGGGCAATGCACCTGATGATATTAAAGAAATTGCAAACTACGTAACAGATACAAATATGAACGATGGTGTTGCAAAAGTTGTAGAGAAATTCGTTTTAAAAACGGATGTACTTGTTTAATATTTTCATTCACAAAACCTATTTGAAGTCAAATACTTCAAATAGGTTTTTATTTAAATTCTCATGCTTTTGTGACTATATTTTGAACTTTGCACTATTCTCGTAGTGTAAACTTTCTTTTTGTATATAATGAAACAAAATAGACTATTTTATTTTGAAAAAGAATACAAATTTACTATATACAAGCATACGTTAAAGGAGGCTACTTTATGTTATCTACACCAATCGGACGATTAAGAGCAATTGGACTAGTTGAGGGTATTTCTTTCCTATTACTATTATTTGTAGCAATGCCATTGAAATATTTCGCAGGATTTGCAACAGCTGTTAAAATTACAGGCATGGCTCATGGTGTTCTATTTATTCTATTCATCTTTGCAGTAATTCAAGTAACAATCGTACACCGTAAATCAATTTCATGGGCACTTGGAGCATTTGTTTCATCAGTTATCCCATTTGGCACTTTTGTACTAGATGCAAAATTAAAGAACGAGCAACAATAATAAAAAGGTAGTTAACGACTGTTAACTACCTTTTCTATTTATAAATTTGGAATTTCCCAATCAATTTCTCTTTCGCCCATATTAGCTAAAATCGTATTTACTTTAGAGTATGGCTTACTACCAAAGAAACCACGTCTTGCCGATAATGGGCTTGGATGTACAGATTCGATAATATGATGATTCGGATCCGTAATTAACTTCTTCTTCGCCTGCGCATGGCGCCCCCACAATATGAAAATAACTGGCTTTTCACGTTCGTTCAACAGTTCAATTACACGATCTGTGAAGTTCTCCCATCCTTTTCCCTTATGAGAATTTGCTTCGCCTTGACGAACTGTTAATACGGTATTTAGTAATAATACTCCTTGTTCCGCCCATTTTACTAAATAACCGTTATTCGGGATTTCATAACCATATTCATCTCGAAGTTCTTTATACATATTTAACAATGACGGTGGTGTTTTAACACCAGGTTGCACAGAAAAGCTTAAACCATGCGCTTGATTCGGTCCATGATATGGATCTTGTCCTAAAATAACAACCTTTGTATTTTCATAACTTGTATACTGAAGAGCGTTAAAAATATCTTCTACCTTCGGATAAACAACATGCGTGCTGTATTCTTCTGTCAAAAAACTGGATAGAGTAAGATAATACTCTTTCTCGAATTCTGGTGCCAATAGTGGCTCCCAATCATTCTTTAAAACATTTTCCATACTGTCACTTCCTGTCTAATTAATTCACCATATCCTGTCTTGTAAATACTACGAACGAAATAACAAGAGAAACAACTGCCCAAACAGTTAAATTCATCAAAGAAAATCCCATCGATAAACCTTGTAATGCAGGTAATTTTCCTGATAAATAATCCGTTAATGATAAATTCACACTAAAAATATATTTCGCGCCTTCCCAAGATGTTGCGAACGAGCTTAAAATACCGCCTGCAATTAATGCAGCTAGCATAACGCCCATACCAGCTGGTGTATTACGAATTAAAACAGAGACCATAAATGATATAGTTCCGACAACGATAGCAACAAACCAGGCTAGTCCATACGCCATTAAGATGTATTGCCACTGCGGAATAAGATGCACAAAGTTCGTATTTAACGTTTCCTTATCAATAACAAATCCTGTTAAAACAGGTAAATTCCATCCCGAGTACCCAAATACAAGCCCTGATAATATGTAAGCAAACAAGCCTACAAGAAACAGTATGAGCGAAATGAAAAATAACATCGTCACGTATTTACTAAGGAGTATTTTCCAGCGCCGAATTGGCCGCGTAAGTAACATCTTCATCGTCCCATCACTTCGTTCTCCTGAAACGATATCAATGGCTACAATCATTACGAGAAGCGGAATAAATAATGTAATTCCTTGTTCAATAAATGCTCTGACAAAAGTTGGTGCACCCGGTGCCATCGGATTAATATCATGATCTAAATAATATTGTTGTTGCTCAACTCTTACCTTTAACCAATCACGCCATTCTTCTGGCAACCTAGAATTGTTCAACCGGTTCTGAGAATCAACAATTTGCTGTTGCAATGAAACCTTCCAATCGGTTGTACCGAGCCTTTTTTGTGTCGTTTCTATTTCACGATACTGCGCATACACAAAAAGCGGGATCAAGATTGCTAAAATAAGCATGACAACAAAAATACGTTTCTTACGGTAAATTTTTTCTGATTCATTTAAAACTAGATTCGCAAATTCACGCATGCTGCTCACCCCTTGTGAGTTCAATAAATAAATCTTCTAGCGTAAATACAAGCTCCTTAACGCTATGTACATCTATCTCATTTTCTACAAAGTGTTTATTCCAACTACTTATAGATGCAATATCCATGCGGCATAGTAATCGCTCGCCTTCTACACTTACTTCCCTTACTTCTTCGGCTGCTTCTAGCATATCTTTCGCCTTAGAAATTGGTGTAACAATCCATTCTACACGATCACTTGCTGTTTTAATTAATTCTTCAACCTTGGCAACTGTTATCATCTTTCCTTTATGAATAATAGCAACGCGATCGCATATCATTTGCACTTCACTTAGCAAGTGGCTTGAAATAAACACGCTCATATTTTCTTCTTTTACAAGCTTATGTATAAATTCCCTAAGTTCTCTAATCCCTGCTGGATCTAAACCATTCGTTGGCTCATCTAATATGAGCAATTTTGGATTCCCAAGGAGCGCCTGCGCAATTCCAAGGCGTTGTTTCATACCAAGTGAGTACGTTTTTACCTTATCATGAATTCTTTCATCTAAATGAACCATTTCAGCAATTTCAATAATACGTTCATCTGATATATCACCTAACATACGAGCAAATTGCTTTAAATTTTCCCATCCCGTTAAATATGTATACAACTCTGGGTTTTCAACGATACTCCCAATTTGACGCATCGCTTCTCTGAAATTTTCCTTAATCGAATAACCACCGATAAAAATCGTACCTTCTGTCGCCTTAATCAATCCGACTAACATTCGAATGGTAGTCGTCTTTCCAGCACCATTTGGTCCTAAGAACCCGAACACTTCTCCTTGCTTTACATCAAAGGAAATATTCTCTACAAGAGTCTTCTTTCCAATTACCTTCTTCAAATCTCGTACGGAAAGTATCGTCGTCATTTTACCCCTCCTTGTTCTAGTTTTAATTTACTTACAACATTTTGAACTAAACGTTCTGCCATATACGTATAACCTACTTCGTTCGGATGAAAATGATCAGAGTATAATAAATCTTTCCCGCGGTTTTGGAATAAATCAAATGTCGGTGTAATATACACATTTTTATCGTTTAGCGCTAACTTCTCTAAAGATGCATTCCAGTCCACAACAATGTTTGAAGACCCTTTTAAATCTTCTACATCTTCAAAAGGATTGTATAAACCAAGCCAAAAAATCGGACTATCTGTATTTAATTTACGAATTTCTTCTATAATTTTCTTTGCTTCATTTTGAAACGTTTCTGTGTCAGGACGATACGTCTCTAAATCTATTTTCCCAAGCGATTCCCAGCCTGGGAACAAATCATTCCCACCAATCGTTAACACGATTACATCTGCTTGCTTAATTGAATATTGAGCGCCATTACTTTCAATTTGTTTTAATAAATCAGGCATTTTTGCACCACTAACTGCTAAATTTGTTAATGCAATTTTTTGCTTATAATCTTTTTGTAAATCCTCTTTCATTCGCCCAACATAGCCAATTCCTTCTTTATCACCAACGCCACGCGTTAATGAATCACCTAAACTAACGATTTGTAACGTTCCCGTTTTCTTTTTCTCTTTTGCCACTACATCGGTCTTTTTAATTAAATTTGAAGCTTTCGGATTTAATACATCATTTACACCTGAAACAAAGCCATATGCAAATAAACAGAAAGATGCAATTGTAATGAGTAGAATTACTTTTACTACTTTTGATCTCATATCAAAACCCCTTTTAGCCCTCATAGATTGTCCATAATTATACCAAACGAAATTTTGAAAAGCGATTTTCACACCTTCTCAATTATGTCGTTTCTCTATCTACTAACTCTGGTAATAACTCTATATGCTTCACATCTAATTTCTCTTCATTAATCTTTTCATATAATAATTCAAACGCTTTTACTCCAACGTTTTTACTAGAATGCGAAATCGTCGTTATACCCAATATATCTGCCACCTCTTGATCATCACACCCGATAATCGTAATATCCTCTGGAATACGAATTCCTTGTTTTTTTGCTTCTGTAACCATCCCTGCTGCAATATGGTTACAAGATACAAGGAACGCCGTCGGTTTTACTGACATATGAGCCCATTCTCTAATTACATTGCGTCCATCTTCCACTGTAAAACAACCCTCAAATTTCCAGGTCTCTAACGGTGTTACGATACTCTGTTGAAGCGAATCTTCATATGCCTTCTTTCGTCTTTGGCTATTAACACTATTACTTCTTCCAATACAATATCCAATATGTGTATGACCGGCATCTATTAAGCTTTTCATCCCAAGTGAAAATACTTTGTAGTAATCGATATGGACACTTGAAATGCATTTTGAATCTATTTCTTCACACATAACAATCGGGCCGAATTTCGTATATTCTTCAAGCTTCTCCTTACTATTTGCCCGAGAACAAATAATAACCCCATCAAGCTTTTTCATTTTTAACATATTTAAAATTTCTAGTTCTCTTTCTTCGCTATAATTCGTCTGGCAAAGCATCATATTATAATTATTCTTGGCTGTCTCTTTTGATATCCCCTCGATAATAGCGCTATAATATTGATCATTTACGTGTGGCAATAAAACGCCAATTACATTCGTTTTTCCTTTCACTAAATGAATTGCATTCACGTTTTGCGTGTAATTTAATTCTTCTATAATCGCTAGAATTTCTTTTCGTTTCTGTTCATTTACGTACGGATGATTATTTAGTACACGTGAAACAGTTGAAACAGATACTCCAGCAAGTTCAGCAATCTTTCTTATATTTGTCATCTCATTTTCCCCTTCTCACAAAAATTCTCCCTTGACCTGGTAAGCTTTCCACAATATATCCTTTCCTAGCAAATACATTTAGAAAGGATATACAACTATGCTTCGATTCAAATTAGAATATATATTTTTCATTGGCGGTTTACTCATTCTTGCCATCGGTATTAATATGATGACGACAATTACTTCCTTTGGACTTAGCCCTTATGATTCCTTCTTTATTGCACTATATCAAAATTTTGGCATAAGTATTGGTTTTTGGATTTTTATGATTAACTTTGCCTTTACACTTATCGTACTCTTTTGGAATAAAAAACAAATTACAATCGGTACAATTGTAACGATGGTTCTTATTTCTCTTTTTGTTGATTGGATTGGTTCCATTACAACTATTATGGACGCTATCCGCTCTCTTCCAAAATATATAACACTTATTTGCGGAAATCTATTCGTTGGAGCTGGAATTGGTCTTTACGTCTCTACAAACTTTTGTGCAGCGCCTCAAGAAGCTTTCGTTTTAACGGTTGCTGAGAAGAAAAAATGGACGTTTAGAAGAACAGAGATTTCATTAGCCTTTTTATTTTTAACGTTAAGCTTTTTATTAGATGGACCTATCTATTTTGGAACAATCATCTTATCCTTTACAACAGGCTGGATTATCCAAGCATTTATTCAATTTGGTACGCAGATTTTAAATAGAAAAGAGCCTATTAAGCAAGCTGCTTAATAGGCTCTTTCTGTTTTATGGTAAGAGATACTACTTAGCATCCCCTTCAATTCGATAGTTCGCTTTCAAACAATCTATTTCTACATACCCTTGCAACGTATGTAGAATATAATCATAATCAGCAAGAGACGCACGATGCGTTACAATTACAATTTCAGCCTTTCCTTTCTCTTCAAGCGGCATTTGAATAATTTTCTCAAAGCTAACTCCGCGCTCAGAGAACAATGAAGTAATTTTTGCAAATACACCAATTTCGTCTTTTACATGCAGTCTTAAAAACTTTTTCACGACAATTTCGTCTGGCTCTTTTAATACTTTTTGATATTGTGGGACTACAGCACTATTTCCTGTTACCCCTAATCTAATATTTTGCATTACAGCAACTAAATCCGAAACAACAGCTGTAGCTGTCGGTAAACTTCCTGCGCCTGGTCCATAAAACATCGTTTCCCCAACTGCTTCACCGTACACATACACAGCGTTATATTCATTTTGTACTGCCGCAAGAGGATGTGTATTTGGAAGTAAAGTTGGTTCAACTGTAACCTCCAATTTTTCACCATCTCGTTTTGCAAGACCGATTAATTTAATTGTATAACCTAAGCTCTTACTGTATTCAATATCTTCCTCTGTAATAGAGGTAATCCCTTTTACTTTCACGTCTCCAAGCTCTACATTTGTAGAGAAACCGAGAGTAGCTAAAATTGTCATTTTTCTTGCTGCATCTAAACCTTCTACATCTGATGTTGGATCTGCTTCTGCAAATCCAAGTTGTTGGGCTTCTTTTAACACGTCGTTGTATGCTCTCCCTTCGTCTGACATTTTCGTCAAAATAAAATTTGTCGTTCCATTTACAATTCCCATTACTTTCGTAATAAGATCTGAAGAAAGTCCTTCTACGATACTGCGTAAAATTGGAATTCCCCCTGCCACACTCGCCTCATAGAATAAATCAGCCTTATTATCTTTTGCTGTCGCTAATAATTCAGCTCCATGTAATGCCATTAAGTCTTTATTTGCAGTTACAACATGCTTTCCGCTTTTTAAAGCTTGTAAAATATATGATTTTGCATCATCAATGCCACCCATCACTTCAATGACAACATCAATATTTGGATTATCTAAAATTTCATTTGCATCTTGTGTTAATAGAGTAGAAGGTACCTCTACCTCTCTCTCTTTCTCAATGTTTTGCACTAATACTTTCGTTACCTTCACTGGACAACCTACTTGGTGTATGAGTCGTTCTTGATGATCCGTAATAATACGAACCACACCACTGCCAACTGTCCCAAGACCTAATAACCCAACTTGAATTTCTTTCATAGTACTGTCCACCCCTCAAAAATTGTGTTTAGATGAAATTATATGAGTAAAAAATCCGAAAAACAATGTATTTTGAACATTCGGAAAAATAAAGGTTGATCTTTACAAGGAAAACGTTGCCACGTGTTACACAATCTTTCTTTACAATATATAAGGGGTTTCTTGATACACGTAATAATTCAACCAATTAGAAAACAATAAATTACCATGACTTCTCCACCTAACAAGCGGCTTTTCATCTGGATTATTATGTTTAAAATAGTTTTTTGGCACATCAATATTTAATCCCTTGTCACGATCTCGTTCGTATTCTTGTTTTAACGTCTCACAACTATATTCGCTATGTCCAAGGGCAAACACTTGCCTTCCTTCTGGCCCAATAACAAGGTGAACACCTGCTTCTTCAGAGTTTGCTAACAATGTTAATTCTTTCACTTCTCTAATATCATTCTCCCGTACTTCTGTATGACGAGAATGCGGAGCAAAAAACAATTCATCAAATCCTTGTAACAATTTCACATGTTGCTCGCAAACTTCATGTTCAAATACACCGAACATTTTTTCCTTAAGGGGATACTTTGGAACACCATAATGATAGTACAAGCCAGCCTGTGCCCCCCAGCAAATATGGAGCGTAGATGTTACATTCGTTTTTGAATACTCCATAATATGTTTAAGCTCTTCCCAATAATCTACCTCTTCAAAAGCAAGGGTCTCCACTGGCGCTCCTGTAATAATGAGCCCATCAAACTTTTCATTTTCAATATCACGAAACGTTTTATAAAAGCTTGTTAAATGTTCTTGCGTTACATTACGAGATAGATGTGATTCCATATAAAGCAAATGAACATCTAATTGTAACGGTGTGTTTCCAATTAAACGGAGTAATTGCGCCTCTGTGTCTTGCTTCGTTGGCATTAAATTTAATATAGCAATTTTTAAAGCGCGTATATCTTGTGTTTCCGCTCGCTCCTTCGTCATTACAAAAATATTTTCTTTTTGCAACACTTTGCGAGCCGGTAAATCTTTATCAATTATGATCGGCATGTGTTTTGCCTCCAACTAGAGCTGCTTCCAAATCTGCAATAATATCAGAAACATCTTCTATACCAACCGATAAACGAATTAAATCAGATGTAACACCAGCTAAACGCTGATCTTCAGCACTTAATTGTCTATGCGTCGTACTAGCAGGATGTATAACGCAAGTTCGTGCATCAGCTACGTGCGTTACGAGAGTTGCTAGTTTTACATTTGCGATAAATTCTTTTGCTGCTTCTAATCCCCCTTTAATACCAAATGTTAAAACTCCACTAGCACCTTTTTTCAAATACTTTTGTGCTAACGAGTAATTTTCATTACTATCTAATCCCGGATAATTCACCCATTCAATACGTTCATGATTAGCAAGCCACTTAGCAACCGCGAGAGCATTTTCGCTATGACGCTCCATTCGTAAATGCAAAGTCTCTAAGCCAATATTGCTAATATATGCATTGAATGGGCTCATACAATTTCCATAATCTCTTAATAGCTGAACACGTGCTTTCACAATATACGCTGCTGCACCAAAGTTTTGAACGTAACTTACACCGTGATAACTTGGATCTGGTTCAACAAGTTCAGGATACTTCCCATTTGTCCAATCAAAGTTTCCACCGTCAATTACAATACCGCCTAAGGAGCTCGCATGCCCATCGATATATTTAGTTGTAGAATGAACAATAATATTTGCCCCATGTTCAAAGGCCTGGCATAAATAAGGAGTTGCTAATGTATTATCAACGATAAAAGGTACCTCTAATTCTTTAGCGGCAGCTGAAAATTCTTTAAAATTTAAAACATTCATCGCTGGATTTCCTAACGATTCTGCATAGATAAGTTTCGTCTTGTCATTAGCAAGCGCCGTAATTTCATCTGCCGTTAAATTCGGATTAAAGAACGTAACATCAATGCCCAGTTTACGCAAACTCACTCCAAATAAATTAAACGTTCCCCCGTAAACCGTTGAAGAACAAAGTAAATGATCCCCACTACTACAAATATTTAAAACTGCGAGCATAATAGCTGCTTGCCCAGAAGCCGTTGCAACAGCTCCTACACCGCCTTCTAAATCTGATAACTTCTGCTCAAATGCGGCTAGAGTAGGGTTTCCAATACGCGTATAAATATATCCTTCTGCCTCTAAGTTAAATAGAGCTGCTAAATCATCCGAAGTATCGTATTTATACGTTGTGCTTTGATAAAGTGGTAAAACACGTGGTTCACCATTCTTTGGCGTATAGCCACCTTGCACACAAATCGTTCCTTTTCCCCATGATTCTCCCATCTCTCATTCTCCTTTCTTTTATACAAAATAAAAAACTGCCCCTTTCCTGAAAACAAGAAAGGAGCAGTTTGAAAACACGCTCTAAAGGCTCTTTCTTATCTCTCAGGATTACTACCTGCAGGATTTGGCACAATTCCGTTATACGGCTGTTGCCAAGGTTTCATCGGGCCTGTCCCTCCACCTTTTCTTGATAAGACTATGCAATTACCGTTGATTTTATAGCAATAATTTCCTAATGTCAAACAGTTTTTCTGAATGTTCTAAAATAAATGTTAACAGTTTCATATAAAGCAACAAAAGAAATATATTCTAGTCTATTTCAAAAAAGACCTTTAAAAACCTCAAATCAGTCTATAAAATTAAATAAGTAATTTAACCTATAAATTCAAATTCCCCAAAAGTTAGCCTATACGTTGAATAGGCCATCTTCTCAAAAAGATACTATATATATTCAATCCATTTTCCACTAGTATATTTCACTTTTTCCCTACTAAGATTTACATAATGGAGGTATAACATGACAAATAAAAAAGATATGCAGTACATACTTGCTCTATATGGCATTCTTCTAGGATCTATAGTAGGAGCTACAGTCTGGTTATTTTTAGTCACAATAAATATTGGAATCCACTTTATTTGGGGATACTTGCCTGAAGTTCTCTCTTCTCCCGCTTATTACACCCTTTGCGTAACAATAATTGGCGGAGTCCTCGTTGGTCTATCACAAAAATATTTCGGTACATATCCACGCCTTATGCCTGAAGTGATGACTGAATATAAAAAAGCTGGTCGAATCGAATATCGCTTTGTCCATCAGGCTACTTTAACAGCGATTATTGTTTTAATTTTCGGAGCTAGTCTTGGTCCAGAAGCCGCACTAGTTGGAATTATAGGCGGACTGTGCACATGGGTAGGGGATCGCTTTAAATTTGCCTTAAAGGGTATGAATGAGCTAACCGAGATCGGAATTGGAGCTACTTTAAGTGTCATTTTTAACGCACCATTATTCGGTTATTTAGCACCAAATGAAAATGAGGGGGAACAAATTGCTGCTTTTTCTAAAGGAAAAAAGGCGATTGTATACTTAGCTACTACTTTCGCAGGTTTTTCTGTTTATTTACTACTGAGTAAACTCGATAATCGTGGATCCTTTATTGTTGATTTCGGGGAAGGTGCACTTTCTTTCAATGAATGGATCGCATTTCTTCCACTTGCTAGTATCGGTGCTATAGTTGGTTTCTTTTATTTCAAGTTAGAATTCACATTAGAGAAGTTAATTCACCCTTTTAGGGAATACAAACTGACACTCGGAATTATCGGTGGTATTTTATTAGGAATTGCGGGAACTTTTCTTCCGTACACATTATTTTCAGGGGAACATCAATTAAAAGAATTAGTTGTTGAATGGAGCCATTTATCTTTTTGGATACTACTTCTTTCAGGGATTTTAAAGTTGTGCATTACTGCCGTTTGTTTGAACACAGGGTGGCGAGGTGGACATATCTTCCCAATTATATTTTCCGGGTCAAGTATCGGATACGCTGTAGCATCTATTCTTCCTATAGATCCAGTAGCATCTGTTGCCATCGTAACGACAGCAATTTCAAGCTATGCGTTACGAAAGCCAATAGCTATAACATTACTATTACTTATGTTTTTCCCGCTTAATTTACTATTGCCCATGCTTGGTGCAGCTGCTATCGGGAATGCCTTTCCGCTCCCAAAGCATAACGAAAATAAAAATTAATAAAAATAGGCAGTGGGGATGAAAGCTCCACTGCCTATTTTTTTATTACACATGCTGCTTTAATAACGCTTCTAACTCCTCAAAATTATGCACTTCATATGTCGGTATAATCCCACTATCATTTAATTTCCTTTCTAGATTAAACCAACAAGTATCAATTCCCGCTACATATCCACCTTTAATATCAGCGCTTAATGAATCCCCAATAATCAGCCCTGCTTCAGGTGCAAAGTTAGGAATCCGTTCAAAAACATAATCAAAATACTCTTTCATCGGTTTTTGAAAACCTGTATCTTCCGAAACAAAAACATCTTTAAATAATGAATGTAAACCTGCATTACGCAAACGTTTATCTTGCGTCTTAGAAACACCATTTGTCACTATATACAATTCATACTCTCCTTGAATTTGATTTATAAATTCAAACGCACCTTGCATGAGTTGATTTCCTTCTTCTAAGTAGTTACGATAATTATTTTCGAATAATATTCCATCTACTTCTTCTCCATACTCTTTAAACAACAGAGAAAATCGTGTATTTACAACTTCATTGCGTGATAGTTCTCCTTTTTCAAAAGCATCCCAAAGACCTTTATTTATTTTTTTATAACGAGCCTCTATCTCGTCTGTTAAAGGGATTCCCTTCTCTTCAAAAAGCACCCGTAAAGCCACTTTTTCAGCCTTTTGGAAATCTAGTAATGTATCATCTACATCAAATAACAATGTTTTATATTTTTTCATAAATTCATCACACTCTCTTTTCTACAAAAACAAATTTACATAAATCGTATCATTCCTTCTTGTAAAGATAATAGGAGATATCTCATACTATACATGGGGGTGAAAATATGAAAATCAGCAAAAATGAGGAAGAAATTTATCAATACATGCGAATCCATCAATTCCATACCCTATTTTCATTTCATGTCTTGCCATATGTAGAGCTGCATTCTTTTCAAACGAAAGAGATGATATGTAGCGAAGGAAATGCTCTCCCTTATCTCTATTACTTAATTTCTGGGAAAGCAAAAATATATATGAGTCATCAAAACGGGAAGGTTTCATTAATTAACTTTATTCAAGCACCATCTTTTATCGGGGAATTAGGATTAATAGGAGTAGAAAATATTACTAAATCCGTTGAAGTACTAGAAGATTGTGTGTGTTTGGCACTTCCTCTTAAAGATTGTCAGCAACTTTTATTACAAGATGCAACGTTTTTACAGCACTTATGTAAATTTATTGGAGAAAAGACAATTACTCGCACTGAAAATTACGCAAAAAACTATAGTTATCCTTTTGAAAATCGATTAGCTGCTTTTATTTTATTAACAGAGCAAAATAATTGTTATATAGAAAAGCATACCGAGGCCTCGGAATATTTAAATGTCAGCTACCGTCATCTTTTATATGTATTAAATCAGTTTTGCCAACAAAATTATTTAAGAAAAGAAGGCCGAACATATTATATACAAGATCGAAATACATTAGAAAAACTTGCTGACGAACTAAAAATATAAAAAAACAGCATTAACATGTAAACGTTAATGCTGTTTTTTCGAGTGACGATTATAATTTTAATTAAAATTCACTTGCTACTTTAGCTGCTTCTTCAAGACCTACAGCGATGATTTCTTCTGCTTTATCTGGAAATTGGTTATGTCCTTCAATAACTACTGTTTCCATGTTTGTTGCGCCGAAGAAGCCCATCATACTTGCTACATATTTAACAGCCATTTCTACCTCAGCTGCTGGACCTTCTGAATATACGCCGCCTCGTGCATTTAATAATGCAATCTTCTTATCTCCGATTAGACCAACTGGACCCTCTGGCGTATATTTGAACGTTTTACCAGCACGGTTTAAATAATCAATATATGTGTGCAATACTGCTGGAATCGTTAAGTTCCATAATGGGAAGCCGAAAACAACTTTATCAGCTTCTAGGAATTGATTTAAATACTTATCGGCAACTGCTACTGCTTTTGCCTCTTCTTCTGTTAAATCAAATCCTTTACCTACCTTGAATGTACCATTGATCATATCTACGCCTACATATGGTAATTCTTCTTTATATAAATCAAGTTCTACTACTGTATCATTTGGGTGTGCTTCTTTATAGTTTGCTAAAAATGCCTCATATAATTTTACACTAACTGCTTGTTCCGCTGGACGGTTATTTGCTTTAACGAATAAAACTGTTGCCATTATTTATTCCTCCTAGTACTCACTCTTATGTTGTTATATGCTTTCAAAAAAGGTATCCCTTGTAATTGTTGTTTTGTTGCTTACAAACATATTTTATCTTTATATAATGACAATTTCGTCCTCACATAGACGTATTTTTCCATAAAAAAAGTCCACCTTCTAAAGGCGAACTTGGTCTTACGACTTTCGTCTTATACAATTCCATTTTTCACTGCATATAATGCCGCTTGCGTACGATCAGATAAATTCAACTTACTCAAAATACTACTTACATGCGCCTTAACTGTCTTTTCTGTAATAACTAAAACAGATGCAATTTCCTTATTGCTCATCCCTTTTGCTAATAGCTGCAATACTTCATTTTCTCTCGCTGTTAGCACATCCACTTGAATAGAAGGTTCTTCTTCCTTTTCTTCTACAGGTAATGTTTGAGAGAGAAGAGCATTTGCTATATCCGGATGTAATTGAATATTACCTTTATATGCGCTTCGAATAGCCTCAACAAGCTGATCTGGTTCTACATCTTTTAAAATATAACCACTTGCTCCAGCCCTTAATGCAGGTAACACATGCGCCTGATCAGAAAAGCTAGTTAATACAATTACTTTCACATTTGGATACTCTTTTTTAATATATGCCGTCGCCTCAACACCATCCATTTCAGGCATATATAAATCCATTAATATAACATCGGGATTTGTTTCTCCTACTTTCACTAACGCTTCTTTCCCATTATTCGCTTCTCCAACTAACTCTAAATCTTCCTGTGTACTTAAGAAAAATGCTAATCCTTTTAAAACGACTGTATGATCATCAACTAACAATACTTTTATTTTCACAAACTTCCCTCATTTTCACATCATAATGGTACATTTACTTTTACGCTCGTTCGTTTATTACTACTTACAATTTTAATTGTTCCACCAACTAATTCTACTCTTTCACGCATCGTAGTCATACCTAGTGATTTCTTTTCTTTTATATTCTTTTCCACAAAGCCCTTTCCTTGATCAACTATTTCTAATGATACATTTTTCTCATTCACTGTAAAATAAATCGTCGCTTCTTTTACACCTGCATGCTTACTTACATTGTTCAGTGCTTCTTGGCCTATGCGCCACAAAGCTTCTTCTACTACACGAGGTAAATCACGAACACCCGTAACTTGCTCCCTAATTTTCAGTCCCAAATTTTCACCGTACTGCTTTAGAGCTGGCAATAATCCTTTTTCTAATCCCGCCGGACGAAGCTGCCAAATTAATGTCCTCATTTCTTTCAAAGCTCCTTGCGCAAGTTCACGCATCTCATGCAAAGATTGATCTACCTTTTCATTTTTACCTTTTAAAACTGCCTCGGCGCCTTTTGTCATGAAGGTTAATGAAAATAATTTTTGCGAAACAGAATCATGTAAATCTCTTGCTAACCGATTTCTTTCTTCCATTCGTACAAGTTCACGGCGCTGCTCGTTTAACCTCAAATTCTCTATTATTAACGAAACATGGTTCGATAATGCTTGAATTACATCTATTGTATTAGCATCAAACTCTCCATTATTCAAGCTAACACATAAAACACCAAATATATGGTTTTGAATATGTATTGGTGTAGCAATAACAGCTCGATTTAGATGTACATTATGTCCTATTTGATGTTTTATTAGAACTGGTTCATCTTGTTCTAACGCCCTCTTGGCCGCCTCTTTTACATCCTCTTGTAACTCTTCCTGAACGTAAGACGCTCGCAGAGATAATTCTTTTTCCTCCCTAATAAAAAGCGCTACTTGATTCCATTGAAATACTTCACCTACGTGATTTACCACTTTTTCAGGTAGTACATTAAACTTATGAATCGTTTTTAAATCTTGAATGAAACGCTCTAATTTCACATAATAATGTGCTCTTCTCTTTTCATTTTCATATAATTTTGTTCGCTTTAAAGCCGTACCAATTTGGAAGGCAACCGATTGGAGTAATACTAATTCTTCTTCTGAAAAATGTGTTTTACCCGGACTTGCAACATTTAACAACCCAAATTTTTCTCCCCCAGCTTTTAAAGGAACCGTAGCATGATGAAGAATGCCCTCCGTATCTCCCCAATTATATTCAATTGCATTATTAATTCTTTTACATTCAATAATATTAACGGCTCTCTCTAATTTTCCATCTACAAAACCTCGTAAACACCAACATTCACCTTCGCACATCGGGCGTTTATTTTCATATGTCAGTGCCTCTGGTAATTGATAATCAATTAACTTCGTATACTTCCCATTTTCATCCGCAAGAAAAATCCATCCTGTCGTTAAACCTGTTACACTTAGTAATTTCTCTAGGACAGCTTGCAATACATGATATGTATCATTTGATGTATTTAATGTTTCTGCAATTTCCTTTAATATAACTAATTCATTTGTACGATTATCTCGAAACATACTCAGTCTCCTGCATACAAGATTTTAAATAGCTCTTAAAATAAATCATCTACTTTTCACTTTGTACTTATTCGTAACATTGATATAATGGTGAAAACATAGTTTTCATTATATCACTCGAGGGGGCTTTCATAATGACATTAAATAAAGCACTTACTATCGCTGGTTCTGACACAAGTGGCGGTGCTGGTATACAAGCAGATTTAAAAACATTCCAAGAACTGGGCGTATACGGAATGACATCTCTTACAACAATCGTAACGATGGATCCACATAACGGTTGGGCACATAACGTATTTCCAATCCCAGCTTCTACATTAAAACCACAATTAGAAACAACAATTGAAGGTGTTGGCGTAGACGCTTTAAAAACAGGTATGCTTGGATCAGTAGAAATTATTGAAATGGTTGCAGAAACAATCGAAAAGCACAATTTCAAAAATGTAGTAGTTGACCCTGTTATGGTATGTAAAGGTGCTGATGAAGCATTACATCCTGAAACGAATGATTGCTTACGTGACGTTCTTGTTCCAAAGGCATTAGTTGTAACACCAAACTTATTTGAAGCTTACCAATTAAGTGGCGTAAAAATTAATTCTCTTGAAGACATGAAAGAAGCAGCGAAAAAGATCCATGCTTTAGGTGCGAAATACGTCCTAATTAAAGGCGGTAGCAAACTTGGTACGGAAACTGCAATCGACGTCCTATATGATGGAGAGACATTCGACCTTCTAGAATCAGAAAAAATTGATACGACAAATACACACGGCGCAGGTTGCACATATTCTGCTGCAATTACAGCAGAACTTGCAAAAGGAAAACCTGTGAAAGAAGCAGTAAAAACTGCTAAAGAATTCATCACAGCTGCTATTCGTTACTCATTCAAAATTAACGAATACGTAGGTCCAACTCACCATGGTGCATATCGTAAATTTGTTGTATCAAAAGAACTTGTCTAATATATAAATAAAAAACACTCACAAAGTTCATACATTGCCTCTGTGAGTGTTTTTTATAAGCTTTATGTCTTCTGGTCATCTTATCTTTAAGATACAGAGCTGACCTTATTTCTACCATTTCGTTTCGAGTAGTATAACGCATCATCCGCCGCTTGAATAAATTGCTCCGGTGATTCTTCATATTCTGAAACCCCCACCGAAACTGTAATTTTTATTTTCGTTCCATCTAACAATTGAAATGAGTGACTTTCAACAGCTGTACGAATTTGCTCGCCCATACGAATTCCGTAAGCTAATCCCTTATTCGGTATCAAAAGCGCAAACTCCTCTCCACCCTTTCGAAAAGCCAAATCTGGAAATTGTGAAGTTTCTCGTAAAATACATCCTACTTGTTTTAGCACTTCGTCCCCTGCAGGATGCCCGTACGTATCATTTACATACTTAAAGTGGTCAATATCTATAAGTAGTAAACAAAACGAATCATTTTTCATGTTCTTATTACTAATATGACGATTCATCTCTAAATCAAACTGTCTTACGTTTCCTAAACCTGTCAATGCATCTATCGTTGCGTATTGTTTCATCTTTTGAAATAACTCATTGGATTGTAAAACATAATTTGCACTTATGAATGTTATGTAACCTGTAATAATACTAGAAATTAAATATAATCCCACTATGTGGATCTCTTTAATTAACCATATATATAACGCTGGGATTAGAATAGATAAAATATATGTGTGTAACCATACCCACTTTCCCCCTAAAGAAAGCTTCATGCGCGAAATAAAGATACTCCCTATTCCTATCGCAATGATTGTATAAAAAGCCACTTGAGAAGCTAATGAATAATCCATAAACAACAGCCTAGTTACTAAAATCATACCAATTGTTATGGTACTCGCTATCGGTCCTCCAATAATAACAGCTAGAATAACAGCTAAATAGCGTAAATCCAATAGAATGGTACCAACACGAACACTGAAATACATTAATACTATACCTAGTATCCCAGTAAAAATGCCTACTACACATTTCTGCCCAAAAGAGAATCCTTCTTTTAACGGCTTATCCCTTAAAAGCTGGCCTCCAATAAAAATAAAGGAAAGAATAATTGTTGTATTTACAAATAAGTCCCTTAACATAAAATAATCTCCCTACTTTTCCATCTATCCCCTTCCTCACTTTATTGTATACGAAATACCTTTAATTCCCAAAGGTTTTGTTTATTTTTGCTGTTCCACGTGAAACAGCAAAAAAATAAAAAGGGCGAAAACTCGCCCTTTTTCATTAACAACAGCGTGATATTTTTCCACCCTTTGCATTAAATCTTGCTTCTTGTGCCTCAGCAAAAAATTGCTTTTGACATACAACCTCTTCTTCAGGATGATGCTTTTTCATATGCTCCACATATACTTCATAACTTGGTACCCCAACGAGCAAACTAATAAAGCGTTTTCTTTCACCCCATACTTGCCACAACTTTTTAAGCATAGTTCCTCGACTCACTTTCATCTCTCGGAATATATGGTGCCTCTTTTAACGGCATTGGCTTATTTCTTAATACTTGGATCCAAATTCGAAGTGCTGAAATTAACACAGCGATTACAACTATCATAAAAATTCCGCAAAGCGCTGCATCGATATAATCATTGAAAATAATTTGCTTCATTTGAGCGACATTTTTAGCTGGCGCTAACACTTTTCCCTCATCTAATGCTCCCTGAAATACCTTTGCATGCGATAGAAATCCAATTTTAGGATTTTCATGAAATAGCTTTTGATACCCCGCCGTCATCGTTACAATCAGCAACCCGACAGTTGGAATAAGTGTTACCCAAACGTACGCCTTTTTTCCCATTTTGAACAAAATTGTCGTTCCAAGTAATAATGCAATACCTGCTAGCATTTGATTTGCAATACCGAAAAGTGGCCATAATGTATTAATTCCACCGAGCGGATCTATTACCCCTTGGTATAAGAAATATCCCCACCCTAATACACATAATGTTGTAGCGATTACATTCGCTAATGTAGAATCCGTTTTCCCAAATGGCTTATATACATGCCCTAAAATATCTTGAATCATAAATCGGCCGACACGCGTTCCGGCATCAATTGTTGTTAAAATGAATAGAGCTTCAAAGAGAATCGCAAAATGATACCAAAATGCCATCATGGCCGTTCCACCTATTACTTGTGAGAAAATATATGCCATACCTATCGCTAATGTTGGCGCACCACCTGTACGTGATAAAATCGTTTGCTCTCCAACATTTACAGCGAGATCTTTTAGTTCATTTGGTGTAATAGCAAATCCCCATGAGGAAATAACTTGAGCTGCCTGCGAAACATCTGTACCGATAAGTGCTGCGGGACTATTAATTGCAAAATACGTTCCCGGTGTTAATACACAAGCCGCAATCATCGCCATCGCTGCTACAAACGACTCCATTAACATTGCTCCATAACCGATTGGCTGTGCGTGTCCCTCTTGCTCGATCATCTTCGGCGTCGTACCTGATGAAACGAGAGCATGGAATCCAGACACTGCACCACAAGCAATAGTAATAAATAAGAACGGGAATAAGTTTCCAGAAAACACAGGACCAGTTCCATCAATAAATTTCGAAACTGCTGGCATTTGTAAATCTGGTGCTACAATTAAAATACCAATTGCTAACCCTACAATTGTTCCGACTTTTAAAAATGTACTTAAATAATCACGTGGTGCTAAAAGCATCCAAACTGGTAATGCCGATGCGATAAATCCATATATAATAAGCATAATAGCAATTGTTTCACCACTAAATGTGAACATACTTGCAAGTGTTGGATTTTCTGCTACATACTGTCCTCCAACAAGAGATAAAATAAGTAGGATAATACCAATTACTGATCCTTCTCCAACACGACCAGGCCTAATATAGCGCATATAAACTCCCATTAAAATAGCGATAGGAATCGTTGCTGCTATCGTAAACATTCCCCAAGGACTTCCGATTAGTGCCTTTACTACGACTAACGCTAATACTGCTAATAAAATAATCATAATTCCTAAAATACCTATCATTGCAATTAGTCCTGTAACAGGTCCAATCTCATCTTTAATCATTTCTCCTAACGATTTACCATTACGTCTCATCGAAGCAAATAAAATGACAAAATCTTGGACAGCCCCCGCAACAACTACCCCAACAATAATCCAAATGGTTCCTGGTAAATATCCCATTTGTGCTGCTAAAATCGGTCCTACTAAAGGTCCCGCCCCAGCAATCGCTGCAAAGTGATGTCCAAACAATACCCACTTATTTGTTGGAACATAGTCTTTCCCATCGTTTAATGTATGGGCTGGTGTTTGCCGATTATCATCTAAATTAAAAACCTTTCTCGCTATAAATCTACTATAAAAGCGGTAAGCAACTGCATATACACATACGGCAGCTACTAAGAGCCATACAGCATTAATGGTTTCACCTTGTGATAAAGCTATTACCCCAAAAGCACCTGCTCCTACTGCTGTAATAACGCCCCAAAGTAAGATCGATTTCAATGTCTTCACATACAATTCCCCCAATACTATTTCTTAGTGGAGATTGTACTAAATTTTCTGAATATTTAACTTGAATCCTCCCTATCATGAAGGATTTTCAGTTTATCATGTTAAAATACTCTCATTACCTACTATAATTCAATGTTATTTCGAAGGCGTTTTACATAATTACGACTGACTGGAATCGGTTGCTCATCATACCTATCTAAATACAAATTATACGTGCCATTATAATAAGGTTTCAGTTCTTTTACATATGACATATTAATTAAATAGCTTTTATGTACACGTAAAAAATCATATGCATTTAGCTTATTTTCTAATTCCTGAAGTGTATATGTTGAAATATACTGATTATTCGTTGTGTAAATTGAAACAGTTTTATTTTCTTTATTTTTACTTACATATACGATATCTTCTGGAAGAATATATCGTATACCCTCTTGACTTTCTATCGGTAGTTTTCGCAAATAACTCTTTGCTTTCTCACCTTGTTCTTTACCTATTTTATATAAAAGAAATTGTAAATCTTCTTCACGAAATGGTCGCAATAAATAATAAAATGCTTGGAAACGAAAAGCTGTAATAGATTCTTCTATGTTTTCACCTACAAAAATAAATTTTGTATAGCAATTTATTTCTCGTAATAAACTTGCATATTCAAAACCAGTACCATCTAGTAATTTGGAACTTAAAAAAACAAAGTCTGGTATATGTTTTTTCATCATAAGTAAAGATTCTGTTCCTGTCTTTGCTTCAAAACATTCTACATTTCTCATATTTTCAGTGAAATTTTCAGCTAACTCTCTTCTCTCTTCTGCCTCTTCCATGATCAGTAAAATTTTCATTTCTTCAACCACCTAATTCTTTGTCCATATGTCCTGTTGTATACATTCGCTTTTATAAGAAATAATCCCTTTTTCTTACTATACCATTATTTATCTAAAAAAACAGAAAAAAGGAAACCACTTCGGTTTCCTCTCCCCTTTTATCCCGCACTAACTGCCTATAAAGAGCCGAGTAGTGTAGGATAATAAACGGTCAGGGATACGTTTAAATTTTCACTTTATACTAATTCTCGTTGCTTCGTTTCCTGTCCAAGTATTATTACAGCGAATACACCAATTAAAATTGATCCACAGAAAATCGTAAATATTAATGATAGTGAAGCTTCTGAAGCAACTAAATATCCCACTAATAGTGGCCCAAGAATACCACCAATACGACCAAATGCTGCTGCCATTCCTGCACCTGTACCACGAATAACCGTTGGATACTGCTCAGGTGTATAGGCGTATAATGCTCCCCAAGCACCTAAGTTAAAGAAGGATAGTAACATACCTGCCACGATTAATACTGTTAATGAATCCGCAACCCCAAACAAATAAGCACTGCAAGCTGTCCCGATTAAATACGTAACCAAAACAAATTTACGACCGAGACGTTCAATAAACCAAGCAGCTGTGAAATATCCTGGAAGTTGAGCTAATGTCATAATAAGTACGTATTGGAAACTTTTTATTAAACTAAATCCTTTTAGCACCATTACACTCGGTAACCAAAGGAACATTCCATAATAGGAAAAAACAACACAAAACCATAGAATCCATAGCATAATTGTTGCTTTACGATATTCCCCAGACCAAACTGATTTTATATTTTCAATAACAGATGGCCTTTTTTCAACTTTTTGGAACCTTGGGGAATCCGGTAAATTCCATCTTAAATATAAAGCATATAATGCTGGAACTGCACTCAATACCATCGCAACTTCCCAACCATATTTAGGAATAACAAAATACGAGATAAGAGCTGCAATTAGCCATCCACCTGCCCAAAAACTTTCTAATAACACAACAATTTTCCCACGCTCATGCGCTTCAACACTCTCTGATACTAGTGTAGAGGCAACCGGAAGCTCTCCGCCAAGCCCCATACCAATTAAAAAGCGTAAAACGAGAAACATCGCAAGTGTTGTTGTTAATGCAGTTAAACCACTACCGATAGAAAATAATAATAATGTAATAATAAAGACTGATTTTCGCCCTATTTTATCTGATAGTATCCCAAAAATAAGCGCTCCTACTGCCATACCGATTGAGTTAATACTGCCTATCCAGCCCATTTCTTGCGTACTTAATCCCCAATCCTTTTGCAAGGCTACCATTACAAATGAAAGCATTCCAACATCCATTGCATCAAATAGCCATCCAAGCCCAGCTATACCAAGTAGTTTGCGCTTCGAAATTTCTTTTACCTTGCCCACTAGAAGTCCTCCTCACACAGGTGTCTTTACACATCATTTTACATGTGTGAATTGTATAAGTAAAATACTTTTGTGTAAAAAATTCTCCTTCATCATTCCCAAAAAGTAAAACGTCTATCCCGATTGGTGAGAGCTAATAATCAGTGGGGATGCCTCACTGATTAAAGTTTCAATTTATTAAAAATGAACAAATAAAAAAAGCAGCGATATTTCGCTACTTTTTCGAACGCATTACTTCTTTTAAAAATTCCGCTAATACTAACTGACGACGCCAGCGTGTTGGATTACTGCATAATCTATAAAACCACTCTAAATGAATCGCTTGAATCCATTTTGGTGCACGTTTTACCTCTCCAGCCCATACGTCTAAACTTCCACCCACTCCAACAGCCATTTTCGTTTCTAA
This sequence comes from Bacillus cereus group sp. MYBK195-1, assembly GCF_051916605.1. Taxonomy (NCBI): domain Bacteria; kingdom Bacillati; phylum Bacillota; class Bacilli; order Caryophanales; family Bacillaceae; genus Bacillus; species Bacillus cereus group sp. MYBK195-1. Next base: position 82,676 of record NZ_JBQAGZ010000007.1, on the reverse strand, counting down.
ACGATGCTTATTGTTTTGGATAAAGTTCTCTTGTCTCGGGAAACCAAGTGCAACAAGTAATAAATCTGGTTTTGCTTCTTGAATGCGAGAAATAATATTCTCTTCGTCTTCTTGTTTAAAATAACCATCTTGTATACCAGCGATGGATACAGCTGAATATGTCTTTGTTAAATGATCTGCTGCAGCTTGTACAACATGCGGCTTTGCACCTAATAAGAAAACAGATACCGGCTTACTATCTTCTGATAACTTCGCAAGTAAATTACACATTAAATCAAAACCTGCTACACGTTCTTTTAAAGGTGTACCAAGCATCCCGCTTGCCTTTACAACCCCAATACCATCAGGTGTAATTAAATCTGTATTCAATAATGTTTGATAGAACTTTTCATCCTTTTTTGCGCACATAACAATTTCAGGGTTTGCTGTTACTACCTGAAACGTATGAGTTCGCTTCGCTTCTAGTTGTTCTTTTAAATATTGGACCGTTTCATCCATTGTCATTGTAGAAAAAGGAACGCCTAGAATATCAACTGTTTGTACTGCCATTGTTAACTATCCTCTCTATCATTACAAGTTTTTCGCTATTAATTGCTTATATGTTTCCTTTGTATCTTCATATAGTTTTTGAAGTGAGAAGTTCATAGTAGCATGCTCATAAATATGTTTACCCATTGCTGCTAACTCTCCAGTTTTCCACTTATCATACGCTTCTTCTAAAGCTAATGCTAATGCCTTTCCATCACCTGTTGCCACAATCCATCCGTAAGTTTCATCTACGATTAATGGTTCAATTTCTCCAGCCCTAGTCACAATTGATGGTACGCGTTGATTTGCCGCTTCTAATAAAACTAGTGGGAACCCTTCACTATGGGAAGTTAATAAATTTACATGTGACGACGCAAATAATTGTTTTACATCTTGACGATGTCCTAAAAACTCTACTTTATCGTTAATCCCCTTTTCAGTAGCTAATGACTTTAGATTTTCTTCTAATGGGCCATCGCCAACTAATAATACTTTAATTTTCTCTAATTTTGTTTGTTGTAACGCATCGAATAAAACTTCATGTCCTTTGACAGGATGTAATCGTGCTACTTGGATTGCCGTAAATACATCTTCATCAATATTGAACATTTCTTTTTTATTATAGCCTTTTGCTTTTTCCTTATCGTATTCAATTCCATTATAAATAACATGCATCTTTTCATTTGAAATACCTAATGCTGCCAGGCTTTTTTTCAATCTATTTGTTACAACGAAAAATAAGTCTATATTTTTTAAGGCTTTCAAATTTAATTTCGTAAAAATCCAACCTTTTAAGCCCTGTTTAGTAAAGTCTTGAAATGGATCACTATGAATAGTCGTTACCCATTTTGCCTTTATTCTCTTTTTCATTAAAGAAACATAGAAATTAGCCCTAGGGCCATGTGTATGAACTACATCAAATTTTTCTTTATTAATAAATTCACTTATATTCTTTAAAATGGATAAATCATAGCGCGATTTTTGTGAAAACACATGGACTTTTATCCCTAACTCCCTTGCTTCCTTCGCAACAATTCCATCTTCAAATACTGCTAATTCTACTTCACCAGTTGGAAACTGATCGAGAAGTGAAATAATATGTGTTTTCCCTCCCCCATCTTCTGCTCCTGCATTCATATGCAATATTCTCATATTTTTTCCTCCTTTAAATCCTCGCTACGTTTCCATCTATTTTTATTTTACTGTACTAAAAAATAAAAGCTAACAAAAGTTAGCTTTTATTTTTATCATTCAATTTCTAGGTCTACTATTAGATAAGCTAATACCACTACAAAGTAAATCCCAACTCCTGGTGCTGTTAAAATATGTCCTGCAATATAAGCAATACCTAACGCTAACAATAAGCTTGCTGAAATCATTCCATATTTTATATTAAATATGTCCTTAAATCTCGTAGCAAATGCTAGTAGAATTCTTAGCCCGTAATAAATAAATGGAATCATTAGTAATACAAAGCCAATAATCCCGAAATCATAAAACCAATCATGGAAGTCCATTTCAATTAGTTTTGGATCTGGCTGCTTTTGTTCATTGTATTTAAAGTTACCTGCATAACCCATTCCTAATAACTTTTGTGACGTTGGCGCTTCTTTAAAGAACTGCTTATGTCTTTCTTCATATACTTGACGTCCACTGAAAATAAGATTTTCTTGATTTTCTTTCTTTTGCTCTTTCTCAAGCTCTTTCTTAACTTCCTCTTCTATCTTCGCCTTTTCTTCTGGCTTTTCACCTTTATGATGCTTTTCTTCTTTTGCTTTAAGTTCTTGTTCTTTTTTCAGCTTCTCTTTAATTTCTTTTTCTTTTTGACCTTGCTGTGCTACATTTTGCTCTGATAAATAATTATTGTGAATACCCATATTTTGTGCTAATGGCGTTTGTTTAAACGTTCCAACTACACCAGCTAATAAGACAATAGCAATTACTGCATTAAGCGCAAGGGATTTTTTTTTCGGATTTTTTCTATCAAATAATAATTGTAGTACAATGATCCCGATTGCTGCCGCTAACGTAGCACCAATTGAGCCCATTCCTACTTTTGTACCAACTTGAATTAGCGAATAAATCATTAAAAGTGATGGAATCCAATATAAAATGTGTTTCCAGCTCTTTGTTTTTTGAATAGAATATAGTACCACAATAGGGAAAATAATAGCTAAGATTGAACCTAGTTCATTCCCTGCATAGAACCAACCTCGAGAACCAACCTTCATCCATTCATAACTACCAAAGTCAGTAGATGTTGAAATAGAAATAACCATAATTGCGTTAATGATTAATGTAGAATATACAATACTATTTCGAACCTTATCACTAATATTAACCTTCTTTTTCAATGATTTTAAAGCTAAAATGTATGATCCCAGCATGATATATATATATAATGCTTTCGCAACGAATTTAACCTCTTCACTAAGTACAATAGGATTTTTGACTAGTTTGTTATTAATAAATCCTATCCCTAAAACTCCGGCTAATAATATAAGATAAATTAAAAACTTTCTATTTTCCTTCTCTTTTGCCTGAATTAAAATGTAAATACCACCAACAGCCATAATAAGGAATCTTACTAAAATTCCAACGGTAGCATTTGACTTTAATAAAGTGATGCTAAGAGACGTTAATAAATCTAAAACAGGCTGTAAAATAATAAAAAAGAGCAAAAAACGCTCAAATCTAACCCTAGCTTGATTTGCTAACATTCCAAGACCTCCATACAAAATCTTAACATTATCTTTTAATCATAATTTTTATCTTCAAAACACACCTAGCAATTATAACATAACTCATATTTAAATTGAGAACTTATTTTTATGCCGAAACTAACCAAATCTAGCGTAAGTAGTACTAGAAAACATTATCCTTTAGCTATCTTTCCCTATCTCTATAAAAACTATCTAACACTCTTCCACTTATTATCGGCATTATAGTAACATTTATTAATTTATTTATAAAAATATAAATTTAATAATTACACACAAACACCCACTCGGCTATCCTACAACTAAAGATTAACCTTGCTTCGTTTTCTCCTAAACATTTTCAAACGCTTTCTTTATGTATTTTATCCGTTTTTCTACATGTAACGAAAAGTAATTGTTATTTCCAATACTTTAGTGTATATTTTTTCTCTGGAACATCTTTAAGAGGAAGGGATTAAGGCCATGTTATTAATCGATATATTTACGTTTCTTGGCATTATCGCCGCTGCCATTTCTGGTACATTAGTTGGTTTAAAAAAAGATTTAGATTTATTTGGTGTCCTTTGTTTAGCTGTAGCTACTGCGCTCGGCGGCGGTATTATTCGTGATATTATGATTGGTAACCTGCCCCCTGTCGCATTTGTAAAACCCATTTACTTTTTCGTAAGTGTATTATCAGCATTATTTACTTGTATGTTTTTTGAGCGCATCAATAAACTTCAAGTCGTTATTATGCTTTCTGATGCTGTTGGCTTAGGCGTTTTTACAGCTATTGGTGCAAATGCGGCAATGTCACATCATGTTGACGCCTCATTTCTAGTTGTTTCAATGGGAGTCATTACAGGTATTGGAGGCGGTATTTTGCGTGACATTTGTGCTCAAGATATCCCTTACGTATTCCGAAAAGAAATTTACGCAATCGCTTCTATCTTAGGAGCAATTAGCTTCCTAATCACACACGCTATGGGGGCGCACGTATTAGCTTTCTATGTTTGTTTATTAGTAACATTTGTTATTCGTGTCGTCACTGTAATATATAATGTGCATTTCCCTGTTTTCTTTAAAACACATGCTAAAATTAATAAAGGCCATTAAGAGAATTCTAGATAGAATTCTCTTAATTTATATACTATTCAACAAACTAATATAGAGTAATTATATATAAGCATATATAATTACTCTATATTAGTTTTAAAATTGAAAACGTTTTATATACAGGGGGAAGAATGATGCTTGGGGTTTTCAAAAAAAATATTAATAAAACAAACGCCAGTATAATCGAATTAAGTAAGGACCAACAAATAACTTTTAATGTACCTACTAATTCTGAATTGAAAATTCAAATGGATATGCTACATATTTCAAAAGAAGATTTACAAGTTGTAAAAGTACTACAGCCTTTTATTTATGCAGAAATTGATTGGATTACTGAAAAATTCTATGCCAACATTACAAAACAACCTAATTTAATTACTATTATTGAACGTTACAGCTCTATTCCAAAACTAAAACAAACTTTAAAAACACATATTAAAGAATTATTCAGCGGCAATATGCATGAAGATTTTATTGAACAGCGTGTTAGGATTGCCAAAAGGCATGTACAAATTGGTTTACATCGAAAATGGTATACTGCTGCTTATCAAGAATTGTTCCGCTCTATCATGAAGATTTTGCAAACAAAAATAACAACAATCGATGATTTTTCCTATTCTATAAATGTTATAAATAAATTATTCACTCTTGAACAAGAACTTGTTCTTGCAGCTTATGAATCTGAATATGAAAGAATGCAAAAAGAGCATGAGAAAGAAAAAGAACTAACTGCTATGACAATTACGCATATCGCAACAGAACTAGCTGCTGTATCTGAAAAAACAAGCTCTTCTATTCAAAAACTAACCGCCAAATCTGAAACTATTGTAGAGATTGCTAAAACAGGTACATCATTAGCTACAACATCTGAAGAAAAAGCGAATAAAGGGAAAGAACAATTAAACCAGCAAAACAAACGAATGGGATCTATTCAAATGAATATGGAGACGATTATTACAGATACTCATGAACTTCTCAATATTTCTAACAAAATTAATGAAATCATAGATATTGTTAAATCGATTGCGGAGCAAACCAATTTACTCGCACTAAATGCAGCTATCGAATCTGCACGTGCTGGAGAATTTGGGAAGGGGTTTTCTGTTGTTGCTGGTGAAATCCGAAAATTATCAGAGCAAACGAAAGAATCTATATTTAACGTTACAAAGCTCGTCGAAAAAACAAATGAACAAATTACCCGTGTATCGTCTTCCGTGAAACAAATTAGCTCTCTCGTATCGGAAGGAACGGATAGTATGTCGGCAACTGATCGATACTTCCAAGAAATCGTAAAAGATATGTCTAACTCCAAAGAACAGAATAAGAAAATTGAACACGAACTACAAGCTATTTCACAAGTAATGAAAGGAATTCAAGATGATTCCTCACAAATGGCTCTAACAGCCGATAATTTGCAACTAGAATTAAATCGATAAGATGAAATTTAGTAGTCAGGCATACTTTCCATCTGCACTGACTACTAAATTTCATCTTCCATCAAAAAAAGAATCCAGAATGGATTCTTTTTATTTTCTGAAAAATATTTTTTGACAATACACATAACTCATATAAACACCAAAGCTCTGCAAAATAAACAATGCTGGCATAATTACATTGTAATATGCCATATCTAATCGGAAGAGCTTTAACAATACGTAGCCACTAATTAAAAATAAGAACAACATATATCCCTCATTTTGTTGTTTCTTAATAAGGAAGTGTAATAGAGCTATAGTCATAAACAATGTTACGGCTATATATATCAGTTTTTCACATTTGAAAAGAATAGAATTTATCCCTTCATCTGAAAACTGATTTATCATCGGTTCTAAAAGTTTAAATCTTTCTCCCTCAATCTCTTTTAACTTTTGATCAATATGCCCTGTTACACTTTGATTTTTCGATATTTTTTCCTCATGTTGCGTTTTTCCAATTAATACAGATTGAACATACGTCTCATTCGCAATCGTATATTGTGACATTCCCATTGTCTTAATTCCATAATTCACACCAAAATGGGCACTATAAAATAGAATAAGTATCCCTATCATTTTTAGTAACACCTTTTGTTTCGTTGCTGATTGAAATACTTCGATTAATAATACATATACCGTGATAAAAATAGGAAGAAATAATCCCATTGGGAAAATCATATTACTAAATGCAAGTAAAATCGCTGAAAACACCCACATATAAGGATGATCTAATCCTTTATATAAAAGTATGTAACAAGCAAAATAAAATAAAAATATTGCAAGTGACTCAGGAGTTAATACGGAACTCATGAATATATTTGGAATATACAGAGCATAAAAGATAGAAGCAATACGACCGCATTCTTCTCCAAAAACCATTCCCGCAATACGATAAATAAATAATGCTGTTCCTGTGCAAAATAGCACATTAAATAGTTGTAAAGCGAATAATGAATCACCAAATATACGAATAATTACCGACTCATATATAATAAAAGGTAAATGAGTTACAGTCCCTATCTTATTACCAATTGCAATCTGCTTTGCAGACTCATACATCACTTTCATATCACCAATTATTGGAGCATCTACAAATAACAGCATACTAAGCCTCACAACTATAGATATACTTATAAGAAAAATAAGAAATTGTTTATCTGTAAAACGATATTGTAGAATTGATGCCACTAACAAAATGAGTATGACGAAAATTGCCAATATGATTGTTACACTTGTTGTACTTCCTCCAAAAAATTGCTTACTTGTCTCAAATGCTGCCCAACAACTATAAACGAAAAATGCGAGCATCGCACCGATTGTAATTTTATTGAAGAAAGATGAAAAATTTGTTTGTATATGATTCATATGTCCATTGCACCTCTATTTCCATTCATAACAAAACGATTCTATCATGAATGGGTACACGGCTGATAGGGAATTTCTATGACAAATATATAGTCATTACTTTTTACTTGCAATGTAAGCGAATCCTCTTTTACACTACATTTTAGATAAAATAAATTTTCTTTCAGTTACATGAATACAAATACAGAAGTTTAAATAATCCTCTTTTGGAATACACTTTACTTCATTAAATATCTAATATGAGTACTAAGCTTACACATATTATTCTGATTGAAAACAGACTATAGGGGCTGAATATATGGAAAAGAAATTCATGCGAGAATCTAAAGCAATTAAGACAACACGTGTTTTTCCTAACGATTTAAATAATCACCAAACACTTTTTGGAGGGAAATTATTAGCAGAAATTGATAGTATTGCTTCAATTGCGGCTGCAAGACATAGTCGTAAACATTGCGTAACAGCATCTATTGATTCAGTTGATTTTTTAACTCCAATTCACCAAGCTGATTCTGTTTGTTATGAAGCATTCGTATGTTATACAGGGAAATCTTCAATGGAAGTTTTCGTAAAAGTAATCGCAGAAAATTTATTAGCAGGCGAGCGTAGAATTGCCGCTACTTGCTTCATTACATTCGTGGCAATAAAAGATGGAAAACCTTCGTCCGTACCACAAGTACTTCCTGAAACTGAGGAAGAACATTGGTTACACACAACCGGTTCAGAACGCGCGGAAAATAGAAAAAAAGGGCGTTTAAAAAGCAAAGAAATGGCTGAGGTTTTAACTTTAAATAAACCTTGGAATATTTAATACGATACTCTTCCATATACATGCACAGATTTTTTCTTCCTTGCATGTATTTTTTTATACAAAATATCACCTCTTACCATTTTATTGTCAATCTGTTCTCCTAAATCATGCACCAGCTTTTCCTTTATTTTGTTATACTATTAATGGTATATTAAATAAAGTTCGTTTAAAAATAACCATAATATGATTAAGTATATAAGGGATGGTGCGGTAATGACTATTGAAGTACCAATTTCAATACCAAAAACGTTAATTATTATTCCAGCGTATAACGAGGAAGAAGCAATTGCAGATACATTAACAAGATTATTAAAACTAAAACAGCATTTCACAGGATTAAGCATTTGTGTTATTAATGATGGATCACACGATAAAACAGCTCAAATCGTACAAGATTTTCCTGTTCACCTTGTGAATTTACCATATAACCTAGGTATTGGCTCAGCTGTACAAACTGGATATAAATACGCATATGAGAACGGATATGATATTGCGATTCAGTTCGATGCTGATGGACAACATAATCCAGATGATTTATATAAAATTATAAAGCCAATCGCTGAAGATGAATGCGATATGGTGCTAGGGTCACGTTTTACAGAAAAAACAGCATATAAAGGTAGTATTTCCAGAAGAATCGGTATTTTTTATTTTACTGCCCTATTGAAAGTACTAACAAAACAAACATTTATGGATCCAACTTCTGGATATCGTGCTATCAATCGAGAAGTAATTAAAATTTTTGCACACAACTATCCAAAAGACTATCCAGAACCAGAAGTTCTTATTCATTTAAAAAAGAAAAAACTTCGCATTAATGAAATATCTGTAAATATGCAAGAGCGACAAGGTGGACAATCTTCCATCACACCTTTTAAATCTGCATATTACATGATTAAAGTAAGCCTTGCTATATTGATGCAAAAAATCGTGAAAGGTTGATAATAAATGCCTATAATTACCTTTTCATTCATCTTTATTTTATTATTATTATTATTAATTATTAATTCCATTCGCCGTGGAACTTTAGAAACGAAATATGCTGTTTTATGGATTTTTGTTTGTATTGCAATGGCTATTTTAAGTTCTACCGATAAAATTATAAACTGGATTGGAAAACTATTAAAAGTAGAATATCCTCCTTCCATTTTATTCTTATTTGGACTATTATTCTGTTTCATTTTAATTTTTGACCTAACAAGAAAAATTTCTAAACAACATCATCAACTTGTAACATTAACGCAAGATTATGCGTTACTAAAGCAAAAATTAAATGCAACTGAGCCAGACAAAGACTAACCTAATATTTCAAAGCTAATATAAAAAACCTCTTAATTTATTTCAAAAATTAAGAGGTTTTTTTATTCTCAATAATAATTTGTTTGCCTTCACAACCCTTACGATAAATATATCCTACTTACTAATAAGTTAAAATGGTATGAATAAGAATTTATAAGCAATAGACATGTTAAAGCTGTTTAAAATACGAGAATTAACCATAAGAATCTCATTTCCCGCTACCTTTTTAATAGAAAGTTGATTTACAAAGTTTATATGCGTTAAACTTATACAGATGTTCTTGTAATCTTCTTCCTTTCAAAAGGCTTGTATATATGATGCAAGACATAAAAAACTTGAGGAGATAAAAATTCTATGATGGAACAAAAGCAACTTGTTTCTGTTGTCATACCTCTGTATAACACAGAAAAATATATTGAAGAAACGATGCAGTCAATACTAGATCAAACATATAAAAATATCGAAATTGTAATTGTAGATGATGGAAGTAAAGATCAATCACCTTCTATTGTGAAAAACCTTGCTGAAAAATATCCAGGGCAAGTAAAATACATTCATCAAAAAAACCAAGGTGTTTCGGTAGCCCGTAATACAGGTATCGAAAATGCTAGCGGAGAATATGTCGCTTTCCTTGATAGTGATGACTTATGGCATCCAACCAAAATTGAGAAGCAAGTCGAAAGTATGCATAAAAATGAAATGAACGCGTGCTATTGTGGTTATATGAATTTTTACGAAGAAACAGGCGAGAAGGTTGAACATACAACAAACTTTATTAAAGGTGATATGGCAAAAGCATTCCTAACACATCAAGTTGTTGCTCAAACAAGTACTTGGATTTTCGAACGATCCATCGTAATGGATCATAACATTCGTTTTACACCAGGATGTAGTTGGGGCGAAGATTTAGAGTTTTTATTTAAACTAATGAGTGTGACAAATGTATGCTATATCGATGAATATTTAACATATTATAGAATCTTATCAGAAGGAAATCTTTCTTCTAAGTATAAAGATTATGAATTAAAAACGACAAAAGAGTTGGAAGTATTCAATCGTATGAAAGATTGGGTACATAATAAATCTCAAGATTTCATTACAAAAGACCCTCAGTCACTTATTGAGATTCTTGAGACTTATTTATTCCCTTATACAGTCATCAATAACGCTTGTATATATATTAAGGGAAACTCTCAATTAGATAAATCACAAGTTCAATTAATCAAAAAAGATATAAAGAAATATTGCCGTAAAATCTATTCAAAGAATGGAAAACGTAGTAAAAAACTATATGCAATGCTTTGGTTTGTACGAATTAAATTTCTGTTTTCTTAAACTGAAAATATAACGATACTCTCTCTTTCTGTGAACAAATCAAATTTACAAATAGGACAAGCTAACCAGGTCCTAAAGAATAGAAAGGTCTTTTCCCATGAAAACAAATAAAATTCTAAAAAACGCATCCTACCTCTTTGTAGGAAACATTACCGTCCGTTTTGTACTGGCTATTGCAACAATTTTCTTTGCAAGATATGTTTCTCCAAGTGATTACGGTATGTTTACAACTGCGTTAGCAGTTTCAGCTGTTATTTGTTACTTTACAGATGCAGGTTTGACACATACGTTTATGCGTGAAGGAACGAGAAGCGATGCTAATATTAGCGTGCTAATAAGTAGTTATTTACGTATTCGTTTAATATTAGCTATCGTAATTTCTGTACTTTTCGCTATTTTTGCCCAGTTCTTCTATCCCGATGCTTACTTACGTGCGATGGTATATTGGGTTGTTCTGCCAACAATGTTTGGAGCAACTTTACAAGGTGTTGGAATGGCTTACTTCCAAGTAACAGAACGCATGCAATTTACAGCTATTATTTCTGTACTACAAGGTGTAACAGCTGCTGCTGCCCTATTACTAGGGATGTCTTTCCAATGGTCACTTATGATGGTTGCTGCCATGTATGGGGTATCTAGTCTTGTAACAGGTGTTATCGCCTTTATAATGACAATACGTTACACGAAAGTCCATAAGGGTTGGGATAAAGGCATTTTAGATCAACTACTTATTTTCACAATCAATGGAATCATCATTATGCTCTTACCACAATTGGGCCCTATTATATTAGAAAAGGTTTCAACGTATAATCAAGTTGGATTCTTTGGTGCTGCATCTAAAATACCTGCTGTACTATATCAAATACCTGGGGTAATTGCAGCTGCCTTTTATCCAAGGCTGTTTGCTTTTGGTAATGAGAAAAATATTGAAGAACATAGAAAATTATCAAGTTTTGAATTAAAACTTATGTCTTTTTTAGGAATGGGAATTTCTATCCCCTTTATTGCTGATCCAAGTTTCTGGATTGTTAGTTTATTAGGAGAAGAATACGCTCCCGCCGGTGACGCTCTTGCTATTCTAGCGTTTATGGTTATTTTACAATCAATTAACTATCCACTAGCCGATAATTTAACAACGATTGGCCAGCAATGGAAACGTGCAACAACAATGACTATTGGATTAGTTGTTGCCATCATAGGTTATATTGTATTAGGTAGTAAATATGGAATGATGGGGGCAGCTGTCGCAGCTATCCTTACCGAAATTACACTATTAATCGGATTTACCCTCTTTATTCGTAAAGGCATGCAATTATTAGTTAAAGGAATTATATTTAATTCCTTGGCCTTTATTATTAGTTACGGTATATACCGAATTGCATTAATCAACTTACCGCCACTAATTGCTTTAACTCTTACTGGTATACTATACGGTATGATTGGAATTGTAATTGATCCTCAAATACGTGGATTCGTTTTAGGGTTTATAAAACAAAAATTAGGTAAAAAGGTAGTATAAAGTTAAGTTCCTTTTCAAAATCATGAAAAGGAACTTAACTTCTTTATTTACATCTGTTTTTCATATACATAATTATTTCTTTTAACCCATCATAATAAGAAGTTTTGGTAACTCTCCAATACATTTCTCGTATTTCTCTCCACTTAATACAACTGGTTTTTCCGTCAAATATAGCATTTCCACAAATTCTTTCATCTGCTTATCAAACAGACCAATGAACTGGATCATTCCTCTTTTTACAGTTATTATTCATTTGGTATATCCCGTTAATTCCCGTATGTGTTGAATCATTTCCTCACCTGTAATGACACCATAACCTCGTATGTTCCAATTTTGTCCATAGGCCTCATCATGTGAAGCTAATTCAACCATTGCTTTTGCACCATCTGGTGTGAAAATATATTCACGGGCAATCTTTTTATCTCCAACAAAGCTAGATATTTTATTTGCAAGTATTGCCTTTAATGTATGATGGACAAGTGTGCTTTCTGCATTTGGACCATAAAGTTCTGGGAAATGAGCAATAAACATTTGTACATTAGCTTGTTTTGAAAATATATACATTTTGAAATGATAGCATTATATGAAAGAATTTAGTATCATGATTCAAGGTACTATTTCAAGTTGGACGGAGGATACTATGAGCTTATTAACAGTTGAAAAATTAGGACATACATTTGGCGATCGTACATTATTTAAAGATGTATCTATGCGATTATTAGCAGGTGAGCACGTTGGATTAGTTGGTGCAAACGGTGTTGGTAAATCAACATTCATGAATATCATTACTGGTCAGCTTATTCATGACCAAGGTCGCGTAGAATGGACACCGGGCACACATTACGGCTACTTAGATCAGCATACTGTTTTAACGCCTGGGCGTACAATTCGTGACGTACTAGCGGATGCATTTTTACCGTTATTCGAAAAGGAAAAAGCTTTAAATGAAGTTACAGAAAAAATGGGAACTGCTACACCAGAAGAACTAGAAGAACTTCTTGAGCAAATGGCAGAAATACAAGATGCACTTGAAGCAGGTGGTTTCTACTTACTAGATATGAAAATTGAAGAGGCTGCACGTGGTCTTGGAATTGATGCAATTGGTTTAGATCGTGATGTTTCAGCACTAAGTGGTGGACAACGTACAAAGGTATTGCTTGCAAAGCTATTACTTGAACAGCCAGAAGTGTTATTGCTTGATGAACCTACTAACTATTTAGACGTTGAACATATTCATTGGTTAACAAATTATTTAAAAGAATACCCACATGCATTCTTATTGATTTCTCATGATACGGAATTTATGAACAAATGTGTTGATGTTATTTTCCATCTAGAATTCACAAAAATGACACGCTATACAGCGACATATGAAAAATTCCTAGAACTAGCAGAAATCAATAAAAATCAACATATAAACGCTTATGAAAAGCAGCGTGAGTTTATCAAAAAGCAAGAAGACTTCATTGCAAAGAACAAAGCTCGTTATTCAACGACAGGCCGTGCAAAGAGTCGTCAAAAACAACTTGATCGTATGGAACTTATTGATCGCCCCGAAACAGCAATTAAACCTGAATTCTCATTTAAAGAAAGTCGTGCAAGTAGTCGCTTCGTCTTTGAAGGTGAAAATGTAGAAATCGGATATACACATCCGCTACTACCAAAGCTCTCAATGACAATCGAACGTGGTGAAAAAATTGCTATTGTTGGATGCAACGGTGTTGGTAAATCAACGTTACTAAAAACAATCTTAGGTAAAATTAAACCTTTAAGCGGTAAAACAAGCCTTGGGGACTTCTTAGTGCCTGCATACTTTGAGCAAGAGGTTAAAGCTGACAATATAACACCAATTGATGATGTATGGAATACATTCCCTGGCCTAGACCAGCATCAAATTCGTGCGATGTTAGCAAAATGCGGATTAAAAAATGAACATATTTCTCGCCCATTAAGTCAATTAAGTGGTGGAGAACAAGCAAAAGTTCGTTTATGTAAACTAATGGGTGAAGAAAGTAACTGGCTACTATTTGATGAGCCGACAAACCATCTTGATGTTACAGCAAAAGCGGAACTTAAGAAGGCTATGAAAGCATATAAAGGAACAATCCTCCTTGTATGTCACGAACCGGACTTCTATGAAGATTGGATTACAAAAGTTTGGAATGTAGAAGAATGGTCTCAAAATAAAAATTAATAGATATAAGATTTTTATCCATATTTTATGCTATACTATACCTTGCGTGACAACATCTTGTTCTGTTGTCACGTTTTTTATAGAGTAAGATTTTATTAATGCTGGGGGCTATATTATGCTTTTTAATTCTTTTGAATTTATGCTTTTATTCTTGCCTATAGCAGTAATTGGATATTTCCTATTGCAAAAAGTTAACGAAAATTTCGCAAAACTTTTTTTAGTAGGTATGTCCCTTTACTTTTATGCATATTTTGAGGTGAAATACCTATTGCTAATAGGAGTTTCATTATTTACAAACGCATTTATAGGCCAACAAATTATACAAAAAATTAATCAAAAAACCCGAAAAGTATTTTTAATAGTTGGTTTAGTATTTAACATATCATTACTGGGATACTTTAAATACTCTGACTTCTTCTTAGATAATATAAATACCCTATTTGGAACTGATGTACCTTTATTAAAGTTATTACTGCCTTTAGGCATTAGTTTTATTACCTTCCAAAAGATAGGTTTTTTAGTAGATTGTTATAAGAGGGAATTAACAAAGTTTAATTTTATTGATTTTTGCTTGTTCGTAACGTTTTTCCCGCAACTTATTGCAGGACCCATTGTCCATCATAGTAAGGTACTTCCTCAATTTCAAGATGAATCCAAAAGGAGCCCGAATATTGAAAATATTACAAAAGGACTTTACATATTCGGAATTGGTCTTACTAAAAAAGTAGTAATTGCTGATTCACTAGCACAATGGGCTGATTTTGGCTTTAGCAATGTAAATCACCTATCTACGACCGATGCATGGGTTTCATCACTTGCATATACATTACAACTGTATTTTGATTTTAGTGGATATTGTGATATGGCAATAGGTGCAGCGTTGTTATTCAACATTATACTACCAATTAACTTCTTTTCTCCTTATAAATCTTTAAGTATTCAAGATTTTTGGAGACGTTGGCATATGACATTAGGAAGATTTTTCACTCAATATGTATATATTCCATTAGGTGGGAGTCGAAAAGGGCAAATTCGTACTTATTTAAATTTATTTACAATTTTTCTTATAAGTGGAATTTGGCATGGCGCTGGATGGACGTTTGTTATTTGGGGCGTTTTACACGGATTAGCTATTGTAATACATCGATTATTTAAAAACTTAGGTGGAAAAATGCCTAAATTAATTGCTTGGATTTTAACAATGGGATTTGTACATGTAACATGGGTGTTCTTCAGAGCTACTTCTGTAGAAGATGCATTAACTATGTTAAATCGCATGTTCAACGTAAATTACTTACACATCCAAACAGCACTTATTCAATTCCGTCCAGAAACATTAACTGGTGTGTCTATAATGGATAATTTAATTTATTCAATTTGTAATTTATTCCCGTTCCAAGTGACTGGTGATCACTTTAACTTCCAAACTATTTTATACCTAGCAATTGGAACCGCTATTGTATTATTTACAAAAAATTCTATAGAAAAATTAGAATCTTTCCATCCAAAACCGATTTATGCTCTTGCATTAGCTAGCATGTTTATACTTTCTTTGATGTATTTAAATCGTGTAAGTTCATTCTTATACTTTAATTTCTAATAACCGTAGGTGAAAAATATGTATAAACGTTTTATATGTTGGTTTATTATATTCCTTTTCATTTTATCTGGAATAGTTTGCTCTATTGTTTATAAGCTTGACCCATTATATGTATATAAATTTAAGAAGAACGATTATTTTTATGCTACTGAACGCTATCAAATGCCTGGACTTATTAAACATATGGATTATGATACCTTATTTGTAGGAACTTCTATGGGAAGAAACTTCCTTGAACCTGACGCTAACAAATTACTTCATACTACCAGCTTTAATGGCTCTCTTCCAGGTTCAACAGCTAGGGAACAAAATATGACAGCCCAGTTAGCTACTCATTCAAAAACTGTTAAAAATATTATTTGGGAACTTAATTTATATTCATTCTCTGGAAAACCTGAATGGGTATCAGAAGGTGCTTCACCATTTCCAACTTACATGTATGATACAAATAAGTTGAATGATATCCAATATTTAATTAGCCCGTATTCTCGAAAAGTAGCATTACAGAATATGAAATTAAAACTAGATCCAACAAAATCTCCACAGGATCCCCATTGGCTATACAAATTTGGAGATGACGAGCCAAAATTCTCAGCAGATATAGCTAAAAGGGTTGTTGATGGAACATCTCATCAATCAATCAGCGATGGTTGGTATCATGAACAAATGCTTAAATCTTTTGATTCTAATATTATTGAACTTGTAAAACAAAACCCGGAAGTGCAATTTACATTTTTCTATGCGCCATATCCAGTAACATATCACGTAGTTATGGATAAAAACGACTCAAAGCATACAAAGGAAAATATGTTATTTAAAAAAGAAGTATACACTAAATTAGCACAACTAAAAAATGTAAAACTCTATGATTTCCAAGACCAAAAAGAAGTTACGTATAATCTTTCTAATTATATGTCTGACCAAACGCATTATTACAGATATATAAATGATTGGATTGTAAAACAATTAGCAACAACTGAACCGATTACTAATAAACAAGATTACGAACAAAGATTAACTAACTTCTCTAATGAAATACGGAATTTCGATACTTCTAAGCTAGTGAATTCAGATGAAAGACCTAAATAATGAAAAAGGTAACAATGATAAATATCATTGTTACCTTTTTATATTGTAATAGTCCATAAGCCTCAAACGAAATTCTTTTAAAGTTGGATATGCCTCTAAATTAAACAACATCCCTTGGATAACTGGAATTCTTGTATTTCGCATCCTCATTTCTGCCTCCAAAACATCTAATGTAACAAGCAATTCCTCATCTTCTAATTGATCCGCTAATGTACGTTTAAACACAATAATTTCTTTTAAAAAATGTTCCTTAATCTGTTCCTTAATAAGCTCTGATTTACAAAGGAATTCTCCAAGCTTTTCTTCATGTAAAATAGGTTCTTCCGAAGATTCTACTAAGCCATCTACTAAATGATCTACTCTTTTTAAAATAAAAGCAGCGACATACGATAAATCAATTTCTGGTGCTTGTAAAATAATTAACTCTAAATAACCACGGCATATGCCTTCTACCATAATTACTAAATCCAATAAATATGGCATAACCTTTTCACCATAAATGGACAATAAACTATTCCGATAAAATGCATGAGACTCTAACTTCATCCGCATCATAAATTCTTCTACTTCTTTATTAAACGGAATTGCATTTTCTCTCGCATGCATAATAATAAATTCTTTATGTTTTTGTATATCATTAAACTGACAATGTAATTGTTTTGCAAATTTTTCACGTGGTAATAAAGACTCTTGTTCAATATCCAGCATTTTCTTTTGGATTTTGTCATAATAATATCGAAGTGTCGCTAATAAAAGCTCATCTTTCGATTTAAAATATAAGTAAAAAGCTCCCTTAGATATACCACTAGCTGTCACAATTTCCTGCACTGATGTCGCATTTACACCCTTAGTAGCAAATAACTTCATAGCCGATTCTATAATTAAACGCTCTTTTTCTTTCATATCTTCTCTCCTAAATTTAATCTCGCATCTTATTATAAATGTATTATACCATCCCTTTTTATTGACGGTTGACCGAACGGTCAGTTATATTATGTATTAGACTGACCAGTTGGTCAATATAATACAAAGGGAGCGCAAACATGAACAAAATCATCAATTTCTCGTTAAAAAATAAGTTCGCAGTTTGGCTACTAACCATTATTGTTACTATTGCGGGGATCTACTCTGGACTCAATATGAAGCTGGAAACAATTCCTGATATTACAACACCGATTGTGACAGTAACTACGGTCTATCCTGGTGCTACACCAGAAGAAGTAGCTGATAAAGTTTCAAAGCCGATGGAAGAACAACTACAAAATTTAAGCGGTGTTAACGTTGTGAGTTCATCATCTTTTCAAAACGCATCTTCTATTCAAGTAGAATACGATTTTGATAAAAATATGGAAAAAGCAGAAACAGAAATTAAAGAAGCTCTCACAAATGTAAAACTCCCAGAAGGTGTTAAAGATCCTAAAGTTTCACGAGTAAACTTCAATGCTTTTCCCGTTATTTCGTTAAGCATAGCAAGCAAGAATGAATCTTTAGCTACTTTAACTGAAAATGTAGAAAAAAATGTTGTACCGGGATTAAAAGGACTTGATGGTGTTGCATCTGTTCAAATTGCTGGTCAACAAGTAGATGAAGTACAGCTTGTCTTTAAGAAAGATAAAATGAAAGAACTAGGACTAAGTGAAGATACTGTAAAAAATGTGATTAAGGGATCGGATGTATCTTTACCACTTGGCTTATACACATTTAAAGACACGGAAAAATCAGTTGTTGTAGATGGCAATATTACAACGATTAAAGCATTAAAAGAACTCAAAATTCCAGCTATACCTTCCTCACCTAACGGTCAAGGTAGTCAAAATGCTGGCGCTGGTGCACAAACGCCACAAATGAATCCAGCCGCTATGAACGGGATTCCAACAGTTACATTAGATGAAATTGCTGACATTAAAGAAGTTGGGAAAGCAGAATCCATTTCTCGAACAAATGGAAAAGAAGCAATTGGAATTCAAATTGTGAAGGCCTCTGATGCAAATACAGTTGATGTTGTAAATGCAGTAAAAGATAAAGTAAAAGAACTTGAGAAAAAGTATAAAGACTTAGAGATTATTTCAACATTCGATCAAGGTGCACCTATTGAAAAATCAGTAGAAACAATGCTGAGCAAAGCAATTTTCGGTGCTATCTTTGCGATTGTTATTATTATGCTGTTCCTACGAAATATTCGAACAACGTTAATTTCTATCGTTTCCATACCACTTTCTTTATTAATTGCTGTTTTAGTCATAAAGCAAATGGATATTACGCTTAACATTATGACACTTGGAGCAATGACCGTTGCTATAGGCCGCGTTGTCGATGACTCAATTGTTGTTATTGAAAATATTTACCGACGTATGTCGTTATCAGAAGAGAAATTGCGTGGAAAAGATTTAATTCGTGAAGCTACGAAAGAAATGTTTATCCCGATTATGTCTTCTACCATTGTAACAATTGCTGTATTTTTACCGCTTGGACTTGTAAAAGGTATGATTGGTGAAATGTTCTTACCATTCGCCTTAACTATCGTCTTCGCTTTATTAGCATCATTACTAGTAGCAGTTACAATCGTACCGATGCTAGCTCATTCCTTATTTAAGAAAGAGAGCATGAGGGAAAAAGAAGTACATCATGAAGAAAAACCAAGTAAATTAGCAAATGGGTATAAACGCATACTTGCATGGGCTTTAAATCACAAAATTATTACATCAAGTATCGCTGTCCTTCTATTAGTTGGTAGTCTTGCACTTGTACCAGTTATCGGTGTAAGTTTCTTACCTTCTGAAGAAGAAAAAATGATTATCGCAACATACAACCCTGAACCAGGTCAAACGTTAGAAGACGTTGAAAAAATTGCAACAAAAGCTGAGAAGCACTTCCAAAATAATAAAGACGTCAAAACAATTCAATTCTCATTAGGTGGCGAAAACCCAATGAGTCCTGGTCAATCAAACCAAGCAATGTTCTTCGTGCAATATGATAACGACACGAAAAACTTTGAAAAAGAGAAAGAACAAGTCGTTAAAGATTTACAGAAGATGTCTGGCAAAGGCGAATGGAAAAACCAAGACTTCGGAGCAAGTGGCGGCAGTAACGAAATTAAACTATACGTTTACGGAGATAGCTCAGAAGACATTAAGCCTGTCGTAAAAGATATTCAAAATATCATGAAGAAAAATAAAGACTTAAAGGATATTGACTCTAGTATTGCAAAAACGTATGCAGAGTACACTTTAGTCGCAGATCAGGAAAAACTAAGTAAAATGGGTCTAACAGCTGCACAAATCGGAATGGGACTTTCTAATCAACATGATCGCCCTGTTCTGACAACAATTAAAAAAGACGGTAAAGATATCAATGTATATGTAGAAGCTGAAAAACAAAATTATGCAACAATCGATGACTTAACAAATCGCAAAATTACAACACCACTTGGTAATGAAGTGGCTGTGAAAGATGTTATGACTGTAAAAGAAGGTGAAACTTCGAATACAGTGAAACACCGCGATAGCCGTGTTTATGCAGAAGTAAGTGCAAAACTAACATCTGATGACGTTTCAAAAGCATCTGCCGCTGTTCAAAAAGAAGTAGATAAAATGGATCTTCCTTCTGGCATAGATGTTTCTATGGGCGGCGTTACAAAAGATATTGAAGAATCATTTAAGCAACTTGGCTTAGCGATGTTAGCTGCGATTGCCATTGTATACTTCGTTCTTGTCGTTACATTTGGCGGTGCCCTTGCACCATTCGCAATTTTATTCTCGCTACCATTTACAATTATCGGAGCTCTTGTTGCCTTATTAATCTCCGGTGAAACATTAAGTGTATCTGCAATGATTGGTGCGCTTATGTTAATCGGTATCGTTGTAACAAACGCAATCGTGCTTATCGACCGCGTTATTCATAAAGAAAATGAAGGACTATCAACACGTGAAGCTTTATTAGAAGCTGGTGCAACACGCCTTCGTCCAATTTTAATGACTGCAATTGCAACAATCGGTGCTCTTATCCCGCTTGCATTAGGATTTGAAGGTAGTGGGTTAATTTCTAAAGGACTTGGTGTAACGGTAATTGGTGGATTAACAAGTTCAACGTTATTAACACTTCTTATTGTTCCAATCGTTTATGAAATATTAAGCAAATTTAAAAAGAAAAAAACAAAATAACAAAAAAATAACCTCGCTAACTACGAGGTTATTTTTTATTTCCAAACAAGATTAGGAAATCGCCATAGCCTTCTTTCTCTAATTCCTCTTTTGGAATAAATCGAAGAGCTGCGGAATTAATACAGTAACGAAGGCCATTTGGTCCTGGACCGTCTGGAAATACGTGCCCAAGATGTGAATCTCCCTCTTTACTTCTCACTTCTGTACGTGTCATATTATGACTCACATCCATCTTTTCTTTCACACTTGCTGACATAACTGGTTTTGTAAAACTAGGCCATCCACATCCACTATCAAATTTATCTAGAGAAGTAAACAACGGCTCACCGGAAACGATGTCTACATAAAGACCTTCCTCTTTATGGTTCCAATACTCATTTCGAAATGGTGGTTCTGTACCATTTTCCTGTGTTACATAAAACTGCATCTCATTGAGTTTTTCTTTTAAATGAGCATTATCCTTTGGCCAATGTTGCTTAATAAAAGCATCTCGTCCTGAGCCTTTACGATATAACTCATAGCGGAATGTGTTTTTCTTATGATATCCTTGGTGATATTCTTCAGCTGGATAAAATGTAGCTGCTGGTAGTATTTTTGTCGCAATTGGTTTTGAAAAGCGTCCACTCTGCTCAAGTTCTTCTTTTGAGGCCTCAGCTTTTTTATGTTGTTCTTCATTGTGATAAAAAATCACCGTTTCATAAGACTGCCCGCGGTCGTGGAATTGTCCCCCAATATCGGTCGGATCAATTTGTCTCCAATATATATTTAACAATTCCTCATACGACATTTTATTTGCATCAAATGTAATTTGTACCGCTTCATAATGTCCTGTTGTTTCTGAGCACACTTCTTTATACGTTGGGTCCTCTTTATGACCGCCTGTATAACCTGAAATAACCTGTATAATGCCCTCCATCTCTTCAAATGGAGAAACCATACACCAGAAACACCCTCCAGCAAATGTAGCTAACTCTACCTTTTCATTTACAGCCATTACTTCACCCCTATTCTATATTCTCCTTACAGTATGGCATAAGAAACATAATGTTATAAAAGAAAAAGCATCGAACATCGATGCTTTTTCTTTACTTCACTTTATTTTTTCCAACATCCTTCTCCATTTCATCACTTGTCACATCCAAAACATCTAGTAAGAAAATGAAGATTGGAATACCGATAATCAGTCCCCATACACCTAAGAAGTGCTCTGAGAAAATTAATACCATAAAAGTATAGAAAATCGGTAAATTTGTTTTTTGCGACATAAACTTCGGATTTAATACGTAACTTTCAAGCGCATGAATCACTGTTACGATAACTAAAATATAAACAACGTACATAATACCGCCAATATTGTAAGCAATCATACAAAGTGGGAATAACGAAATGATAACCCCCGCTACTGGAATTAATCCAAGCAAGAAAATCATTAATGCTAAACCTAATAATTGCGGGAATCCTAATATCCATAATGCGATAACTGAAAGAACACAGTTAACAACAGCAATTAAAAATTGTGCTTCGATTACCTTTCCAAATGAACGTGCAAATTTCTTTCCGAAGTACTCAATTTCAGTATAGAAAATTGCAAGCCTGCTTTCTTTAAACTTTGCAGTAAAACCAACAATACGAGATTTTTCTAATAAGAAAAACAAACTCAAAATTAAAGAAAGTAAAACTTGAAGGCCAAATTTACCAACATTCGTAATCGATTTATACAAAATGTCTACGCCTTGTCCTACATATTTAGAAAGCTCCATATGATTGACAGCATTAACTGCATACTTAATTAGTTCACTATCTGGTGGGTTTCTTAAAAATACATTGAATTGGTAAATCAGTTGTGAAATTTGTATCGTCAATACTGGTAAATATTTAAATAGCGTAATAGCAATTCCACCAATTAACATTACATATAGAAATGCTATAATAATTTTTCGATTAATAGGCATGAAATGATCTAATTTGCGGGAAATAAACTTTTGGAATCGATCCATTAAATACGTGAGAATAAACGTAATTAATATTAAATTCAACATACTTTGCAGCCCGTATAACACGAGAGCAAGTATTACTAATACGAGTAACCTCTGAAATCCTTTACTTTGAAACAGGTTTTTTATTTGCATAATCGACGAATACTCTCTCCTGTCCTATAAACTAAAACGTTAATAAGTAGATTTCTCTCTCTTTTCTACTTTTAATTATTCATTCATATTAAGATTTTTATAAACTCATTATATGCCTACCTTAACAGGTATATAGTAGCTTACTTCTTATTTTACAATACAATGACCTAATTCAAAACGTATTCTACATAGTATTAATGAAGATTTAAGGAAACTTACATTTTTTTAAATAGGTCTTACCACTACTGTAACATAAAAAGCAAGCTATCAGTAGAAATCTGTCCTACAAATAGCTTGCTTTTCTTGTTTTTTAAGTAAGTTTTACTATCCAATGAATGGTATGAACATTGGGATGACAACTACTGTTACAACCCCAACTACTGTTACAGCAATACTTGCCATCGCTGCCTCTACCTCACCCATTTCAATTCCTACCGCAACTCCTAATGCATGACCCGCTGTTCCAAGTGCTAAACCTTTTGCAATCGGATGTTTCACTCTAAATGTTTTTAAGAATAATGCTCCTAATGCGTATACGATAACTGCGTTGAAAATAACTGCAAACGATGTAATTGCTGGAATACCACCAATACTTTCTGAAATTGGTAACGCAATTGCTGTTGTTGCTGCTTGTGGTAGCATTGAATTCATTACTGCTGTATCTAAACCGATTGCTTTTGCAACAATGAACACGACAATTACTGAGCAAATAGATCCAACCACGATAGCTGATAAAATTTGCCACCAATATTTTTTCAACTTATCAACTTGTTTATAGAGTGGGATAGCAAATGCAATTGTTGCTGGCTCTAAGAAGAAACTAATCATTTTTCCGCCAGTATTATATTCTTCAAAAGTAAAGTTACCTACCTTTAGAAAGACAATCCCTAATACCATCGCTACGAATAATGGCGTAAATAGGAAGAACCCTTTTGAATGCTTGAATAATAATGTTCCGATTCCGTATGCGATTAATGAAACGACGATTCCGAAATATGGAGTCATTGTGCTTGCCATGTTCATTACCTCCTAACAATATATAAATGCAATGGTTACGCAACCTTTCCGTGCTTGCGTCCTTTATTTACTACTTTCAATTCTTTTGTATCTTCTGTTTCTTTTTCATCTTTTCCTAAAATAAATTGTGCAAATAACCCTGTTACAGCGAGTAAAATAACTGTTGCTACAACAATTACAGTTAAAATTTGTACAAAGTATTGCCCCATTACACCAAGAGAATTAATAACTGAAATACCTGATGGGACGAATAAGAATCCAATAATACCTGTTAAAGCTGTTCCGAGTGATTCAACTTGCTCCAATTTAATAACTTTTAAACATAATAGACTAAATAAAATAACTAACCCGATTACCGATGAAGGCATTGGAATTGGTAAATGTGTTGCAATAATATTAGAAATTAACATAATAGCTGAGAATATGAATGCTTGTGATAAGAAACTATATACTTTTTTCGTACTCATTTTGGCCACCTCTTTCGATTTGGTACCTTTATTGTATAGGATACAAACGTATAAGTAAGCGTTTACATAACAGAACGTCAAATATACAGAATCAGTTACAAATATAAAAGGATGAAATACAAAAGCTGCTTCTTAAATACGAAGCAGCTTCTTGAGTTCTTTTGCATATGTACGGCTAACAGGTACTTTCGATCCTTCTTTCATGATTAAATTATAAGTAGAATTAAACCATGGCTGAATTTCAGTAATATGATTAATATTCGCAATAAAGCTACGGTGTACGCGCATGAAGCTTGCTTGTGGTAACTTCTTCTCTAAAATTACAAGTGTATCATGTGTTACATACGTTTCCCTCGTTGTTTTTACTGTTACTTTCCCATCTACAAGCCCTACATATATAATATCTTCAATATTCACAAGTACGATTGATTCTTCAATTGGTAATGCTAATTTATGCATCTCTGCTGTTACATCTGTCCCCTTTATTTCGTGCTTCGTTTCTATTTGCGCTTGTTTTTGTTTTTTATACTTCTTTAATGTCTGCACAATACGCTCTTCATCAAATGGTTTTAAAATGTAGTCTAACGCATCTACTTCAAATGCTTGCAGCGCATATTGATCATAGGCAGTAGCAAATACAATTGCAGGTGGATTTTTCATCTTCTTTAATATATTCGCGATTTCAAATCCGTTATCATCGGATAATTGAATATCTAAAAACACAATATCTGGTCTACTTTGCATTAGTTCTTCTAATGCGTCTTCCACACAATCAGCCTCACCAATTATCTCAACTTCTTTCGTTCTCTCTAATAAATACTTTAGTTCATCACGTGCTAACATTTCATCGTCAACTACTAGTACTTTTAACAATCTGCTCTTCCTCCCCTACTTTTTTTGGAATAACAAAAGTAATCTCTGTCCCCTCATTTAATTCACTTTCGATATGAAGCATCGTTTCTTTTCCAAATAATCCAATAAGACGTTCATTAATATTATATAAAGCTGTTCCAGTCCCTTTCTTTGACGAAACTACCATCTTTCCTAATTGTTCTAAACGTTCTTCCTCAATTCCCTGTCCATTATCTTTTACTTCAAAATGAACCATACCCTCTTTTTCAAAAACATGCACTTCTACTTCGCATACTGGTTGCTTCTTCGGAAAAGCATGTCGCAATGCATTTTCAACCAATAGTTGAAGAACAAATGGTGGTACTAAAGTTGTCTTTAACTCATCCTCAATATACATCTTTACCTCATACTTATTTGGGAACCTTGCTTGTTCTAGTGATAAGTATGCCTGTACATGGTTTAATTCTTGTTCTAGTGGAATCAATAACTGACGTGCCCCTTGCAAATTACAACGGAAATATACGCTAAGCTGTAATAATAACTTCCTTGCTTTTTCTACATCTGTTCGGCATAAAGCTGATACTGTATTAATCGCATTAAATAAAAAGTGTGGGTTAATTTGCGCTTGTAATGCTTTTATCTCCGCATCTTGAAGTAATTTACTTTGCAACTCAGCTTCTCCTAACTCTAACTGCGTGGAGAATATTTTTGCTAACCCTTCTGCTAATTCCTCTTCCACACGACTTAACTGGTTAGGATTTTTGAAATAGAGTTTTAATGTCCCTATCGTATTTCCATGCGAAGTTAGTGGAATTACAATCGCCGCTTGCAAAGGGCAGCCTTCATGTTGACAATTAATAACCTCACGTGATTTTGCTTTCATTATTTTCCCTGTGTTTAACACTTCTTTCGACAAACCGGTTATTAAACTATGTGAAGGAATATGGTGATCTGATGCTAATCCAACATGAGCTAATATTTTCTCTGTATCTGTTAAGGATACCGCATCTGTTCCTGTAAAACGGTGAATAATTTGTGCCACATGCTTACATGATTCTTCTGTTAAGCCTTGGCGGAAATACGGTAACGTTTTATCTGCAATACGTAATACTTTATGAGTCTGAAGTGCCTTTGCATTCTCCTCCTGACGCAAAATAGCTTGTATCATAGAAAGTAAAATAAAACTTCCAAAACTATTTACAAGAATCATTGGTATCGCTATTGTTTTCACAACGCTAATTCCATCCTCTATAATTAATAAAATCATAAGCATTTCTAAAGATACGATAAAAACACTTAAAACTGCTGAAAATTTAGGAGTAATTGTACGATTATATTTTTTGAAAATATATCCTATATAACCAGTTATAATCCCAGCTAAAATAGAAGAGATTGCGCAGCTTAGCGCTGTCGTACCACCAAGCATATAACGATGAATACCAGCAATAAATCCGACTCCAACCCCTACAATAGGGCCACCAAGTAAGCCGCTAATACCAACACCCATAATACGCGTATTCGCAATTGTACTTGAAGAAGAAACACCTTGTAACCAGTTTTCATTCATAATCGTATTTCCTGCTATTTCAATCCCAGTGTAATTGCTTACAATTGTAAATACCGAAAAAATACAAATAAGCTTAAGCTTATCTACATAGCCATCCTGTTTATGAAGGAGGCGTCTGAAAGTTTTAATATGAGAGAGTAAAAATCCTAAAATAACTATAAGTCCGACTCGTTCGATCATCATGAGTACTAAATTTAGCATCTTTGATTCATTCCTTTTTATTTAGTTAGTTTTATTATGGGAAAATAATGAAGTCGGCGTCAAGAAGAACGAAATGTTTTTTGAAATATTTTACACATAATAACTTCCTCTTTATTTGACAATACAATAGAAGAGTGCTAAAAATAAAGTAATATAATACAGTCCTTTAACCCAACCCCGTGAGGTTGAGAAGGAAGTCGGAATACAATATACGTATGTTCTTTTTTGGGGATACGTATGCTTTTTTGGCCTTCTCATCATATCAGGTGAGAAGGCCTTTTGTTATTCTTCCATAGCGACTGTAGAAAATAAGGAGGAGTAATAATGAACGTCACTACTGATGTACAACAAGCAACAGAGGAGACGAAAGCGAAAAGATATAAAACATTATTTGGTTCTGCGCTAGGATATGCAGCAGAAGGTTTAGATATGTTGCTATTATCTTTCGTACTTGTCTATATTTTAAAAGAGTTTCACTTAAGTCCTGTTGAAGGTGGAAACTTAACATTAGCTACCACAATAGGGATGTTAATTGGTTCTTATTTATTTGGATTTATTGCTGATTTATTTGGCCGTATTCGTACAATGGCCTTCACAATCTTACTGTTTTCACTAGCAACCGCACTCATTTATTTCGCAACAGACTACTGGCAATTATTAATTCTGCGCTTTTTAGTTGGAATGGGGGTTGGTGGTGAATTCGGAATCGGAATGGCCATTGTAACAGAAACATGGTCTAAAGAAATGCGCGCTAAAGCGACATCTGTTGTTGCACTTGGATGGCAATTTGGTGTACTGGTTGCTTCACTCCTTCCAGCATTTATTGTCCCGCACTTTGGATGGAGAGCCGTTTTCTTATTTGGATTAATTCCAGCTTTACTAGCTGTCTATGTCCGTAAAAGTTTAAGTGAACCGAAAATATGGGAGCAAAAACAACGCTACAAAAAGGAACTATTGCAAAAAGAAGCTGCAGGTAAATTAACAACTACTGAAGCAGAACAACTAAAACATATAAAAAAATTCCCACTTCGAAAGTTATTTGCCAATAAAAAAGTAACAATTACAACAATCGGTCTTATTATTATGTCGTTTATCCAAAACTTCGGATATTACGGAATCTTCACATGGATGCCCACTATTTTAGCAAATAAATATAACTATACATTAGCAAAAGCAAGTGGCTGGATGTTCATTTCTACCATCGGTATGCTAATTGGAATTGCAATCTTTGGTATTCTGGCTGATAAAATTGGTCGCCGTAAAACTTTTGCAATCTATTATATTGGCGGTACAGTATACTGTCTCATTTACTTCTTCTTATTCACAGATTCAACATTATTATTATGGGGAAGTGCATTGCTTGGATTCTTTGCAAATGGAATGATGGGAGGGTTTGGAGCAATTTTAGCTGAAAACTATCCTGCTGAAGCTCGCTCTACCGCTGAAAACTTTATTTTCGGTACAGGACGTGGGTTAGCTGGATTTGGGCCTGTTATTATTGGCTTACTCGCTACAGGTGGCAACCTACTTGGAGCATTGTCCTTAATTTTTATCATCTACCCAATCGGGTTAATTACAATGCTACTATGTGTACCAGAAACAAAGGGAAAAGTATTAGATTAAACGTAAAAGAGGAAGCATCTCATTTAAGATGCTTCCTCTTTTACGTTTTTATTTATTTTGATTTACTAGCCTTCTGAAATAAGAATGCAGTTTTATCTTCTTCTTTTACAATACCTTGTTTTAATGCTAATTCTCCCGCAACTTTAGGCGCTAACCATAGCATCGGGAATAACAAAATTGATACCGGAACTGCCGTCACCACGATAAACGATTGTAGCGCATTAATACTTCCTTCACCCATATATAAAAGAATTGCTGCAACTGCGCCCATAATAAGCGACCAAAAAATTCGCAAACTAATTCTAGGATCTCCGTCTCCAGTCACTGCCATTGAAATGGAATACGCCATTGAATCTCCTGTTGTCACTACAAATAAAATTGTTAATAAAAGAAATGCTGGTCCAATAATATTAGAAAGTGGCAATTGCCCTGTAATTGCAATCATAGCTGCCGGCATACCAGATTCACTTAATGCGTCCGAGATAGACCCAGGATTCATCAACTCATAAAACACGCCTGATCCACCTAATATAGTAAACCAAAACGTTGTAATAATAGGTGCGATAATTCCAATTGCAACGATGATTTCTCGAATCGTTCTCCCTCTTGAAATTCGACTCACTAAAATTGCCATCATTGGTCCGTATCCAATAAACCATCCCCAGAAAAAGATTGTCCAAGATCCTAACCAACTTGTATCACCACGGTATGTGCTCATCGGTATAAACTCATTTACATAAAATCCAAACGAAGAAACAAACGAATCAATAATAAATCCACCTGGCCCAAATAGTAATATGAATGCCATTAATACAATTGCTAATCTAACATTTAAATTACTTATAATTTGAATCCCTTTATCAATACCTGTTACTGCCGATATGGTAGACACGGCCACCACACAAACAATAATTGCTAATTGAGTAGTAAACACATCAGAAATTCCAAATAATTCTTGTAATCCATAACTTGCTTGTAAGCCTAAAAATCCAATTGGGCCAATTGTACCTGCAGCTACTGCAATAATTGCAGCTGCATCAATTATCGTTCCAAGCAGGCTCTTTCTTAATTTTTCCCCAAAAATAGGATATAAAAGCGTTCGAGGTTTTAGCGGCATATCTTTATGATAATGTCCATACATCATAACTACCGCACTAATTGTACCTAAAATCGTCCATGCTAAAAATCCCCAATGCATATAACTTTGTGCTAAAGCAGGCATGACTGCTTCTTTCGTTCCAGCAGATATACCATCATGTATTGGTGGCACCGTCATCAAATGATACATTGGCTCTGCTGCTGCCCAAAAAACGCCACCTCCGGCAAGTAATGTAGACATAATAATAGCAAGCCATTTTGCCGTACTAATCTCAGGTTTTTCTAATCCTCCAAGCTTAACTCTCCCATATTTAGAGAACGCCATACACATCGCAACAATAAATGTACCTAATAATAAAACTTGCCAGAAGGCACCGAAATATTTAATTGAAAAAGCGAAACTTTTATTAATCGCACTCTCTACATAATCCTTGTTCAAAAAAACTGCAATTACAAATAATAAAAGTGAACCACCACTAATAATAAATACAGGCCAATCAGTTTTTCGACTCTTCATCCTCATTTACACTTCCTCCTTCCTCAGCAATCTAAAAAAACAACTTTATTATGTTTTATTGTTTAAAACCAAAACACAATAATTATATATGCATAACATTTTATCGACTTCCCACATACTTATGTTGTCCCTAAAAATATGCCAAATCCCTTATTAAAAAGAAAGAATCTCTTCCTCTTACATAAAAAAGCAAAACAAAAGACCTTATATTTCTATAAGGTCTTCGAAACAGAAATTTGATTATAACATAAGGAACTCCTTGGTTCAAAAAGCCTCTTCCAAAAATAACCGAGAGTAAAGGCTTCCATTTGCTACATAACAGTAATTTAAAAAAATTATATTTCACAGAAAAAACCTACACTAAATATCATTTATGAAAGAAATTTGGCTTCAAAATTTCATTCGGATACGGTTTATGATAAATGTGGGTGGTAGCTGGAGATAATGGTGGAATAAGCCATACCCAATTACCTGTTACAACACGACCACAAGCAGCTTCTTGCTTCTCAAATTGCTGAAATTGTTGTGCAGCAGTATGGTGATCAACAATACTAACTCCTTGTTTTTTAAAGGAGTGTAGTACGGCAATATTCAACTCAATTAGCGCCTTATCTTTCCATAAGGTACCGTTTCTCGATGTATCTAAATCCATCATCTCCGCAACAGCCGGAAGTAAATTATAACGATCATGATCTGCTAAGTTGCGCGCCCCAATTTCTGTTCCCATATACCATCCATTGAACGGAGCGGCTGTATAAGAAATACCGCCAATTTCTAAACGCATATCTGAAATCATTGGAACACCATACCATTTTACTCCAAGTGATGAAATAGGGTATTCTGGGTGTTCAATTGGCACTTCTTTTACTTCTTCTCTCGGAATTTCTTTATATATAGGCGCTTTTCCATCTATAGAAAACACAAGTGGCAATACATCGTAATTCGTACCTTCTCCTTGCCAACCAAGCTCCTGACAAAAGTCCGTAAATGTAGCGGAATGAGAATCACCAATCACTCCCGTTTCTGTTTTATATCCTGCATATCGAATCAATTGGTGATTATAAATTCTTATATTATTTTCTTCACCTTGATATTGCTTAAAAATCGTAATGGTTGGTTTAACTTTTCCGTCGTTCGTTGCATATTTAATATGATGAATTAATGCATTATATACACCCTCTTCATCATTTACTTCACGCGCATCTAATATGTGCATCTTACTCCAAAATAGTCTTCCAATACATCTATTACTGTTACGCCATGCCATTCGTGAACCATGAACAAGTTCT
Organism: Bacillus cereus group sp. MYBK195-1; assembly: GCF_051916605.1. Classification (NCBI taxonomy): domain Bacteria; kingdom Bacillati; phylum Bacillota; class Bacilli; order Caryophanales; family Bacillaceae; genus Bacillus; species Bacillus cereus group sp. MYBK195-1. The sequence continues at coordinate 50,726 of NZ_JBQAGZ010000007.1, read as the reverse complement.
TCAAATGTATGCTCATATGTCCCTGTCTTCTCTATCTCAATTTGAATTTCTTTTATACGTTCTTCTATCAATTGTTCTTTATGAAGCTCCTTATAACAAATCGTAATAAAATTACTTGCTTCCTCTATTAATTGTTTCGTTTTACTCATAAACAATCTCCTTCTATTTCAACAAAACCCTGCTACTTTACAGTATAAGCAAAAAGGATAGGAGTCACAAATGAAAGTGAGAGTGTTACTTTTATTGTAATATTTTTCAGAAAATTAATGGACTTACTATTGACTTATATGGAAAATGGGTGTATTTTTGACTCAGGTAAAGTATTTTTACCTAGACCAACTTTTTAAATGGAAAGGAGGTAATGTTATGTCTTCATTTCAATTGCCAAAGCTTTCATATGACTATGATGAACTAGAGCCACATATTGATAGCAATACACTTTCCATTCATCATGGAAAGCACCATGCGACATACGTAAACAATTTAAATGCTACTTTAGAAAATTATACTGAATTACATAATAAATCTTTAGAAGAATTGCTATGTAATTTAGATGCTTTACCGAAGGAAATTGTTACAGCTGTACGAAATAACGGTGGTGGTCACTATTGTCATAGTCTTTTTTGGGAAGTGATGAGCCCACGAGGTGGCGGTGAGCCTAATGGAGACGTTGCAAAAGTAATTGATTATTATTTCAATACCTTTGACAACTTAAAAGATCAACTTTCCAAAGCAGCTATTAGTCGTTTTGGAAGTGGCTATGGATGGCTTGTTCTTGACGGTGAGGAACTCTCTGTTATGAGTACACCAAATCAAGATACGCCTTTGCAAGAAGGGAAAATTCCCTTACTCGTAATTGATGTATGGGAACATGCTTATTATTTAAAGTATCAAAATAGGCGCCCAGAGTTTGTTACCAACTGGTGGCATACAGTAAACTGGGACCAAGTAAACGAGAAGTATTTACAAGCAATTCAATCACAAAAACATTAGTCGTACGTATAAGGTAAATTTGGTAATGTAAAATCAGTATTGTCGAAATCCTCCAGAATCCCCCGGATTGCCACCGGGGGATTTATGATTACTTCATTGTATTTATATAATGTTTTAAAATATTTTTTATTTCTAGTTTCAGCTCTCGGAACAAAAATCCGAATTCACGAGCCTTTCCATTATGTAACGTACAGTTAGTTACCTCATTATAAGGAGCTATATTTCCCCCAGCTTTCTGAATGAGTGCTTTTATTCCCGTCTTCTCTTCTATGAAATGAATAATTTCTTCCATAGAAACTACTCCGTTACTACAGGCGTTAATTGGTCCTCTCACATTTGCCATTCCGCACCAAGCTAGAAACTCTCCTGCCTCTTTTTCATGTATAAATGACAAAGTTCCATCTACATGATCCACAACGATAGGTTTTTGGTTCACAATACATTCAACGTAAAATTGTAACCTTTTCGTATAATCATTTTCTCCAATAACAACTGGAAAACGCACTGCAACGACTGGGAATGTTGCATGTTGAAATACAACGGCTTCAGCTAATCTCTTTCCTTCACCATAATTGAAGTCATTCCTATCTCCATACGCTATTGCATACTCGTACGGATTAAAGTCTTCTTCTGATAAGCTTAGGGCAGGTTCATAGACGGCCATTGAAGATGTCATAACATATTTCTTCGTTTTCCCTCGTAACACTTCACATATTCCCTTCGCTGCATTCGAGCTATAGCATAAATTATCGTATACAATATCATAACTTTTATCTTCTAGACGCTCTGCTAGTTGTTTTTCATCTTCCCTATCTACAATAAGTCTTTTTACTCTACTGCCAAAAGAATCTTCCGTAATTCCTCTCGTCGCAATCGTTACATCGTGCCCCTCTTGCAAAAGTGCTTCTACTAAATGTTTACCAAAAAATCTTGTTCCCCCTAGCACCAATACTTTTTTCAACTTCATCATCCCCACTTTAGCAAATTGTAAAATACTACCTCTCTATTATAAGTGCTAACATATAAAAAGCATGGAATTCGTTTAACGATTCCATGCCTTTATACAGATAATATATTAACGGACTCGATATTTATAAATACAATAACAGAAGTACAAAATAGAAATTACTGATACATAAACCCATAGTTCATATACAAATCCCTCTCCCCACACTCCCATAAAATAAAAGAGTGAAGGTAAAGTCAATGTTACCCATGATTGTACGAAGGCAATCCTTCCAAGATATTGATTAATGTTCTTCTTTTGTGTATTTAATACAAAGAATAAATACCAAAGTAATGCCCACATAAACCACGTTAACGCATTAACAACATCATGGAATTGAACAAATGAAACAACCATATAGAATAAGGCTATAATTGCTACCCAAATACAAAACCATCCTAGACCACTACTATCCATTCCTTTTATAAAAGTAACACCTACATATAAATAAGTTAATCCAAATAAGAAAGTAGCCGCATATGAATACACTGTCCAATTGCTTTGGTCAGAAATCATAATCAAATAAAACGGAATAATAATTTGTAGTGCACCCACAAATAAATTAAAAACACCCGCACTTTTCATCTCTGCTTTCCCTAATATAACAAGACTATTTAAAAATAAAGCTGCCCCTGAAAGTAATAATCCTACATAACCCATATATATTCGTGTGAAAATCTTTACCTTTCACACTTTTAACCTCCCCACACTATAAAATGATACTTATATTATTTTTCTCCCCATTTAAAACTACATACATAATTTTTCATCTAAATAAGTCAGACCTCCTACCTCAAAAAAAGGAGTGAACTTAAAACGCTTTCAATAATAAATAATCCTATCAAAACATGAACTAGGATTCCTTGATTATAAACGTACTCTAGCAATGATACAAGTGTTGGAATACATTTCAATAATACGCTTTCAATTCCCATAAAAAATCAATAAAATAATACATTACTCTATCTCATTCTACTACCTTGTAGCATAAGATATTGTAAAATCATATCATTTAAAACAGCGAACGTTCTTTTCTAGGTTCGCTAATAAACTTAGTAGAAAATGAATATAAAAAATGACCTCTTGCTTTTATGCAAAGGTCATTTTTGTATATTCACCATTAAACTTCTAGATAGCCATTTTTATTATTTGATTGCCATTTCCAAGAGTCAGCACACATTTCTTCTAATCCGCGTGTTGCCTCCCAGCCTAATTCACGCTTTGCTTTCGATGCATCAGCAAAACATACTGCCACATCACCTGGGCGACGCTCTGTAATTTTATAAGGAACTTTCTTGCCTGAAACTTTTTCAAATGCTTCAACCATCTCTAGTACACTATAGCCCATGCCTGTGCCCAGGTTATAAGCATCTACTCCTGTTGTACTCAGTACTTTCTCAAGCGCCTTTACGTGACCATTTGCTAAGTCCACAACATGGATGTAATCACGGACTCCTGTTCCATCTTTCGTTGGATAGTCATTTCCGAATACGCTTAATTCTTTTAACTTACCTACCGCTACTTGCGTTACATATGGCATTAAGTTATTTGGGATTCCATTTGGATCTTCTCCGATACGCCCACTTTCGTGTGCACCAAATGGATTGAAATAGCGAAGTAATGCGATACTCCATTCTGGATCTGCAAATGCTACATCACGCATAATTTGCTCAATCATTAATTTCGTTTGACCATATGGATTTGTTGCACTTAATGGAAACTCCTCCGTAATCGGTGACGTTTCCGGGATACCATATACAGTTGCAGATGAACTAAAGATTATCTTCTTTACATTATGTTTCTGCATTACTTCACATAGCACTAACGTGCTTGTAATGTTGTTATGATAATATGTTAATGGAATCGCTACTGACTCCCCTACAGCTTTAAATCCTGCAAAGTGAATAACTGCTTCAATTGAATTTTCTTCAAAAATTGCGTCAAGCGCTTCGCGATTTAAAACATCTTCTTTATAAAACTTAAATTGTTTTCCTGTTATTTCTTTCACTCGATTTATAGATTCTACCGAGCTATTCGAAAGATTATCCACTACTATAACTTCGTAACCGCTATTTAGTAATTCTACACATGTATGACTACCAATATATCCTGCTCCACCTGTTACAAGTATTGCCATAATTATAGTCCTCCATATTTCATTCATTATAAACTTCTCAAAGTATATCACATATTTCTTATCCTATGTTTAACATGCGAACACAGAAACTTACATTTTATCCCATAATAATTTTATAACATATACGATTCTAATCAGGTAATAAAAAAACGCCACATAATAAAAATTATGTGACGTTTTTTTATTAAATTACGTAACAATATACACTTAGAAAATGCGCAAGACTACCTAATAATACAAAAACATGAAAAATTTCATGATGCCCCATATATTTAAACTCTAACCATTTTGGCTTTGTTCCATAAATAAATCCACCAATTGTATAAAAAATGCCCCCAAGTACTAAGAAAATAATGCCTCCTGTACTTAAATTCTCAGCTAACGGTGCAAAGAATAAAACAATTAACCAACCCATCGTAATATAAATTGCTGTCGATAACCACCTTGGACAATTAAACCAAAACATTTTAAATACAATGCCACAAATCGCAGTTGCATAGACTAAACAAAATAATAGCAAACCACTTGCTGAATTTAATGTAATTAAGCAAAAGGGTGCATATGTACCTGCAATTAATATAAAAATCATGGAATGATCTAGCTTCCTAAAGAAGTATATAACACGTTCATTGGCCACAACACTATGATATACAGCTGACGCCGTATAAAGGACCATCATTCCAATACCAAACAAAATAACAGCTGTAATTGCAGCAAATGATGGCATCTTGATAGAAACTTTCACAAGCATAGCTAATAACGCAATAAATGATAATATCGCTCCACCTAAGTGAGTAAATGCATTAACTGGTTCCCTTACATAAGTATTCATAATAACACCCCTCATATAATTACATGTAGTTTTGATAACTACCTGTAATTATATATACATTTCTTTTTAAGGTCAACATTTACAATTCATTTGTTTCGTAATACCATATTTAAAGATATATTAAACATTAAGTTCCACTAAGTTATAAAAGTGAGGGATTCTACGTGGAAAATATAAATGAATTACTTAAGACATTACATTTAGAAAAAAACATTAAACTTGAGGATATTCCAAATGTTGACTTATATGTAGACCAAGTTGTCCAACTATTTGAGAATACTTATGCAGATACAACGAGAACTGATGATGAAAAAGTATTAACAAAAACGATGATTAATAATTACGCAAAAGGGAAACTATTCATCCCTATCAAAAATAAAAAGTATTCAAAAGAGCATATGATTTTAATTAGCCTAATTTATCAATTAAAGGGAGCTCTCTCCATTAACGACATAAAAAGTTCATTAGAAACTATAAATGACTCCTTATTAAATGTTGATTCATTCGAATTAAATACGTTATACAAAAATTATCTTGCTCTTACTGAAAGCAATGTCGAAAGCTTTAAACAAGACGTAAATAACCGTGTTACAGAAGTAAATGAGATTTCTTCCTTAGAAGATACAAAGCTAGAAAAATTTCTACTACTAACATCCTTCGTCACTATGAGTAATATGTATAGACGTTTAGCGGAGCAACTAGTGGATGATTTAAAAGAATCATAAATAAAAAACTATCCACCTATTAAAGTGGATAGTTTTTTATTTACTTAATTGCTTCATGAACTTTTAGTTGTTTCCCTTTAATCGTTGTAGTCTTCATGACTTTCAAGACAAGTGGTCCTTTTCCATTTAATATTTCAACGTAAGAAACATTATCTTGTATCGTAATAATACCTATATCTTCTGCTGTAACACCTTTAATTTTAGCAATTGTACCGACGAAATCTACCGCCCTAATTTTCTTTTTCTTCCCGCCATTAAAGTACAGCTTCATAATGCCTTTGTTGATATCTGCATTTTTATCTTTCTTTATAATTGGTTTAGCATGTATCTTTTCTTCAAATGCAGCTTTCTCTTTCATAACTTCTTCTTTTGAAGGTCCAATTGCCTTTGGAATTTCAAATCCAATATACTCCTCAATCTCTTCTAAAAATCTATTTTCATATGGTGTTATAAATGTAATAGCTTTTCCACTATTTCCAGCTCGTCCCGTTCTTCCAGTACGATGTACATAGCTTTCTTTTTCAAGTGGAATATCATAATTAATAACATGTGTAATATTATCAATATCAATTCCTCTCGCAGCTACATCTGTGGCTACTAAATAACGGAATTTTCCTTTTCTAAAATCATCCATGACTTCAAAACGATCTTCTTGTACCATACCACCATGTATTTTGTCACAAGGATAGTTAGCTCGTTTTAATTGTCTATATACATGATCTACATTTTCTTGTGTACGACAGAAAATAATACAGCTATCAGGATTCTCAATCGTTGTTACATCTTTAAGTAGTGAAAGCTTCTCGTCTTCTATCACCTCAAAAAGAGTATGTTCAATTTTATCCGTCGTAATCCCAGCTGCTTTAATTTCAATATGAATTGGTGAATTCATATATGTACGAGACAATTTCTCAACATCTTCTGGAAGTGTTGCTGAAAATAACATCGTCATCCTTTTTGTAGGTAATTCATCAATAATTGCCTCTACTTGATCGATAAAGCCCATATTTAGCATCTCATCTGCTTCATCAATAACTAAATACTTCAAACACTCTAAAGAAAGGGTACCCTTCTCAATATGATCCAACACACGACCAGGAGTACCAACTACAATATGTGTCTTTTGCTTTAATTCTAATTTTTGACGTGCAAATGGAGATTTCCCATAAACTGCCGCAGCCTTAATCCTTTTGAATCGACCTATATTTGTAATATCTTCTTTTACCTGTACCGCAAGCTCTCTCGTTGGTGTTAAAACTAATGCTTGTGGTTTATTCTCTTCCCACTCCACCATTTCACAAAGTGGAATACCAAATGAAGCTGTTTTTCCACTTCCAGTCTGGGACTTCACAACAAGATCCTTCTTTTCTAATGCAACTGGAATAACCTCACCTTGTACTTCTGTTGGATGATTATATCCTAACCCAGTAAGTGCCCTTACGATTTCCGTACTTAGTTTATAATCAGAAAAACTTTTTTTATTCATATATTAACCTCATTTTATTTTGTATTATTTTCTTTTTTATCTTTTGTATACATTACTATCACCCTACTTATTATACTTGAAACCTCACATAAAAAGGTGGATCATGCCAGATTCATCTTTTTATATAGAAATAAACCTTATCATTTCATATAATGTTCAACTACTTGATAACATCTTTTGCTCGTATTGTTAGCATTAACCTTTTCATAGTATCCTACATCCACTCCAAAAAAATAAAAAGAATACATACAACCTTGTATAATTATCTTAATTTTTCAACCTTTTTCATAAACGAACAATAAAAATAAAAAAACGTTTTAAATTCGTTTTTAACGTTGTTTTTCAGATATAAAATCTGCTTTTTCAAAAAATGTTAAGAAATCCTTTGACTTCTTAATAAAAATAATGTAAATTATCCTATGGACGAACATTTTTGATTAATAAAAATAAAATATTCGTATTTTAGGGGTGTAAATGATGGAAAACGTATTCGACTATGAAGATATTCAATTAATTCCCGCGAAATGCATTGTAAATAGCCGCTCTGAATGTGATACAACTGTCACTTTAGGAAAACATAAATTTAAATTACCTGTCGTACCTGCAAATATGCAAACGATTATTGATGAAAGAATTGCAACTTATTTAGCTGAGAACAACTACTTTTATATCATGCATCGTTTCCAACCAGAGAAACGAATCTCATTCATTAGAGATATGCAATCACGTGGATTAATCGCTTCTATCAGCGTTGGTGTAAAAGAGGACGAATATGAATTCGTACAACAATTAGCTGCTGAGCAACTGACACCTGAATATATCACGATTGATATCGCACACGGTCATTCTAATGCTGTGATCAACATGATTCAACATATTAAAAAACATTTACCAGAGAGCTTCGTTATCGCTGGAAACGTTGGAACTCCAGAAGCGGTAAGAGAATTAGAAAATGCTGGTGCCGATGCAACAAAAGTTGGTATTGGACCTGGTAAAGTTTGTATTACTAAAATTAAAACAGGCTTCGGAACTGGTGGTTGGCAGCTAGCTGCACTTCGCTGGTGTGCAAAAGCTGCAAGTAAGCCAATTATCGCTGATGGTGGTATTCGTACACACGGCGACGTAGCTAAATCTATACGATTTGGGGCAACTATGGTCATGATCGGTTCTCTATTCGCTGGTCACGAAGAGTCTCCAGGGGAAACAATTGAAAGAGATGGCAAACTTTATAAAGAATACTTCGGTTCTGCTTCTGAATTCCAAAAGGGTGAGAAGAAAAACGTTGAAGGTAAGAAAATGTTCGTTGAGCATAAAGGTTCTTTAGAAGATACGTTAATCGAAATGGAACAAGATCTTCAATCTTCTATCTCTTACGCTGGTGGAACAAAATTAGATGCTATTCGTACTGTAGATTATGTTGTCGTGAAAAACTCGATTTTCAATGGTGACAAAGTATATTAATTCTTAAATTAACTTGAAGGACAAGCATTTTCATGCTTGTCCTTCTTTTTTGTATATAAAAATGTAAAATACTTTGATTTAACTGAATTTTCTATTGTTATATTTTTAGATAGTCTTAATAAGGAGGATATACGACTTGAAAAATGTAATGGAAAATCGCCTTAATCGCGTAGAGGTACCTGCTGAACTAACATGGGATTTATCCGATTTGTATAATTCTGATGCCGAATAGCATACTGCATTAAACGCATTGGAAAATGATATACAGAAACTTGATTCATTTAAAGGACATTTACATACTAGCTCCCACACTTTATTAAATTGCCTACTTTTAGAAGAAGAACTTTTAATGACGTTAACAAAACTGTACTCATATGCAAATTTAAAAGAATCTACTGATCGTACAAATCCAAGTATTCAAGCGAACTCTTCCAAAATTTCTGCTTTATGGACGAAAGTACATACTGCACTATCCTTTATTCATAATGAAATTCTCATATTCGGCGAAGGAACAATTGAAAAATATTTAACTGAAGAAACAAAACTTGAACCTTTCCGTAAATCGTTACTAGAAATACTACAAAAAAGGCAGCACACACTGCATCCACTGCAGTAGCTCAAATGATTAAAGAGGAAGGACAACCTGCTATTGATCGCTGGTGGTAAAATGAAACATGCCGGAGTAGATATGTCAAAACCAGATGCAATCCGTAAAGCTGTTTCTTACGTTGTGGTTCATTAATTGATAATTTAGAGCATTCTTATCAAGTATAAAAAATAAGCCCTCGCTTTATGAGGGCTTATTTCATATTTACTTCCCAAACCGTTTGCGATATCCACATTTCCTGCAAAGTTCTTCAACCGCAACTCTTTTCGAAAATCCATCGACAATGTTTGTTGCTCTTTCACCTTCGATAATGTTAGAAAATGAATCATTATTAATATTCCCAAGGTTAATAATCCCTTCACCATCTAAACAACAAGGAATAACTGTTCCATTCGCTAAAATACCCGCTTGATTACGAAGTCCATGACAGAATCCTTTCCCATCATCCTCTTCTTCATGTAATGCTGGCCACTGGAATTCATAGTCTTGATTAATAAAGACACGTTCTGCAATTTTTATACCTTTTCCTGGTGTAAGCTTCTCTTCAATTTGATAAGATAGATCAAATTCATTTTCAATTATAGATAATAACTCTCTATTTTTCTGGATTTCAGCATTCGTTTTATTATCCTGAGTTAAATTCCATAACCTTAACGATACAATTAAATCTGATTGACTTGTCGCTTCCCTAATGAAGGAAAGTATACTCCTTACATAGCCCTCTTTATCTTGCGAACCTGGATGTCCATCAAAACTATGCAGTGAAAAATTCATTTGTCTTAACGCAGGCTTATTTAACAGCCTATGTCTTCTCTTATTAATTAACGTTCCGTTCGTTGTAATATTAACTTTAAACCCTTTTTCATGACTTAAGTCTAATAGTTGATCTATTTTCGGGTGGAGCAACGGCTCACCCTTCACGTGCAAATAAATGTAGTCTGTGTGAGGTTTAATTTGGTCTAATCTTTTAGCAAAATCCTCTACAGAAATGAATTGCTTCTGCCTTTCCGTCGGCGGACAAAAGCTACACGCAAGATTACATACACTCGTAATCTCCAAGTAAAACTTCTTAAACTTCTTCACCTTTAATTCCTCACTTCTCTAACTACTTATACTTTTTCCTCTTCATATTACAGCATATTTTTATGGAAATAGAAACATACTTATTTTAGGAAATCTACATACCATCTAATAATATTTAAAAGACCATCGGTAATTTTTGTCCAATGGTCTTTTTATCCTTTTATATGCAAAGAATAAATTTATTTATGATACGGTTCATCGTAACTATTCTAAATAAGGTTATTTTTTATTATTTTCATAATTAAATTTAACAAAAAAGGTAGTGCCTTCCGATTCTGTTTGAATTTCTATTTTTGCATTATGGCGGGCAGCAATGGCATAACATACACCTAACCCCAATCCAGTTCCATTATCTTTGGTCGTGTAAAACGGCGTACCCAGTTTCTCTAATACTTCAGGCCTGATACCTTTTCCTTGATCCCGCACTGCAAGCACCACACAATTTTGACCTTCCTTGTAAGTGCTAATGGTTAGAACTTTCCCTGTATTCATCGCTTCTAAGCCATTACGATATAGATTCATTAATAATTGCCGTATTTCATTACGATTTAAAAGTAATTCTGGAATGTCATTTGTATCGACTTGAATATATTTATTTTGATTGTACGTATCAATCTTTATTAAAGGAATAATATCGCGGATAATTGAATTTAAATCTAACATCTGCAAATCCGATTTCCTTGTATTACCCATTGAGAGAAATTCAGTAATAATAGAATTGGCACGGTTAAGTTCTTCAATCATTAAATGAAAGTATTTATTATGTTTCTCATAGGTATTCTCTTCTTTTAATAACTGTAAAAATCCTAGTACTGTTGTCATTGGATTTCTAATTTCATGGCTGATACCTGCTGCCATTTGCCCTATTAAATCTATGTTGGATAATCTTTTCAATTCCTGTTCATATTTCTTTTTTTCCGTTATGTTTTTAAAAATACAACAAATACCATCATCATACGGGTATGCAATAACTTCGTGCCAATATTCATCTGCAGTAGAAAGAAATTCGAAATGAACTGTAGTTCGCTCTGACATCGCACGATGAAATTCCTTATACATAACTGTGTCGATTTCACTCGGGAAAACATCCCATATATTCTTTCCTAATACATCTTTTGCTGTTTTTCTTTGCGGAAAATATTGGTGCTTATTTACGTACGTAAATTCCCATTTATTATTTAAAATAAAAAATCCATCCGTAATACATTCAATCACACTTGTAACTTTTTCATTAGCAGCAGCTAGCTCTCTCGTTCGCTCTTCCACTATGCTTTCTAGTTGATCCATATATGACAAATTCGAAAACGTAGGGGCTGTGGCATCAACGATAGATTTTGCTAGTTGAAGTTGAGAATGATCATAATTGTGAGCTTTTCCTTCTTTGCCAACGACGATTACCCCTAATACTTCTCCAATTGAAACCAATGGAATCATCAATAGACCCTTACTATCTATATTTTTTGTTTGAATAACTTCTTGAATCTTGGCTTCATAGCTTTTCTCTGTCCAATCCGCTTCTGTCCAATGACAGCCCTTACTTAATTTCGTTGTTTTAATTGTTGTTTTATCTAGCGGATCTAGAAGATGGGCAGTCATATTTTTACTCTCTAAAATCTGTTCTAGGTAAAAAAAGCATTTATCAAAACTCTCCTGTATCGAGGAACACATTGATAAATCACGTGTAACATTTAGTAACAGCTGCTTCTCAGCAATAAGGTTTTCCTTTTGTTTTAAATTATTTGTGTTTTGAATTGCAACCGCAGCCATATTTACATAAGCTTCAACACTTTGAATTTCTGAATCTGTTAAGTTCATCGGAATTCCATAATCAAATAAAAAAACTAGACCAAATAACTCTTGCCCAAATGAGATAGGCAGAGCTAATAAGGACTTAATTTTGAATGCATTAACCGGTCTCGGATCTGGTCGATGATCCTTTGAGGTATCAGGAATATAGATGGTTTTTTTCGTTTCAATAACCTCTTTTGCCAGTAAGTCTATTTCAGGATCAATTACTTGAGTATCGAGTGTTACGCCATTTATAGTCTCTGGTTTTCCTGCAAACCCTCTAAATGTTCCATCTTCCTGGGGTAAATAAATTCCAACAGCATCGCACCTAACAATTTCCTCTGATATCGCCATTGTCACACGCTGCAATACGTCACGTAGTTCTAATTTCGTATTTATTATTTTTGTTATATTTGCGAGTCTAGAATATCTCGTCTGATCACTTACCATTCACATAGCCTCCAATTATAGGCATAATAAAATAAATATGATAATATCAGTGTTTTACATAGAATACATTACTTATGATACGGTTCTCCACGATTAATCCGAAACGCTCTATACACTTGCTCAAGCAACACTAATCGCATTAATTGGTGTGGCAATGTCATCTTTGAAAAAGAAAGTGATTCATTTGAACGCTTCATCACTTCTGAGCTTAGTCCAAGTGATCCACCAATTACAAATGCGACTTTACTCTTTCCGTATGTAGCAAGGCGATCTAGACTTACCGCAAATTCTTCTGATGACTTTTGCTTTCCTTCTATAGCTAATGCAATCACATGCGTGTCATCAGAAATTTTATCGAGTATACGTATACCTTCTTTTTCCTTTACAATTAACATTTCTGCTTCACTTAAATTTTCTGGCGCCTTTTCATCAGGTAATTCAATTACTTCTACTTTTGCGTATGCAGATAATCGTTTTAAGTATTCTGCTATACCTTGTTTCAAATATTTTTCTTTTAATTTCCCAATTGAAATAATCGAGATATTCACACGTATCCTCCACCTTACAAACATGTTATCCACAAAACTTATCCACATATCCACAAATACTACCCACATATTGTGTGAGAATCTGTGTTCGATACAACATATGTCGCCTCATTTTGACAAAATTCACATGTTTTTTTCTCTTTTCCCGAGTTATCCACATTGTTGATAACTGGTGCAACTTCACACTCATCCACAATAATATCTAACGCTAATTCAACATGTTCTAAACAACAAGGTAAATTCATTTTCTACACCTCACTTTTCTACAATAGAAAACAGGAGGTAGGCCCTCCTGTTTTTAATACTTTTGAATGCCTAATTTCACTGTTGTTGTTACTCTTTTTGTACCACGATAAAACGTAAGAGTCATTTTATCATTAATTTCCTTATCATATAAGGCCGTACGGAATCCAATAATATCGCGAATCGGTTTTCCATCTACTGCCACAATAACATCATGTTCTCTTAAACCAGCATCCGCACCTGGCGAAGGACTTTTCACATCCAAAATACAAACGCCCTCTGTTACAGTACCTGGTAAATGTAATGTTTTTGACCAATAATAGTTTGGGATTTCATTTAATGACCTAAGTTCAATCCCAACATACGGTCTTCTTACTTTTCCATACTTCTCAAGTTCATTCATAATCGGAACAGCTCTAGTCACCGGAATAGCAAGGCCGATTCCTTCTACTTCTTTTGCAGCAATTTTCATTGAATTAATACCAATTAATTGTCCTGCTGCATTTACAAGCGCACCACCACTATTCCCCGGATTAATCGCTGCATCTGTTTGTAACACTTCTACTTGCCAATCATAATGTCCATCTTGATCTAAATCTACAGGGACAATACGTTCATTAGCTGAAATAATACCTTGTGTAACTGTTCCAGAAAATTGCAATCCAAGTGGGTTTCCAATCGCAATAACTGGTTCTCCTCTGCGAACAGTATTAGAATCGCCAATTTCAATTATTTTTTTCACATGCTTTGCATCTATTTCTAATACAGCTAAATCTGTGACTACATCGGTTCCTAATACTTTTCCAGGAACCTTCTTACCATCACTTAGACTTACTTCAATACGATTCGCTCCAGCTACAACATGATTATTCGTTACAATATAAGCTTGACCATCTGTCTTTTTATAAATTACTCCTGATCCTGTACCGGCCTCTGAATCTGCCTCTGAAAAATTATCTCGTTGAATGTTAATAACACCCACAACAGCTTCAGATGCACGATCAACAGCATCTACAAAGCTAATCTGTTTAATCCCTTGAGCTTCAGCCATATTACTTCCGCTTGCTTCAGCTTGCGGAAGCGTATCAGCAGAATTCGAAAATAAAGGCGCTCCAAACGCAAATAAAGAAGCTCCTACAATTGTTCCCGCTATACTCGAAAGAACTATACCTTTGTGCTTCTTTTTTCCTGCACGTTTCATACGATAACTTTCTTCATCAATAAAGGACATATTTGTTCACCTATCTTCCTGAAAACAACTATATTCACCTTTATTGTTTACTAAAATGAAGAATTATACGTATTGAATTTTTGTAGGCATTTTTGGATCTGTATCGTGAATTTCAAAGGATTCACCCACTCCAAATCCTTTTTCCTCTAGTACTTGTGATACTGACATACGCGCTAGTTCTTTCATGTTATTATCTAAGCTTAAATGGGCTAAATAAATATGCTTTGTCTCATCTGTAATTACATCTGCCATCGCTAATGCAGCATCCTCATTACAAACATGCCCAACGTCACTTAAAATACGTCGTTTAATGCTCCATGGATAACGTCCCATACGAAGCATTTCTACATCATGATTACTTTCAAATACAAAAGCATTAGCTCCCTTAATAACGCCCTTCATACGGTCACTTACGTATCCCGTATCTGTAATAAGCGCTAATTTCCTATTATTGTTATGGAAAGCATAAAACATCGGTTCTGCCGCATCATGAGAAACTCCAAATGACTCGACTTCAATATCACCAAATGTTTTCACATCACCAACTGAGAAAATAAACTTTTGTTCAGTTGGGATATTTCCTATTAAATGTTCCATTGCATTCCATGTTTTCTCATTCGCATAAACAGGTAAATCATATTTACGTGCCAATACACCTAATCCTTTAATATGATCACTATGCTCATGCGTTACAAGAATACCTGATACATCATTTATATTTAGTTCTGCTTGTTTAAATAAAGCCTCTGTTGCTTTACCACTTAAACCTGCGTCGACTAGTAATTTTTTTTCATCGGTTCCTACGTATAGCATATTTCCTGTACTTCCACTTGCAAGTACGCTAAAATGCAACCCCATTCTTTCTCACTCCAGTATGTTCATCAACCACTTGATTTTCCTTTTCTCCTAATTCCATAACTTGTCCTTCAATTGCATTCACAAAGAAGTCCTGCTTCTGCTCCGTTTTTAAATTCCACGTTGGAGCAAGTACTTGGTTATTAGAAGTAGATGCGGTAAGAGTGGCATAACCAATTTGCGCTTCTTTAACATGCGTATTTCCATGAATTTTATTTTTTAAATACAAATTTTCTAAAGCTGTTTGAGCCGTAATAATTTCTTGCTCTTTCGTTTTTTCACCTTCGCCCATTTCTTTTAAATCAGTTAGCATTGTCTGCGTATATGAAACAAGTTCATTTTTTTCATTTAATTCCACAACAATCATCGCCTGATTATTATAGAAAATAGGCTTATCTTTATATTTTTGGAAGAAATAAATTTTAGAGTCTTTCACCGCTCCAAATTCATACTTTTGTCCATCCAATACATAGTTCTTCAAAAATTCATTATACTTATCTTTTGATAATGATTTCGTATTTAAAAAAGGCTCTTTTAGCTTACTTTCTATCTTGTACATATTTTGTATATGCACCGTTTGATTTTTCAAAGACTGTATATCTTCTTCTTTAAAGGCTTTATTTTCCGCTCTAATAAATGACTCTTTTTTCGGTTCTTTAGGGATATTTCCCATCGTAATTTTATTTGCTTTTAATTCTTGATCTATCTTTGTTTCTGCAATAAGCTCCAATTGATTACTATCTTGCTTTTGAATGAATTGGAAAATGAGAAAGAGGTCCAAAACAAAAAAGGTCACAATAAATATGGTTTTAATCCGATCCCAATCCATTTAGTCCTCCCTCACTCCACTCATAGATTTTCTGTTTACCTGTTTCATCTTCAACAAGCTTTACATACCAAATTGGTTGTAGTCGAACCACTTGCCCATCTAGTGATAACTTGTATCCAATGCCAATATCCTTAATTACTTGTTTCTTTATCTCTGGATTATTTTCTAGGGATGCTATTACAACATGCCCTGACGGAAGAGTAACCTTCTGTTCTATACCTTTAGTATTTAAAGACAGCAACGGTCTTTCATATTCCATTACTTCTTCTGATCCCCATACTTGTCTTAATTCCGCTAATCCATTTGCATTGAATACTGGATATCCATCTTCATTTAAGCGAAATACTGTCTCTCCTTTATTCATATAGTCCAAACGATATGAATCCAAACTCCCACTGTGACCACTTACAAATTCAAAGCTTTTTTGTAAAAGCATTAAATTATCTATCGTTTTCTCAGTTAAGACAGAAGAGTTTTTATACTTTAGCATGTGACGATCGTTTTCAATTTCCATGGATCTAATACCATCTGTAAATGTTTCTTTCGACATCTCGGTAATCGGACTTAAATAACGAGGATCACTAAACAGAGCATTCTTAAACGTATCAACTGCTAAATTAGATGAAATATATGTTATATTGCTTAACTCTGTCGTTCCATCTGGTAAAAATAATTTTTTCATATCATTGAGTTGATAATCAAAATAAGGTTTTGCTGATACTATAAATTGATTTTGGGCATTTACAATATCTTTTAAATACAAGCCACTTAATTTTGCCTCGTATATTTTAAAGTTATCACCATCAGAAACAAAGTTAATTTTAATTTCTTGATCCTTACTTCTAGAAGGATCAAGGAGAATACGATTAAAATGTTTAGGCTTATCTGTACTTTTCTCTTTCATGTTAAACATGGATTTAACTGCATCAAATGGGATATCGGTAGGGAAAACAAGTTCAACTTTCCCTTCACCATGCACATATGAAAGGAAATCACCCTTAGTGATTGATATCTCTCTAAAACCATGTAGTTCCCCTACTTCCAGAGGCTTATAGATTGATTCTATATCTGCCTCTCTTTTGCTCCCATAATGATTTTTATCTTTATGCACGATGATAGAAGTAGGACGGACAACATCGGAAATTTTAGTTTGGTTCATTCCTTCATTCCCCTGTACAAATTTCGCGTTTTGCATGGATGTAGAATCTGGCACATACGTCCATAGATTAAAAGTAAGAAATAGGCTAATTACAACTAGGTTAATTAAAACTATTGTTTTAAAGTTTTCCATACTCATTCCCAATCGTCCTCTTCATCTGCTGCCATTGGTAACGTAAAATAAATAGTTGTCCCTTTTCCTTCTTCACTCTTCGCCCAAATAGAGCCACCATGTGCCTCAATCATTTCTTTTGCAATTGCTAATCCAAGTCCCGTACCACCCATTTGTCTTGAACGAGCTTTATCTACGCGATAAAAACGTTCAAAGATTTTATCAACGTTTTCTTTTGGAATACCCATTCCTTGGTCACTTACACTAATTTCTAATAAATCACCGCGATCACGTAAACGATATGTTACTGTTCCACCTTCTGGTGAATACTTTAATGCGTTAGAAATAATGTTATACAGCACTTGAGTAATTTTGTCAGTATCCATATCAATAAATCTAGATTTCTTAGAGAAAGATCGTTTGAAACTTACATTTTGCTCTTTAGACATTTCAAAGCGATCAATAATATTATTAAAGAAATCAGTAAAGTCGACCCATTCTTTCATTAAACGATGCTCTGTACTATCCAGTTTAGATAGCTGTAACAACGCATTTACAAGTCTAATCATTCTTTCTGTTTCTTCTTGTGTAACCGTTAAAAATTGTGGTGCAATATTTGGATCCTGCCATGCTCCATCTGTAAGTGCCTCTAAATAACTGCGCATCGTCGTTAATGGCGTCCTTAATTCATGAGAGACATTTGCCACAAACTCACGGCGTTCCCGTTCTATACGTTCCTGCTCTGTTACATCATATAGTACAGCAATTAAGCCGTTTGCCTTCCCTGTTTCTTTTTGAATAACAGAGAAACTAGCACGTAAAATATATGGTTCGTTTCTCGTACTAAAATCTAATAAAACAGAATCTGGCTCTTCATATAAATGATCGAGCGTAAACTCTTCCTGTATCCCTAATACCTCTAAAACAGATTGATCGAGCGCTGTTTCACGAGAAACATTTAACATCTTTTCCGCAGGGTCATTTAGTAAAATAATATCCCCTTTTCGATCAGTAGCAATTACTCCATCTGTCATATGTGATAAAACAGATGATAATTTACGCCTTTCACTTTCTGTAGAAGAACGAGCTTGTTGTAATTTTTTCGATAAATTATTGAAGGATAATGCCAGTTGTCCAATTTCATCATGGCTATGCACTTTTACTTTTCTGGAATAATTTCCTTTTGCCATTTCGATTGCTTGTCTCCGCATATCTGAAATTGGTCTTGTAATTGTTTGAGCCAATAAAATCCCAAGTACGGCCGTTACTAATAAAGCAATTACTGTTCCCGTAGCAAAAATTTGGTTTATATCCTTCATTTGTTTATATACATCTTCCATAGATGCCACAATGTAAATAACACCAAGCGCATCCTTACCGTTATCATCTAGAATCGGAGTAAGCATAACTTGAACACGATGACCTGTACTACCATCCTTCTCAATTTTCACTTCTGGCTTTTTTTGTACTAACACTCGCTGAACAGCTATATCAGTTGATGTTCGATTCACCTTATTCTGCTTTGATTCATCTGAAATAGCCAGTAACTTTCTGTGCGAATCAAATACACTTACCTCTTGTATAACTTTCTTCTGATCAGAGGCAAATTTTCGAATTGAAGTTTTAATCGTTTCATCTGTTGACTCTGTTTCTGCTTTTGTATAACTTTTTTTAAACTCTTGCTTCAAATTATATGATAATAAGTTTGTTTGCTGCGTTAAAGAATCCCTAAAACCTTGTACTAAGCTCTTCTCTAATTCCCTTACGAAATATACTCCAATAACTTGCATAGCTATTAATATTAATAGCATATATATAAGCACAAATTTTAAATGAATAGATTGAAAAAAACCAACTTTCTTCATATACTATTCCTGCTCTGGGTCACGCAAGTAATACCCTACTCCACGTCTAGTTACAATTAAAGTAGGATGGCTTGGATTATCTTCAATTTTTTCACGCAAACGACGTACTGTAACGTCTACTGTGCGCACATCTCCAAAATAGTCATAACCCCAAACTGTTTGTAATAAATGTTCGCGTGTCATAACTTGTCCTAAATGTTTCGCTAAATAATGTAGCAATTCAAATTCACGATGTGTAAGCTCGATATTTTCCTCGCGCTTCGTTACACTATATGCATTTGGATTAATCACAATTGGTCCAATAACCATTTCTGTATTTTCTTCTTTTTCCGCAGCACCACCTTGTTGATGGCGGCGTAAATTCGCCTTCACACGAGCAAGTAATTCCCTTGTACTAAATGGCTTCGTTACATAATCATCTGCCCCAAGCTCAAGCCCTAATACTTTATCAATCTCAGAGTCCTTTGCTGTAAGCATAATAATCGGCATTTCTGAGCTTTTACGTATTTCACGGCAAACCTCTAAGCCGTCTTTACCTGGTAGCATAATATCTAATAAAACCATATCTGGTTGCTCTTCATTAGCCTTTTCAATTGCTTCATCACCATCATGCGCCATTACTATTTCAAAACCTTCTTTTTCTAAGTTAAACTTCAAAATATCTGCAATCGGCTTTTCATCATCAACTACTAAAATTTTCTTTCCCATCATCGTCTATTTCCTCCTTATAAAAATATGGTCAATAATCCCTAAACATATTGATGTTTACATAGTATGTCCTATATGACCGCATCCTTTGTTTAAGTATTTTCTCCTCTATTCTCATAGACTCATGTATGATCCACTTTTACACGGCATCCTATACGATCTATAGAAAAACCTCTAGCTTCAACTGCTAGAGGCTCCTCGTTCTATTTTAAAATAACTACTCAGTTTTGTAAAATTACATAAATAAAAAGGATATTAAGTGGGCCCACTTAATATCCTGAGAGTGGCTCGGGACGGAATCGAACCGCCGACACGAGGATTTTCAGTCCTCTGCTCTACCGACTGAGCTACCGAGCCAAAACTATATATAAAACCACTAATGGTGGTATAAACAAAAGTGGCGGTCCCGACCGGGGTCGAACCGGCGATCTCCTGCGTGACAGGCAGGCATGTTAACCACTACACCACGGGACCAAAAATAAGCAAAAAAAAACATGACCCGTACGGGATTCGAACCCGTGTTACCGCCGTGAAAGGGCGGTGTCTTAACCACTTGACCAACGGGCCACGAAAAATAAAATGGTGAGCCATGAAGGACTCGAACCTTCGACCCTCTGATTAAAAGTCAGATGCTCTACCAACTGAGCTAATGGCTCATACTCACCAACGTCATATTTTCGTGACGACAAGATGTATCATAACATGTATTCTGTATTTATTGCAATACTTTTTTCGTTTTTTTATAAAAGAATAAGAAAAAACTCATGCGGACATGAGTTTTTTCTAAACACTATTAATTAAGCTTCGTATACGTTACGAACAATATTTGTTTGGTTACGATCTGGTCCAACTGAGAACATAGATATTTGAATTCCTGTTAACTCAGAAACACGTTCTACGTATTTTCGTGCATTTTCAGGAAGTTCATCTAATGATTTTACACCAGTAATATCTTCTTCCCAACCTGGAAGCTCTTCATATACAGGCTCACATTTTGCTAAAATGTTTAAGTTAGCTGGAACTTCATCAATAACTTCACCATTGTATTTGTAAGCAACACAAATTTTAAGAGTTGGAATACCTGTTAAAACGTCGATAGAATTTAATGATAGATCCGTTAAACCACTAACACGACGTGCATGTCTTACAACAACGCTATCGAACCAACCTACGCGGCGTGGACGACCAGTTGTCGTTCCATACTCGCGACCAACTTCACGAATTTGATGACCAATTTCATCATGAAGCTCAGTAGGGAATGGACCATCACCAACGCGGCTTGTATATGCTTTACATACACCTACAACGCGAGTAACTTTCGCAGGACCAACTCCAGTTCCAACTGTTACACCACCAGCAATTGGGTTAGAAGATGTAACGAACGGGTACGTACCGTGGTCAATATCAAGCATAACACCTTGCGCACCTTCAAATAATACACGGTGATTATTATCTAATGCATCATTTAATACAACAGACGTATCACATACATATTGCGCGATTTGTTGCCCGTACTCGAAGTACTCTTCGAAAATTTCTTCTACAGTGAAACCTTCTGTATCGTACATTTTTTCAAATAAACGATTTTTTTCTACTAAATTGCGCTCAAGCTTCTCTTTAAATGCTTCACGGTCTAAAAGATCAGCCATACGAATACCAATACGAGCAGCTTTATCCATATATGCAGGACCGATACCTTTTTTCGTTGTACCGATTTTGTTATCACCTTTACTTGCTTCTTCTAACTCATCTTGCTTTAAGTGGTAAGGTAAAATAACATGTGCACGGTTACTTACACGTAAATTATCAGTACTTACACCACGATCGTGTAAGTATTTTAACTCTTCAAGTAATGCTTTTGGATCTACTACTAATCCGTTTCCGATTACACAAATTTTCTCTTTATAGAAAATACCAGATGGAATTAAGTGTAATTTATATTTAACTCCGCCGAAAACAATTGTATGTCCCGCGTTATTTCCACCTTGATATCTTGCAACTACTTCCGCATGCTCAGAAAGAAAATCAGTGATTTTACCTTTTCCTTCGTCGCCCCATTGTGTTCCTACAACTACTACTGAAGACATTATTAAAGCACCTCCGCAATTTTCAAACGATCTATTCAAACAATATAATTGTACCAAAACCGAAAAAGAAGTCAACCGAAAAGCGAACATTTTTTCATAAAAAAACTTTTTCGTTCGTAAGAATTATATATTTAACTTATGAAAGCCTTATCTTTCTTATAAAAAAAAAGAAACACATCTTATTATAAGAAATGTGTTTCTTTTTTATACTGCCTTTATGCCGGCGGAGCATGTCCATCCTCAAAACGACGTTCTAAGTTAACGAACTTATTGAACTCTTTGACGAATGCAAGTTCCACTGAACCTACTGGACCGTTACGCTGTTTTGCAATAATAATTTCAATTGTATTTTTATTTTCCGTTTCTCGATCATAGTAGTCTTCACGATATAGGAAAGCTACAATATCAGCATCCTGCTCAATACTTCCAGATTCACGAATATCAGACATCATCGGGCGTTTATCTTGACGAGATTCTACACCACGAGATAACTGTGATAAAGCAATAACAGGCACTTGCAATTCACGTGCAATCCCTTTTAAGGTACGAGAAATCTCAGATACTTCCTGCTGACGGTTTTCTCCTGATTTCCCACTTCCTTGAATAAGCTGCAAATAGTCGATCAAAATCATACCAAGACCTTGTTCTTGCTTTAATCTACGACATTTTGCTCGAATCTCATTTACTTTAATACCTGGCGTATCATCAATATATATACCAGCATTTGAGAGACTCCCCATTGCCATTGTTAATTTTGCCCAATCATCGGAAGTTAATGAACCAGTACGAAGTCTTTGTGCATCAATATTCCCTTCTGCACAAAGCATACGCATAACAAGCTGATCAGCACCCATCTCTAAACTAAAAATCGCTACATTTTCATCCGTTTTCGTCGCTACGTTTTGTGCGATATTTAATGAAAATGCCGTTTTCCCTACTGATGGACGTGCTGCCACGATAATTAAATCATTTCGTTGGAAACCTGCTGTCATCTTATCTAATTCAGTAAACCCAGTTGGTATCCCAGTAACTTCACCCTTTTGATTATGCAAAAGTTCAATTTTGTCATAAGCATCTACAAGAACATCTTTAATGTTTTGGAATGCTTTTGCATTCGTTTGATGGGATACTTCTAATATTTTTTTCTCAGCCTCATTTAAAAGACCATCCACATCATCTTCTCTCTCATATCCATCCGATACAATATGAGTCGCCGTGCGAATTAAACGACGTAAAAGCGCCTTTTCAGCGATGATGCGTGCGTAATATTCTACGTTAGCTGCAGTTGGCACAACCTCTGCTAACTCCGCTAAGTAAGAAACCCCACCAACTTCTTCTAATAATCCTTGATCAGCCATTGCTGATGTCATCATTATTAAGTCGATCGGCTCTCCCTTATCAGATAGCCCAAGCATGACTTCAAAAATCTTTTGATGTTTCGTTCGATAGAACGAATCAGGTACCAATAACTCTGATGCTGAAGTTAACGCATCTTGATCAATCAATACGGCCCCTAAAACCGCCTGCTCAGCCTCTATATTATGCGGAGGGGTACGATCAGCAAGTACATCACTCATACGCAATCCTCCTTGCTTAATTTATTTTTATTGTTCACTAACATGAACTTTTACTGTTGCTGTTACTTGTGGATGCAATTTCACAGTAACGTTTGTATAACCTAACGCGCGGATTGCATCGTCCATTTCAAATTTACGTTTATCAAGCTTAATCTTGTGTGATTTTTGCATTGCATCTACGATTTGTTTGCTTGTGATAGAACCAAATAAACGGCCACCTTCTCCAGATTTCGCCTTTAATTCTACAGTTAATTTCTCTAAAGTCTCTTTTAACTCTTTTGCATTTTCAAGCTCTGCTGCTGCATCTTTTTCTTCTTTACGCTTTTGAGCTTCTAAAGTTTTCATACTGCTATTTGTTGCTTCAGCAGCTAATCCTTGTTTTAATAAGAAGTTATTTGCATAGCCATCTGGTACGTTTTTTACTTCTCCTTTTTTACCTTTACCTTTTACGTCTTTTAGAAAAATTACTTTCATGATTGTGTGCCTCCCTGTAAATAGTCATCAATAACAAATCGAAGCTTCTCCTCAGCTTCATCTACTGTAACATTTTTCATCTGTGTGGCTGCATTCGTCAAATGCCCGCCACCGCCTAAGTTTTCCATAATTAGCTGCACATTCACTTCACCTAAAGACCTGCTGCTAATTCCAATGAGGTTCTCGCCACGTTTCGCAACAACAAATGATGCAATAATCCCTGTCATCGTTAATAACGTGTCTGCCGATTGCGCAATAAGCACTTGATCGTAGTAATCATCACTATCAACTTTAGCAATCGCAATTCCATTTTTATAAATGTACGCATTTTTTATAGCTTTTGCAACCCGTAAATACTGATCCATATCTTCCTTTAAAAGTTCTTGTACAAGTACAGTATCTGCACCATGCGAGCGTAAATAAGAAGCAGCATCAAATGTACGAGCCCCTGTCCGGAATGTGAAACTTTTCGTGTCGACAATAATACCCGCTAACAATGCCGTCGCTTCTAACATTGTCATCTTTAAATTTTTAGGTTGATACTCAAGTAATTCTGTAACCAATTCTGCTGTTGAAGAAGCATATGGTTCCATATAAACTAGCAATGGGTCTTCAATAAAATCTTCTCCACGGCGATGATGATCAATAACTACTACATTTTCAATTTTATGTAACAGTTTTTGCTCCATCACCATCGAAGGTTTATGCGTATCGACAACAACAAGTAACGAATCATCATTTGCAAATTCCATCGCTTGCTCTGGAGTAATAAAACGAGACCATAACTCCTCATTTTGTTTCACTTTGTCCATCAAACGCTTAATTCCTTTATCGGAATCATTTTCATCTAACACAATATATCCTTTACGCTCATTTAATTGAGCCACTTTTAAAATACCAATCGCAGCACCAATTGCGTCCATATCGGGAGCCCTATGCCCCATAATAATGACATTACTACTTTCTAATACTAAATCCTTTAACGCATGCGAAATGACCCTAGCGCGTACACGGGTACGTTTTTCAACCGGATTTGTCTTACCTCCATAGAACTTAACTTTACCTGTCGCTTGTTTAATAGCTACTTGGTCTCCCCCACGCCCAAGCGCAAGATCTAAACCAGATTGAGCCATTGCTCCAAGCTCTGATAAAGGTAAATCACCTGATCCGACACCCACACTTAATGTAAGTGGTATATTCCTTTTAGATGTTTCTTCACGCACCTGATCTAAAATGCTAAATTTCCCTTTCTCCATCTGCGTCAAAATACTTTCATTTAGCACAACGAAGAATCTTTCTGAAGATGCACGTTTTAAATACGCACCATACTTAAGTGCCCATTCATTTAGTCGCGATGTCACAAGACTTGTTATATTCGTACGTAATTGATCATCTAATCCTTGTGTAACTTCATCATAATTATCCAAATAGATGACAGCTAAAACAGTCCTTTGATCCTCGTACATCTTTTCGATTTCTGTTTGTTCCGTTACATCAAAGAAATAAATTAACTTTTCTTCTTTCCTTACAAAAACGCGAAACTTTCGATTATTTAAAGAGACTATATCATCAGAAGTTTCTCCTTTAATGAAAAGAAGTAATGTTTCTGATACATCGTAAAGGTGCCATCCAGCTAATGCATGCTGTCCCAGACATGAAGATAAATAAGGATTTGCCCAATCAATCCCATAATCCTTATTGTATAACAAAATACCAATCGGCATTTGGTTAAATGCTTCATTACTTACTTTCTTTACTCTTGTAATCATATCTGTCGTATGCTTTTCGAAATTCCTTTGAAAATTAAGTTCAAATCGTATAACGATAAAGAATACGATACAAAAAATGACAAAAGCAGCTATCCCCATAATTAAATGAAAATAACAGAGAATTGAAATGAGCACAAACACAAAAAATGCCAATACATAAACAGGATATAAAAACCACTGTTTCTTATCAAATTCAGGCATGTATACAACTCCTATAAAGTAAAACTAACTCACCTTCCAGTTAGTTAAACAGATTAAAATAGTATAAGGAATATTATTTTATCCCCCTATTTTAGAACGCAATGAAATCCCTAAGTCAATTATACCTAAGATTGTCACAAGAGGAAACAGCATCGGAATAAACATGCATGCAATAAAACTAATAATAGGAACCCCTTTAGTAAAACCTTTTCTATACGCTAAAAAGGCGATAAATGTCAGACCTTGCAGTACAAGTAATAGTGCAAATATGACATTTAGGTTAGAAAATACCATATGTAAATATGATGTTGGTTCTACTTTTATAAAAGTTGCTAACAAAATAAATATAACGTAATACCAAATGATACTCTTTGGTAATTGTATATCTTTAAATTTAGGCCAAGATATAACGTCATGTTTTAACTTTTTCAAAACACTACCTGATATTATCACTGTAATCCAAGAAAAACATACTGAAACTAGCACAAGTATACTCGGAAGTAACGATTGTAATATATCATTCATTTGTGCAAGTAACTCTTTTTGTTCCTTACTAATCGGCATACCTGTAGCACTTACTATCTTTTCGCTTTTCGCCATACTTTCACTAAATATACTTTGCATTTGCCTCATTATATCTATGTTGAAAAACTTTATACTCGCAACATAAATAAGTACAAAACCAATTAAGTATGCAAGCGTCCCAGCTATTAAGATTTCCACTGGCTTTTTTCTTGTTTTATACATATATCCTAAAACAATCCCTATCAATCCAAACATAATTGTCTTCACTAAACTCATCGGTTGACTCACAATAATAGTAACAAAAAGTGCCGCTACAAAAACCACGAGCACATTAGATAGTTTATGTCTTATCATTAATAGTATAAATGGTAACGGCAACGCAAAAGTTACAACTGTACCCAAAATCGGAACATACATAGATATAAACAATAACATTACATATATAGCCAACAACGCGGCACCTTCAGTAATAAATCTTGCTTGTTTCACATTTTAACCTCTCTTTCAAAAAAGAAAAGCATAGCAAAATGCACAGTAGAGTCCGACTCTACTGTGCATTTCATACGCTATTATTCACCAACATATGGTAAAAGTGCCATTTGACGAGCACGTTTAATTGCAACTGTAAGTTTGCGTTGGTATTTCGCGCTTGTTCCTGTTACACGACGAGGTAAAATTTTACCACGCTCAGAAACGAAACGTTTTAATAAATCAACATCTTTATAGTCAATGCGAGTGATGCCGTTAGCTGTGAAGAAACACACCTTACGACGTTTCGCACGTCCACCTTTGCGTCCTGCCATGTCTATTTCCCTCCATTCTTTGTTAAAACTAACAAATTTACTGTATTAGAACGGTAAATCGTCGTCGGAAATGTCGATCGGTTGACCTACATTTGAAAATGGATCGTCATTCTTCGTAAACCCAGAGTTACCTTGATTACCTGAATTACTAGATTGACCAAATGGGTTAGAGCCTTGGTTACCGAAACCAGCTCCTGATGGTTGCTGATTAAATGAACCACGTTGCTCCCCACCGCCATTACGCGGCTCTAAAAATTGCACGCTTTCCGCAAGAACTTCTGTTACGTATACACGTTTACCATCTTGTCCCTCGTAATTACGAGTTTGAAGACGTCCATCTACGCCTGCTAAGCTACCTTTTTTCAAATAATTTGCTACGTTTTCTGCTTGTTTACGCCATATTACACAATTAATAAAGTCAGCTTCACGCTCACCTTGTTGATTGGCAAATGCGCGATTCACAGCTAACGTAAAAGTAGCTACTGCAACACCATTGGGCGTGTAACGTAAGTCAGGGTCCTTAGTTAAACGACCAACGAGGATAACACGATTCATCAATCGAACCACTCTCCCTTATATATCAATTATTTTTCTTCTTCTTTAACAACGATATGACGAAGGATGTCTTCGTTGATCTTAGCTAAACGGTCGAATTCGTTAATCGCTTCTGCGTTAGATTTCACGTTTAAGATCATGTAGAAACCTTCACGTAAGTCGTTGATTTCGTAAGCTAAACGACGCTTACCCCACTCTTTCGTGTTAATGATTTCTGCACCATTGTTTGTTAAAACACCTGCAAAACGTTCAACTAAAGCTTTTTGAGCTTCTTCTTCAACGCCAGGACGAATGATGTACATAATTTCGTACTTTCTCATTACACTTTCACCTCCTTTTGGTCTAAACGGCCCGTAATGGGCAAGGAGCAATTAATTTATAGTAATTACTCACGAGTTTAGATTATATCATAGTAAGTTATATGAATCAACTCACCAATACATAAAAAACTTGGCAAACATATAATATATTTGCCAAGCTCATATCTTTATTTTTCCTAGGAAATATTAAATTAAACGTTAAAACGGAAGTGCATCACATCTCCGTCTTTTACGATATATTCTTTTCCTTCTAAACGTACTTTTCCAGCTTCTTTTGCAGCTGTCATAGAACCGTTTGTCATTAAGTCATCGTAAGAAACTGTTTCTGCACGAATAAATCCACGCTCAAAGTCTGTATGAATAACACCAGCACATTGTGGTGCCTTCATTCCTTGTTTAAATGTCCAAGCACGTACTTCTTGAACGCCAGCTGTAAAGTAAGTAGCAAGTCCTAATAGGTCATATGCTGCACGAATTAATTGATCTAAACCAGACTCTTCAATTCCTAATTCTTCAAGGAATACTTTTTTCTCTTCTTCGTCTAATTCAGCGATTTCTGATTCGATTTTTGCACATACAACGATTACTTGAGAATTTTCATTTGCTGCAAATTCTTTTACCATTTGTACGTATTTATTTTCCGAAGGATCGATAACATCGTCTTCACTTACATTCGCTACGTATAACATTTCTTTTGTTGTAAGTAAATGAAGGCCTTTAACAATCTTCATCTGCTCTTCTGTAAATTCAACAGTACGAGCTGGTTTTCCCTCTTCAAAAGCTTCTTTTAAACGAACTAAAATTTCATGCTCATATACCGCTTCTTTATCTTTTTGTCTTGCTAATTTCGCGACACGCTCGATACGCTTATCAACAGACTCTAAGTCCGCTAAAATTAGCTCTAAATTGATTGTTTCAATATCATCAATTGGATCTACTTTCCCTGAAACGTGCGTAATATTTTCGTCTTCAAAACAACGAACAACTTGGCAAATTGCATCTACTTGACGAATGTGAGATAAGAATTTATTTCCTAAACCTTCACCTTTACTAGCACCTTTTACGATACCTGCAATATCAGTAAACTCGAATACAGTCGGAACAGTCTTTTTCGGTTCTACTAGTTCCGTTAATTTATTTAAACGCTCATCTGGTACTTCTACAATCCCTACGTTTGGATCAATTGTACAGAATGGATAGTTCGCAGATTCTGCTCCTGCTTGTGTAATTGCATTAAATAAAGTGGACTTCCCTACGTTAGGTAATCCAACAATCCCAGCCGTTAATCCCATATTTTTCACTCCTATGTCTCAATCTTTCATCATTATAGATAGTAACGAAAAAAATGACAAGTTTCCGCCAAACGAAAAAAAGTAACAGTTACCTACTGTAACTGTTACTCTCCCTCTATTCTTCGTGCTTCACAAGTATTTTTTTCACCTTACGATCAAACTCTCTTCGAGGAATCATTACTGAATGGTCACACCCCTCGCACTTAATGCGGATATCCATTCCCATACGAATAATTTTCCAACGATTCTCGCCACATGGATGGGCTTTCTTCATTTCCACAACATCATACAAGTTATATTCCTTTTGCTCCACTCTCCAAACTCCTCTCCATACTAAATTGCTTTTCCACTAACTAATTCTTCACGATTATATAAAACCATACGCGGATATGGAATTTCAATTCCATGTAAATCAAGACGATTTTTAATCTCTTTACGAAGTGCCCTTGCAATAACTGCATGTTGCATCGGTTCTACTTCAGCAATAACACGTAATATAACTTCTGATGCAGCTAATGTTTGCACACCTAATAATTGAGGCGTTGTTACCATTTTTTCGTACTTTGAAGGTAATTCTACTAATAAATCTTCAATAACCTGCTCTGCTTTCGCAATATCAGCCTCATATGAAATAGATACATCAACAAACGCTACACTATTACTAACTGAGTAGTTAGTAACTTGAATAATACTTCCATTTGGTAAAGTATGAATTTCACCTGTCCAACTCTTTACTTTCGTTGTACGAAGTCCAATTTCTAAAACGACTCCTTCAAATTGACCGATTTTAACATAATCGCCAACTGAAAACTGATCTTCTAACAAAATAAATAAACCTGTAATAACGTCTTTCACTAAACTTTGAGCACCAAATCCGACTGCTAAACCAATTACCCCAGCACCCGCTAATAAACCTGATGCATTAATATCAAACACACCTAAAATCGCAATTAGCATAATGAACATAACAACGTACGCTACAATATTTTCAAGTAATTTCGCTACTGTAACTGTACGACGTTCTGAAATTTGAATTGGAGAACGACTTCCCATACGAAACGCATTTCGTACAACCGCTCTTGCAATTCGCACAACAACCGCACCAATTATTAAAATAATGCATATTTTTAATGTCGCAACTCCAATATGAGCCCAACGATCAGCATCTAATAAATACTGTTTCATAGAATTAAACCACTTCGCTAATAAATCCATGTACCTCTACCTCTCTAGCTAAAATTTCTTTTTAGTTACCCTTATTATTGTATCAGAAGTCCCCTAATTGCTGAAAAAATTTTATGATTTTAATCCTATTTTATCCCCGATATCCAGGTATAAAATGGAACGAATATATATATACTAGTACTATTATTTCCGTTTTCATTCACATTTTGCAAAAATTACGCAATTATAACTTTCCATTTTCCTCACCATATAACATATATTGAAAATTTATTAAAAGGATGGGTGCTTCATGAATATTGGAAGTTTTCGCTTACCATTTTTTGAGAAAGAAACTCAAAACGTTATGCACCAAGATCTAGAAGCCTCTGAGATAATCAGTAATTTCTTACTTACCCATATTCCTATTAAAACTAATATACCAATCATTCTCGTTTGTATCGGAACAGATCGCTCTACAGGTGATGCACTCGGCCCGTTAGTTGGTACAAAACTTGAACAAATAGACATCCAAAACCTCCAAGTATTCGGTACACTAGATGAGCCAGTACATGCGCTAAATTTAGAAGAGAAAATTCAGAATATACAGAAAGAAAATCCTACTGCATTTATAATTGCTGTTGATGCATGTTTAGGAAAGTCCCAAAATATCGGATCAATCACTACTGGAAAGGGGCCTAGTAAACCTGGAGCTGCTATGAATAAGAAATTACCTGCAGTTGGTGATTTGCACATACACGGTATCGTCAATCTAAATGGGTTTATGGAGTTTTTCGTTCTTCAAAATACAAGATTAAGTTTAGTCATGAAAATGGCTGATGTAATCGCACAAAGTATAAAAGAGACGGATCAAAAATTATCCGCATTAAAAAAAGCAAACCATCTATAAATAATAAGATGGTTTGCTTTTTAATTTTTCTGTGCTAATAGTTCTAAAATACGATTTAAATCTTCTTTATTAAAAAATTCAATTTCAATTTTACCTTTTTCTTTTTTCGTCTCTTTAATTTTCACATCTGTGCCAAACTTTTCTCTTAAGAACGTTTCACGTTCTACGAAAAATATATTTCGCTCTTTTTTCACTTTTTTTGTTTCACGTGAAACGTGTTGATTAATCTCTTGGACAATTTTCTCTAATTGACGAACATTTAATCCTTCTTTTTCAATGCGTTTCAATAAGGACTTCAATTGTTCTTCATCTTTTATCGTAAGTAAAGTTCTCCCATGAGCCATTGAAAGTTGACCATTTGCAATCATATCTTGTACGAAAGAAGGTAGGCTTAATAACCTAGTATAATTTGCAATGTAAGGTCTGCTTTTACCAAGACGTTTCGCTAATTGTTCTTGCGTTACATTTAGCTCATTCATTAACATCTGGTATGCCATTGCCTCTTCCATAGGATTTAAATCTTCTCGTTGTAAGTTTTCTAACAAAGCAAATTCCATCATTTGCTGTTCAGTTAATTGTCTGACAACGGCAGGTACTTTTTCTAAACCAGCCTCTTTTGCAGCACGAAATCGTCTTTCACCTGCAACAATTTCATATCCTTTAATACTCTTCCTAGCAATTAATGGTTGTAAAATACCGTGTTCCTTAATCGAAATTGCTAATTCCTGAATCGCCTCTTTATTAAAGTGTTTACGCGGTTGATATGGATTCGGCCTTAATTCAGTTACAAGAATCTCCTGAATTGTTTCCTCTTCTTTCACATCTAAATCAGGAAAAAACACATTAATTCCTCTTCCTAATCCTTTAGCCACCTGCAATCACTTCCTCTGCTAAATCTATATATACTTCTGCTCCTCTTGATTTAGCGTCATACTGCATAATAGGTTTCCCATGACTTGGAGCCTCGCTCAAGCGTACATTACGCGGAATAATCGAGCGATATACTTTATCCCTAAAATACTTTTTCACTTCATCTATAACTTGGATTCCTAAATTTGTACGGGCATCCAACATTGTTAACAATACACCTTGAATTGCTAAATTTTTATTTAAATGTTTTTGTACAAGTCGAACTGTATTTAATAGCTGACTTAACCCTTCTAGTGCGTAATATTCACACTGTACAGGAATAATAACAGAATCTGCTGCTGTTAATGCGTTAATCGTTAATAACCCTAAAGATGGGGGACAGTCGATAATAATATAGTCATATTCATCACGAACTGGCTGTAATGCTCTTTGCAAACGTACTTCCCGGGAAATAGTCGGTACCAATTCAATTTCAGCACCAGCTAATTGAATTGTAGCGGGTAGAACATCTAAGTTTTCAGTTGCGGTTTTCTGTATAACCCCTTGAACATCTGCATCTTCCACAAGAACGTTGTAAATACATTGATCTAATTCAGATTTTTCAATTCCCACACCAGTCGTTGCATTTCCTTGAGCATCAATATCTACAAGAAGGACTTTTTTACCTACTTGTGCCAATCCAGCCCCTAAATTAACAGATGTTGTTGTTTTTCCAACACCGCCTTTTTGATTAGCAATAGCAATGATTTTTCCCATGATGTCACCTACTTTCAACCTTTCTATCTTATTCTAGTAACAATTACGTTTATTGTAACATGAAATAAAACTTTTTCTTTTACGTCCTTTATTAAACTTCAAAATTTATTTCTAAACTCCTTCTTCATTTAACAAGAAAATATAGTAAAAGAGACCTCTCCAATAGGATAAGGTCTCTAGCACGTCATTATTATTTTTTCTTTGGAATTTTAATTGTAATTTGATAGTACTCATCAAATTCTTCTTCCTCAGAATTAACATTCAAACCACTTTCAGTAACCATTTGTAAAGATTGTCTAATTGTATTCATAGCAATCCTCGTATCTCGACTTACTGCTTTTTGCTTTGCCTTACGCTTCGGTTTCGCTTCCTCTAGTAGCTTCGCAATTCGTTCTTCTGTTTGCTTTACATTTAGTTGTTTCTCCACAATTTCCTGTAAAACCTTCAGTTGTAATTCCTCATTTTTTAAAGGAATGAGAGCGCGGGCGTGACGTTCTGTAATGCTTTTTTCTAATAATGCACTTTTTATTTCTTCAGGCAACTTTAACAATCGCAACTTATTTGCGATTGTAGATTGTCCTTTTCCAAGTCGTTGTGCCAATGCTTCTTGTGTTAAATTATGTAACTCAATCAGCTTTTGATATGCCACAGCTTCCTCGATTGCCGTTAGTTCCTCACGTTGCAAGTTTTCAATTAAAGCTACAGAAGCTGTCTCTGTATCATTTAAGTTCTTTATAATTGCAGGAACCTTTTCCCAACCTAACTTTGTTGCCGCGCGAAAACGTCTTTCTCCAGCAATAATCTCGTACTTATCATCCTCATATTGCCTTACAACAATCGGCTGAATAAGTCCATGTGTACGAATTGTTAATGCTAGCTCATCAATACGCGCATCATCAAAAACTGTTCTTGGTTGATAACGGTTAGGGGTAATATTTACTATCGGAATTTCTTGTATTTCTTCATATACCTTTTTATCTATCTCTTCATGGCTTTCGTCTTGTAATTCGAATTCGCTCTCTTTATCTCCAAAGCCAAATAAACGAGAAAACGTATTTTTCATACATATTCCACCACCTTTTAGGCCTATTGACTATTCTCCATAAAATGTTTCCTATGAAACATTTACGTTTTCATTTATATAATTTAATCTTACGTCTAATAAGATTTATTTTTCAATAGGTAATTTATTGGGTGTTCCCGGTTTGCGTGGATATTTCTTTGGTGTCTTGCGCTTTTTCTCGATTAATAAAATATTACGTTCACTCTCTTCAAACGGTAATTGGAACGTAGACATCTCTTTTAACTCTCCGCCTAGCACCTCTAAAGCATACTTACCATTTTCAATTTCTTCGTTTGCTGCTGCACCTTTCATTGCAATGAATGTTCCTCCAACTTTTACAAGCGGTAAACATAGCTCACTTAATACAGAAAGACGCGCAACTGCACGTGCCATTACAATATCGTATGATTCACGTACACCTTCTTTTTTCCCAAATGTTTCAGCACGATCATGACAAAATGCAACATCACTTAATTCTAACTTTTGTGCTAAGTGATTTAAGAAATTAATACGTTTTTGCAACGAATCTACAATTGTTATTTTTAAATGCGGGAAACAAATTTTTAAAGGAATACTTGGGAATCCAGCACCTGCACCAACATCGCAAATTGAGAATGGTTTTGAAAAATCATAATAAAAAGCAGCTGTAATGGAATCAAAAAAGTGTTTTAAATATACTTCTTCTTTTTCTGTAATAGCCGTTAAGTTCATTTTTTCATTCCACTCTACTAATGTTTCAAAGTAGATTTTGAACTGCTCTAACTGTCTAGAAGAGAGGGTGATTCCCTTCTCTTCTAGCATAGATTGAAATTGTCCTATGTTCATCTAGCAATATCTCCTTACTATTTATTGGTTCGATACGCGTGCAATTTTTCCTTGTTCTATATACACAAGTAAAATGGAAATATCCGCTGGATTTACGCCAGAAATACGTGAAGCCTGCCCCATTGAAAGTGGACGAACATCTTTCAATTTCTGTCTAGCTTCTGAAGCAATGCTAGAAATCGCATCATAATCAATATCTACAGGGATTTTTTTATTCTCCATTTTCTTCATACGCTCTACTTGCTGTAAAGATTTTTCAATATATCCTTCATACTTAATCTGAATTTCAACTTGTTCTTTAACTTCATCACTTAATTCTACTTCACTTGGTACTAAAAGATGAATATGCTCATATGTCATCTCTGGACGACGTAATAAGTCACTTGCACGTATTCCATCTTTCAATTCACTTCCGCCAATATTGCGAATTAATTCTTGAACTTCAGGACGTGGTTTAATAATAATGCTGCTTAAACGTTCCTTTTCCTGTTCAATTTGTAATTTTTTATTTGTAAATCGCTCATAGCGCTCTTCTTTAATTAATCCAATTTTACGACCGACTTCAGTTAAACGAAGATCAGCATTATCGTGGCGTAATAATAGACGGTATTCTGCACGAGACGTTAATAAACGATATGGTTCATTTGTACCTTTCGTTACAAGATCATCAATTAAGACACCAATATAAGCATCCTCGCGACCTAAAACAACTTCTTCTTTACCTAAAGAACGGCATGCTGCATTAATTCCAGCCATAAGCCCTTGTCCGGCCGCCTCTTCGTAACCAGAAGTTCCATTAATTTGTCCTGCTGTATATAAATTTTTAATCTTTTTCGTTTCAAGTGTTGGCCATAGTTGTGTTGGCACAATTGCATCATATTCAATTGCATAACCTGTACGCATCATTTCAACATTTTCTAGGCCTGGAATTGTTCTAAGCATGTCACGTTGTACATCTTCTGGTAAGCTTGTGGATAAACCTTGTACATATACTTCTTGTGTATTACGCCCTTCTGGCTCTAAGAAAATTTGATGACGTGGTTTATCATTAAATCTTACTACTTTGTCTTCAATAGAAGGACAGTATCTAGGACCTGTTCCTTTAATCATACCAGAATACATAGCTGAACGATGTAAATTTTCATCTATTAAACGGTGTGTTTCTGTACTTGTATATGTCAACCAACATGGAATTTGATCCATAATAAATTTCGTTGTTTCAAAAGAGAACGCACGTGGCTTATCATCACCTGGTTGAATTTCTGTTTTACTGTAGTCAATTGTATTACTGTTTACACGCGGAGGTGTCCCTGTTTTAAATCTAACAAGATCAAATCCAAGTTCCTCTAAATGCTCAGATAATGTAATAGACGGTTGCTGATTATTTGGACCGCTTGAATATTTTAAGTCGCCCATGATAATCTCGCCGCGTAAAAATGTTCCAGTTGTAATTACAACTGTTTTTGCTGTATATTCTGCACCAGCTTGTGTAACTACCCCTTTACATACACCTTCTTCAACGATTAAACGCTCTACCATTCCTTGGAACAACGTTAAGTTTGGTGTTTCTTCAATTGTTTTCTTTAATTCATGTTGGTAAGAGAATTTATCAGCTTGCGCTCGAAGTGCACGTACGGCTGGTCCCTTACCTGTATTTAGCATACGCATTTGAATATGAGTTTTATCAATATTACGTCCCATTTCTCCGCCTAATGCATCAATTTCACGAACAACAATCCCTTTTGCTGGTCCACCAACAGAAGGGTTACATGGCATAAATGCTACCATATCCAAGTTAATTGTTAACATTAATGTTTTTGAGCCCATTCGTGCTGCCGCAAGACCAGCTTCACATCCTGCATGACCTGCACCGATTACTATGACATCGTATGAACCGGCATTGTATCCCATTGTTTATTCCTCCTAATAATCTCTATCTTTCTACAACTTCACTATATTATTTTCCTAAACAAAATTGAGAGAACAACTGGTCAATTAAGCTTTCATGCACTGTATCACCAGTAATTTCACCAAGTATTTCCCACGTTCTTGTTAAATCAATTTGTACCATATCAATTGGTACACCATTTTCAATTGCCTCAACTGCATCACCGATTGTTTTTCCTGCTTGTGTTAATAATCCAATATGTCTCGCATTAGAAACATATGTCATATCTGCAGAATCGATTGTTCCTTCAAAGAATAAATCAGCTATTGCCTTTTCGAGTTCATCTATTCCTTGTTCCTCAATTAAGGATGTTGTAATAACACGATTTCCCGCGGCTAAGTCTGTAACACGTTCCATATCAATCCCTTGCGGTAAATCAGTCTTATTCACAATAACAATAAAGTCTTTTCCTTGTACCGCGCGGAATAGATCTTCATCCTCATTTGTTAAAGCCTCGCTATAGTTTACAACAACTAATACTAAATCCGCTTGGCTCATCATTTCTTTTGAACGTTCCACACCAATTCGTTCAACAACATCTTCTGTCTCCCGAATACCGGCTGTATCTATAAGTTTAAGAGGTACACCACGCACGTTAACGTACTCTTCAATAACATCACGAGTTGTTCCTGCAATATCAGTTACAATTGCCTTTTTCTCCTGAACAAGACTATTTAATAGCGATGATTTCCCAACGTTAGGTCTACCGATAATTGCTGTAGCAATACCTTCACGTAAAATTTTCCCTTGTTTTGATGTTTCTAATATTTTTTCGATTTCCGAACGAACATGCGTCGCTTTCTCAATTAAAATATTATGTGTCATCTCTTCTACATCATCGTATTCTGGATAATCTATATTTACCTCAACATGAGCTAATGTTTCTAATATTTCTTGACGCAAAAGACCAATTAATTTAGATAATCGCCCTTCCATTTGATTAATTGCTACATTCATCGCACGATCTGTTTTTGCTCGAATCAAATCCATAACCGCTTCTGCTTGTGATAAATCGATACGTCCATTTAAAAAAGCACGTTTTGTAAATTCGCCCGGTTCTGCCAATCGTACTCCTTGTGCTAGAATAAGTTGCAATACTTTATTTACTGAAACAAGTCCACCGTGACAGTTAATTTCCACTATATTTTCACGTGTAAAAGTCCTTGGTGCGCGCATAATAGACACCATAACTTCTTCAATAACTTGATTTGTATCTAAATCAACAATATGACCATAATGAATAGTGTGAGAAGGAACCTCTGTTAAATCCTTCCCCTTAAAAATACGGTCAACTTTCTCAACCGCATCATCCCCACTTACTCGAACAATGGCAATTGCACCCTCTCCAAGCGCTGTGGAAATCGCAGCAATTGTATCAAATTCCATGTCCTTTCACCTCACTTGCTTATTTATCTCTATTTCAACATGATTATTTCTTTCACTAAATTATTAGGATACCATAACGAACCTATCTACAAAAGAAGAATAACTCATTTTATTATATCCCCATGTAAAAAACACTAAACTTATTCACAGTGGATAAGTTTAGTGTTTTTTAGTTATCCACATCTATTTTTCGCTCAAAAAAACCGGCACTCATTTGAGCAACCGGTCATTTAGGAGATATTACAACATGCCGATGTGGTTCATTTCCTTCAGAAGTTGTATTGATACCTTGATGATTTGATAATGCCTGATGAATAATTTTTCGTTCAAAAGATGGCATCGGTTCTAAAATAACTCTTTTTTTCGTATTAAATACTTGTTTCGCTAATCGATAAGAAAGTGATTCTAACGTACTTTTTCTTTTACTCCGATAATTTTCAGCATCTAGTGTAATACCGATATACTGCTTCGTGTTACGATTCGCGACAAGTTTTGTTAAATACTGTAAAGAGTTCAATGTATTACCTCTTTTCCCAATTAAAACACCTACATTATCACCAGAAATTGTAAATTCAATTTCGCGTCCTTTTACAATTTTACTAATCTCAACTTCCACACCCATATTGTGAATAACATTTCTTAAATATTCTTCACATTCTTGAATTGGATCTTTCTTCAATACAACTTCTACTACTGCAGGACGATTCCCAAATAAACCTAAGAATCCTCTTTTACCCTCATCGACAATATTTATATCTACTCGATCTTTTGATGTATCTAATTGCCTTAAAGCATCCTCTACTGCCAGCTCGACTGTTTGTCCTTTAGCAGTAATTACACTCACTTGCTTGAGCCTCCAGCTTTGCTAGCCTTAATTTCTGGCCCTTTGATAAAGTACATTTGAGCAATACCAAAGATATTACCAACAACCCAGTAAAGTGATAATGCGGCTGGGAAGTTAATTGCAAAGATTAAAATCATAATCGGCATAAGCCAAAGCATCATTGCCATTTGCGGATTTTGACCAGCTGTTCCTGCCATTGCAAGCTTTTGCTGAATAAATGTCGTAATTGCTGCAACGACCGGTAAGATATAGA
The DNA here is from genome assembly GCF_051916605.1 of Bacillus cereus group sp. MYBK195-1. Taxonomy (NCBI): domain Bacteria; kingdom Bacillati; phylum Bacillota; class Bacilli; order Caryophanales; family Bacillaceae; genus Bacillus; species Bacillus cereus group sp. MYBK195-1. The sequence goes on along the minus strand of NZ_JBQAGZ010000007.1, from coordinate 10,990 downwards.
ACGGGTCTGCATGTCCTAAATCGAACCATAAGAAACTATGTTGTTTAATTTCAGCTGTTCTCATAATTGCATGATAAAAAGCGAACAGAATTGGCATTTGAATAAAGATTGGTAAACAACCAGCTAATGGATTTACACCATTTTTTTGATATAACTGCATCATTTCTTGCTGCAGTTTTTGCTGTGTCGCTTGATCTTTAGAGCTATATTTCTCTTTTAACTTCACCATTTCCGGTTGTAACGCTTGCATCGCTTTCGTACTCTTCGTTTGTTTAATCATTAGTGGTAATAACGCAAAACGAATGATAAGAGTTGTAATAACAATTGCTAAACCATAATTACTGTTAAATAAGTCGGCAAAATACGTGATTAACTGAGAAAGCGGATATACGAAATATTCATTCCAAATCCCAGTACTTTTCGATGTAATCGGCTGACCCGTTTCACTACAACCGGTGGCAATCGCCATTAATGCAACGACCATGGCTAGTAAACCTAATTTCTTTTTCAAAGCCTACTCCTCCTTGTATCGGTATGTATATAGTGTAATTCATTTCCTTACGCTACTTTTTTATTCTTTTCATACCAGAGCGTTTAAAGACATGAATTAAGCTTTTCTTTACTTCTTCATATGTCATCTCTGCACAAGGCTTCCTTGCTATTATAACAAAATCTTTTCCAGAAGCTATCTCATCTTTTAACTCTGTAATAGCCTGACGGACCATGCGCTTAATTCGATTACGAACTACTGCATTTCCTATTTTCTTGCTAACAGAAAGGCCGATGCGAAAGTTTGGCTGTTCTTCTTTATCTAATTGGTATACAACAAACTGACGATTCGCATTTGATTTTCCTTTTTGAAAAACCGCCTGGAATTCATCATTCTTCTTTATACGATGTTTTTTCTTCATATCAATTGACACTCCTGTATTTCATCAGCGGAAATTCACTATTATTAGAAAAAAAGACCACTGAACGATCAGTGGTCTACGCAGATAATACTTTTCTTCCTTTACGACGACGAGCTGCTAGCACTTTACGTCCGTTCGCTGTGCTCATACGGCTGCGGAAACCATGTACTTTGCTGCGCTTACGTTTATTTGGTTGGTAAGTTCTTTTCATTATATGACACCTCCCTGAGGAATATCTGTTAAAGACAGTCCTATAAATTATAGTTAATCAACTAGGAAAATGTCAATGGTTCTAGAAATTTTCATCAAATATTCATTTTGAACCTATTCACATACTTTTTCACAGCATCTATATTTCCTTGTGGATAAATGTTTTTTCACGTTTTTTATATCCACAAACTTTTTTCGCACTTTTACACAGTATATCGTGTTGTGGACAAGTTTATTCCACAAGGTATTGATTTTGTGGATAACTTTCTTAAATTCATTGCTATAGGCACTTTTTTTTGATATTATAGTTGTGTTTTCACTTTGAATAAGTTTTCCACACCTTTATCTTATCCACAATTTGTGTATAACATGTGGACAGTTTTAATCACATGTGGGTAAATAGTTGTCCACATTTGCTTTTTTTGTCGAAAACCCTATCTCATATACAAACGACGTTTTTAGGTTTTAAAATACGTTTCGTATAAATATACATTTTATATTTATTGGGTTGTACATTTGTTGCGCAACCTTATTCTTTTACCATCTTAGTAAAGGAGGGACACCTTTGGAAAATATCTCTGATTTATGGAATAGTGCCTTAAAAGAATTAGAAAAAAAGGTAAGCAAGCCTAGTTATGAGACATGGTTAAAATCAACAACGGCTCATAACTTGAAGAAAGACGTATTAACGATTACAGCTCCAAATGAATTTGCTCGTGACTGGCTAGAATCTCATTACTCAGAACTAATTTCAGAAACACTATACGATTTAACAGGGGCAAAATTAGCAATTCGCTTTATTATTCCCCAAAGTCAAGCTGAAGAGGACATTGATCTTCCTCCAGTTAAGCGGAATCCTGCACAAGATGATTCAGCTCATTTACCACAGAGCATGTTAAATCCAAAATATACATTTGATACATTTGTTATCGGTTCTGGTAACCGTTTTGCCCATGCAGCTTCATTAGCTGTAGCCGAGGCGCCAGCTAAAGCGTATAATCCACTCTTTATTTACGGGGGAGTTGGGCTTGGAAAGACGCATTTAATGCACGCGATTGGTCATTATGTAATTGAACATAATCCAAATGCAAAAGTTGTATATTTATCATCAGAAAAATTCACGAATGAATTTATTAACTCTATTCGTGATAATAAAGCTGTTGATTTTCGTAATAAATATCGCAACGTAGATGTTTTATTGATAGATGATATTCAATTTCTTGCTGGAAAAGAACAAACTCAAGAAGAGTTTTTCCATACATTTAATGCATTACACGAAGAAAGTAAACAAATTGTAATTTCTAGTGATCGACCACCAAAAGAAATTCCGACTTTAGAAGATCGTCTTCGTTCCCGCTTTGAATGGGGACTTATTACAGATATTACGCCACCAGATTTAGAGACACGAATTGCGATTTTACGCAAAAAAGCAAAAGCTGAAGGGCTTGATATACCAAATGAAGTTATGCTTTATATCGCAAATCAAATTGATTCAAATATTCGTGAATTAGAAGGTGCACTTATCCGAGTTGTAGCTTATTCATCTTTAATTAATAAAGATATTAATGCTGATTTAGCAGCTGAAGCACTTAAAGATATTATTCCAAATTCTAAGCCGAAAATTATCTCTATTTATGATATTCAAAAAGCTGTCGGGGATGTTTATCAAGTGAAATTAGAAGATTTTAAAGCGAAAAAACGTACAAAATCAGTTGCGTTTCCTCGCCAAATTGCAATGTATTTATCGCGCGAGCTTACAGATTCCTCTTTACCAAAAATAGGTGAAGAATTTGGTGGACGTGATCATACAACAGTTATCCATGCCCATGAAAAAATCTCTAAACTACTAAAAACCGATACGCAATTACAAAAGCAAGTTGAAGAAATTAATGGTATTTTAAAGTAGTAGCTGAATAGTGTGAATAACTTACCTTGTTTTACGCACAGTCTATCCACATGTAGATAGACTGTTTTTACATCCTTTATAGGGGTTATCCACATATCCACAAGCCCTATTACTATTACTACTATTTTTTATCTTTATTAATTAAATAAAATCTTATACTTACCGGAGGTTTTTCTTTATGCGTTTTACAATACAAAAAGACTATCTTGTAAGAGGTGTACAAGATGTAATGAAGGCAGTTTCTTCTCGTACAACAATCCCCATCCTTACGGGAATTAAAGTTGTAGCTACTGAAGAAGGGGTTACATTAACAGGAAGCGATGCTGATATTTCTATTGAATCGTTTATTCCAGTCGAAGAAGATGGAAAAGAAATCGTAGAAATAGCTCAATCAGGAAGCATTGTTTTACAAGCAAAATATTTTAGTGAGATTGTAAAAAAACTACCTAAAGACACTGTCGAAATTTCTGTGGAAAATCATTTTATGACAAAAATAAAATCTGGAAAATCAGAGTTTAACTTAAATGGTTTAGATTCTGCAGAATATCCGTTACTGCCACAGATTGAAGAACATCATGTATTTAAAATACCAACAGATTTACTTAAGCATATGATCAGACAAACTGTATTTGCAGTTTCTACTTCTGAAACAAGACCGATCTTGACAGGTGTAAACTGGAAGGTATATAACAGCGAGTTAACTTGTATTGCAACAGATAGTCATAGACTGGCACTTAGAAAAGCAAAAATTGAAGGACATAATATTGCAGATGAGTTCCAAGCTAATGTTGTTATTCCAGGTAAGAGCTTAAATGAATTAAGTAAAATTTTAGATGAGTCTGAAGAAATGGTAGATATCGTTATTACGGAGTATCAAGTATTATTCCGTACAAAACATTTATTATTCTTCTCAAGATTGTTAGAAGGAAATTATCCTGATACGACACGTTTAATTCCGGCAGAGAGTAAAACGGATATTTTTGTGAATACAAAAGAATTCCTACAAGCAATTGATCGTGCTTCACTATTAGCAAGAGATGGCCGCAATAACGTTGTTAAATTATCAACTTTAGAGCAAGAAATGCTAGAGATTTCTTCGAATTCACCAGAAATCGGAAAAGTTGTCGAAGAAGTACAATGCGAAAAAGTAGATGGAGAAGAGTTAAAAATATCTTTTAGTGCAAAATATATGATGGATGCATTAAAAGCTTTGGATAGTACAGAGATTAAAGTTAGCTTTACTGGGGCAATGAGACCGTTCTTAATTCGTACAGTAAATGATGATTCAATTATTCAATTAATTTTACCGGTTCGTACTTACTAGGTAAGGAATAAGGGTTGCTAGTTTAAAGATGCTAGTGGCCCTTATTTGATTTTTGGGTATTACTTTCCTAATGCTAGTTTATTTAGTACAATGAAAGAATGAACACTTTCAGAAAGTGAGCGATTTTATGAAACGTATTAAAATTTCAACAGAGTATATTACACTAGGACAATTTTTAAAGTTAGCTGATGTAATTGATACAGGTGGCGCTGTAAAATGGTTTTTACAAGAATATGAAGTGTACGTGAACAACGAACTTGAAAATAGAAGAGGTCGCAAACTATATGCGAATGATGTTATTGAAATTCCAGGAAGCGGAACTTTCCAAGTTCAGGCATAAAGGGGGAGCCCTTTGTTTATTTCAGAAATACAATTAAAAAACTATCGCAATTATGAAAAATTAGAGCTTTCCTTTGAAGATAAGGTAAATGTAATTATCGGCGAAAATGCACAAGGGAAAACTAACTTGATGGAAGCTATTTATGTTTTAGCGATGGCGAAATCTCATAGAACCTCTAATGATCGCGAACTTATCCGCTGGGATGAAGATTTTGGTCAAATAAAAGGGAAATTACAAAAAAGAAACAGTTCTTTGTCCTTGGAATTAAATATTTCGAAAAAAGGTAAAAAGGCAAAATTAAATCAACTTGAACAACGAAAGTTAAGTCAATATATTGGCGTGATGAATGTTGTCATGTTTGCCCCAGAAGATTTAAATCTTGTAAAAGGAAGCCCTCAAGTAAGAAGACGCTTTTTAGATATGGAATTAGGACAAATAGCTCCTGTATATTTGTATGAATTAAGTCAATATCAAAAGGTGCTCACGCAACGAAATCATTTGTTGAAAAAAATGCAAGGGAATAGTAAGAATGAGGAAACGATGTTGGATGTATTTACACTTCAACTAATTGAGCATGGTGCGAAGATACTGCAAAAACGTTTTGAATTTTTGCATTTGCTACAGGAATGGGCAGCTCCAATTCATCGAGGTATAAGCCGTGGATTAGAAGAGTTAGAAATTGTCTATAAACCAAGTGTAGATGTATCAGAATCAATGGATTTGTCGAAAATAAAAGAAGTATACTATGAAAGTTTTCAATCTGTGAAACAACGTGAAATTTTCCGTGGTACGACTTTAATTGGTCCTCATCGTGATGATTTACAATTCTTCGTTAATAGTAAAAATGTTCAAGTCTTTGGTTCGCAAGGACAACAACGAACGACCGCACTATCCCTAAAATTAGCTGAAATTGAATTGATTTATTCAGAGGTTAAAGAATATCCAATCCTTTTGTTGGATGATGTTTTATCAGAATTAGATGATTATCGTCAATCACATCTTTTAAATACAATTCAAGGAAAAGTGCAAACATTTGTTACAACGACGAGTGTCGACGGAATTGAACACGAAACATTAAAAGAAGCGAAAACAATTCATGTAACGAACGGCACTGTAGATTGTGAAATAGATAGGGAATAACCCCTGTTTAAATGGAAAAGTAGGTGATCTTTGTGTCAATGGAACAAAAGCAAATGCAAGAAAATGCATATGATGAAAGTCAGATACAGGTGCTTGAAGGACTAGAGGCAGTTCGGAAACGCCCTGGTATGTATATTGGATCTACAAGTGGAAAAGGGCTTCACCATCTTGTGTGGGAAATCGTAGATAATAGTATTGATGAAGCACTTGCAGGTTATTGTGATGAAATTAATGTTAGTATCGAAGAAGATAATAGTATTCGTGTAACGGATAATGGGCGTGGTATTCCGGTTGGTATACAAGAAAAAATGGGACGTCCAGCTGTAGAAGTTATTATGACTGTTCTCCACGCCGGTGGTAAATTTGGCGGTGGCGGTTATAAAGTTTCTGGTGGTTTACATGGTGTTGGGGCATCGGTTGTAAATGCTCTATCAACAGAATTAGAAGTATTTGTACATCGTGAAGGTAAAATCCATTACCAAAAATACGAAAGAGGTATTCCGGTTGCGGATTTAAAAGTCATTGGTGACACAGATCAAACAGGAACAATAACTCGATTTAAACCAGATCCGGAAATTTTCCAAGAAACAACAGTATACGATTTTGATACGTTAGCAACTCGTATGCGTGAATTAGCGTTTTTAAATCGTAATATTAAATTAACAATTGAAGATAAACGTGAACATAAGCAAAAGAAAGAATTCCATTACGAAGGTGGAATTAAATCATACGTTGAGCATTTAAATCGCTCAAAACAACCGATTCATGAAGAGCCTGTGTACGTAGAAGGTTCAAAAGATGGTATTCAGGTTGAGGTTTCTCTTCAATATAACGAGGGATACACAAATAATATTTACTCATTTACGAATAACATCCATACGTATGAAGGTGGTACACATGAGGTAGGTTTTAAAACAGCTTTAACTCGTGTAATCAACGACTATGGTCGTAAAAATAGCATTTTAAAAGATGCGGACAGTAATTTAACTGGTGAGGATGTTCGTGAAGGTTTAACAGCAATTGTATCAATCAAGCATCCAAATCCACAATTTGAAGGACAAACGAAGACAAAACTTGGGAATAGTGAAGCGAGAACAATTACAGAGTCTGTATTCTCAGAGGCGTTTGAAAAGTTCTTACTAGAAAATCCTAATGTAGCGCGAAAAATTGTAGAAAAAGGTACGATGGCTGCACGTGCACGTGTAGCTGCGAAAAAAGCGCGTGAATTGACACGTCGAAAGAGTGCGTTAGAAGTTTCAAGTTTACCTGGTAAATTAGCTGATTGCTCTTCGAAAGATCCAGCAATTAGTGAAATTTACATCGTAGAGGGTGACTCTGCGGGTGGATCTGCAAAACAAGGACGCGATCGTCATTTCCAAGCAATTTTACCGCTGAAGGGTAAAATTATTAATGTGGAAAAGGCACGCTTAGATAAGATTTTATCAAATGATGAAGTTCGTACAATTATTACGGCGATCGGTACAAATATTGGTGGAGACTTCGATATTGAAAAAGCACGCTATCATAAAGTTATTATTATGACCGATGCCGATGTTGATGGTGCACATATTCGTACCCTATTATTAACGTTCTTCTATCGTTATATGCGTCAAATAATTGAGTGTGGTTATATCTATATTGCACAGCCGCCGTTGTTTAAAATACAACAAGGTAAAAAAATTCAATATGCTTACAACGATAAGGAACTTGAAAAAATCTTAGCAGAATTACCGGCCCAACCTAAGCCAGGGATTCAGCGTTATAAAGGTCTAGGGGAAATGAATCCAACTCAGCTATGGGAGACGACAATGGACCCAGAAGTACGTTCATTACTTCAAGTTTCCCTTCAAGATGCAATTGAAGCAGACGAAACATTTGAAATTTTAATGGGAGATAAAGTAGAGCCACGTCGTAACTTTATCCAAGAGAATGCAAAATACGTGAAGAACCTTGATATTTAAATGAGTAATGACAGGAATCTAAGTATTCCTGTCTTCTACATATAAATCAATGTATGTGTAACGGAAATGTAAGAGGAGGTGCTCGTTGATGTCAGACAATCAACAACAAGCACGAATTCGAGAAATTAATATTAGTCATGAAATGCGTACCTCATTTTTAGATTACGCAATGAGTGTTATCGTATCTCGTGCATTACCAGATGTTCGTGATGGATTAAAACCTGTGCATCGTAGGGTTTTATATGCGATGAATGATTTAGGAATTACAGCTGATAAAGCGTATAAGAAATCAGCACGTATTGTCGGTGAAGTAATCGGTAAGTATCACCCTCATGGTGATTCAGCCGTTTATGAAACAATGGTACGTATGGCGCAAGATTTTAGTCAACGTTATATGCTTGTAGATGGGCATGGTAACTTCGGTTCTGTAGATGGAGATTCAGCAGCGGCAATGCGTTATACAGAGGCAAGAATGTCTAAGATTTCTATGGAATTAATACGTGATATTTCAAAAAATACAATTGATTATCAAGATAACTATGATGGTTCCGAAAGAGAACCGATAGTACTACCAGCGCGTTTCCCTAATTTATTAGTAAACGGTACAACAGGTATTGCTGTTGGTATGGCAACAAATATACCGCCGCATCAGCTTGGCGAAGTAATTGATGGTGTGCTGGCATTAAGTCATAATCCTGATATTACTATCGCGGAATTAATGGAATATATTCCCGGTCCAGACTTTCCGACGGCAGGTTTAATTTTAGGAAGAAGTGGAATTCGAAGAGCTTATGAAACAGGTCGCGGTTCCATTATGCTTCGTGCTAAGGTTGAAATTGAAGAGAAGTCAAACGGTAAACAATCTATTATCGTAACTGAACTACCTTATCAAGTTAATAAGGCACGATTAATTGAAAAAATCGCAGAATTAGTTCGCGATAAGAAAATTGAAGGTATTACAGATTTACGTGATGAATCAGATCGTAATGGTATGCGTATTGTCATGGAAGTACGTCGTGATGCTAATGCAAACGTACTATTAAACAATCTATATAAACATACAGCGCTTCAAACAAGTTTCGGTATTAATATGTTGTCTCTTGTAAATGGGGAGCCACAAGTACTAAATTTAAAACAAAATCTATATCATTATTTAGAGCATCAGAAGGTAGTAATTCGTAGACGTACTGCTTATGAATTAGAAAAAGCAGAAGCACGCGCTCATATTTTAGAAGGATTACGAATTGCTTTAGATCATCTTGATGAAGTTATTACGTTAATTCGTAGTTCAAAAACGGCAGATATTGCCAAGCAAGGCTTAATGGAACGTTTTGGTTTAAGTGAGAAACAAGCGCAAGCGATTTTAGATATGCGTCTGCAACGTTTAACTGGATTAGAACGTGAAAAAATTGAGCAAGAATATCAAGACTTAATGAAGTTAATTGCTGAATTAAAAGCGATTTTAGCAGATGAAGAAAAAGTTCTTGAGATTATTCGTGAAGAATTAACAGAAGTAAAAGAGCGTTTCAATGATAAGAGACGAACAGAAATTACAATTGGCGGTATGGAATTTATTGAAGATGAAGATTTAATTCCTGAACAAAACATTGCGATTACGTTAACTCATAACGGTTATATTAAGAGGTTACCAGCTTCTACGTACAAAACACAGAACCGTGGGGGACGTGGTGTGCAAGGAATGGGTACAAATGATGATGACTTTGTTGAACATTTATTAACAACGTCTACTCATGATCATATTTTATTCTTTACAAACAAGGGTAAAGTATACCGTACGAAAGGATATGAAATTCCAGAGTATAGTCGTACTGCAAAAGGACTACCAATTATTAACCTATTAGGGGTAGATAAGGGTGAGTGGATTAACGCTATTATTCCAATTCGTGAATTTGGTGACGATCAGTTCTTATTCTTTACGACAAAACAAGGGGTTTCTAAGAGAACGCCACTTTCATCATTTGCAAATATACGTACAAATGGTTTAATTGCAATTTCTCTTCGTGAAGAGGATGAGGTAATATCTGTACGTTTAACATCGGGTGATAAGGATATTATTGTCGGGACAAGTAACGGTATGCTAATTCGTTTCAATGAACAAGATGTTCGTTCTATGGGACGTAATGCTGCAGGTGTTAAAGCTATTACGTTGGGCGATGAAGACCAAGTTGTAGGTATGGAAATTGTCGAAGAGGATGTAAATGTTCTAATTGTAACGAAAAATGGTTACGGAAAGCGTACACCGATTGATGAATACCGTCTGCAAAGTCGCGGTGGTAAAGGTCTGAAAACTTGTAACATTACAGATAAGAACGGTAAATTAGTAGCTGTTAAATCTGTTACAGGTGAAGAAGATATTATGTTAATTACAGCGGCAGGCGTTATTATTCGTATGCCAGTTGATCAAATCTCTCAAATGGGACGTAATACACAAGGTGTTCGTCTAATTCGATTAGAGGAAGACCAAGAGGTAGCGACGGTAGCAAAAGCACAAAAAGATGAAGAGGAAGAAACGAGTGAAGAGGTTTCTTCAGAAGAATAAGAGAGGGGATTTTCCCTCTCTTTATTTTTTTATAATAATACTTGCATAGGGAAGAGAAAGCCTATATAATAGGCAGAGTCAGTAAATGAGAGATACAACTTATCGAAAAAACTTGTTGACGAAAATAATATACTATGATATATTATAAAAGTCGCTGAAACGCGATATTGAACTTTGAAAACTAAACGAAACAAACAACGTGAAACGTCAATTTTTATTTTAGATGCTAGACAAACTAACTTTATTGGAGAGTTTGATCCTGGCTCAGGATGAACGCTGGCGGCGTGCCTAATACATGCAAGTCGAGCGAATGGATTAAGAGCTTGCTCTTATGAAGTTAGCGGCGGACGGGTGAGTAACACGTGGGTAACCTGCCCATAAGACTGGGATAACTCCGGGAAACCGGGGCTAATACCGGATAATATTTTGAACTGCATGGTTCGAAATTGAAAGGCGGCTTCGGCTGTCACTTATGGATGGACCCGCGTCGCATTAGCTAGTTGGTGAGGTAACGGCTCACCAAGGCAACGATGCGTAGCCGACCTGAGAGGGTGATCGGCCACACTGGGACTGAGACACGGCCCAGACTCCTACGGGAGGCAGCAGTAGGGAATCTTCCGCAATGGACGAAAGTCTGA
>NZ_JBQAGZ010000006.1:0-276630 GCF_051916605.1 Bacillus cereus group sp. MYBK195-1 | reverse complement strand
AATTAAATTCATTATATAACGATTTCTAAATTTTTAGTTAATTACTAGTGAGAATTAAGCAAAATTTAAACAAAAACACCTATGTTAGGCTTTAGTTACAGGTTTTCCCCCTATAAAATCAACTATTTGCGCCACCAACTATGGGGTACGCGAATTACTTTGATATTATCTTTGAACGAACAAAATAACTCCTTTCGAAAAACAAATGAACTGATATTAATCAACTTCCAATATCGAGAATTATGTAAATAAGCTGCCCATATGGACAGCTTATTGTATTTTTTGCTTAACATATTTTTTCTGAAATGCTGGCGGTACTCAATTTAAAAGTTGATATGCCCCCATTCTAGTGGCAAGATATGTTTTATTAGTTCTTCGTTACACCCATGCGTACTTCTTAACTATTTTATTTCATTTTTAATAAGGTGAAACTTTAATCAGTGGGGGTTTTCTTCCCCCCCCCACTGATTATCAGCCCTCACCAATCGGACTTTAATGACTTAACATTATGCTTATCTTAGGAGCGAGGTATTTTATCGGTGAGTGCATACAAACCATGTAATGCTTGCTGTTAATAATGCTGACGAAATCAAAGCTGTAAGAACACTATATGTTTGCCACATAAGTATTGTTGACCAATCGAAAGCGCAGCACAGTATACCCAGAGCAATCGTAGCGATCAGGAAAATAACTGTTACGGTTATTCTCTTTTTTGTCATTGGCTGTCGCTCATTCGTTCTCCTTCTGCGTAATCCTAAGAGAAATAGCAAAACGGCCAATAGGCAAAAAATAATTGTGATAGACGACAAAATGATATCCAAAAGCTGTGTGCCGCTTATTTCATATGACTGAGTTAGATTGCCTTCTAATATATCTTTAACTTTTAGTACCATGTTTGTATTGGTATTTGTGCCGTTGCTCAGCAAGGAGACGGCTGTTCGTTCATTTGGCAGTATGACTACTTCGGTTCTGAAATTTGGATTGCCCCCAGTGTGTTCTATAATCGTTTGTTCGGCATTTACGGACCAACCTGCCGCATAATACATACCGTTGACAGCCGAAACAGACATATCACCCCTATGTGATTTTTCGATAACCGTGTGAAATATTTCGGGTATGTCCTGCACGATACCCATCTGTATGCCCAGCCAACGAGCCATATCTTTTGTATTAGAAATGATGTAGCCTGCGGGTTTATTCCCAGCATAATCCGGAGCTTTAAATGGAGTTGTCATAAAAAAGGAAGAACGGTAGCCCTGTGCCAACTGTCCAGTGGCTTGAGCAGCTTCTTTATAAACATACGTCTGGTGAAGACCTAACGGCTGAAATACCTGTTCCTTCATAAAGTCTTCATAGCTCTGTCGCGACACAATCTCAATAACCAAACCCAATACGTCATAATTAACGGTTCCATAGTTATACTGTTCACCGGGAGGGAACGCCAATTCAGCATCCACGAGCATTTCCACAGTCTTTTGCAACATATCCGGTGTATTGCCTTGTGGAATATTTTGAAGATGCCTAATATTTGTTAGACCACTGGTATGGTGAAGAAAGTTATTTAGTGTAAGACTTTGCATATCAACAGGTTTCCCTTGATATTTTAATGTAAACCAAGGTAAATATTTTTGGACAGAGTCAGTCATTGAAAGCAGCCCTTGCTCTTCCAATAGCATAATACCCATACCGGTAAAAGCTTTACTGACCGAGGCTAACTCATAGAGTGTATTTTCACTTGCAGATAACCCCTTTTCACGGTCTGCATACCCTGAAGAAAAGTAGAACACTTCATCATCAGCAATTATTGAGATTGACATTCCCGGCACACCTGATATACGACAGGCATCATCTAGCAACGCTTGTATTGCCGCAGATTGCGAATCTGACAACGCATAACTTTGTGTTGCGAATCCTGAGAATAATATAAATATCGTTAATACAAAAACAATAATCTTTTTCATAAACTCTCCTTTTTGGAAAATTATAAGAGAACAATATAAAGTGAACCTATAATCAGCCCTCACCAATCGGACGTTTACGGGCAGCCCGACCCCCACCTAACTTCTTTGCTCCAGCCAAATTTTGAGGTGGGAGTTTTACTGCCCGTTAATGTTCGATAAATAACCTCCTTTTACAACTACGAAACTAAATTTTAATGTATCTTTCTATTCACCTGTATAATATCAAATAATTACGAATAGTTACACTTAAACGGACAGATGGATGTAATTTGAAACAACTTTAAAGAGCCTTGCTACGTAGAATGTAGTAAGGCTCTTAGCTTTTTAATAATCAAAATTCAATAACTTTATTATCATTATACAACAGCCCCACTAAGCTTATTACCACTTAATGAGGCCATTTGATTCACATTATTAATTATGGAACGTCGGCTTATAGAACGAACGATTATCAAGTGCGAAGACACGCTCTGTGTATTCGCCTGGTTTTGTGCGTCCTAATGCGCGGTCCATCATGTTCATTTTTGCATCTAAGTTATCGATGTAGTGCAGAATTTCTGCTTCTTTTACTAATGGTGGTTTTGGACTACCCCATTCTGCTTTTCCGTGGTGAGAAAGGACGATGTGTTGAAGAATTAATACTTCTTCTGCATCAATTTTCAGCTCGTCTGCTGCTTTCCCAATTTCGTTCACCATAATAGAAATGTGGCCTAGTAAATTTCCTTCTAACGTATACGTTGTAGAAATTGGGCCAGATAGTTCGATTACTTTACCAAGGTCATGTAAAATAACGCCTGCATATAGTAAGTCTTTATCTAACGATGGGTATAGATTTGAGATAGCTTTCGCTAAATCAAGCATTGATACGACGTGATAAGCTAGTCCAGATACGAACTCGTGATGGTTCTTTGTCGCTGCTGGATAGTCTAAAAATTCGTTTTGATGCTTATTTAGTAAATGTCTTGTTAGACGCTGAATGTTCGGGTTTCTCATTTCAAATATGTATTGCGTAATTTTCTCAACCATATCTTCTTTTTTCACTGGTGCTTTTTCTACGAAGTCTGAGATATCTGTTACTTCATTTTCATTCGCAACACGAATTTGTTTCACACGTAATTGAATACGTCCTTTGTAGTTTAAAATATCACCAGCTACTTTCACGATTGTTTCCGCTACATATTGTTTCTCAACTTCTGGTGATACGTCCCACAATTTCGCTTCAATATCTCCACTTGGATCTTGTAAGATTACTGTTAAAAATGGCTTTCCATTGCTTGCGATACCTTTTGTCGCTGTTTTAATTAACAAGAAAATATCGACTTGTTCACCAACTTCATATTCTGCAATTTTCTTTTTCATTCGAATTCCTCCACCAAATCAGTTACTTTTAGTATAGCACACTACAACTCATTTTCTTTACGCATATGTGTTAATTTTATAATCTGTTTTTCTGTAAAATACGCGAGTAAATGCGCATGACATGTAAAGAATATGACTTGTCTATCCTTTGCAATTTCCTTTATAAGTTCAATCGTTCGATTCGTCCTTACCGCATCAAAATGCACGAAACTATCATCAATAATAAATGGATAATCATGTTCGAATGTTTTCGCGAGTGCAAATCTCAGCGATAAGTATAACTGCTCCGCTGTCGCTTGGCTTAGTTCATGACTGTAAAAACGCATACCATCGTTACGTTCAACGATAAACGGTTCTGCCTCTGACGGTGAAAAGATTTTACTATAGCGTCCGCCTGTTAAATAGACGAAATACTCTTCTGATTTTTGTAAAATACGAGGAAGATGAACTTCATGATAATAGTGCTTCGTTTTCGTTAACACTGTCTTTGCGGCCGCATAAGCAGCCCACTTCTTCACTTGTTCACGCACTTGCGCTTTTTTCATTTCCCATTCATGCATTAAATCGCCGTACGTACTACCTTCTTCTAAATTCGCAATTTCCATACGATGTTTCGCAATACGCTCTGTCAGTTCTTTCTCTTTCGTAAGACAGTTTTGGACAGTTGTAATTTCTTGCTTTAATTTTCCTTCATAACCGTCAGCTTCATAATGTTCAGCTAATGATAAACTCGTTAAACGCTGTTCCAACAAATCAATTTGCGGTAATAAACGCCCCACTTGTTTCTCTGCATCCTCACGTTTTTCCGCCAGTTTACCAGCTTCTAAAAACATCTCTTCATCTGTAGACTCTGCAATATGCCATAAACCATCTCGTTCTATTAGTAATTGCTTTAATTGTTCTTGCATAAACTCATATTCTTCTTGCCATTCCGCCAGTTTTTCTTTTAACTGCTTACAAGCTTGGCGCTTCTCTTTCTCATTTTGCATACGGCTTTGTGCCTCGTGTAGCTTACTATACTCCGCACTACCGATAACAGTTTCTAGTTTATGTTCAAATTGCGAAATCATTTCATATAATGAAGATTTTCGCGTACCTTGCTTCTCTAACTCCCGATATAATTGCTGCATTTTTTCAATACGCTCAAACGCCGGCAATATGTGTGCATACGTATAAAATTCAGGAAACATATAGCGCGTTTTATATGCATCGACTTGTTCTCCCGCCTGGAACGTTTCTCTCTCCCATTCCTCATACGATGAAACGACTTTATCATACGCTCGTTCCAACTGCTGTAACTTATAAGACTCGCGCTCAAATAACTTCCGAATCTCTTCATCTTTTTCTAACTGATAACGAACAGACATCGCTTCTTCACTTTGTCTCCCGCCAGCACTTTGCTGAAGTGTAAGGAGCTCTTCTTGTAATCCACTTGATGGATCTTTATATAAAACAAGGGCGAGAACAATCCCTATAAAAACAATGACACTAATAAATAAGAGCGGTCGATTGTCTATAAATAAGCTTGTGAATAAAATGCCTGTGTTAATAAGGAGTAACAGAAGACAAACTCTTTGCCACTGCTTTTTCTTTTGCTTAGCTGCTCCTGCTTTTTCCTCATACTTGCGCTTCATTCTCTCTGCGCCCATACCGATAAACGCCGCATCTTGGAACGATTTCTCTTTCTCAACTAACGCATTTCTCTCTTCATCCACTAACATTTGTTTCTTAATCTGTCTTATATTCTCTTCTTGTTCTTCTAATTGCTCCTGCGCTACTTTAAAACGATCATCAAGCTGTGCTTTTTGCGTTTCTAATTCACGCGCCTTTTGCACTGTTTGCGCAATTAACTCTTTCGTTGCCAAACTCATATCAAACGACAGAACTGTTTCCTTTTCAAAAGTAGCACCAATTTGTTGCTCTAGTTCTGCCAGTTCTTCTTTTATATTCGTAATACTTCCTGTCAAATCACGCATTTCTTGGCGTGCATTTTCGTAAGACATATGCTGCATACGAAGTTCTTCTACATAACTTTCTTTTTGTAAAAACTCTTCATCTATTTGAATCGAGGCAATTTCCGATTGCACTGTCTCAATTTTCTTGTGGAGCGAATCAACTTGTAATTGAAGCGGCTCCATTTTCGCCTTAATTGCTTCATAACGCGCCATTCCGTTTACAGGAAACTGCCCGCTCTCGTTCTCTAACACTTTCTCGTGCGCACGCTTTTCAATAACGAGAGGCTCAAGCGCTGCTAATATTTCATAATCTTGCTTCCGCTTTTCTGCACTCTCTTTTTCCACGCGAACAGAAGCAAGTTTCTCTTCACTTTCTTTTAACTGCTCCACTTGCTTTTCATACGTGCCAATTTTCCCTTGCCACTCTTTCATCTTCTCTTCCAGCTTCTTCATCTCTTGCAATGATACGTTAATTTCTGGTTTACGACCACTCGGCTTGAAGCGCTGGTCCATTTCTTTTTCTAGCTTTTTATCTAACTGCAATAGCGCATCACTTCCGACTGCACTTGCCGAAAATAAATAATTGCCAATATCCGCTTCGCCGAGCTGATGAATGTTTTGAAGGCCATGCATATCAAATGAAAAGACAGATTCAAATAAACTTTCATTCATCCCGCTTAATATATCGTTTAAAATTTCTTCTCCGCCCGTTTTCCCGTCTTCAAAATAAACGATCACCTCGCCAGCTGCCGTCTTTGGCAATCGCTCAATTTTCAAACGACCGTACTGCTCTGTTTGCACAGTGATCGCACCGCCATATTTCCCGCCTTCTTTCGGCTCATAACGGCGCTGTCCTCTCGTCGGAAAACCGAATAAAATACTTTTCATAAATGAGCGAATTGTCGATTTCCCCGCTTCATTTTCACCGTATAACACTGTCAGCAAGGAAAGATCCATTTCCACATTTTCTAATTTTCCGTACCCATAAATATGGAGTTTTTCAATTCTCATTTTTTATCCCTCTCTTGCTGGAATAATTGTTCTAAAATAATATTTTCTGCTTCCTTTTGAATCTCTTCCTTCTCTTCTTCTGTAAAAGATTCAATACTATTACGCGCTACAGGAGATGTCCAAATAGTGCGCAATACTCCGTCCATATTAGTGAAAGCTTCTAACTCCTTTAGCACACTACCGACGAAATGATTTTCCGCTTTCAAACGTTCGATTTCCGCAAAAGAAACCGTCTCATTTTTCCACTTCATCGCATATACAAAGTCTTTTCGCTCTTCGCCAGCTGCTAAAATATGAAAAATCTCTTCCACACGTTTTTCATCACGTAAATAAGGAGAAAGTGGGCCTTGTCCTGTAAATATGACAGTTAATAATGTCCCTTCTTCTTCTCTTCGGCATTCATTTATCGCACTTGATACGCTCGTCATAAGTTCATCAACCGTTTCAAGTCCATCGATACTCACTTCTATCTCATCCCACACAACATCCGCCGTATGGAAAAATGAACATTGAGTTCCTTGTTTCGTAAGTTCAATCAGGTACGCACCCTTTTCCCCTGTTTCCTTACGATGACGTCCTTGTATGTTCCCTGGATAAATCATGCACGGCTCTTCTGATAAAATTTCACGTTTATGTATATGGCCAAGAGCCCAATAATCAAACTGCTTTTCTTTCAGCTCACGAATTTGAAACGGCGCATAGCGATTATGCTCTGCATCCCCTTCCACACTTCCGTGAAGCATGCCAATATGAAAAGGTGCATCACTCATTTTCGTATACTGCGCTGTCATATTATCCGTTACCGCTTGCTGCAAATAACTGAACCCGTAAATAGAAGCTAACAACTCACCATTTTTATAAAATGATTTCTCTTCTACATAAGGCTCAGTAAATACATGAACATTTTCTGGAAACTCAATTGCTGCCCAGCTTCCCCCTAAATGATCGTGGTTGCCGTGAATAATAAAAACAGGGATATCGTATTGCGAAAGTCTCTTCATTTGCTCACGCACAAACACTTGCGCCCTCAAACTTCTCGTCTCCGCATCATACAAATCCCCAGCTAGTAATACGAAATCAACGCGCTCTTGAATCGCTTTATCAACAATACGCTCAAATGATTCAAACGTACTTTGCTTCATTCTCTCCCACACAGACTGCGCAACATTCATCTCCATCCCTTTAAAAGGACTATCCAAATGCAAATCAGCCGCATGTATAAACTTCACTTGTTTCACAAATAACGATCCTTTCTATCTTTCAAAAGTTTCATTTTATCACAATTAAAATCGCTGAAAACTAATAATTATCGAGAATAAAAATATTCTCGATAATTAAAGTTTCATTCTATTTTACCACGCAATGTCATATATTTCTTTGCATATTGTAGCGTTTTATGTCAAAATAATTATAAGATTCTGATTTTAATTATTGGAGGGAATTTTCATGGGAGTATACGTTCTAACAGTCTTTGAAAAAGATGGTTCAAAAGCATTAGACGAATCATTCGAGGCGGCAACTGAAAAAGAAGCAAAAGCAAAAGGTGAATCTATCTTACAAGAAAAAGGATTGTATGAAAAAACACATCGCTGTACATCTACTGCAGGTAAGCTCGTTTTATTCCAGCGCTAAAAAAAGAAGCGTCATCCGCTTCTTTTTCACTCTACTATATCTTCGTCACACCACGTAAACACCACATCTAGAATGCGATTACCGATACGTACGCGTTTATTCCATTTACCTGTTTGGATCTGATGTTGCAACTCTGCTTTCATCTTTTCCGTCCAGTCGTGAATTGTTTCACTACCGTCGTACGGATATACGCTTGGAAACTCTTCCTGCAGTAGATGCAAGCTCTCTGCATCAAAATGAAAATGGAAGAAGTAGTTTGCTGTAAGCGATGGTTCTTGCAATCGTAAAAAATGATCATCAATTTGCTTTCTATTTCTATAGAAAGTAAAGATATTCACTTTACCGCTAGTAATTTGGTCAATTTGAATTTCGTGCTTCTCTATAATCACGTCTTGTCCACCTCGTTGTATACTACCTTTAGTATATATGTCTTTTGCAACAAAGTTAACCATTTTCGCGCGAAATTCATTTCCTTCATTATAATTCCTGTACCTCCATATGCAATCAGGATAAATAAAAACAAAGTTGAAGGGGAGCGATCACATGTATTTCGGAAGCAAAGGTTGGTATGTAAAAGAACTTAAAAAATTAGGTATTCGTACTTATGAAGGTAAAAAACTAGAATCGTATCGTACGCATATTTTATCTAGTTTACTTGAGAGAATGAAAAAAGCTTCGGCTTAATAGAAAAACACCTCCCGAATTCGCATACTAAGTATGCAAATTCAATGGAGGTGTTTTTATCAGTTTTCATAAAATATTTTTTGTTTCCGCTGAAACGGATACGTTTTAATCTCAGCTGTATCTAAATTTTCATTGAATAAATGAATGGCTATAATTTGTCTACAATCGTAAGTATGGTAATAATATGTTCCAGATTCCATACACATTGCACTTGTATAGATGGTATTATCTAATATACCGTCTTCTGTTATTACTGCCCCCTTAGGGACCTCACAATTTGATAAGATATGAAAAATAGCCGATATCCCCTCTTCTTCGTTCTCTATACCTTGAATGTTTTGTTTGCCATATGCTGCCCGTACAAATCTTGATGGCGGGGTGAAATCTCCAGGAAGTCCCATCGTTCCTGAACCTTGGCCAAAAGCACTTAATGGTACATCTCCCCACTCCGTTGGCGCAAATGGCTGCGATTTAAGACCAATATATTGTCTTAAATTTTGTAAATGCCAATTAAACTCCGGACTATTAGTCATTACTCCTAGTGGATTGTCATACACTTTTATTCCATCAGCTGTCGGCTCAAGTACAATACACGCTCCCGATTTGTCTGCTAAAATCCAATGTAGCGGTGGGGTAATTCCTAAAACTGGTAATGGTATATCTATAAGGGAAATGTTATCAACAGATTTTTTTAACTCTTCAACAGAATTAAATTGCGTGAGGCTCCAAGCCACAAAATCAAATGGCGCTAAATTCGTTTTATGGTTATCTATACTGTTACTATAAGTAGCGAATCCCGGGAAATAGAGAGTGGCACACGTCATACCAGCTTCATTTACTCCGTCCGCCATAATGACCCTTCCTTCATGATTAATTCCCATTCCGACAATAGCCTTTTTCGCTCGGATAGTTTCACCAGTTATATTGTTCCACTGATAACGCCGAGGAATGATTATTACTTCCTGATTCATATCTAATGTGAAATCCATTGTTCTCGCAAAAAGATGTTGGAAATTTTTAGTTTGTAACGTCAAACTAGTACACATGAAGAAATCCCCCCATTTTATAGTTATATACACATTTTATAAAATTCTGATAAATACGTAAATTAAAAACCCTATTTATCGCTAACAAAGTAACCACCCAAACTAAAAATGCTATAATAAATCCAATCAAACTAAGGGGGCAAATTACTTTGCTTGGAACATGCATTCTATTTCATAAGTTTGGCAATCCAAAAGACGTATTACAAGTTGAATATAAAAATATAGAACCACTGAAAGATAATGAAGTTTTCGTCCGTATGCTAGTTAGACCGATTAATCCATCTGACTTAATTCCCATCACAGGAGCGTACGCTCATAGAATTCCTTTACCTAACATACCTGGCTATGAAGGTGTTGGTATTGTAGAAAATGTTGGCGCTTTTGTTTCTCGAGAGCTTATCGGTAAACGAGTGTTACCTTTACGCGGGGAAGGTACTTGGCAAGAATATGTGAAGACATCAGCTGATTTTGTAGTCCCTATTCCTGATTCCATTGATGATTTCACAGCGGCACAAATGTATATTAATCCCCTTACGGCGTGGGTTACTTGTACAGAAACGTTAAACTTACAGCGTAATGACGTTTTATTAGTGAATGCTTGTGGGTCCGCTATTGGACATCTATTTGCGCAGTTATCCCAAATTTTAAATTTCCGATTAATTGCCGTTACAAGAAATAATAAGCATACAGAAGAATTACTGCGCCTTGGTGCTGCATATGTAATTGATACTTCCACTGCCCCGCTTTATGAAACTGTTATGGAATTAACAAACGGGATTGGTGCGGATGCTGCGATTGATTCTATCGGAGGACCGGATGGAAATGAATTAGCTTTCTCCTTACGTCCAAACGGGCATTTTTTAACGATCGGTCTTCTATCAGGAATACAAGTGAACTGGGCCGAGATTGTCACGAAAGCAAAAGTACACGCAAACATATTTCATTTACGACATTGGAATGATGAAGTGTCACCATATAAATGGCAAGAAACGTTTCGTCACTTAATTCGTTTAGTAGAAAATGAGCAATTACGTTTTATGAAAGTCCATTCTACGTATGACTTAGCGGATGTGAAAGCGGCAGTTGATGTTGTACAGTCTGCTGAGAAAACGAAAGGGTAACTAACTGTTACGATTTATTTAACCAATTATAACGAAAGTTAATTAAATATATCAGTAAGCCCTGCTAGTCAAGTGATTGGCTAGTAGTGAGGGTTAACTGCGGGCAATCCCTAAAGCTGATTGAACTACAACGTGGCTAGAAATAGTGAGCGTGAATGTCGCGAAAGCAGAAAAAATCAATCAGATGGTGCAAGGTTAAATCCTAAACACTAGAACAATGGGTCTTCCGCCTCGAATCATCTAAGTCAAAATGGATAAGATGAACGTTCAACGACTATCTCGTATAACTGACGAGAGTACATCACAAGCCTATGGTGGTGGAAAAATCCTCTATCTTTAAGTAGATAAACATATAGTCTGCGCTCATGTGAAAACATGAGAAGTTCATAAGAGAACTGGCTAAGGAATTGCGCCCTTAGTTGAACAAGATAAATTTTATTGAAAGTTCCGAACACGCGTGCTATGTTAGGTTCAATAAGGTGAGAATAATAATGAAATTTTCACGAGTTAGTCAAGTATCAGAATTAACAGGTTTGCATCCGAGTGGTCTCAGGAGAATGCTGGTGGAACACGCTACGATTCAGAAGAACAAATCTTTCATTAAAGGAGTTACATTCTGATGATATTGGCGAAGAAAGTTAGACTGATTCCAACGCCTGAACAAGAAAAAGTGCTTAGAAACCATGCTGGTGCTGCAAGATTTGCTTATAACTATTGTAAAAGAATAAGTGATAGATATTATAAGCTATTTGGAAAATCTGTTTCACAGTTAGCTTTACAGAAACGATTTACAAAGATCAAGAAGCGAAAGAAATATGAGTGGTTAAAAGACATTAATGCACAAGTTCCTAAACAGGCTTCAAGAGATTTTGATGCGGCGAGAAAAAATTCGTTCAAAAAGTACAAAAATGGTTCTCACACTTCTTATAAATCCAAAAAAGATGTAATCCAAGGATTTTATGCTAATTATGAAAGACTGATTATAGGAAAGAAAGTAGTTCACATTCAGTCTATTGGAGAAGTGAAAACAAGCCAACAACTACCAAGAAATAAAAAACCATCCAATCCAAGAGTTACCTTTGATGGTCGTCACTGGTGGATTAGTGTAGGGTTCCAAGAAGACTTTGAATTACAAGAACTAACCAATGAGTCAATCGGTGTGGATGTTGGTTTAAAAGAGCTTTTTGTAGCTTCTAATGGTATGAAAGAACGAAATATAAACAAAGATGCCAAGGTTAAAAAACTTTTGAAAAGGAAAAAGTCAGCACAAAGAGATATGTCTAGGAGATTTAAAAAAGGTGTGAAAATTCAATCTGCTGGATATGAAAAAGCGAAAGCTGAGCACCTGCGGTTATCTAGGAAAATTATGAATATCCGAAATAACCATATCCATCAAGCAACAGCTAAATTGGTGAAAACCAAACCAATGAGGATTGTTGTGGAAGACTTATCTATCTCAAACCTGTTAAAAAACAAAAAACTATCGAAAGCATTTTCATTTCAAAAATTAAACTTCTTCTTTCAATGTTTATCATACAAGTGCGAGAAGTATGGCATTGCGTATGTAAAAGCTGATAAATGGTTCGCTTCAAGCAAGATTTGTTCATGTTGCGGCGTAAAATACGACCATTCAGTTCAACCAGAAGGACAGTGGAGTTTAAAAATACGTGAGTGGTGTTGTGTTTCATGTAATAGCCATCACGATAGGGATGTAAATGCTGCGATAAATTTATCAAGATGGGTAAAATAAATGCTTGATAATAGGAGGTAACGATACTGCCTCGTGTGGAGTGTTATACCCCTCGTCCCTTTGGGGCTGCGAGAACACTTTGAAGCACTAACTTGTGTAAATTTGATTGAATTGTATAGATTTAGTTAAGTTTATCGTATCGGAAAGTGTTTTTGACGAGTTATTAAATGCAAAAGAAGAAGTCTTTTGCATTTACCTTTTAAATAGACTAGATAGTACGTTTAGCAGTCTATAATTGTAATTTTTTGGTACAATTATATTGAAAGGTGAAAGGAGCTTCTAACATGTGGTTCATTTCGGCAATTTGGCCTATTATACTAGTCGGGGGAATTGTAGTATTTGTAATAAAAAGATTGGAACATAAATATAAGCACGGCAAATTAGGTAAGAAAAAATCAAAAAACACTCAAATTTTATTAGACAGTTTAATACCAATGGCAATGCTTTTAGGGTGTTTGATCGGTATTATTGTCGGCATATTTTCTCCTGATTCTTTACTACTTTCAATTAGTTTAGGATCCGGAATAGGCTATTTATTTGGTTTTTTCGCCTATGAAATTTATAGCAAGACAGGAAACAATTTTTCCTAATCCAAAAGGAATAAGCGGGACAGTGCATAGTAATCATATAAAATATGTAACTGTCCTTTATTTTTGCATCAATGTTATCACCTTACCTTTCGCCTACTATACACCTCTTTTATTGATTTTTCTCTCCTTCCCTTTTTGCATATCCGCTTTTTTATTTTCATTGGATCTATATCCAAAGTAAAGTAGCGCACATGTAATAACAGAACCTACAATGTAGCCTAAAAAACATCCTAACCAAAACATAGTGTAACCGCCTCCATTCATAATAAATTTTATGTAATATAACTCTTTACATACTCCATCGTTTATTTTTATCAACTATACACTTTCTAAAATTATTCATACCACTAATTCTCTTCATATCTCAAATAGCAATTTTATTATTTGTCATAAAGTTAACACCTTCTTTAAATATAAAAAATTCCATTTTATCACTTTTTCTTAAGAAATAATATACTACATTTGAAATAAGCGAGCTAGTACATCGGCCCTTCTCTATTTTAACTTTAGTCATGAACAAAAGAAAAATAAAAACCCCCTCAAAGCATAAACTTCAAGGGGTGAGCCTGTTTTTATTTACTTATATACGTACAGCTGTACCACTTACAGCAACCATTAACATTCCATCACGAACAACTTCATAATCTACGTCAACGCCAACGATAGCGTTCGCACCTTTTTGTTTTGCAAGTTCTTTCATTTCATCCATTGCGATATCACGTGCTTCTTTTAGTTTGCTTTCGTAAGAACCAGCACGACCACCGACAACATCACGAACAGAAGCGAATAAATCGCGGACAATATTTGCACCCATAATAGCTTCACCATTTACAATATCGATATACTCAATAATTTCTTTACCTTGAATTCCAGACGTTGTTGTTACAATCATGACTGACACTCTCCTAATAAGTTGTAGTTTGAATAAGCTTTCTTATGTCTTTATTATGACATGGAAAAAGTAACTAATCTATTGAATTACCTTACAGGAGTGTGACAATTTTGTAAGAATGAAACGGCTATTATTAATAAAGCGCTTTTACGTTAGGATACATAAACGATTTTCTATTTTCTTTCCAATCCTTTTCCACTTCTTTAAAGGTTGGTCGCCCTAATTCTTCATTGTTTTCCTGTTTACTAAACCATTTCTTTACATACTTCTCTCCATTTTTATTTTGAACCGTACAAAGGAAACTATTACTACTATCCTTTAATATTTTTACAATCACGAAAAGACACCCCTTCTCTCTTAAACTTGATCTTTTACTATAAGCCCTTCCTCTCTTATAGTCATACGACTCCTCGGCCGTGCCAAAGTTGTAAGATCAAAAACGATATTCATTATGTTTAAATATGTGACGTACATATTATTTAAAGAAATCAGAGTTATAAGCATTATGCTTATCAAATATTTTATAGATTTCTAACTTATCATCTAATTTTGCATCTACTAAAATTAATATATTTCCATCGTAAATGTATTCTTCATACTTCTTAGCATGTTCTTCAGGGATTCCTAATCCGATAAATGCTCCTATTAAACTTCCAGCTCCTCCGCCAATACCGGCTCCCCCAATAGCTGCCGCGATAGGTCCTGCTGCTACAATTGGGCCCAGTCCAGATACGGCAAGTACACCAAGACCTGTTAATAAACCACCGAGTCCGCCTGCTACTCCTCCTGCTACAAGCCCTGTTGCTGAAAAGATATCTGCTTTATGTGCAGTTTCATTCTTAACTTTTTCACCGGATTTTTCTTCAAGGTGTTCAATTTCCTTTTGATCCTTTGCAATAGCTGAAATGTTATCTGCTGAGTATCCTTTTTCATTTAATTCATTAATAACGAGTGCCGCATCATCAATTGTTCTAAAGACACCTACTATTTTTCTATCTACATTCATAACTATTAACCTCCTAAAGTTTTATATAATGTATCTTTATTTTTCTTCATTTCTGTATACACTAATCTTCTTATTAACATAACCATTTACGAAAAAAGCGAATAGTAAAAGCACTACAAGTGAACTACTTAACAAGTAAATTAAATCAAATGTAATATCAATCATCATTTCATTCATGTATACCAGGCTCCTTTTTATTTAAAGTAAAAGTATATTTTGATAGACTAATCTACTAAACATAGACATCTTACAATTCATCTTCAGTTAATCTCTTTGTAGTATATGTATACCCTTCCTAACCTTTTCTAAACGTAAAAAACTATAATTATATTTTTTCTTATTTATATGTTTAACACTTTTTAAAACGGGTATGTTTATATTGTTATGCTTACTATATGGAAAGGAATATTACGATGAACGCCATTCACTCTACTACTATTTCTTATAATGAAACACCTACAATAACTCAGATTCATCATTTTTATGCTTTAATGACAACATTTCAAACGAATGTATTTATAAGTAAACACGGAACACTTACTTCTATTAAAAACTTAAGCACATTAGTATCCTTTTTCCTTACCGTAAAAAAGAGAGAGCTTGTATTATTTATCTTTGAAGGAATAGATGCAAAAAAAGCTTTAAGAACACTCTTTCCTTCTTAAAAGTTTTGTTATCCCCTATTCCCTCGATTGTTACTTTTCATATATAGTTTTATATTTCAAAATGATTTCCTCTATGAAAAACGAGCCCCCTAATACAATAGGGGGATTTCTAGTTTGGTCTTACGAAAACTGATATAATATATATTACGTTTTCATTCTTTACGATTGAAAACTTTTAATAATCTTGAAGGTAGGAATTTCTAATGAAATCGAAAGCAAAATTTAGTATTCGTTACAAAATTATGGCTGGTTATTTAGTTATCATTTTGTTCTTACTTATTTCTTTCATTATGTTAAACAATGGGATTTCCAGTTTACAAAAATCTCGTAATTTTATTATTGATCACGATTTTAAAGTTCTTAATTTAACGAATCAAGTGGAGAAAGATTTACTAACAATTGAAAATAAAGCGAAAGGATTTATCACTTCTAATGATGCAAATTACGTTCAATCCCTTAACGCTGCGGAAAAGGATTACGAAAAACATTATCAAAATCTTTTAGCTCTATTAGAGGATAACCCTTCTCAGCAAGAAAAATTAAAACAGATTAATGAAAACATTAATAATTGGGTTAATAAAGAGATTCACCCATTCATTACGAATCACAATAGTAATAACGTACAAGCAATCGACACGACTCAAATTCAATCATTACAATCGCAACTAACTAACTTCCGTAGTGTAGAGGAGCAACTAACGAAAAAAAGAGCTGCACAATTAGATACTGAAAATAATAAATTAGAGATTTGGTTATACAGCTTATTGTTCTTACTTTCTTGTATTTCCATTATCATTTCACTCTATATTTCGAATTCCATTACAAAAACGATTAAAAATGTAATTCAAGTTATTAAATCCATTTCTTCTAAAGAAAAAATTACGGAAAGAATTCATGTGAACAGCCATGATGAAATAAAAGATTTGGCTCATACAACGAACCATTTACTAGACGAAATATCGAAAAGAGAGTGGTTGCAAACTGAGCTTGCAGAATTAATTTTAATGTATCAAGGTGTATCTTCTATTGAGATGTTAGGTAACAAAATTCTTAGTGGAATGATACAAAAAACGCAAACTTCTTGCGGTGCATTTTATGTACGTGAAGAAATTGAAGAAACTGTCTACTATGTGAAAAAAGCTTCTTTCGCCGGTCAAGGTCCTGATGTTGGAAAACAGTCCATTAAAATGGGTGAAGGCTTAATTGGGCAATGTGCTTTAGAAAAACAAAGCTTTATTCTTCGAGAAATACCAGAAGAATTTCGTTATGTTACTAGCGGATTATTAGAAATACGCCCTAAAAACCTACTAGTCATCCCTATCTTATTTGAAGATGAAGTGATCGCAGTGATGGAGTTAGTAAGTGTAACTGAGATTTCAGACTTACATCAAGAATTAATTCAACAAACCGTTAATAATCTAGGTTTAACAATCCATAGCATTATGGGACGTATGCGAATTCAAACCCTTTTACATGAATCACAGGCAATGACAGAAGAGCTGCAAGTTCAATCAGAAGAATTACAAACGCAAGCTGAAGAACTACAAATGCAAGCCGAAGAATTACGAACAACGAATGAACAACTAGAGTCTAGAACGGAAGAGGCGGAGCAAAAGACAGCTGACTTACAAATTACTAAATCAGAATTAGAAGAAAAAGCAAGTGAGTTATTACGTAGCTCAAAATACAAATCAGAATTTCTAGCAAATATGTCTCATGAATTACGCACACCGTTAAATAGTATTTTACTATTATCTGAAATGTTAAAAGAAAATCATGATAATCATTTATCCGACGATGAAATTGAATTAGCAACTGTCATTCATTCATCAGGAAAAGATTTACTTACTTTAATTAATGACATACTTGATTTATCGAAAGTAGAAGCTGGGAAACTAGATGTGATTTTCGAAGCAACGAATATAAGTGATATGGCAGCAAGTATGCATCAAAACTTCTTACATATCGCTGCACAAAAAAATGTCGAATTTACGATTAAAGACAGTGACACCATTCCGGATTTGTTTTATACAGATGCAAAACGGATTGAGCAAATTATTAAAAACTTATTATCCAATGCATTTAAATTCACCGAAAAAGGATCCGTTTCTTTACATTTCGATTCAATAGAAATAAGTAATTTGAGTCATGATATGCAGTCTATAAGCAATGATTGGATGAAAATTTCGGTAAAAGATACTGGTATTGGTATCTCTAAAGAACAGCATCAACTTATTTTCGAAGCCTTTCAACAGGCAGATGGTGCAACGATTCGAAAATATGGTGGTACAGGCTTAGGATTATCTATTTGTAAAGAGTTTGCTAGACTGTTAGGTGGTTGGATTACGTTAGAGAGTCATGTAGGAGAAGGCAGTACTTTCACTGTATATATTCCTAACCTTCCAAATGGATTAACTGATATACAAGTATCCAATTTAGAAGTTGCAGCAACGATAGAAGATGTTATTCCTGCTGAAGTTGTGGAGGAAACTATCGTTACTACCGAAACAAATAACGTCTTCCAAGAGAAAACTATTTTAATTGTCGATGATGATCACCGAAATATATTTGCATTACAAAATGCATTAAAAAAACAGCATGCCAACATTATTACTGCCCAAAACGGCATAGAGTGTTTAGACATACTAAAAAACAATACAAATATTGACCTTATTTTAATGGATATTATGATGCCGAATATGGACGGTTATGAAACGATGGAACATATCCGAATGAACTTAGGGTTAAGTGAAATACCTATTATCGCATTAACTGCGAAAGCAATGCCAAATGATAAAGAGAAATGTTTATCTGCTGGCGCTTCAGATTATATAAGTAAACCATTAAATTTACATCAACTCTATTCGGTAATGAGTGTATGGTTAATAAAATAAGTGAGGTTTAGTTGGAGTGGAAAATAAGTATTATAATTTTGATCCATCTGTAGATATGGATAAGCGCATGAACTTAGAAATTGAATTACTATTGGAAGCGGTATTTAAACTATCTGGCTTCGATTTTCGCCAATATGCTCGCACATCTATTTATAGAAGAATTTGTAATAGAATGCAGATCTCTAATATTCCAACCATTTCAAAGTTAATTGAAAAAGTAATTCATGAGGAAGGGTTTTTAGAACAGTTATTAAATGATTTCTCCATTAACGTAACTGAAATGTTTCGTAACCCTAATTTTTTTAAAGCGCTAAGAGAGCATGTCATTCCTGAATTAAAAAAGTATCCTGAAATTAGAATTTGGCACGCCGGATGCGCAACTGGTGAAGAAGTATTATCCATGTCCATCTTACTTCACGAAGAAGGATTAAGTGAAAAAGCTGTTATTTACGCAACAGATATGAATACAAATGTGTTAGAAAAAGCAAAACAAGGTATCCTTCCGTTAAATAAAATGCAAACTTATACGAAAAACTATTTACAAGCTGGCGGTACACAAGCATTTTCTAACTATTATTCAACAGATAATCGTTTTGCTTATTTTAATCCATCACTGTTACAAAACATTATTTTTGCACAGCATAATTTAGTAACTGATCAATCTTTTAACGAATTTCATATTATACTTTGCCGTAACGTTTTAATTTACTTTACGAGTAAACTTCAAAACCAAGTACAGCAACTATTTTATGAAAGTTTAGGTCACAACGGATTCCTATGTTTAGGAAATAAAGAAACTCTTCGTTTTTCCGATATAATGCCGCATTATATCCAATTTAATCCGAACGAACAAATCTATCAAAAAATACAATAAAAGCGTATGAAATCCTTAGTTGGATTTCATACGCTTTTTATTTCGCATTCGTTTGTATCATAATGAGGCACATATCATCTGATTGTTCTTTCTTCTGTTCTTCCTTATAAAACCCTTCTATCTCTTCTTCTAAATCTCCCCATTTTCTTTCTGTAAAAGCACGTAATTTCTCTTCAGACTCAAATTCATCATTTGCAATCGCTTCAAGAACACCATCTGTAAACAATATGATTTGAGCGTTCTTCTCAAAAGGTATAACTGTCTTTTTAACTTTTATTTCATCAAAAAATCCTACCGCGCAACTCCCGCGATTCAGTTCAACCATATTTGTTTCATCAACTAAAACGTATCCAGCAGGATGTCCTGCATTTACATATTCAATTGTTCTCTTTTCTGTATCCACTACTAAGTATATCGTTGTAAAATAATATGGAATATTGTCATTCTCATTATGTAAAAGAGTCATATATTTATTTAAGTCTTTAATGACGAGTTCTGGATCGATTAAAGATTTAATCGTTTCACGTAATACAGACGAAATAAACATACAAACTAATGAAGCAGATATACCATGTCCCATCACGTCTAATAATATAATACCGTAGCGGTTTTCATCGATTTTATACCAATAATACATATCTCCAGCTAGTTTGAATGAAGGTAAATAGCTTGCTTCAATTTTTATATGATCTTCTCTTAATGGGCTACTTAATAAATTTCTTTGTACTTGCGTAGCTAAATCTAGTTCATTCCGAAGATTTTCTTCTTGTTCTTTATGCCAATTTAATTCCGATTTCAAGCGTAACGCTACACGCATACGTGCTAATAGTTCAACTTTATTTATAGGTTTCGTAATATAATCCATTGCCCCCATATCAAGAGCTTCGGCCAATTTATTGGCATCCTCTAAAGCTGTAACAAAAATAATAGGGATATCTTTAAACTTCTCCTCTTTTTGTAATCGCCTACAAACTTCAAGTCCATCAATTTCAGGCATCATAATATCTAATAGTATTAAATCAATTTCATTATGCCTGGAAGAATCTTTTCCAAAATGTATGTATTCGAAGAGCTCTTGTGCAGAATTGAGTGATACAAGATCATGATATCCGGCTTGTTTTAAAATCTTCTCAATTACAAATATGTTAACCGGATTATCATCAACAATTAAAATGGACACAAGTTATTTCCCCTTTTCTTATTTAAAATGTAAATCTATTATCATTTTCTATTTTTCTAGTATTACATAATCAGTTACAAAATGAAAATTTCTTACTCAAACATATTTATACAACAAAAGAACAAACCCCTAGAAATAGGAATTTGTTCTTTCACTCTATAAATTTCTACTTTTAATTTAACACCATTGCTTTATCATTTAAAAGACGATCTAATTCTTCCATATGATTAGTTTCATCTGCAATCATATCTTCTAGTTTTACAACTAACTCTGTCATATTTAATTTCGCTGCCTGTTCTTTTCTCATTTCATAACGCTTAATTGTTTCATATTCTGATTGTCTAGCGGATTCTAACATTTCTCGAACATCTTCTACTTGTTTCACTGGTAAAGGGATTGTAGTAGGTGTACCACCTAACGTCTTAATTTTCTCCGCTAAATATAGGGCATGTCCTTGTTCATCACTAATTTCAGATTCAAAGAAAGGTTTTAACACTTGTCTATATATACCAGAAACTGTAGCTGCATTATGGTTATACATAATAATTGCTGAGTATTCTCCTGCTAAATCTTCATTCAATCCTTCGATTAGTTCTTTCACATCGTGTGACATTTTTATATCTCCTCCTATACTTAATAACTACCCCTTTTCTCATGTTTTAAACATAGCTCTTTAAAATTTTTATGTATCTAAAAACGCTGCTTGCTTCAATTTACTTATCGCTTGTCTTTTAATACGAGAAACGTGCATTTGTGAAATACCTAACCGTTCCCCTGTATCTTTTTGATTTAAATTTTCTCCAAATATATAATGAATAACACTCTTTTCTGTCTCATTTAATACGTTAAAAATATCCTTTAAAACGAGACGCCTTTCTGTCTCTTCATATCCTTGCTCTACTTCACCTACAGATTCAATCCTCGCTACCGAACTGCCATCAGATGAATTTTCAACTACATCATCTAAGGAAGATACGCGATAATTATTTTTCGCATCCATAATTTCTAGCACTTCCTCTTCGGATAGTCCTAAATGATCTGCAATCTCTATAATCTTCGGTGAACGCTGCAAACGATCTGTTAGCTCCTCTATCGCAAGTTTAATCTTCCCGCCTAAATCTTTAATTCGCCTTGGAACGTGAATACCCCAAGTTTTATCACGTAAATATTTCTTTATTTCGCCTACTATTGTAGGTATTGCAAACGGCTCAAAAGCATTCCCTATCGAATAATCATACCTTCTTATTGCACCTAAGAGCCCTAACATTCCTACTTGTATAATATCTTCATGCATCGGCCCACCTTTTGAATAGCGATATGCAATGGAGTATACAAGATTTTTATAGTGATTAACCAATCTTTCCTGTGCTTCATCACATTGGTTTTGTTGGAAGTCTGCAATTAGTTTAATAACGTCTTCTTTAGTAAGATTTGTAGGTTGAGATTGGATTTCCATCATTCTCCACCTGCTCTCTTTGTATATATTTTGTCATTAAAACTGTCATGCCCTCATCATGCATAATTTGTATATCATCCATTAACGTATTGATTAAATATAAACCTAAACCATTTTCTGGCAAATGCTCTACTGATTTATTAATATCATACGGACCAACTTTACTTTTTAAGCTATTAAAATCAAAGCTAACTCCATTATCCGCAGCCATAATTTCTAATCGATCTTCATATAAGCCAAAGACAATTGTAATTTCTCCAACGTCTTCTTTATATGCATGTTGTACAATGTTTGTACATGCTTCACTAATAGCAATTTTCATATCTTCTATATCGTCATAAGCAAAGCCCATTCGATTCGCAACACCAGCCATTGTTAAACGAATAATAGCCACATATTCTGCTTTTGCAGGAATTTTCATTTCTATCTTTTCAAATCTCTCCATCATCCCTAGTCACCTTCTTTCTACTTTTTCAAAATCGGAATTCAAATTTAATATTTCTGTTAGTCCTGTAATATCGAATAATCTTTTTAGTCTTTTAGATACACCAATAAACTCTAGCTTTCCATCATTTTTCTTAATTGCTTTTAATAGAGCTATAAACACGCCTAAACCTGTACTATCCATATACTCTACCTCAGTAAAATCTACTACAATATGAACCTCTTTTTCGCTTGCAATAGGCATAATCTTATTTTTCAAATCTGATGCCGTATATGCATCAATTTCACCATTAAGTTGTACTGTATAACCTACATCATTTTGCAAAATATTTATTGCCAAATTCATCATTTCCGCCCCCTTATCTCAAACTCTTACTATTTAATTACCCATAAAAATTAATTTTAAACATATTTTTTTATTTTCATTATAAATAAATTTTCTACACCTTTCTCGGCTTAACACTTAAATCGTACTAATAAATGTTTAAAACTTATAATTTTGTGTATGTATAATGTATAAACATTATTTTTAGGGGGATCTATCTATGGAAGAGCACAACTTTAAAAAGGGAGATTTTGTTCAATTTTCTTATCGACACGATCATGCTACAAAATTAATTGGTTCCATTATTAACATACTAACGAATACAATTGTAGTAGATATCGGTAATAGCGAAGACTTATCTCATATAGAACCGAGGCAGGTCGTAAAAATAAATAATTGTGAAAAAGTAACGATGGTTTAATACATAATAGAAAGTGTAATTTTAATGAGTGGGGGTTCTTCATCCTCCACTCTTTCCTATGCAGATTACATAAAAAAAGCATCCAAATTAGTTTAATTGGATGCTTTTTTTATGTATATTTATCAGTTTGTTAACTTTATAGCTATATATAACAAACTTAAGATTACTATTCATTATCATACTTACGCTTTCCGCAGCATTCTAGAAACGAATGTAACGATTAAAATAAAGACGATTGCACCTAATAAAGCTGGAAGAATAAAGATGCCTCCCCATTCAGGACCCCAATGACCAAATAACGCACTACCTACCCAAGATCCGATTAATCCGGCAATCACGTTACCAACTATACCTAACGGAAAGTCTTTTCCTGTAATCATTCCAGCTAACGCACCAATAAGTCCACCTACAATACACGTAATAATAAGTCCCACAATTAAACCTCCTATATTCGTTTTATATTGGATTCATCAAGCTTTAGTATGTAACCAAAGCTTGATGAACATATATTATTCTTTATTATCCAATTCATCACTTATCTTTTGTTTCACTTTTCCGACTTTTTCTTTTATCGTTCCCTTCGTTTTTTCCCACTTCCCTTCATTTTTCAACTCTCTATCTTCTGTAACTTCACCAATTCCTTCTTTTACTTGTCCTTTTTTCTTTTCAACTTTACCTTTAACTTGTTCTTTTAGTCCGTTCTCACTCATATTTACAATCTCCTTTTCGTAATAGATTTATAGATTTACAGGATACAAATTTAAATAGAATACATGCATCTTCTTTCTTGTAACCATTCACCGACTCTTTCTAAATCCTTAACGAATAACAAGATTTTTCCTTCATCCAGCTTTTCTTCGTAGAAGTTCGCCTCTTCCTCATTAAGCCCTAACTCTTGCATCTTATTTCTTAACTGATCTCCCGTGTTTTGAAAGACGTTAATAATGCTTGTCCCAAGTCCCTCCTCTTTTATCCCAATTGTATTCACGTCTGCATTGTCTGCGATTCTATCTGTCCTCTCTTTCTCATGTGTTAATACGTAAATATCTTTTTGGTCTATCCCTTTCTTCACTAGATCATTCGCCGCATTCATGACCTCTTTCTCCGTAATAAATTCATATACAAAAGGTTTACTATACTTCGTTTCCATCTTTAACTTCCTCCTTTAAAATGAATTATTTGTTATATTATATGTAGTACACCCATTTTCGAAATGTTAAACATAAAATATGAAAAAAGTTATGTGAATTTTGATTTTAATAGAGAATGAACATCATCATTTACCTCTTTAAAACATCTTCTCCTTACAATAACTACCTAAATTAACAGAAAATTGTTATAATTAAACTTGAGGAGGGATACTATGAAAAAAATCATATCTATATGCGCTCTAATCGCTTTATCTTTCACCTTAATAGGTTGTACAAGTACCTCGGCTACAGATAAAGCTTCACAAGTTAAGCAAGAACATACACAAAATACCTTTCAATTAAATTCCGCTAATATTACAGACATTGAAATACTGAAAACAACAAATCATACTACTTCCAAATCTCAAACAGATAATGAAAAAATGATACAATCTATCGTTTCAGCAGTTCAAAATGGAACACCTAAAACAATCACTTTAGATCAAAAAAAGAGAGAATCTGCACATTCTACTATTACTGTTACATATAAAGATGACTCAAAAGAAGAATTTCTTGTGTGGGCTGATAATAAGGAGCAAATTACGATTGCTAAAGATGAGAAGAAAGATAAGGTAGAAGGTGTGATAGTGAATATTAAAGATGCTAAAATAATGAAGGATTTCTTTTAAAATTCTAGTTAACGTTAAAAAAAGTAGGATTACATCCTACTCTTTTTTTAATCATGCTCAATAAATAGACCTTTATAAAATCTATTTAAGGTCTAATTTTGCTAAATCATGTTGTAAAACATTGTTTCCTTCTTGTGGGTTAAATATGATTGCACTAAGACCAAAAACATTCGTAACAACATCTCTATCTTTCGGACGAATGATTCTTACTTCATAAGCAAAAAGTGCTGGAGGAAGAGCTGCTGAACGAAAAGTAACATATCGATTAGGTGGCAATGTTTGTGTTGAAGGGTCTATTAATGGTAACAATACCGGAGAACCTGATGACCAATCAAACATTTCAACTGTTACTCTACGAGTATCATCTGGATCAACATTCATAGCTTCAACAGTAAGAAATAACGTAGCGGAATGTCTACGTAATACACCCGTTGATAAAGTTTCATTGTGATGTTCAAAGCATTTTTTTGGAGGGTGACCACAGCCATAACTCATACCAATCCCCCCCCTTTCATTTATAATTAAGGACAAGTATTCCTTATAATATATAATGCTAGTATTCTTTTATTGAAAGGTATAAAAGCGGATTTCTATCTATATTTTTAGATATTTTATTTTTCATTTATTTGCTCTTAAAGAATAATATAGATTCTCCTATTTTGATTTTGCCTTTGAATTCCTTCTAAAAATAAATAAATCTATTTTAAAAAGGACCTGCTCCATTCATTCATAAAAGCATAAAGTAAATGGAATCCGTTAAAACACATGAGTGACCCCTTGGTTTTCCCCTCTTATTAAAAGGAGGAACTGTTATGGGCTTTGGTGGTAGTTGTGGCGGCTGTGGCTTCGCTGGAGGATTTGCTTTATTAGTTGTATTGTTTATTTTATTAATCATCGTTGGAGCTGCTTGCTTCTGCTAAAAACTATCGAAAGGACACTCACGTGAGTGTCCTTTCTTCATGAAAAAAGCTCTACGCAATGTGCAGAGGTTCAAGTGTAACGAATACTTTAAAAATGTAGTATTACATTCCCCCCTCCAAAATGAACTTCGATGCTATAAATTTCGTTTAAGTGCAATCTTAATATTTTAGTTTAATAGCAATATGGTGAAACTTTATTCCAAACAATATTGCTATTGCACCAAAGTAAAACAAACTGGACAACCTAGATTTCAAAAGTAAGACACCTTAAAGGTTGTCTTTTCTTCATAAGTAAAAAAAGCCCGCCTATTTCCGTAGGCGGGCTTTATCTTTATTACACAATATGAAAGTATACTCTCTTTTTCTTTGAAATTTTATGTAATTATACATATTCATGAAAATAGAAGAAGTGAAATTGTACGTTTAGATACAGTTTGGCAACAAACTAACTGTTTTCTTGTGCATTAATAGACAACTACTGCAAGAGTTATAGTTTTTATGTTTTCATTTCCTTTTTGCATTTATCTTTTAATTAGACGAATGCTTTTTGTAGTACATAATAAAAAATATCCAGAAAAACTGTCACAAAATCTGTTTTTCTGGTTTCTCTATAATACAGGTATCAAATTGAAAGTGAGGTTTAAACAAACATGTTAACCATAGAAAATGAAGAAAGTCATACTTCTGATATGACCTTTGAAGATTTATTTAAGCAGTACTAGGCTTACGCTGTGAAACAAATCATCTGGATTGTTAAAGATCAATCTATCGCTGAAGAGTTAGCACAAGAAGTATTTTTACAATTATATCGTAGTGATTGGAAAGGAATTGAAAACATACCTGGATGGTTGATTAAATCTTCTACTTATGTAGCCTATAACCATTTTCGATCTGAAAAAAGGCAGCAAGCGAAGATTGATAAAGAAATACAATACCATGAAGTACAAAATGTTTCATCATTAGACGATGATTGGATAAGAAAAGAAGAAATTACAAAGGTCCAAACGATACTAAATAAAATGAATGATCGAGAACGAACCCTTTTACTAATGAAATTCTCTGGTTTTCAATATAAAGAAATTGCAGAAGTACTTCAAATTGAAATATCTTCTATTGGAACATTATTGGTCCGAGCCAAAATGAAATTTCGCAAGATTTATAAACAAATGGAGGAGGCATAACAAATGAAATGTTATGATATCGGATTTATTCAAACATATATTGATGGAGAACTTTCTCATGATATAAGAAAGGAATTTACAAAGCACCTAGATACATGTGAAGCATGCCAAGATTTATTAGTAGAAATCAATAGATTAAATCAATGGGAAAACGTAATGCTAGATGAAGAGTCTGCAAATTCACCACAAGAAATCAAAATTGATATAGAACAAGCATGGAAAACATTTGAAAGTCGTTCCAAGTCAGACAATGTTTCTAATATAAATTACAAAAAACAACAGAAGAAGGGACTCTTTACAAACATGAGTAAAAAATCAAAACGTTTCATTTATACAGCAGTAGCTGCAACAGCACTTTTCACAACAGCAATGATTCCACAAGTACAAGTGGCGGCTACAAATGTTGCCTCATATTTTTCTGATGCAATTACAAATGATAAAGTTGTAAATGAAGGAATACAAGATGAAAATGGTGTCACACAAGATATGATGAAGAATGGTAAATATATTCCTATTGATGAAAAAATTACAGATCAAGGTATTACTGTGCACCTCAAAGAATTATATATATCAGATTTACGTATATCAGTTCATTATAGAATGGAAAAATCTGATGGAAGTTTAGTACCCTTTGAATTTGATACATCAGGATTAGAGCTCGAAAATGATGGTAAAATTAATGGGCAACAAGAGGAAAACCCTGAGATCAAAAATGAAGGAAGACTATCATTTATCGATGATTCAGATGATTATCTTCCTTTTGAACTTATGGCAGCAGGTAAAAAATTAAATGATATAGGTATTCGTGATAATGATAGACCCGAAGGTGTTTCTACATTTGTTATAGTTAATGAAGGAAGAGACGATTTTAAACAGCCCCTTACTTTAGATGTAAATATAACTAGAATTGGAAAAGTAGTTGGATCTTGGAAAGGTCAATTTCAAATTGATACTTCACATTTGAAAAATAATACGAATTAACATGAAAAGAAGAATAGAACAATATGTATTTAATGCTCAGTTTATATGTTTTCTTGTTTTCGTTACATTTATTTCTTATATAGTTTTTACTCTATCTTTTATTTATGATTTAAGTTTATAACCTTAAATCAATCATTTAAAACCATTACAAGAAAAAGATCTCTAAAAAAGTAGGGAAATAAATAACCGATTTCTTAACATTTAAGGAATCGGTTATTTTGTATTTAAAATGCGTCTAGACGTACAATTTTCTTTTTTTGATATAGTGACCTCCAATACATCATTGTCCTTCTCTAATCTCATATCTATTTTAAGAAGAGTCATTTACAAATTCAAAAAACCCTCAAAGCATCTACTTTAAGGGGATTTCTCCTATCATCTTCTCTCTTCATACAATCGATTTGCTTTATACGAGCAAACGAAAAACATACATGTCGCAACGGGGATAAATGTCAAAAAAAGTCCTCTCATTAATGCAAATGGCGTTTCAAATAAGAATGACCATAGAAATGATACACCTTGCTTATCCCATAATCCTGGCGTCAAGTATAGTTCTTTCGGATTTACAAAGGCTCCTAAATTCATTGTATTACTATACACAAATAAAAATAATATCGGCAAATAACAGATCGCTAATTCTAAAAATGTTTTAGATAGACGCTTATACTTCCCTGCTCGTGACATTGGATCTGAAAAAATGTCATCTTCACTTTCTTTATCTACCTTTTTAAAATATTGCGTACCTGACCACCGATTACCAGCTATATGCTCCCAGCCACTATCTTCAAATAATGTGCAGTAATTAATAAAATCACTTTTTCTACTAAATACTCTATGGTCTATTTTAATCGTCGCATCTTCCGGTTCTGTATATCTAAATGTATAACCAAATGTATTGCTTTCTAGTTGATAGCCTTTCCAAGCCATCTCCTCTAACCATTTTTCCTCTTTCTCAAAGTCTAAAAAGAATTTCAATCTCCACATCATCGTTTCCCCCTAACTATACGTGTAATAAACTTTTTGTAACCGCAATAATGTGCTGCATTCTCATAAAATCTAAATGCAATACTTCTTTCCCGCGTTCTGTAATGACATACACTTTTCTTCGTTTATCTTCACTTTTTACCGATTCTATTAACCCTTGTTTTAATAAATTTTCCACCGCACCATACAATGTACCCGCTGCGATTTTCACTTGATGATTACTCAGTTCCTCCACCTTTTGCATAATTAAATATCCATGAGCTGGCTCTAATAAAGCTAAAAGAACGTAATACGTTGTTTCCGTTAATGGTAAATTTTTATCTCTATTCATAAAGACCTCCAATGTAACGATAACTATATAGCTAAACTATATAGTTAAACTGTATAGTTTGATTTTATACAGTTAGACTGTATATGTCAAATGTAGGAATAACTTTATAACCCAAAACAAAAACGCTACCTTTTTAAAAGATAGCGTTTTTATTTTACCCTTGCTTATTCTTCGCCTTCATTTGCTCTTCATAAACAAACTTCGCGGTCATAAAGTCGTTAGAAAAATCTTTCAATGCATTCTTCATTACACTTAATTCTTCTTGTGATTTAATTTCAATACTGTTTAAGAAATCAAATGCTTTTGATTGTTCCTCCGCAACAAAGTTTTGTGTCATATAGTCATCTTGGAAGTCTTTTTTCGCCTTTTCTTTTACTTTATTCATTGCCTCTGTTTTGTTTATACTTTTCATTGGGTTTTCGAATGATCCAGTAGGTTGTTCCGGTTTTGGCTCTTCTTTCTTTTCCGGCTGTTGCGCTGGTGCTGGTTGTTGTGGTTCTTGCTTTGGTTGTTCTTGTTGAACCGGCTGCTGCGCTACTTGTTGCTCTTTTTTCGCTAACTCATCTTTTAACTTCTTCACTTGTGCATCAAGAGAGCTTTTTTCAGTTTCTAACACACTCATATCACTTTTCAACTTTTGCGTTTTTGCAAAATGTTCATCTACTAATTTATTATATTCTTTCTCAGAGTACATTTTTTCACTAGTTGATGTCGTTTTCTCTTTCGTAACAACTACATTAATAATTACAAATAAAGCTATAATTCCTATTAACGCAGCGAAAATCTTCTTTTTATTCATGATTAATCCTCCAAAATGTAAAATTTCAAAAATTATCATAACAGACCAATTCCCTTTTACCTGTCATATTTTGTCGAATTAATACAATAAAAAAAGCATCTAAAACAGATGCTTTTTCTCATTCTTAATACGTAAACGTAATCGTCACTAAAGAATACCCTTCTTTCGCATTGTAAGGCTCCGCTTTATAAGAAACACGGTTGGACCCTTGCGGATAACCGATTTCTCCAATTGCCTTTTTCACATCTTGCAGTGCACCGTTCATTGATTGCTTATAAAGTACTTCTATCTTTTCTGGCTTTGCACTATAACGCTGCTGCATTTTATTTTTTAATTCGGTATAGTTATTTGCGATATATTCATTTCCTAAATAGTTTAACTTTGTATCTTTTAATATTTGCTGATATGCAGGCGTTTTCGTACTACCTGCCGCAATTTTGTTTGTCAGTGTACTATAATAATTTGTTGTAGCTTGCGGATAGTCTCCACGGTTCCACTCATGATTTCTTGCGATTTGTTCATCTGATAAATTGAAATACGAATACGTTACGCGGCCCTGCTCATCTGGAACCGGATCATCGAATGTTGTATCAAGGTGATACCATTTGTTTTCGATTTTCACTAAATTCCAAGCATGAGGTTGTCCGTCCCCAGTTCCTGTCACGAAATGATTTTCAATTCCTGCTTCTTTTAATAATTGATAAGTTAATAGTGCGTAACCTTGGCAAACCGCAGAACGATTTACAAGTGCTTCATATGCTGTATAAGCTTTATAAGACGTATCATAAGAAACATGCTTTACTACGTAATCATGAATCGCCTTCACTTTTTCGTGATCATCCATTCCAACTTGAGTGATAGAAGAAACGATTGCTTTCGCTTGATTCATGACATATTCCGTCTGTTCTTTCGTTTCACGATATGTAATCTTAAGCGTAAACGTATAATTTCCAGGTGATCCAGAAAGCCCATATGAAACATTCGATCTATTATTATTTGTATACTCATTTTTACTTGCCACTTCTTTATATGCGTTAAAAAGTGTATTCATCACTTCGTCTGTATTATTATTTTTCGTTTTATATGGCAGTGTAATATTTGTCTCGTATGTATTAATACGCTTTTGTACTTCCTCTTTAAACGCTTTTAATAATGCCGCATCCCCTGCATCTTTCACATCAGCATTTTTATACTTCAAAGTTTTATATAAAAACTGCGCATACTGTTCACGTGTTACTGTGCCATACGGTTCAAAATTCCCGTTCCCTGTGCCATCTGCGATTCCATTTGACTGCACCGCACTAATTGCATTTTCTGCCCAAAATGGATTTGGAACATCCTTAAAGGTATGTTTTTGTTTTGCCGCAAGATGGAAAGCATTCGTAAGAATTTGTGCCATTTCCGCACGATTCACAGAAGCTTTCGGTCTAAATTGGCCATTTTCATCACCTTTAAAAACTCCTAAATTCGTTAAAGTTAATACCTCTTCTGGGAACATTGTAGAACTTTGATTAATATCACCGTAAGGATTTTTAAACGTAGATCCATCCTTTAATACGTAACGAGTTCCATCATTACTAAACGAACCGCCTTGTTTATTCGGTACTAACACTCGATAAATTAAAGCTGCAACTTGCTCCCTTGTCGCAACATCTCCAAAACCAAATATCCCATTTCCATAACCGGAAATAATATTTTTACTCGCTAAATCTTTAATCGCAGGATATGACCAATGTGATGTCGGCACATCAGAAAAAACACCCACTTCAGCAGCTTTTACATCGCTGCCATTTGTATATAACAACGCACCACCAATAAGTGATAATGATGTAATTGATTTTAATAGTTTTGTATACATAATGTCTTCTCCCAATACGCTCTCTATTTTTGTTGGTTTATGTCGAAAAATCTAAAAATATGACAAAATATATTATACAATTAAAAGTTTTTAAGGGATATATTAAATTTTAAAATATGCAAAAATTCATATTGTTATAAGGATTCATAGTGATATTATGTTGTTTTACTTGCGAATATATAAATAAAAAAACGCTCATCTGAGCGTTTCATCTATATACCTAATAATTACTTTTTTCTACACTTCGAACTCTTCTTCTGTAATAATCCTTTGATCTAACAACTCTTTATACTCCAATATTTCTTTAGCCCCACGCCTCTCCATGCGTATATTGTATAACCCTTTTTGTATTGACCTTTGATTGGTCCGTTGAAAGAT
The DNA here is from genome assembly GCF_051916605.1 of Bacillus cereus group sp. MYBK195-1. Classification (NCBI taxonomy): domain Bacteria; kingdom Bacillati; phylum Bacillota; class Bacilli; order Caryophanales; family Bacillaceae; genus Bacillus; species Bacillus cereus group sp. MYBK195-1. The sequence continues at coordinate 244,113 of NZ_JBQAGZ010000006.1, read as the reverse complement.
TTACTCCATTTAGAAATAGTTCTATTGAATTTTTCACCACTAGCCACAAAAATATCTTATAATCTTTATATAATAAATTACAGTATTAGGAGTAGATAAAATGCCAGTTACACTCGAACTTATTCTTTTCATTCTTATAGCAATTAGTGCTGTTGGCTATTTAATAAAAGAATTTCAAAAAACTAGGAAACGAACACTTGGAATTTCACTAGAATTTTTAGTTCTTTTCTGGTCAATATGGAGAATATCAACTCTCATAATCTAATTTATAAAACATGAATTCCTTCGAATGAAGTGAAACTTTAATCAGTGGGAGTTTTATTCATCCCCCACTAATTATTAGTTAAACCAATCGGGATTTTATGGGATAAATTTACCAGTATTTTCACCACAACATTCATGTTAAAATCCCTTGTGAGTACGACATAACTCGACCTTATGAAGCTCCGCAGCTCTTATCGCGGAGCTTTTTTTATTTAAATTAACGCTTTTGTTCATTTTTTTGATACATTTACGAAACATTCATATGTTACGTTATATAAGTCCTTTTTTAAATCATATTCATTCTAGCAAAAAGTCCTAGTCCCCCTAGGACTTTTTGCATTCAAATAATGAGTTATCTTTTTTCTCAATAACCGAAACTATTTAACATGGTAAAATAATAATTGGACTGGCATCCAATACCATACTACAATGGAGCAAATCGCAAGAAGGCACCTTAGGGTGTCTTTTTTGTACATAAAAAAATCTCACCATCTTATAGAAACGATAAGCCCTTTAAAACAATAATTGCAACTATATTAATTTTACATTACATTAAGGTTAGAGAATATCATACTAATAAAGTTTTAAATAGTAGGTGGGGAAAATGGAATTTAACGATTTGGGTATTACCATTAAAGAACTTAGAATTAAAAAAAATATATCACAATCCGACTTATGTCACGGAATATGTTCACAAAGTCAAATTAGTAAGATCGAAAAAGGTGTGATTTATCCATCTAGCATATTGTTATATCAATTATCAGAAAGACTCGGTGTTGATCCAAATAGTATATTTGCACTAACTCAAAACAAAAAATTAAAATATACAGAAAATGTAAAATACGTAATAAGGGATTGCATAAGGCAACATCAATATAAAGAGCTTTATGAAATAGTAACAAGAGAAAAATACACAAATAATTTTCAAACAAAAGAAGATAAACAATTTCTAATATGGCATGAAGCAATTGCTATATATTGTGTGAATAACTCAACAAAAGTGGCTTTAACTCTTTTAAATAATGCACTAAAACTAACTGTAACCAATATTGATTTTTTATCAGAAAGAGAAATAGATATTCTACATACAATGGCTATACTTCATGCAGAAAATAAAGAATACAAAAAAAGTATTACTATCCTTAAAAGATGTTTAAATAATTTTAACAAATTAGATTTTCCTAGAGATAAAGAAATTAAATTGAAAATCATTTATAATTTAGCAAAAAATTTAAGTTACACATATCAATACGAAGAAGCAATAAAATACATTGATAAGGGTATCCAATTAGCTATTAATCTAAATACTTTTTACTTATTGGGTGAACTATACTATGGAAAAGGTTCAAATTTATTAAAGCTTAAACAATATAATGAAGAAGATGTTGCTAATAACATGAAAAAATCATTATTTATATTTGAATTAACAAAAAACGAAAAAAAATTACAAATAATTAAAGAAGAATATTTCGAAAACAAAAATAACCACTCATAATTTCTTAAAAACTACTTATAAAACTCACAGGAAAAATCCCAATAGTTTTTAAACTTAGAACCATATTATTGTTTTAATTCAGAGGAAGGCACCTTAGGGTGTCTTTTTTTATTTTCAAAAGGACCTGCTCAATTAATTCTTAAAAACATACTAAGAAACATTGTTTTATTTATCCCATTTTCATTCATGCTATATAAAATTCGTTAATAAATCCACCTCAAACATATTTATATGCATTGGAGTATGTTTGAGGTGGAACTCCTTCAAATACTAGTTCCTTTTATAAGCCGTTTTTTTTGATGTAGATGACATTATTCTCAATACAATAGAATGAATTATTGGAACATATTTAGCAATATATATCAAAAAACAATATTAAGAAACCCCCTCCACCTTAAGGTAGAAGGGATCTTCTAATTTCTATTTCAAACTACTCGAAATCTCCGTAAAGATAACCCAAAGCGTATGTGCACCTGCATCTAGATATCCTAAACTTCTTTCACCAACTACCGCACCTCTGCCGAACGATCTTTCACCGATAGATTGTATGCCGTGAAGTGCTACTTGTAACATTTCAATTCAGATATACGACAGTAAAAAATACATCATCACAGTGTCAGCAAGCAAAAGTGTATTCTGCATTTCTGAAAACAGTAGATGGCAGATTGTGACCCACTGAATCTGCTAAGAAAGAATATACAAGAACATCCTTAACATCCTCTTTATTTCCACTAATGATGACATCAAGGAAATCTTCTACTTGAAATTCTGGAGTAAACAACACAATCTTAGTTGTTCTGTTTGGTTCTAAAGAAACAAAAGTACGAGAGATTTCAACTAATTCATTTTGAGTTGGGAAAAAGGTGTTTCGACTTCTCTTAACAGTTACCGTTACATTACTAGTATGGCAGCGTGAATCATTGTTTAACATAATGTTGAGAGCAGTTGGAATAATCCCATTTTCAGAAACTGGAACTCGAAACACTCCAGTAGATTTATGAGCCATATAATCAGATCCTTCCAAAATAAAATATATTTACAATATATTAAATGCAAAAAACGTTCATTTTGATATGGACAAATTATGTAATTAATATATTTATAATAACCCTTGGTATTACTAAGCCAATGATGAAAAAGATTAACAAGTACCGCAAAAAATACGGACGATAGGGAATTTCTAGTTCTTTTTGATTTCAGCTAATTCAACTATCCACTATTTTACAGGTTTAAAACCCCAAAAACTCCAAATAAAAGTAGGAATCGTAAACTCTTTTACTTTTCTATGCCTCTATTCCATTTTATGTAACCTTTAAGGGTTAATCACATTTAAAATTAACACTCTTAGACTACTAATTTTTTTTGGATACAATACCTCTATTGCTTCAACTGTAAATATCCATTCCCCTCTTTTTTTCCTTCTGGCTTATAATATTTTGCTTTTCCTTCTTTAATTAATCCATTCAACACATCACTATTTTTTAATCTATTTAATTTCATGTGTAGATTATCCAACGTAATCTCCTAACGATCACATGCTTCCCTCGGCGTCATAATTTCATCCAAAGTAAATAACATTCTCTCCATCTCCTATTTCTGTTATTTATAAGTAACTATACCTCATATTTTGCGTTATTTATAACTAACAATCCAGTTTTCTTACAGGCTGTTTTACAAAATTTTTACAAGGGATATGTTATATCATGTCGAAGACTTAAATTATAACCATATCTTTTTACTTCTATACTTCCATTATCTAGGGAACCCCCCAGTATCCAAGACTAAATTTTACCCATACATCATTTTTTTGATGTAGCTCTTGAAGATAAAAACTATTTAATTTTCAAGGAACAGTTATTAACTTAAAACTTATTATACGAGGAGGGTGTATCATGAAAAAAATATGCTTTGTATTAATTGTCGACGCTGGTATAAATTATGGTTCAATATTTTCTCTACCATTTTTAAGGAATCAGGATGATTTGAAGGAATATTTTTCTAAGTATTATGATGTTTCAATTAATTATATTAGGGATAAAAGCTCAGTTGACTATTTGGTAGTTCCCAAACCATGTCCAGCTTTTGATAATGAAAATAATCTTCCAATAATTGAAGTACCAGCAATCTTATTTATGGAAAAGAATTTTGAAAAAATAAAGACTTATATAGACAATTATTTTTCTAATAACTCATAAAGAAAATAAAAGTACAGTAAAAAGAAGTCCGATAAAAAACGAGTGGTGTAGAATATTTCTATTAATCATTCGTTTTTTATTATATTTACATATATTTTTTAAAAGAGGATTATAGACGTTCTGAAAAAAATTAATTATAACAAGAACAGTGTTCGTGCTACTATCTACGGTTATTTTTTGTACTAAGTACCCCTTTAACTAACAAGACAACAAAAAATAATTAACATATTAAAGTGAATAATGTTACTATTTTTCAAACCTAATCTAGAAGACACCGGAATTCTTTCGGCTTCATATTCCTTCATCAGCTCAAAATCAGCCTGATTATTAACATCTAACTTTCGTAAATCGTACTTTTTGTCTATTTGACGTATCATATTTGAAACCTTCAAGCTGAAGCTACTTTCTTGCACCTTTTCAAAACCAAATTTAGGATAAAATTCTAACACCGTATCATTCGCGAATAAGTATATAAAATCATAATCCTTCTCGTATTTTTTAATGATATGATTCATTAATTTAGTCGCTAAACCTTGATGTCTATAATCCGGATGTGTCATCACTGTACCCAATTGAATTACTTTATATTCCTTACCGTTAGAGATTACATTCATTTTATTAATAGATGTATTTGCGATGACTTTATCTCCATCCACATAAGAATAGCAAATATAGTTATCATTCCAACAACCCCTGTCATACCATCCTTTAAAATCCAATTCAAATACATGTTTTGCAAGGTCATTAAAGCTTTCCTTATATTTTTCATTTTGCTTGTAGTCACTAATTAATTGATATTCATTCATGATAAATCCTCCATTTTTTATTATATTTTCCTAAAAAGAGTGTATATTTCTTACAACAATCTACTACTAAGTTTTCGTTAATCACCGCCTTATAATAGGTGTAACGGCATAGAAACATGCTTCCGGAATCAAAAAACGACAAAAAAAGACCACAAGAAGAAACATCTTCTCATGGTCAAATTTCTGTCTATTATAAATACACCTATCTCGAAAGAATAGATATCGTGAAATAACATGAAATTTTTTGATAAGATATAATGTCTTCTAACCGCTACTAGTAAAAGGGTATAACAAATAAAATCAAGGAATTATCCTTAATTTGACCTTTTACAGTATAAAATTCGTTTGAATTTTAATTAGCGATTAATAAGCTTCATCATATACAATCAAAACCTCTTTTCAATATAATTTCTTACTAAGAATATCTCCTTTGAAAACCGTTGTAAATGAAGACATAACAAAAAACGAGATTTATGTCCTTCTGTATCACCAAAATCGGTCGTTTTTGGTGATACAAAAAGACACATACTATTATTCTCGAAAACTACAGAAAAATCCCTCCACCTTAAGGCAGAGGGACTTTCCAATTCCTATTTCAAACTACCCGCAATCTCCGTAAAGATAACTCCAAGTGCATGTGCACCTGCATCTGGATATCCTAAGCTTCTTTCGCCAACTGTACCAGCGCGGCCCATGCGAGCTACGATTTCTTTCGTGTACTCTGCGCCTTTGACCGCTGCTTCTGCACCTTTTTCAAAGGCAATTTTCATGTCTACTTCGTTTGAAGCGCTGTCTAACCAAGAGTCTACACATGGAGCAAGTGCGTCAACAAGTGTTTTGTCACCAACTACCGCTCCTCTGCCGAATGATCTTTCACCGATCGATTGGATGCCTTGCAGTGCTGCTTGCAGTATTTCAGCGAATTCTTTCACTGTTAACTCGCGCTTCTCGCCTGCTGCTTTACTAGCTGCGCGGAATGCTCCGCCCCAAATTGGACCTGATGCGCCGCCGCAATGTTCCATAATAATCATCGAACAACCGTCAAGGAATGATCCGATCGTTACGTTTTCTTGATCTACAATAGAATGCCACTCACGTTTTAATTGCTTAAATCCTTTTGCTACACTCATTCCGAAGTCGCCGTCGCCAGCATGCGTGTCTAGCTCACAGAACGGTACTTCATTTTTAATAATAATGTCGCTCATTTTATCAACGAGATACACCATGTTGTTTAATGTGATAACATTATCTTTTATAACAGCGTGCTCTTCTGCCGTTTCTAGTTCAAAAGAAACTTCCTTCTCTTCTGCCTCTTCCAGTACATTTACATACTCTACACTTTCAACTGGTCCATCTACTTTAAACGCTGGTGTATTACATTCTTTTGATAGTAATGTTTTTAGCTCTTCATCTAACTTCATTACCGTTAAAGACATACCAGCCATATCAATACTTGTCATATAGTTACCGACGAATACTCTATTAATTTTAATGTTTCTTGCAGCTAGTTCTCTCGTAACGGCGTTGTTAAATAAGTAAAGTTCTTGCAGTGGTGTTCCGCCAAAACCGTTAACTAGAAGTGCGATTTCCTCGCTATCTTTTACTCCTAAATCTTTTACAAGATCATTTGTCATACGGTTCGCTAGTTCATCTGCTGACAACATTTTTTCACGCTTAATTCCTGGCTCGCCGTGAATACCTACGCCGTATTCCATTTCATCTTCCACAAGTGTGAAAGTAGGTGATCCGCTCGCTGGAACTGTACAAGACGTTAACGCTAAACCAATTGTGCGCACGTTAGCCGCTGCTTTTTCCGCTACAGCTTTTACCGCTCCTAAATCCATACCTGCTTCCGCTGCTGCGCCGGCAATTTTATGAACTAAAATAACTCCTGCAACGCCGCGGCGTCCTACTGTATACAGACTATCTTCTACCGCAATATCATCGTCCACTTTTACGTAGTCGACTTCAATTCCATCTTCCGTCGCTAAATGCGCACCGTTTTTGAAATTCATAATATCGCCGCTATAATTTTTAATAATTAATAACGTACCTTTTTTACTAGCTGTTTCTTTAATTGCTTGGTATACCTGAATTTGTGAAGGAGAAGCAAAAACATCTCCGCACACCGCCGCATCTAACATTCCTTTTCCGACTAATCCTGCATGTGCCGGCTCATGGCCACTACCGCCGCCACTAATTAACGTTACTTTGTTTTCGTTCATTTCTTTCTTCTTAATCACTTTATATTTTTTCAAAAGTTCAAGCTCTGGGTGAGCCATAACCATTCCGTTACACATTTCCATTACTAATGTTTCTGGTTTGTTTATAATCTTTTTCATTGTGATTATCCCTCAATTCCTTTAATATATTGTGATATATTTGAAATCTTCTTCTTACTACTCATGTTAAAATGAAAGCGTTTTATAGTAAACGGACAAAATGGACAATCTGTCTAAAGACACCGCTCTCATTTATAGATAGGATTTTTATATTACTAACATTCTAGGGATGATTGAGATGACCTCTTCTATAATTTCTAAAAAGATAATCGCGAACTCATTGAAATATTTAATGGAAACAGAGTCGTTTCATAAAATATCAGTGAGCGATATTATGTTACACTGTCAAATGCGTAGGCAAACTTTTTATTATCATTTTAAAGATAAATTTGAACTATTAAGCTGGATTTATAGAGAAGAAACGAAGGAAAACATTATCGACTTTCTCGATTATGAAACATGGGAAAACATTTTCGATTTATTATTTGATTACTTTTATGAAAATCAAAAATTTTACCGAAATGCTTTTAAAGTCATTGAGCAAAACTCGTTTAATCACTATTTATTTGAGCATACGAAAAACTTATATATGAAGATTATTGATGAACTATCTGTAAGCTGTGGATTCAGCCTTTCTAATGAGACAAAAAATACGATCGCCTCCTTTTATAGTCACGGCTTCGTTGGAACGATAAAAGATTGGATTGAAAGTAAATGCGAAGTAAACCCGTCCATTATGTCTTCTCTTATGAAAAATATGATAAACAATCAATTACTACTATTACTTGAGCAATCAGCAAAGTAATTAAAGGGTGGCAAAAGCAATGAAAAAGATTATGAATGATGTACAAAATATCGTTCAAGATATGCTGCATGGCTTTTATTTTGAACATAACGACAAAGTAAATTACGATGAAACAAATAACATCATTTATGTAAAAGATATCGAAAAACTGAAGCAAAACGTCGCGATTATAAGCGGCGGTGGTAGCGGACATGAACCCGCTGATATTGGCTATGTAGGAATAGGTATGCTTACAGCGGCAGTAAACGGCAGCATTTTCACTCCGCCTACAGTGGAACAAATTGTAGCGGCTACTCGCCTCATGCCAAAAGATAAAAGTATTTTATTCATCATTAAAAACTTTAAAGATGACGTTGAGAACTTTCTAGCGGCTGAGCAGATCGCTAAAGAAGAAGGAAGAAAAATTGACCACATCATCGTAAATGACGACGTTTCAATTGAAGATGATGCTTCTTTTAATAAAAGAAGACGCGGCGTCGCTGGTACTGTTTTCGTTCAAAAAATACTTGGTGCAGCCGCTCTTGAAGGCCATTCTCTAGAAGAACTAACAACACTTGGCCGTTCTATCACTGAAAACTTACACACATTAGGAGTTGCCCTTTCCCCTGCCAACGATCCAGTAAAAGGAAAAGCTTCATTCACATTAAATGACGATGAAGTGTTTTATGGCGTCGGCATCCATGGCGAAAAAGGTTACCGTAAAGAAGCACTATCCTCTTCTGAAATATTAGCGATCGAACTAATGAACAAACTAAAAAGCATTTATCGCTGGAGAAAAGAAGACAACTTCGCTATCCTCATTAATGGACTCGGCGCAACTCCATTAATGGAACAATACATTTTCGCAAACGACATTCGCCGTTTGTGTGAACTTGAAGGTTTACAAGTGACATTCGTAAAGGTTGGTACGCTGTTAACTTCTTTAGATATGAAGGGTGTTTCGCTTAGTTTGCTTAAGGTAGAGGATTTGGATTGGGTGAAGTGGTTGAAGGTGGATGTTAGAGTGGGTAATTGGTAAGTAAAAATTATGATGATAAAAGCCTTTAATTATAACAAGTTAAAGGCTTTTTACAAATTGAAATATCGCACGAGCGTTCAAAAGAAATTCGTAATCACCTCACTGAAGGATGACAGGTCTTCCAAATAAAGCTGGATAATAAATTAACATCGCCCCTACAAATGAACATACTAGACAAAAAACAGCCTCGTATTTTATGACTAAAGAAGAGTTCGTATCAAGCTTTTTTCCCTCTCTTTTCAATATCATTTTAAATAAAGCTCTATATAATACATACCCAACAATCGCTCCGAGGGTATTCGTAAATAAATCATCAATATCCGTAATTCTATTATTTAATAATTGATTTAACTCAATTGCCAATGAAAAAAGGAATCCCGCGCATACGGTGTTTTTCATTTTTCTAAACTGCGGCCAAATAGTCGGTAATAAAAAGCCGAACGGCATAAACAGTACAATATTTAAAAGATACGTCGTACTACCTGCCGTATCAAATAGAGTCAAGTTAATTTGACTTACACGAATCCACGTTTCATATCTACTTATATCCCATACAGTCGCGATTTGCGTCACCTTATACACTAACGAAAGATAGAACAGAAAAATATATACCCATAGAAAATGCCGAATAGATATGTTTCTTTTCGCTTTAAAATAAAATCCAATTTGAAACAAAATACAAAAAATTATAGTGAAAAAATACGTATACAAATAACTAATCAAAACTCCTGTATGCATGTGGAATCCCCTAACTTTACATTTTCATCTATTATTTAAGAACTGGTACTTTGTTCATATATTTAATCTTCTACTTTGTCTTCGGATATCGGGGATATATTAAAAATAAAAAATCCCCACTTATTCATTTTCAGTCTCCTCCTTGATGTAACTTGTTTATAGGATAGGAAAAACTTTTAAAATAAAAAGTAGGGTAAATATAAAATTTTTCTTAAATTTTATGTTAGTTTTTATTATTACTCTTATTAGGAATCCGCTATTCGTTGTTAGGTAACGCCATGCTTACACCTATAAAAGTATTGAATTACTGAAGAATTCTGTCCTCAATATAACAGCAGATTCACATCAAAAATGTAAATCCTCATTTCCTTCGTATTTTCCTTTATTAAGTCTTTTTCTTATAAATAATTCTGCCACAATTAAATTAGGTACCCATGCTAACCAAGCAATAATAGCGTAACTAAGTTCAAACCGCTCTATTCCAAATAGAACTATAAACAACGGTAGCCAAATTCTTAATGTAACTGCTCCAAAGGTTAAAGAATAATTTCTAATCATCCAGTTCCGATGCTCTTTAATTTTTTTATTCTTAACTCTATGTAACGCTTGATATGCTGATGTTAGCCAAAATACAGATAACAAACCAAAGCCTAGCTTCGCTACCAATCCTCCCGTAGCATAAAAGGATAGGTATAGTCCAGAAACGCCTCCTAATAATATACCAACCATGTAGATTCTCCCAACTATTCGATGACGGTTGATATTCCTCTCTCTAAATTTAGTGGATAATGTGAAAGGACCAATTACTAATGCTACTATACTAGTCGTAATATGTATAAATAACATACTATACCAGAAATCACTTAATTTAGATCCAAACATAAGCTTCGCTTTTACAAGCCCTGTTTGAAATCCATCCATAATAGAATATTGGACAACAATATAACCAGATACTAAAAGAGCAAAAAAAGTGAATACAAACCAAATTTTTCTGTTCAAATTTTACTGCCTCCCCATTACATTCACGAAAATTAGATTATATATTACTGTTCATTCTCGGGAAAAATAGAAAAGCCTTCTAGCGAAATGAAGTGACCTCCGAAAAAGGGACATTTAATAGATTAAGATTTCCAAAAATAATGAATATATATGTTATATTGTTAGACGTACTGAAAAAGCTAAACAGTACAGCAATGGGGATTTTTCTAATGGATATGTTACAACAAGTAATAGATAAATTTAAAATGAGTAAACTCTTAAGTATATCATTCTATACTTGAGAGTTTACTCATCTATCCCTTCTCATCCCTCATACTGTAATACCCCAAATTAATAATAATCAAGAAATACCCACCCATAATTCCAGCTGCAAATGTCCACATGAATTCATGATGTTCAATTTCATACATAATAATCCCGCCGAGTATTGCAGCTGCGAACCGATTTATCATTCCGAGCATCGGTGCTTTTTCTTTTTTTACAATGCTATCTCCGAACTTTTCAATACGCCTTCCTAAAATCCAGGCGCAGTACATACTCACCAAAAGGCCAATGCTTATCCCGACAAACTGGGCTCGAAAAGGTGTCAACAACCATCCCAATAACATTACGCCTAGCAAACAATATATTTGTATGCTAAATGATCTTAATGCCATACGAATCATGTTCTGCTCCTTACCTTTCCTATTAATCCCATCTTTCGGACTTCAAACTTTCCGATATATCTTTCTTAAAATGAGGGAATTTGATTTTGCTCACCATTAAATACGCGAGTACACATGTACCAAACGCCACGGAAACTGGATTCTTTAAAAAGCATAAAATGAGGAGACACATCGCCGCGAATGGAATGGGCATTCCGATGAATGTTGGGAGTTTGCTTTGCTGTGTGTTAAATCTCGCAAGCCGAAGCATTCCGCAAATACTGTAAGCGAGCGCGCATATCATCCCGATAGACTGCAAATCTTTTAACGAAGCATTATATGCAAGAATAGATGGTGCCACACCAAAAGTAACTAAATCCGCAAATGAGTCCAGCTCTCCACCAATTTCTGAAACAGAATCAAGTTTCCGAGCAATCATGCCATCAAACAAATCAAGGACCATACCTGTAATAATGAACATAACTGCACCGTACATATCCTCAACGAAAACAGCATGAATAGCCAAAAGCCCACACACAAAATTTGCTATCGTAATCATATTTGGTATGTAACTCATCACATGCTTCCCCTCCTTTCTACTAATTGCTTCATCTAAGTTCTTACTCATTACAATCAAGATCCTTCTGCTTTTCTTCCAATATCACTTTATTTATTTTCGTTAACGTCTCTGTCATTTGCTCTAGGGCATTTATATCGATTTTAGAAAAGTATTTCTCAATTAATACATCATCTAACTCAGACAACCGCTCTATATACTTACTACCGTTTGGACCAAGTGTAAGATAATACTCCCTTTTATTATTAGGGTTTACTTGTTTTGAAATCATCTGTTGCTTTTCCAATTTCGATAAAACTTGGCTCACCGCACTTTTCGTTATATTAAACGTATTCGCAATGTTATTTGCTGTCGTGTTTTCATTTAAATGAATATGAAATAACATGCTCTCTTGCTGCCCAGTAAGACCGAACTCATCCTTTAAATCTTGAAATAGTAAAATATAGAGTTCCGTATAGGCTCGATTCATTTCATTAATTACTTCTTTATACGTTCTAGTCATAGCATCCTCCATGCTTTTATTTCGTTTCGTTTAATAGTTAAGTTTACTTAACTTAACTATATTATACCGTTATGTTTGTGTAAAGGGAAATATAACTCTACACTCTACTCACAATGATACAAAAAAGACACTCTTCTAAAACAAGTTTAGTCGCTTCTGTCTCACTGCTTTCCTCATCCAAATACTCGGTAAGTCATTCTGAATAATCAAAAAGAAAATCAATAAAATTCCATATAGACCCATTACTGGTTAAAATGTTATAATGGAATTACCCTACATAGTTACTCATAGCCAGACTGAGGAACTAGCGTCTTATTAAGTAATGCGCATAACTAAAATAAAAAAGACACTTTACGGTGTCTTTTTTATTTATATTCCTAGGAATTATCTCTTTTATAAACAGACTCTATCAAACAGTAAAGGAGACTAACAGATGGAACATCCTGTTGCAAGAGAATTACGTTTTATACGGGTATGTCTTATCATTGCATTCTGGGACCGGGAGAAAACTGTAGAAATTACTGATCACGGTAGCGATCCTATCTTAAACACCAGCAATATGACCCAAGTTGGTGAGAATACATTTGCATACAAAGGCGAATCTAATCAAATTAAAATATTTAAGTTTAATCCAGATACAAATGAAATATCACTTATTAAAGAGTTTCTTGCTGAGGAATATTACTCAGATACAGCTAGATAAAGTAATATTGACCACAAAAGTATAATGACCACAGCCTTTAGCCATAATTACGACTAAAGGCTTTTTGTATGTAAGTAAATGAAAAAAGGAGCTAATTTTATGGAACATAATAAAAATGGAATGCTTGCTTTAATTGTTTTATTTTTAGGATTAGTGTTTTTTGTTAGTGGAATGGTTTATCATTTATGGGGCTCATTTTAATTTCAACTTTTAGACAGATAAATAATTCGAATCAGAGAAACGCACAACATTTTCCCTTTTCTTTCCAAAAATAATATAATAAGATATAAAATGTAATACATATAAAGACAAATATATATAGCACTCATTAAAAGTGCTTCTATTTTGGAAGGAAGAAACGATGAACAAAAAGTTATTAGCATCATTATTATGTAGCACATTCTTGTTTGGAGTATCAGCTTGCAGTTCACATGATGCGCCTGCGAAAAATGAGCAGGCGACTTCCAAAAAAACAGAGAATGACAAACTTAGCAGCAAGGATTCGCAAAAAGAACTTCCTACCAATGTAGATTCCTCTGATGTATACATGTCAATGGGATCTGCCGAGTCATTAGATGTTCTAGGGACTGGAGAAGTTAAAGCACAAGGTGTCTTTAAAGTATTAGACATCGCAGTTTATAATCGTAAAGAAGAACCCATTACACTAGATATTAACAACTTTAAATTAATTGATGGATTTGGAAGAGAATATCACATTTCCAATGAACATCAATCTGTACTTAAAGCTGCAAATACCTCTACATTTAAATTTGGTATTGTTAGCCCTGATGAACATTCGGACGGAAACATTGTATTTGATGTACCGAAAAACACGCAAGGATTAACTTTAAAATTTAATAATGATACGTTAGATAAAGAGCTCCAATTAAAAGTGGAATTGGAATAGGCAAAATAAATACGTCTCCCTTAACATTCTCTACTAACATAAAAAAGTACAGTCTTTTCTACAGCAGACTGTACTTTTTTTATCATTTCATTTCACATAACATTCTCTAATTTTTTTGACTAGATGCTCTCCAATCACGAAAAGATGTTGGGCGTCCAGAAAAAGCTCTTTGCTTTGTAACAGATGGTTTTTCTTCAGGAGTCATTGTTTTTTCTTTAAGCGTCGCTGGTTTTTCTTTAAGCGTCACTGATTTTTCTTCAAGAATAGTCACAGCTGTTTGCATTTTCTCTAACTGTTCTTTCAACAATTGTTGTTCAATCTTTAAATCCGTAAGTAAACGTAAAATCATCTCAGAATTAGCCATAAGATCCTCCTTCCCCCAATACACAGAATAAAATACAATATGTAGAAGACGAAATGTCGGTGACAAAAATAAGGTCGTCAACTCTTTTTAACTTCCAAAGTCCTTTTATTTTTTTAAGGACCTGCTCCATTCATCCTTAAAAACATAAAGTAAATTAAATCCATTAATAAATGGTCTTTATGGAAGGAGGAGTTAATATGGGCTATGGCGGTAGTTGTGGTGGAGGCTGTGGTTTCGGCGGCGGATTTGCCTTACTTGTTGTGCTCTTCATCTTATTAATCATCGTTGGCGCTAGCTGTTGGGGCGGCGGATTCGGCTGCTAAGGAGAGGCACTCTTGAGAGTGTCTTTTTTTTAATATGTGGCTCGTATACATCTTGCTCAAAATTTCCGTTCTAGAAGTATTATAATATTAGCTTAACATGTCAGTTCCCCCTAATTAATAGGTGGTTCTAGCCTATAGAATTCTTTTAAATATAAAATGAAACTATATTTCTCAATGAATAAAACAATTTAACATGGTAAAATAATATTTGGACGGGAGTCCAATATATTATTAAAATTAAGATGGTTCAAGTCGAAGGAAGGCACCTTAGGGTGTCTTTTCTTTTTTATAAATAATTATAAATTAAAATTGCAAAGGATGCTTACTACTTACAAGGAACATTTTCTTCCGTACAACTATTTATTTGAAACTAATTACTATTATAAATATAAAGAAGTTATGGATAAAGTAGTGAGGTAAATAAAACAAAATATAGATTTAATTCATGTTTCTCAACGAGGTACCACCAGCATTTTCAAAAAAATACGCTAAGCAAAAAAAATAATCAGCTGTCCATATGGACAGCTGATTTACATCATTACATTTCTATTATTTATCTTACCACTTGTACAGATACTGGTTTCCACCCCTGATTTTCTACCCAATCAATATTAACCTTATATTTTTTATTATTTTGCTTATCTCGTACATTACCGTAGGCTTTATTATTACCATTATTCCCAATAAAATCGAAAATCAATTGGCTCTCTGGAACATCAACAGCATAAGAAATTGCTTTTTTCATCTCACTCCAATCTACTGTTCCTTCTTTAAATTTCATTTCAGGTTTTGCTCCTTGCTCGGTACCAATTGGCTTCCAAGAAGGATTAGTTTGAGAACCCTTTTCTTGAGATGCCGTTTTTTCTTCCTCATTATTTTCAGTTCCGTTCGTTTTTACCGATTTTTCTGTTTTTGATTTCTCTTCTAGCTGTGCTGCCTCTTTATCTTCATTTTTCTTTTCTTCTATCTTTGCTGCCTCTTTATCTTCATTTTTCTTCTCTTCTATCTTTGCTGTTTCTTTATCTTCAGTTTTCTTCTCTTCTATCTTTGCTGTTTCTTTATCTTCGGTTTTCTTTTCTTCTATATTTGCTGTTTCTTTATCTTCAGTTTTCTTCTCTTCTATCTTTGTTACTTTCTTTTCTTGAGCAATTGCTTTCGTTGATGTATTAGAAGGGGTAAACAATTGGTATGTCACTATACCAACTGTCACTAATACCAAAGTAAATGCAATATTAAAAATTGCCTTTTGACGACGATTCTGTTGTTTTTCTTGAAATCTGCTTACTTGTCCCATTCTTCAAACCTCCGTGTTTACTTTCTCCTCTACTCTTTATGTATTATCCCTAAAATTCTTAATATTTTTATTAAACAATAGAAATAAACTACACTTTCCATACAGGATTTCATATCATAATAAAATTTGTGTTTTTTCAAGTATCTGACATATGTTATTCAAAATAGTTTAATACATTAAAAATTGATAAGCTTCTGCACTTAAGAAACCTTCAATTTTATTCAAAGGTGATTCCAATTATGTCCATATTAGATCTCCTGTAGAAAGCTTTTTAACAATTAAACCTCTTCTTCCCTTATTTATAATTTTTAAATTAAATTTCCCTCTATAGTATAATAAAGATGTTTCGTTTTCTAATGGGGTATGTCGTAAAATCAAAAGGGATTTTATCTCTTTTACCTTCTTTTCAGAGTAAATTTCACCACTAGGAAATTCTATTATTCCTAATGTAATCTTTAATTCGCTCTCATCGAAAGGCCACTCCTTGTTAAGTTCCCTTATCTTTTGTATAAAGCTTCTTTTGGTTTGTCCTATATATAGCAATGTTACACTCTTAGCACATACTCTAGAGATTGCAAATATCCCCTTCTTAGAAGCTTCTTCCCTATTATAAAAATCATTTATACTATACATTCCATACCATTTAATATGTACTGTTTCTATGAATCTCACCTCATTTTTAGACAATATTATAATTTCTGAATGTTCAAATTATAATGGGCGCATAGTCCTGATTACTTGAATTATAAATTGTGCTTTTCAATAATACATTTTATTATTACTAATTTCAATAATACAAAAAAAAATACAATATTATAGTTTAATTACAAAACTTTATAAAAAAACAAAGTGATGTCGTACCAAATATTATATTTTTTCAATATCAGACTACCATGAACAAAAGTTAGAGAGTTATGGAATAAAATATAATTTGTATGTACATTTCTTTCAAAAGAAGTTTTGTAGTTTGCAACTGAATTAAAAAAACATAGATTTTTATGACTCTTTCGGAGATATACCAAAGTGGGATCTTTTATATGCACGTTACTATTACCGAACTAAATTTCGGTATAGTATTTTTTTGCAGCTCCTTGATTTTTCAACAAATACGTATAAAAAATCAATAGTAGGAAAATAAACTGCTGGCTAAAAGTTTACTTTCGATAAAATAAAAAAGAATCTGCAAATCTGCAGATCCTCCTGATAATGATTATATAAGTATAGTATCATCCATTTATTTGACTATTATTCGGAAAGTATAAAACTGTTCACTAGATAGCAAAGTATTTTTACATATTGTATTAATTCCTTCTTCAAAAATCCCCCTAAAATAAAAAATACGCTATTCTTTCTGTAGAATCATAGGAAAGGATGGTATTTTTGTATGTCTATTTCTGTATTTGATGAATTATAACTATTTGCTCAAGAAATTCAAAGCTTTTTATGGATTTTCTTTTATTATATCGGTTTCACATATTTCCTCTAAACTCTCTAATACTTGATTTTTCAATTCAGCCATTTACTTATTTTCTATGACTTCTTATTCTTTTTCTTTTATAGGAATCATTGCAAGAACTGTTAAATCTGCATTCGTTAAATCTTTTATCACTTGATGAGAAGCAAATACCGGTAGCGAAACAATAAAACCATCATCTACTTTTGTAATATCATTATGTGTAACATACTCCAGAAATACTTTATTTGCAGCCGCTACAAATTCTTCATCGCCTGTTCCATCAGGGTATGATACACCAATTTCCCCTAACATAATATAATATTGCTTTTTAATACCAGTCATATCCATTGGATCAATGGATTGAATTTTGTAATTTACCATTTTAGATTTCACTTTTCTTTCAGGAATATCTAAGTCAAAAAACTCTCCAGCTTCTTCTAAAATAATATTGATATCTTTGATTGTTGTTATGGCATTAGTTGCTTCCTTAAAAAACATGAGTTGCTCTCTTGATAAAACAATATTTTCTTCCTCTTTCTTAAACTGTAGATTTTCTAAAATATCTTCTATTTCTTCTACATTTTCCAGAAAAAACATATCATTCTCCATATGAGGAATTAATTCTTTTAAGTTTATCAAATACATTTGTGAATATTTTATATTCATCTCTTTAATTTCACGTAATTTGTCTAGAAATTTTAATACCTTAGCTTTACGATATGTTTCTGCCATCATTTTCACCTCTCGTTACATTTTGTATACAATTCGTATACAGATTGTATACAAGGCGTATACAAATTGCAAGTATTAATTTTAAAATACAAAATTAATTGGTATTATTTAAAAATTTTTATTATAGCTATCATGAATTTACTAATACAACTCCACCTATAAAGGTTACGATTCTAAAAAATATTAGATTTTCAAATATTCTTCTTCGCCTGCTGAAACTCTTACAGCGAAACGGACGAACATCCCCATCGATACAGGGAGAAAACAGTCTTTAATATATTAGGTGTCTTTCTGTATGGCTTGATAAATAAGAAGAAAATAATCTCTAATCATATATATGGCCTTATATTCACTCAGCTCTCGTTTCTTTTTCATAAGAAGTAATTGACGCATTTGAAACATAGTAGAAGAACAGAGGAGAATGGCGATTAGTTGCCCATACAAATGGCATTCTAATCTTTCTCGTTTTATCTTTTTACAATGGTGAATATGAAAGAATGATTTCCATATTTTAAATAAAATCTCAATTTGCCAACGTAAAGAGTACCAATCATGTACTTGTCCCATCGGGACAGTATCTGTAGAGGTGTTTGTCATATATACATTGATACCACTGAGACGTTTACTACGAGGGGAATACTTCATTCCTTTCTTTTTCTCTCTTACAGCTTGATCTTGCAATCGTTTTTGTTGTTGTTCATCTGTAAGTCGATGAACAATCACACGAGTTGGTACTTTATCAGTCATTCCTACATAAGCATCGGATATTTCATAGGTTTGTCCTGGTTGGAGAGAGTTCATTAATACCTCCATATTTATCTGTATATACTCTGTACCTTTCTTGATTCTTCCATCCTGAAAATAATCAGGTGTGAGATTTTTTTGATAAATACGTGTATTGGATTTAATACGAGAGATATAGTAAGCCTTTTTATCTTGTATATGTTGAAGATCTTTTAAATGAAAATACCCTAAATCACGGATACATAAATCATCTGGTGCTACAGTTGGAACACACAGAGAACCATAGGTTCGATCATGTTGTTTCCCTGGACCTGTATGGATATGTAGGAATTGTCCGCTTAATAGGTCATATTCAAGTTGAATTTTCATCCCAGCAGTATGGCTACATCCTCCAGCCCCAGGATAAATGGTTGAAAATATATCTGGAAGCTGAAATGCAGTGGAATCTAAAATGCGAATATGCTTGAAAACAGAGGTGTATGGAGAAGAAAGTGGTATAGATGAAGTTAATTTTTTATTTAGAAGGTTAGTCAATATATGTTGTAAAAACTGAACAGCTGATTTATTAAACCTTTGATTCAGTCCTTCCGGACTGATGAGTACTTCTGTGGATGCTTCTAAACAGCTAGATAACTGGGCTAAAGAGGTTGTAGCGATATTTTGACTCATCCATATACATAAAGCGACTAAATCTTTTGCTTGGTATTTACTGGTTCGTTGTACGAAACCAACATCTCTAGCAATATCCCGTAAGGTATTTGGAGATAAAAAACTTTGAATCTCTTGAGCAAATAGTTGTAATTCATCAGATACAGAAATAGACATACAAAAACGCCATCCTTTCCTATGATTCTACAAAAAGAATAGCGTATTTTTTCATTTTAGGGGGGATTTTGTTGAATTAGCTTGATAGCGATTGGTGATACCCCTTATAGGATAATAGAAGTTTGCATTTTCAATTTTTTCACACTCTATTAACAAGGCAGTTATAGCATCCTGGTTTAGCGTTAAGAATGTGAATATATTCTACTTCTTTATTATCAAAAATTTCATCTATATTTTCTCTTAAATTGACACCTTCTGTAACCCTTGCTTCTACAATCATTGAGTCAGCATTGTAGCCGCGTACAGATAGATACCTATGATGTAACATATGCGGAATTTCATTTACATCTAGCTTAGCAGTAGTTGCTCCCTTTCGTATAAATATAGGACCACTTGCTTTATAAGGCGAATTAACACTATGATATTGGTAATTCAGTAAAATTACCTCTTCTCCTACCTCTGCATCCTTCAAACTTATCCTGCAAGGATATCCAGGATTTTTATTTGCTATTATTTTGACTGCCCCGATACTTTTTAATACTTCTTCGTTCATTAGAAATAGGTTATTAAACTCCTTCTCTTGTAACGCAACGATTTGAAAGTTATTTCTCATATTCTATCCCTCCTTAATTAGTTGTTATAAAGCATTTCACTAATGATGCTACCACTAAAGTTCATAAAACTTGTTCAATAATCCTGCTCGTTTGTTGAGGATTGAATTAAAAAGCTTACAATTCTATAACAGAGAAAAAATGGCTTATTATTGTTCAATACAAAGTTGCTTACTTTTAATCAATCAGTAATGATTTATCAAAAAATACGATGAGTACAAAGCACTCTTGTTAATTCATGCTATCTTTTGTTAAAGAACGTGAATTCAGTCAAGTTCTTGGTTTACGGTATTTCCACTATGGAAAGCACGGAATTGACTCGGTGAAAATCCTGTATTTCTTTTAAATGCATTATAAAAGCTAGATACACTTTGATAGCCTGTTTGATAACCAATCTCTGTACTATTAAAGACCGTTGTCAAGAGAAGTTCCTTTGCTTTCTTAACTCTGATCCTTTCTAAATATATTCGAGGAGTATACCCTGTTCTTTCTTTGAAAATCCGATTTAAATGAAAACGACTAACTCCTACCCTTGATGCAATTTCATTTAAAGACATGTTTTGAACATAATTATTTTTTATCAATCGCATAGTATCTTCCAAAACGCATTCGAACGGGTCGTATATTTTTATATTTAGATCTGATCGGCATCTTTTGCATGGACGATAGCCTGCCCTTTGAGCTTCGTGCGCATTTGAAAAAAAGGATACATTTTCATAATTAGGAACCTTAGACTTGCAAGAAGGCCGGCAGAAAATTCCAGTTGTCTTGACTGCGTAAAAGAATATCCCGTCATACGCTGAATCACATGATACTGTTGCTTTCCACATGGTATCTCTGGAAAGGTTATTTTGATCCTTCATTAGAATTTAACCCTCCCTTGTAGGCGAAAATCTTATTACTCAAAATCATATAAATCGCATATATAGCCACGACAATTAACGGAACAAATATATACAATTGAAAAAATGGAATCACCAGCAAACATAAAATGAAAGAGATTAACGATGCCCACCATGCCCGTGTGTTCTTCCTAAATAATTTAACGCCTGCTGCCATTGAAAGAACATAAACTAGAATCCCAAGAGAAGTCGGTATAAACAAAATATCAT
This sequence comes from Bacillus cereus group sp. MYBK195-1, assembly GCF_051916605.1. Classification (NCBI taxonomy): domain Bacteria; kingdom Bacillati; phylum Bacillota; class Bacilli; order Caryophanales; family Bacillaceae; genus Bacillus; species Bacillus cereus group sp. MYBK195-1. Next base: position 222,717 of record NZ_JBQAGZ010000006.1, on the reverse strand, counting down.
CAAACGTTAGTGACAAAGCTTTTGTCACTAACACACCTGCTACCGAAAAACAGATAACAAACAATACCATCTGTCTTGGAATTTGAGTAGTTGCATGCAGCCTTGAGAAAAATTTTGGGAAAGCACCATCTCTGCTTAATGAATATCCTAATTGCGTTAGGCTGGCTACAAAAGCATTCGCTGTCCCTGTACAAATAATTAAAGCTAAAACAGCTGTAACGACTTTGGCACCTCCGCCTACTGTATCTCCCATTATAACACCAATAGGAGACAGGTTGCTTTCTTGACTGCCATACGTGGCCGTTCCAATAGTGACAAGGCTTAGCGCTAAAAATAATAATCCAATGACAACTGCACTAATAACTGCTCCTTTGACAATATCTTTTTCTGGCCTTTTAAAGTGCTCAGCCAGATTACAAATCGCCTCCCAACCGAAAAATGACCAAAAGATAACCGTTATAGCGTTCCCGACAGAAAACCATCCATTTGGAACAAAGGGAGTAAAATTTCCCCATTGTATTCTTGGAAACGCCACAAATACAGCTGACGCTAAAAGAATCAATAATAAGGAACTTAAAATCAATGCAACTTTACCACTAACATTTACGCCGTAATAATTGGAAACACCTGCAATTACCAAAATAAAGACGGCAATTAAAATTGTTTCAAAATGCGAAAATCCAAATGCCTGACTGACGTAAAAAGCACCAGTTAAAGATACAATCGTTTGACCAACTGCTGCTGTTACAAAGTAAAACCACCCAACGATATTGCCAAGATGATATCCAAAAGAATTTCTAACAAAGGTTGCTGTTCCACCGGAATCAGGATATATCCGTGCCAAACTAGCAAAGGAATAAGCAAGCGGAAAACTAATTATAATAACGATAAACCAGGATACAATAGATGCAGGGCCCGCTATTGAGGCCGTTACCCCCGATAAAAAAAGGACACCTGATCCTAGAATAGCTGAAATATATAACGCAATTCCTTGAAATAATCCAATGGCTTTATTGTTCATGATCTCCCCCCTTTATAGGATTTAGTGTACTAGTAAAGGGGGGGGAATTCTTCTTGTTTTTTGCGGTTTAATTCGTTTAATAAAACAATCAAAAGCATTTTTATTATATTTCTTCTTCAACAATCTGGCCCGATTGTTGAAGAAAGTAGCCTGTTCCAATAAAGAACTTTATTGTTCAGTAAACAACTTGTCATGAAACCATAAAACGAACCGAAATTTTTCTTATGAGTAGAAAATTCGGCTCGCTTTATGTTGGAATTTGCTTAGCGTATATTTTCGTTAAAATGTGGGCGGGATCCCATGCCCATCAACTTAAAATTTTAAGGTATCCCCAAAACGAAAAAATGAGCTTTTTTATTACAAATTAGCACAAAATCTTGTTCTGGGGGTAGTTGTATTTTCTTAGCTTGATAGCAATGTGGCGGTACCCCTCAATGAACAAAAAAATTAACATAGTAAAATAGTATTCGGATGGGAGTCCAATATATTATTAAAATTAGATGGTTCAAGTCGAAGGAAGGCACTTTAGGGGGGCTTTTCTTTATTTTCAAAAGGACCTACTCCATTCATTCTTAAAAACATAAAGTAAAGTGAACCCGTTAAAATACATGAATGGCCCTTAGTTTTAATCCTCTTACCTAAAGGAGGAACTATTATGGGCTATGGTGGTAGTTGCGGAGAAGGCTGTGGTTTTGCTGGAGGATTTGCTTTGCTTGTTGTACTCTTTATACTATTAATCATTATCGGATGCAGTTGCTTCTGCTAAAAAACTATTAGAAAGGACACTCTTATATGGGTGTCTTTTCTTTATGAAAAATATCTAACTATCAACCTTTTCCTTATGACTTCTAACATCAACAAAGGGTGATACAAACTATTACATATGTTTGTACCACCCTTTATTGATGCGGTTAAACTTCACAAGTGTTGAAGTTTTAGACTTCTCCCTTAGTGTACCCATATTATTAGAACATCCTGTAATCTGTAGACAAAATGTAGCTAATAAAAACAATATTAATAATTTCTTCAATAAATCCTCCTACATGCATAAAACACCATATGTTACAAAACAAACATAGCATCAACTCTTTATAAAAACAATATAATCCTCGTTCCTTAAGCTATCTCTTAACATAAGAGTACCGCTACATATTCATCAAGCTAAGATTTTAAAATATCCTCTACTTAAGGAATTTGTAAGTATCAAGTAAGAAAAACGAGAGCTTTGCTTCGTATAATCAAAATATAAAGTGAAGGAAAAAAGATTATTTTTGGGATTAATATGCATGTAACAAGAGAAGAAATCTACATTTTTTTAGAATAATAATATTAGTATGTCCAAGTTTTGGAGATTGCTTGCAAATATTTTGAAGTTTTCGCACCAGAATTCTAATTACCATACCTGTTTTGTACCAGCACATATTGGAGGTTGAAACATGAATAAAAAAAAGAAAATACAAAAATCAGTCCTTACCTTTACCCTACTCTTTTCTTTAGGCGTTTCATCTTTCCCGCTTACAACAACTATTCACGCAGATACACATGAGGAACAATCTGCTGAAAAGAAACTAGTCTCTTTAACGGAGCGTACATCATTATTTTTTGAATATCTCCAGCAAGGTAAGTATGCAGAGGCAATACAGTTGACGTCTGCTGCTTTTCAATCCAAATTTACAGCAACCACATTACAAAACTGGTGGACACAAAGTGGCTGGAGCGGGATAAAAAGTATGGGAACCCCCGTGATAAAAGAACGAAACTTGGTCCATCAGACGTTGGAAATTCCAGCAGCTACCGAAGGAACTACCATACCGCTACTCCTTAAATTCACACCTGGCGGGAAAGTAGATGAAATTGGAGAAAGGCCACCCGAGGAATCTTATACCATCCCGCATCCTAGCTATGATCAACCTGACTCCTATCAAGAACGTGAAATCGTCATTGGAAATTCTACCTATCCGTTACCAGCGACATTAACAGTTCCGAAACATAAGCGTGGTGAAAAACTGCCCGTAGTTGTTCTTGTGCATGGTGCTGGCATCCATGATCGCGATAGCACATATATGGGAACAAAAATCTTACGAGACATTGCGGTGGGCCTTTCATCCAACGGAATTGCAGTGTTGCGCTATGAAAAACGCACCTTAGAACATGCATTAAAGATGAGTGCAGAACCTGTTACGTTAGACCGTGATACTACAGATGATGCTATATTTGCAGCAAAATCAGCAGCGCAGCAGGAAGGCATTGATCCAAATAATATTTTCATTCTTGGACATAGCCTAGGAGCTGGCACAATGCCACGTATACTAAGCAAAGCACCTTCCACACTTGTCCGAGGAAGCATCTTACTCGCACCACCTGCACGCCCTTTGACTGACATTGCTATTGATCATTCTCAATACCTTGGGGCGTCAAAGGAAGAAATCGATGAACTAAAAAGACAGGTCGCTTTTATTCAGGATCCTACTTTCAATCCTAATCATCCTCCAGCTGGCTACAATTTTGGGTCACCTCATTTTATGTATGATGTTTCTAGGTGGCGTCCAGTTGAAGAGGCAAAATCACGAAAAGAGCCTTTACTCATTCTGCAAGGAGCACGTGATTATCAAGTAACAGTAAAAGATGAATATACAAAATGGCAGAAAGGACTTTCAAACCGCGGGAATGTTCAGTTCAAAAAATATCCGAAATTGAATCATTTCTTCACGGAGGGTGACGGGGAATTAAGCCTCCCTAGTGAATATGAAATCCCTGCTAACGTTCCCGAATACGTCATCCAGGACATTATTACATGGGTTAACGAGACAAAAAAATAAGCAAACATCAAAAGCCTTCATGCAATCATTATTGCGTGAAGGCTTTTTGAAACTAGTGATTCAGAGATAGCTATTATTTTATATAATATTTGCCCCAAAACGAAAAATTAGAGTCTTTTATAGCAATGAAGTTCATTTTAAGAGCAACCTGTTCTGTGAGCTTAACGGTGATGGGCGGTACCCCTAGAATAAAGAAACAAGAGTAGTTAAAGAGACTACTCTTGTTTCTTTTCCTTCTCTTCTTTTTCAATTTCAGATACAGATTTTGCTGGTTTTTTAATCATTTTATCTAATTCCCCAGAACAACCAAACTTATCCTCAAATTTATCTGTAGTACTTATACTTGCATCAAACCATAATTCCTTATCATTATTTATATATCCTTCTACAGAAGGAACTCCCATTGGACTTACATCATTTTTTGTAAATGTAATAGATTTTACATCTTTAATATTATAGTGAATATATTTTTCTACTCGTTCTTTTTGTTCATTCCAAAACTTTTCTTCTTTTTCTTTTTGTTTTAAGTATTCTATAGTAAAATATCCTCCTGCTATGAGTATCACAGCAGATATAACCAAAATCATTGCTTTCTTCATTGGAAATCTCCTTATAAAAAGCCTACCAATGTATTCTTCTTAAAATGGGATAGAGAAGACAAGAATAGTACAAAGACTACTCTTGTTTCTTTTCCTTCTCTTCTTTTTCAATTTCAGATACTGATTTTTCAGGATCTTTTATAAGTTTTCCTAATTTCCCAGAACGCGTAAATTTGTCTTCAAAGTTTTCAGTTGTACTTATACTAGCTATAAAATCTAATTCTTTATTATTATTTATATAACCTTTTATATGAGGAACTCCCATTGGACTTATCTTATTTTCTGTAAATGTAATCGATTTTACATCTTTAATATTATAGTGAATATACTTTTCTACTCGTGCCTCTTGTACTTTCCAAAACTCTTCTTCTTTTTCTTTTTGTTTTAAGTATTCCATAGTAAAATATCCTCCTGCTATGATCACCACAGCAGATACAACCAAAATCATTACTTTCTTCATTGGAAATCTCCTTATAAAAAGCCTACCAATGTATTCTTCTTAAAATGGGATACAGAAAATAAGAGTAGTGCAAAGACTACTCTTGTTTTTTTTCTTTCTCTTCTTTTTCGATTTCAGATACAGATTTTGCAGGTTTTTTTATCATTTCATCTAATTCTCCAGAACGCGTAAATTTATTTTCAAAGTTTTTAGTTGTACTTATACTAGCTATAAAATCTAATTCTTTATTATTGTTTATATAACCTTTTAATTTAGGGACTCCCATAGGACTTACACCCTTTTCTATAAACGTAATAGATTTTACATCTTCAATATTATAATAAATATACTTTTCTACTCGTGCTTCTTGTACTTTCCAAAATTGTTCTTCTTTTTCTTTTTGTTTTAAGTATTCCATAGTAAAATACCCTCCTGCTATAATACAAATAATGGATAAAAAAATCACCAATTTCTTTTTCATTAAAAATCCCCTTGTATTTGAATATAGTTAAAATATACCATGAAATGAGTTGAGACATATGAATGAATTAAAAAAAAATCCAATTGCGACAGATGAAGATTATTTCGAGTTATCAGATAAAGTTTATGATCCCGAAGTTTTAAAAAAGAAAAAAGTAATAACAGGAAGTAACGGGAAAGAATGGAAAGTTATAGAAACATTTGATGCAGATAAAACAAAAGTAAAAAATGGATTACAAGCAATCGCTGTAGTACCTGCAAATAAGTATAAGCCTGGTAAAAAACAATATGACGATGTAATCATTGCATTCCGTGGTACTGAATTTGATAGATTCGATGGAGATAAAACCACAGATATAGTTCAAATTACACTTGGACAGAAAAAGAACCTTGGTGTAGCAGGCGGAAAAGCTCCGACATCATTTGATAGTGCATTAGAATTTACAGAAAAAATTAAGAAAAAATATAATCCTACATCTATTCACACTACCGGACATAGTAAAGGTGCTGCGGAGGCTCAATATGTAGCAGCAGAAATGAATTGTTATGCAACAACATATGCTGCACCAAATATTTATAGATTACTAAGTGATAAAGCAAAAAAACGAGTAGATGAAGGCGTAATGGAAAATAAAGTAGTAGATTATACTCATAAAGAAGATGCTGTAGGAAATTTCAATCAATTTGGAGCACCTATGATTGGTAAACAATTTACAACAAAAAGTAATGGAACAGATAGTATTCTCGCGGCTGTATTTATGGGACAACATCCAATGTCAACATTTCTAGAAATGTTCCACAATAATGGTAGTGTTCGACTAGAATTAGAACCAGATGATATCATTCGTCATGCAAAAGAGATACAAAAAATAAGCGATATATTATCTGATATTATTAGAAATATAGAAATATTCCAACAACAAGAAGAAGAGGAAGTTGCGAAATTAAAGAGTCAATTGAAGCATGAGACAGGCCCTGGAGGAAAATATCATCTGTTAGAAGAACATGAAGTAGATGAAGCAATTAGAGAGGTTGCAAAAATATCCCAAAACGGAAGAGACTATTTTCATGATGTACAACTAGCAGAAGAACTAATTCATCTTTTACGGAAAAAACAAAAAGAATTGATTCATTTTGGAGATGATATTGCTTATGCAGCTAATTCATTACGAGATAAAGATAATCAATTAGGAACAAATTTTGAAGGACTGGCGGCGAGATAATATGATGGATTTTATAGGGGAAATTCAAAAAATAGAGAAAGAAATAGAGAAAGCTACAGTTGGTGCAGTTGGAACTATTATAGATGAGTTGCAAGCTGTTAAAAAGCAATTAGAAAAAGAACTGCAACAATCACTTTTAAAAACTGATGTAGCATTCAAAACAAATAGCATAGTAGCAAGCCAAAAACATGCCATTCAAAAAAACAAAGAAGCATTTCATGATGTATGCAAAAGTTTATCTGAACAAGGAATTGAATTAAACAAAAGTTTTGAAAGCAAAACAGGTAGTGCAATAAAAGAAACATTAAATAAACATCTCAATCAAATTCGAAATGAAATGATTTCTAAACAATATGATTTAATTAATAGTTGTGGAAAAAAATAAAAAATTTCTATTATTATTTTAATCTATATGTATTAGAAAAAGTCCCCTTATGTAGGACTTTTTCTAATACACGAATAGATGCTATATTATCAAGCATTGCTCCTGCTTCCATTCTATGTAGCTTTAATTTCCTAAAAGCGAAATCTACAACAAGTTGAAGAGCCTCTATTGTATAGCCTTTAGCATTATGCTCCTTATCTAAAGTAAATCCTGTATAACAGCTTCGGAGGTCTCCCCTAACAATTTGAGTTAATGAAATGTCTCCGATCAGTTTATCATTTTCTCTTAAAAAGATTCCAAAAGGATTACTTGCCCTTCAGCTTTCTTTTTTCATACTTGTTCAAGACGTATTTTTTGATGTTATTTTGTATAAAAAACTTTTGGGAGCAACCTGTTCGAAAAATTGATAAAGAATAAGCGATTGAAGGATGAAAACAGAAGACTACAAGGAAAACTGTATGAACAAATATAATGAAACAAGGCTCTTACTTTGTAGCGGTATCCACGAAGTAAGAGCCTTGTTTTTTCTACTCATTTTTTATATCAGTCTTGATTTTCCAATGGAAAGGCACAGAAAATCTACTACAGAAGTTGTGATACCTCTAGGATTAACAAATTCTTTAAATTTCTGTGTACTACGTACAAGCCCTCTACTTTTGGCATGTGCCTCTAATTCAGCTCGAACTTGTATTGTATCCGGAGCCATTCTTTCTAAAGCATGTTCAGAATATTTACGAACATTGATTTCAAGTTTTTAAAACTCATTTATTGTAACTGTAAAATGTGGCTTGAATTTTACTTCGATTGTTTTGTTTTCTACGCCACCTTGGACATATAATGAGTCATTACGGGTATAGATTCGTTTCGCCGAATGCATCTTGGTTTCAAAGATGCATTTATTTTTATAATACAAATTTAATTCAACAGTTTCCTCGTAATAACACATAATCATTACTAATTCAAAACCTAATTTATCTATTTTATTATACCTATATGCACCTGCACCTGGAATAAAATAATCTTCTGGTTCACTCTCGAATATTTCTAATAATTCATATTCATCATATTGTATATTCAATTTAACAACTCCTTACGTGAATGGGCTCAATCCACTTTATTTATAATATTCACGATTTATTAGGTACAACGGAAACAACATCGCCATTATCATTCAATACGACTCTAACATCTTTCCCATCGTATTGCCATAGACCAGGTTTATTTCCAGGTTTTTTAGTAGCATGCTTAATTGTTTCTTCTACTACACTTGGTGGTACACCAAAATCTTTAAGGCGGGTTGTTAACCCATCCATATTACCAACATTTTTAACAACATTAGACGTATCTATTTTGTAGCCTGAAATCTTATTAGCAGCATCTAAACCAGACATAATGTCTGTATGTATTGTTGGAAATGCTTGTTGAGCTTCTGCAACATGCGTTGAAACACTATTAATTAGTCCATCAGCCATTACGGCTTGTTTATGAAGTGATGCCCCAGCCTTCTGTACAGAATCACCAAATTTAAGGAAACTTTGATTTACAACACGCAAATCAGAAGCCATTTGTTTATATTCAGGTAATCTGCTTTTAAACCCTTCATGCATAGCTGTAACTTGCTGGCCGTACCCCTCTTCAGGTGAAGCGCCTTAGATCATCTTTCCCTTATTTTCAAAAGGACCTGCTCAATTAATTTTTAAAAACATAAGGTAAAGTGAACCCATTAAAATCCATGGAATGAACCCTAGTTTTACCCTCTAATCTAAAGGAGGCACTATTGTTATGGGATATGGTGGTAGTTGCGGCGAAGGCTGCGGTTTCGCTGGAGGATTCGCTTTATTAGTTGTATTGTTTATTTTATTAATCATTATCGGATGCAGTTGTTTCTGCTAAAAACTATTGGAAAAGGCACCCTTATATGGGCGCCTTTTTGTATATTAAAAACCTCCCTATTTCTGTAGGCGGGCTAAATGTGGTTTTGCACAATTGAGTTATAGCAAAATCATTTATATTGAAAGTAATGAAAATTAACTTAGTAATCCTAATACCTTAATAATCTCAATTATTTTATTATCTTTTATTTTGAAATAAAGCCTTTTCCCTATACGTTCACTAATTACAATATTTCCAAAGGCTAATTTACGCAAATGTTGTACAATCAAATCCTCTGTAATTCTTGTTTGCTTACTTAAATCAGAAACTGACAACGATCCATATGTAATCAATTTACAAACAATTGATAAGCGAGTAGAATTCCCTAATAACCCTAAAACTTTTATACTTTCGGTATAGAAACTAAAATCCATATGAAAAGCATGTAACAGATTTTCCAACCTCCTAAAATAAGATGAATATCAACCAAAATATCTTAACATAAAAATAGTAAAAAACACCCTAAAATATACCAAATATTCATTAAGAAAAATGATACTTGAATGGGAGTCCAATACATATTATTAAAATTAATGTGTATTGGACTTTCCATCCTCAATGAATGGAAAGTAGAGATGCTTCAATTATGTACCGATCTGGAGCGTCTCCTATATAGTCAAAAGGATAACAAGTTGTTAATGTTAAAGTTGGCTCACTTTTTTCTACAATAACTGTTCGATCTTCTGAATCTGTTATCCAATGCTTGTTAATTTCATATGTATATGTTTTATTTTCATATTCCACGATAAGTTGGTCATTTTCCTTTAATTCACCAAGCTCGGTAAAAACAGTATCTCTATGTCCACTTAAAACTGTATGACCATTTCCAGATGGTGTAGTAGTTAAGTCACTAACAAACATACCTACACCCTTTTTTAGTACTTTATCATCAGCTCCCCAAAATATAGAGTATTTCTTTTGTATTTTAGGGATAATTAAATATGCTACTTTATCTCCTAACTGATGGTTTACCTTTGAAGCGGGAATTTGTACAGGTTCTTCAGGTTGTAATGAAGTGTCAATCTTTGTCTCTGTCTCTGTTTGATTGATGTTTTGCGTTTCATTTTCTTTAGAAGGTGTGGAGGTCTCATATTGTTTAGCCTCGTTAGTTGTTAACGACTCTGCTGATTGTCTAGCACTATACCATTCTAGAAAATAATAGGAAAAGATAGTAAGTCCAATAACAGTTAAACATAAGCCTATCCATTGTTTTTTATTCACTTTTATCACTCCATTTGAAAACGACAGGATTTCTCCTGCCGTTTTAAGGAACTATTTTATGCGTTTGTCTTTTTACGACGGAACATTAATACAGAACCAGCTAATGCTAATCCTAAGCTTGCTAACATCATTGTAACACCGTTTGATGCTGTATTAGGTAATTTTTCACCTTGTTTTTTCGTTTCTTTTTTCACAACTGTATTAGTATTTTTCTTTGTTTCTTTTGCAGTTGTTTGAGGCTTAGTTTGTTCTTGTTTATTATTTGTTGTTTGGTTATTTTGTTTTGAATTCTCTTGCTTAGTGTTTTCTTGTTTAACAGGTTCTTGTTTAGTGTTTTCCTGTTTAGTATTTTCTTGTTTAGGTTGCTCTTGAGGTTTAGTAGTTTCTTTATTTTCTGTTGTAGTATTTGTGCTCTTTGGATATTTATAATCTTCACATGGAATGCCGTCTTTATCATTATCTAAACGGTGTGGATCATTTCCAACACCATATCCATTTTGATCCCAGAATGCTTGAGCATCTTGTTGACTTTTAAAATGACCACAGTTTTTTGTATCATTAGGACTCTTAGCTGCAAATGCAGAAGAACTGTACCCCACTGTTAATAGTGTTACCGCTGTTGCTGAAGCTAATAATTTTTTCATAAATTTCTTTATCCCCCTAAATGGTATGTATTTACATTGAAATATTTTACATTTAAAAATCTAAAAATACAATAATAATTTGTAGATAAATGTAAGATTTCTAGATAATAATACCAAACTATTAATTCATATATTGTCATATTATGTCGAAAGAAAATAAAAAAAGAGCCAAAGCTCTCTTTAATAACTAATACTAACCATAGTCACTATTCTCACAGTAATATGAATTTGATTTATCACAACAAATATATGTTGTTTGTTGGATAAATAATGGCCTTGATGAGGCGTTAACTGAAGTGGCATTTAACCTCCTCAAATAAGAAAGTCCTTGTATCTCCCTGGTGTTAATCTAATTGTTTGTGGAGTTGTGGATTTAAATGTTCTACTAGTCAATGTGACGAACGCAGCAAATACAAAGCTAAAGCTAAAACTAAAACGAATAAGAGTCTTAGTGTGGTTAGTTGTAAAATTTTCAAATAGAGTAATTGTAGAGTTAGGTGGAATTTCAAGACTTGTAAGGTTAGTTTCTGATCCGAAAATTGTACAGGTCTCTATAAAACTGTTGGTAGAGTTTGAAGAGTTACATGATTATCTTTATTGGAATCAAAATAAACTTACACATCCAAACTATTGATAATAGCTAATATTTGATGGTCTGTCCATTTGCCATTAATCCTTATATTTTCTTTCGCTATACCTTCTTTTTTAAACCCCACTTTTTCTAATACACGAATAGATGCTATATTATCAAGCATCGCTCCTGCTTCAATTCTATGTAGCTTTAATTCCCTAAAAGCAAAATCTACAACAAGTTGAAGAGCCTCTGTTGTATAGCCCTTTGCATTATGCTCCTTATCTAAAGTAAATCCCGTATAACAGCTTTGGAGGTCTCCCCTAACAATTTGAGTTAATGAAATGTCTCCGATAAGCTTATCATTTTCTCTTAAAAAGATTCCAAAAGGGTATACTTGCCCTTCAGCTGTCTTTTTTAGAGCTTGTTCAAGACGTATTTTTTGATGTTCTTCTGTATAAAAAACTTCTGGGAGCAACGGACAAACTCGTTGAAAAAATTCACGATTTCTAATATGTAAGTTAGCTAACTCGTTAGCATCAGCAGTTTTATAAAGCCGAATATAAATGTGCTTCCCTACTAGTTTCATAACATCCCTCCAACATTTTTATATGTCTAATGAGGCAAAAGTATACCGTATACTTTATACAGTTGGCTATTGTCAGGAATCATTTTGTACGAAAGAAAAGACACTCCATATGAGTGTCTTTTCCAATAGTTTTTAGCAGAAGCAAGAAGCTCCAACGATGATTAATAAAATGAATAACACAACTAATAAAGCAAAGCCTCCCGAGAAGCCACAACCGCCACAACTACCACCATAACCCATAATAGTTCCTCCTTTAGATAAGAGGGGAAAACTAAGGTTCACTCATGTATTTTAATGGATTCGTTTCATCTTATGTTTTTCCGCATTGATTGAGCAGGTCCTTTCGAAAACTATTCACATATTAACTATATTTTTAAAAATAAATAATTTAACTATATCAATATATAGATAAATTAATATAATGTATTAATCCTAAAAGAAGGGAGGAATAGCCATGCAATTAGTTTGTTTTAAAATAGTAAGTGGTCAATATTTCTTATTTGTAGAAGGTATTCAAATTCCTGTACCAATTCCAGCAGTTGCTGCAGCTTTATTAATTGGTTTAGGAGTAATTCCACTTTGTTCTTAATGTAAAGAATTCGGACCATTCCTATATTTCCATTGGAAAAGCCTCAAGTATATGAATACTTGAGGCTTTCTTTATATCAGAGAAAAAACACCTTACAGCGCTTGAAGATCTCCTGATTTAATTAATGCGGCCGTTACATCATCACCGAAAGTATTGAGACAGAATACTTGCTCGTCTACCTTATCCATCACTGTAGCTTCACCTATCACGCCACCTTGAAGTTTAATAAAATAGTTATGTTCTTCTACAATTTTACTAAAATCTCTATTTGCCCATCTTTCAGTAATTGCTAATAGCTCTTCTTTGTTCTTGAAATTGTTTCCGTTTAGAATGTTTCTTACTTTCTCTGCATTCTTTTTGGACATAGGGGTTGCTCCCTTTCCTTCACACGCTTTTACTTTTTGATGAGTCATGCTATGCATAGCTGAAATAACTTCTTCTTCAGTAGAAGTTACTGTAATGTGAAGTTGTGCATTTGAACCTTTCACTTCTGCTTCATTCGATAGTATGTCTTCTTTATTAACCTCTGCAAAAACATGGTCCTCACTCTTAAGCGGGACTTCAGCAAACTGTAATATTCCATAAGTCATACCAGTTGCAAGTACTACTCCGCCTACAATAGATGCTAGCCAATACTTTAGCTTCTTATCCATCTTCATTTCCCCCGTCTTCGTTTACATATCTTAACTAAAGAATACCATATTTAATTCCTTTTTATTGAAGAGTCTCTAATTTCTACTATTTAAAAATATTCTCATCGTTTAATGTAATACGATATAATCATTTTATAATACAAAAAAACCCATATTCTCATTCCCTATTTTTTTGGAGGTGATTGTCTTGAATAAAAACATCAATCTACTTCTTCAAATAATAATTGGAATTATAATTATGATTGCACCTATTCTCATAACAGGATCTATATACGATGTCACTAAATCATTTGGTGAACTATTAGTGGCAGAACTTATTATAAGAACACTTTCTCTCATTATTGGACTTTTAGTTATTAGCACAGCTTTGCATCGTTATTCTCAATAATTATTCATGTTCAAAAAATACAAATATTTTACATACCAATTCTTATGTATTAAGACATCAAAAACAAGTGTTACGAAAGAAATATAAAAAGACATCTTTACCTCTTAAAGATGTCTTTTTTATTTAAATCTTAATTCTCGTTCTGTAAAACCCTCGCTGCCTTTACTCCCTCTTTCTCTTCTTTTAAAAACAACGATACGATAAAAGCAACAATGATAAAGACTAACCCTAGTGCAAATGCACCTTGGAATCCAGACGTTAAACCATTTAACTTCTCTACTGGGTCCATTGGATTTACGGAGCTTTCCATATAGCTAGCTGTTCCTGAAGACATTTTCGAAATAAAGATAGCCGTACCAATTGCGCCAGCTACTTGTTGCAGTGTGCTAAACAGTGCTGTTCCGTGCGGATATAAATCTGGTGTTAATTGATTTAAACCGTATGTTTGTGCTGTCATGACAAACATGAGTCCAACCATTAATACGCTATGCATAACAATAATTTTTACCATTGATGTATCAGGAGTAATGCCTTTAAATAAGAACATTGCTATCCCCACTAACACAATACCGGGAACGATAATAACTTTCGGACTAAATTTATCAAATAGTTTACCTGCGATTGGTCCCATTATGGCGCTAATAACACTTCCCGGAAGCATGATGATTCCTGATTTAAAAGCTGTAACGAGTAAAACTGTTTGCAGGAACATCGGTAATAAAGTCATCGTTGAAAATAACGACATCATCACAATGACGATTAATCCAACTGATAATGTAAACATCGGGACTTTAAATGCGCGTAATTCTAAAATTGGATTCTCAATTTTTAATTGTCGGACGACAAAAATACATAATGAGATAAATCCAACAAGTAAAGCGCCATACACTTTCGTATCAGACCATCCTAAATCACCTGATGCACTAAAGCTATACACAAGTCCGCCAAATCCGAGTGTCGATAAAAGGATTGATGGGTAATCTACTTTTGGTCTTGTTAACTCTGAAACATTTTGAATGTACTTCATCCCAATCATAATTGAAATGATCACGATTGGAATAACAATGTAGAATAACCAGCGCCAATTTAATGAATCCACAATTACTCCAGATAATGTAGGACCAATTGCCGGAGCTGCCATCATCACAAGTGCGATTAATCCCATTGTCGCACCACGTTTTTCAGGTGGACAAATGATTAAAATCGTATTCATTAATAACGGTGTAATTAATCCCGTCGCTACTGCTTGGACGATACGGCCGACTAATAAAACAGAAAATGTCGGTGCGAATCCCGCAATTAATGTACCAGCTAAAAACGTTACCATAGCGATCAAAAACATTTGTCTTGTTGTGAGCCATTGCTGAAGTAACGCTGTAATTGGGACTAAAACCCCAACCACCAACATGTAAGCTGTAGAAAGCCATTGAATCGTTGAAGCTGTTACATCAAATTCTTTCATTAATACCGTTAACGCATTACCAAGTAATGTTTCATTTAATAATGCAACCATTGCCCCTAAAAGTAATGCAATTAAAATAGGGGTATGTTTCATATTAGAAGTATCAACTTTGCCACTTGCTGGGCTCTTAGTTGTCATATTCATTTGCAAATTCTCCTCCTGTTTCTTACTAAAAAACTTTAAATACACCAGAACACATGTAATATAATATACATATGTAGATTAAAAAGGGAGAATCAATTTTCAGCCACTGTATATTTAATCTACAAAAAAGGAGAATTGTAGATGAACGATAATGAAAAACAAATTGATTTACGTATTAGACGTACACATAAATTACTATGGGATTCCTTATTTGAATTAATGACACAATCAAAACAGAAATATAGTACGATCACAATTAACCAAATATGTGACCGCGCGATGGTACACCGAACAACCTTTTATAAACACTTTGAAGATAAAGATGCTTTATTAGCATTTGGATTTAAACGATACAGCAAGATGATTGCTGAAATACCCGTTTCAGATCGATTAAGTAAACCATTTCAAGTAATGGAACAATTTCTACACCATGAAGAAATCGGTAAAATATTAGAAACGCAAATGTCTGATGAACAATTTATTAACCGGACACAGTATTTAAGTCACGAAACGAGAAAACAAGAAATAGAAGCATTACATCAACTGCGCAAAAATCATACGATGCCAAATAATCTAATCATTGAATTTTATTCAGGGGCAATCACCTCATTAAGCGCATGGTGGTTTAAAAATGAAAGAAAAGTTTCTGCTGCTGAAATGGATAGGTATCTCCACCAACTTATTAACAGGGATATTTTTCAGTTTGAAAAAGAATAAGACTACACCTGTTCAATCATGCAATCAAATTGACCACAAAATAGGAGTATGATATATTTTCGGTAGAATACTATATAAGTGTGACAGCGAATAAATTGGCATATAATAAAAAGAAGAGATGCGCTAACATCTCTTCCTTAACTGCTACCGTATAGGGTGGTGGTTATTACACGTTACTATTTTTTACGAAACCCACCCTTTTGCTTCCTACGGCGCGGAGTGGGTTTTTTGTTGTCCTTACCCAGAAGTTGCTTCCGCAAAAAACACGCTGAAACTTCACGTACAGTCGCTTTTACAAATTCTTTTACAAGGTCAAACAAAAACTCCATATTATCCCTTCCTTCCAAATAGAAAGAAGGGATAACCACCCACCCTCACAATATGCAGTTACATATATTTTATCAAATGATTGTAAAGATATTATGTAAACCAAACAAATGAAATTTTACATAGAAAAAAAGCCCTTCTAAACCGGGCTTTTCTATCACCATTATTTAGCGATCTTCTTCAAATCCGAACTTTCTATAACTGAAAGCATATTCACCTTTTATTAAGACGGACCATAACCAATAAGATGAGCAATTATAACTGCTATTAAACCGATTGAGTATTCAATTAGAATTAAAGGAAGAATCCACCTTGCCCACCTTGTCCATGAAATTCCTGCAATTGCTAATCCAGCCATTAGCGTACCACCTGTCGGAAAAATAATATTTCCAATACCATCGGCGAATGAAAAGGATAATACTGCTGTTTGGCGTGTAATGTCCAATAAATCTGCAAGTGGCGCCATGATAGGCATTGTCAACATCGCATGGCCACTACCTGATGCTAAAATAAAATGAATCGCTACTTGGAAGTTGTACATTCCAACAACACTTAAAAAAGGAGAAACATGTTTCATTTCTTCCGATACTTGATAAAGTAATGGGTCTATAATATGCCCTTGATTCAATACGACTAAAATAGCGCGTGATACACCAATGATTAAAGCTCCCCCGATTAAAGATGCCGATCCTTGTGTAAAAGATTCTACAGTATCATCAAGAGATATCTTGCCGAGAATTGCAATGATTATAGTTAAAATAATAAATAAGGCTGCAATTTCTTTTATATACCACTCGTACTTAATAACACCGAATACAAGAATAATATAGTTGATTAAAAAGGCCGTTAATATCCATTTATGTCTTTTTGTTAACTCTACTTTCGCTGTTAGTAGGCTGTCTTGCTTGTTTGTATCGAATTTTCCGTAAATTCCACTTGCAGGATCCCTCTTTACTTTCATCGCATGACGATAAACGAATGTAACAGCAATTACATATATGACTACGAATAAAACGAGGCGGAACCCCATCCCCGAATACATAGGAAGACCCACTATCCCTTGCGCAAGCCCAACTGTAAACGGATTCATAATTGCCGTTGTAAATCCAACAGACGCTCCTACTAGTACCATCGCAGTTCCTGTTATCGTATCAAATCCAACCGCAAGAGCTAGCGGAATAAATAGAGGTACATACACTAAAGCTTCCTCCGCCATTCCCATTAATGACCCGCCAAGCGCAAAGAACAGCATGATAATAGGAATCATTAACTTTTCACGGTTAGCAAGTTTTTTTGCCATCGTTGAAACAAGAGCCTCAACTGTACCGGATGCCTTTAATACACCAAAAAACCCTCCAATAATAAGAATAAAAAAGATAATATTAGCAGCTTCTACCATCCCTGTAGGAATAGATTTTACCGTATCAAAAAATCCAAGTGGCGTTGATTCAATCCATTTAAATGAATTTGGATCTACTGTTGTATACCCATTTTTTTCAATCTGTTCATATTTTCCGGCCGGCAATATATGTGTAATAACAGCCGCAATAATTAACAAGACAAGTAACATTGCAAATACGTTTATTTTCCATTCTTTTTTTTCCTTTTTTTCTTCTGGCTCGAATGAAACTGCCTTCTCTGATACTTGACTCATATACCAATCCCCTTTGCAATAAAGTGAAACTTTAATCATTGGTGATGTTCTTCCCCCAATGATTATTAGTTGAACCAATCGGGCTTTTACGGGCAGTTGATCCCCCATCTAACTTCTCTTTGCTTCCGCTGAATTTTGAGGGGGGTCTTACTGCCCGTTAAAGCGGGATAAAGTGAAACTTTAATCATTGGGGGGGTGTTCTTCCCCCCAATGATTATTACTTTTACAAGCAGCCGACAGTCTGGTTGCCCCACTACCATGACGTACTAAGCTATCCATCAATTCTTTTACTTATAACACGCTATGATTTAACTACCTTTTTACTAATTTCATTTACAAATTGGTTAAATAAACGCTGCTGTAGAGCATCCTTTTCCGACATCATTTCTGGATGCCATTGAACCGCTGCTACATAACGATGAGCCTTCGATTCAATAGCCTCTATTACACCATCAAAGGACCATGCACTCACCTCAAAATCTTTCCCTAATGTTTTCACTGCTTGATGGTGAAAAGAATTAACCATTAAAGATTTTTGGCCAATAGCCTCATAAATTTTTCCCTCTTCCAGAAGATCTACAGAATGAGAGCCTTGCCATTTACGGAACTGTTCTCGAACATGGAAATATTCTGGCCCCATCTCGTGCTCTAAGTCTTGATAAAGAGATCCACCAGCTGCAACATTTAACACCTGTAATCCTCGGCAAATTCCTAGAATAGGAATATCTTTTTCTAAAGCCTGCTTTGCCAGATTTAATTCAAAATTATCTCGTTCTTCCTCTACAGTGCCTATATATGATTTTGGAGTATCACCGTAATAAATTGGATTGATGTCCGCGCCACCAGCCAATAACAATCCATCTAATTGATTAAGTGTGGACTCAATTTGATCCACTTCCTCAATTGGAAGTAGAACAACCGTTGCACCTGCCCTTTGAAGGGAGCGGATGTAGTCATAAGAAAAGAGAGCCATATCTTGACCTGGTAGCCCTCGCAAGCCCTCCTTCCCTATTTCACTATGATCAACATAATACCCAGTAACACCAATTAGTGGTTTCATTTTCTCTCACCTCATAATTTAAATGGTTTCGTTGTCTTTCTCTGTTGAAATTGTATACTCTTAACCTCCCTTTTCTAGCAAGTGGTAAAGAATTAAATATGTAAATTATGACTCTACTCATTTCCCTATTTCTTTACACACCATTGATATAAGCAAATATCGTGCCAACATTAAAATTTAAACGATTATTTACACATATTTAAATATTTTGTCACTTTATCGATGTTTACTGTGTTGAAATGTATTATAATTGGTTATTAATTGGTTTCATAATAACCAATTAATAACCAACTTTAGACCAATTCCATTCAACTAAAGAGGTGCTCTATGAACAAATTTGAAACTAACCACATTGTATTGATCACCGTTTTAAAAGAAACACGAAAAGCCCTACATCAACAACTAACAGAGATGGTAGGTGATCTCATAGATATCGAAAGTTTTTCTGTAGAAGAAAGTATTCCAAAAGTATTTCATTCTACATTAATTGTATTACCGAATACATTTACGATAGAAACGGTGAAAGACTTTATTGGGGAAAACTGCGAAGTAATAATAGCAAAACGAACATTAAATTATGAAAACGTGGACCAGCTTTTATTTTTACCAGAAGGAACACAAGCCCTATATGTGAATGATAATCATGAAACAGTATACGAATCCATTGAAACGATGCGTCAATTGGGGCTGAACCACATTGAATATTTTCCATACTATCCTGGAAAAACGAATATACAAATGATCAAGCTCGCAATCACACCTGGCGAACTTGAAATTATCCCTGACTTCGTAGAAAAAGTAATTAATATTGGTCATAGATTAATAGATATTACTACAATCATGTCCATTCTAGATCGATTTCATTTAATGGAGGAATCAGGTAACCACGTTTCTGAGAGATACTATCGAAAAATAGTAGATTTAACAAAGAGTTTAGCTAAAGCTCATCGACAACTTCATCAAGTTATTGATGGTGTTGGTGATGGCATACTAGCTATTGATTATGAAGGAAGAATTGTCGTCTTTAATGAATTCCTGGAAAGCATGCTGAAAATAAAAAGCAAAAACGCTATTGGTCATCCGATTGATGCCATTATTGATAATATTGATTTAGTAAACTTCATCCTTTCGAATAAGCAACAAGAAAGCGGGATATTTGTTGTAAACGGCTTGGATGTAATAGTGGAACGTCTACATATAAATGATCAATCAATTATTGTTACTTTTAGAAATGCCCTTAAGACCATCGGATTTGAACGGAAATTGAGAAAAGAATTTGTCAAAAAAGGTTATGTAGCAAAATACAATTTTCATAACATCGTTGGGATTAGCTCTCCGATCCAAGACACGAAACAAATTGCAAAAAGATTAGCTAAGACGGATTTAACTGTATTAATTGAGGGTGAAAGTGGTACCGGAAAAGAGTTGTTTGCAAGTGCTATTCATAACGCTTCCCAGCGAAATAGCGGCCCTTTTCTTGCTGTTAACTTTAGTGCTTTATCGGACGATTTAGTCGAGAGTGAATTATTTGGTTATGAAGACGGAGCGTTTACCGGAGCAAAAAAGGGCGGGAAAATGGGATTATTTGAACAAGCAAATGGCGGCACTATTTTTTTAGATGAGATTGGAGATATTAGCCTGAAACTCCAAGCACGACTACTTCGAGTATTGCAGGAAAAAGAGATTATGCGCGTTGGAGGAAGCCAAATTATCCCGATAGACGTAAGGATTATTGCAGCAACCAATAAAGATCTGCTAAAAATGATTCAAGAAAATATGTTTAGAGAAGACTTATACCATCGGCTTAAAGTACTCTTTATACACCTTCCAGAATTAAGGGCACGCCGAAATGACATTGAATTATTAGCTAAACATTTTGTTGCGCTATCGGACCCTAAAGTCAAAATTGAACAAGAACTAATTGAAGAACTGCAAGGATATCCATGGTACGGAAATGTAAGAGAACTTAAAAATACGATAGACTATATGCTTGCTGTCCGTACCGGAAACCAAATAACAAAAAATGATTTACCTAATCAACATTATTTCCAAAAGCCTCCACATCAGAAAACAAATGGCGATCAAGCCGAGAGTATAACACCCTTTTCTACAAGTCCAAACGCTCTTGATCAAGAATCACTTTTCATCCTTACCCTCATCATGAATTATGAAGACAAAGGAAAAGCAATCGGGAGAAGAATTATTTCTGAAAAGAGCCAAGAAGTCGAAATGAATTTAACTGAGGCACAGGTAAGACATCGGTTGAACTTCCTGAAAATGAAAGGTTATGTGGAAATAAAAAGAGGTAGAGCGGGGATTCATTTAACAAGAAAAGGATTGGAGATTGTACGTAATCTTTAGTCAATGTTCGGATTTTTAGATATATAGAGGCTGTTTTATAAACGGATGAAACCGGATTATAAAACAGCCTCTTTATTCATGAGCATTTTTCCCGATACCTTCTTATATTCTATGTAGCTTACATAGTTAATCACTGTTGCGATGGTTTGTTGAATAAATTATTCCGCAACATTTTTCAATTGTAGTATTTGACCTTTTTCTACGTCCCTTGAAGAAAAGATGTTCAAAATCACTTACTGAATATAGTCATACAGATTTTTCGCTAACAATAAACAAGTCACTGTAATGAAAAGGGCACGAACATACCCACTTCCTTTTTTTATAGCAAATTTGGAGCCAACGACTCCTCCAGCAATTTGAGCAATCCCCATTATAAAACCATACGCATAGTTTACTTGCCCTACATACATAAACATCAACAATGCACCAACATTACTTCCTAAATTAAGAAACTTCGCATTACCTGCGGCTTTTAAAAAATCATACCCAATAAATAAAAGTGCGAACATTAAAAACGAACCTGTTCCAGGACCTAGAAATCCATCATAAAAACCAATAGCAAAAACAATGAAAGTAAAAATAATGACGTGTCGACCAGACAATTTCTTATGAGTAGAAATACTACCCCAATCCTTTTTGAATATCGTATAAATAGCGACCGCACCAAGCATAATTAACATCAATGGCTTCAGTACTTCTGGATTCATTAAATGAACAGTCCATGCCCCTATTATGGAACCTATGAAAGTGAGCGGAACTAATTTAAACGCCGATTTCAAATCAAGATTACCAGAACGGTAAAACACAATATTACTAGTTGCACTTCCCATTGTCGACGCTAGTTTATTCGTAGCTACTGCACTTGCTGGATTCAGTCCTGTAAATAATAAAGCTGGTAAAGCAATGAGTCCACCACCGCCTACAACTGAATCAATAAATGCAGCTACAAATCCAAAAACAATCAAAATAATTAATATAGATGGGTCTAAATACAAATCCATACTAGTAGCCTCCCCTTTAGTCACTATTGTAATAGTAACTACCAATTTGCTAAATGTAAAGAGTTATTGTAACGTTGAAATATAAAAGCAAACATCGGAGGACGAAAAAGTGGACTACATAGTACAACAGCTTAAAAAAATTGGTTTTAATGAATATGAAGCTAAATCTTATGTATCTCTTGTGAAACAGGGGCCTGTCACAGCCTACCAAGTGAGTAAGGATTCAGGGGTCCCAAGAGCGCGAATTTATGAGATTTTAGGTAACCTTGTAGAAAAAGGAATTGTCATGAAGGAAGAAATAAATGACACCACTCGCTATTCACCTCTACCTGTTGAAATCTTTTTACAGAAAGCTCAATCAGAATGGCAGTCTACTTATGAAGGAATAAGTGATTCATTAAAAAAACTAGAAACTTCCGAGGAAAAAACGGATAATCGAGTAATTACTTTAAAAGACAATCAAGCAATCATTAGCTATTGTCAGGCATTAATAAAAAAAGCAGAACGACGTATTGTCATTTCAATGTGGGATGAGATGTATGAAGCGTTAAAAGAAGATCTATCTGAAGTAGCTGATAAAGTTACAATACAAGGTATTACCCTGCATGTTGAAAATCCAATTAAAAATCTAGAAGCTCATCGTATCACACCTTATACAGAAACTCTGTCTACAGAACATTGGTTTATTTTATCGATAGATTCTAAAGAGATGATTTACGGACCATCAATTGAAGAGCGTAATATTGCTTTTTATACAGATGATCCCGTTCATATATACTTACTAGAAGATTATGTATGGCATGATGTTTTAGTAAATCGACTTGTCCGACGTAGCCAAGACGACTTGCAGCAATGGATTACTGCAGAGAGAAAGTCTTTCTTTATGGGGAAATAAGAAGCATATTGAAAGAATCAAAAAATAAAGCATAAGTGACTGAAATAGAACACTTATGCTTTATTTTATTTGCAAAGTGATGCTCCAGCCTTTTCACTATTTCCCCTCCACAAACCGCCCAAACTCTTTCAAAAATCTCAGCTTAAAACTCCCCACAGGTCCATTCCGATGCTTTGCCACATGAATCTCCGTCATCTCTTTCTGCATCGTTTCCTTATCGTAATAATCCTCGCGATACATAAGCATAATGACATCCGCATCTTGCTCAATTTGTCCGGTCTCTCTTAAATCAGATAATAGCGGACGCTTATCTTGTCGTGACTCTACAGAACGAGATAACTGTGATAACGCTACTACACAAACATTTAATTCACGTGCTAATAACTTAAGCTTACGAGAAATCTCACTAATTTCTTGAAATCGATTGCCCTTATGCTTCGGATCGCCCGTAATAAGCTGCAAGTAATCTACAATAATTAAAATCTTTTTATCACCGTGCTTCCTCTTTAACTTACGAGTTTGCATCCAAATATCTTGCACTGTAACGCCTGCATTGTCGTAAATCTCAAATGGCAACTCACCAATCTCCGCAAACGCTTTACTTACCTTCTCCCAATCTTCCATCGCAAAACGATGCTTCGGATTTTTCAGCCTACCTCCTGACACTTCACCTATGCAAGAAGCCATCCTTTTTAACAATTGCTTACTACTCATCTCTAACGAAAACAATCCAACCGCCACTCCAGACTTCGCCGCATGCAATCCAACATTTAGCGCAAACGCAGTCTTCCCCATAGAAGGACGCGCACCAAGGACGACAAAGTCACCTTCCTGCAATCCGCACGTCATTTTATTTAACGATGTATAACCAGTCTCAATACCAGTAATCTCTTTCACATCTTGATGAAGCTCCTCATATAAACCAACTAACGCATCTTTCAAATCAAACTCACATACAGAATCTTTCTCCTCTAACTCACAAAGTGCCGTAATCGTCTCACCGATAACTTTCTCACTCTTCTCCGCAATAAGACGCTCTCCCATCTTGTGCCCGAGAACACCAGCCTGATACATTTTCCACGCACCTCGAACAAGCCCCTCATAATAAGAGAAGTTGGCAGTTGTAGGCACACCATCCATTAGCCCTATAAAATACTCCATTCCCCCGATCCCCTCTAAAAACTTCGGATCTACCCGAGAAATGAACGTCACAAGATCAATCGGTTGCCCCTCTCCTTCCATTTTTCGCATTAACTGAAATATAGACTTATGTACTGGTATAGAAAAATACTGCTCCGTCAAACGGCACTCCTTAATAAGCTCTCCATCAATTAATAGAGAACCTAACACCGTCTTCTCCGCCTCCACATTTTGAATACTCATGGCCGCCACCCGCGCTCCGCTAAAAAGCGCTGCAACTCTTCTTCAGACGGCGCATTCTTCTCCCACTCCTCACACCTCGCCAAAAACTCCTCCGTCTCCCCCGTACTAACAGACGACTCCTTCTTCCTAAAGCTCGCCGTATCCGCCTCAACCTCAGAAACTTTCGTAAACCCTTTCCCGTGCCACCCACGCAGAA
This sequence comes from Bacillus cereus group sp. MYBK195-1, assembly GCF_051916605.1. Classification (NCBI taxonomy): domain Bacteria; kingdom Bacillati; phylum Bacillota; class Bacilli; order Caryophanales; family Bacillaceae; genus Bacillus; species Bacillus cereus group sp. MYBK195-1. Next base: position 197,964 of record NZ_JBQAGZ010000006.1, on the reverse strand, counting down.
TCCCCTTCACATAAGCAATCGTCCGCTTATTATTCTCAAACGCAATTTGAAGAGCCTTCAGCACAAGCTCCTCCGACAAATCATCCATCCACGCACTCAGTTCCTCCACCGCAAAAGGAGACAAACTACCGAAATGTTGCTCATAAAAAGAAAACACACGACTTCCCGTTTCTTCCTCTATAACCTCTTCTTCCGCCTCTGTCTCCTCACAAACTGGCTCAACATCATCCACAGCCAAATCACTCGGCATACCGAAATGCGCTAAAAGCATCGGAACATTCAGCTCCTCCTCAGCGCACTTCTGAAGAAACATATGTACAAACTCCTTATTCTTCACACCCTTCAGCTCACGAAGCACACACTTCTCCACATTCGTATTCGTCACAGGGTTATAACGAAGCCAATTCAAAACGAATAACTCCCGTGTATCCGCATCATACAGAATCTTCCCATAATCAATGAAGCGCTGCACAAGCTTATCAACAGTCTCCCGATTATAACCCGTCTCCATCTCAGCTAACCGCTTCGGAAAAGGAAAAATTCCGCACTGCGTCGTCTTCGAACAAGTTAACAAATACACATAAAAATACCGCTCCTCCGGCGTCAAATCCAAAACAAAATCATCCTGCCAAAAATTCACCTGTACAGTACGATACACCGCCATCAAAGTTCCTCCCGTCTCCGTTCAAAAGTAAAAGCCCCTTCATAATATATATGGGGGACTGGCCGGGTTTTTGGCGTGTTATTTTAAATTTTTTTTGACTACTACTACTACGGTGTTTGTTGTTGTTTTTGTTTTTGTTTTTGTTGTGTTTTTTCTTAGTGATTTATTACTTGGTAGGGGCTTGTAAGGGGCTTAGGAGGGGTTAGTTATCGGTTACTTCGATTAGAAAGACCCCTCTCCACATTCTGCTTAAACCAATTAAATGAATCCACAAATCTAATAAAAAACATATTAAATTCCAATAAAAAAGACCATATCAAAAGCATACTCCGATGTCATTTTGATACAGCCCCATCTATATTCGCTTAATAATTTTAGAAACATAAAGATATTAAAAAATTAATATACCTACAAAACATTACCTTCCTTTATATAATCATAGATCTTATTATCAATTGATTTCTCCATAATCATATTCATCGTAACGACCGGCAATTCTTTTCCATTTTTATCTTGCATTTCAGTTTGTTCTACACTTGCTTTATCAGGTTTCGCTTTTCCTAAATAGTAAAAGTCGCTTCCCTCGTCATCATCTTTTTTCACAAAAATATGGACATCAATATTATTTTGTTTAGCATCAATAATTGTTTGAACTTCCTTTGATTTTAATGTTCTATTACTTCTTGTATACCATTTAAGAACATCTTGATTAAGGAATTCATCACCATAATTCACACTCGATTCTACCTCATCGTTTTTATGATATGTGACAAATATTGGGCAAGTACCGTATTTGGTTTTATAGCCATACATAGTTGAAGTCTCATCAATGTGCCAATTTAAAAGTTTACATGCATCTTTTCTTGAGTATTTTTTATATATAGTAAGGTTACTATCACACTCATAGTTTTTGTTCTTTTCTTTCGCACTTTTAATGATGTCCATTACCATGTACTTGAAGTATTCATTCTGTTCTAAACTTTCTCGGATTAGATCATTAAACATGTACTTATTATCTTCTTGTAACGCGAGAATTGGCTTTTCACCATATTTTTTCTGGTTATTCTGTGTGAAAAACGATAACTCAAAAACCCGCTGCACAGAAGTAATCGTAGCATCATCTGTTAAGCAATTAGATTCTTCAAGTTGTTTTATATACTCATCCTTATCAACTTTTTCTTGCTTTAATAATAAGTCTAACAAAACGATTTCGTTTTTACGTTTTCCATTCAATACTTCCAATGAAAACATCGTTAAAACTTTATTTTCGTACTCTGTTAATGCAGGGACATCTTCTTTCATTTTCAATAAGAACTGATGATAGTTCGCATATCCTTCTGCAAGTACAACTGGATCAATAGAGTGGTTTACTATAAAGTCATATAGATATGGAGTTCTTCCTATTCTATTTTTCAACTCAGCAAAAGCTTCCTTCAATACTTTCATAGCTGTTAAATTGCTATTATTAATCGCTCTAAAGATCTGCTTTTTCGCTATCTCTTCAAAGTTAACTGTTGAAATACCTTTAATATAACTCGTGTCATTTGTATATCTACGTATATTATCTTTATTTTGTGATCTATCTCCTGAAAGGGCAATCGGAATTAAATAGTTATTTTTATAGTTTCCAATAAAATCAATAATCGTAACAAAATCTTTCGAATCGTGTTTTCGAAGTCCACGCCCCAGTTGCTGTATAAAGATAATACTTGATTGAGTTTGTCTTAACATGACAACTTGATTAACACTTGGAATATCAATTCCTTCATTAAAAATATCTACTGTTAAAATATAATCCAGTATGCCATTTTCTAATTGATTCACCCGCAGTTCTCTTTCCTCTTGGGAATGATCGCCGGTTAATGCAAATGTGCGAAAACCTCTATTATTTAAGGCATATGATAATTTTTCTGCCTCATCTTTTCGGCTGCAAAACATTAATCCTGTTACTTTCTCACCAGAATAACCATAGTATTTTACTTTTTCAACTACATGATCCACTCGCTCTTCCGTAACAAGTTTAGATAAAGCAGTAGTGTCATCTATCTTTTCACCATTATATTCAAAATCAGTTACTCCAAAATAATGAAAAGGACAAAGCATATCTTCTTCAAGTGCTTCTTGCAATCGAATTTCATAAGCAATATTGTAATCAAATAGCTCATAAATATTAAAATTGTCTGTACGTTCAGGCGTAGCAGTCATTCCCATTAAAAATTTCGGTTTAAAATAATCAATAACCCTATGATAAGAACTAGCACCAGCTTTATGAACTTCATCTATTAAAATATAATCGAATAGCTCAGGTTCAAATTGGTGTAAAGTGTCCTCTTTTGAAATAGTTTGGATCGTCGCAAATAAATATTTAGCATGTACTTGCTTATTTGATCCTGATAAAATCCCAAAATCCTCATCGGCTCCACCAAGAACTTTTTGAAAATCTGATTTCGCTTTATTTAATATTTGCTCTCGATGAACAATAAATAACATCCGTTTAGGCGCAAAATTTCTGACATCAAATGCTGAAAGATATGTCTTACCCGTTCCTGTTGCGGAAATAACTAAGCCTTTTTCTTCTCCAGCTTCTCGAATAGCTTGTATTTCTTTTAATGCAGCTTGTTGCATTTTATTTGGCGTAATTTTCAACGCTTCTTCAATTGCATTATGATATTGACCCGGTAATTCTATAACTCGATCTAGCAACTTAGTTTCTGCAACTTGTTCATATATTGTTTCGTAATTTGCAATCAACTCTTCAGTTAATACTTGAGAATGCTCCCAGACTTCTTCAAATTGATTTTTAAAATGTTGAACAATCTCTCCATCTTCATGCGATGTTAACTTGACGTTCCATTCATAGTTTACCTTCAAAGCATGTGCAGTCAGATTTGAACTACCAACTATTAATGAACAATGTGTTTGATTATCAAATATGTATCCCTTTGAATGAAAACCAGATAAGTTTGTTAATCTTACTTCTACATTTTCAAGTTTCATTAATTCTCTAAACACTTTTGGTGTATTAAAATTTAAGAATGTAGATGTTAATATACGTCCTTTAACTCCTTTTTGTTTAAGATCAAGGAAATGCGATTTTAAAGTCGCCAGCCCACTTTCCGTAATAAAAGCTACTGAGAAAATAAAGGCTGTACTATTTTCAAGCTCTTCCAACAATGAGCTTAAAACATTTTCATTTTTCTTCGTATTGTTTACTAATAATTTAGGCTTATATATTCCAGGATGATTATGTTTTTGATTAATAAATCCTTTATATAAAGACCCTTCTAACTTTTGAATGAAATTCTCCATATGATCACCATTTATGACAAATTTTTATACTAATTGTATTACTCACTGATTTAAAGTGCAAATTTATTACAATAAAAAAACTATCCGCATAAAACGAATAGTTTTTAATCAAATTACTTTACAATCGATTCTTTTGATAATTTCTCAATAGTTGGGATATCCGCAGGTGCCCATTCTAAAGCTGCTAGTTCATTCGGATATAACCATTTAATTGCTACGTGCTCAGTTAGAACTGGACTTCCTTCAACAAGTTTACAATAGAAAGTTTTCAAATGAACAATACCAAAATCATACTCATAGGCTGTATAATCAATTTGCTCACCAATCTGCACGCTACAATGCATTTCTTCATCAATTTCACGCTTTAACGCCTCTTGAGGTGTTTCTCCCTCTTCTATTTTCCCACCTGGAAATTCCCACATAAGAGGTAGCGATTTAGATGGTCCTCTTTGTGCACATAAAATTTTCTCATCTTGAACAATTACTGCTCCAACAACATAAATATTTTTCTTCATTATATCCTCCTTAAATCTCACAGAAACTCTATACTTTATGTTTCCACACTTTATAGACTGAAAAATGCCTTTTATATCTTTAAACGACTAATATATTTTTAATCAGTAAGCTAGATTTTATCTATCCCTATCTAGCCCTTTTAATGCAATTAGCCTAACACTCTCATCTCTTTTATATTATATAGAAGTAACTACAAAAATAAAGCCTGATTGAATACTTCCCTCTTACGCCTCTTTTTTCAACATTTCCTCATACCTAAAATCACATTGCTCCAACAACATCCTACTCTCCCCACTATCCTTATAATAAGAATTCCAACCCCGCTCCCTCAAAATCCCCTTCCAACTATCACTCTCCACCATCCTCTTAATCACACCATCCCAATAAGCAACCTCTTCCTCCGTCATATCTTTCGGGCCCATAATTCCTTTCCAGTGCTGGAAGATGACGTTGATTCCTTGTTCTTTCCAGGTTGGGATTTCTGGTAGTCGGTCTAAGCGTTTTGGTGCGGATACGGCTAGTATTTTTATTTTGCCGGATTTGTATTGTTTTTCGGCTTCGGATAGGGTCATGGTTGCGGCGCTGATTTGTTTGTTCGTTAGGGCGTTTATGATTTTTTCTTTGTTTTCGTAGACGAAGAATTGTAGTTCGGCTGGGTTTATGCCGAAGGCTTTGCTTACTTGTACGAAGGATAGGTGATCGTCGTTTCCTAGGCCGGGGGCAACGCCGATTTTGAAGTTTTTCTTGTCTTGTTTTAGTTGTTCCATTAGTTGATTTGCGTTTTCTATGTTTGATTCTTTTGATACGACAACAACTTCCCAGTCCGATGCGAGTGTTGCGAGTGGTGTGAAGTCTTTATATGTTAGTTTACTGTGGCCTAGTAGGTTGTTCGTTATGAGTAAGCTTGAGTTAATCGCCAGTACGTGACCACCTTTTTGTTTCGTATATTTCCATCCGACATCACCGCTGCCACCTACTTTATTTGTGACTGTGATTGGTTTTGTGAAGATTTTTTCTTCTGTGAGCGTTTTTTGCATCGCCCGCGCTGTTAAGTCCCATCCTGCTCCTTGAACGTTCGGCGCAACGATTTCTACTTTGTCGATGTTCACTGTATTCGTATGGGATTTTTCCGAGGAACAACCAGCTATTACTCCTGTCATGATCCATATACATAGTAATAATCGTTTTTTCATAGTCCTCGTCCTATTCGGTACTTTCGTTCTGGTCGTCCGATAATACCGTATGTGTACTCTACTGTGCATTCGCCGGTCGCTACTAAGTATTCTAAATATCTTCTTGCGGTTGTTCTGGAGGCACCCATTTGTTCTCCCATTTCTTCTATTGTAATGCCCTCTTCGAACCCTTTTATAATCCCCTTCACTTTTTGTAGTGTTAACGGATCCACACCTGTCGGTAAGTTTTTTATATCTTGTGTTTGCGAAATGCCGAAGAAGTTATCGATGAGTGCTTGATTCACTTCATTGTTACTATGTAATAATTGCTTCTTTCTTTTATAGTCTTCAATTGTGCGAACGAATTTTTCTAACGTGACCGGTTTTATAAGGTAGTTACTTACGCCGTTTCGAATTGCCTTTTCTAGCATATGGTTTTCATTTGCCGCAGTAACCATAATGACGTCAACGTTTGGAAAGTCTGCATGAATTTTCGGTAATAAGTCTGTGCCAATTCCGTCTGGTAAATAATTATCTAATAGAAGCAAATCGATTTCTTCCCTTTGTAGTAGTTCCATCGTTTCTTTCGCATTCAATGCTTTTCCAATCACTTTTACGTCCTTTATTTTTAATAAAAACTCTTCCTGAATTTGTGCGACGCGGAAATCATCTTCTGCAATTGCAACCTTCAACATATGCCCATCCCCCTGTTTGTCATGTACTTTCTCTCAATGTTTTCGGAAGATAAATTGTAAAAATCGCTCCCCCATTTTTCTCGTTTTGAATTTCAATTGTTCCCCCTAGTACATCTACCATTTCTTTCACGTTTGGTAGTCCGTAACCACGATCATTTCCTTTCGTTGAAAACCCTTTTTGAAAAATGGTCGTAATTTTTTCTGCCGGTATCCCTGCTCCACTATCTATCACTTCAAACACAATGTCGTGTCCAATATCCGTAACGAAAAAGGAAACACTCTTTTCCTCTCGTTCACTCACCGCATCAAATGCATTATCGATTATGTTTCCAAGGATCGTAATAAGGTGTGAAACTTTTATATGGTCTGGTAACGGATGAAGCGCACTATCTCCTTCAATATGAAAATCAATTTTCTTCTCAGATGCTGTTCCGATTTTTCCTAATAAAATAGCTTGTACTTTTGCATCATGAATTTGATGGAATAAAATATGATTTTGGCTTTGATGAATATTAGATTCTTGCTGGATAAATTCAATCGCTTCTTTGTAATGTCCTAACTGAAGTAATCCTGATAAGACGAAAAGTTTATTTGTAAATTCATGTGTTTGAGCGCGTAAGTCCTCTGAATACTTTCTTACCTCAGATATTGTGTTCACAAGGTTTTGCAGTTCTGTTTTATCTCTAAAACTACATACAACGCCTACCGTACTGTTATTTTCAAGTATCGGTGTCCTATTTAAAATAAACACTTTATCTTGAAACGCGATTTCTTGATCGTTTTCTAGCACTCTCTCCATATTAAATTCCGGTAAAACTTTTGAAATGTGCTGTTGCATATAATCATCATGTACATGCAGCATTTCCTCTGCTGATGTGTTCATCATCGTAATAAAACCATTTTGATCAATGGCGATAATCCCTTCTTTTATAGATAATAATATCGCGCTTCGTTCCCGGTATAGCGCTGCAATTTCATTCGGCTCTAAACCGAGTGTATCTTTCCGAATGCTACGTGCTAAAAGAATGCCGCCAACAATGCCGGCTAGTAATACAGCTAAGGAAAAGAGTATAATTTCTTTCGTTCTGCCCAGTATGTTAGATTCAATACCTTTTATTGAAAACTCTACTGTCACAATACCCACGACTTGATCGTAGTCTCCGTTATGAACAATAATAGGCGCCTTCGCCATTAAAGCAGGACCACTTTCACCATTTCCTTCAAGCGTATAATAGCCACCAAAAGTGAGTGCCTCATAGTTATATGGATTGTTACTCTTTGTGCCAATTAACTCCGAATTAGAATGGGAATAAGTCACCCCAAAGCGATCTTCTATAATGACAGTATCTGCGCCAGCTTGCTCACGAACTTGTTCCGCAATAGATTGAATCGTACTTTTATGCTCATTATGTTGAAAAGCATCTTTTATAGCTGGCATAAAAGAGAGCGACTTCGCAGTTTGCAGGGCTAACTGCTCCACTTGGCGCTTCGTATCAACGGACTGAATGTAAACAAATATTCCCGCTAATAGGAGAACGACAAATAAAATTAACGCGATAATTAAGCTTACTATTTTAGTTTGTAATGACACTTTGCGTGATTTCTTCATACTTCATATCCTTTGATAAAATATTCAAAACTATCAATCTCCTTTTTCTATTATTATGACAAAACGAATAATGAAGCAACTATTAAAACTCTCCATGTACATAAAGTACAAAAAGAATAATATTGTCATAATATTGAGATTTTATTCTACAGACAGTACAATCCAACTATAATGAACGCGCTTTCATATTTATCATTTTATTACTAAGCAAGAGGAGGAATGATTATGGCTCAAGCAAAATCTAATCGAGTCGCCGGCAATATTTTCAAAGGTTCTGTCGGCAATTTAATTGAATGGTACGATTGGTACGTTTACTCTGCTTTCGCTGTTTACTTCTCAGCAGAGTTCTTTCCTAAAGGAGATCCGACGAGTCAGTTACTCAACACAGCAGCTATTTTCGCAGTTGGGTTTTTAATGCGCCCTATCGGAAGTTTATTAATGGGACGCTATGCAGATCGGCACGGACGCCGGGCAGCATTAACACTTTCGATTACGGTTATGGCCGGTGGTTCTTTAATTATCGCCTGTACACCTAGTTACGAAAGTATCGGTATTATGGCACCAATTATTTTAGTTCTTGCCCGTTTACTACAAGGATTATCACTTGGCGGAGAGTACGGAACTTCTGCCACATATTTATCTGAAATGGCTAGTAGTGGTCGCCGCGGCTTTTATTCAAGTTTCCAATATGTAACGCTCGTTGCTGGGCAAATGGTTGCGTTAGGCGTTCAAATTGTTCTTCAGCAATTGCTAAGCGAACCCGATATGAAAGCTTGGGGCTGGCGCATTCCGTTCATTATTGGAGCGATGGGCGCAGTAGCTGTATTATGGCTTCGCCGCACGATGGATGAGTCGGAGCAGTTCGCAAACATAAAATCACAAAAACGCGAAAGTGCAGGAACCGTTCGCGTGCTTATGAAACACCCGAAAGCAGTATTAACAGTAGTCGGCCTAACACTAGGAGGCACTGTCGCATTCTATACGTACACAACATATTTACAAAAATTCATGGTAAACACAGTCGGTCTTCCGAAAGAAGTTGTAAGCTGGATTAACTTTGTCGCACTACTTATTTTCGTCGTACTTCAGCCAATTGCAGGGCTATTATCCGATAAAATTGGACGTCGCCCACTATTAATGGCATTCGGTATTCTCGGAACATTACTAACAGCACCGATCTTCTTCTTCATGGAAAAAACGACAGAACCAATGGTAGCATTTTTACTTATGATGGTCGGCCTTATTATCGTTACTGGTTACACATCGATTAACGCAATTGTAAAAGCAGAGCTCTTCCCAACTGAAATTCGCGCACTAGGCGTAGGCTTACCATATGCTCTAACCGTTGCGATATTTGGCGGAACAGCTGAGTTCATCGCATTATGGCTAAAGAGTATCGGAATGGAATCACTATTCTACTTCTACGTAGCTGGATGTATTGCGATAAGCTTTATTACGTATTGGCGTATGGATGAGTCATCAAAGACTTCGCAGATTGAGGCGGAGCTTGGTGGTGGGGACAATTTAGTTAATAATAAATCTAGTTAAAATGATGTATTCTATAATCTTCGTTTATCTGAACTCGATTTACTTTATCTAAGAAGGCATAATTCATTAAGATATAATTTAAAAACCTCTACTTATATGTAGGGGTTTTTGTATGACGAAAAAACACGTATTATCGACAATTGCAAAAAGCCGGAGATTTTGCCAATGTAGAATCCATTGGTACTCACACCATGCGAAAAACCTTCGGCTATTGGTTCTATAAACAAACAAAAGATGTTGCTATGTTACAAGAAATTCTTAACCATAGCACACCACACATCCCCCTGAAATATATTGGAATTAATAAAGAAGAAAAAGATAATATTCTTGATACATTTCAAATTTAATTCACTTAAAATTACTATTTCAATCATCATAAAAAAGACCTTTTATTTTAAAATAAAAGGTCTTTTTTATAAACATATATGTATTAAGATTTATATTTTTTTACTGTACAAGGAATAGTTACAATGTACAAATCTATAGCATAGATTGTAACACAGATACCTTTACCTTCAGCTTCTAACTTTTTATCTAGTTGAGACAAATGCTCTGAAACTTTTCTTTTTCCCCATCTTCTAGGAAACCATTGAAAAACCTTAGGAACATTATATTTTTTATTATACCAAGTATTCAATCTCCCAAAAATGAAAAAAAACAAAACAATAATTATAATACGAAAAATATCAGAATATGAAATTCCTAAAACCATATTATATTTTCTCCATTTCCACCAAAACTCAGATAATTTACTTCTTAATTCTAATTCATCCTCTGTTTCGAAACCCTTAAATAATAAATGAATTATTTGATTATGATTAAAAAACACATTATATTCTTTTGATAAATTACCATGAGGATATGGACAAGAAACATAATCGCATAATTTATTATCAGCTTGTTGTTGCTTTCTTCCATAAATCATAAGAGGTTGATTAATTTCTTCTATAAGAGCTACAGAACCAATTGGTAATAATTAGCCTCCAATTGGAAAATAAGGGACAAACAAGGACAATCTACTTAGCTACCCTAAGATTTTAATGGTTTAATATTTTGATTTTCAAGTTTGCCTTCACAAATTCCTGTTAACACTGATAATAAGAAAAACAGGCCGTAACGGGCGATCAATTTGATCATAAAGGTCATACGCTTCGCCAAGTGGAACATCCGAATCATGTGGTTGTTCACCCTGTAACAATTACTAACAGCGCGTAGAAAACATTTGGATAAATAAGAGGCAAATAAATGATTAAAAAGTTGTAACCCCTACTATAAGAAATACTATTATTACTAAAGGAAGAATGATAATCATAAAGGATATTATTATTGTTAATAATGCTTTCCATGCTGAAAATTGGTGTGCTTCTCCTAAACATTTTAAGGAAATAATGATTGTCCAAATTCCAATAACTATATCAATTATGGCAAAAATAAGAAACAAAATCGTTAAAGTTATGCTACTCTCCATTTTCGGTGTCTCACTCGTAAAGTTTTCTATCCCAAACAAGAAAAATGAAGGCACCCAAACTAATATAAGAGAGTAAACGTAAGGGATATAAGAATAGGCAACTGCGTAACGTGTTTTTTCAAAGGTACCTTGTCCACCAAGTTTTTTTGCCACCCAATTAAATAACGCTGGTAGCAAAAAATAATAAATTAAGAAAGCAACGAAGGTACCGAATATAACCATTGAGATTATTGAAACTGGACTACTTATTGAATCCCCCATATTTTTAGAAGATGCTCGATCTAAAGTCTGTACGAATGAGCCTAGTAAAATGAGTAAAAACACATTCTTTGGTTTGGATATAAAAATTTCTTTCATTGTATCACGTGGTTTTGTCCAAATGGAGAACCAAGGATTAAGCGCACGTTTAAATTGATTTTCTGGAGTTTCCATATAAAAAACATTCCCCTTCCTTAAAACATATTAAATATAAATCCCTAATTATCCCAATTATGTACATATAAATATTAAAGCATAAATAGTCGATTATTTAAATGTAAATAATCAATTATTTAATTTCATCTGAAACTTAGGGGGAGTGCTTCTTAGCAATTACCTCTATATTTTCTTACATTTTTAACTATGGGCTGATTAGTTACTTTCATTTTTGAGTACCTCACATTCTTTAATACACGGGATAAACAGCTATAATCTTATCATCAATAAGAACAAACCTAATTTCCATTCCTTCAGATGTTTTACCACAATATAATCTTCCACTTATACATCTTTTATTGCTATAAGCCTCGTAAATGGCTTCCATAAGAAGAATGCAATTATACACTTGAAATGCAACAAATCCTCTTTAAAAGCCTATACGTATTTTCCCTCCATCTTCTATATGCTTACGTAAATAATAATACTTATGGAGTTCTATAATCATATAAAACAAAGCAAACGAAAACACTGTGCATGCAGACATAAATACAATTGCCCCCATCTGTTGTGTTGCAATGCTAAGAATTATATTAGCAATTAACTGCCCCAATCCCGCTGCAATAGCTGCTACTTTTACACCACCAGTTCCTTTCGATGATTTTGATTTTTTTCTTGGTTCCTGAAGTTTTTCAATATGATTTTTATAAAAATGATACAAAGCGAAACTATACAAACCAAATGAAAGAATAAAATAGATGGGAGTTTGTAATTGTAACACTTCATAAGCATATTTTTGAGTTATAACTAATAATCCGACTGAACATATGGCGCCATATACTCCTCGAAATAGAGTGTATTGTAACTGTCGTTTCCGAGGATTGATAGCAATCCATATCGCCCACAAATTTAAAAAAATAACTGGAGGAGTTACTATATATACATAGAGTAATCGAAAAGGATTCGCAAAAGCAGGCAAAAGAACAAACACATCTGTCCCCAAAAGGACAAGACCAATTACGTGGACTCTTATTTCATTTACAGGATAAAGAGCCATATAATGTGCAAAAGCTTTCTTATTAAAATCTAGACTTTTTTTCATGTTAATTAAACCACCCCGCTACTGTTCCAATCAGTAAAAGTTTCATAACTATTCATTCTCTCCCCCTAAATTTATCCATAATATTATGAGCAACTATATTCCATAGTAAAGAAAGTACGGTAACAAAAAGTACAGCTAAAGAAAAATAAATCCTATCCTTCCATGTATCATGTACAATCATGCCTAGTATAATCATTATTAACGCACCAACACATATAACTATTTTTGAAAATTTTCGCATTCTATTATCTCGCTTCCTTCTCAAACTTAAATGAAACTCCTGCGGAATCTATAACCATACCCACCTATTACAATCTCACCTTTGGAACTTATATCATAATCACCTAATACAGGTATATAATTAGGTATCTTAATTTTAGTAATTTCCGCTTCATATGTTTGCAACACTATCAACGTTTCAAATGTCCTTTATACATTCCTTATTTAACCCCAAAACATTAAAATATGAATATTATAAAAATTAACTATCTACTTCCCATCAAAATTACGGTAATCCTATTAAGCCTGGGATTACTCCTTCTACCTTCGCCCATTCAAACGAGCACTCAACTAACATTTGATTCTTACACTTAATTCTTAATAAACCTTCTTCTATCGTATTTATTTCAAAATAATCAATTATATTTTCTGTCCCTAAACCTTTTATTGTTAAATTATGAATAGTAAAGAAAGATATCTCTACATAAATTACATCCCACTTATCCCATCTTTTTGGCTTGTTTTCAACATTTTCCTTTGTCATCAATTGAATAACTAAAGTAGGACCATCTCTTTTAAGACGCACATCTAATAACTCTGATTCTTCAAACTTTGGTATTTTCCCAAAAATACTAATTAACGCTTGTGGATTTAAAAATTTAAATTGATCAATCATTTTTATACTTCCTATTTTTTATTTCTCTTCTCAAAATAATAATGATCCTCCATACGATCTATCTGTCCTGTTCGTGTATTGTATTCAGGTCTTACATTATGATGCGGTGACTGATCTCCAATTCCACCTTCTCCAAACTTATGACCCTCTGAATGATCTTGATTGACCTTTTACTTCATATGTAAATTCTCGAGTTATAATAGGCTGTTTATTATCATTTAATATCCTTTTACCATTACTATCTGTTAATGGTACCATTTTTTGACTAATCGGGTGTTGAAATCTAGGTATATTTAATTGTCTTTTAATTTCTTTTAAACTAGCTCCCCTAGATTCATGAGAATTTTCCCCCTCAATCTTCTTAACTTTGAGATAATATTAAAAAGACTTATGCGTAATTCACATAAGTCTTACTTTTGTTACTCATAATTAATTATTCGTCCTCGTCTTCAAACTCATATAAGCTATCAAGTAATTCTGCAAAAGATGAACAAACAGGATAGATGGATTCTTCCATTTCTTCTTCCTCATGGTCCCAAAATACGACTGTTGGTGACTGAGGATTATTTCGGTAATCAAAGCATAGAAGGTTACCAAACGGGTCTCTAGCAAAAGGATATACTTTATCTACCAATCTATCTTTTATACTATTATATGTTTGCAGCATAGAAATTTTTCTCTCAGAGTCTAAGGTTAAAAGGTTATTAAGTGAATCTTCATCCTGATTAGGAATATTGAATGTATCTGGAGTAGGATAGCCACCATCATATTTCTTTACACACTCAATAAAATCATTAGGAAATTTAATACCAAAGTACTCTTCTAATTGTTCAATTTGTTCATCTGTAACTTTTTTCTCACTTACATTAATCCATGTAATGTTGTTCATAATTATAAACCGCCCTATCTTTTCCTCAAATTTTATATCCACCTGTATGACCAGTATCGTGATGTATCTGATAATCTACAAGTTGTATTCGACCAGGTTCCTGATTATGAAAGATTTAAAATTAATTCTGCTAAACTATCACAGATTACTTCGAAGCTTCCGCTTTCATAAGCTTCTAATTTTACTTGTCCATTTTCATTATCTACAACTACCAAGAGACCATTGAATTCCATACCAATAGGAATATTATTCAGTTGATTATCATGTGCGCCTTGGTACCCTTGTAAAGATACATAAAAATCATGCAGTTCAATTCCTGGTATAACAGAATTTAATTCAAAATCATAACCTAAATAATTACCTCCTAAGTCTAAAAACCAATAAGAATTATAATATTCTTTAATTGAATTATATAATTGTATCCCCAAATCTTTTTCTATATTAGAAAAATCATGAATTATATTTTTTTCTAACGGTTTCCAGAATACGTATCCCTCTATATCTGGTTCTCCTTCATAGATAAAAGCCTCTGCTTCTTCTATCCATAAAGATTTTGGCAATGAATTATTACAATCTTGCCACTCTCTAATTATTTTATCAAAACAATTTTTCATTTCATTTTTCATTTTTTTATTTACCGCCTAATGTATGATGTTCAATAAATTTCTGAAGCATTTCTACATATCCTGCATCTTTTCCCCCATGCTCCAATCGATTTTTCTGCGTTATGAATCCCTCCAAAACCAGGATGTAGTGGCAGCGGAACACCAACAGCTTGACCACCACCAATATGGTGATGGACTAATTTAGTTCCACGTAATCCAGTAAAATCATATTGTAGAAATTCCCCTCTAAATCGTTAAGGATTTAGAGGGGAATTTCTTTATCACATAAGTAATATCATTTCTTATTAAATTTACTGTGTATCAGTTCAAAGAATTTATTTGTACCAAGTGAAATTGCGCCAATAATAAGAACACCAATAATAAAATAAATCTTTTTAAATAAGTTGTAAGGAGATAAAATAGCAACTACAAGAAGTATTATAATTGCAACGAATGTGACTAATTTCCCAACTTTAAATGCTTGCATATCAGCTTTCCTCCTTCTGGATAAAAACAGCCAATATAGTCATACATCACAGGTTCTTTAACCATAAGTTTTTGTTTCCTTCCATAAATCACAATACTTAAAATTCAATAAACCTCTTTAAAAGGTTTCATGTGTTCTACCCCCATCTTCTATATGCTTCCTTAAATAATAGTACCTATGGAGTTCCATAATGAAATGAAACAACATAAACGAAAGCATGGAGTATACACACATTAATACAATTGCTACCATCTTTTGTGTTGCAAAACCAAGACTGATATTAGCAATGAGTTGACCCAATCCTACAAAAGCCACTACTCCAAAACCAGAGTTTTTTTTCAATGATTTTGATTTTTTGATTGATTCCTGAAGTTTTTTAATATGATTTTTATAATAATAATACAAAGCAAAAATATACAAACCAACCGAAAAAATAAAATAGATAGGAGTTTGTAATCCTAACATTCCATATGCAAACTTTTGGGTTATAACTAATAATCCTACTGAACATACGATGCCAAATACCCCACGAAATAGAGTGTATTGTAATTGCCGCTTCCTAGGATTTATAACAATCCATATTGCCCATACATTTAAAAAAGCAACTGGTGGAACTATTATGTACATATATATCGGTTGAACAGGATTCGCAAAAGCAGGCAAAAGCACAAATATATCTGCTATCCCAATCACAAGAGTAATTATAGTCGATCTTATATCATTTACAGCATAAAGAGCCATATAATATTCAAAAGCTTTTTTATTAAAATCCGTATTTTTTTTTCATGTTAATTAAACCACCCCGCTACTGTTGACCAAGCTTTTTTCGAACCCGTTTTCACCCTATCCTTAATACTATTATCTTCACCATCACCATCTAAATCAACATCCCATTTTACACCTTCTGTGGAATATTATTCCCTTCTCGAAAAGAAGATCAACCCATTAATAAAATCTAGGCTTATCAAAAATTTCAAAAAGCCGGAGAGTTTTCTGGTATCGAATCTATTGGGACTCGCACCATGTGCAAAACCTTCGGCTATTGGTTCTATAAATAAACAAAAGATTTCGCTATATTGTAAGAAATACTCAATCATAGCACCTCATAAATTACACTAAAATATATTGGCATCAATAAGGAAGAAAAAGATAATATACTAGATAATTTGTATATCTAATCATATATGATCAACATAAAGAAAAATTTGATATACAATCAGATTTAAAAACATTACTTAATAATTCTTTGAATTAAATTGGAGCTGATTCTCTACTTAAAAAACATGACTACTATATATTTCACCAGAATACAGATTCAAAACTATTTAATTAAAGACTAAAAAAAGCTTCTATCTTTAGATGCTTTTTTCAATCCAAAAACTATTTTTCTTTTTTCCATGATATTCGAAATTCCCCACCATGTTCTTCCGTTTTAATTTTAACCTTATATGTATCATCCTTAGGCACTTTAATATTTTTTTCGCCTTCGCCACTATTAAACTCTAGTATTGTATTATCATTTGAATCCACAACATAAGCAATTATAGTTCCTTGTTTAGTTTTATCATCAAAAGAAAAAATCCAATTCTCACCTTTTTTAACTTTCCTATCTTGAGTTGCAGATCCAGTAAATTTTCTATAATCTCCAGAGATACTACCTGATACACCATCTGAAGAACCATGAACTTTACCACCAACAATAGTTCCCTCTCTTGTAAAACAACCACTAAGAATTACTAAACACAAAACAAATAAAATTGTATTTTTAAAAATCCCCACTATCATTACCCCTTCTATTCCCAATAAAATTTTCACCATTAAACTTATAAAAATAACTATAATAAAAAATTATATCCATTAAGATATATATGTTTTATTATAGTTATAAATTTCAAATTATTATTTCAAATCTTCACGCAACTTAATTTCATCCTCATTTATGTAACCAGTAAAAATAACTTCTGATATATATTCATGGTTAAAAAACATATTATATTCAGTTGAAACATTTCCAATAGGATAATAACAAGCCACATAATCCCAAGTTTCCTTAGTTTTTGAATCTTCCTGTTTTCTACCATATATCATCAAAGGTTGCTCCCATGTTTTAAATTTCACAACCGAACCTATTGGAAGTAGTTCTAACTCTAAATTTTGTACCATCTTAGTTTCCCCTTCTTAAAATAGCCTTTTTTATAAGGAAATAAGTGATAGAAAACAACAAACAAGTACCAATTGTACCAAAAACTGCAACCGAAATGTTACCTGCTAATGTTTCATTTGGATCCAATGCATTAGGTAAAATTGTACCAAAAATTGCAATACAAGCTAATATAATCATAAAATATTTAAATTGTTTCACTTTTTTATTCATGCTACTTATCTCCTTTATTCCTTAACATTAACTTCTAAACCAAATCCCCATAAACCTACATCAGGACCAAATGGTGCATGGAATAGGAATTTTTATAGCACTCTCATATTTTACTAGAGTAGCTTCAGCTCCTATCCCAAATCCTTTAATATTCTCTAGTTCTATTCCGGCCTGGGCTACTGTAAAACCAACCATTTGGTAATAGTTTCATTGATACTTTTGCCTTCTAAATATTAAATGAATTTTGCGAATTATAAATCCAATTCTTTTTCTTATTGTCTATACGTTTATAGATATACTCTACTGTAAAGTATGCAATAACATTGCAAATTAGCAGCAAACCTATAAGTAAAATTTTATCTTCTAACCGTATAGTAGAAGAAGCCCCAATTAACAACATAATACATACAGTAAAAGTCAGAATTCTATTTATTGTACGCATATCTTAATTACTCCAGTCTTATATTAATCCCGTTTTTTTGTAAATTTATCATAAAATTTCTCTTGCGCCCACCGTCCAAATTTTAAAAAACATATTAAACCTGCTCCCAAAAGAATGAGAACGATAGTTCCTAACAATTTTTCCCACCAATTGTTGGATGGAGTAATCATTAATCCTATAATAGATACAGATATTACGACATAAACTAAAATATATAATGGTTTATACGATGGAGTTTTCATATCATTTTTTCTCCTCAGGTTTTTCAAATTTAAAACTACTTCCCATAGTAAACCCCTCTAAAACAGGAACTGTTATACCAGTTTCTTTTCTAACGCTACCTTTCACACCTATTGCACCCAATCACAAATCACCTTTAATTTTCAGGTCTGAATCTCCAATAATTGGTAACAAATCTAGAAAATGTAGCATACTTACTTCTACTTCATACTTAAGTGTAGAAGCTTCCGATGCTGCCTTTAAGGAGTAATCGTCAATACCTGCTATAACTTCTAATGAGCAAAATATATATTGGTTAATTTCACCAAACGCATTGTAATATATTATTCCGAACTTTTAAACACTTTATCTTTCTATTGAATATTCTACTTTTACTTGCTTTACAAGATTTTATGCAAAAAAGACCACCAAAAGGCAGTCTCAAAACTCAATCCTATTCCCCGTTCCGCACTCCACCGCTTTCTCATACAAATACTTCGCAGCGATAATATCTACTACTGCCAAACCAACTGATTTGAAAATAGTAATCTCTTCATCATTTTCGCGTCCAGCTTTTTCCCTGCTTATAATTTGCCCAAGTTCGGTATGGAGATTGCTAGTTTTATCAGAATTTGAAGGTCACCTGTTTCTAAATCACATTCAATTAAGCAATCCTACAAATGCCTCTTCTTCCTCATCTATAAAACCTACAAATATAATTTCTTCAATAGCATCATGATTAAATACAAATGTATAATCAGGATCAATATATCCTTCTGGATAAAAACAGCCTATGTAGTCATACATAACCGGTTCTTCAACCATAAGTAGTTGTTTTCTCCCGTAAATTACAACCTTTTTTGTCCCTCCTTTTAACAGAACAATAGAGCCATTTGGTAACAGCTTTTCTTTAGAAAATTGCATAATTCTCCGCCCTTTCTTATACGGCTGATATATTTTTCAAAGATTATTTAAATAGCGCAGAATCTCACTTGCACCATCCTGTCGTTTTCGATTAAGTATTATTTATCCCTATCACCCAAAATAGAAAAAAGATATCTCTGCTATCTAAATATAATTCCACATTCATGAGATTAACTCTCCCTCCTATTTTTTCTATCCTTTAACCAACTAGAAGAAGAATGCGATTATATACTTGAAATGCAACAAATCCTCTTTAAAAGCCTATACGTATTTTCCCTCCATCTTCTATATGCTTACGTAAATAATAATACTTATGGAGTTCTATAATCATATAAAACAAAACAAACGAAAACACTGTGCATGCAGACATAAATACAATTGCCCCCATCTGTTGTGTTGCAGTGCTAAGAATTATATTAGCAATTAACTGCCCCGATCCCGCTGCAATAGCTGCTACTTTTACACCACCAGTTCCTTTCGGTGATTTTGATTTTTTTCTTGGTTCCTGAAGTTTTTCAATATGATTTTTATAAAAATAATACAAAGCAAAACCATACAAACCAAATGAAAGAATAAAATAGATGGGAGTTTGTAATTGTAACACTTCATAAGCATATTTTTGAGTTATAACCAATAATCCGACTGAACATATGGCGCCATATACTCCTCGAAATAGAGTGTATTGTAACTGTCGTTTCCGAGGATTGATAGCAATCCATATCGCCCACAAATTTAAAAAAACAACTGGAGGAGTTACTATATATACATAGAGTAATCGAAAAGGATTCGCAAAAGCGGGCAACAGAATAAATATGTCCGCTCCCACAAGAACAAGGGCAATTATTTGGAATCTTATTTCATTTACAGGATAAAGAGCCATATAATGTGCAAAAGCTTTCTTATTAAAATCTATAATTTTTTTCATATTAATTAAACCACCCCGCTACTGTTGACCAAGTTTTTTTCGCACCCGTTTTCACCATATCTTTAATACTATCATCTTCACCATCACCATCTAAATCAATATCCCATTTCACACCTTCTGTAAAATATGTTAGTCCTACTGAAACAACAAATCCAGCTGCCGCAACCGCCAGAACTGGTGCTGCTGGGAGGGCAGCAACTGTAAGAGCCGTTGCCCCTACGGTTACTGCTCCTCCTACAACAACATTACCAATAATATCCCCGGCGATTTTATCATTTGATTCATTATTTTTGATATTCTCACTTGTATCCGTATATGAGTCTATAGCCACACTAAACCATCCAAGTTTATCCTTTAAAGCCATTTTAGACGCACTTAGCGCACTTCCATTTTTTATAAGAGCATCTATTTCTTTTATCGTCTTGCTAGCAGTTCCATTTTTCATTTTTGCCGCGACATCATCTACATAATAAATCTTATAATCCCTATACTTTCCATTAATTTTTTTATTGCCCTTAAAACCGGAATATTCTCTTACAAGGACGCGTTGTGCTCTTCTGTCCAAATCGTATGTTACCTTATAACCATTAATTACTTTATGAGCTGTATTCCCTACTACAACTGCACCTGTAAGTGTTCCAAATGTATTCCCCGCTCCATCCAATGGTGCATTCCAATTGAATCCAGTCATACCTAAAAATGACTCTTTTTTGTCTACTTCACCAGATTCAGAATCCTTATTTAACCTTTCAACTTCACGAGCTTTATCTTCTGTAATTGTTTGAATAGGCCCCGTCCAATCCATATTCAATCCTTGTGTACTAAATGTACCGCTGACAACACTAAACCCTTTCCCACTCTGAACTTCCGCAAGACCTGCAGCAATACTAGTTGCTAATTGAAGTGCTGTACTATAGTTATTACTAGAGGTCTGATTGAATTGATACAAATGATCCAGCTTTTCTTGCAGTTTTTGCCTCATAACAATAAAAAGATTTACCATGGCATCCATACCCGGCATTGGCATAGCTTGATTGACAGCTTCCATACTTGTTTTCATTCGGTCAATTTCCCGAATTTGTTCTAATATCTCTTGTTCAATTACATCTGTGGAAGCGACTTGTGATTGAAATTGACTTGGAAAAGCACCATTCTGACGGATTAATTCTTCACACAAATAAATGATTCCTTGTGCCAAAGGTCGAAAAGTTTGTACAAAAAATGCTTTTGCACTGCTATATGTTTGCCCCTGTAACACAGTATCAGTTGCAAAAGCATCAATCGACTGAATTGCTTGTTCCATACCTTGAATGGTGGCCGTACATACAGCATTCATACTTTGAGTTTGGTTTTGTACTTCTCCCAAATACATATTTAAACTCATGAATTAGCCTCCTTTACTAATTGTTGTTGCTGATATGAAAGATCATTTTCTAAATCACTAAGATCTCGTTTCTCTTTAAACAATGTTTCTTTTTGGCTTTCCAATTCAAATGTAAGTTTTCGTTCGATGTATTGTGCTTCTTGACGAATATCCATAAAAAACAATGACATTTCTCTATCTTTATGCCAAGTTCCTAAAATACGATCAAACAAACGATGGTTTTGATTCTTCCATACATGAAAATCTTCCTCTACTTTTTCCTGTTTTTGAATCGCAGATTGATTTCGGTCTTGTTCTTCAAATACACTTCGTAACTTTTGATTTACTTGATTAATTTGTTTTTCAATATGTTGACTCATCTTTTTCCTCCTACTATTTTACTTTACGTAGGTTGTCACATTAGCGAAAAGTGTTGTGAAGTTCATTATCCATTCTCTCAAATTCATTAGATACCGAATGAATATTATCAACCGCTTGTTGAAAGGCAGCGGAAAATTGTTTCGTCAAGTCTAAAACTTGCTGATTCGCTTCTTGTGCTTTGAAGTTAACAGATAATGTTGTACGCGTCGCTTTTGTTATGGAACGACTTGTTGCACTTTGAATCCTATCAGAGGCTGATCCCATTTTCGTAGCAATTTGCGTTGCTGTTTGTAAATTACTTTGAAATTGTCCCATTCTTTCAAACCCTTTCTATAAGTTTTCCAAACGCATCAAAGAAATCTCATTAAATATATATCCCTATCAATCGCTCGCTAGGCATGCAATCAAATGAGCCATACAATATAAGCTGTATGGCTCATTTGAAATGCTTGTTATATAGAATAAAGCGTTTTTAATTCAAACCGAAATTACGTGATAATTCTTCATCATGAGAAGCAACAGCTTCTGCAGTTTTATTAAGCTGCATATTAATTTCTTGTAATAGCTGTGCAAAGTTTTGTACTTTTGGCTTTAATTGATTGAACTGTTGATCAAAACCTTCGAAAGCACGACCTTCCCATTCTCCTCTTAATTCATTTTGTAAGTTTTGTAGTTGACTTAAAATGTCCTCAATTTGATTTGCACCTTGTCCATATCGAGCCGCTTTCGATTTAAGCTCCTCTGGTGACATACGAATTTGTCCAGCCATTTTCATTTCCCCTTTAATACATAATGAGCAAAATATATATTGGTTAATTTTACTAAACATATTATAATCTATTATTCTGAACTTTTGAACGTTTTATCTTTCTACTGAATATTAGAATATGAATATTCAATTCTAATCATTAAATATCCTACTTTTTCTTGCTTTACAAGATTTCATGAAAAAAAGACCACCAAAAGGCAGTCTCTCAAAATTCAACCCTATTCCTAATCCCGCACTCCACCGCATTCCCATACAAATACTTCGCAACGATAATATCTACTACAGCCAAACCAACTGATTTGAAAATAATAATCTCTTCATCATTTTCGCGTCCAGCTTTTCCCCTTATAATTTAACCAATTTCGGCGTGGAGATTGCTAGTTTTATCAAAATTTGAAGGTTACCTGTTTCTAGATCCTATTCAATTAAGCAATCCTACAAATGCCTCTTTTTCCTCATCTATAAAACCTTCAAATACAATTTCTTCAATAGCATCATGATTAAATAGAAATGTATAATCAGGATCAATATATCCTTCTGGATAAAAACAGCCAATATAGTCATACATCACAAGTTCTTTAATCCCAAGTTTTTGTTTTCTTCCATAGTTATTTATGTGAATTCAGCTCGTTTTTTTGTTTTGGGTGAAAAAATTTTTAACTTGATAGCAATGTGGTGCTGCCCTATTAGGCAAATTCGACAAAGAAAAGACACCTAAAGGTGCCTTCCTCCCACTTGAACCATCTTAATTTTATTGTGTTGTTATTATATAAGAAAAGAAGACATCGCTTAAGATGTCTTCTTTTCTTGTACACTTGGTGTTAAGAAGGTATTTATTGCTTAAAAACCATAAAAAAATATAACAATCATCGAGTAAACCTATTATAGCATCAATAAATAGAGTTTTTATATGCATTTTTACATATATATAGATTTATTTATGTTTTATCTATATAGTTAAATTGTCTGTTTCTTGTTTTAATTCGTTTGTTTATTTTGAGTGCTCCAGCAATGGAGCCTTTTTTTTATGCAATAAAACATTTTCTTAGCATTACTTAGTTGATCTATATTAACTTTACTCCTTAAATTATATCTATATTTTACCAAATAATTATATAGATAACCAGTTTTTTCTAAAAATCTAGTGAATTGATAATTTTAATGTTAGTTGTTAATACTCATAGAAAAATTCATTATGCAATGAAAATTGAGAAATCAAGAATTATAAAAAACTTATAGTATCTTTTATAAAAGCATATTTATAATTTGTATATTAATATGTTATAATTTAATTTCTAAAACTACCAAAAAAGGACTGCCAGTAATGGTGGTCTTTTTTAAATTGGTAAGATTGTACTAGGTTGAGCAAAAAAATGGAACCGAAAAAGTTATTTCTAATGAGGATGGCCTTCTTATGATGAAGTTTCATTCAGTGAATCTGCAAGCAAACATAAAAGAAGGAAAAAATTACGATTTTACTTTACGTGGATATAGAGTACCTATACTTTCATGGTTTCCAAATTTAGATGGTGCCGAACCACAAAATTAGCACTATTCTTTAATAAAAAATCCTACTCATTTTTTAATGAGTAGGATTTTTTATTAAAGAGCTATTTCGTATTAATTTGTGCCATCATTTAATATGCTATTTTTAAATAATTTCCAAATTTGATGACTAATTATCTAAATTTCTAAATTCTACAAAGCACTATCAATTAAACAATTATTAAATATATCTTCTCTCTAAAACATCGTATTATCATTAGCTGCTTCACTTGGAATCTCTTGAATTACATCCCAGTGTTCGACAATCTTTCCATCCTTGATACGAAATATATCCACTATAGCAACTCCCTTATCTTGAGAATTAGTACGAGAGTGTACATGAAGAGCAACTGTATCCCCTTCAGCTACTACACGTTTAATCTCTGCAGAGGAATTAGGATTTTTAACAAAATCCTCCTTAAAGAAATCCATGAAGGCTTTTCGTCCATCAGCAACAAAAGGATTATGTTGCTTATAATCTTCGCTAACATATTTAGGGATAATATCGATATTATGTTTGTTAAAAACTTCATTATAGAAATCAACTACCATCTTTTTATTCTTTTCATTTTCTTTTACTTCTTTTGATACAGAAGCGACATTTTCACTCTTTATTGAGTTCCCTTTGTTATTACCGTTGGAAGCTTGATATACCAAAGTCGAAACTACTCCTAAAATAAATACAGAAATAATTGTTATGATTAAACTTTTCTCTAATTTCATATATACCTACCTCTTCTACTTAAATAAGTTTTCTTCTATAATAAAAAGCTTGAAGAAGGAGAAACCTTCCCCAAAATGTAATGTCAGGGGTAATGTTAGGAATTTCATTTATCCTAACCTCCCCCTATACAAGGCATATTAGAAACGATTAATTCTAACTTAATACCTCATTAACAGTTGCACTGTCCACAATTTGAATAAACTTCTTAACCTTATCGTTCTCATCAAACTTATAAAGGTGACAAAAATCTGCTACAAATGACTTCCCTGTAGCTTTATATGTTCCACTATATTTTCCATAAACGATAACAGTATTGTTATTAAAAGCATAAATTTCATCTTTAGCGCTATAGTCATCCCATTCTGTGCCAAGACGTTCATGTACGTTTTTCACTACTTCATCTGGACCTATATAAGTACCTGCATATGGAAACCCAGCAGCTTCTGTCCAAGATACATTTTCACTTAAATACGTTTTGAACGCATCCAATTTCCCTTCGCCAGTTAACACATACGTTTCATGTAATAGTTTTTGATATTTATTCATATCATTAACCCCAAGGCATTTCTTTTGTTACAACTTTTGCACTTAATTCTAATACACCTTTATTTGCATAGCCTGGATATGCTGCTTCAAGTTTTGCCACAAAATCTTTTGAAGTTCCACTTTCCTCAGAAGCTTGAACCGCCGTTCTTAGATAATCCATTGTCGCAGTAAGTGCTTGATTATTTAGGGATTTTTCGATTGATCCATGGCTAGGCACAATTATGTCAGCATGTAATGCTTGTAATACTTTCAAGTTCTCAATCCATGCCTCCATAGCCGCTTTTGAGTTAGTATCCGCTAAGAATACATGTATTTCGTTAAATACATCAATACCACCAATTAATACTTTTAGTTCTTTATTAAATAGGCTAGTTCTGTAATGATCTAAGCCTACTAGTTCAAATGTTAACCCCTGAAAATCAATCGCTTTTTCTTTAAACACTTGAGGTAATACCACGTTACTTGGTGCATTTTCTCCAAGGGCGTCTTTCCAAACTTTTAATTTCCCTAAGACAGAATGAACGATATGTTCAACAGTAGACTCTGTTGCATACGCTATAGCTTCTGGGTAAACGGCTTTAATGCTCTCTAATCCAAAGTAGTAGTCTGGATCCCCATGAATAATAAAGATTTTATCTAGAGATAAGTTGTTTTTTTTCAGATACTCAACAATTTCTTTCGAATCAGATTGCGTAAATTTTGAGTTTATTAAAAATGCATGTCCTGCTTTCTCAACTAATGTTGCTGTGACCATAAAGCTTTTTTCGTCCGAACTAAACACCGTTAATTTCACATCTTTTTGATTTGTATCGATTGTTTTAAACATAGTATGTTATTCTCCTTTTGTTAAAGTTATTAACTAATTATCATATTTTTATCTTGTTCCGATAAAGTGAAACTTTAATCAGTGGGGGTTTTGTTCATCCCCCACTGATTATTAGTTGAACCAATCGGACTTTTACGGACAGTTGATCCCCCACCTAACTTCTTTGCTTCCACTGAATTTTGAGGTGGGGGTCTTACTGCCCGTTAAAGCGGGATAAAATCTCCCACTCCCATTTATCTGAAAGTGTAATAGTACTGGCGAATATTCCGGAGATCAACGTCAGGTGGTCTAAGATAACATGTTTGCTACTATATCCTAAATTTTCTTAATATAAATTTTTAAAACGCGCTTCAATTTTATCCGGTGTCATTACGCCACCACCAATAGGAATAATTTGATTATCCTTTTGTAAAAGTAATGAAGGATAGCTATTAACATCAAGCTGTCGAACTTTATTGAAATCATTTTGGACATCTATTATTGTTTCTTGAGCGTTTAAACGTTCTAATACTTGTTCAGGGTCCAAACCATGCTCGATTGCAATCTTGCGATATGTTTCAGGATCACTCAGACTTTGGCCCTCATAATAAAACGCTTTTTGCATAGCCGAAGTGAATTCTAATAAACGGTCTGGCGCTAATGAGCGTAAAGCTGAAAAACCAATTGCAGCATCTTTCGAATTCATTTTAAAAGTCCCTTCCTCCACCAATTTTTGATAGGAAGGACCAAATTCAGCACCTGTAAGTTGATTAATTCTTTTATTTCCTTCTTCTATATATGAGAAGTGTTTCATTGGTAAATTATCCAAAAATAACCCTCCACATAAAACCGTTAATGGCACTTCAGTGTGGTTTTTGTAAAATCCTTTAATACTTTCTGAAAAACCATAGCACCATCCACAATATGCATCCCATACGTAAATAAGGTTATCTTGTTTCGTCTCCATTTAAATCTCCTACCTTTTTTTTATTATCCAGCTCAACTAAATTTTTGGTTTATATAAGTACATCTTTTTATACCTTATTCTTTTTTAGATACCTTACTATATTTCCCCAAAACTAATATTTCCAAAGAAAGATCCACCAAGGTTTTTAACAAAAGATAACGTTGCACCTTATTGCCCCGTAACAGAAAATACTATAGCTTAGAATATGCATTGATATGAATGTGTTAGTAACTTTCTACACCGGGTGGCAACGTATGGACCACCATCCTTAATTAAATATATAAATCATATTTTTAGCAGATATTAGTTGTAACTAAATTAATTACATCTTTATGTAACCATTTTAGTTACAACCAATATAGAAGTCAATTCTTTTTTTTGAAAACATTAAATTTCTACATTAATCTACAACCAATCCCACTCTTTACAAAAATATATCAACGATTATTCAATTATATCGATCGTAACTCCGAAGATATCAACGTTTCGACACAACATATCGATTTACCGACAAATTTCGAGTGCGCTATCCCCTAAACCAACAACCAATCCCACACCACGTCCACCTACAAAGAAAAAAAGCACCAGGTCCCCCCGATGCTTCCCCCACTCTAAAACAAATGACAAGCCACATGATGCCCCTTCGCAATCTCCACCATCTTCGGTACTTCCTGTGCGCATTTTTCAGTGGCGAATTTGCAGCGCGTTCTGAATTTGCAGCCGGATGGTGAGTTGAGTGGGCTTGGTACTTCTCCTTGCAAAATGATCCGTTCTTTGCCTATGTTTGTTGGATCTGGTTCTGGCATGGATGAGAGTAGTGCTTGTGTGTATGGATGTGCCGGTTTTGTGTATAGGTCTTCGCTGTCGGCAATTTCAACTATGTTTCCTAAGTACATGACTCCGATTCGATCTGATATGTGTCTTACCATGGATAGGTCATGTGCGATGAATAAGTATGTGACGCCTGTTTCTTCTTGGATGTCTTGCAGCATGTTTACGACTTGTGCTTGGACGGAAACATCTAGTGCTGAGATTGGTTCGTCACATAAGATAAAATCTGGTTTTACAGATAATGCACGCGCGATGCTAATGCGCTGGCGCTGGCCCCCGCTAAATTCGTGCGGGTAGCGATATAAGTGTTCTTCTTTTAAACCTACCTTTTTTAGCAGGTCTAATATGATTTCTTTTTGTTCTTCTTTTTCGTAAGAGCCGTGAATGTTCATTGGCTCGCTAATAATTTGGAATACATTCATTGCCGGGTTTAATGATGCGTATGGATCTTGGAAAATGATTTGCATTCGTTTTCGATATTCTTTTAGTTCACTTTCCTTTAAACTTGCGATGTCTTTTCCGTCGAATAAAACGTTACCTGAAGTGACATCGTGTAAGCGAATGATACTTCTTCCTGTCGTTGATTTTCCGCAGCCCGATTCTCCTACTAATCCGAATGTTTCACCCTTTTTAATGGTGAAGCTTAGGTCGTCGACTGCTTTTAATTGCTCTGTTTTTCTGCCGAATAGTCCTTTTTTAATAGGAAAATACTTTTTTAAGTTCCGAACTTCAATTAAGTTTTCTTCATGCATGAAAATCACCTACCGCCCTATCGTTTAGCCAGCACATGGAACGTCTTTCGTTTCCGATTTCAAAATATGGTGGACGTTCTTTTTCACAAATGTCCATCGCATGCGGGCAACGCTCTGCGAACGGGCAACCTTGTGGCGGGTTTAATAAGTTTGGCGTTACACCTTGAATGGGAGCAAGTCTTTCTTTTACGCCGTTTGCGATTTTTGGCAGAGAGTTTAATAACCCTTTCGTATATGGATGATTCGGCGATTGGAAAATATCAAGTACAGGTCCTTCTTCCATAATAAGTCCGCCATACATAACGATGACACGCGTACAGTTTTGCGCGACAATTCCTAAGTCGTGCGTAATAAGAAGTAACGCCATGTTCGTTTCGTTTTTTAAGTTTTTCATTAAATCTAGTATTTGTGCTTGTATCGTTACATCAAGTGCTGTCGTCGGTTCGTCCGCAATGAGAAGGTCAGGGTTACAAGACATCGCCATTGCGATCATAACTCGCTGCTTCATACCTCCGCTTAGTTCATGCGGATATTGTTTCACCCTTTCTTCTGGTGAAGAAAGACCGACTTGTTTTAACAAGTTGACCGCGATTTGCTCTGCTTCTTTCTTTTTCACTTTTTGATGACGTATAATTACTTCCATCATTTGTTTCCCAATTTTCACGACCGGATTTAGCGCTGACATTGGGTCTTGAGAGATAAGTGAAATTTGATTTCCTCTAATAGAACGTAATTCTTTCTCAGATTTAGAAAGGATATTTTCATTATGAAAAAGAATTTCCCCTTCTTTCACTTTCCCTGGTGACGTAACGAGAGACATAACAGACTTCACCATCACACTCTTTCCGCTTCCAGACTCCCCAACGATACCAACTACTTCTCCTTTATTTAAACGAAATGTAACGCCGCGAACTGCTTCAACTTCGCCACTTTCTATGAAAAAAGAAGTCTTTAAATTTTTCACTTCTAATAGTTTTTCAGACACGCTTCTCACTCCTTTCACGTAACACTTTAGTTTTCATTTCCAGCTCCTTTTGGCGCGAAAGCTTTCTTCAATGCTTCACCAATTACGTTAAAACTAAGTACCGTTAAAAGGATAAGGAATCCTGGGAAGAGTGTTAAATACCAAGCTTCGCCAATATATCCTTGCGCATTGTTTAGCATGCTACCCCAAGAAGAATCTGGCTCTCTAATACCTAAACCTAAAAAGCTAAGTGATGATTCCATTAAAATCGATGTCGCAATTGTTAATGTCGCAGCGATAATAATGGTTGATAAAATGTTAGGAATGATATGTCTTACAATAATTGTGAGTGATTTCTGTCCTGATACTTTTGCGTATAAAACGTACTCACGCTCTTTTACAGATAGCGTTTCTGCCCTTACAATACGAGCGGTGTCCATCCATGTTAGTAATCCAATAATAAGAACTAACGTCGTAATCCCTGGTTTTAAATAAGCATTTAATAACAGCATTAAGAAGAATGATGGGATTGACATAAGTACTTCCACAATTCGCATTAAGAAGTTGTCTAACTTTCCGCCAAAATATCCGCTAATTGTTCCGACTGCGGTTCCGATTGTAATAGAAACAACCATCGCAAGGAAACCGACCGCAAGTGAAACTCTTCCGCCATATAATGCCCTCGTTAAGTAATCCCTTCCGTAATCATCCGTGCCGAAAGGATGACTCATACTCGGTTCTTGTAAACGATCTGGAATCGACATTTTACTAGGATCGTACGGTGATACGAATGCAAATATCGATGCAATTGTTAAAACCGCAAGTATAATAACTCCTATTAGTACAAACTTATTTTTCGTAAAACTACTTTTTAACGTTTGAAATCTCCTATTATTCATTCCAAATCACCCCCTCATTCGAATGCGCGGATCTACTACGCCATATAAAATATCAGCAATTAAATTACCGAGAATTAACATGAACGATGATAATAATGTAATTGCCATGATAATCGGATAATCAAATCTAAAAATAGCATTTACCCCAAGTGAACCAAGACCCGGCCATGAAAATACTGTTTCCGTAATAAATGCTCCGCCTACTAAACTTGGAATCGATAATCCGAAAATTGTAATGATCGGTATTAATACATTTCGAAGTACGTGATTAAATAACACCGTTTTCTTTGAAGCGCCGTACGCATATTGAATTTGTACATATTCTTCTTCTAATTGCTGAATCGTACTTGAACGAATATATCTCATATAAACAGATACGTTTTGGAACGCTAGCACCATGCAAGGTAAAATGCCGTGTTGCACAATATCCCAAACAGAATCTTTACCTACGGTGCGCATACCCATACTCGGAAGTAGGTCCAATTTTAAAGAGAATAAGTAGACTAATAGTAGTGCAAACCAGAAAACCGGCATAGAAATACCAACGTATGAAATAAAGTTTACAATGCGGTCAAAGAATGAATTCTTTTTCACACCTGTAAATAGTCCAAGTGGTATTGCGATTACGAATGAGACGAGTAAAGATGATCCCATTAACCCAATTGTTGCGGGTAATCTTTCTGCGATAAGATCTAAAACAGGACGATGATTTTGAAGTGAGTAACCAAAGTTCCCTGTTAAAATGTTTTTTAACCATAAAAAATACTGCACGTAAATTGGTTGATCTAGTCCTAAACTTTTGCGAATACGCTCCACATCAATTGGACTCATATTTGGCGTTACAAAGTTTCGAACAGGATCCCCCGGCGCTAGCTTTATTAATAGAAAAGAAATAATAGAAATAACAAATAAAAGCGGAATTGCATTTAAAAGCCTCTTCGCAATTACTTTATACACAAACTTCCCCCCTCAAGCTAAAGAAGCTGATTTCCACCAGCTTCTTTATTGTTTCTTATTTCACTTCATAAATCTTAGATAGATCTTCAAACATTGTGACAGGAATTGCTTTTGCTTCTTTCAATCCATCAAACTTTTTATCTACTGCAATAACTGCTTTCGGATACGCAATTGGTAGATAAGGTACATCTTCTCTAGCTGTTTCTTGAATTTTATGGTATAGCTCTGCACGTTTTGTTTTATCTGTTTCAACTGCAGCTTCTTCCCATAACTTATCGAAATCAGCGTTTTTATAACGTGCATAGTTGTATTCAGCATTGCTTAAGAATAAGCTCTTATATGAATCTGGCTCAGGTCCCATTATGTAACCACCAAATGTAATGTCATATTCTTTATTCTCTTTATCTAAGCCTTTTTCACTTGCCGCACTAGCATCTAATGCATTTAGTTCAACTTCTAAGCCAACTTCTTTTAATTTTTGTTGTGTATAAAGCGCTAAGCTTTCCATGATTTTATTATTCGTTACATACATCACACGTACTTTTTCTTTATCTTTCACGCCAGCTTTTGCTAATAAATCTTTCGCTTCTTTTTTATCATACTTATAGTCTTTAATATCTTTCGCATAATACATAGCGTCTGGCGTTAAGATTGAATTTGCTGGTTCTGCAAATTCACCTGAAACGAATGCTGAGTTAATCATTTCTTTCTTATCTAACGCATGCGCAATTGCTTGGCGCACTTCTTTTTTCTTCATCAAATCTGTATTCATGTTATAAGATAAGTAGAATAATCTACCTTCAGGGAATGTCACCATTGAGAAGTTCCCAGTACTATCTAATTTCTTAAAATCTTGTGGCTCAATCATCTTCATGTTGATTTGACCATTTTGCAGTGAAACATTGGCTGTATTACGGTCTTTTACAACACGGTATACGATAGAGTCTAATTTCGCTTTACCGCCGACATAATCATCGAATCGATCTAATGCAACGTACTCATCTGATTTATATTCTTTAAACTTAAACGGACCTGACCCTACAGGCTGTAAGTTTTTCTTACTCTTCGCTAAATCTGCTTCCCCTTCAAATACATGTTTCGGAATTGGGAAGAAATCATTCATCACACCTTCGAAAGATGCGCTTACTTGCGGTAAAACGAATTGAGTTGTTAACTCATCTACCTTTTTCACCTCAAGCGGCTTTCCTTTAAAAATAAAGTTTTCACGACTTGAGCTATTTTGCTTCTCATCCAAAATAGATTGGAATGTAAATGCTATATCGTCGGATGTAATTTTCTTACCATCATGCCATTTCAAATTATCTTTTAACTTCAGTGTCCACGTTAATTGATCTTCTGAAGGCGTAAAGCTCTCAGCAAGAACAAACTTTTTCTTACCGTCTTCCATATGATATAGCGGCGCATATAAAGCTTGCTGCACAGTTAATGACACACGATCATTCGCATAAAGCGGATTCATCGTATCTGGATTATCGCTAACACCAATCGTTAACGTTCCTCCATCTTTCGGAGTCCCTGATTTACTAGTACCCGCTTGCTTCGAAGAATCTTTTTCCCCAGAACAAGCCGCTAATGCAATAAGTAGTATTAGAACAAATGGTAATGCAAATAATTTCCGTTTCATCTTTCGGCCCCCTCAAACTAGTTATACCCATAAGAAAACTCGGAATTAATCCCGAGTTTTCTTATAAGTTTTAAATTACCACTACCTGTATGTAAAGTCAAACTTTTTTGTAAAACTAGAAAGTTTGAAATCTATTAATGAATTCTTGCGATAAACTATATTTATAAGGATGATAAAATAAAAAGACCTCGTAAAATGAGTAAAAAAACTAGCAACTTACAGAAAATCCCTCTAAAATGATTGTTATATATACTCGGAAATGTAGAATGGGATTAAAGACAAAAAACACATTTAGGAGGTTATCATGACATTTGATGAACTGAAAAAAAACAAACCAACAACCCAATGGATTGAGAATGATGAAGATGGGGAATTTTTCACTGAAGAAAATATAAGTGCAACAAATAAAGTTCTTGATACTTACATAAATAATTTAGAGCAATTGGGAAAAAATCCAACTGAAATTGAAATAATGCATGTTGTTAAAGAGGTTGTTATTAACATAAATGAATTAAATGACGAACATGACCATTTTATCGAAACAATGGAAAGAGAAGATCTCTATGAATTTATCGATACAGCAGCACGAATAGCTGGTCTAGAATCTGAAGAAGACATAACAGAAGAATGGCGAGAATGGTAAAAAGTTGCACCTCTAATTGCTAGAGGTGCAACTTTTTTCATACACCAATTGAATGAATGATGTGATGTCCGCGCAGAATTCATATATTTAAACATAATATTAAAAGTATTTAATTATAAATACTAGCACACCCATCCTGACAAAAAAGACCACCAAAAGGCAGTCCCTCAAAACTCAATCTTATTCCCTACTCCTTGCTCCACCGCTCTCTCATACAAATACTTCGCAACAATAATATCTACTACTGCCAAACCAACCGATTTAAAAACAGTAATCTCTTCATCATTTTCGCGTCCAGCTTTTTCTTTGCTTATAATTTGACCAAGTTCAGCGTGAATGGCGTTTGCTTTGAATAGCCCTTCTTTTATTGGAACTTGAAGATCTCCTGTTTCGTCTAGTGCTGCTTCTTTTGATTCGACTACTACTTTGTTTGCTCCCGCGATGGCGTGGGATGGTAGTTCTTGCATGTTCGGTTTGAATGAGCCGACGGCGTTTATGTGGACGCCTTTTTGTAGTTTTTCTGAGAAGACTGGTGTGGATGCATTCGTAGTTGTGACGATGATGTCTGCTTCGCTTATTGCTTCATTTGCATTTGTGTGAACATATGCAGGTTTGTTGAATCTCTCTTGTATATATTCCGCAAATGCATACGCCTTTTCTTCTGTGCGATTGTATAAGATGACTTTTTCGATATCTCTAACCGCAAATATTGCTTCAGCAATTCCTTTCGCTTGTTCACCCGTGCCGATAATGCATAAAGTTTTTGCGTTATGACGAGCTAAATATTTTGTCGCTACTCCTGATAAGGCGCCTGTTCGAATCATCGTTAAGTAGGATCCTTCTAAAAGTGCGAGCGGTTCTCCCGTTTGAAAGTCTGATAGCATCACAATCCCGTTTATCGTTTTCTTTCCTACCTTTTTGTTCTCGGGGACTACTGTTACTACTTTTAAGCCAAGTGCCTCAAGCCCTTCAGCTACTGAAGGCATAATTAATGCCGTATTTTTCTCGTTCGCAAATGGTAATGACCCTCGAATTGGCGTGATTGTTCTTTCTGCGGAAAATTCTTTTAAAGCAAGCGCCGCGTATTCAATAACTTCATTCATATTTACTAAGTTTCTTTGTTCGTTCGCACTTATGACTAGCATATCTTTCCACCCCCTCCTTCTATCCTAACAAAAATCCACGGTTCAAATCATCTCTCGGGTCTACAACAAACTGATGAAATCCTGTAATAAAGGCATGCCCCGTTACTTTTGGAACGACAGCTTCATATGTATCTACTGCGGTTACCGACAATACTTCCCCCTCGAATTTCCCGTCAGTAATGCATTCATGGACGAAAATTTCTCCCTTTTGTAAAGCATCTTTTTCAAAAAGAGTTGCGATTCTCGCAGAAGTTCCTGTACCGCAAGGAGAACGGTCTACTTGCCCATCAGCAAAGATTGTTACATTTCGTAAAGTTGCGTCTTCCCCTTTCGGTTCATCTGAGAAAATAACGCCGTATATTCCTTTTAAATCTTCTTCAAGTGGATGCTTCACTTCCATCTGGCTCTCAATGTAGTGCTTAATTTTACCGCCCCACTTTTGAATAGCAGATAAGTCTTTGAAATCGACTTTCAAGCCAAATTCTTTACAGTCTACTACCGCATAAAAAGCTCCGCCAAACGCGATATCTACTTGAAATTCATAGTTATCTATTTTAATAGGAACGTCTTTTTTGTATACAAAGGAAGGAACATTTTCAAATGATACGGACTCTACTTCGCTCCCGTTATATTTTGCATACGCAATGACTTCCCCAGCCGGGCTATCAATAATGAACTTTTGTTTTTCCCCCTTTACTTCAAACATGCCTGTTTCAATTCCAACTGTAATAACAGCGATAATACCGTGTCCACACATCGTACTCCAACCTTCATTGTGCATAAATAATACGCCAAAATCAGCGTGAGCACTTGCTGGCGGTGTAATGATACAACCGTACATTCCGTGATGCCCCCTCGGTTCATACATAAGAACCTCACGAAGATGGTCCAAATGTTCCATGCAGTACGCGCGTCTTTCCAGCTGCGTTTCCCCTTTTATTTCTGGCACTCCGCCCGTAATAATTCGAAGTGGTTCCCCAGCTACGTGTGCATCAATCGTTGTATATATTTTACTAACCTTCATTTCGATCTCTCCCCTATACGTTGATACTATTTCCAACGCAAGTATCATGCCAAAGCGTATAGCATTACTTTTTTTCAAATCCCCTCAGCAATGTGTATTCTTTTTTCAACAAATTCATATACAACTGTCTACTTTTTTATACACGGCTTGGACGTTACGTTATAAAACACCTCGATAACTTTGCAATTTCACTGGTACACACATGCAAAATTCCTTTTATCATTATTATTTTCAATGGAAAGTTACTTCCACCCCCAACATATACTGTTCAAAAGCAAAAAGGAAGTGATCCAATGTACTACGGAACAAAAGGCTGGTACGTAGCTGAATTAAAAAAATTAGGTGTGCGCTATCATGAAGGACGAAAACTAGAAAGTTACCGCGGACACATCTTGCGCAATTTACTACTTGCACAACAAGAGAAATTAAAAGAACAGTAATATTCTAATGTAACGATATCGGCGATTCTCGGAATATATCAGCGATTTTTTAAATTTATCGGCGATTCGACATGCAATATCGACTTACCGACAAATTTCGCTAATTCATCTACCTAAACCACCAACCAATTACACATCAATACAAACAAAAAAGGTCACCCAAACGGGTGACCTTCCTTTCTTATTCACAAACAAGAATTTGTCTAGTAAATGACCCTTTTCTTGTAATACAGCGATCTGTAATTTCGAATCCTGCTTCATGGATCATGTCGTCCATTGTTTCCATCGTGACAACGACTACTTTTTTCGCGATGCGGCGTGCACTTGAGAGAATTGATAGTTGATCTTCTGGTGTGGCATGCGTAAATAGGTCGTACGGCATATCGATAATGGCAACGTCGTAGTTCTCAGTAATTTCCTCGATCGGCCCTTTTGTTACTGTTCCTTCAAATCCGAAATGTGCGATATTTTTTCTCGTTCCAAGAACTACAAGTGGATTTATATCTCTACCAACGATGTTAATCCCCATAGAAAGTGCTTCTACTACTACTGTTCCAATACCGCAGCACGGGTCAATTGCTCGTACTCCCTCTGGATTTGGTACAGCGATATTTGCAACTGATCTCGCAACACGTGTGCTAAGAGATGTCGAATAACTATGCGGTTTTTTTATGTGATGATACCAAACGGGTTCGCTTTCTACATAGTGCCCGAAGTACCAGCGTCCTCCAAGAGGAACAATCCCGAATACACGCTCTGGATTACGAACATCCGCTTCTCCTTCAATATGCATGCCGAGGTCTCGTTCAATAAGACGTCTTTCTCCATATTCAATTTTATTCTCTCCAACGAGGTCATTGATTTTAACGAAGATAACTTTAAATGTCGCTCCCGCCAAATCAATTTGTTCCACTTTTTTTAAAATGCTTTCTAAGTCGTCCCCTTCATACATAACCTCAACGCGCTCTTTTATAAACGCACTTCTACTCGGGTCAATTTTGACATCACTTTTTAAAATATTAACGTGGGACTCCATTCCAAAGAACGAGCGCATTTCCAAGTAACATAAAGCACGCTCCTCCTCACGAAATGCATACGTATATATACAGGCAGGTGTTTTACTATGATTATTCAATCTATTATCATCCTCTATCGTTTAAAATTGTTCTGATTACAATTACTCAAATACTTTTCTTTTGTATATAAAATTAAATGATATCATATGCCGGAAATAAAGAGAAACGTTAATAAATAAAAGAGACTGCCAATGGCAATCTCTTATTATTTATTAACGGAAAGAAGACACGTTGTTACCCATTTCTTCATAGTAATCTAAAATACCTTGATAAATTGCTTCCGCTGCACTTTGTCTCTGCGCTGGTGTAGCTATTTTATCTGCATCACTTTTATTATCTACAAATGCTAATTCTGCTAATACAGCTGGCATTGTATTTTCTCTAATTACGTATAAATCGCCTTTTTTCACACCACGATCTTTTGTTCCCAGTGCATCTACAAGACGTTCTTGAATTTTTTCTGCTAGTAAACGACTTTCTGATACGTTAGGATTTGTTCCTCTTGCTGTCGCTGATTCATAGTAAAACGTTTCTGTACCTTGCCCATTTTTACTTTCCGTACCATTACCATGGATACTCACAAAAATATCCCCATTATTTTTTTGAGCAAATTCTACACGTTTCTTTAAAGAATCAGAAGCACTTGTTCCTGGACGTGTATCATCTGTACGAGTGAATAACACAGTAAATGGTGTCTTTTTCTCAAATATCTTCTGTAATCGCAATGATACATCTAATACAGTTTCACTTTCTTTCTCATAATAACCTGGATTACCTGAATCAACTCCACCATGACCTGGATCAATGATAATCGCTTTTCCCTCTAAGAAGTTACCTTGCTTCACTGGATTTAATTGATTTTTATTAACCCATTGGAAACCAGCGCCCATACGGATACGAATCCAGCTGCCGTTCTCTTCAATAACAGTTACTTGTTGTGCGTTATGTGTTCCCATTACTTTTGAAGAAGAAGAAGCTTCTGCATAAGTAGTGAATCCTTCATTAATAACTTCTGTTTTCTCTACTAAAGGTGTCCATTTATCACCTTTACTTGTTGCAATTTTGATCCATCCATCTCGCTCTTCTTTAATTTCAACCATTTGTGGATTATGCTGATTTGCACTAATCCCAGAACTTAATGATGGTGCGTGATATGTAATGAATTTTCTATCTATGTACATTTTCTTTGTTTCTACTGGACGATCACTATTCTTGCTAAATTTATCTGTTTGCGCAGTAAGTTGAGCTGCTTGTTCACGCGTAATAGAATCATTCGGTTTCCAGCCATCCTCTGTACCTAAAGAAAGTTTTAATTCTACTAAAATATTAACTTCTTCTTTACCCCAATGATTCTCTAAATCAGCAAATTTTGTAGGAACTGGTCCTGTTACTTTGCTTTTCAGATTATATGCTCTTACAAGCATAGCTGCCATTTCAGCACGAGTTACTTTTCCTTCAGGATCAAATACTCCTGGTTCTCGCCCTTTAATAATATTCTCTTTTTCCATGGCTGCAATAAATGAAGCTGCCCAACTATTTTTTGCATCATTATAAGACGGCTTTGCATTTGGATCTATTTTAGTACCAATTGCTGTTGCGATAATCTTTGCTGCCTGAGCGCGTGTTAAATTTCCGTATGGCATAAAGTTACCATCTGGCATACCGTTAATTACATTTCTCTCTACTAAATAATAAATTGCGTCTTTTGACCACGCACTATCTGAAACATCAGGAAATTTCTTCGTTTCTGCTAAACTACTAATTGGATGTGCTAGTAAATTTGCTGCTAATAAACCTGCGGCTATTGCTTTGTACTTCATGAAAAATAAATCTCCTCTCAAAACTTCATATTCATTCATTTTTTTAATCAAGCTAACTAAAAAATATTAACTATTAATTAATTCCTTTCATAGTGTATAACATTATATATCTATAGTAAATACGTTTCCGGCCGTATAACAAAAATCGTATATATATAACTTATAATGAATGTATATAAAAAAATTTAATCAGCTCACAAATAGCGGGATAAAAAAGCGATTAGAACATGTCTCCTAATCGCTTTGCCAAATAAAAAGCTGATTAAAAATAATATCTTTAATCAGCTCTCTATTATCTATGAAATTATTCTTCAATTAAATTAGACATTACATATGCATACACTAAT
Organism: Bacillus cereus group sp. MYBK195-1; assembly: GCF_051916605.1. Classification (NCBI taxonomy): domain Bacteria; kingdom Bacillati; phylum Bacillota; class Bacilli; order Caryophanales; family Bacillaceae; genus Bacillus; species Bacillus cereus group sp. MYBK195-1. The sequence goes on along the minus strand of NZ_JBQAGZ010000006.1, from coordinate 158,064 downwards.
GCTTCTGTATGCGCAATAGAACTTTCATGTGTACGTTCAAATGCGTGAGAAGAATCAATACCCGCTCCAATTAAAGCATGTTTCACATCAAATCCCGCGCGAATCGCAGCTGATGCATCAGATCCGTAGTACGGATAAATATCTACTTTATATTCAATATGATTCGTTTTCGCAAGCTCTACTAAATGTTTGCGCAGTGCATAATGATACGGGCCGCTAGAGTCTTTTGCACAAATAGATACTGTATATTCATCAGATGCTTGTCCATCACCTAACGCTCCCATATCAACTGCTAAGTATTCAACAGTTTCTTCTGGAATGTTAGAGTTACCACCGTATCCAATCTCTTCATTATTAGAAATTAAGAAATGCGTCGTATATGGTAATGTTACGTTTTCGTCTTGTAATCTTTTAATTAATTTTAATAAAATTGCAACACTTACTTTGTCATCTAAATGACGTGATTTTATGTATCCACTCTCTGTAATTTGAACGCGCGGATCAAATGAAACGAAGTCTCCTACTTCAATTCCTAATTCGCGTACTTCATCAGCTGAAAATACGCGCTCATCAATACGAACTTCAATATTTTTCTCATCGCGTTTTGCTTCACCTGCATCTTTATATACATGTACAGATGTTTGATGCATTAAAATCGTTCCTGTATACGTCTTGCCGCCTGACGTTTCAATTTCGCAATATTCCCCTTCTACAGAGTTCCAGCGAAATCCACCAATCATAGAAAGACTCAGGCGACCATCAGGCTTAATTTCTTTTACCATCGCACCTAACGTATCAACGTGTGCCGTTAATAAGCGGTGCTGCGCATCATTCTTCCCTTTTACCGTTAAAATAAGAGCTCCCTTATTATTACGTTTCGTTTCTACGTTCCACTCACTGACATAGTTTTCAATGAAATTAATAATTTTTGCTGTATTTCCAGATGGACTTGGAATAGAGACAAGCTCCTTAATCAGTTCCATCGTTTCTTTCGTATGGTGTGCCATTGTCGTTTCCTCCTCATTTTCTCTACTATTCAGTATACAAAATTCGCCAGAAAACCTCTACTTATATGGCCTAATTTTCTAAATTGTAGTAAAATTCTTTTTAGTATACAAAAGGATCCTTGAAATATGAATATATCAAAAAAATATATACACATTGCACTCATTTGGTTTTTAGCATCATTATTTTGTTTACAAATCTCTTATGCCGTTCATACTACTACTTCTATTACAATCGGCTGGATATTAACAGCTATCTTCTTCATTAATAGCTTCATTGCAACAAGAAAGCATAGCGTTACTCATTAACGCTATGCTTTTCCTATAAAACTATTCTTCTGAAACGTCTAATAAATAAATCCCTTTTTCAAACCCACCGCGCTCTATCTCTTTTTGCTTACGAAGGCGTTCTACATCTTCAATCGATGCACCTTCTGCACGTGCTAATGAGATGATAACTTCTAGCGCATCCGCAAGAGAATCTAGCGCATGTTCGCGTTCTTTCATAGAAGCAAATTCACGAATTTCTTCCGTTCCAATTTTCGCTAAAGCTTGTATGTATGCTTGCCCTGTTAATTTTTGTGCTGTATATGTTTTTCCAGACATTAAAATCTTCTCTGGAACACGATCTCTTACTAACTTGTTATATGCTGACATCATTCATCCTCCTATATTTAATAACATCCGAGCTCTGCTTTATAGAAAAACCATTTTTTCTTCACGCATGCACTTAACATATCAATTTCTGATTCATGTGCTCTTACAGGCGGAAAGAAATAGTGCTCTGAGTTTTTTTCCTTACCATATAGAGTTTGGTACTCATCTGGAATCGCTTCTTTTTTCACATCTTTTTCTTTCGTCACCCCGTCAGAAAATGCAACACTTGGATGTCCCTCAAAAAATAACGCAGTCCGAACTGCCAAAGATGGTGTACTATGCAAAGCAGAATATGTAAGCAAAATAATAGTGATAACACCGATTATTTTCTTCATGTATTACTCCTAAAAAAAAGTGCTAACACAATTATACTAAAATGTGTTAGCACTTTCTCCCCTTTATCCCGAATTAACGAGCTAATAATCAGTGAGGAATGGACAAACTTTATTCCCCTTTAAATGCTGGTAAACGTTTCTCTAAAAACGCAGCAATACCTTCTTTATGATCCGCTGTTTGTCTCATTGCATATTGACCACGCTTTTCTAATTGCAATGTTTGCTCTAAATTAGAGCGATTTACTTCACATAAAATTTGCTTCGTTTGAATCATTGCTTTAATCGGTTTTTGTGACCATTCATTAATTTTTTGTTTCACAGCCGTTTGGAAATCTTCGCCGATTACTTCATCAATTAAGCCGATATCAAGCGCTTCTGTCGCTGATAACTTCTTACCTTCCCAAATAATTTGCTTCGTCATATTTTCACCGACACGCTTTTGAAGGAAGAAATGACCGCCTCCATCTGGAATTAAAGCGATTCCAATAAAGTTCATTGCAATAACAGATGATATATCCGCCATTACATAATCAGCTGTTAACGCAATACTTAACCCAAGACCTGCAGTCGGTCCATGAATTGCACTAATAACAAGCTTTGGCATCGTATATAATGTCACGACAACTTCAGAAATGGTATTCATAATGCCATCAAACTTACTTTCATCATTACTTGAAAGCATCGATTTAATATCCCCACCCGCAGAAAAACCACGGCCGTTCCCGCATAACACAACGATATGCGCAGAACTTTCCGCTACTTCTTTCAACTTTTGTAATAACTCTTTTAAGGTCGGCTCATCCAACGCATTTAACACCTCTGGGCGATTGACCATAACCGTTGCAACGTGGCCTTCATATTTCACAACGACAGATTCTGTTTTACTTGTTATTTCCATTATATATACCCCTCTTTTCTCCATAAAGATTATACTTATATAATTATAGAAAACCACTGAAAAATCCTTCTTTTTTCTCAATTTTCTGTCTAATAATCTCGCAATTTGTACATTTACCGTATAAAACATACAATTCCGTTGAAAAATATAGAAATTAAAGTCGGTTTATCCATGCTTTTCATCTATTTACCATTACAATGAAATGGTGTATTCTTAAGTTTGATAAAAAACAAATATTGAAATTCATTCGCCTTACTATGTAAAAAAGGCTTTATACCCATCTTTTGGGTGTTGTAATAAAGGAATGAAGAACTGGAGGAACATATGGTTAATAAGTTGAAACAAACGGATAACTACTTCCCACATTTCCTATTGCTATTCATTGTGTTTCAACCAATTTTAGATTTATTAACATCTTTTTCAATCTATATACTACACATGAGCGCAACAGTTGGAGTTGTAGTCCGTTTCGCCTTTATGCTTCTTGCATTAGGGTACCTACTTCTTCATCACAAAAAACAAGATGCGAAAAAGTACATCCTCTATTTATGCTTACTCGGAATCGCACTCGCAATTGGTCTTGTAAATAATATGATGGTTAAATCTCCAGTTTCATTTGGAGAAGAAGTTAAATTCATCTTAAAGAGCGTATATTCAATTGTGCTACTGTTTGGATATATTATCGCCTTTAAAGAGCTAAAAAATAAAGAGTATGTATTTCATAAAATCATTACATATTTCTTATATGCAACTTTAATTTTAAGCATTACAATGATTGTCGCAATGCAAACTGGAACGGATTTCCCAAGCTATCCTCACTCAAAAATCGGTTCAAGAGGTTGGTTCTTCGCTGGAAATGATTTAAGTTCTCTTTTCGCCATTATGTTCCCAATCATTGTCTTATATTCGATTCATAAAACAACTTCTTTCTCGAAAATATATTACTGGATTCCAACAATACTTGCGATGTATGCAAGTATTATGGTCGGAACGAAAGTCGGATATGGCGCAATTGTTATTACATTAGGCGTAGCACTTTTCTTCTCATTCATTGAATATATGATAAATCGTAAAAAAGAAGGAAAAGGATTCACACATATTGTAAATACCGTTGTTGTCGCAGTTATACTAGGAGGTTTAATTGCTCTTACACCGCATACTCCTATCGCAAAAAATATGGGCATTCACATGCAAATATACGAATACAAAAAATCAGTGCAAGAAGAGAAAGATCGAAAAGAAGGAAAAGTAATTAAAGCAGATCCAGAAGATGCAAAAAAACATGCAAAAGGTGAACTTACAGATTCTGAAGTAAAAAGTTTAATTTACAGTGATCGCGACAAATTCTTAAAAACATACAAACAATACTATAAAGACGCACCGCTTTCACAAAAACTATTCGGAATGGGTTACGCTGGTAACTACACAGATAAAATTAAATTAATTGAAATGGACTTCCATGACCTATTTTTCGCCTTTGGAATTGTCGGTTTCCTTATTTACTTAATACCTCTTCTATACTTTGGTATTAAATTATTTATCCGCATGATCACAAACTTTAAGAAAATCATGAAAGTAAAGTATATGCTATTAGCGAGCACACTCATTCTATCACTTGGCATTGGCTTTATGTCTGGCCACGTATTAACAGCGCCAGCCGTTAGTATTTTCTTCGTTGTTATACTCGCTTATATCATTGTTGATTTTGAAATTGAATAAAAAGAAGGTGCTACGAAATATTAGTAGCACCTTCTTTTTTATTTAATTAATGTTTTACGTATTCTAAACTTTCTTTTGCAATATACGCTTCTGTTACAGTAGGATTATCTGAAATAACTTTAACCCACGCTTTTCCATTTATTATCTCTTCACCAGTAACTGTGACAACTACATTTGTATTTAAACGATACAGTCGCTCATTTGATATACTAGGATTCTTTTTCACTTCCACGTTATTCATCACACGTGCAAGTTTGTACTTGTTGTATTCTTTTTTACCTAAATAAGAATCAAAACGGTTCATATGCCCCGCTACTTTTTTACCCCAGTTCGCATCAGATGCATATTTCGCATTTAAACCAGCAGCTTTATCACCTGTATATGTTGCTGTATAACGCCAATGTCCTGGATTTAAATATCCTTCATTCATGTATAATTTTGCTGCATGTTCAATACAATCTTCTTTTGAATTGAATGCTTCTCCGTTACCATACGGACTATCGTCTGTTGCTTTTAAACCAAATAAATTATTTTTGTCTTTTGCAAGAGCGCTTGTTCCATAATAACTTTCATGAATTGCTAATGAATATAAGAATAATGCATTTACATTATACTTGCTTTCTACTTCTTTAAATTTCTTTCCTAAACCAATTAATGGAGAGTCTGGCTTAATCGATTTCACATAACTATCTAGTTGTTCAGCTGTATAATCTGTTTTCGAACGTAATGATAAATAATTGAAATATTGATAGAAAGTTTCGTCTCCAAATGTCTTTCCATCTACACTATACATTTGCTGTCCTTGCTTCATGAAAGAAGGTGCCACACCATATCTAAATTCTGTATATCCAGGTGAACTTGTATTATATGTATAATATTTATGGTATAAATATCCATCTGATTTCACATAATAAGACGACTGTTTCATTTCATTTGTAGGAATTAAAGTGATTTCATTCTTCTTCACATAACCTGTTAAACCAGAAAGTTGAACTTTCACACGATCTTCGCCAACTTCTAACACTTTCAATTCTGTTCCATACTGAATATACGTATATACTGTTGACAAATTCTCATCATAAATATTAATGATGTTTTGCCCAGTTATTCTTTTCGCACTTGCAAAACCATCTTTAATCCATAAAAATTCGTTCTCGTATTTTACCGCATTCATACCTTTATTTTGAGCAGCCGTAACCGCTTCTTTATACGTATTATAGCGCTCTACTTCTTGCTCTGTTCCGTTTTCTCTTACATTTGTCACAACATATTTCTTAGTTTCTACAGGATTGCTATTTCCGTTTTTTTCAATCGTCTGAAGCATGCGATCCAACATAGCTGAAGCCATCCCTCTTGTAGCTGATAAATGTGGTCTAAATGTATTATCTTCTGGATACCCTTTAATAATTTGAGTAGCCACCATAACTTGTACATGCTCTTTATAGTTAATACTATCTTTATCAGTAAAGGTAAGCGGACTTACAGCTACTTTAATATTTTTATAGTCTAACGCTCGCTTTACCATTATCGACATTTCTTCACGTGTAATCACATCATTTGGTGAGAATGTCTCGTTCGTACGACCATTAATAATTTTCGCTCCATATGCTCTACTTACACCATCATATAAACCGTAAGTCTTCGGCACATCCTCGAAATTCGAATCAGCTTTCGGTAAATTTAAAGCCCTTGCTATGAATGTAGCAAACTCTGCTCTTGTTACTAATTTATCAGGCGCATATACATTGTCTCCATACCCCATTAAAACTCCTTTAGTAATAAGTGAGCGCATATTCGTCTCAAACATATGTCCTGTAATATCATCATTTGCCGCATAACTTGAAATAGGAGTTAAAAGTAATGATCCCGTTAATGCCACTGCTGTTATACCTTTTGAAAAAGTCTTCAAGGTTATCCTCCTCGTAATCTACGAATTTATTATCACAAATTTGATTATATAATAATCACAATCATTTTAGCATAATAAATAGGAATTAAAATAAGACGTTTTTTAATTAGAATTTTCATTAAATTCAAAACAAAATAAAAGACACTTTACTTTTTTAATAAAGTGCCTTTTTCCATATGATCAATGAGTTTCTTTGTTGCCTGTTTGCCTTGCAACCGAAGCTCATCTATTGTCAATTGTAACTCTTGCTGCACAGTTCCTTGTTGCATTAATTGCTTTTTCGCAATTTCATATAAATACTCAGCACTCCATTCGCCATCCACACTCCCTATAACTGGCTGATTCACTTGACTTAAAAACGAATCAATTTTCGGATCGTATGAAATCCCGACCATTGGAGTTTTGGCTACGGCAGAAAAAACAAGTGCATGAAGACGCATACCAATTAGTAATGAACATTGTGATAAAATGAATATTTTCTCGTCGATATCCATTTTATACGGAAGCATATACGTCTCTTCTCCCATTAAGTCTACTACTTCACACGAAGCTTTTTGATCAAATGGCTCATGCATTGGAACAAATAGAATTTGGTATCCTTCTTGCTTTAATTTTTTTAATGCCGCAGCTAATTTTTTTATATAATCTTCTTTTGCATTCCAATAACGCACACTAACCGCGATTACTTTTCCATGTATCGAATGCTTTTGCAACCAATCCGATTGTTTTGTCCGTTTCCATGTTAAAACAGGGTCTGGAACAATTTCAATATCGTTTTTTATGCCAAGTTCTTTTAAATATAAAAACGAATCCTCATCTCGAACTGATACATAGGAAGCTTTTGACAAGTTCCATTTTACTAATAGACGATTATATCCTTTTGTAATTGGACCTATTCCTTGTGAATAAATATAATACGGCTTTTTTAATAATCGAGCGAGTCCCATAATACCCGTATAATATAGAATACTCTTCGTACTTGTCTGATCTTGAAGAAGGCTCCCGCCACCGCTAATAACTCCATCACTGTTTTTTATCGCATGATAAACAGCTTTTATATCCCAGCGATCTACCGATTCTACACCATACATTTCCTTTGTATATTTAGAATCATTTGATAGTACTACTAGTTCTATATCCGGGTTCTCTTTACTTAACGATTCAATAATTGATTGTAGAATCGCCTCGTCTCCAACATTATAAAAACCATAATATCCTGATAAGACTAAACGCACCCTAAATCTCCTCCAAAACTAGGTAACCGTTTATTTCATCTAACATAAACTAGTACCCATTCCTTACCTAAACACTTGATACCCTACATAGTTTCCTCTTTATCAGTTCATATGAATTATAATAAAAAATTAAATTTCTATATTTATCTTTTCAAAAATGGTATTTTGTTTATTGATATCCATTTTAATTTCAAAGCACATACACCATACAAAATGGTTGTAATACTTAATGCTATACCACTGAATAATAACGTCATAATTCTTGAAGTTGTAACATCTATCACATTACATAATTCATACAATCCTAGTCCCAAAATACATGCTATTGCTAGCACACCGAAAAAGCTTTTTAAATGAATAGAATAGGCAATATAGCTTCGAATATACAAATGATTTACAATACAAATCAATACGTAAGTAATTAATGTACTATACGCCGCTCCATCTATGCCAAACTTCTGCACGAACATCATGTTTAACATGACTTTCACACAACTCGCACCAATAACAATCCATGCAGCTTGTGCAGAACGGTTAATGCCCTGTAAAACACCTATTGATAATACCATAACCGCAGTAAAATACGAACTGCCAATCATAACTGTTAACATACTACTGCCTTTTACGTCTGTGAACAATCCGACATTTAACGGTACGGTTAATGCCATCAACCATATTGTTAACGGTGCTGTCAAAACATGCGCTAGTCGATTTGTATTTTGAATTGTTATTTTCGCCAAATTTATATCTCTTTTGGCCAATGCGGAAGTTAAGAGTGGTATTAACGGAAATACAATTGCACTTGCAAAAATAACAATTATTTGTGTGAATGCAAAACCGCGACTGTATATTCCAAATTGTTCTTGAATTTCTGTTGATGATCCTTGTAATACATGCGGTATTGTAAGCGAGTCTACTAAATTTAAAAGTGGCATTGATAAAGCTCCGATAGCGATTGGGATCGATACCCGCAATATCTTTTTGCCGTTTTCTCTTAAATCTCGGAGCGAATAGGAATTGCTTTTATTGTAGTATGGACTTCTATTATATTTTATACGCAAATATATAAGCGAACTAATGACTCCAAGAAAAGAGCCAACCATCGCCCCACTAGTAATAACAGTATTACTCTTATCCCATGATACTAGTATGTAAGCAATTATTAACATAAAAAACACACGTACAAATTGCTCAATGACCTGTGATACCCCTGTTGGTTTCATATCACCGAAACCTTGAAAATACCCTCTATACACCGCCATGTATGGCGCAATGAGTAATGCTAATGAAGTAATAAGCAACGGCATTCTAGTTTCTTGTCCACCGAGCATATTCGCAATTTCAATAGAAAATAATACAATGACTAAACAGCCGAAAACGCCAAATGCTATCCCAATAATTGACGCTGATTTAAATAATTTCGCAATTTCCTTTTGCTTATTTTTTTCGTTCAACTCTGCAATTAGTTTCGAAATTGCAAGTGGAACTCCGGCTACCGATAATGTAAGAGCAATCATATATACAGGAAAAACAAGGCGAAAAATACCGAGCACTTCATCTCCTGCAATATTTTGTAATGGAATTTGAAAAAAACTACCAAGCAATTTTGACAAAAAAGTTGTAATGGTTAAAATTGCTGCTCCTTTTACAAATGTTTTATTCATATTTTTTCTCTTTTCTTTTATACATATACTCTCAAACATATTGTTTTAAGCGATAGGGATTCATTTTATCCCATTGGTTATCATAACAAATTTATTATAGGTTGAATACTTGGTTTTTTTTTCAAAATAGAAAAGCGAACCCATTTAAGCCTGTCTCTTCACAATATTTTTCTAATTCCTTCCATTATATATGTACACACTATAAGCGTTTCTGTTACGCCAAAAGAGCCCTTCCTCTCTGTCACTGCGATACATATTACTAAAAACATTATAAAAACATCCCACAACTCTACATTATAATTTATGTAAAATTGTGAGATATTCTAATTACTATCTAAACACTTAAGATTTTCAATTGCTCTTTCTGTTCATCGCTTGCCATTACTGCGATTGTTTTTTCAATACTCGGATGTACTTGCTCAAGCTTTACACTTGCTCCTACTTTATTTGATTGCTCAACAAAATTTAATAATGCCATAGCTCCTGATACATCCATATAACGCACATCTTTCATACGTAAAACAACCGGTGACTTCACATCTTGTAAAGTAGAGAAAATACGATCTACTGATAGGAAAGAGAGCGGCCCTTGAATTGTGTACGTTTCTTCTTTTTCTTTTACGATAGAAGTTTTACGTTCTTTACATTTCACCATATATATGATAAACGAAAGAATAATACCGAAGGCAACAGCAATCATTAAATCGAACTTCACCGTTACAATCATCGTTACGAGCATAACAACGACATCACCTTTAGGAGCGACATGCATCTTTTTCATGCTTCCCCAATCGAACATTCCAATACCAGTTAAAATTAAAATACCTGATAATACAGCAAGTGGAATATATTGTACGACCGAACCAAGACCCATAATAAAAATAAATAAGATAACACTATGCATACATGCCGAAAGTGCCGTTTTACCGCCACTTCTTATATTCACGATAGACCTTACAGTCGCACCTGCACCTGCTAATCCGCCAAACAATCCGCTCATCATATTACCGATACCTTGTCCAACGAGCTCTTTATTACTTTTATGACGTGTACCTGTCACATTATCCATTACGACCGATGTTAACAACGAGTCAATCGATCCTAATAAAGCAATACTAAGCGCTGGTAAAATAAGTGCTGCTATTCCTGTTCCACTTAAAGATGGAATATGAAGCGTAGGTATCGCTTCTGGAATGGTTCCAATCTTTTCAATTACTTTATTTAGTGAAAGATTTCCGATAATCGGTAACTTTACTGTAAGTCCTTCGAGTAGAGAAGAAAATAAAGGAAGCAAAGCTGTCACACCGACTAGTGCTACTAAACTAGACGGAATCGCCTTAATCCATTTGCCAGAAACAATCATTACAATAATCGTTAACACAACAAGTAAAAAACTATTTTGTACGTGCTTTATTTCGCCTAAAATAATGATTAATGCAATACCATTCATAAATCCTGAAACGACAGGATACGGAATATATCGAACGTAAGAACCGAGCTTACATACACCGAATAAAATTTGAAATAACCCTGCCATCATAAAGGCAATAAAACTTGCCTCTAACCCGTGCGTCGCAATAACTCCTGTTGCAATAACGGTAATTGGTCCAGTTGGCCCTGTTACTTGCCCAGGTGTCCCGCCAAATAACGCTGCGAATAAACCTGCAAAAATCGCACCATACAATCCAACAAGCGCTCCCTCAGACGTTCCTGTCGCGGCAATACCAAATGCAATCGCAAGTGGTAACGCAACAATCGCAACAGTAAATCCTGCTAAACATTCCTTTGCTATTTTTTGAAACATAAAAAAACCACCTTTGTATAAAGTCCATGTTCCATTGTACACCTAAAAAGATACATTCGTTAGCTCACTTTTTACATTCTCGTGACGTAAACGTATTCAACGAAAAGTTTTCCCCTTATCTTTGGAAACAATTGCAACTATGCTATAATGAACAAATTAAATCTTTTACTATATACTTGGAGGCACTATGCTAACTTTTGAAGAAAAATTATCGATTATTGAATCTTTCCCAGAACTAGAAAGAAAGAACGTATCATTAAAACGTGTAAACTTCCACTTTGAAGAAAGTCGTTTAGATAAAAAGAACGTTGTATTTCATTTACACCCAAATGGAAATGGATTTGTATATGCAAGCGGTATTAAAGGTTATAAAACAGATGATAAAGGCATGGTTAACATCCGTGAGTTTTCAGCAGAGGAGTTACGTTCAGTAATTGAGAAATCAATTGACCTTCTATCACAAGAAGAGGTAGTAGCACCTGTAGAACCTGCGAAAGAAGAAGAATGGCAGAACGAAGATGGTCATATTCTTACTCTTATTTCAGAGGATGACATGTGGAACGTGTACGCTGGTGTAAACTTAGACGGTACATTCAACTCTTATCCAGAAGCTGCGGAATACCTTGATGAAGAAGGCTTTTCACGCAAATAAAAATAGAAACCTATTTCATTCAACGACTTTTATAGTAATCAAAGAAGACACTTAAGGTGTCTTTTTTTGTTATATAAACTCCTTTCTCACACTATCTCTACTAATTTTCATAAAATGATTCAGAGGAGGTTTATATGAATACAACTGCTAAATTAATAAATTGGAAAGAACATGGCGATATGATTATTCTAGAATGTGAATTAAATGGAAAACGCTTCGAGATATCAACATATAAACAAAGAATATATAATGCACACCTTTTATCAGCTGACGTTTATATTCGTTTAGACTCATCTGATAATATAATTGGAATAAATATTTATAAAAAGTAAGAAAAGCCCCCTATTCCGTAGGCGGGCTTTATCTTTATTACACAACATCAGAGTATACTCTCTTTTTTTCATACAGTTTATGTAATTATACATATTCATCAAAAAATACACTAAATGAATATTACATGTAGTAAAATATAACTTGTGGGCACGTTCTATAAAGCAGATTCTTTTAAAAGGCGTAACATATCAATTATTATAGGGGATGTGGCGTCACTTCAATATTGATCTCAAATCTCTTGTCTTTTGTGAACTAACAATCTAGTGTATATAGACGATTCTGCTTTATAGTATGTGTTTACACTCATAACAAAGGGGTAATGGTAATACGGATAGATTCGTATGAAATGAAATGGTTCAAGTCGGAGAGAGGCACCTTAAGGTGTCTTTTCTTTTTGGACATTACATCCATTTTGTTTTTCCACCTTATTTCAAATGCGCTAATTAACCTTCAACAAGAAGAAATGAGAATTAACAAAGATATTGTTTCTTCTGTTTAATATAGAAAAATGAAGGGTACCCCATATCTATGGGGTATCCTTCATTTTTTATTTTTTCGCACCTTTCAATGACTCCCTCAGCACAAATTTCTGCAACTTCCCGCTCGCATTACGAGGGAGTTCATCTACAAATAAATAATGACGCGGACGTTTATAATCTGCTAGTTCATCACTTTCTTTGCAATACGTTTCTAAATCAGCTTCTGTTATTGTTTCATCTTTCTTCACAATAACTGCCACAACACGCTCTCCCCATAATTCGTCTGGCTCACCAAGTACCGCCACATCTAATATACCAGGATGACTATGAAGGAAATCTTCAATTTCACGAGGATAAATATTTACGCCACCGCTAATTACCATATCATCAACGCGATCAGCAACGAATAAATAACCGTCTTTATCAAAATAGCCTAGATCACCAGAATGATACCATCCTTTATACATCGATTTTTTATTCGCTTCTTCACGATTATGATAGCCAGCCATCATAGTTGGGCCGCGCAAAATAATTTCTCCCACTTCATAAGGAGGTAATACATCCTCTGGTTCTGCCGGTTCATCCTCGTTCGGTTTCACAATACGAACTTCATGGCTAAAGCATGGCGTGCCTGCTGAACCAGCTTTCGTAATTTGATCCTCCTCTACGAGAAACGCAACAACTGGTCCCATTTCTGTCATTCCGTATATTTGAACAAGATCAATATAAAGGCGTTCTTTACATTCCTTCACTAACGCCGGTGCCATTGCTGCTCCGCCGTATATACCAATCTTCATCGAAGTTAAATCATACTGAGCTAAATCTTTTTGCAACAACATATTCCACATCGTCGGCGCTGCAAAGAACGTCGTAATCTTTTCTTCTTGAATCGTATGTAATACTGTTTCTGTATCAAAATGATGCAAAATAACATTCTTTCCACCAACTTGAATGCGTGGTATGATTCCGGCATTTAATTCACCACAGTGATATAAAGGCGCCACAACAAGCCCTACACTATCTCTATTATATTTAAGGAAATACGTACAAATCATACTATGCTCAGTCATTTCACGATGACGATGTAATACGCCTTTCGGATGACCTGTCGTACCGCTCGTATAAAGCATTGAACAATAATCCATTTCATCAATTTCGATATTTACTTTCTCAGAAGATGCTTCATTCACTTTTTCATGGTAGGAACTTGCATAGGAAGGTTTATCGTTTTCTATAGACCAAAAAGATGTATTTGGAAAATCTCTTTCAATTATAGCAACAGTTGACTCAACTGCTTTTTCAAAGACAACGACTTTCGAGGATGCGTCCTGAAGAATATAAGATACTTCTTTCGCCTTTAAGCGGAAATTAATCGGGTTAAAGATCGCTCCGATTTTCGCACAGGCTAAGTAAACGTTTACAAATTCACGGCAATTATATAAGTAAACAGATACCGTATCTCCCTTTCTTACTCCGTCTTCTAATAGAGCGTGCGCTGTTTTATTTATTTGTTCATCCCACTGTTTATACGTCCAGCGAATATTCTTTTCAGGTTCCACTAACGCCTCTTTATTCGGATACTTACCAACTGATAAATCAAAAATTCTCCCTATCGTCATGTACATGCCAACAATTTCCCCCTTTTCTCTTTCATAAATCTATCATTTCGTCCATAAGTAGACATTGTCCTTTAATGATTTGACTAATTTTTCTGATTATTATCGACATAGTTTTACATACGGTTCCGCTAAACGGTAAATGAAATTATATCGACGATTTTCCAGATATATCGACCGTAACTTGAAATATATCAGCGATTTTCAAAATATATCAGCGCAACTCGAATTATATCAGCGATTTTTCGAATATATCGACTTACCGACAAAAACTGACAAGATATAATCGGACCGCCCGTTACTGCAGGATAAAAAGAGGTTGTTCCAACTCGGAACAACCTCTTTCTTCTTATGCAAATAGCTCTTCTAAAATTTTCAGTTTATCTTCTGTATATTTCACAAAGCCATCGTTATATGATTTTGGATCTTTCGGATTTGCGAAGTGAGTAATTGCTCCCGTCTTCGGATGAACAAATTTACTTGATGCACCACAGCCAAGTCCGATAATTGATTGTACTTCTTCCATAATGACAATGTTGTAAATACTTTCTTGCGTCGGCATTGCATAACCAACGTTCTCTAAGTTACCTAAAATATTCTTTTGACGATATAGGTAATATGGTACGTAATTATGCTTTTGCGTCCACTCTTCTGCTTCGTGCATCATCGCTGTAATTTCTTCGCGACCTGCTACTTTATATTTACGTTTGTTTTGCGTCATTTCAGAAGCACGTTTGAATGATAACGTATGAACTGTTAATGATTCTGGCATTAACTTTTCTGTTTCATCTAACGTATGTTTGAAGATATCTAACCCTTCACCAGGAAGACCAATAATTAAGTCCATATTAATATTGTTCATTCCCATTTCACGAGCTAAATGGTATTTCTCAATTGTTTCTTCTACAGTATGATGACGTCCAATTGCTTTTAGTGTCTCTTGATGGTATGACTGCGGATTAATACTAATACGGTCAATATTCCATTTATTTAACACTTCTAGCTTTGCTGGCGTGATCGTATCTGGGCGACCTGCCTCAACTGTTACTTCACGCACATTTTTCACATCTGGGAACGCTTCATACATTTCTTCATACAGCATATCCATCTCTTCTGCTGTAATACTTGTAGGTGTACCGCCGCCGTAATAAATCGTCGTAACTTTTACACCTTTTTCTTTTAAAAACTTACCAATTTCACGAACTTCATAATGTAAACCACCCAAGAACGAATCAACAGAGCCTTGGCGTCCATTAATCGCATAAGCCGGGAATGTACAATATGCACATTTCGTTGGGCAGAACGGAATACCGATATAAATACTTACTTCTTCTTTCAAACGGTATAAATCCGGAACAACTGCTAATTGGCAATCAACAATGCGCTGAAGAAGTTCAATTTTCTCTTCATGAATTAAATAACTTTCACGAAGCTCTTGATGCGCTTCTTCTTTTGACATACCATTTTGAAGCATTTTATGAAGAAGTTTCGTCGGACGTACTCCCGTTAAAATACCCCAGCTTTGTTCAATACCAGTTAACTGCTGAAGAACAGAAAGATATACATAAGAAACAACGTGCTTCACTTGCTTCATACGCTCTTTTTCATCTGTGAAAGCAGATAAATCTTTCGAGAATGTTTCTTCATACACATTTCCTGTGCTAACATCCGTTAATCGAGCGGATGCTTTCACATTATCCTCAATGTGTATATCAACGATAAGATTCGCTTCCTCTTGTTCAAATCCAATCGTACTATCTTCAAAAAATAAGCCGCCAATATTTTGTAGCGGACGTAAAAAACGATCATCTTGTAACGTTTTAATTGAAATTAACAACATTATCACCTTTTCATTTGCAAACTCTCTTTAGTTTACTTGAAGGGCGTTTACAGGTCAATACAGAAGGTTTTACCTGTTTCTCTTACATTTTTTCAAATAATTCTTTTTATGAATATCGCTCATGTATATAGACATCATGATTTTCTCTTGTTAAAATTTATTAGTACTAAAATCGATACATAGTGAAAATACAATATAAAAAGGAGGAATGTTAACACTAGATTCCATAATCTAATGTGTTAAAAAAATATGAAAAAGAAATTTTATAGTGTTTTAACTCTCTCTCTTGCATTACAAACTGTTCTTGCACCTACTTATTCATTTGCAGAGAGTGCTGAAAAATCCGCTGAAGTATACACGGAAGATCAAGTTTTTAAAAGTATTAAAGAGCATGTTAATGAGCATAGTACTCATGAAGAAGATATCGAGGTTACTAGCCAATTCCTACTATACACTTCAAAAAAACATTCATTATATACCGCGAATGATTTAAAAAACAAATCGAATATCGAGATTACAGAACAAGTCGTAACGGCGACAAAGAAAAAAGGAAATGCTTATTACATAACGACGCCAACTGGCGCTGGATGGATAGATAACAATGATAATAGCTTAGAAGTTCAAGAGATTCATAAACTATCTAATCAAAAATTAATCGTAAAAGAAGAAGCTTCCATACATGCCCTTCCGTTCCAATCATTTAAAGAAGAAGGGAAACTACAGCCACAAGTCATAACTCCTACTGAACAAGCTGGAAATTGGTTTAAAGTCCAAATAAATGAAACAGCAAAATGGATTTATGCACCTTCTGCTACATTTGAAGGTACAAAAGCTTCATTATTAAAAAACAGTCGTACTGCTAAAAATAGTTTATTGAGATCGCCAGAAGCTCTACAAACAAACAATATTTATGGCGTTACATTTAAAGAAATGATTGTCCCAAAAGGAAATGACGATATTCGCCCTGGCTACCCGATGGTACCTAAATATATTACGATTCACGAAACAGCTAATACAGCGAAGGGTGCTAATGCTCTAAATCATGCAAAATTCTTAGATAATCAAGCACGCGGAACAGCTGATCGCGCCGCATCTTGGCATTTCACAGTAGATGATAAAGAAATTTATCAACATCTTCCAGTAAATGAAGTTGGATGGCATGCTGGAAATAAAACTGGAAACTATGAATCTATCGGAATTGAAATTGCCGTTAATCAAGATGGAAACTATGAAAAAGCGGTAGAAAATGCCCGTAAATTGGCAGCTTATTTAATGAACGACTTAAATATTTCTCTAGATAAGGTCCAAAAACACCAATTTTGGTCAGGAAAAAACTGCCCTGCGTTTATGATTCAACGCGGACAATGGGATGCTTTCTTAAAAGGAACTGAAACATACTATAAGGAAAACCAAAAAAACCCCGTAACTGATGACATTACAGGTGGATGGTATGAACAAGACATTCGTCAATTAGCAGCTAGAGGCATTATGCAAGGAGAAGGGAACGGCAAGTACTTCCCAGAACGTCTTGTAACGCGTGCTGAATTTGCTACACTAATTACTCGTGCTTTACAATTACCAAGTGGAAATGCTAATTTCACAGACTTAGAACAAGTACACCCATCGTTAAGAGACGGTATTAATCGTGCAGCAAGCGCAGGTATAATCCGCGGACGTGGTGATAATACATTTGATCCAAATACTACAATTACACGCGAAGAAGCTGTTATTATGATCGATCGTTCTCTAAAACACGCTGGTATTTTTGCAAAACAAGTTGAACTACCATTCGTAGACCAAAACTTAATTTACGCTAAAGAAGAAGTACAAAGAGTGTATGGATATGGAATTGTAAAAGGTAATGAATTTAATCAATTCGTACCAAAAGGACCATCACAACGTGCACACGCAGCTGCATTTATAAACAGAATGCTTAGCGTAATTGAAGCTTAACATATTTATCATTCCATATAGATATTTTCATTTTATCTGTATTCACTTAAAAGGCATCAGAGATTATATATCTCTGATGCCTTTTATACATCTTTTAGCTATTTTTAGCCATGAATCTTAAACGTATGCCTAATAGCAGAAGCATAAAACCGATGAATGGAACGTAATTCGTATTGTGTCCTGTAGCTGGAAGTTGTTGATTATTAGAAGAACCTTGTCCTTTTTCTGGTAAATTAGGTTTTTCTACTCCCTCACCTGGTTTTTCTGTTCCTTCACCCGGCTTCTCTGTTCCTTCATCTGGCTTTTCTGTTCCTTCACCTGGCTTCTCTGTTCCTTCACCTGGCTTCTCTGTTCCTTCACCTGGCTTCTCTGTTCCTTCACCCGGCTTTTCTGTTCCTTCATCTGGTTTTTCTGTTCCTTCACCCGGCTTTTCTGTTCCTTCACCTGGTTTTTCTGTTCCTTCACCTGGTTTTTCTGTTCCTTCACCTGGTTTTTCTGTTCCTTCACCTGGTTTTTCCGGACCTTTTTCTGTATCTTTTTTATTTGTAATTTGAAGCTTTACAACTTCAATTTTTTCATTAGAAATCGTAAATTTTATTTCCTTATCGGATAAAGTATATCCTTCTGGCGCTTGGATTTCTTTTAAAGTGTAATCTCCTGGTTCTAACTTCTTAGAAGTCGCTTTACCGCTCTTGTTTGTTGTTAATGTGTCGATTTTTGTTCCGTCTTTCCAAATTTCAAACACTGCGCCTGCTAATATTTTATTTGTATTATTAGCGTCTACCTTTGTAATTTCTAATTGACCTGTAATTTCTTCTTTCACTTTTTCATTCATAACTTCTTGTTTTACTACTTCATTTGCTACAACATTTACTTCTACTGTTACTTCTAACGCTTTATAACCTTCCGGCGCTTTCGTTTCCTCTAACGTGTACTTTCCTGGCACTAAGTTTTCGAATTTCACAACACCGTCTTTATTCGTTGTTTTCGCTTCTCCAACTACTTGACCAGCTTCGTTCTTTAATTTAAATTCTGCACCTGCTAGAACTTTTCCACTCTCCGAATCCTTTTTGATTACTTGTAAGCTTCCTAGTTCTTTTGCGTTTTCTACTTGTACTTCTACTACTTTGTTTGCTTCCACAACGACTTCAATTTCTTCTTTTAACAACTTATATCCTTGTGGTGCTTTCGTTTCTTTTAATGTGTACTTTCCTGGCTCTAATTTCTGTGAAACTACTTTACCAGTTTTATCTGTTCGTAACGTATCTACTTTTTTACCATCTTTATACACTTCGAATTCTGCATCTGATAATACTTTCGTTTTATCTTCCGCATCTACTTTTACAATTTCGAATTGACCAAGGCTCTTACTGTTCGTTACTTTTACATCAACAACTTTTTCACCGTCAACTGTTACATGAATTATTTGTTTTGTTAACTCATAACCTTCTGGTGCTTTTGTTTCTTCTAACGTATATTCACCTGGCACAAGTCCGTCTACTTTAACCGTTCCAGACTTATCTGTTGTAATTCCTTCTTTTACAACATTTCCTTTCGCATCTTTCAATGTAAATTGTGCGCCTGCTAAGCGTTTCGTTTGATCTTTATCATCCATTTTAATAATTTGTAGAGAACCTAAGATTTTTTCGTTTTCTGCCTCTACTTTTACTACTTCTTTCTCGTTTTGAATTGTTACTTTCCATTCTTTATTTGAAAGCTTGTAGCCCGCTGGTGCTTTCGTTTCTTTCACTGTGTATTCACCTAGCGGTAATTTCGGTGACATCACTTTTCCACTCTCATCTGTTTTTAGTTCTGCTACCTTTTTACCATCTTTATACACTTCGAATTCTGCACCTGATAACAATTTCGTTTTATCATTCGCATCTACTTTCACGATTTCGAATTGACCCATTACTTTTTCATTCATGACTTCTTGTTTTACTACTTCGTTCGCTACAACGTTCACTTCTACTGTCACTTCTAGCGCTTTATAACCTTCCGGCGCTTTCGTTTCCTCTAACGTGTACTTTCCTGGCACTAAGTTTTCGAATTTCACAACACCGTCTTTGTTCGTTGTTTTCGCTTCTCCAACTACTTGACCAGCTTCGTTCTTTAATTTAAATTCTGCACCTGCTAGAACTTTTCCACTCTCTGCATCCTTTTTGATTACTTGTAAGCTTCCTAGTTCTTTCGCATTTTCTACTTGTACTTCTACTACTTTGTCTGCTTCCACAACGACTTCAATTTCTTCTTTTAACAATTTATATCCTTGTGGTGCTTTCGTTTCTTTTAATGTGTATGTTCCTGGTTCTAATTTCTGAGAAACTACTTTACCAGTTTTATCTGTTCGTAACGTATCTACTTTTTTACCATCTTTATACACTTCGAATTCTGCATCTGATAATACTTTCGTTTTATCTTCCGCATCTACTTTCACGATTTCAAATTGACCCGTTACTTTTTCGGAGATCTTTTTATTCACCACATCTACAGTCACTATTTTATTAGCCTCTACATCAACAGAAACTGAACTAGATGATAATTCATATCCTTTCGGTGCTTCTACTTCTTTTAATATATAGCTTCCAACTGGAAGTTGTTTCGATAAGGCTTCACCTTTATCATCTGTAACAATCGTTTCCACAACTTTCCCATCTTTATCGATAACATCAAATTTTGCACCTGGTAGAAGTTGACCAGATTCACTATCTTTTTTCAATAATTTAAATTGGCCATTCTCTACTTTTCTCGTATTCTTCATAACAAGTTCAATTACGTTTGTATTATCAATTGTTACTTTGACTGGTGTATCAACTTTTATATATCCTTCTGGTGCATTTATTTCTTTTACAAAATAGTCACCAAGTGGTAAATCTTTAACTTCCGCAATACCCTTTTCGTTTGTTGTAACAGTAGCCACAACGTTATTATCTTTGTCTATAACATCAAATTTTGCGTCTTTTAAAACAATGTTTTCATCGTTTTCATCAACTTTTTTAATTTGTAAATGTCCTTTTTCAGTTGCTGGCTTATTCCACTTTGGCCAGTTAAATTTAAAGTTATGAACCTCAAAACCATCTCTTTGGTGTAATCCTCCAACATAGGCTTGTCCATTAATAGAACCACCTTTTGTTTCTACAACTGCATTAGGTGCAAACACACTACCTACTACACCATAACCTTTAGTTGTTATCTTTGTAGCATTAGGAAATACCCAAATTACCTTACTAGCTAACTCAGTAAAAGATGAATTAGGATCGTATGCTTGAGATGTATTAATTAAATCCGTCGCCATCCCAGTATTTCTTGTATCATACAAAATTGCACCGCCACCAAAACTCACTTCTTCTGCATCTGAATAAATAACAATAAAGTCTTTATTCTCTACATTCGGAAGAAAAACGTCTTTTACATCAAATGTTTTCTTTCCAGTTTGGCCTGAAGAGACATAAATATTAGGGTTATTTAAATCTTCACCGATGCCAAAGCTCATATTAGGTTTTGGCTTATCAGTCTGTAGTTTACTTGCATCCCCGATTACACCATCAACGTCTTTTCTAAATTCTTTAAACTTAGCATCAATCTCCGCTTGCTCTTTATAAGAGATACGGTCATATGATGTTTTCATTGCGCCATCTGGGTCACCGTCTTTTGTCATCGCTACTGTTCCATCTTGAATAATTACTTGTCCTGCTCCCGCTTTCGTAAATTGACCGCCTAGTAATAATGATGGATATCCTTCATCTACCCAAGTTGCTCCAGCTAAGTTATTTGCTCCAGTTGCAGCCGCTACGACTGTATAACTTGATGCGTTCATATTTTTCTGAACAGCCATCGCACCTTCAATATCCGCACTCGTTGCACTATGATCTCCAAAAATGATGGCATTGTAATAAGATACATCACCTAAACCTTTTAATTCTGTTGTAGCTGCCTCTGCTTTAAATGGTAAGTGGATTAAAAAATTCATACATATTAGTAATACAACTATTAAACTACTACTTAACTTTTTAATTTTTTGATTAAATGATTTCCTCAAGAAATTCATTCCCCCTTTTAAACTTCCTAGAACCACAAAAAGAAGTACATATCATATGTACCAAACCTTACTCACATTAACTTAAAATAATCCATTTAAATAAAACAAAGAAACACTACAACTACTTAATAAGATTGCTACAATTCATTTTTGAAATAATACGTGAACTAAACTGTCATGCGGAAATACTTTTACGTATGGGAGCCCAATAAAATTAATCTGAAGAATATTTCATGTGGTGTAACTATTTTGGCAACATCATTCACTTTACATTAGTTTTCTAAAGGATTCAAGTGAATTGTATAGGTTTCATACACAATTCATATTTTAAAACGCTTTCACTGTTTTTAATAAGATAAACAAAAAAACGTAGCCAAAAAGCTACGTTTTTCTGTCATCGTTTCGGTGTATTTTTATGATTCTTCAAAAACGGAAGCGGGAATTGCTTACGGAAATGCTCTTTAATCATATACTCTACACCGTTTTCGCTATTTGAACGTGTAATCCAATCTGCTGCTTGCTTTAATTCTACAGGCGAGTTCCCCATCGCTACCCCAAGTCCCACGTTTTCAATAATCTCTAAATCTTCCATACTATCTCCAATCGCAACCATTTCATTTAGCGAAATATTTAAATGCTCTCCAAGCAATTGTAATCCACGTAACTTTGATACATTTTGCGGTAAAATTTCTATTCGTTTTGAATCACATTCAACATACTCTACATCTTGAAATGCTTTTCTTAATGTGTTCAGTCCTCTTTCTTTTTCACCTTTCGTTTGGAAAATAACATCAATTTTTGGCGCCGCTACCGGATGGTCACGAAGCGCATCACCTAACGAATCTACAAATTGAACTGGATAAAATAACGGGTCTGCACTTGATAATACAGTGCGCGCAATTAAGTTTGGTGTATTTCTCTCACGATTTCCGATTGAAAACCGTTCATGAGAAATACGTACGTTACAATCAAAGTGCTCTAACACTTGCACAATATTAAAAGTCTTCTCTTCAGATAATCTTCTTTGAACGTACGGCTTATCTAACGTTGCTGAAACGAAAGCACCACCATGTGTCACTAATATAGAATCTAATTTTAACGCCTTTGCTACTTTATGAGCGGATTGAAAATTACGACTCGTAAATAACGTGACGTATACATCTTTTCTTTTCACAAATTCAATTGTTTCTCGTAATCCTTTTGCAATTTTTCCATTGTTGTATAGTAGTGTCCCATCTATATTAAGAGCTAGTAAGCGATAAATCATGTCGCACTCCCCCTCTTCGCTGTTGTACTCTATCCATAATTTATGAAATAAATGTAGCAAATAGAACGAGTTAGAATTACTACTGAAAATTTGGTTTACTATATACATATACACTTAGCAAAGGAGATAGTACAATGCAGGCACCTCCTTCTTTTTATGAAGGCGATACGTTAGAAGTCGCAAAAAAATTACTCGGGCAAAAACTTGTTCATATTGTAGACGGAATAAAGCGAAGCGGAATCATTGTAGAAGTAGAAGCATATAAAGGCCCAGATGATAAGGCCGCACATAGTTACGGAGGCAGACGGACAGATCGCACAGAAGTTATGTTTGGTGCACCAGGGCATGCTTACATATATTTAATTTACGGTATGTATCATTGCTTTAACGTTATTACAGCGCCAGTGGGCACCCCGCAAGGTGTTCTCATTCGAGCTCTTGAGCCGGTAGATGGAATAGAAGAAATAAAACTAGCGCGCTACAATAAGACCGAAATTACAAAAGCGCAGTACAAAAATTTAACGAACGGTCCTGGCAAACTATGCCGT
The DNA here is from genome assembly GCF_051916605.1 of Bacillus cereus group sp. MYBK195-1. Lineage (NCBI taxonomy): Bacteria > Bacillati > Bacillota > Bacilli > Caryophanales > Bacillaceae > Bacillus > Bacillus cereus group sp. MYBK195-1. Next base: position 134,112 of record NZ_JBQAGZ010000006.1, on the reverse strand, counting down.
GCACTTGGCATCACTTTAAAAGAACGCGGTGTATCGTTACAAAGTGATACTTTACATATTGAATTAGTTCCAAAAGAAGAACACATATCATTACAATATAAAATAACAGCAGGACCTCGTATTAATATCGACTATGCAGAAGAAGCTGTACATTATCCGTGGCGTTTTTATTATGAGGGACATCCGTTTGTTTCAAAGAAATAAACGATATCGACTTACCGACAAATAAAAGAAGACTGTTCCAAAGTGGAACAGTCTTCTCCTTTTACTCCGCACCTTCCGCAGTTGCAATATTATCCTCTAAGTTTTCTCTTGATAATTCAGCCGCCATAAAATCTGCTGTTTCTGGAAGTGCTAAATGCATATGAGCTTTTTGACAAATTTGGATCGTGCAGTTTTCTACAACATAGTCGAAAACATGTCCGCCTCCGCTTCTTTCATCATCAATGTAATGTAAGTGGAATCCAGCTACCCCAATACCTTGTGCGTAATCTGGTGTCCAAAATCCAGCAAGCGTACCTTCTGTATTTTCAAACGAAAAGATTGGTTGCGATTTCGTCACTTCAACGAGTGGTGTATACGGTTTTTCTTGTCTTGGAACAGTTCTCGTTCTTACTTCACGGAACGTACCGTCCATTCGAATAGCGTAAAATAAGTTTTTACTTGGCATTAATTCATGTAATAACGCTTCAACTTCTTCACGATTCATCGGACGCTCTACCGTATAACTCATTTCTTTTTCAAAAAACGTTACAGTTGCAAATGGCGTTGTTTCTTCTGGCTCTACTTTTTCCGCTGAACCGTCTGAACGTAAATGATAAAATCCATTATCAAATGCAATCATTTCACCGTCTAATTGATCAAATGTGCCGATGCCGAAATCACCATGTTTTTTCAAATCTTCAAAGCTAATCACACCATCATATACACCATCTAATAGCGCAAGCATTGTAGATGTTTGATATACTTCATTACTCATTTTCGTTTTTTTTGCATCAATATCAATTAATTGCGCAACAGTCATCTCAAATCTGCCTCCATTAGTTTAATTGGTTTGGTAATAACTTTTCACTTAATTTAATGTTGTCACGATAATCGATTGGAATATCAATAATGACAGGGCCGTCTGCTGCTAATGCTTCTTTTAATACCCCTTCTAATTCATCAGGCGTGTTAACACGAAGACCTAACGCCCCGAAACTTTCCGCATATTTCACAAGATCAACATCGCCAAACTCTGTAGCTGATGTTCTGCCGTATTTCATCATTTGTTGGAATGCAACCATATCATATGTGCCGTCTCTCCAAACAAGATGGACGATTGGAGAATTTAAACGTACCGCCGTTTCTAACTCCATCGCTGAGAATAAGAAACCACCGTCACCTGATACGGAAACTACTTTTTTACCTGGTTCTACTAAAGTAGCTGCGATTGCCCAAGGAAGTGCAACACCTAACGTTTGCATGCCGTTACTAAATAATAATCTACGTGGTTCATAAGAACGGAAACATCTCGCCATCCAAATAGAATGGGAACCGATGTCACATGTAACAGTTGTATCGTCACTAATTAAAGAACGAAGTGTACGAATCACTTGAAGTGGATGCGTAACACCTTCTGCAGGACGATTTGGAACTTCTGCTTGTTCTGATAATTTTGCGCGTAATCGTTCTAATACCGCTTCTGATTTCGTACTTAATACAAGTTTCGGTAATTTCTCCGCGATGCTATTTACCGTTAAGGCAATATCACCAATTAATTCACGCTCTGGTTGGTAATCATGGTCGATATCTGCTTGATGGTCGTCAAGATGAATAATCGTTCTGTCGCCAAGTTTATTCCAGAACTTTGGATCATACTCGATTGGATCATAACCGATAGAAATAACAAGGTCTGCTTCTTCTAGTAAAATATCACCTGGTTGGTTACGGAATAATCCAACGCGGCCGAAGAAATGATCTTCTAACTCACGTGAAATCGCACCAGCTGCTTGATATGTTTCAACGACAGGAAGTTCTGTATCCGCAATTAATTTACGAACAGCTTTCGTCACTTCATTTGTGCTCGCTCTCATACCGAGTAAAATAACTGGTAATTTCGCTGATTTTATTTTTTCTACTACATATGTAATATCATTTGTGGGAGCGATTCCAAGCTGTGGCTTAGAAAGCGCACCGATAGACTCTACAGTTGTTTCCGCAGTCATAACGTCTTGCGGAAGACTTACTAAAGTAGCTCCCGGATTTGTGGAAGTCGCACTTCGAAATGCATTACTAAGTGCTTCTGGCACATTATCAGGATGCTCTACTTCTACGCTATATTTTGTGATTGGTTCGAATAGTGCAGCATTATCCATAGATTGATGCGTACGTTTTAATCGATCCGTACGCGGTACTGCACCAGCTAAAGCAACAACGGGATCACTCTCCGCATTCGCAGTAACAAGACCTGTCGCTAAATTTGATGTCCCTGGTCCTGAAGTTACAAGACATACGCCCGGTTTCCCTGTTAATCTACCAATAGCAGCTGCCATAAATGCTGCATTTTGTTCATGACGACAAACGATTAACTCTGGTCCTCTTTCTTGCAATACATCAAATACAGAGTCAATCTTTGCTCCTGGAATACCGAAAACATGTGTAACACCTTGTTTAATTAAACAATCAACAACAAGATCTGCTCCTTTTGTTTTTGTCTTCACGTCGTTTACTTTTACACCTGTACTCAAACTAATCATTCCTTTGTTTCATAATTTGTGTAATAAAGATTTTTAATTTCACCTAGTTAATTAATGTGGTGAAGTATCATTTATCATTATATTACAAATGCATTATTTTTCCAACAATATGAATTCGATATTATTTTGACAAGATTTAAAGAATGCGCTTACAACCTTTTGTTTATCTTAAAATAACATTTTTATATCTCTTCTAAAAATGTACAAAAATACTTCCACCTATTCACATTATTAACAAATTTATAGTACCTTGCAAAGAATAATAGCAAGTGATATATTTGTAAATAATGGAATAACCATTATTTGGAATCCTTTTTATAATTTATATATACCCTTCAAAAGGTAGATACAGATTGTGCTGTTTAGAAAGAAGATAAGATTCTCAACTGTAATTCATCATTCTATAAAGGAAAGTGATTGTTATGAACAAAAATGAATTTTTGGAACAACTTAGTTCCTCTCTGCAGAATATGCCTAATTTAGAAAAGGAGGATATTATCTCGGAGTACGAAACTCATTTTATTAGTGGTAAACAAGATGGAATATCTGAAGAGGAAATTTCTAAAAAGCTAGGAAACCCTAAAACTATCGCTAAAGAACTTAACGTTTCATATGCAATAAGCAACGCTGACAATAGGCGCAGCCCAAAAAATATTATGACAGCACTGTTTTCTGTTATGAGCTTAAGTCTTTTAAACTTTATATTTATCATTATCGCCTTTTTCGTATTCCTCTTTCTATTACCGCTTCTTCTAGCACTTATAATTGCTACACCGTTATTAATTATTTCACCTATCTTATTAATAGGATTAGGATTCTTTAAAGGGTTTCACCAAATCAGTTATTCCGATGTTTACAATGTATTCATAGCTTTTTGCATCGGCTTACTAATATCAGTCATATGTTATCAAATAATAAAACATCTATACGTAGCTTTAGTTAAGTATTTGAAATGGAATGTAGCTATTTTGCAACGACACTAATGCAAAAGGAGATTAAGATGAAAAATTATATTTTATACCCATTCATGTTACTTACAATGTTATTTCTATCAGCTTGTTCAAACAGTGTACAGCCTAAGGAAAAAAATGATGTACAATCTATCAAAGATGTTGCTATTAAAGTTCCAGAAAATATATTTAGTTCCTCAAAGAAAAATGAAACTATTAGTGAAGACGAAATGAAACAAAATATAAAAAATTATATAGATTATAGTTGGGAGTTAGCTGAAAATATAATTCCTCTCGCTTCAACAAATTCTGATAAGAATTTCACTGAATCTGACCGAGAAAAATTACAAAAACTAATAGAGTTAGCGAAGCAAAATGATGCAAACTTCCATAATTTTATTAGTAACAATACAATCCCTGATGATTACAAAAAGCCTTCAAAAGAAATATATGAATTTATTTCATCGTCTACAGCACTTTCAGTAGAACTAGATCAAGAGTTAGACAAACTCGCCCAAGATGGTAACTTATTCAAGGCGAATTTTTCTTTTACGAAACGCCTTGAGAAAATAAATGGGAGGAAACAAAAAGAGATTGAAAAGTTTTTGAACGAAAAAAATATTAAAACTTCAATTAACAGCAATAAAAAAATTTAACCGATGTGTTACATATCCCTTTCAAAATAATCAATAAGAAATGGCTATTTTGAAAGGGAGTTTTTGTGATATAACTATTAAATTCCCTAAACAAAAAAGACGCTCCTAAACTAGGAGCGTCTTCCACTATTACGCTTGTTGTTGCGCGCTATATAATTCTTCAAGTGGCTTCATGATAATTTTGTTAACGTCACCGATTACAACGTTTAGGCGTTGCTCAGTTTCCATTAATTTTGTAATTTTAGCATCTTGTTGAATGCGAGCTACAACTTCTTGTGCTTGTTGGTTGTCTTCTTCAGTGATTTCTTGGCCTTGCATCATTTTTTGTTGTAGGCTAAGTTGCATTGTACGGAACTCATCGAATAAGTTCTTTGAAGCTGTGTCAGCTTGAACTGCTGCGTAGCTCTCTTTTAAAGTTTTGAAGTCTTCGTTTTCAGCGATTGCTTTTTGTAATTCATATGCAACATCATGAATGTTCTTTGTCATTTTATTTTTCCTCCTTTAGAAGGCTAGCGCTTTTCACTCGCACTGCCTTTTACGTGCATTTACATACGCACCTCTTCTTACCATATCAAACTATGCAAGAGATGTGAAGAAATTTCACTTTTATTTCTATGTACTCACCTTATTATCTAAGAAACAATAGTAACAATCCTTGTACGAGCCCGATCATTCCGCCTAATAACGCTCCTAAATACGTAATCATTTTCAATTCGTTTTTCGTAATAGACAGAACTAAGTCTTCTAATCTTTCTGTTGAGAATGTAGACACTTCTTGCTGGACAATTTCCGCAAGATGTAGATTATTTAGTATACTCTCTACATTTTCTGTTCCCCACTTTAAGCCTTTCGTTACTGCACTTGGAACCACTTTTTCAATAATTGTTTCTCGAACTGGTTCACATACTTGCTGAACAGATTGATTTAAAAACTTACTCACTGTTTCCTCTACTTTAACTGCTGACAGCACGGAGCTTACAATCATTTCTTTCTCTACAAATGCTTCTAATTCTTTTACATCTCTTCCTTTTAACTTTTCCCACTCTTTTTGCAGTACGTCAGTTAAAAGCCGCTTTGTAGCATCTTGCCCTAAAAACTTAATAACTTCTGGCTGCACACGATCCACAACACTTACATTTCCTAAAAACATCCCAACTAAGTTAAGTAGCGTTCCACGAGAAGCAAAGAAATCATCAATCATTTTTGAAAGACGCGCTTTCCCTTCTTCACTTTCAAAAAAGCTAATTCCTCGCTCTAAAATAAACGCCGAGGCATTCGGAATCGCATTCTCTATCTTTTCATGTACAGAATGAGGTAAAGCCTGTTCCCATGTATATGTATAATACTCTGCTAAAAATGCATGAATTTTTTCTGTAATCACATGTTCGATTTTTCGAGTTGCTTCTTCTTCTACATGTGCTACATTCCATTTTTCTAACATATATCGCAGTGATTGTTCATTCGTAATTACTTTATCCACTTCCACTTGCGCCCAGTGAATTAAACCTTTTTGAAACTCTTCATTTGTTAGCTTTTTTCCGATTCCTTCTGGTGTTAACAAATGTTCTACAACCATTTTTCCTAATTGAACAGCAAGTTCATCACGCCGCTTCGGAATTAACCCTGGTGTAAATGGAACTTGAAACTTTCCGATATAAATAGGACGATGAGGACGAAATAACATTTTTATCGCTAAATGATTCGTATATCCTCCAATAATTGCTCCGAGTCCTGTCGTCGTTAACATATTTAACCATATATTCATTACAATCAACCTTTCACTTCTCCAAAACTATAGCATATCATCATACGGACAAAAGTATAATGGTATAAAAACGTATTTGCAATATATAGCTTCGCCTATTATGCAAATAGTAGTAAAGGGGTGATTTCGTTGGTTCTCGGCCTTTTAACTTCTAAACTTCATTATGAGCAAACGTATTACACCGAAATCGCTAAACGCGCTCGGCTTTATCATAATGTCGTTGCCCAGTTTACGCCATTTTGTATTGATCCTAAAACAGACCTTGTTTCTGGTCTTATTTACGATACAGATACAGGAAAATGGAAAAAGCAAACATTCCCTATTCCTTCTTATATATATGATCGTTATTCTTTTCAAGAGGAAACAGACTTTGAAAAAGTAAAATCAATTATTCACTCTTTGCACAATCGTCCTTCCACTACCTTTTTAAATAACACACTTATTAATTCAAGTGAACTACATGATTTATTTCTCACTAATAAAAAACTGTCTCCTTATATACCAAAATTTGAAATTGCGACGATACAAAACATTTTCAAACTGTTGTTAAAAACTAAAGATATTATTATACGCCCCACTAATATACATTCTAAAGATAACTTATATCGAGTCGCTTACAAAAATAAAACGTTTCAGATCGATACGGTAAATGAAAAATACCATACTTCTATTCCAATCAAACGCACAGACGAATTTATATCTTGGTGTAAATCTAACATACGTTCATCACGTTACATAGCGCACACTATGCTACAACCACCAAATCAATTAACATATCCACTGCACATTCGAACCATTTTGCAAAAAAACAAAGAACAAACTTGGAATGTTATCGGTCAATTTATACAAAAAAGCTCATTTCCTAATCAGCTTTTACCCTCAACAACGGACGATGATTCATTACATTCATTTTCAAAAATTAAATACGTACTATCTAGTACAGGTGTGCAACTATTACACGACGCTTTACACGACATTATAAATGAAGTATTCCAAACACTAGATCAGTCTTATTCTTCGTTATTTGAACTAGAACTTTCCACAATTATGGATCAAAAAGGTGCAATCTGGCTTATGTATGTCAACACGATCCCTCCTTACGAACAATACATTCGTCATAGTGATTCATTAGCTGAAAAGATATTTCACGGACCACTTAAATTCAGTCGCTTTACACCATAATGAAAGGAGGTAAACCTATTTTGAAAGAACATATATATACATTAAACATTTCAGATGAACATCCAAATAGTATTACTTTACCTTACGTTTTTTCTATTACGCCACCTATTACATCCCTCTCCTTCGGCATACATCATATAGCAAGTGAAGAAGTAAAAATTCATTATTCCTTTACTCGCGAAATTATTATTGGAAAACATATTGCCGATAAACTTTTACTACCTCAATCAACTACTATTCATGCATTCACACAAAACCAAACAATTATTTTCGGACCATTAATCGGCATTTTCACAACTGGCTTTAACGATGATTCTTCTAATCCTTTAGGAAATCGTTCAATTGCTCTCAGTGAGTTGTTAACACCACCATTCTCATTACGACCGTTCGTATTCGTCTTTGGCGTTCAACATATAAACTGGGAAGAAGAAACGATTGAAGGATATTTCTTTCAAGAGAAACAATGGATAAAGAAAAAGGTCCCTTTACCAAACGTCATTTACGATCGATTACCGAATCGACAAGCGGAAAATTATAAACCAATCGTCAGAGCAAAAAGAAAGTTAGAACAAGACTACTCCATTCCATGGTTTAACCCAGGTTTTTTCAACAAATGGGAAGTTCATCTACTTCTTATGAAAGACGAATCAATTAGACCCTTATTACCAAACACAGAAGCATTTCAGCATTTTGAACAAGTAGAACGGTTTCTTGGCACGTATAAATCTGTGTACATGAAACCAATACACGGGAGCTTCGGTAGAAATATTCATCAAATATTTTATTCTCAAACAGAGAATTGCTACTACTGTCGTTATCGCGAAAATGAAGAAAATAAACTAAGAAAGTATCAATCATTAGAAACTCTTCTAAACCACGTATTAAAAGGGCATGATTTAAAAAAGTTTATCGTACAGCAAGGTATTTCGTTACTTCGCTTTGATGGTCAACCTGTTGATTTCCGCATTCATACAAATAAAAATCATTTCGGTAATTGGATAGTTAGTGCAATCGTCGCCAAAATCGCCGGCAAAGGCAGTTTAACAACGCATGTAAATAGCGGCGGTAATACAAAATTGCTACAAGAGCTTTTTCCAGATTCAACGAAGCAAGTTCAAATTGAAAATAAATTAAAACAAACAGCTCTGCAAATAAGTTATGCACTCGACGAGCAAGTAACTGGAAACATCGGTGAGATTGGTTTCGATATCGGTTTAGACACAAAGGAAAATCCGTGGTTATTTGAAGCCAACTCTAAACCTGGGCGAACTGTATTCCAAGATGCCAAATTAAAAGAACAAAGTGAACTGACGCGCCAATTATTTTACGAATATGCCGTCTACTTAACTGAACATTCTTTACGTGATACAAAGGAAAAAATGTCTCAAATAAAATCAGGGGCTTCATCAAACACCGAACATATCCCTTCTCCTATGATTCACTCACAAATACAAAAACAAAAACTTCCACCTAGATAATAAGGTGGAAGTTTTCTATTTACACAAGTTTTACTACAACCTCAGTTTCCACGCTACATACTCCGCAATAAAAAATATGATTGCAATATTCATTTGAATTATTATGCGTTAAACCATCTACTGCACTTAATAATTCTTGATCCATATAGGCACTATAATCGTCTATGTAATCTACAGACTTCCCATAATCTTGGAGTATACTTTGGCAATTTTGACAAGAATATGTTTGTGATTCTAATGCGTTGCAAAGCGGGCAAATCCCCATCATGATTCCTCCATACGTTATCGTTTAAAGCCTCTCTTTTTTAGAGTGAAGAGAGCAACCTATCCAGACATAGGAGTGCCCACTCCATCCCTACTTAAAAATAGAACTATAAAGTTGCTACCGATTTCATTTTTATTTCAATAAATCCTATATAAGAAGCTAATAATTAGCCTACAAGTAGCAGGCTACAATGAGAAAATTATATTTAATATCCTCCTTAGTTTGGCCTGTTTTCTTAAAAATACAACGATTACTCTTATTTCATAATTTACGAAATCAATAAGTTTTTTTGACAAAATTTACAAATTATTATTTTGTATATCTTTCTAGGTAACATCCATACTATGAGTACAAACTTAATTACCGATGGATTAGCGCCAACCGGGGCGATAATCTGGTTCAACTCCAGCTAGTCCAACCAAAAAAACTTTTATAACTCTAAGGAGGATATATTCCTATGGCAAACCAAAATTCTTCAAATCAATTAGTAGTACCAGGTGCAACAGCTGCAATCGATCAAATGAAGTACGAAATCGCTCAAGAATTTGGTGTACAATTAGGAGCAGATTCTACGGCTCGCGCTAACGGTTCAGTTGGTGGAGAAATCACAAAACGTCTAGTTGCAATGGCTGAGCAAAGCCTTGGCGGATTCCACAAATAAATATATATGGCAAAAAGGTCTCAAGGCATATGCCTTGAGACCTTCCTTAATTTATTGCAACATTTGTAAAAACTTCTTCGTACGTTCTTCTTTTGGATTTGTAAATACTTCTTCTGGTGTACCTTGTTCGACAACGACACCACCATCCATGAAAATAACACGGTTCGCAATTTGATGTGCAAAACGCATTTCGTGCGTTACAATAACCATCGTCATGCCTTCTTTAGCAAGTTCTTTCATTACTTTCAGAACTTCTTGAACGAGTTCAGGATCAAGCGCTGACGTCGGCTCATCAAATAGTAACACTTCCGGCTCCATCGCAAGCGCGCGCGCAATTCCAACGCGCTGTTGCTGTCCGCCTGATAATTGGAACGGATATAAATCCACTTTATCTGCTAAACCAACTTTTTCAAGGAAATAGCTTGCTTTTTTCTTCGCTTCTTCTTTCCCCATCTTTTTCACTGTAACGAGCCCTTCCATTACATTTTGAAGTGCTGTTAAATGCGGGAATAAATTATGGTGCTGGAATACCATACCTGTTTGCGTACGAAGATTAACAATATCTTTCTTCGTTACTTTTTGAGAGAAGTTAAGCTCTTTATTACCGATACGAATATTACCAGCGTTTGGTGTTTCTAATACATTGAGACAACGTAAGAATGTCGTTTTACCAGATCCAGACGGCCCAATAATAACAACAACCTCGCCCTTCTCAACTGTTAAATCTATATGCTTTAGTACGGTATTATCTCCGAAACTTTTTTGTAAGTGCTGAATTGAAATCATAAAAACAAAAACTCCTTTTGTAAAAGGATTATTTTAATGTGTAGCGTTCTGAACGCTTTTCTAACATCTGTTGTACGATTGATAATAAGAAACAAATAACCCAATAAATAAGACCTGCTTCAAAATAAACAATTAAAAACTCGTAGTTCATCGCCGCAATTTCCTGCGCTTTTCGGAACATTTCTGTTACTAAAATTAACGATGCTAACGAAGTATCTTTCACTAAGCTAATAAATGTATTCGAAAGCGGCGGGATTGATACGCGCGTTGCTTGTGGTAAAATAACACGTTTTAATGCTTGTGGATATGTCATCCCAATTGTATAAGCTGCTTCCCACTGCCCTTTCGGAATGGAAAGGATAGAAGCACGAATAATTTCAGATGCATATGCACCGACATTTAATGAAAATCCAACAACTGCTGCTGTATATGGCTCAACTTCAATATTAAGAGTTGGAAGACCATAGAAAATAATAAATAACTGTACAAGAAGTGGCGTTCCGCGAATGATAGATACATAGATACGAGCAATCCATTGTAAAATACGACTACCAGAAATACGTGCAAGCGCTGTTAACGTTGCCAGTATAATCCCGATAATAAATGTAATAAGCGTTAATGGAATTGTTGTAAAAACAGCTTCCTTCAGCATAGGCATGAAGGAAGTCTGCATAATATCTATCCAAGTAGACAATCGATCTGAAACCAATGCACTACTTAGATACATTTTCACCGAACCATTTTTTCGTTATTTTGTCATACGTACCGTCTTTTTTCATATCTTCTAACGCTTTATCTACTTCTTGTACAAGCTTATCGCTACCTTTACGGAATAAGAATCCACTTTCTGAAGCTTCTTTTTCAGTATCTACAATTTTAATTTTCGCATCTTTTTTCGTTTCTAAATAATTTAATACTGATAACTTATCATTAATTGTAAAATCAACGCGTCCTGAAGCTAATAATTCTGCCGCTTGGCTAAATCCTTCTACACCAATAATTTCCGCACCATTTTTCTTAGCGATATCTGCATAGTTACTCGTTAAAGATTGTGCTCCTTTTAATCCTTTTACATCAGCAAATGTAGCAGGCTTATCTTTATCTTTTGCAATAACTAATGCCGCTGAAGATGAAACGTATGGCTTAGAGAAATCGTATTTCTTTTGACGATCTTCACGAATACCAACTTCGTTTGCAACCATATCGAAACGTTTTGCATCAAGGCCAGCAAGTAAGCTATCCCATTGTGTTTCTTTAAATACAGGTTTTACACCTAAACGTTTTGCAACTTCTTCTGCTAATTCAACGTCAAATCCAGTTAATTTATTGCTTGAATCGTGGAACGTAAATGGTGGATATGTACCTTCTGTACCAATTACAAGTTCACCGCTTTGTTTAATCTTTTGTAACGCGTCTTGACTAGCTGTATCTTTTTTCTCTTCTTTACCGCAGCCGGCTACAATCCCAATCGCTAATGTAGTTACTGCAAGCACTGAAAATAATTTCTTCATGATAGTAATCCTCCAAGTATTCTGATAGGAATTTAAAAACTATATTGATTGTATGCAATCTTGAACAATTTTTCAATGAAAATGTTCTTATTTAGTTTATCCTTTTTCTTCATAATCAAACAAAAGGGAAAAATAATGCTACATACAAAAAATAAGTAACATTTTTTAATATAGCATTTATTGTACGAAAGGTAAAATAATACTTCTTATTTAACTGCCCTGATTCACTAAAAAAAGAACTTGTGAAAATCACAAGTTCTCCACCTTACCTATTAAGCGCTCTGGTTCCCTTCCATTTGCGTTTTGTACATATCGTAATAACGCCCGCGCTTTTTCATTAGCTCATCATGAGACCCTTTTTCTAAAATGGTTCCTCTATCAAGCACAATAATTTGATCTGCGCTTTTAATCGTTGAAAGTCGGTGAGCGATAATAAATGTCGTTCTTCCTTTTTTCACAACTTCTAGCGCTTGTTGAATCATCGCCTCTGTTTCTGTATCGATACTAGATGTCGCTTCATCTAAAATTAAAATGGCTGGGTCAAAAGCGAGCGCCCTAGCAAACGATATAAGCTGACGTTCTCCGGTTGAAAGAGTACTTCCTTTCTCCGTAATTTCTTCATTTATATTGTTCGCAAATCTTTCAGCACCAACATCACGCAATGCTTTTACGATGCGCTCTTTTGAAATTTTTTCATTTTCTAAACTTACATTAGATGCTACTGTTCCGCTAAATAAAAACGGATCTTGCAGTACAATTCCCATATGTTCACGAGTTGCTTGTTTCGGCATCTCTTTTACATCATGACCATCAATCGTAAGCTTTCCTTTTTCAAACTCGTAAAACTGAAAGAGTACGTTCATAATAGAACTTTTTCCTGATCCAGTATGACCGACAAGTGCCACGGTCTCGCCTTGTTTCGCTTCAAAAGAAATATTTTTTAGCACTTCATCTTTCCCATTATAAGAAAACGATACATTATCAAACTTCACATTTCCTTGTAAGCGAGGCATACGCTCTTCTTCTACTGCTTCTCCTTTTTCCTCTAACAATTCAAAAACACGCTCTGATGCAACACGCGATTGTTCTAAGTTAGCAAGCTGATTCACCATATTTGTAATCGGTGAGAACAATCGTGTTAAATAATCAACGAACGCATACAGTATCCCTAGAGAAATGACGCCTGTAGCACTTAATGAAGCTCCACCGAAATACCAAATCACACCTGTGAAAGCGATATTTCTTAATACACCTACTAAGTTATGCGAAGTTGCTGCATTTAAATTTAAAATTTTATTTTGATACTTAAAATAATCGCCATTTAATTCTTCAAACTCTTTTTTCGTTTCACGCTCTTGACGGAACGCTTGAATAATTGGCATCCCTTGAATGGATTCATTTACTGTTCCGTTAATATCAGATAAACGCGAACGCATTTTATGATTGTATACAGACGCGTACTTTCTATAAAGAATTGCCCAAACGATTAAAATCGGGATAATGAGTAAACATAACGTCGCCAATTTTACATCAAGTAAAAATAGCGCAGCGAATATCCCAATAATATAGATGATACTTGAAACGAATGTCGCAAGTACCGTTACGTATAGATCACGAATGGCTTCCGTATCATTCGTTACACACGACACAATTTTCCCTGCTGGTAAATGATCGAAATAACGAATTGGCAACGTTTGAATATGAGAAAAGACATCTTCCCTCATAATTTGAATAATTTTGTTCGCTGCCTTCTGTAAGAAAAATTGCTTTCCGTATGCAAATAATGAAACGACTACTAATAAAGCAAAATAGCCACCACCAAGTAGGAGTAAACGGTTTATTTCTGGTTTATAAAACGCAAACACTTCTTCTTTCGTCAATGCTTTCGCTTTATACACTTGCACCGCCTTACCATTTTGAACGGTAATCATATCACCTTTTACAGTCCGTGACCCTTCCGCATTTACTTTATTCGGTACAAAATAATATTGAAAACCGACTTGCATCACGCGTACTTCTTTTCCTTTTTTCTCACCTTCCTGAAAGCGATCGCTTCGCTTATAAAAGGTGCCATTATACGAAACAGCCTCTTCACTCTTTTCTGTTTCATACCAAGGTTTCTCTATTCCAACGATATGATCGTCAATCATCGTTTTCGCGACGAAAGGACCAGCAAGCTCTGCGATGACGAAAATAAATAACATTAGCATCGCTGCAAAAATCGTTCCTTTCACTTTCATCGCATATTGAAACAATCGTTTTGAAACGCTCATATTTTCACCCCACTATCCGCACTTTCACTTTCCCCTTGTTGTCTTTCAAACTGCTCCGCATACCAGCCTCCCTTTTGGATAAGCTGATCATGCGTACCTTCTTCCATCACTTCTCCTTCATCCATAACGAGAATCCAATCCGCATGTTGTACGGCAGATAAACGATGCGTCGTAATAATTGTCGTCTTTCCGCTTCTTTCTGTTCTTATATTTTCAATAATTGCTGCTTCCGTACGAGCATCAACAGCTGATAAAGAATCGTCCAAAATTAATATTTCTGGGTTTTGAATAACAGCCCGCGCAATCGAGATCCTTTGCTTTTGCCCTCCCGATAAAGAAACACCCTTCTCTCCGACAAGCGTTTCTAATCCTTCTGGTAAAAACTCTAAATCCTTTTTAAACGCCGCAATTTCAATTGCTTTCTCAAGTTCTTCTTCCGTCGCTTCCCTATTTCCGAATAAAATATTTTCCCTTGCTGTTTTTGAGAATAAAATATGTTCCTGCGGTACATATCCAATCCAGCCGAGTACATTTTCATTCGTCATTTTATCTAACGTCACATCAGAGACTGCGATATCCCCATCTCCAAGCGGATATTGGCGAAGGAGCTGACGTACGAGCGTCGTTTTTCCGCTTCCTGTTTTTCCAACAACCCCAAGCGTTTCCCCTTGTTTTAATGTAAACGAAACCTTTTTTAAATTTGTTTCAGTTGATGAAGGATATGAAAAGGTAACGTCATCAAACTGAATATAATCCGGCTCTTGTACAAGCTTTGGATGTTTCGGATCCTTAACATCCGGTTCATACGCTAACGTTTCATTTACACGGTCGAGTGACGCATTTCCTCTTTGCATAACATTAATTAATTCGCCAATTGCAAACATCGGCCAAATCATCATCCCTAAATACACGTTAAATGAAACGAGTTCACCAAGTGTCACCTTTGATTGAAATACAAGATATGCACCGTACACTAAACCAATTAAATAACTAAGACCGACAAGCATTTTCACAGTTGGCTGGAATAGTGCATCAATTCTAGCTACTTTCATATTCTTTTCGTAGACGTCATCTCCTAATTGATGAAATCTTTCCTGATCTGCATTCTCTTGTACATACGCACGAATAACACGCACGCCAGCAATCGATTCTAATACTTTATCGTTCATATCACCGAACGCATCTTGCGCAACTGTAAATCTTTCATGCAATTTCTTTCCATATATATTCATCGCATACGCCATAATTGGAAGCGGTATAAGTGCCGCAAATGTAAGCTCCCAACTAATTGTAAATCCCATCATAAAGACAATCGTAAGCATATATAAACTCGAATCAACGAGCGTTAATATACCGAAACCAGCTGTCATAGCGATTGCTTTTAAGTCATTTGTCGCTCTCGCCATTAAATCACCAGTACGATTTTTTTGATAAAAAGTCGGCTTCATCTTAAGTAAATGGCCCATAAATTTAGAGCGCATCGTCTTCTCCAGTACGAATGCACCACCAAACAATTGATGTTGCCATACGAAAGTGAGACCATATCCAACTATGGTAACCCCAATTAAAATAAGAATAGACTGTATAATAGCTTCGTTTGATAACGTTCCTGTTTTTATATTATCAATAGTAACCCCTAACACTTTCGGGGGAATAACTTCAACTATATTCACAATTAAAAGAGCTCCAATGGCGATACTATATCTCTTCCAGTGCTCTTTAAAAAACCATTTTAACTTTAGTAATACTGATAACAATGTAACCTCTCCCTTCTCGTTCTCGTTTACCTCTCATTTCTTTATCCACTATCCAGACCCATCACATTTACATTTCGTAACCCATACAATCTCATCACATTTTTCCACCTTCCAAAGTTTTATATAGTAGCATGGAAAATAAACAAAAAAAAGCATACCGCCGCTTGACGATATGCACAAAAATGCATAAAAAGCGTACGTTACGATATACGCAACGTACGCTTTTTATAAGACAAAGATGCCCTATATATCCGCACGGGTTGCGTAATGATATGAATGTTTTCTGCCATTTAACAGAGCTAAGCCCATTACATTTACGATTACAATCATTACGCACACCCCCTTCATTTATTTTCCATTTATAATCTTACAACTTTATTGAGTATTCTGTCAATTGTTTTTTTACACATGGAATAAAAATATATGATGCATCATTTTGAAATAAGAGAATGTTCTGCAAGAAAGGGCATACAAAATAAAAAAGGAATAAGAAATCGTTTTCACAAACATTTCATTTGAAAAATGTTATCAAACCCCCTACAATCACCTTATACTCACTCTTACAAGTTGCTATTTTAGGAGGACTAATCATGACAACTAGCAATACGTACAAATTTTATTTAAACGGAGAATGGAGAGAAAGCTCTTCAGGAGAAACAATCGAAATTCCATCTCCATACTTACACGAAGTAATTGGACAAGTACAAGCAATTACTCGCGGAGAAGTAGATGAAGCAATTGCATCTGCAAAAGAAGCTCAAAAATCATGGGCGGAAGCTTCTCTACAAGATCGCGCAAAGTATTTATATAAATGGGCTGATGAGCTCGTAAATATGCAAGATGAAATTGCCGATATCATTATGAAAGAAGTCGGTAAAGGATATAAAGATGCGAAGAAAGAAGTTGTTCGTACGGCTGATTTCATTCGTTACACGATCGAAGAAGCTTTACATATGCACGGAGAAAGCATGATGGGCGATAGCTTCCCGGGCGGTACAAAATCTAAACTTGCGATTATCCAACGCGCACCACTTGGTGTTGTATTAGCAATCGCACCATTTAACTACCCAGTAAATTTATCTGCTGCAAAACTTGCACCAGCATTAATTATGGGTAACGCTGTTATTTTCAAACCAGCCACTCAAGGTGCAATTAGTGGTATTAAAATGGTTGAAGCACTTCATAAAGCTGGCCTTCCAAAAGGTCTTGTAAACGTAGCTACAGGACGCGGTTCTGTAATTGGTGACTACTTAGTAGAACACGAAGGCATCAATATGGTATCGTTCACAGGTGGTACAAACACAGGTAAACATTTAGCGAAAAAAGCTTCCATGATTCCACTTGTATTAGAACTTGGTGGTAAAGATCCTGGTATCGTTCGTGAAGATGCTGACTTACAAGATGCTGCAAACCATATCGTAAGCGGTGCATTCTCTTACTCTGGTCAACGTTGTACAGCTATTAAGCGTGTACTTGTACACGAAAACATAGCGGACGAGCTTGTTGGCTTATTAAAAGCGCAAGTAGCTGAACTCTCAGTTGGATCTCCTGAACAAGACAGCACAATCGTTCCATTAATCGACGATAAATCTGCTGACTTCGTTCAAGGTTTAGTTGACGACGCTGTAGAAAAAGGTGCTACGATTGTTATCGGTAACAAACGTGAGCGTAACTTAATTTACCCAACATTAATCGACCACGTAACTGAAGAAATGAAAGTTGCTTGGGAAGAGCCATTTGGCCCAATCCTTCCAATCATCCGTGTTTCTTCAGATGAGCAAGCAATTGAAATTGCTAACAAATCAGAGTTCGGTCTGCAAGCAAGTGTCTTCACTAAAGACATTAACAAAGCATTTGCAATTGCTAACAAAATCGAAACTGGTTCTGTTCAAATTAACGGACGCACAGAGCGCGGTCCTGACCACTTCCCATTCATCGGTGTAAAAGGTTCAGGTATGGGCGCACAAGGTATTCGTAAGAGCCTTGAGTCTATGACACGTGAAAAAGTAACTGTATTAAACTTAGTTTAATGTTATACAAAGAAGCTGATCTAATTTTAGATCAGCTTCTTTTCTATATAGATACTTCCAAAAAAAGGAGTATTTCGTTCTACTTCCGATTTGGTTTTCCAAATCGAACTAAAACATGCCATAATAATTTTAATTCCTGAAGCACTTCTTCATAAGTTCCACGATCACTCCAAGATAATGGATTGCGTTTCAAATCTACTACAGCAGTGCCAATTATATTTGCATCGATACAATGATTCCGTGCAATGCGTCTTGCTAAAGATGGCATTTTTGAACCTCTAAAATCCATCGGAACTTCGTCTACCATAAGTACAAAACCGATGTGCCAATACAAATCTATAGCATACTTCAGGCAAATTTCTTCTAAAACTTTCCCTACATCCGTACCCTTAAATGAAGGATCTGCAACAAGCGCCTCCACGTCTTCTTTAAGAGAAATCTCTCCATGAATCTGCGCTTCAATATAATGATTAAGATTACGGGCTGGCTCTTTGCTTACTAAATCTATAAACGGCCTTTTCAGGTTAGCTAGTAAATGATTAATTAATATTGTTGGCGTCAAATTCCCTTCACCAATTGCAAAATCTCTTACGAATGTCTCTTCCAAAAGAGCAGCTAAAATCATATCAAACTCCTCATAAGTCCCCTTTTCTTTCGGATCTTGATGCGAATCTAAATACGTATATGTAGAGCGCGAAGAAACTTTTGGAGATAAAAGAAAATAACATGAACCAAAACGCGGAGCCGGCCCATCTGGATGTAACATTAAATTTAGCGCTCCGTATTTTGGCCGTTGATCATTCGTTACGCCTTCTAATTGATATGCCCCTCCAAATATTCTCTTTTCCCAAAGGTCACGTTCACCACCAGGATAAGCAGATACGCTTCCATTAGATAGCAATGTTTCAAACTGACTTTTATATACTCCTTGCTCAAACAGTGCTTCAGCAACACTTTTCATATTCGAATCTAGTCTGTCTGGATGAAAGTGTAAAGCAATCCTTGCATGAGATTTTAAATTAGCGACAGCTTCTTCAAATATTTCATCTGTAATATTAGACATTTTAAGTATATGATTAATCGTTGCTTTAGCCCCACGTTTTTCGTTCTCTGCATATTTTGAAATATACTCTAAAGCAAATAATTGAGATCTTAATAATTCCATAATCCAATCTCCCCTTTAATTGAACTGCCCTTAAACACTTCAATTAAAAGCTTATTCTTTCCTTCTTATGAAACCAACCTCATTTATTAAAAAAAGTAATTTACTAAATCTTAATTATGTATACACGCATTTTTCATAGGCAAATGTACACATTCTACAGAAATTTGATACCCTAGCCATCGCTCAGCGATATGTTCAAATGATAAAACAGATCCCGTTGTAAAAAAGCGATGCTTCGGATTCAGATTGTCAGACAAAATTCCTTTGTGCTGTAAAATGGTACTTAACTCTATCGCTGTTTCTTCTGCAGAACTAATAATCGTTACATCTTCTCCTAGTTCTTTTTTAATATAGGACTCTAAAAGTGGATAATGCGTACATCCAAGAATTAACGTATCTATATCTTCTTTCGTTAACGGCAGTAAAGCTTGTTTCACTTGCTGCGTGACATATGCTGTATCTTCTAAGTGATTTTCTACAACTGTAGCTAAAGTCGGGCACGCATGACTATGCACTTCCAAATATGTATCCAGCTCGTGTAATGCTTTTTCGTACATATTAGATTTTATCGTACCTACAGTTCCAATTACTCCGATTTTCTCTTTCTTTGTTACTTTAATTGCCGCTCTTGCTCCTGGATGTATAACGCCAATAACTGGAATGGAAAGTACTTCTTGCAGCGCAGTCAATGCAGCAGCTGCAGCAGTATTACATGCTACGACTAGCGCTTTTAATGGAAACTGTTTGAGGAACTCAACCATTTCAAATACGAAAGATTGCACCTCCTCTACACTTCTTGGCCCATACGGGCAACGCTTATTATCACCAATATAATAAATGCTTTCTTTAGGCAATTGTCTTATAATTTCGCTCGCAACTGTTAATCCCCCAACTCCCGAATCTAACACACCTATTACTGAATGTTTATGACATACAGACATTTACTTCATCCCCTTTTCAATCATCTATCGCTAATAACATGTATTATATTACGAAAATTCAAATATCACATAACAATCCCTCTCACTTTTAATCACAAACTCTTCTCTATAATCTGATTATTACTATATCCATTGACGTATAAAAATTCATTTGTTACTCTTAAAGACGTTAATTTAATATTTAAATCCTCATTCGTATCTCGGTGAGGTAGAGGTTGCAATCATTAAGAGTATCATTTCAGGAGATGTAGTGGCATTGATGAAGGAATGAGAAAGGAATGTTTGCCGAAGTAAGTCGTGTCCACCATGCACGCTTGCTGGGTCTGCATTTAATAAGTGCAGAACTGTCACAAACGTTTCGTTTGTGGAGAGCTATCGAGAGGTATGTCGTGGGTTTCTTATAAGATAGAAAGCATGTAGCGGCAAATTACGTGCTTTTTTTGTTTTGTTTGGGACTTCTCTTCCTGACTCAGGAAGACATACATATCTCCTCGCTTGACTTGGTTATACTAACTTTGGAGGTATTTTCTATGCAACAAAAAAAATGGGGCTTTTGGGTACTAACAGCTTTCGTTGTCGGTAACATGGTTGGCGCTGGTATTTTCATGGTGCCAAGTACGTTGGCACAAACAGCAAGCCCACTCGGTGTCACTTTAGCTTGGTTAACTACAGGGTTTGGTGTTTTAATGCTAGCTCTTGTTTTCGGTAATTTAGCAATTCGTCGTCCTGATTTAACGACAGGACCACAAAGTCATGCATATGCTTTATTCTCAACACCAAAAAAGAAAAAAATGGCTGGATTCAGTATGGTATGGGGATATTGGGTTGCAAACTGGGCAAGTAACGTTGCCATCATTACATCATTTGCGGGATATTTATCACTCTTCTTCCCAATTATGAAAGATACGCGACTACTATTTTCAATCGGCTCGTTTAACGTAGAAGTCGGAAAACTAATTACATTTACGATTTGTTCCATCTTACTTTGGGGAACTCATATTATATTAACGAACGGTGTAAGCGGAGCTGGAAAACTAAACTTCTTAGCAACAACAACGAAAGTAACTGGATTCCTTTTATTCATCGTCGTTACGTTATTTGCATTCGAAGCTTCTAAGTTTGGACAATGGTACACACCGATGATTGATAAATCAGGTGCATCACACGGTCTTCTTTCACAAGTAAATTTAGCTGCTCTTACAACGCTTTGGGCGTTTATCGGAATTGAATCAGCCGTTCTTTTATCAAACCGTGCTGTTTCTCCAAAAACGGTAAAACGTGCAACAGTTGCGGGATTACTTATTACAGTTGCGATTTACTTAGGAATCACAATTTTAACAATGGGTGTACTTCACGTTGATAAATTACAAGCTTCTGAACGTCCATTAGCAGATGCACTAAATGCTGCAATGGGTCATGGCGGCGGGAAACTGATGGCATTACTTGCTCTTACTTCCCTGTTCGGTTCTATCTTAGGCTGGATTTTATTAAGCTCAGAAGTACCTTATCAAGCAGCAAAAGAAGGTTTCTTCCCTTCCTTCTTCACGAAAACAAATAAAAAAGGAAGTCCAATTTACTCATTACGATTAACAAACATTATGTCGCAAGTATTCCTATTCTCAACATTATCAGGAACCATTGCGGAAGCTTATACATTCGTTATTACCGTATCGACACTGGCCTACCTCATTCCATATCTCGTTTCACCAATCTTCCAGTTAAAACTAGTCGCAACTGGTGAAACATATAAAAATGAAATGCGGGCAAGAATTACAGATGGCATAGTCGCAGTTATCGCACTTTGCTACGCACTATGGGTTATTAAAACCGGCGCATCCGATATAAAAACGTTCCTTCTCGGAATTGGTTTATTCGTAATTGGATTTGCTTTCTATCCATTAATGAATCGTGATCAGAAAAAAAATAACGAAAAGAAAAACGGGCAAGTTGCATAACGCAATTTGCTCGTTTTTTCTTTTGTAAAACATATATAATAGAACAAAGAGGTGAAAAACATGTCAATCGAATCGCTATGGAGCAGTCGCTTCCAACAACATATTCAAAATATCATTACATACTTTGCACGTATGATTAACGGTTTACTATATAGCTTTATCTTTATTTCATGCGTTGGTGCATATTATTATGCTCAGTTTCTAAAAGCATCTCCTTCTAAAGGAATATCTTTAATAATTATAACGATTGTACTTACGTTCATTATAACGAGATGCCCTATCCGTACATTTATTCAGAAACCTGACGCTGTCTATTTACTAGCACTAGAAGAGAAATTAACATCTTATTTCAAAAAATCTCTTCTATATAATTACATCATTCAGCTTTTCCCATTATTATTTACGTTCCTTATTCTCGTACCACTTGCACTGCAATCATTACAATTAACGGTTCCTTTCTTATGTACAATCTTTATCGTTTTAATGGTTACGAAAGCTTGGAACATGTACATACATTGGATGTGGCGCGATAGTCATGAAAAAAATATATGGCTGATCATCCGTATTACTTGTAACGCCCTAATCATTTACATGCTGTTTTATTCCGCAAATGTTCTCATATTGGGCGGACTACTCTTACTACTTGCTTTCCTACTTCTATACACGAAAAAACAGCCTACAAAACGAATACCGTGGGATTACATAATCGAGCAAGAAGAAAAAATGAACGTTCGTTTTTATCAATTTGCTAGCATTTTTACCGATGTTCCGCAACTGAATAAACAAGTAAATAAAAGAAAATGGCTTACAAATTGGATTGAACCTTTATTACATAAAAAACAAGCAACTTTCTTCTATTTACATACACTCGCATTTTTACGTGGGAATGATTATTTCGGTATATATATTCGCTTAGGATTAATTGGTGCCTTCGCATTATATTTTATACCAAATATATACGTAAAAGGCGCTATCGCTTACATCGTTCTATATATGATTTCTATGCAGCTCCGTTCACTGTGGAAATATTTTTCGGGAAATATTATTGCAACATTATATCCGATTGGTACTGCAGAAAGAATGAAGCAATTTCTTAGCTTAATCTTTATATTGCTAAGTATTCAACTCATTGTATTTTCGAGTGTTATACTCATTGCTACAGGTCAATTTTTACATAGCCTTATCATTATGATTCTCGGGTTACTCTGGATCAAATTTATTATTGTACCAAAAACGAAGCAACGCGTTTCTTCGTTTTAACGAAAAGAAATATCTTAAACGCCAAGGAGAAAATAAATTATCCTTGGCGTTTTTATTTTGCTTCCTCAAACAAGAATCACTGAAACAACCGATATTTTATGATTTTTACATACAAAAACGATAATACATGTTTACGACCTAATAAAAAGGGTATCTATTAATTAACAGAGTAAAGGAGGGGCCTATATTGTGAATAAAAAAACGGAACAATTGAAGCATCACGTTACTGACAATCAATGCAAACATGCTTTAACAACAAATCAAGGGGTAAAAATAGCTGAAGATGAATTTTCTTTAAAGATGGGCTTAAGAGGCCCAACCTTAATGGAGGATTTCCACTTTCGCGAGAAAATGACCCATTTTGATCACGAACGAATTCCCGAAAGGATTGTTCATGCACGCGGGGTTGGCGCTCATGGTTATTTTCAGCTTTATGAATCTTTAGAAACATATACGAAAGCAGATTTTCTTACTAATCCTTCAAAGAAAACACCTGTATTTGTACGGTTCTCAACCGTTCAAGGTTCTAAAGGATCCAACGACACAGTAAGAGATGTACGCGGATTCGCCACAAAATTTTATACAGATGAAGGAAACTATGATTTAGTGGGTAATAATATGCCAGTATTCTTTATCCAAGATGCTATTAAATTTCCTGATTTTGTCCATGCAGTTAAACCAGAACCACATAATGATATTCCTCAAGGAGCTAGCGCTCATGATACCTTTTGGGACTTTGTTACGCATAATCCTGAGTCCACTCATATGGTCATGTGGCAAATGAGCGACCGAGCTATTCCGCGTAGTTTACGAATGATGGAAGGTTTTGGAGTTCACACATTTCGACTCATTAACGCAAAAGGAAAAGCCCATTTCGTAAAGTTTCACTGGAAACCTACCCTCGGAGTTCATTCATTAGTATGGGATGAAGCTCAAAAGATTGCTGGGAAAAATCCTGATTTTCATCGTCAAGATTTATACGAAGCAATTGAAAAAGGGGATTATCCTGAATGGGAGCTTGGATTACAGTTAATTCCAGAAGAAGATGAACATAAATTTGATTTTGATATTTTAGATCCAACGAAATTATGGCCAGAAGAAGAAGTTCCCGTAAAATTAGTTGGTAAAATGACACTGAACAAAAATATTGATAACTTCTTTGCTGAAACAGAGCAGGTAGCTTTTCACCCTGGTCATGTCGTACCAGGTATTGATTTTTCAAATGACCCTCTTCTGCAAGGAAGATTATTCTCCTATACAGATACACAATTATCTCGTTTAGGGGGCCCTAATTTCCATCAAATCCCTATTAATCAGCCCGTATGTCCTTTTCATAATAATCAACGTGATGGTATGCATCAAATGCAGATTCATCGCGGTCAAACAAGCTATCATCCTAATGGATTAAATAACAATCAACCTGCAACCGTCCAAGCCGAACAAGGAGGATATGAACATTATCAAGAAAAGATTGATGGGCATAAAATTAGAGGTCGCAGTAAAAGCTTTCTTAACTTCTATTCTCAGGCTAAACTTTTCTACAATAGTATGAGCCCTATTGAAAAGCAGCACATAAAAGAAGCTTTTTGCTTTGAAGTTGGGAAGTGTAAATCAGACATGGTGAAGGCAAATGTAATTGCTCTTCTAAACCACGTCGATCGTCAATTAGCACAAGAAGTCGCTAACATTATTGGAGCTCCTTTACCTAAGGAAAATCACGAAGTAAATTCAGATGCAAAATCACCTGCACTAAGTATGTCCAATACTATTTTTAAATCTGATTCCAAAAATGTTGCAATTCTATTAAATGGTGACCCAAGCGTCTCACTTCTGTCCGAATGGATTCAAGCTTTTGTACAACACCGAATTAACTATAGCATCATAGATAATAAAATTTATCAGTTCAATGATTCCATTAAAGTAACTGATACTTATACAACAACAGACTCCTCCCTTTTTGATGCAGTATTAGTGTTTAGTAGTGAGTCTGTCATTCAACCCCCTGTTTTAGAATTTGCAGAAACTACTTTTAAACATTTTAAACCGATAGCTCATGTCCTTAGTAATCCTCATGCTTTGGACCATAGTAAGATTAAACTGGATGGAGCAGGAGTTTACAACTTAACAAATACTTCAATTGAATCATTTATAGAAGGCATTGCCCAAGGAAGATTCTGGAGCCGATAATATAATATAATATAATATAATATAAGGAGCGGATTAGAATGAGTAAAAAAATTGCTATTTTAATAACGGATTACTTCGAGGATACAGAATACACAGAGCCAGTAGAAGCTTTTAAACAAAAGGGATATGAATTCACAACTATTGAAATGGAAAAAGGGAAAACGGTACACGGTAAGCAAGGAAAAAGTGAAGTCGTGATTGATAAAAGTATTGATGATGTTTCTCCAGAGAACTTTGATGCCCTCTTCATACCGGGTGGATTTTCTCCAGATATACTTCGTGCCGATGAACGTTTTGTTCGCTTTAGTAAAGCATTTATGGATGCGGAAAAACCTGTTTTCGCTATTTGTCACGGACCTCAGCTACTCATCACTGCACAAACACTTGAAGGACGCGATGTAACTGGATATAAATCTATTGAAGTCGATTTAAAAAATGCCGGCGGGAACTTTCATGACAAAGAGGTTGTCGTATGTCAAAATCAGCTAGTAACAAGTAGACAGCCAGAGGACATCCCAGCGTTTATTGAAGAATCGTTGCGTATATTAGGATAACTACTTTGGTTAACTAACCTTGTATTTACATGAAAATAATGAATCAACTGGTCGTTTACAGGAAATCCGACCACCACAAATAGCAAGATAAATAAAAAGAGGGGAATCCAAAAGTTCAGTTTTAATAATCTTTTGGATTCCCCCCTTTTCTCGCCCAAAAATTCCTTATCACTTTTCATAGGCATTTCTCATATAGTGAAAATGACTATATAATTCCTATCCATAAGTTAAATAATGATTTCGCACATATATAAATACAAAAGATGGGAGCCCTATTTATGAATAACAATCCACCTTCAACGCCCCAAGACAACTCCGAAAACAATAGCCGTGATATTACACTGCAAACATTAAGGGTCATCGGACTCGTCGTCCTTATTAGTGGTTATATCCTCGTTGCGCTCTCTGAAGTAGGTGAGCTGAAAGTCTTATTAACAAACCCAAATAGCAATCCTGATTTAGCTGAAGTTGATCCGTTTTAAAAGCCATATGAAAAGCGATTTCTAGCATCGCTTTTCATATCGTTTTATCCAATCTGAGAAACCTCCCCCTCATACTTCTCTCTCCCTATCGCCTTCATAAATAGTAAAATACTGCTCATACCAACGATAAAGTACAGAGCACTCATGCCCCAAGATGCAATAAATGAACCTAGCATAACACCTAATGCCCCGTTCATTTTTGCCACTTGAAAGACCATTCCGTTAATCGCCATATAAGAACCTCTTGCCTCATTTGGCACCATATCTGCCATAATAGATTGACGCACTGGCACATACATCATCTCGCCTACTGTTTGGAAAAGCCCTGCAATTAATAAAATCCATAAGCTATTGCTCGTTCCGAGTATTGTAAATCCAATTGTATAAATGAATAAACCTACATATAAAATTTTCAAATCGTTGAAGCTTTTCAGCATTTTAATAAGAAGTGCTGAACATAACACAACTAAAATTGTATTCTCTGCAGAAATCCAGCTCAACATGCGAATCCCTGTTAAATCAAACGTAACACCATTCCCGAATAAAAAGTGCACCGTTTCAAATTCCTTCTGCAAGCGAACACCTAAATAATTATTAATTTGAAACTCTAAAGACAATGTACATATACTTGCTGCACAAAAAATTAAAAATGCTTTATCTTTCATCACGACTTTATAACTATCTGCCATATCTTTTAATACATTTTTCTTCTCCACCGTTTTTCGTGCTACATACACTTCTTCCATATACACAGCCATCACATATAAAGTCATAATGGCAACAAGCGTTAATACGATAAACAATTGTAGTCTATAGTTTTCAAATAGTAATCCTCCAAATATCGCTCCAATCGCAATCGATAAATTAATAGCCCAGTAATTAATGCTGTACATCACTTTTCGATTTTCAGGTGTACTCACATCAATTAACATCGCTTCTGTCGCAGGATTCATAAGTCCAGATCCTAAACTATTCACTAGCATAAAGATAAATGTTAACCACGGTGAGTCAACGTAATCCGAATTCGCAACTCCCATACAAGCAATGGAAATGACTTGTATACTTTGACCGATAATCATAACCTTTTTACGCCCAAGCCGGTCTCCAACATATCCACCGTATAAACCAATTACTAATGAAGCTATGACATTAATAAGTAGTAACGCACCAGCAATCGCACTACCTAACTTTATGGAAAAATAAATCGCCATAAATGGAAAAATCATCGTGGACACAGTACGTGTTAAAAACGATGTTATAATTCTAATTTTTATATTTCGATGCATACTCCAAAATCCCATTGTTTCCCCTTTTATAATAGAAGGAAGTGTATATATGAAAATTATGGACTATTACATTAGACTAAGACTACATGCACAAGATCAACAACATATGCGAAATAGCTTACAAGAATTAGCGGATGTTTTATATTGCAGTACGAAAAACGTAAAGATTTTATTAAAGAAAATGAGCGAGGAGCAATTAATTAGCTGGACTCCAGGGCGAGGCCGCGGACATAAAACGGAAATTCTATTTATACATAATTTCGTAGAAGCGATTGAGTCCTATACAGATGAACTGTTAGCACAAGAAAAATTAAAAGATATCTTTCTTCTTTTAAAAGAACCCCTACCCCTTGCACTTCAAAAAAAGATAGAAAATAAACTACATCATCATTTTGGATACGAACCTTCAAATGATATGTACGACGTATTAAAGATTCCTATATCGAGAAAGATATTCCCATTAGATCCGGCTTTTGTGGCTGTAACTACAGAGAGTCATCTTACGAGTCAAATTTTTGATACGTTAGTCGTCTATAACGATGTTACTGAAAAAATGGAGCCTCACATTGCGCATACATGGGAATTAAGTGAAGATGGACTTACGTGGACCTTTTATTTACGAAAAGATATATATTTTCACAATGAATCAATTTTAACTTCTAAAGATGTACAGTTTTCATTTGAAAGACTAAAGCAAGTTCAATCCCCTTTCGAATGGTTAACAGAAGAAATTGTTCAAATTGAAACACCATCACCACTGCAAATTCGATTCCATTTAGCAAAACCAAATTTATTTTTCTTACACTATGTAAGTTCAATGCAGCTCGCAATTTTACCGCGTGATACGAGTATTCAAAATCATCATTATATAGGTACTGGACCTTTCAAACTTGCTCATTACTCTGAAGATAATATCGTACTCGAAGCGTTCACCCATTATTTTAAAGAGCGCGCGTTATTAGACCGTATTGAATTTTGGGGTATTCCTGACCATGTGCAAATAGATGCTGATTATGAACTACCAAACGAAGAGGAAAATGAAAGGCATGATATACAAATAGAAGAAATAGGTTGTATTTATGCTAGCTTCAACTTTACAAAACCTGGTCCTCATCACGACATTTACTTTCGAAAAGCTTGGAGAGAACTATATGATGTTGAAATGATACTTCGTAACATAGAGGGGAGACGAACAATTGCTGCATCAAGCTTTTTCCCTGATAGAAGCCGCCTTGCAACAAGAAGATCCTACTCTTTAGAAAAGGCAAAAGAGTATTTGAAAAAGAGTACATATAATGGAGAAACGATACATATTTACTTCTTCGCATTTAAAGATAGTGCAAATGATGCATATTTCTTAAAAGAACGATGTGAAAGTTTAGGTATACAAGTAGAGCTTCACCCATTTCCCGTTTCAGATTATATGAATCGCTCTATTGATAAACATGCTGATATTATTTTCATGGGAGAAGTATTTGCTGCCAATCATGAAATTGCATTCTTAAATGTATTTAAAAATAAAAGTTGCTTCGTAAATCGGTTCATGGACCCGCACTACAAAAAACAAATTAACTGTTTACTAGATACATTTTTACTAGAAGAAAATAAAGAAAAGCGTTATGAACTCATGTATGAGATTGAAGAGTTTTTACAAGCAGAACACATCATTTTATTTAACTATCACGTTCTAAAAAGAAAAACATACCCTTCTTCTTTAAAAAACGTAACAATTGATTCATTTGGTTGGGCAAATTTTGCGAAGTTATGGATACAGCCATCCATGTCTTAAAATGTGATTCATTATAAAAGGAGAAGGTACTACATCCTTAGTAGTACCTTCTTCACATACTATTATTTAATTACTCCATCTAAGTGATCTTTCAAGTTCAATAAATACTTCTCTATATTCGGATTCTTCACCACATCATAACAAGCAAAACTCTTTAACGGACTCATACCGAGAAACTTCTGCACGCGATGTAAATGACTAAGCGCTGATTCTAAACTTTCTCCTTCAAAGAACTTCGTCTTATCTCCAAATGCTTTTTCAGGTGCATTCCAAGTTGTAGAGAACATATACTCTTTCTCTTTTAATAAACCACCTGTTCCATATTCATCAGCACCTTTAAAGAACAAACCGTATTCATATACTTCATCCATATACGTTTTAAATAAGCCTGGTACACTAAACCAGTAAATTGGCGTTTGATAAATCACAACATCAGCCCATAAAAACTTATCTTGTTCTTCTTTAATATTGTAACCATCTTGAATCGTTGTTGTTTTCACATGATGATTCTCGCCTAATACAGTAACCATATAATCTACTAACGTTTTATTTAATCGTCCTTCCTTTGTACCGTATTTTTCATGTCCATTTATAATAAATATATTTTTCATCGCTTTCCTCTCCCCTATATGATCTACTCTTCAGCTATTAAGCCAAGTTGCTGCTGTAGTGTAAGATTATCTTCTAAATGCCAATCGTCTGTTATCTTTCCGTCTTTCACATGTAAAATATCAATTGCAAAAAAATTAATTTTCTTACCATTATGCGTTCCTGTAAAAGAAAGACGGGCCGTTACTTTATCACCAACAACTAATAAGTCTTCAATCTCGCAATGTATATCAGGCACAACTTTACGAAAATTTTGCGCTGCAAACTTTAATCCTTCAATGCCTTGTGGTCGCCCTTTCGGCAATGTATTATCGAAGAAATCTTTAGTAACAGTCTGCGGAATAAGTTCCTCCTTACCTGTATCCCAAAATGCATAAAAACGCTGCGCCGCATGAACCATTTCTGTCGCTTCTTTTTTACTTAGTGAGGGATCAATTGTCATTGCTTTTGGCTTTGGCAGTTCTTTTAATAACTGAACTTCAGTTTTTTGTTCCACACCACATGCTACAAGCACAATACAAATAACAAACAAACTAAGAAATCCAAGTAACTTTTTTAACCCCATGGAAATCACCACCTCCTTATATAAATCCTTTTTGTTTCGTATTGCTATTGTATATGCACTAACTTCCTTTATGGAAGTAGTGATATTTTTTTCATATAGTTACCAAAAGTATAGTTTTGTGATACTATAAAGCAAATTCATCTAAAAAAATTTTATGGAGGCTAGTTCCATGAGCAATATAGATCCAGTTGAATTAACGAAAGGTTTACCGGGCATACCTTGTCCTATCGCTAAAACGCTTGATGTAATTAGTACAAAATGGACGTTTTTAATCATTCGTGATCTTCTTATCGAAGGAACATTACGCTTTAGTGATTTACAAAAATCAATGGATGGTATTAGTCCAAAAACATTATCACTTCGACTAAAAGAATTAGAGTCTCAAGGCATTATAACGAGAAAAGTATATCCAGAAGTTCCGCCTCGTGTAGAGTACACATTAACGGATAAAGGAAAGCAATTAGAGGGGATTTTTATTGAATTAAAACGGTTTGGATTAAGTCTATAAAATGAAACTTTAATTGGGATTTTACAGGATAAAACAAAAACCCCTTACCGTCGTAAGGGGTTTTATTACTTCGCAAAACTCTCAGCCAACTGTTTCTCTCTCCACATAAATGTAATAGCGAGACCAACTATTAAAACAACTCCTGAAAATGCATATGGATAATGAATATTCATATCAAATAATATTCCGCCCATCGCTGGCCCTGCGATATTTCCTAAACTCGTATAAGTCGAGTTCATACCAGCAACGAATCCCTGCTCTTTTCCAGCTGCTTTTGATAAAAACGTTGTTAAAGCTGGACGAAGTAAATCAAATGCTAAGAAAATGAAGCAAGTAACGAGAAGTACAATCCAATAATTAAAGACTACAGTTGAGACGAATGCTAATACTGCACCTACAATTAAACATATTTGGATTAATACTTTCTCACCGAACATGTCTACCAATTTGCCAAACATAAATACTTGTACAACTACCCCAAAGATTGAACTAATTGTAATAATTGCTGCAATATCTTTCGGCGAGAAACCAAATTTATGATCAGAGAATAAGCTAAACACCGTTTCATACGCTGATAATCCAAATGCGAGTACAAATACGATAATAAATGCAATTGCATACATTGGATGTAATGATTTCTTTAAATCCCCAATAAAACTTGATTCTTTCGTATTAGAAGAAATCTCTGCAAGTTCTTCTTTTGTTAACGGTTCTTTTAAAATAAAGATTGAAATCACACATGCTATAAAGGCAATTGCTGCTGCAACGAAAAACGGCACACGTATACCGTATTCTGCAATAAATCCGCCGATTCCAGGACCTATAATGAATCCAGTACTAATAGCCGCAGATAAGTATCCCATCGCCTTTGGACGTTCCTGAATAGATGTAATATCCGCAACATATGCCGTAACACCAGGCATAATAAAAGCAGCACTAATTCCGCCTAACACCCTTGCTACATAAAGCATCCATACATCTTTTCCTAATCCAAAAAGAAGTTCTGAAACACCAAAAATAAATAATCCAATGATGATCATTTTCTTCCTACCGTAAAGGTCAACCCATCGGCCTGTAATAGGTGAAGTAATGAGCTGAGCCATTGCAAACACTGCAACGAGATATCCCATCGTCTTCCCTGTTAAATGCATGTCATTCATAAAGGACGGCATAACCGGAATGATTAATCCAATCCCTAAAAAAGCGATAAATATATTACTCAAAAGAATGACCAATACCATCTTTTGTTCTTTTATCGGTTTCTTCACTTTTAACACCTCTTCCCGTGAGCTCCTCCCCAAAAATAATGCCCAAGAAGCTTTTTCTTTATCCTGCTATTTGTGGGCTAGTAATGAGTGAAGATGCCTCCACTCATTAGAATTTCACTCTATCCTTCCACACATACATAAATATCAGGTGAATGACTATCATTCAGTTTTCCTCAAAAATGAACCTACCTTTTCAGACAGGTTCATCTCACTATTTCTTTATATGTAGTGCATGTGTTAAAAAATCTAGTACTTCTGCCTTTTGCAAATCCACTTGCTCATCATCTTTATGATCATATAAATACACTTGTTCCGCTGCTGATTCAACTAGAGCGATAAATAACTTCGCTGTTCGCTCTGCGTGAACCGAATCACGAATTTCACCGGCTTCTTTTGCCTCATTTAAAAATTCACTTAGCCACATATAAAGAGGCTCATACACAGCTTCCCATTCTTTTATATGTTCTGTAGATGCAAGACCAGCATACATTAAAGCTTGTATTTCACGATATTCAGCTATAAAGTGAAACACCGCATCTATTACTTGCGTCACTTTACTTGAGAAAGGCGCATCGTTTTGCACTTTTTCTTTCACTGCAAGTATCATCTTTTCAACCATCACTTCTGCTATTGCAGGCATAACAGATAACTTAGAAGGAAAATATAAATAGAAAGTTCCTTGCGCAATGCCAGCTAATTTCACGATATCAGAAATCTTCGTTTTTTCGACGCCCTTTTCCTGAAACACTTCAATAGCTGCATAGACAATTTTCTCTTTTTTATTCATCATCTAAACCCTTTCACACGCATATTGAATGACTGTCACTCATTTTATAAGATAATCGATTATACTGTCAATGATAGTGAACTCTAAGAGGAAATCATTTTTTTATAATAAAATCTCCTAATAAACAATTAGGAGATAAAAATACAATATATCTTTAAGAAAGTGCCTTTAATCCTGTCACTCCACATACAATAAGAAACACACTAATGATACGCGCTTTACTTTTCGACTCACCAAACAAGAACATGTTTAACAAAACTGCACCTGCTGTTCCGATACCAATCCAAACCGCATACGCGACACTTACTTGTAAAAATAAGAAGGAAGTATACAAAAATGCGAAGGATGTAGCAAACCCACCTATATAAATCGCACCATTGGCTAATGTCTTATCTTTACTATACATTTTAAGTCCTATCACACCGACTATTTCACTAATTGCAGCACAAAATACGAAAAACCAACCCATTTTTAAGCAGCTCCTTCCACAGTTTCTTCTTTATTGTCAGCTAACTTTAAACCGATAACGCCGGCTACTACCATAAGAATGAAGAATAGTTTGCCTGCGCTGAAACTTCCACCGAAAAGAAATACATCCATTAAGAAAGTACCTACCGTACCAGCTCCAGCGAAAATAGCATATACAGTTCCTGTTGCAAGATGTTCACACGCTTTAGAAAGGAAGTGAAAATCAACAGCGATAACTCCTAAAATAATAATCCAATGCCACCAAGTATTAGCCGTATTAAAACCAAACACCCAAAAAATTTCAAAGATACATGTTAATATGACATATAACCAAGCTCTATTTTTCATACCTCTCACCTCTTATGACTGACTATCAGTCATTTTTTGTTTTAAAAAATATACTCTTTCATCAATACTATATAAAAACAACTATCATCCTCATTTACCATTGTATTTGTTCCATTTCTAAGCTAAATGCATCCTGTCACATAAAAAAATGACTGAATGTCATTCATATGTATTGTACATGAACATTTTAAAAATTGTCAATGCCGAAAGTTTATTTAAAATTTCTTTCATCCGATTTGTATATTTCCTAATAATCTGTCAATAATGCTAGTAACATAATATTTTCTCCACTCCCCCTTGGAGAGATCCCTTGAATGGAGCAGTTAGCTTTTGCTAGCTGCTCTTTTTTATTTGCCAACACACTATGAGATCAAATACATGTTTATCCTATAACTAAGGAGCGGATTTTGTTTTCTATTTATTTTCCAAAGAGGCCTTGTATGCAATAATTTTATTCTCAAGCATCTTCTCTGTAACCTCTAAGTTTTCTCTTTGAATCTGAATAGATTTCCTATGATCTTCTAGGAGCTGTAAACGAGCTCCTGTTGTATGCTCCCCTTCTGTATATAATCTAGCGTATTCTCTTATTTTCGCTATTGGCATTTGCGTTTGTTTTAATTTCATTACAAACTGCAACCACTTTATATGTGACTCTTCGTAAAGTCGATTTCCATTTGTATCACGATTTGCAATTAATATATTTTCCTTTTCATAATAACGTAGTGTATGCGTGCTCACGCCTAATAATTTTGCTACCTCACTAATTGTGTACATACTAAAACTCCCTCCACATGCTTACCCTCATATATTTTATGACCGTATCAAATTTATAAAAAACATTTGACTTAGAGTATACTCTAACAAATACAATCTAACCATAAATGAATTTGAATTTAGGGGGATTTTATATGAAATATACGGTTATTACTGGTGCAAGTTCCGGAATTGGTTATGAAGCAGCTTTAGCATTTGCATCTCGCGGGAAAAATTTAGTACTTGTAGCTCGAAGACAAGAAGAATTAGATGGATTAAAATTGAAAATTAACGAAATGCATCCAGAGTTGGATGTTGTCATTCGACGAACTGATTTATCTGTTACTGAAGATGTTTATAAACTTTATGAAAGCCTACAAGCTTTTCAAATTGAAACGTGGATTAATAACGCAGGTTTTGGTAATTTCGCCTCAATTGCCGAACAAAATTTAAATAAAATCGAGACGATGTTGCATGTCAATATAGAAGCACTAACAATACTCTCTTCTCTTTTCGTTCGAGATTATTCAATGGTTGATGGAACACAGCTTATTAACGTTTCATCGGGCGGCGGATACACGATTGTTGCTGATGCTGTTACGTATTGCGCTACGAAATTCTATGTAAGTGCATTTACAGAAGGGCTGTCTCACGAACTGAAAGAACAAGGCGCAAAACTGCAAGCAAAAGTTTTAGCTCCTGCTGCAACTGAAACAGAATTTGCGAAACGTTCATTTGATATTGATGAATTCCAATACGATAATGTTGTACCAAAATTCCACACTGCAAAACAAATGGCACAATTTATGCTCGATCTTTATGATAATGATAAAGTTGTAGGAATTGTCGACGGTTTAACGTATAACTATGAACTTAAAGATCCACTTTATAATTTTGCCGTGAGACAAAAGAATTCAAATTCTTAATAACCTGTCCATTTCTTATGGAAATATATATTCCCACTATATATGTAAATAATAGTGGGAACTTTTTCCCTATAAATTTTTCATCCAACATACCGCACCATCGCCACTTCATCACAATAATCCACCTTTGGACAATGTCTACAATCAATCCATACTTTCTCTGGCAACGCTTCTTTATTTATAAAATCAAATCCACACTTTTGAAAAAATACTGTTTCATATGTTAAGGAAATTACTCTTCTTACATTTATTTTCGTAGCTTCCTCCATTACATGATTTACGAGCATACGCCCTATCCCTTTCCCTGCATATGTATGCGAAACTACTAACGATCGTATTTCTGCAAGATCTTCTCCTAATACATGCAATCCAGCAACTCCAACAATTCTCTCGTCTTCTTTCATAACATATAAACATTGCAAATATTGATAAAGAGACAAAAGAGAACGTGGTAAAACAACTCCCTCTTTTGCATAAACCTCAATAAGACTATAAATTTCTTTCACATCACTCGTCACCGCATTACAGATTTTCATATTACATCCCCTTGCCCTCGATATTAATATTTATAACTTTAAATGAATTTTAATTCATGATTTTATATAATAATACAGCTCTCTTTTCTCCTCGTCAATCACTTTATACAAACAAAAAACCAAGCAATCTAATCGATGCTCGGTTCCTCATCTCGTATCGGCAATACTGTTGAATATTTAATTTCACGAAGTGCCAAACTCGTCTGTATACGTGTAATACCAAGCTTATTCAGCTTTCTAATAAACTGCTCTAGTTCTTTACGATCACGATTTGCAACCTTTAATAAATAATCGTACTCTCCTGTTAAACAGTGACATTCTAACACTTCCGGCATCGATTCTAATTCTTTCTCCAACACTTCTAACTTGTCAAATTGATGAATATTCGTACTCATAAAAATAAAGCATAATAAATCAAACCCAAGCTTTTCTTGATTTAAAATCGCAACTTGCTTATCGATGAAACCTTCCCCATCTAACCTTTTTATTCTTGCATGCATCGCAGCCGGTGATAAATTAACGCGACGTGCCAGCTCTGCATTACTTACTTGTGAATCCTTCTGCAATATATCTAAAATTTGTACATCCAAATCATCCAACACTTTAATAACAGACGACTCCATTACAATTCCCCCTTTTTTCTTACCGATGATTATTCGAAAAAACACCTTATACCTTACGCGAAACTGAATATCATTCCGTAAATATCACTCATAACTAAAGATTTTATCGAGTTTTAACCATTATACAAAAGAATATATTACACAATAAAGAAAAATGCTAAAATTATTTACAATTAGTATTGATTACAAAAAAGGGGATTTTATCATGCCTTATTTTTACGTCTTTTTACTATTACTAACGAGCTTATTATGGGGAGGAAATTTCGTCGTTGGAAAATCACTCGTCGATCATGCATCACCGATGACACTGACAAGTTTAAGGTGGCTGATTGCGATTGTTTGTTTATTACCAATGGTATGGTTTAAAGAAAAGAAAATCCTTCCACCACGTACCGCAATACTTCCGTTAATATTGATGGGAATTTCAGGAGTCGCTCTTTTTAACATCTTTCAATTTTTAGCATTAGAAAAAACATCCGCTACGAATGTAGGTCTTATCTCTACATTGAATGCAATTTCAATCGCATTATTTTCAGTATTATTTCTAAAAGAAAAAGTAAATACACTTCAAATCCTATCCATGATTCTTTCATTCTTCGGGGTCATCCTCGTCCTATTAAAAGGTGATTTCTCGCTTTTATTTTCACTATATTTTAATAGCGGTGATTTATGGATGATTGCAGCAGTTTGTATTTGGGGAATCTATTCTGTTTGTAGTAAATGGGCAACAAAAACAACTACACCACTTATGGCAACGTTGTACTCTGGTATTTTCGGCGTTATTTTATTACTACCGTTTAACATAGGTAGCTTCACTGTTTCAAATATAAATACTTCTTTCATCACATCACTTTTATATACTGGGCTTATTTCGACAGTTCTTTGTATGGTATTTTGGAATATTGGTGTACAAAAATTAGGCGCAACTACATCAGGTATTTTTCTAAACTTCAATCCAATTTTCACAGCCATTTTAGCATTCATATTCCTCGGAGAA
This sequence comes from Bacillus cereus group sp. MYBK195-1, assembly GCF_051916605.1. NCBI lineage: Bacteria > Bacillati > Bacillota > Bacilli > Caryophanales > Bacillaceae > Bacillus > Bacillus cereus group sp. MYBK195-1. The sequence goes on along the minus strand of NZ_JBQAGZ010000006.1, from coordinate 96,053 downwards.
GAATTAACGTGGATACAAATTTTAGGGACAGTTGTCGTTGTAACAGGATGTTATTTATTTTCTCATTTCAAAACTGTTGCCGTTCAGCCAACTAGACCTTTAATGCGAAAACATTCTTAATGAAAAAACATCGTCATCTGGGTTGGCGATGTTTTTATTTTCTCTTCATTTCTTTTATATACTGCTTTTCCTCTTCTGGTGATAAACGTTCCGTCGCCTTGCCAGTATCTCCACCTTGAAGGCTCCATAAAAAGTTATGCTCCTCAACAGTTTGAGAAAAATCTCCTTTTTCCCATCTATTTATAATAGAAAATAACTTCATTTTATATTGAAAACCTGTACTATTTTCAATATCTCTTTTTACATTAGAAATTTCCTTTTTTGTCATCTCTACAAATCCCCATTTTTCAGAGGATTTTACCTTTTGGTGCACCATTTTATGCATAGTAGAAATAATTTCACCTTCACTAATTTGCGGAGCTTCTTCTGCAGCTTTTTTCTCTTTTTCGTTTGTCGCTCGCTCGGTTTGAATATTTTTATTTTCTTTTTCTACATATGCAAGCAATTTCATTCCGCCAACTATAGACGAGAAAATTACTATAATTGTAATGCATATACCTACGATCCATTTAAAAAGCATTAGCTCTTCATTGCTTCCTTAACAATATAACTATCTACATACTGCTTAAACTTCACGATTTTTCCGTTCTCCAGTTGCCATACATGGACAAATTCTGCTTCAAATGATTTTCCCGTTTCTTTATAAACTCCTGAATACATACCTTCAGCAATAATTACATCTTTTCCGCTTACTTCATGATATGTATTTACACTTGCTTTATAATCATCCCATTCTGATCCTAAACGGCTAAATACATTTTCCATTATAGCTTCTACGCCTTTATATGTTCCGCCATACGGGAAACCTTCTGCCTCTGTCCATTCCACTTTTTCAGAGAGGGCTTCTGCTAAATGCTTTGCATTTGAAGAAGCTGATCCTTCATACGTGCTTTTAATAATTTCTAAATTTAATTTAGGCATATTACTTCCTCCCGTTTATTTATTTTTACACAAGATGTAACTTGTATAGTTACATCTTGTGTAAAAAAATATTTAAATTGTTTTACTCTTAATCCACTCGTTGTAATCATTATAGTTACAATACTTCTTCAAGTCAACATTTATAAATAAAATTTACTTCGTTTTCATTACTTTCTCTTTTAAGAAACGATCTACATACCCTTCTGCTTTTACTACGAATAAATACGCACCCATTGATAATAATGCAAGATCTAATTCATATCCTGGATTCTTTCCATCTCCTAATAAACCTGCTGCTCCATTTACCTTTACGATAGCTCCAGCTAAAATAAGAGCGAATAACAATCCTACATATCGTACACCTAAACCGATAATTAATAATATACCACCAACTAATTCAACTGTTGCTACGCCGTATGCAAGGCCACCTGGTAAACCGATGCTTGTAAACCATCCTGCTACGTTATCGATACCTGATTGAAACTTTGCTAAACCATGTGCAAAGAACGTAACTCCTAACACGATACGAATAATTAAATTCCCAATATATTGATTCATTTTGAACTCTCCTTTTTGTTTTGTTATGGTGAACTTTTATTTACAAGTCAAAACAATACGGTATTTTATTTCATTCGTCAAATACTTTTTTAAAGAAAACAAAAAACATTATCCGTTTTACGGATAATGTTTTCTTACAAAATAGCGCTAATTCAAGCTTTTATTCTATCGCATAGAAAAAGTTGAAACATTTTTCCAGCGCCAATATAAGGCAGCAAAGAAACGTCCTCTTCCACAACCATTCCAACAACATTCACTTTCTCATCTACAGGTAAATCATGTGTGGCAACTTGCATCTCCCCTGCATATCTACCATACAATTCATTATCAATTGTAATACTCCCTTTCTTTCTTACAATTGTATGCATCGGCTTTCTCACCACTCTATTTCCTTCCCTTGATTCTACAGATCGAATAACATCACGAGCCGGATCTAGTCTATTTGTATGCACTTGCTCTACCACTTTTAATACTTCTTTATCAGTTATAAATGATTTGTAACGCAATGGAATAATCCCTCTACTTGCACTAGCTACTTCTTGCATACTTTCTAAACTTGCGCTTATATCTCCAATCAATACTTTATCAACACCACAATCTTGAACAAGTTCTAAGTACGCTTCAAGCGGGCGCATATTGCGATGTTTTTCTAACGTTGGTAACCCTTCATATAACGGACCACGTTTTTCCGCATCTCCTGAAATAAATGCCATCGTCTTTATTCCGCACTTCTGTAAATATTGATTTTGTTTTTGTAAGAAAGACTTTGCTAGTCCTGTCTCTGGGCGCGGGTAAAAATTATGCCATGCTTCTACATTCTCTACTCTTATATGTTCTGCAAGTAATTCTTTCCAAAATGACTTTGTAATCGTACTCGCATTTAAAGCTACTTTCATCTTATGAGATACGCTTGTAATTTCTTTTGGCGCAATGCCGTAATCCATTCTTAAACCGGTAATGCCCCAGTCCAATAGCTCTTCCACATTTTCATATGTTAGCCCTAAATGGTGTAACGATTTTGGAGAAACATCAACCATTAGCTCCATCTCATGTGCAAGAGCTTTTTTCCCTAATATTTGAATTAACTCTTTATACGTATTTGGATCATCTTCTGGAATGTGCAGTGATGTAAAAATAGATGTAAACCCATTTTCCTTCGCTACTTTTAGCCACTCTTCTTGTTTCTCTACTCGTTCTTTTGAAAGATAAATGGAAACTCCGATCATATAAATCTCCCTCTCTATTAATAGAAAAAGAGAAAGGAATCCCTTTCTCTATATGTTTTCTGCCATTTCTTCTTTAAATCCGAAGAAGTACGTAAAGATAAATCCGAAAGCATATGCAATTACTAAACCTAAGAAATATAGTAAATATTTATTGTCAGCAATTAACGGAATTAAAGATAGCCCTGATACGCCAATTCCAAGAGAAGCTGTTTGCATAACTGCTTGGAATGCACCACCGACAGCCGCTCCTAAACAAGCAGTAATAAACGGTTTCCCAAGTGGTAATGTAACCCCGTATAATAACGGCTCACCAATTCCTAAAAAGCCAACTGGCAATCCACCTTTAATTACATTTCGAAGTCGTTTGTTTTTTGTTTTCACATAAATCGCAATTGCTGCGCCCACTTGGCCAGCACCAGCCATTGCGAGTACTGGTAATAAAGGTGTTACGTGTGTTTGATTAATGAATTCCATATGAATTGGTGTTAAACCGTGATGCAATCCGACCATAACGAGAGGTAAAAATGTTCCCGCAAGTACTGCGCCAGCAAATGCTCCGCCAATATTTAAAATAGCATTAATTCCGCTCGTAATACCATCTGATAAGAAACCTGCTAATGGCTGAATGGCTAACATCGTTACGATACTTACAACTAATACAGTAATGAGTGGTGTCACGATAATATCAACTGCATTCGGCACTGCTTTTCGAACTTGTCTTTCCACTACAACCATAAGCCATGCTGCAAAAATAACTGCGAATAATCCGCCCCGTCCGGGCACTAATGCTTCACCAAACAATTTTACGTTTGCCATCGCCGGGTTGAAAATTAAAATACCAGCAATTGCCCCAAGAACCGGTGTCCCGCCGAACTCTTTCGCTGTATTCCAACCAACTAAAATTCCTAAGAATGTAAAGATACCGCCGCCAATGAGTAGTAACATCTGTAACCACGTTGCATTTGGATCAGCACCAGCGTTTTTCGCAAAGTTAGCAACCCCGTTTATAATTCCTGACGCAACAAGTCCTGGAATTAACGGAATGAAAATACTTCCTATTTTTCGTAAAAAGTTTTTCACCGGTGTATTATTTTTCTTCTTAATCTCTGATTTCATCTCTTGCCCAATATCTTCAAGGTGATGATCTGCTACCTCACCAATTCGTAGTCCTGTTAAGCCTTCCATTTCAGCTGCTACTTTATTTACTGTTCCTGGACCAACGACAACTTGAAGCGTCTCATCTTCTATAACACCCATAACACCTTCAACCTTTTTCAAAAGGTCCGTGTTTACTTTACTTTCATCATGAAGCGTTAATCGTAGTCTCGTCATACAATGAGCAATACTACGAATATTTTTTATTCCTCCAAGTTGCTCCGAAATTTCCTTGGCCATTCTCTCTTCTTTCTTCATAATAGAATCCCCCTCCCTATTATTTTATAGTGCTTTCTTCACAAACCCTTTTGCGCATTTTAGTTTCTCCAGGGCTTCCCCATATTCGCACTGCAACAACACCATAACAATGGCAGCTTTTACGTTACATTCTGCCTTTTCATAATACTCTGCCGCTACTTCATAACTAGCGCCTGTTGCTTCCACAATAATTCGTTTTGACCGTTCTACTAACTTTTCATTTGTGGATTGAACATCTACCATTAAGTTTTTATATACTTTTCCTACACCAATCATCGAAGCTGTTGAAATCATATTCAACACTAATTTTTGTGCTGTACCAGCTTTTAAACGTGTTGATCCTGTTAATATTTCTGCACCTGTCTCTACTTCCACATTTAACTTTGCATATTTACTTATTTCAGCATTTTTATTACAAGAAATACTCGCTGTACTCGCTCCTACGCTCTGTGCGTATTTCAAGCCGCCAATTACGTAAGGAGTTCTGCCACTTGCAGCAATTCCAATCACTGTATCTTTCTCATTTAATCCAATACTTTTTAAATCTTCTTCTGCTAACTCTTCGCGATCTTCAGCACCTTCCACCGCTTTAGTAAACGCTTTCAATCCACCGGCTATAAATCCTTGCACCATTTTATCATCCGTGCCAAATGTCGGCGGACATTCCACTGCATCTAGAATACCTAAACGACCACTCGTACCAGCACCAATGTAAATTAAACGTCCCTCTTCTTCAAAAGATTTAATAACAGTCTGTACAACCTTTTCAATTTGTTCTATCTCTTTTTCAACTGCTAACGCAACAGTTCGATCTTCTTCATTCATACTTTGCAACACTTCTTTTATGCTCATCTCATCCAAATTCATTGTTTTCTCATTACGATGTTCTGTCGATAAATTTTCTAACATATTGCCACCCTCTTTGAAATTATATTTCACACTTTTATTATAACTTTAAGAAACTAAAAATCAATTAATCTTTCTTATTTTATGAAATAAAATTTCACGACATGACATATTTTTGTCAAAGATCATAAAGTGAAACTTTAATCAGTGGGGGTTTTGTTCATCCCCACTGATTATTAGCCCGCACCAATCGGGCATTAACGGGTAGTTGATCCCCACCTAACTTTCTTTGGTTCCGCTGAATTTTGAAGTGAGGGTCTTACTGCACGGCAAATAGCGGGATAAAAAAAGATGAGTCTCCTCATCTTTTCTTCTACTTTAACTTCCGTAACCGCAACGCTTCTTCTCGCGTCTCCATAAATTGATCCAATACTTTATTGCCAATTCGGTTGAAAGTAATCACATATAAAGCATCAATCATATTCAGTTGCGTCATTCTCGACGCAATACTTGCAATACGATGATCTTGTTCTACATCTGGCATACAAAGACGAATGTCCGCTTCTTTATATAAGGGGGATGATTGATCTAGCTTCGTAATTCCAATAACAGTTGCACCTTGTCTCTTTGCATACTGCGCCATTTCAAGCACATCTCTCGTTCGACCAGATGTTGAAATCGCAACAAATATATCGCCTTCTTTTAAATTCGTCACGAGCGGCAACATCATATGAAAATCAGATAGCATCATCGCTGTAAATCCGAGCCGTGTAAATTTATACGCCCCATCCATCGCTGGCGTAGCTGATCCACCTACACCGTAAAATATAATTTTGCCCGCATTGACAATACGATCTGCAGCTTTCTCAAGTTCCTTCTTATCTATCGCAGTAACGCTCGCCTCAATTGCAGCTTTATTCACATAAGTAACTTTATTAAATAAATCGTACGGTCCATCTTCCGTATTCATCACTGAAAAATCGTTAATATTATAATCAGCAATCGTTAATTCACGAACGAGTGCTATCTTAAATGCTTTAAAACTTCCGATTCCAATCGATTTACAAAAGCGAACGACACTCGCTTCACTTGCGCCTGCATTCGTTGACACTTCTTTCGTCGTTAAATTCGGTACAATCTCTGCATTCTCCATTATGTACATGGCAACCTTCTTCTCAGCTGGTGAAAATTGATCCATATTACTTTCAATTTTAAATAGTAATGTTGAAGCTTTCACTATTTAACCTCCACTTCTTACGGTTGCGTTCACTTATTTTCCCTTGCTTCAAGAAGGTAATAACCATCATCGCCAGGAGGATGAAACACATTTACAATGCGATTCCCTTTTTGATAAACAGTTCTTTCCCCTTCTGTCCACTTCTTTTCCCAACCGTTCATCCAAATCGCAACATCAGGTAAAAAAGCAGTATATTTCAGCTTCTGACCGTACTCACCATCTGCTTCTTCCGAAAAAATAGAAACCGGAAAATCTTTCACTTTTGATTCTTTCCATGCAGTAAATGGTATACATACTGCAATAAGTACGATTACACCGATAACCTTCTCCTTCGTAATCTTCACACTTCCCTCTCCTTGTCATATCACATACATAGATTTTACCATAATTACAAACCCTTCATGCTATATGATCGTTGCTTTTAGGAATAAAAAAAGAGCTTACCTACATCAGATAAGCCCTTCCTCTCTATACAAAATATTTCTTCAAAAGTGGCGGTGTAATAATCGTCGTCAATATAACAACAATAACAATCGCTGTGAAATTTTCTTTCGCTAATAAATTCGCCGTAAGTCCATTTGCAGCGATGATAAGTGCTACTTCACCACGTGATACCATCCCCGCGCCAATACTAATAGAAGATTGGAGGTTAAACCCTGTCAGCCTTGCTCCTAAACCTGATCCGATTAACTTTGTGAAAATCGCAATGAGAGTCATAATAATAATGAACCAAAGCTGGCTTCCAATGCCTTGAAATGTAATTTCCATTCCGATACTTACGAAGAATACTGGAACAAATATTGCATAAGCGATCGGTTCAATTTTATGTTCCACTTCATGCTTATACTCTGTTTGAGAAATAGCAATTCCCGCCGCAAACGCTCCAATAATACCTGCAATTCCCATCATTTCACTGTAATAAGAAAAAGAAAAGCAAATAATAAGAGCCGCGCTAATTAACGCTTCTGTTACACGAAGCGGTACAAGCATTTTCATAATCCAAGGAACGACTTTCCAAGCAATAAAAACAATACTTACAAAGAAAATAATTTTCTTTACAATGACAAGTGTTATATTCACATCTTGTGTTCCTAAAAAACTCATTACAAATGCCAATAAAATAACGACAATGACATCATCAAATACGGCAGCACCTAAAATTGTTGTACTTTCTCTCGTATTCATTTTTCCTAGATCACGTAGCGTCTGCACCGTAATACTAACCGATGTTGCGCAAAGTAATAACCCTAAAAAAATGGCATGGGACTGTATTAATCCAAACAGCAACCCTGTTACATAACCACCGATGAAAGGAAAAATAATTCCACCAGCCGCTACTGCAAATGAAGATTTCAAATTCCGATTTAACTCTTCTAAATCCGTTTCAAGTCCCGCCATAAACATAAGTAACAAAACACCAATCTCACTCAGTTCATCAATCAGTTCAGAACTATTAATAATACCGAGTACAGCCGGACCAATAATAATACCAACAATTAACTTACCAAGTACAGAAGGCTGACCAAGTCTCACACTAATATCACCAGCTAATTTCGTACAAAGTAAAATGACGACAAGTTCAAAATAAAATAACATAGCATCTGCTCCTACTTTAACTTTAATCAGTGGGGCGTTAACCCCGTCCATTTCTGCAAGTAGTTTCCCCTATTGATCCGCATTTTATTTGTCATATTTTTATTTGACAAAATATTCTGAATTATATTAAGATTAATCCAGCAATTTTAAAAAACTACATACCATAACTGCACCTCCACTTACTTACTCTTTTTTAATGGGCTCATACTATAGTCGCAGTTATGGAAATGAAAAAACGGGGGAGAGAGTCCAAAGTGAAGTCATTATTACGAAAAAAAGCGCTTAGTACTGAGTCACCAAAGCAACTAGATAGAACATTAACTGCACTCGATTTAACGTTTTTAGGAATCGGCGCCGTAATTGGGACAGGGATCTTTGTATTAACAGGTATTGTTGCAGCAAAACATTCTGGTCCTGGTATTATGCTATCATTCCTTATTGCTGCATTTACTTGTGCTTGTGTAGCCTTTTGTTATGCTGAATTTGCTTCTTCTATTCCTGTCTCAGGAAGTGTGTATACTTACGCATACATGACAGTCGGAGAAGTCGTCGCCTTCATCGTCGGATGGTGTTTAATGCTCGAATATTTACTTGCCGTTGCAGCAGTAGCTGTCGGTTGGTCTGGTTATTTACAATCATTACTACAAGGTTTCAATATACACCTGCCCGCCATAATCGCCTCGGCCCCTGGCGTAGGAAAAGGTGGCCTCATCGATTTACCCGCTGTTTGTATTTTACTAATCATTACCGGTCTTTTAAGCTTCGGTATACGCGAAAGCGCTCGCATTAATAATATTATGGTTCTTATCAAGCTAGCAGTTATTATCGCTTTTATCGTAGCAGGCGCAAAATATGTAAAACCTGAAAACTGGACACCGTTCATTCCATTCGGATACGACGGTATTATTACTGGCGCTGCCACTGTGTTTTTTGCCTTTTTAGGTTTTGATGCAATCGCAACCGCTGCGGAAGAAACGAAAAAACCACAGCGTGATTTACCAATTGGTATTATTGGTTCCCTTCTTATTTGTACTATTTTATATATGATTGTATCTTTCGTTTTAACAGGTATGGTTCCTTATACACAATTAGACGTTTCTGATCCAGTTGCATTTGCATTGCACTTCGTTGGTGAAGATGCAATTGCAGGACTACTCGCTGTTGGAGCGATGACTGGAATGACGACCGTCCTCCTAGTCGTGATGTATGGACAAGTTCGCGTTTCGTATGCGATGAGCCGTGACGGTCTACTTCCAAAAGCGTTAGCACGTGTAAATAAAAGAGTAAAAATCCCTTTATTAAATACATGGATTACTGGCGTCGTTGCCGCTTTATTAGCAGGCCTTTTAGACTTACATTTGCTAGCGAATTTAGTAAACATCGGCACATTAACAGCCTTTACATTCGTTTGCTGCGCAGTACTTATTTTACGAAAAACACACCCTGACTTAAAACGTGGATTCCGTACACCTTTCGTACCTGTATTACCAGTTGTCGCGATTCTTTGCTGCTTATATTTAATGATCAATTTGTCTAAAACAACATGGATTAGCTTTGCAGTTTGGCTTATAGTCGGCTTATGCTTCTATTTCTTCTACTCTAGGAAACATAGTCATTTAGCTACCGAAAAAACAGATGATGAACAGAAAAAAGCATAACAAAATAGCTCGCCGATAAAACGGCGAGCTATCTTTCTGTACTATTATATTTTTTCGTTAACGATTGTAAAATGAAAAATATGCCGATGCAAGCTGTAAACCATGCCCAATTTCCTATTGGTGTCGAGTATTTGACCATTCCAATACCCACAAGCACTAAGAAAATAATCACCTGATATATGAGCTTCCACTTTTGCATATATTCCCTCCTTTACTTCGTCCCCTTCTTTTTCTTCTTCCAGGCATTCAAACTATCAAAGAAGAAGTTAATAAATAACGTTCCTAATCCTGCTAATAAAAACGTCATTAAGAATAAAACCCAAATACTTTTATCTTTTAATAAATAATATCCTACAAGGAGCACAACCGCGATCCATACATATTCAAGAATTCTTTTTAGCTTTTTCTGTTCCAAATTATTCGCTCCTTCTTTCTATGCTACTTTTAGTATAACAAAAAAGAAGCCTATCATGATAAGCTTCTTTTCTTCTCTCTTATTTGTTCATACTTTTTTCAACAAGTGAAATCGCATACTCTAATGTACGATTCATCGTTTCTACCTGTGCATCTTTTACTTGCATATCTTGTAATACAGCTTCTGCAACTGTAATTTTTTGTTGCAATGATTTCACTGAACCATCTGTTACATTTACAGCTTGCGCTTTCTTCACTACTGCTTTTGCAGATTCAATATTGATCTGTAATTTTTCTTTCGTTGTTTTTGGTTGTTCTTCTGCCACTTTTGATTGTACAAATGTTACATTAGCTGATTTTAATTCGTTATATGTTTGAATAATTTGTTCCCCAGTACTTCCTACATTTTCAAATGCTTGCTTTGCAATGTTATAGCTTTTCTCTAATTCTTGAAAGGCTTCCTTTGAATATTGACCTGGCTTATCACCAAATTCATACGTACTAACTAACACTTCTTTTACTTTTCCAAGCTCTTCAAATAACGCATTTACTTGCTCTAACTTCGTACGGTTAGAAAACTCATTGTATGATGCTAATACTTCTGAAGAACTTAAAGCTTTACTATATAATTTTGCTAACGCGATTTGTCCATTTAACGGAATACCACCATTTCCGTTACTATCAGGATCCGCTCCAAATGCAAATGGTACGTTCGGGTTATAAACTTTTCCTTGAGCTGACTGACTGTTTACTTTTTTACCATCTACGTAAATTGCCACTTCGCTTCCGTTATATGTCCCTGTTAAATGATACGTTTTGTTCGCTTCTAATTGAACGCCAACACGTTTGTAGCTACCGCCAATGTGAGCCCATAATTCAACATATCCACTTCCTGTAGACTCAAAACCAATTCCGCCGCTCTCTGTATTTTGCAAAATACCTTGTCCGCGAATTTCATTCATTGAAAATACAGTTTCTAACGTAAACGTATTTGCTATTTTCTCTTTTTGTGCTGCTGAAAATGGAAGGTATCCAAATGTATTTGCTTTTCCGTTTAACTTCATAGCATTCTTCTTCAATGCTTTATCATATTCAATAACCACATTGCCCTTCACATCACCTTTTGTACCAAATGGTGAATTGTCTTTAAATGTACCATCTCCAAAGTTTACATCAAAAACATCCGCTTTCGGTACTTTCACATTCGGGTCAATATTATCTTTTTTTGTAGTAATTTCTGCTGTTAACGGCTGAGCGGTTTCATTGCCGAATGAATCAATGGCAACTATTTCAAGTGTATATGTTTTCCCACCATCTAACCCAGCAAGCGTAAACGTAAGATCTTTTGGCACTGGATCACGATAAAATTCTGAGAATGCTAATAACTTGTTTTTAATCTCTCCCGTTTGTTTATCCTTCGCTTGTACGCGATACGAATGAACAAGAAGGTTGTCCAATGCTTGCGGGAATGTTACTGTTGCCGCATTTTCTGTTACATTTGATACAGCAAGCTTTGCATCTTTAGCAAAGTAAGGCTTTTCTTTATCACGATCTTCTACATGTGTAAATGTTTCTTTCTTTGCTGGTAATTTAATTTTCCAAGGCTCGCCTGTCCAAGAATTCGTATGGAAATCACGGCGATTAATCGTCACTTCTTCTTCATCTACTTCTACTAATAAACCTTGGCTTAACGTACTAGCTCCTGGCGGGATATTCCCTTGTACTTTACCACCTTCAACTTCCATATAACTTACTGAAGATGTACCAACTGATGTAAAGTCTTTTTGATGTATCGATCTCGGATCATCTAACGGATAATGTGAATGACCTGAAAACGTAATAACTTGTGGATATTCTTTTAACACTGCATTAATTTTTGCGCTATCTTGTGTTCCCCATTCCTGACTACCGTACACTGTATCTTTAATATGTTGATGTAAAAATACAAAAATCGGTTTTTCTGGATCATCTTTTTGTGCTTTTGCCATTTCTTCTTTTAACCAATTAATTTGCTTGTCCGAATAATAACCATGTGTTGTTCCATTCTCTGGAGACATAACAAGGAAGTGATAACCTTTTACCACTTTATGATAATAAATTGATTCCATACCTGTTTTTTCTAAGAAACGCTTCTGTGCACCCTCTACGGATAAACCGTTCCAATAATCATGGTTACCGAGAGAATTCATTCGCACTGCATCTTTATTTGCATTTTCATTATACACTTGCATGAAACGATCATATTGCTGCACTGATCCTGTATCTGTGAAATCGCCTACAATAACAAACGCATCTTGTTTCGGTGCTAATGTATTAAACTGTTCAATCGCTCTTTTCCAGCGAAACGTATCATCCGTTCCACTATTTTTAATATGCACATCACTTACAACTGGAAAAACTATCTTCTTCTCACTTGATGCCTTTTCTTGCTTTTTCTCTTCCGCCTTGACTGATGTACTCCACGGAAATGATACGAATGCTAATACAAAAACCATTAATAATCCAATAAGGCCTTTTACTTTTCTTAAAGCATTTCTGTCCACGTGAATCCTCCTCATAATAATTGATTCATTACAAGGGCTATTTTATCTAATATATGTTAATGTCGTTTAAATAACAAATGAACTTTATTAGATTTTTGTAAATATACAGTTAATTAGAAATTAAGTCCAACATTCCTCGTACTATGGTATACAACCACCTTTTGTCTAAAAGAGTCTAATCATTCTTTTCCTATGACCATTTACATATAATCTTTTCTATAACACTAATGATAAGTTAAGGTTTAAGCCTATTAGACAATCTTAATTTTTAACATTTCCTTCTTTTTTTAACACATCGGCCATGCTTCTACATTTAATAATAGTAAAAGACAACTTAAAAGGAGGGGTTGTATTGAAGAAACAAAAAAATATTGGCTGTTTCGCTCCTTTATCTATTATTTGCCCAAATCCCTGTCCACCGCCCTCTCCTCCAAATCCAAATTACGAACTAGTAACAAATGAATTTGCTGGAAATTTCCTTATAACGAATAACATTATTTCCTCTGCCAAACATAAATCACAGCCAATAATACTGTGGCAAAGTGATGCAATACTACTTATATCAGGTACCGTCTCGGTTTATAATAGTACTAGCAGCACAGAAGCGGTTACAATTCAAATCGTTGGAACAGTAACTAATATTTTTACTGTTTTTCCTGGTAATACAATATCTTACACAGGAAAAGACTTACAATCTGTCAGTATTATTAATATAGAAAGTAGTCCTTCATTATATTTAGAAGGTAAGTACTGTTGCGAATTTACACGTCGCTTCTAAAATACCAATTTCATAAAAAAAGCATACCATTTACGGTATGCTTTTTTTATGAAATCGGATAACGTACAGTAATACAAAACTCTCCTTGATTAACAGTTGTTCCTGTCGTAGTAATTCGAACAGTCGTAAAATATCGTACAGTGAAAGTACCACTACTTTGCGGTTGAACAGTAACAGTATCAACTACTGTAGCGCCTACTAAAAAATCAACTGTAATTGGAGCCGCCCCTACATCATATTTCACGTAACCTGAACCATATACTTCTTGCGTGATATTATTTGTATATACAATTTGAGTACCAGCACCTGTAATAGACCAGTCTGTACATACTTGATCTTGCACAAGTGTTTTATTAGAACAACAAGACAAACTGGAACTTCTCATTCCCATTTTGATCCTCTCCTATTCTGCTATGAAAGTGGATAACGTGTTGTAATACAAAATTCTCCCTGATACGTTCCAGCAGGTGTTGCAGGTAACACGACTTGTATAATATCGAAACGACGATACGTAAACCCGATACTCGTTCCTGGATTTAATGTTTGTGTATCTATTACAGTACCAGCTGAATCAAGCACCTCTACAGTAATTGGGCCTGGTCCAACATCATATTTAACAAAACCAGTACCAACTACGTTTTGGTTAATATTATTTGTATAAAGAACATTATCGATTGCTGTCGCAACTACAGTAGCAGACCACGGACTACACACTTTATCTTGTACATAATTTTTATCTGGACAACAAGTTAATGCAGCCCCTGAGCACTCACAAGACATAGTTGTTTTCCCCTCTCTCTTTTTTTATTCCCTATATGTGTATGTCCTTCAGAGTCTTTTGCCTGTACGATTCATCTATTTTCAAAAAATATTCAAATGACTAGATAGATTCCGTTCTGTTTCTTTTTTTCATAAATTTATAGATTAATATACCACCTACAATAATAACTACGACTAGTAATATCGGTAGCATATATTGTCCAACAACATCCGCCGCTTTTGCCCAATGCTTACCTAATTTCATTCCAAAATAGACATATAACGTCGTTAACGGGAACATTGCTACAAATGTATATATGCTAAACTTCCATATGTTCATTTTTGCCATGCCACATGGAACAGAGATAAGTGTTCGAACTCCTGGTACAAAGCGTCCCACAAATGCTACAACTGGTCCATATTTCTCAAAGAAGTCATCTGCTTTTTGAATTTGTTCTTCTTTAATAAAGAAGTATTTTCCGTATTTTATTAATAGCGGACGACCACCATAATAACCAAGTGCGTATAACGTTAACGGTCCTGTCGTTCCGCCAAGTGTTCCAGCTAATACAGCTAGCCAAAAATTCATATCTCCCTCGTATACCCAATACCCAACCATAGGCAAAACGACTTCTGCCGGAATAAATTCGAAAGTTAAAGCCAATACAACTCCAAAATAAGAAAACTGCTTTAAAAACTCGATTATATCTAAAATCATTTGCTCCATATTTTAACTCCTATCCTACGTTTACGTTATGCTTTTCTTGTAATTGAACTGGCGCCATTTTTACAATTCGGTTCAAAATAAATAACACAATTCCAATATCATCTAAAATACCGATAAACGGTAGGAAGTCTGGAATTAAATCAAGCGGCATCGCAACATAACCAACTAAAAAAGCAACAGATAAAATTTTCTTCTTTATTGAAACCTCTTTTGAAGTAAAAAAGTCAAATAGGAATGGAACAAATCGGCGAACATGAAATACAACTCTTAATCTACTAATAAGTTTTTTCATTTTTATATCTCCTCTCTTTGTATACGAAAAGGACCCTACCAAATATGGTAAGGGTCCTCAAAAAGACAGAAAGGGGCCTTTACCATTGCTGGTAAAGGTCTCACTAACAACGAAACGTTGCCAATAAAGCCGAGGGTTTCTCCCTGTAATGACGACTTTACTGTAATAAGTTACTCCCCTTTATACACAATTTTATACACTCACATTAAAATATTTCAGAGGGCTTGTCAATATATTTTATATCCCAATCCCTTTCGTAAAAAACAAAAAACGTATAGGAAATTTCTTACTATCTCATAATATACATAATCATTTTTGAACGAAAGGAGATGTTTCATTTGCATACTGTATGGAAAGGTGCACTTTCACTTGGACTATTAAATATAGGCATCAAACTATATAGTGCCGTAGAAGAAAACGACATAAAATTTTTAAGTCTCCATAAAGAATGCTTAACACCTATTAAATATAAAAAGTTCGCTCCCGATTGTACGGATGAAGAAATTGATGATAACGATATTGTAAAAGCCTATGAATACGCACCTCATAAATATATTATTATGGATGAAAAAGAATTAGCTGAATTACAACAAGCTCATGAACCACGATCCATTCGTATTATATCTTTTGTCCAAAATAACGAAATTGATTCTGTTCTCTATGATCGCTCTTATTTTATAGGACCTACCCCAGGATATGAAAAATCATATTTATTATTAAAAGAAGCTCTTGAACGTACAAATAAACTTGGTCTTATCCATATTTCCATTAGAAAAAAACAACATTTAGCTATTATCCGCAACTTTGAAGATGGTCTTATGTTGCAAACTATTCACTACCCTAATGAAATTCGCGCTATAACAAATACACCTAACTTACCAAGTAACGAAAATTATCCGATTCAAAAACAAGAACTCACAGCAGCAATCAATTTAATCCACCATCTTACAAATCCTTTTGAACAAGAGATGTATACAGATGAGTATAAAGAAGCCCTTACCGAACTAATCGAAAACAAAATTGAACAACAGGAAAAAACCGAAACAATCTCTCCAGCTCCGAACATCATTAATATTATGGAGACATTACAAGCAAGTATTGAACAAGCAAAAATAAAAAGAGAGAATAAAACAGAAAAAGAGGCCAAATAAAATTGACCTCTTTTTCTTTAAAGCGGATTACATTTCGGCATTTCAAGTCCAGACGATTGAGCTAGTTTTAATAAGTAGTAACATTCTTCTCTTGCCATATGATCTGCCATTCTAGCTGATAGTGCACTTAATACTTCATGAGATAACTCGAGCTCTTCCACTTCATGTAAAAAATGCGAAAATAATTTCAATTCAAGTGAAACATCTTTCGTAAACTTCTTTAATGCAGGAAAATGATGCAGCTCTGTCCGTAAATACCCTGTCATTTCAACTGCCTTTAAGTAAAATTGTTCAAAATGCTTCGTAAATTCTTCGCTTTTCTCTTTCAATCTTTTTTCAACAAGATCTAATCCACCAGAAATAGAGCCTGCATGACCAGCCGCATCCGTTAACCAAACGAGATGATAATGTAATTCATGAAAAACAGGCGGAACTTCCCCTTTCTTCAAAAACTCTAAAACTGTTATATACTCTTCCACTTCGTTTACCATATGATTAATAAAAGTTGGCGTAAAATGAATAGTAATTTTCCCTTCCAGCTGTTTCTGTATAATATTTAATTTAAACGCCCGAATCTCCTTAGCGGCTTGTTCTGCCTCTTTTGAAAATGCCATCAGATTCACATTCCGAACTTTATTTAACAAATTCGTAAATGTTTCAACAAAGTAAGTAGCTTTTTTTATATCCTCTTTTTCCTTCGGAGCTAATGCATCCAGTAAAAATTGTGCATGATCAGTAAGTACCTTTAACCAAAATTGATGCTCAAACAACGCACTTTCTTCATAATTTCTCTCCACTAAATCCCCTCCGTCTATTCATCCTTCTCTATCACTTGAAGTTTATATCCATCCGGATCTTGTACCACAATACTCTTCTCACTTTTGTTTTCTGTATATGCGATTTTATAAAATACTAACCTCTTCTTTACATTCTCTATGTTAGAAATTGAAAACGTTAGAACATCAACTGAGTCCGTAACACTCTTCTCACGCCCGCCCAAACTGCGATTCATCACAAAACTAATTCTCGTTGAATCAGTATCATACCAAACCCCTGTAACATCTAATTGCGGCCTTTCTGAACTAGGTGTTATCCCTAAAATCCCTTCATAAAAATACAGAGTTTCCTTTAAGTTCTTTACTTCCAATACAATGAATTGTTTCACAGTCTCCACATTCATTCCCCCCGTACCTATTACTTTTTTATATGTGTCATAAATGCTCATTATGTCTGAATACAATACGTAGTAATGAACATGTAAGGAGGTTTATTCGTGAATAAATATATGAGATCATTCGTGCCCTATCATAGCCCTCTCGATCCTTGTCCTCCTATCGGAAAAAAATATTATTCTACTCCTCCTAATTTATTTTTAGGCTTTCAACCGCCAAACTTGCCGCAATTCACACCAAAAGAAGCACTACAAAAAGGGACTTTATGGCCTGTTTTTTATGACTATTATGAAAATCCTTATAAAAAAGGGCGGTGACTACTGACGTGAATCAATCGCTACCAGAAGAATACTATCAGCTTTTACTGGAGCTTCAAGAATTAGACTTTGTACTAGTTGAACTCACTCTTTATTTAGATACACATCCAGATGACACCGCTGCGATTAATCAATTTAATGACTTTTCCTATAAACGGAGAGTATTAAAACAAAAGATGGAAGAAAAATACGGACCACTCCAACAGTTTGGAAATAGCTATTCTAATGCCCCTTGGGAATGGAGCAAAGGTCCTTGGCCATGGCAAATATAAAGGAGAGAAACTATGTGGATTTATGAAAAGAAATTACAATACCCAGTTAAAGTGGGAACTTGCAATCCCGCACTTGCAAAATTATTAATCGAGCAATACGGTGGTGCAGATGGAGAATTAGCTGCTGCACTACGTTACTTAAATCAACGTTATACAATTCCTGATAAAGTCATTGGCCTACTTACTGATATTGGTACAGAAGAATTTGCTCACCTTGAAATGATTGCTACGATGGTTTATAAGCTGACGAAAGATGCGACCCCTGAACAAATGAAAGCTGCTGGTCTTGACCCTCATTACGCTGATCATGACAGTGCTCTTCATTACCATAACGCTGCTGGTGTTCCATTTACTGCAACCTATATACAGGCTAAAGGTGATCCAATTGCCGATCTATACGAGGATATTGCAGCTGAAGAAAAAGCACGCGCAACATATCAATGGCTCATTAACTTATCAGATGATCCAGATATAAATGACAGCCTACGCTTCTTACGTGAACGAGAAATTGTCCATTCACAACGTTTCCGAGAAGCAGTTGAAATTTTAAAAGAAGAACGCGATAAAAAAATATTTTTTTAAAACACGTATCCTAGCGATATGTGTTTTTTTATGTTAAAAGTTAAATCCTTCCTATTAAACATATAAATAGTATATTTATTCGATTTAATGCATTATTTTTTAATATTTTCAAAATTCCCTATTGCTTTCTAGTCATCAGACCTTTAAAATAATAACAGTTACTCGACAAATTATTTGAATTTTCGACAAAAACACTCATTAGGAGGATTTTCTTTATATGCATACAACTTTAAAACCAGCGCAAATACTTTCGATTAGTTTATTACTATTCGCAGTTTTCTTCGGTGCTGGTAATATGATTTTCCCGCCCCTTCTCGGTCTTTCTTCCGGAGAAAATATGTGGGTTTCCATTACAGGGTTTATTATTACAGACGTCGGTTTATCTTTACTTGCTATCGTTGCTGTTGCCCTTGCTGGTGGTAGTTTTAACACTTTAGCGAGCCGTGTTCATCCAAAATTCGCAGCAGTATTCGCTATCATTATTTATCTTTCAATCGGCCCACTATTTGTTATTCCACGAACTGGATCTGTATCTTATGAAATCGGGATTGCACCACTTTTCCCAGATCAATGGTATTCTATGTTAGTTTTTAGTGCGATTTTCTTTACAGTCGTTTACTTCTTATCATTAAATCCATCCAAGCTAGTAGATCATATCGGTAAAATATTAACGCCAATTTTACTTGTAATTATTGCAATTATGGCAACAAAAGCGATTCTTTCACCAGGAACGTTTGCAGAGCCTATCGGTGACTATAAAGACATCCCGTTTTTCAAAGGATTTCTTGAAGGATTTTTAACGTTAGATGCAATTGGCGCTCTCGTACTATCAACAATTGTTGTAAATGCAATTCGTCAAAACGGTATACAAGAGAAGAAATCTATCGCGAAATATACAATCATTTGCGGAAGTATCGCTGCTCTATTCTTAACAATTGTTTACTTCTTACTCGGTTATATCGGAGCTTCAAACGGAAACTTAGGGCAATTCGAAAACGGTGGTCAACTATTAGCTGCTGTTATGTATCAATTCTTTGGGACAAGCGGTAATATTTTATTAAGTATCGCCATTATCTTCGCTTGTTTAACAACGGCAATTGGCGTTGTAAGTGCATTTGCAAATTACTTCACAACAGTGCTAACAAATGTTTCATACAAAAAGCTTGTGCTATACGTTTGTATCTTTAGTTTCGTTATTTCAAACTTAGGATTAAGCTTATTAATTAAAATCACACTACCTGTATTAATTATTTTGTACCCAATTACAATCATTTTAATTTTCGTATCATTTATCGATAAATATACGAAACGTAAACCTTCTGTCTACATCGGAGCGATGATCGCAGCATTTATTATTAGCTGTATTCACGCACTTGATAATGTGGAAATGATACCAGATTTTATCGCTAATATCGTACACACCATTCCTTTTTATAACTTAGGAATTGGCTGGATCATTCCAGCAATAATCGGTGGTATAATTGGATACTTTATTCCGCAAACAGAAGCTGCAGGTGAAGTTTCTACAAAATAAAGAAAAGAAGCAAGCATGAAATTCCATGCTTGCTTCTTCTTTCTCTTCACATCGTATGCTTAAAAGTAAATAACTCTTCTTTTGACTGCAAAGCAGATTGTTCCTCTTCTACATCTTTTCTCTTTCTCTCTCCTCCTAACCTGACTTTCATCATCGCCTCTTCTATACTTTTCACAATCATATTTCCTGAAAAAATAGTTAGGCCGAAAAATGTAATTGGTACGAGAGGAATCCATGGATGCACCGTTAATGACCTAAAGTATACCCCAATTAAACCTGACCATTCATGCGTATAAGATTCCACTTCTTCCACTGGCCCCAAAAAACTAACTGTTCCACCAAAGAATACTTCCAGTAATCCTAAGTGCAGTAAAATAGTAAGAGTCTGCGTAAACTGTTGAAGAAATACGAGTATAAAAGTCATATAGAGATGCGGAAAAAGATGTTTTATAACAATACGTCTTCTCGAGCCGCCTAATATGCGCGCGGCATCAACAAATTCTTCTGTTTGTAATTTACGAACTTCCTTCGCAACATACAGTGCAATAACTGGCATTACAAGCATTACAAGTAATACCACTTGAAACGAAGCTCTTTCAAAAAAGCTTGTTGTTTCCTCTCCGCTTCCAAATAGATTTGCAAATTGAAGAAAAAAATACGCAATCATAACTGTTGGAATAACTGTGAAACTATCAAAAAAAGCCTCAATCTTTGAAAAACCTCTTCTTACATATGTTCCAAGTACAACACCAAAGAACACACCTATTACCATTCTAAGTGCCGCAATTAAAATAGATATACCAATCGTCCACTTCGCGCCTTCAATAACTAAATGTAAAAGGTCGTATCCTTTCCGATCTGTCCCGAGTAAAAATTGGAATGAAGGTGAAAACGGTGGCACTTGTGGATTTTCATCCGCATCATATTGCAATGTAACTTGTCTAATGTGTCCATCATTCCATAACGTATTTCCGATGCTCAAAAGAACTAATATGAGAAGAAATCCAATACTTATCCAAAATCTTTTATCGCGTTTTATATACATCCACATATTATAATCTCTCCTTCATCGCAGCTGGAATGAAATAATGAAACAGCTTGAATAAAATAAATATCGGGATATATATAAGCAGCATACTAACGATGAAAACCTCAACTCTAATACCCTCATACGATTTCAAAAACATAAAAATACCACCCGTATTAAAAATCCATTCTATAATATATAAATTAGATAACATAAAAAAGATATTCGTTTTCGCAAAGAATAGTGTACTAAGCAACACATTTCGTAAAATATGACGATTTAAAATATGAAAACGCCCTAAACCCTTCGCCTTAGCAAATAGTACATAATCTTTTTCTAGTTCATTTTCAAAACGAAGCACTACTATTTTTACAAACATAATCGTAGTCGGGATGCTCAAACACAATATTGGCAACCCTCTAATCGACTCGCCTCCAATTGACGCAATTTGAAAAGGTAAAAAACCTGTTTGTTTAAAAAACCATACAACTAAAATTTGTGATACTAAAATAAGAAGAATATCTGGAATGGATTCTAGGAAGATAAGAAATGATTTAATTCGATGTTGTATACGCATTGAACTACTCATAATGACATAAACAATGCAAAATGCTATAAATAATGAAATGAAAAAAGCAGCCAAAAAAATAATAATCGTTTCTTTATAATGGACGAACAACTGTGGAAATAAAAATTTACCTTTCACATATTGCAAATTGGAAATATCCATTAAGTTCACAAACACTTCTTTTAAACTCTGTATGTACTTTGATACATCCACCTTAAATCCATAAAATAATTTCGGCAAAGCCCCTAAAATAATAATCCCCAAAATCGAAATAAGAAATTGAATCGTCACTTCCATTCCATTTAGAAAAACTTTTTTGACCACGTTTTCCCTTCTCTCTATATATAATTTATCCTCTAATTTTATTCTTAATTTTCTGAATTGTAAATATTTTAAAGACAAAAAATCACTAGGCTATGATCCTAGTGATTCTTTATGCGCATGCCTTTCTCTTTTCGCAAACGGCATATACAAAATGAAACATCCAATAAGCGCAGCTATTTCTAATGAAATAATATAGTAAGGATGTGGCCCTAACATATCGAGTAATGAAGCTGTTTCTGGCTTATGAGCTAAAAACATATAATTACCACCTGTTTTGTAATTCACAAACGAAACAAGCGGAATCAATATGTTTAAAAATATCATCGTACGCTTAATAGATTGCAAGGTCGGTCTATAGCCTTCCACCCAAGTCATAAAGAGTGGTGCCCAAATGAGCAATACATGCGCGATAAAATATTCAATGAAACGAAAATGCGGAAAAGCATATTGCAAATTTGGTGTTAAAATGGCTTGTGATGCACCAATAATTCCCGTAAAAAATACAATCTCATATATACGGTAACTTTTCGTTACGATCATAATCGACGCTAATAATAAACTAATCGTACATAATTCAAACGGTAATGAAGTAGCTAACTCAAAAATCCCTGCTTTCCATTCCCACATATGAAGCCCAATTTCACTCCATATAAATAAAAATGCAATCGCATATCGAACTGTTATATTCCACTCACTTTGACGTAATAAATCTTGGTATTGATACAGAAAAAATATCCCCACCAACATAATAAATAATATAAGGGCGTGTTGCCTTGAGTATGGAATAAATGGTTTTAATGGGTGCGCGCTAAAATAAGCTTCCATCTTCCTTCCTCCTTTCCTCCATACAATATTATTGTAAGAAAGAAACGACGAGTCAATTCATTTGCTTACACTAGGACAACCTCTACCTTACATTTGCATATTCATACCTTACAAAACTGTAAGGTTATTGTAAGCTAAAACGATTTGTCAGATTCTTCACCTCTTCTATACTTAATGTAGATACTAAAACGAACGAAAAGGTGATAAATAGATGAAGAAGAAAAATAAAGTGTTAATTACTAGTGTAGTAGCAATCGGAATTGCAGCTGGATCATACTTTGCATTTGCTGGTGGCGGTTCAGAAGTAGCAATGGCATATAGCGGATATAAAGTAACTGAAAAACAAATCCAAAACGCGCAAAAATTTGGTGGCGAAGTTATTCCAAATGGAATTGAAACTATTTCATTCGATCCAACAAAAGGAACATATGAATTAGCTGTTAAAAAAGGCGATGAAGTGAAAAAGGGTCAGCTTCTATTTAAGTACAATGATCCGACTGCGAAACAAGGTGTAACAGAAGCAGAAATGCAAAAGAAAATCGCACAAAAAGAAGTAACGTTGTTCCAAAAACAAATTGATGCGGCGAAACAAAAATTACAAAAAGATAAAAATGCAGGCCTTCCTGCTGAAGCATTAAAAGCATCAGAAGTTGAAGTTGGGCAATTAGAATCACAACTTGAAATGAAAAAGTTTGAAGTTGAAAAAGCTGATGAAATGATTAAAGCAGCAAAAGAGAAAGTAAACACTCTTTCTGTAACAAGTCCTGCTGATGGCGTAATTGATGATATCGTAAAAACGGCTGACGAAAAAACAGGTATGAGCGGAATTACTCTTCGTCACGCTGGTCAATTTAAAGTAAAAGGTCAACTTTCTGAATATGAGCTTGCTAGTATGAAAGTTGGGCAAGAAGTAACTGTTTCATCAAAAACTGTCGCTGGTAAGACTTGGACAGGAAAAGTAACAGAAATCGGTTCTACACCATTAAAGAGCATGGATGAAAATAAAACTGTTTCTAACTATCAATTCACTGTCACATTAGATAATAGTGACGAATTACAAAACGGCTTCCACGTTTACGTAACAAGTAAATCTGGCGAAGCAACTGGTACAATTGTTCCGAAAAGCAGTATCGTGAAAAAAGGTGACAAAAATGTTGTCTTCGTTGTAAAAGACGGTAAGGCGAAAGAACAAGCAGTTACTGTTGAATTCGAGACTGATAGCGAAGCAAAAGTTTCTGGAGTGAAAAAAGGAGAGGAAATTATCTCTAAACCTGAAAAAGACTTAAAAGATGGTATGGAGGTTGTCGCCCAGTGATTAACTTAAAAGGCATCACGAAATCCTTCCAAAATGGTGCAGAATCCGTTCAAATATTACACGGAATTGACGTAACACTGAACCAAGGAGAATTCACTTCTATTATGGGACCTTCTGGTTCTGGTAAATCAACATTAATGAACATTATCGGTTGCTTAGATAAACCGACGACAGGTACGTACGAACTAGCCGGTCAAAATATTTCAAACATGACTGAAACAGAACTTGCACACGTACGTAATAAAGAGATCGGATTCGTATTCCAAAACTTCATGTTATTACCGAGACTTACAGCGCTTCAAAATGTAGAACTACCTCTTATTTACGCTGGAGTCGATAAAAAAGAAAGACGCGAGCGCTCATTAGCTGCTTTAACAAAAGTCGGTTTAGCTGATCGCGCTACTCACTTACCGAACGAATTATCAGGTGGACAAAAGCAGCGTGTCGCTGTTGCACGTGCAATCGTAAATAACCCAAAGTTCATTTTAGCCGATGAACCGACGGGGGCACTTGATACGAAAACGAGTACACAAATTATGGACCTCTTTTACGAATTAAATAAACAAGGCTCAACAATTATTATGATTACCCATGACCGTGAAATCGGGGAAGCTGCAGCACGTCAAATTGTAATTCGTGACGGAAATATCGTCCAAGATTGGAGAGGTTAATTTTGAATACGAGTGAAAATATACGCATGGCCCTTTCCTCTATCTTTGCTCATAAAATGCGTTCTATTTTAACGATGTTAGGTATTATTATCGGTATTAGTGCCATTATTACTATCATTTCAATGGGTGATGGTACAAACGCAAAGTTTAAAAAAGAATTAGGCCAAGGAAAAGATAACGAAGTAACGATTTACTACAACAATCCTGATTACGGAACAGATAGTGCCAAAATCACACCTGATATGCTAAACCGTCTTCAAACTGTTCCTGGCGTTAAAGATGTGTATCCAGACGTAAGTATGAAAGTAAAAGCATCTGCTGGTTCAAAAGATGTAAATCTTGATTTAAAAGGTGGAACAGGCGCCTTTATGACAGATTCGAAAATAAAATTAGTTCACGGTCGTGAATTAAATGACAGTGAACTAAACCAAGCAATCCCTGCTGTTATATTAAATGAAGAAGCTTTCAACAAATTATTTAGTAGTGGTTGGGAATCAAATCAATACACAGATATAAAAGGAAAGCCGTATAAAATAGTTGGTGTATACGAAACGAAAAACGACTTTGGAATGCCTATGCCTGAAGGTTATACATCACTTGAAAATGCGCCTGTCATTTCAGGAGTAAATGAGTATGACTCTGTAAGATTAACAATGACCTCTCCGACAGAACGTAAAAGTGTAGAAAAACAAGCCGTTTCTGTCTTAAACGAAATGAAAGCTCCTAAATTTGAGCACAAATTCGAAGCACAAGATTTAGGTGAATTTACGAAACAACTAGACGAATCAATCGGTATGATGAAAATGGTATTTGGTGGTATTGCTGCTATCTCCTTACTTGTTGGTGGTATCGGTGTAATGAACATCATGCTCGTATCTGTAACAGAACGTACACGTGAGATTGGTATTCGTAAAGCACTTGGTGCAACACGTGGTAAAGTATTAACACAATTCTTAATCGAATCTTGTATTTTAACAGGACTTGGTGGTTTCATCGGATTCATGCTCGGTATTTTCTTCGCTTGGATCGTCTCAATCTTTGCTGGATGGCCACTCGTTGTCTCAAAAGAACTTGGACTTCTTGCAGTAGGTATTTCAATGCTAATCGGTATTGCATTCGGACTACTACCAGCTAACAAAGCTGCCAAACTGGATCCAATTGAATGTTTACGATATGAATAAACAAAAACGTAGGAGTTTACACTCCTGCGTTTTTTATTTATCTACTAAATTGAGTTTCTTCTATTATATATGTTTCACGTTACAACTATCATTCTCATACTCTTCATTATTTATAGGTAATAAGGCTATTATCTAATTCTATTATTGCAAAAATACTATGTAACAGACGAAAATCAAGGCGTAATTTTTTCCATACTTCGACTGATTTTGTAACAATTATATCGATATTTTATTAAATTTCACCTCATTTATATATTTTCACGCCTAAAAAGATTATCGTTTTATAACTAAATTTCCATTCAAACAGTAAAATATGCTACTTTCGTAACGCTATAGATATCACCCAGAAATATTACTGTAACATTATTAACGTTACAGTAATTGAAATACTACTCATTTTGTGTTTCATATGCCCTGATACGCCAAAAAACAACAAGGAAGCGCTATCAGGATATTTATGGAATTGTTACAGAATATTAATGCCCCGTTACGAAAGCTTTGTAATTTTATGTTTTTCGCAAATAAGAAAATAATGGTTGCTATAATGAGGTCAACGAAAACAAATGCAATGGAGGCTATTATGAAAAAATTTATGGGTATAGCAACAGCAGCGGTTTTTGGTCTTGGGATTTTCACAACATCTGCTAAAGCAGAAACAATCGTAACGACTGACGTACTAAACGTACGAGAAAACCCAACTACTGAATCAAAAGTTGTAGGAAAATTATTAGATGGATATAAAGTAAATGTTTTACATACAGAAAATGGTTGGTCAAAAGTTCAATTGAATAGCGGTAAAGAAGCTTTCATAAGCGCTGACTATACAAAAGACACTTACTACGTAACAGCAAACGTATTAAACGTACGTGCTGGAGCAAACACAGACTCAGAGATTCTTGGTAAGTTGAAAAAAGATGATGTAATTGAAACAACACACCAAGTACAAAATGATTGGATTCAATTTGAATATAACGGAAAAACAGCTTATGTTCATGTTCCTTACTTAACAGGTAAAGCACCAGTTAAAGTTCAACCAGTAGCTAAAGTTGAAAAAACGACTACAGTTCAAGATACAGCTAAAGTTCGTGAAGCGGCTAAAGCTCAGGAAGTAGCTGAAACTCAAGCAAAAGCTAAAGCTCAAGAAGCAACTAAAGCTCGCGAAGCAGCTGAAGCTCAAGCAGAAGTTAAAGCTCAAGAAGCGGCTAAAGCTCGTGAAACTGCTAAGGCTCAAGAAGCAGCTAAAGCTCAG
This sequence comes from Bacillus cereus group sp. MYBK195-1, assembly GCF_051916605.1. Taxonomy (NCBI): domain Bacteria; kingdom Bacillati; phylum Bacillota; class Bacilli; order Caryophanales; family Bacillaceae; genus Bacillus; species Bacillus cereus group sp. MYBK195-1. The sequence goes on along the minus strand of NZ_JBQAGZ010000006.1, from coordinate 68,777 downwards.
GCAGATGCTGAAGCTCAAGCAGAAGTTAAAGCTCAAGAGGCGGCTAAAGCTCGTGAAGCAGCTAAAGCTCAGGCAGATGCTGAAGCTCAAGCAGCGGCTAAGGCTCGCGAAGCAGCCAAAGCTCGTGAAGCGGCTAAAGCTCAAGAAGCGGCTAAAGCTCAAGAAGCAGCTGAAGCTCGTGAAGCGGCTAAAGCTCAAAAACCAGCTACACAACAACCTGTTGCAAAAGAAACTGAAACAAGTGCACCATCATCTTCTCGTGAGTTACGTGTTGTAGCAACAGCTTACACAGCAGATCCACTTGAAAATGGTTATAAAGCAGGCGACCAAGTAAAATCAGCTTTAGGTCATAACTTAACAGCTAATCCAAACATGAAACTTATTGCAGTTGATCCAAGTGTAATTCCATTAGGTTCAAAAGTATGGGTTGAAGGTTACGGAGTAGCAATCGCTGGTGATACTGGTGGAGCTATTAAAGGTAATAAAATCGACGTTTTAATGCCAGATAAAGGTACATCAAGTAGCTGGGGACGTAAAACAGTTACAGTTAAAGTATTAAACTAGTTAGTAAAAAAGAGTCAGTCTCATCGTTGAGGCTGGCTCTTTTTTTACTCTATTAAACTACTGAAAAATGACATAGTAAATAAAATTATATCAACGATTTTTCAAATATATCTATCGTAACCTACAATATATCAACGATTTTTCGAATATATCTATCGTAACTTATAATATATCAACGATTCGACAAGAGATATCGATTTACCGACAAATTTTGACGTTAAAAGTACTTTAATATTAAAAAGGCGGTCCAAAATTTGGAACGCCCCCTATCTTCCTTATTCCACACAAGTAAACTGCGTCCAAGCTCCTACATAATCTAGTAAGAATAACTCCTCTTCCGCAATTGTACCGACAATGTTTTTCCGTTCATCTATCGGCATTTCTTTCAAGATGATTTGCAGTTCACCTTTATACTTTCCGAATGAGTTATTACCAATTACAACTTGCCCTCTTTCCTGTAGTACACTTTCGCGCACTGGGAAGTCATAGTCTTTGTACTTTTTACGTACTTCTGTAGAACGTACCATATACTCTGTTATGTCGCCGCGCCTTACGTGTAATTCTTGCAGCGTAGCTCTCTTCTCTACTTCAGTCGCTTCGTCTACAAAGTGCACTTTTAGCTGTAACATGTAGCGTTTTAAGTTTCCTAGTTTTTCCAACTCTTCCTCACTCGCATAAGCATTTCCGATAATGACATCATCGATTAGCCCTGTTGCCCATAAATGTTTCGCTTGTACTTCAATCGGTAAGTTACGATGCTCTTCTAACGTGCATAATCCGTCGTTAATATCCCATGGACCGATGTTTGCAGCATGTGATGTAATAAAAGCTGCACTGCGAATACCATGCTTTTTAAAGCGTTCACTACAGCGAATGAAATAATCGTACGGAAGACCAGTGAATTTTTGCGGATAAAAATTATGACAACCAATTAAAGCTGATTTATTCGCTTGATGCGAAAGAATATTTTCTAAGTACGCAATATCGTTACTTACATTTAACTCAATTTTTAAATCGTACGGATTATTCGTCATTTTCGCTTCAGTTAACCCGTCGAAGCCTACATCTAAACGAATACCGTCTGCGCCTAACTCTGCAAAAAATGATAAATCGCTATAACTAATACCAAGCTGATCAAACACAGCCGGAGCTACATCTAAAATAACTTCCATATTGTTATCTTTTGCGTGATTGATAATCTCTTTAAATTCAGCTACAATTTCTTCTTTCGGACGATTCACAGATAACAAACAAGTAAATATTCTTGAAAAACCGTGTCGTGCCGCTGCGGAAATATAAGCCATATCTTTTTCTTTCGTTGAATGTTCTGGATAAAGTGAAATTCCTAATTTACGCTCCATGCTTTTGCATCTCCTTCACACGTTGTATTAATGCCATGCTCGTAAATCTATATTTTGCAGATAAACATGTTGCACATAAAATTGTCGGTACAATAATTACGTACGGTGATTGCAATCCTAACATTACATATGCACCCATTGAACAACCGATAAATAAAACTGATACTAGTAGTAACACTAATAAAGATTTACTTTGTACCCATTTCGAATAATGAGCAATACACTGTCCGACCACGAATGTAATTAAAATGATAATTGCTCCGAGCATTCTGTTTTCTCCTCTCCTGCTAATTGTTGTTTCTCATACATTTTGAAGAATGGATAGTAAATAACGAACGAGATAACAAAGTTAACAAGTACAAGTACACCAGCCATAATTGTCCAGTCCGTACTAATCACCGCTGCAATTGGTGCTAACATCGTAAATGGCAGTTTCGCCATCATAAGTGGAATCATACCTGAAACAACTGCGAAATATGATACCGTCGTTGTCACTAACGGTGTAATAACGAATGGAATAATTAAGATTGGGTTCATTACAATTGGTGCACCGAAAATAATTGGTTCGTTAATATTGAATAAGCCTGGCACGAATGATAATCTACCTAACTCTTTTAAGAACTTAGATTTAGAGAACATAAACATAATAACTAAAGCTAACGTTGATCCTGATCCACCAATCCATACGAACCATTGAATGAACTGCTCTGTAAATAAGTTTGGTAACTGATGTGCATTTCCTGTAGCCGTGAATACTTCCATATTTTCAAGAATTGCTGAATCCCACATCGGACGAATAATTGGTCCTAAAATCGCTGGTCCATGTATACCGAATGACCAGAAAAACACGATTAAGAATACTGTTAATAAACCACCGAATAAATTATTTCCTACTAATACTGATTTTAATGGTGCGATTAAATATGTGATCGTTGTATTCACATCAAATTTCAAACCGTAGCGAATGCCCCAGAATAAAAGAATAACTGCTAATGTTGGAATTAATGCTGCAAACGAATTTGAAACTGCTGGTGGTACACTATCTGGTAATTTAATCGAGATATTATGCTTAATCATAAAATGATAAATTTCTACTGCAATTAATGCTGTAACAATTGCGCCAAATAAAGACGTTGCACTTAATGCTCCTACTGAAATATATCTACCTGCATCAATAACACCTGGTACAGCTTTCGTAATTTGAATTGGTTCAACTGATGCTAGTAAAAAGGCGAGTACAGATAATAACCCTGCACTTAACTGATTGAGCTGATAAAAGTTTGCGAGTGAAGCTCCTACCCCAAATGCTGCGTATAACGCCATTAAACCTACTGTAAACCGGAATGGAATATCTAAAATATGGCGAAATGGTGCAATCCATTCCATATATGCATCAATTGGTAAATTTAAAAAGATAACGAAAAATGATCCGACAATCGTTAACGGCAATGTAGAAATAACTCCGTTTCGAATTGCTAATAAATGTCGTTGTCCTGCAATCTTTTGCGTTGTTGGCATAATCTTTTGTTCCATAAAACTCATAAACCCATTCATCAATAGCCCTCCTCTTTCTCTCTACTATAAAAGAATGAAATAAACTTTATAACATTATAATGTTTATATTTAAAAAGATATAATTATGCTAAAACTAATTGTTCTGCTTGCTTAAGCACTTTCAAACCATCACACATACCATAATCTCGTTGGTCTATAATCGCAACTGGTATGTTGTATGAGTTCGCAAGAAACTCTACAGCTGGAAATAAATATTTCACTTGTGGACCGATTAAAACGACATCGGCTTCCTTTATTTCAAGTTTCACAAGTTCTGAATCAACCGCCTTAATTTTATAATTCTTCCCCTGTTTCTTTGCCTCTTCTTGCATTTTTCTTACGACCATACTCGTTGACATACCTGCTGCACAACATAATAAAATGTACATCTTATACTGTCACTTTCTCTTCTACTCGTTTATGAAGAGCAATAAATTCTTCAGCCAGTTCTTTCACTGTAATTGCATTCATTAAATGATCTTGTGCATGCACTAACAGTAAACTGATTTCTGCATGATTTCCTCTTGCTTCTTCTTGAATTAAGTCTGTTTGAATGCGATGAGCTGCTGAAATCTCTTCACTAGCAAGTGTCATCTTTTCACTCGCATTCTCAAAATCTCCTTGTCTTGCAAAAGCAATTGCTTCAAGCGCCGCGCTTCTCGCATTGCCACCATGTAAAATTAACGCAAATGGAGTTTGCATATCAGCCATTTTAAATTCCCCCAAGCTATATGTTTTCTATATTTTTATCTTATTATGAAAACGCATACAATTAAACATAAAAAACTTCCGTTATGTAACGGAAGTTTTTATATACTTTTTCAAAATGATAATAAAATTTCTTGAAAATCTTCAATTACCTCAGTCTGAGTAAGTTTCTCTATCGTAGTTTGACTAGACATAATATCATATAAAAAATCATAAAGCCTTTGCAAATCTTCATTATTATTGCGCTTTACACTAAATAAAATAATTACTTGTACTTTTTTATCTCCCCAATCAACAGCCTTTTCAAGTGTGCAAAACATCAAAAAAGTTTCCTCACTTAATAACTGCATCGGATGCGGAATCGCAACTGAATTCCCAACCGCTGTCGGAGACGTATTTTCTCTCTCCATAACAGAAGCATAAAAGTTTTTTGGTACATAGCGTTTCTCAGCAGCTTTTTCACATAAAAACTGAATAACATCCTCTTTCGTAGAAGCATTATGATTTAAAAAGATTAAATCTTCCTTAATATAAGGCTGCACACTAGTATTCACATGCGTAAACAACCGCTGATCAATCGATTTAATCTCTTTATCATCAAATATTGAATTCACTTTTATAACTGGAACAGGCAAGCCACTCGGTATATGAATCGTACTAATAATACAATCTATTTTTTCTTTATAAAGATCTTCTACTTTCAATTGATAATAGCCTGTAATACCTACAATCTCTAATTTATCTCGGAACTGTGATAAAATTTTATATTTTAATAGTTGTGCACTTCCTTGACCAGTCGCACAAACTAATAAGCATCTTTTCTTTTGATTTTGCTCCTGCAAACGGCCCATCGCTCCGCCGAAGTGAATTGCAATATAACCAATTTCACTTTCAGGGATCGATTCACCCGTATATTCACCAATGATATCTCCAACGAGAACAGCAATTTCAAAAGCATACGGATAATTCTTTTTCACTTCTGCCAAAAGAGGATTTCTCGTATTTAGCTTATACTTCAAACGATTTAATAACGTTTTTAAATGAATACCAAATCCAAATAATAATTCTTCATCATAATAAAAAATAAGATTCCGTTCTTCCGCTACTTTAAAAAGAATATGTTGCATAAATGCATATATATCTTTCCCTAATAGCTCTTCTACATTTTCATAGCGATCTCTCGTTGTAACAGCAGTACTTAATAAATGCATCGTCACATATAATACTTCTTCTTCTGGAAATGAAAATTTCAACTCTTTCTCTAAATCTCCTAAAATCTGCTTCGCAATTGTATATTCTTTCTTTAGTATAAGTTCTGATTGCTCCGCATGCAGTCCTTTTATATAATGTTGACTTTGACAACGCTTTAATGCGATTGCAATATGAATGACTAAATTATCAATTTCTATATCAGATAAATATATTGTTCCGCCTTCAATATACTTTAATATAATTGAACGAATGAGTGATATATGAGGTAGCGATAAATATGTCTCCGTCTGCTCAAATTGCTCATGAAACGGAGTATGGTCATAACGCGGTAAACCATATTGTGATAAACAAGAACGAATATTAAATTCCTCTCCAACAATACGTATACCATAATACGGTCTCTTCTCAATTTGTAATTCATAGCAACCACATATATCTGTAACATCTTTCATAATTAAATTGACCGTTGATTTGCTCACATACATCTCTTCCGCTAATTCTGAAAGCTTCACATATCCCTCTATCATTAAAACACGCTGCAGAATGTACGCTATTCTTTCTTCATAAGAAGTTGGGATCTTTTCCATCTGTTTTTGAAATAGACTCACACAAAAGTCTTCAAATCTCTTCTTTTGTATAATTTCTAATTCGTACCCATTCCCTCTTTGCGATTCGATTTTCGCTCCGTTTTCTTCCAATATATCATTTAATAATTTTATATCCTTTTGAATCGTCTTCGTTGATACATGTAAACGACCCGCTAAAAAAGCTCGATTTAACATCGATTTCTCTTCTAAAAATTCCTCTAAAATAGAAATTAATCGCTGATGCACCTTTGTCATAGCTCTTCCTCTCGCTCTTTATATATAAAGGGGGAAAAGCTGCTGAAATCAGTAGTTTTTCCCCTTTATATTCTCTCTATTTCTTTAATGTGAATCCGAATTTATCCCATGCTTGTAAATAGTCTAGTAAGAAAATCTCTTCTTCTACAATTCGACCAACTACATTTGTTTTTCCTGTATTCACCATATCTTTTAATGCAATTTGTAATTCGCCTTTATACTGGCCATATTGTTCATTATCAATTAATAAATCTCCACGCTTAATTTCGCGCGTATTATGAGGTTTAAATTCTTCTTTTTTATATTTCACACGACTTTGTGTAGAACGAATCATATATTCAGATACATCTCCGCGATAAAAATGTGGTTCGTCTAATACGATAATTCTTTCTAGTTTTGTCGTTGTATCATATAGTTCTATATCAAATGTTTGTTTCTCTTTATTTAATGCACCTAGTGCTTGTAATTCTTCTTCTGACGCATATGCGTTTGCAATAATAACATCATCAATTAATTCAGTCGCAAATAAATGCTTCGCCTGTGTTGTCATTGGTAATTCACGATGCTGCTCTAATGTACATAACCCTTCTGTTACTGGCCAAGGTCCGTATGTTGCATCAAATGATGAAATAAAAGCTGCCGTTCTCATACCGTAATCTTTAAATTGTTTCGAGCATTTAATGAAATGATCGTATGATAACCCTGAATAACGATGCGGATAAAAATTATGACAACCAATTAAATTTTCACGATTTGGTCTATGACTCATAATGTTATCTACATACTTCGTACCATTGCTCATATTAATCTCAATTTTCAAACCATACGGATTATAAGTCATAATTGATTCTTCTAATCCTGAGAAACCGACATCTAAACGAATACCGTACGCACCTAATTCATGGAAGAATGATAAATCATTATACGAAATACCTAATTGTTCAAAAACAGATGGACTAATATCAACTAATACTTGGAACCCTAATGCATTCGCATGAGAGAGCGTTTCTTTAAATTCTTCTATAATTTTCTCTTTTTCTCCATCCACAGATAATAAACATGTGAACACACGTGTAAATCCATATTTACTTGCTAATGTTAAATACTCCTTATCTTTCTCTACTGTTGAATGTTCTGGATAAATAGAAATACCTAATCGTCTCATATGTACACGCCTCTTTCTTCATCATATTGTAAACCTTTTCAAATATATGTAGTGAAAAAGTATATATCCCCTTCTTGTTCACTACTCTTTTGAATCCGCTTTCTTTAAAGAAAAAACAATTTCTATCATTCTTAACACCTACAAGTCTATACATCTATACTTTACATCTTTTTTTCATAGTTGTGTAGCTTTTACACAAATTTGTCAGTTTTTCATCTTAAAAAATTGTTATCCGTTTTCAAGACACCTTCCTTGACTGTTGCATTGGCCAATACATATACTCGAAAGAAAAGAGAAAACTTTATATAGGGGATGAATATATGGGAGAAGCAATACTCGTAAAACGAGAACCGTTATGGACGAAAGAGTTTGTTGCTTTAATTTTTGCAAACTTATGTATGTTTTTAGGGTTTCAAATGTTAATTCCAACCTTACCTGTTTATGTGAAAGAAATTGGTGGCACAAGTTCCAATATCGGATTTGTTGTCGGCATGTTTACCGTTGCGGCACTTTTTGTTAGACCGCTAACTGGGAACGCCTTGCAAAAATTCAATAAAAAAATCATTTTAATGATCGGCACTGCTATCTGTTTACTCGCTATGGGCAGTTACCTTTTCGCCTCAACTATCTTTCTCTTGCTTGCTGTTCGTATTTTACACGGAGCTGGTTTCGGTATTACAACGACTACATATGGAACTGTCGTTTCTGATTTAATTCCCTCAGCTCGCCGCGGAGAAGGCATGGGATATTTTGGCCTTTCTGGAACAATTGCAATGGCCCTCGGTCCACTTATCGGACTATGGCTTATGCAAACATATAACTTCACAATTCTTTTTTTATGTGCATTATCGTGCACAATTGTTTCATTAATATTAACGAAACTACTTCAAATCCAAAAATCGAAACAGCCTCCACAACAATCATCTAGTACTTTTCTCGATGGATTTATTGAGCGTAAAGCTTTACTTCCTTCATTATTAATATTATGTATTACATTAATGTACGGAGGAATCGGAAGTTTTATCACTCTATTTGCTACAGAAGTCGGCATAGCTGATATTAGTCTCTTCTTTTTATGTAACGCACTAGCAATCGCTGTAACTCGTCCATTCTCTGGAAAGCTATATGATGCGAAAGGCCATACATTCGTCATCATTCCGGGAGTTATTATAACTTTTACAGGCATTATTTTATTGTCGTATACGACGACAATTCCGAGCTTAATTATTGCTGCAGCATGTTACGGAAGTGGTTTTGGAGCAATCCAACCTGCACTACAAGCATGGATGATTGACCGCGTAGCACCGCATCGACGCGGCGTAGCAACGGCTACATTCTTCTCCGCATTTGACCTTGGAATCGGCGCTGGAGCGATTATATTTGGATTTATTGCTCATTTTACAAACTATGCAACTGTATATCGTTACTCCTCTCTATTACTTATTGCTTTTCTCTTCATTTACATTACAAGCATAAGAAAACAAAAGCATGGCGATAAAAACACGGAAAAAGCTGCTGGATAATTCAGTGGCTTTTTTATCGTGTTAAAAGAATTATTTCCCCTCGTTTTGCTGTTATAAAACTACATGCATTTTCCTACATATTTTTTTAACTTTCATCAAAAAATATACGATGAACTCGCAGACGCTTTCCTTGATATTCAAATGAAAAATACTATTCTAAAGAGTGTGATTTATTTACAAAATTAAGATTTATACAAGATGAAAACCAATAAAATACAGCTGCTTCTTTAAGGTATTGTAAACTTTTCTACCCTTTGTAAATTTAGTGTAAATTTTACTAGCAAACCGTTTACAGTGACTCAAGGTTCAGTTAATAATTACATCGTATATGAAATTTAAGGAGTGGAATGCGTGGAATATAATGTTCAAGATATGATCTTCCAGTTCATTGGTGGATTAGGTATTTTCTTATTCGGGATTAAATACATGGGCGATGGACTGCAACAAGCAGCTGGAGATCGTCTTCGTGATATTCTAGATCGTTTTACAACAAACCCACTCATGGGTGTACTAGCAGGTATGTTAGTTACGGTATTAATCCAATCCAGTTCAGGAACAACCGCTTTAACAGTCGGACTTGTAAGTGCAGGATTTATGACATTAAGACAAGCAATCGGTGTTATTATGGGTGCAAACATCGGTACGACAGTTACTGCATTTATTATCGGAATTAAAATCGGAGAATACGCTCTCCCAATTATGGCAGTTGGAGCTATCTTATTATTCTTCTTTAAAAATAAAAAAGTACATTCTTTAGGTCAAGTTATATTCGGCTTTGGTATGTTATTCTTCGGTTTGGAATTAATGAGCACAGGTATGAAACCTCTTCGCTCTTTAGAATCATTCCAAGAATTAACGGTTAGTATGAGTGATAATCCAATTTTAGGAGTTGTTGTCGGTACAGTCTTTACTTTAATTGTACAAAGTTCAAGTGCAACTATCGGTATTTTACAAGAACTATTCGGTCAAGGTGCAATCGATTTACAAGCTGCCCTTCCTGTATTATTCGGTGATAACATCGGTACAACAATTACAGCTGTATTAGCAGCAATCGGTACTTCTATTGCCGCAAGACGTGCAGCATTAGTTCACGTTATCTTTAATATCGTCGGTACAATTATATTTACGATTTTATTAGTACCATTTACAAGCTTAATTCAATATTTCCAAACATCATTAAACTTAAATCCAGAAATGACAATTGCATTTGCACACGGAACATTTAACGTAACAAATGCAGTTATTCAATTCCCATTCATCGCTGTATTAGCATGGATTGTAACAAAACTTATTCGCGGCGAAGATTCTGCTATTGATTTCAAACCGCAGCATTTAAACCCAATTTTTATTGAGCAATCTCCAGCTATCGCTTTAACAGAAGCTCAAAAAGAAATTATCCGTATGGCTGAGTTTTCATTACATGGATTAAAAGAAGCAAACCAATTTTTAAATACACAAGACAAAAAACACGCTGACATGGCTACTCAATTAGAAGGAGCTATTAACAATTTAGATAAAAAAATTACCGAGTATTTAGTTTTACTATCAGAAAAGCCGCTTTCGCCTACGGATTCTGAAAAACATTCCGTTTTAGCAGGTGTTGTTGGAGATATTGAACGTGTCGGTGATCATGTAGAAAACCTTGTAGAACTTGTAGATTTCCAAATTTCAAACCGTGTTTCACTATCAGACGAAGCATTAGCTGAATTAAACGAAATGCTTGAGTTAACAATTTCAACACTACAAGACTCAGTTGAAGCTTTAACAAACTTCGATACTGAACTAGCTCAAACTGTTATTGCTAAAGAACGCAAAATCGACCAAATGGAACGTGTTCTTCGTAAACGTCACGTATTACGTCTAAACGAACGCAGCTGTTCAGGTGATGCAAGTATCATCTTCGTCGATATGGTAAGTAACTTAGAGCGCATTGGCGATCACGCTGTAAATATCGCTGACGGTGTTTTAGGTGAACAAGGAAAAATCAATTTAAAACAATCATTATAATAAGAAAGAGACGCTAACGTAAGCGTCTCTTTCTTATTATATTTTAACAACTGTTCTTCCTTTTAACTTTCCTTGCAATATAAGTGTAAACTTCCCCTCTAATTCTTCTAATGTACATTCTCCTGTATAAGATCTTAACTCTTTATTACTCCATTCATTTGCTAAGAGCGTCCACACATCACTTCTCACATCTGCTGGACATTGCACAGAATCTATCCCTAAAAGGCTTATGCCTCGTAAAATAAACGGATATACCGTTGTTTGTAATTCCTGGCCTGCCACATTACCGCATGTCGTTACACAACCACCATACTTTACTGTTTTTAAAGCTGTTTCTAACATACGTCCACCTACAGTATCAATAACTCCGGCGTATATCCCTTTTAACATCGGTCTTCCTGATTCATCATTCAATTCCGCGCGATGAATCACTTTTTTCGCTCCTAGACGTAGTAGCATATCTTCCTCTTCCATTTTTCCTGTCGCTCCTACTACGTTAAACCCCAACTTACTTAATATACTAACAGCTACACTCCCTACGCCGCCTGTAGCACCCGTTACTAAAACATCTCCCATATTAGGCTTGATTCCTGCTCCAATAAGCTTATATACCGACAAAGCCGCAGTAAAACCTGCTGTCCCATACATCATACTTTCCTTTAATGACATTCCTTCTGGTAAAGGCACGACCCAAGATGATGGCACGCGAATATATTCTCCGAAACCACCAGAGGTATTCATACCTAAGTCATATCCCGTTACAATAACTTGATCTCCTGCCTTAAAAGAGTTATCTTCACTACTCACAACTTCTCCTGCAGCATCAATTCCCGGCGTATGAGGATATGTTCTCGTAACACCTTTATTACCAGTAGCTGAAAGAGCATCTTTATAATTTAATGAAGAATAATGAACTTGTATAAATACGTCTCCCTCAGGTAAACTACTTACTTCTCTCTCAACAACTTTTCTTACAAACTGATGATTTTCCTTTTCGTTCACAACGATTGCTCGGAATGATGTATGATTCATTATGCTCTCTCCTTTATCCGTCAAATTCTTCTTTATTATATAGAAGAAATAAGTAAGCTTACTCATTTCTTCTTGGCTATATTTCAACAAATCTTACTTCCCTATCACTTTCTCATAATATATATTTTCATTTCTACTAAAAGCCCTTATACTTATTCTACATCTGACAAATAATATATAGAAAATCTGACTTTTTATAAATATATTGAATTTTTACGAAATGTAAATGTTTTGTAATGTTTTTTTTCGCTAAATTTCATTATAATAAGTGGATATGAGTGTCGTATTTCAATCCAAATGAAGGAGTACAGGAAATGGAGCAAAACCCATCTTTGCAAGAAAATACACGCAATAAACCGAAAAAAAATAAGAAAAAAATAAAAATTATTATAAGCGCTATACTATTCGTTTTATTAATAGGCGGCGGTTATACTTGGTTTTTAGTAAATAAAGCATCTTCTGCTGTTCGCAATGCCGCACACGATTTAGCACGCGGTGATAAATCTGATTTACGAGATAAAGCTGTAAAACCTATTACAAATAACGTCTCTGTTTTAATAATGGGTGTTGATGAAAGCGATGTCCGAGGAAAAGAATATGGTGAAGCTATAAGAACAGACGCCCTTTTGCTTGCAACATTTAATAAAGATAGCAAAACTGTTAAACTATTAAGTATCCCACGTGACACATATACTTATATTCCAATAGAAAAGAAAAAAGATAAAATTACACACGCTCATGCATTCGGTTCTGCTAAAAACGGAAAAAATGGTGGACCACAAGCAAGCATTGATGCAGTTGAAAAATTAATGAATGTTCCTGTCGATTATTTTGTAAAATTCAACTTTAAATCATTTATAAAAATCGTCGATGACTTGGGCGGTGTTGAAGTTGATGTACCAGTTGAATTTACTGAGCAAGATAGCAATGATAATGCTGAGGCTATTCACCTAGAAAAAGGTGTTCAAAAGCTAAATGGCGAAGAAGCTCTTGCTCTTGCTAGAACAAGACACATCGATAGTGATGCCATGCGTGGACAACGTCAACAACTCGTTATCGAGGCTATTTTAAAGAAACTAACAAGTGTTGGTTCTGTAACAAAAGTTGGTAACATCATTGATGATATTAACGGACAATTCGTTACAAACTTAACATTTGATGATATGCTTTCATTCTATAAATATGGATCGGATTCGGAAATTGAGAAATTACAAATCCAAGGTGATGATTGCTATATGGCAAAAGGTGACGATACTTGTAGCAAATCTGCTGGTGGTGGTCGAACTTACTACTACAATCCAGATAAAAAAGAATTAGCTAATGTTACAAATGAACTTCGTACTCATCTTGGGCTACCTGCATATACAAAGTCTGGCTCAGACTCTGATTCGAAAAAGACAAAAGAATCTAAGTCTGAAAATTCAAGTGAGCGCGAATCAAGTAACAATGAAGTGAAAAATAAGAACAAAAATAGCAGTGAAGATACAGAAACATCGTCTAACGACAATGAATAGTAAAGAAGCAGTACTCTATGGAGGTAGAGTACTGCTTCTTTTTATTTCGTCAGAATCAAAAATCAGAACTTTCTAACTATCTTTTTCAATATTTTTAAATTATAATAAATAGTAGCAATCTATTCCAATTATCAGGGGGCTCATACATATGAAAGCTGCAGTAAAACATAACATCTCAGATTTTAAAGACTACTTAAAATCCAACGATATATACATGGAAGAAAATATAGATGAAAATGATGGCTCTGTTCATTTTTCAGTAGGATTAGAGACAGAAGCTGGCGCAAAAATTCAACTTATCGCTGCTTTCCAAAACGAACATCCTACGGTGGATATATACTGCTTCAATGTTGCTCACGTGCCTGATGCAACATCAACAAATGATATTTTACATCTCATTAATGAATTAAATACATCTTATCGCTTTGCAAAATTCACATTAAATAAGCAAAATGCAATTGATATTTCAACATCTCTTGCATTCTCAGAACCAAACTTTAATCCAGCACTTGTCTTTGAACATACGAGAATGCTATATAAATTAGCGAATGACGAATATAAAAACTTAATGAAAGTTATTTGGGCATAAAGTAAAACTATAATCCGTGAGGTTTACGGGCAATAAATAAAAGGACGGGCTGTAAGCAGCACCGTCCTTTTATTTTGATATCATATCGATCCACATCTTAACAGCAGTGCCGACAATTAAAATCGATAACATATATTGTAGTACTTTTTGATTTATCCTCTTCCCGACTCGCGCTCCAAGTGGCGCAGCAAATATACTTGCAACCGCAATAATTAGAGCTGGAATCACAACTACTTGCCCAGTAATCACTTTTCCAGTCGTAATCCCTACTGAGGAAATAAACGTAATAGCGATAGATGTTGCTATCGTCATGCGCAATGGTAATTTTAAAATAACTAGCATAATAGGAACTAAAAGAAATGCACCGCCAGCTCCAATAATACCGGAAACACCTCCTACAATAAATGCTAACAAACTTGCTAACCATTTATTATAATGAACTGCTCCGCTATTATTTTTCTTCGGTACAAACATCATAATAGCAGCAATTGTGGCTAAAGCTGCATAAACAACATTGACCGTATGTTCCGCTAATACGTTAGCACCAAAACTCCCTATGAAACTTCCTATTAATATACTAGCTCCCATATATACAACTAGCGTTTTATCCATATCATTACTTTTCCGATAGGCCCATGCCCCTGCAAAAGTTGCAAAGAATACTTGCACCGCTGTAATACCGCTCACTTCATGTGATGTATAGCCAGAAAATCCTAGCAATACCGGAATGTATAAGATCATCGGATAATTAATAATCGCACCGCCAATTCCAACCATTCCTGATATAAACGATCCTATAAATCCAATTATAAAAAGTAATACGACTAAGCTCATCTTACATCCCCTCCCTTCTAGAAAGAAGATGAATTAAATGAATAAGTTTACATTTCCATCCGAAGCATCTGCTAAATAAGCTCCTACTCCTGCAAACTCTACCCCTTCCATAATCTCTTCCTCTTTTAACCCTAATAAATCTACTGTCATTTGACAAGCGACAAGTTTAATCCCCTGTTCTTTCGCCAAATCGATTAAATCTGGTAAAGGCATCGCATTATGTTTTTTCATAATACCTTTAATCATCTTTGGTCCCATACCTGCAAAATTCATTTTTGATAATCCCATCTTATCCGCACCGCGTGGCATCATTTTTCCAAACACTTTTTCTATAAAAGGTTTCTTTACCTTCACATGCTCATCTTTCCTTAAAGCATTTAATCCCCAAAAAGTATGAAAAATAGTTACCTCTTGATCATACGCCGCTGCACCATTTGCAATAATATAAGCAGCCATTGCTTTATCATAATCTCCGCTAAATAAAACGATTGTTGTTTTCTTCTGTTGTTCCATGTTGTTCTCCCTCCGATTACCTATAGGGGTATTTCATCATTTATAAAAAGGTTCAAATCATGTATCTCTGTACTATACGACTTTACCTTCCCATGCTAACATACCACCTACCATATTAATTGCTTGAAAACCGTAGCTCTCTAAAAACTGAACTGCTCGTGCACTTCTTCCGCCAGAACGACAAACGATAATATACTCTTTCTTTTTATCCAACTCATGCATACGAAACTCTAATAGTCCTAGTGGAATATTACACGCTTCTGGAATTTTCCCTTCGGCTACTTCTTCTACTTCACGTACGTCCACGATATTTACTGCTTCTTTACGTAACAATTTTTCTTCCAATTCTTTTACTGTCATTTCTTTCATTTTAAATTCCCTCCTCACAAACCATTCATACCGCCTGAAACATTGATAACGTGCTGAAATCCTAATTTCTTTAATACCTTTGCTGCTTGCTTACTTCTCATCCCGCTCTGACAAATAACAATTACTTCCTTATTTTTATCTAACTGATTTGCCTTACTCGCTAACTCATTTAGTGGGATATTTTGAAACCCTTTCATATGATTCCCTCTATACTCACCTACTGTACGTACATCGATAAATTGTTTATTCTTTTGCCCCATCATACGTTTTAAATCTTTTCCTGAAATATTTTTTACTCCTCTAACTGGTAAGAAGCGAGAAATAATAAACCACGATACAAGTACAATTAAGATTACATTCAATATTGTCTTTACATCCATAAAACTATTTAAACTCCTTCTATGCCTTTTTCCCGTCCAAATATATACTATAGCTTTGAATATGGAACCCTTTCTTTCTTAAAAAACGAACACTTAAATTCCGATCCACTTTATTATGAACAATAAGATGCAAAGGCTTATTTGGTATTTCATGATAATACCGTTTTAAATACGCATACGGTATACACATAATTCTAGAAGTGTTATCACTGTGACTCTCTGTATAATTGCGTACATCTACAACAACACTTTCCATTTTCCTTACTTGTTCTAACGAAATATATGCAACATTTAAAACCGGAATGTAACGTTTTACTAAACTTCCTAGCATCGATACTATTAGAGATATAACTATATAAGACATATATGATTATCCTCTTTACTTTCAATAATAAGCAGAGGATGTAATCTTCCACTTATTATTGAACCGCTATGCTTTCTTGATCCAGAACTTTAATTCACCAGATTCTTCCGTGTGTTTTAACACTTCATGACCGCCTTTTTGTGACCATGCTGGAATATCTTTAATCGCACCTTTATCTGTTAAGTGTACTTCTAACACTTCCCCCGATTGTAATGCTTCCATTGCTTTCTTTGTTTTTACAATTGGCATTGGACATGCTAATCCTTTTACATCTAATACTTCTTTCACTTTCATCTTGTTTGCCTCCTATTTTTATAATTAAGCTTTCTTAATCCAGAACTTTAATTCGCCTTCTTCTTCTGTATGCTTTAACACCTCATGACCGCCTTTTTGTGACCATGCTGGAATATCTTTAATCGCACCTTTATCTGTTAAGTGTACTTCTAACACTTCCCCCGATTGTAATGCTTCCATTGCTTTCTTTGTTTTTACAATTGGCATTGGACATGCTAATCCTTTTACATCTAATACTTCTTTCACTTTCATCTTATATACCTCCTATTTTTATTACATTTGAAATCGAATTAATTATGAACAGCACAACGGTTTGGACCAATCTCCATTTCACGCTCTTCGTCTTGACTTGGATTTAATCGCCCCATATTTGTTTGACGAATTTCTTGATATGCATTCGGTTGAGGTGGTAAATTCTCCGTTACAACTTTACGAAACTCTCCCTCATCCTCAATATTTAATCCTGCATTATACGCAAATAAATCTTTTAATTTAGCACTAACAATACCACTCTCGTCCATTTCACTTATTTTTGAATAATGAGCCGGTAACACAACTAAGTTTTGAGATAGTTCTTTATATCTGCTATACAAAGTAGTACGTAAATCACTTACCCAATCTTCAGCTTTCCCAGCAAGGTCTGGACGTCCAATTGAATCTACAAATAAAATATCACCTGATAATAAATAGGAATCATCTACAATAAATGACGTACTTCCAATCGTATGCCCCGGTGAGTATAATGCATCAATTTCAATTTTAGTACCCCCCACCGTAATAACAGATCCTTCAACAAGTGGTTTATATGAGAACACAACTTCCTCTGCATCTTTTGGCGGTAACCAATACGTACCACCTACTTTTTCCGCTAACTTACGTCCGCCAGAAATATGGTCTGCATGTAAATGTGTATCCATTACATTCGTAATCGTAACGCCATGCTCTTTCGCAAACTCTTCGTACGCTTCAACTGTTCTTACTGCATCAATAACTGCTGCTTCACCGTTTGAAATAACCATATATGATAAGCAACCTTTTCCAAGACGGTTAAACTGATACATACTTCCGCCATCTTTTAAATCTCCCACTTTTATAGGCTTTACATATTCACTCCAAGCCTTCATACCACCAGATAAATAGTAAATATTTTCTAATCCAGCCTCTGTTAATTGCTCTGCTACAAATATAGAAGACCCTTCTTTTGCACATACTACTAAAACATCTTTATCTTTAGGTAGTTCACTGACAATACGATCTACACCCTCTAATAAATCAAAGTACGGCACATTCATTGAAGTAACTTCTTTTCCTTCAATTTTCCAACCTTCATAATCCGCCTCATTACGAACATCTAAAATAAACAACTCTCCGAATAAAACTTTCTCTGCAACATCTTTTGCTTGTAATGCTTTAACATTCATCTCATTACCCCCGTAGGTATATTTTTATTTAAAAAATTTTATTTTTCCACATTCCCTTTCCACTCTAACATGCCTGGGATGACATTTTTCACATTTGCATAACCTTTCTCTTTCAACATGTGACAAGCTACATCACTACGGTTACCAGTTCGACAAACGACGTAAATTTGCTTCGTCTGATCTAATTCCGCACTACCAAGTTCGCCTAATGGAACTGAAATAGCCGATGGAATATGACCAAAAGCGAATTCCGCCGCTTCACGAACATCTACTATAATACACTCTTCACCACTTAATACTATCTCTTCCAATTCAGCATTCGTAATTGTATGAGGATATTTCACAATTTCATTCACTTCATGCTCGTTTGCTTTCCTAACATAATGCACCAATACATTATCCTCGTGTTTCGTCCCGATATATTGATGTCCTACTTTACCCGCCCAACTTTTTATATCTACCGTAGATCCTTTATCTGTTGCCTGAACTTCAATCACTTGCCCTGGTGCTAATCCTTCTATCGCCTTCTTCGTTTTCACAATCGGCATCGGACAAGCCAACCCTTTACAATCTAAACTCATATCCACTTTTATATTCATAGTCGATTCCTCCATAATTTATATACATATACCTGTAGGGGTATATTAAAATGTTTTTGAAAATCTGTCAACAATTATGTCTGACAGATTATCGGCTTTTTACAAGTAATTGAACAGCTTCTTTAATTAACTCTTCATTTGAAGCATTACCGCTTTCAAACTGCTCACGCAAACATTGCTCTAAATTTGTCCCAACAACAAGTCCAATTGTACGATCAAGTGCAGAACGAGATGCCGTTAACTGTGTAATAACCTCTCGGCAATCTTTTCCTTCTTCCATCATACGAAGTACACCACGAACTTGACCTTCAATACGTTTCAATCTATTTTTCATATCTTGATTATATTCCATCCTATAATCACCTCATTACCATTATGTCACTATTTATAACCTATGACAATATATTATACCCTATAGGGTATTTTGTAAACCCCTATTTTTAATATTTATCTTATATGTTCACAAAACAAGAAGTGAAACCTTACTATATAGGCTTTCATCTTCCACCAAATTTTGAAGTGGAAGATGAAAAAATATTAATATACAACACGTTCTGGTACTACTGTTCCGTATAATTTAAAGCCACCATCTAAGTTCTTTACCTTATATCCTTTTTCCATTAACATGCGCGCTGCAACATACCCTCTCATACCAAGTTGGCAAGTGATATATATTTCTTTGTCCATTGGCACTTCATCCAATCGATCACGTAATTCATCTAACGGAATATTAATAGAACCTTTCATCATTCCTTGTTTGAGTTCATTCGGCTCTCGAACATCAATAAGATACCCACCATTTTCAACAATACGATCTATTTCATGCCATTGTACTGTGTCCACGAAACCATCTACTATATTACTTGCTGCATACCCCACCATGTTTACTGGGTCTTTTGCAGAAGAATAGGGCGGGGCATATGATAATTCTAAATCCGGCAAATCGATTACAGTTAAGTTTGCCTTCATTGCCGTTGCGATAACATCAATACGTTTATCTACACCGTCACACCCTAACGCCTGCGCCCCATACATTTTTCCGCTTTCTTTATTAAAAATTAATTTTATTAGCACTGGCGTAGCATTCGGATAATATCCTGCATGCGAATTCGCCTGTACATGTACTACCTCATAGGGTATATTTAATCGTTTTAATATTTTCTCATTCACTCCAGTCGAAGCAACTGTTAAATCAAAAACTTTAGCTACAGAAGTTCCCATCGTACCTTTATATAAAGAATCCGTATGGCCATGAATAATATCTGCTAACATGCGACCTTGACGATTAGCTGGCCACGCTAAAGGAATCATCGTTTCTGTTTCTGTAACAAAATCTTTCACTTCAATCGCATCACCAATTGCATATACATGTGGATCTGATGTTTGAAATCTCTCATTTACCTTTATCGTTCCTCTAACTCCTAATGCTAATCCTGCCTCTTTCGCTAAACTATTCTCTGGTTGTACACCAATTGCTAAAATAATCATATCTGTTTTTATAACTGAGCCACTTTTTAAACGTACAATAGCCCCGTCTTCTTCTAACGCATCTACACCATCTTCTAAAACAAGCTCAACATTGTGATTTCTCATATGTTCATGTACGTATGCTGCCATTTCATAATCGATTGGTGGCATTACTTGATTCGCCATCTCTACAAGAGTAACATCAATTCCTCGTTCTCTTAAGTTTTCAACCATTTCCACTCCAATAAATCCGCCACCAATAACCGTCGCATGACGTGGTTTCTTCTCATCAATATACGCTTTTATACGATCTGTATCAGGTACATTTCGTAACGTAAACATCGCCTTCGCTTCTTCAATACCCGGAATAGGTGGAACAATTGGTTTCGCCCCTGGTGAAAGAATTAAAATATCATATTCCTCGTTGTATGTTTCATTTGTAGTTACATTCTTTATCGTAATTGTTTTCTCTTCTTTATTAATCTTTACTACTTCACTCAATACACGTATATCTAGATTAAAGCGCTTTGACATTCTTTCAACAGTTTGTACTAATAACTTTTGTCTTTCTGTAATAACACCGCCAATATAGTATGGTAAGCCACAATTTGCAAATGAAATATATTCACCGCGCTCCACCATAATAATTTCATCTTCTTCACTTAAACGACGAAGCCTTGCAGCTACTGATGCCCCGCCAGCAACTCCGCCTACTACAACAATTTTTCTAGACATATTTCAAACCTCCATGTTATTTATTATTTGATTTCCTCATGCATTAAACAAAAACCTATACCTGTATGGGTATATGATAGAGTATAAAAAATTTAATTTCAATCAATATGTCTTTCTTTCACAAATTTGAAACAAATAAAGTGGAACTTTAATCATCCCTCACCAATCGGGCTTTTACGGACAGTTAATCCCCCACCTAACTTCTTTGCTTCCGCTGAATTTTGAGGTGGGGGTCTTACTGCCCGGCAAATAGCGAGATAAAAAAGAACTTAGATATCTCCAAGTTCTTTTACGTATAGTTCTATAACTTTCTGTACGATTAAACCAATGTATAAATACGTGTTTTGAAAATTTAAATACACCTGTATTTAAATTTTCAAAATCAATAGCTTCTTCACATAAGGTTAGATCCATTCCACGTAAAATTCTTTAATGCCACAACCTGAGAAAACGAATCCCAATGGACTCTTTTTCTACAATGATATATTTATTTTTTTCGTTGCACCTCTATCATTAATCATAACCATCTGTATCTCGTTATTTGGCAAAAATACGATATATTTTCCCGTTCTCACATTCCTCCAAATAACTTTTCCTTCTTCGTCTGTTTTCCCTATTGAGATCCCAATTTCTTTACTGGGTTCAGGTGATTCGTCTTTCATAAGTATAATTTCAAAATCTTTTATTGGCTGTTTTTCTTTATTTTTTACGTGAAAAGTTACAGAATTAACAACCTTACTAAACTTCTTTTCATTATTTGCTATAGAACTAGACATTATGATTATGACCAGTACACAACATAAAATCCATAAAAGCTTATTATATTTATTCAGACCATTTTTTAAGATTATTAAAAACATCGTCTGTCACCCGGTTTCCAGAATTCCAAGAATTACTTCCTACTGTATGGGTAGCTATTATTGTTACACCCGTGCGAGAATAGTCATGATATACGGGTGCTCCACTTTGACATCCATAAGTGTCCATCCTATATGTTAAAATTCTAGGACTAGTGCCTTCAATTGGTCCATAATCTGTCCACATAGTATATTTTTCATTTCCTACTTTATCACACGGATACCCTGGAACTACTGCGAGTAACCCCTTTGGAGACTCTACATTAGTAGTTCTATATCCTAACCACCCTGTATAATCTCCAGGAGATCCATTTAATTTAATGGCTCCATAATCAAATTCCGAATCTCCATCATCAGTCCATCCACTTACTGAATAAAGCTTTGTCCAACTATAAGGCAAATACGGTGCTTGGTTTCCATTTCTACCAGGAGTCACAATAACATTTTTTGCCCATCCACCAAGCTTTTTATTATAAACACAGTGCCCAGCTGTAAATACTGTATCTTTACTAATTAGCGCTCCTGTACACCCATAAACCTCTTGTCCATTAAATTGAATTACTATGTGTACTATAGCCCTATAAGGATACAAAGTTGTATCAGTAACTCTAATTCGATCATCTCTTCCTATTATAGAATGTGTAAGGATATTAGATGGATAATTAAAATTACTGTCTCTTAATAAGTATCCCCAATCTTCCCCACCATGTTTACGCCCTTCAAATGAAGGTGAAACAAGATCTTCTCCCCTTCGATCATTACTATACAAAGATTGTTCTTGAAAAAGTACACGTTCTCCCTCATTTGAAACTGATGTCCACGGTACATCTTCTGCATACACCTTCTGATTCACCAAAAATACTATACAAAAAAAGATAAAAAGAACACCAAAACTATAAAGAGCCAACCTACATCTTATAGAAATAAAGCTATACAACATAACTTACCTCCTATACAAATGATAGCGAACAATTGAAGATCCCTTTATAAATTCTAGTTTTTCTTTTTTTAAAAGTCAACGTAATTAATAATGATAATCATTATTAATTACGTTGACTTAACAAAATCACACAATTAGTCATATTCTTTACTCTGCGTTCAAAAATCTGTCTCATTAAAGTTTCACCATATTACATAAATCCATAACCTTTTTCACAATCAACTCCGCAGTATTCTCTCCCGGTGGCATTAACAAATTTGTAACTGTTCCATACACAATAGGACTTAATTCTACTTCATATCCGCCATATGCATATTCGTCTTTTGTCGGTAAATAACCAAGATATCCGTTCATATATCCACCAAAGAAAGCCAATTCATTTTGAAGGCTCTCTTTCATTTCTAAGGCAGTTTCTGAAAAAGGTTCCATCGGTATACCTAAAAACATACCATCATTAACTTGAAACAGTTGCACTTCTAAATCAATACTTAACCGCCGAATACCTTGCCTATATTTCTCTAAAACGATAGTAAGCCATTCTTCCGTATTTACGCCCCACTGCTTCTCAGCTAATCGAGCCATGCTTCGTATCTCATCAATTTCAGGAATATCATTCAACTTCATTTGCACCGTACTTGAAACTGTCCTTAAATTTAAAATTGGGCTATATGTAACTGCTGGCAACATCGTTAATATATGTCCACTAAGTATGTAAGCCATTTGTTTTAACGCTTCACTTGAACCGCGATACTTTGCATTTACATTACCAGCAGCTCCTTGCACAATAATAACAGGACAGTTTACGATTTTCTCAAGAATCTCTCTCGTCATTCCAGGATAATCTGCTGATAATACATCGCTATCACCTTTTAAAACATTCGGATGCGCAGTACAAAATACTAAAACCCCAGATAACTCCTTCGTTTCAGCATCTCTTATTGCTAACATACCAATTCGTTTATCTACAACACCATCTATATTTGTTCCCATCTTCGCTTTTCCATCAGATGTTCTCTCTCTTCGATTGACCCCAATATCACCTGTCGTAACACTCCAGCCAACTTCACATCGCTTCAAGTTTTTATTAGCAGTAACAGCACCTTGCACCACATTATTTACTAAAATCGTTTTATACGACTGTACGAGCGAATTATCACCGACCGTTTCTGGACCAGAGTGGGTATGTGTATAAACAACTGTTATTCGCTCAAATGGAACATGAAGCCTACTTGCTACTCGCTCACGAATCATATTCGTATCTTCTACTAACATTCCAATATTATCAATACTTATAAACACAGTTTTCATTTCATCTTTTTCAAATACAAAAACTGTCCCATAAATACGCTCTTCAATATTATTTATTCCTGTCTCTCTATGATATCCGACAAAATCAATACCTACAGGCGGCGTAATATCAACCTTGCATACCCCTACTTTGCTCATTTTAATCGCTCCATTTCTCTATATAACTCCCTTTTTTCAAGAATGGAATATTTTTCCTATTTTAAATAAAAAAGAACGGACACAGTATCCTATGTCCGTTCTTCCCCTCACACATACTTCCGATGCACCATCTTCCCATCATAAGAAAACACAACGCCCTTACTCTCCACAATGGACTCCATATGCACCGTTCTTCCCCATAATTGATGAAGATATGGCAGTACTTTTTCTAAGTATTTTAAATCGAGCTCGATTCCTTCGTAACTATGTTTAATGTATAATTCTCCGTTCTTTAAGTAGTCTCCATCTTCTACTACTAAGTACGGGAACCCACCATTTGTCCGCATATTTACGAGTTGATCACGCACATTCTCCCATTCTTTATCTATTACTTTATATTCTTTTCCTTGGCGCTGGAATAAGTACATATCTTCTCGCATAACAAGATCTTTATTTAAGTAGTTTCTTAAGAACGATACGTCCCACTCAATTTCACGTACTTCAAAAATTTTGTCTCGACCAGATCCTGGTTTTACACCGCGTCGTTTCATTTCTTCTGTCGGGTTGTTGTAGCGCTCCTCTATATCTTCAAACATTTTAATACCGAGGTAGTATGGGTTAATGCTTGTTTTTGATGGTTGAACTACACCTGCATTAAGCTTTGCAAATTCAATCGCTTCAGAAGATGTTAAGTCCATTTCACGGAGTATGCGTTGATGCCAGAAGGAAGCCCAGCCTTCATTCATAATCTTCGTTTCAAGCTGTGGCCAGAAATATAACATTTCCTCGCGCATCATCGTTAATATGTCGCGCTGCCACTCTTCTAGCTCACGGCTATATTCTTCAATAAAGAGGAGTAAATCTTTTTCTGGCTGCGGTGGGATTTTCTTCTTTTTATGCATATTAGGTCGTTCCCTCTTTTTGTTTCGATCATCTAAATTCCATAAATCATCGTACTGTGATATCTTCTTCTTTTTTACATCCTCTTCTAAATCTCCAATACTCCAAGCAAGTTTCGGACGCATAAGCGATGGATCAATATGTTCTTGAATGGCAAGTACTGCATCCAAGAACGTTTCTACCTCTTCTCTTCCATACTTATGTTCATACGCCTTCACACGATCTGCTGTCGCTGCCATACTCTCCACCATATCGCGTTTCGTATTAGAGAAACGAATATTATTTTTGAAGAAATCACAGTGCGCTAAAACGTGCGCTACAATTAATTTATTTTGAATTAAAGAATTCGTATCTAATAAAAAGGCGTAACATGGATCAGAGTTAATAACGAGTTCGTATATTTTACTAAGACCTAAATCGTATTGTAATTTCATTCTGAAAAACTGTTTTCCAAAACTCCAATGTGAAAACCTCGTCGGCATCCCATATGCACCGAATGTATAAATAATTTCCGCTGGACATACTTCATAACGCATCGGATAAAAATCAAGCCCAAATCCAGTCGCAATTTCCGTAATTTCCGCAATCGCATATTGCAGTGCTTTATCGTCACTTGCTCTCATTATTTTCCCTCCTTACACTTTCCCTTAAGAAAGTGTATGATGAAGAACAAGCTTTCATGAGGATTGATTGCATAATAAAAAGACACCCCCGCAAAAACGAGAATGTCTCATCTATTAACCTTCAATAATCTCCATCTTCTCCGTAATCGGAGTACGAGCTTTTCCTTCTGGCGCTTTATCGAAATAGCCCAGGTGAAGAATTCCAACGATACGTTGACCTCTTGTTAAACCGATTCCTTCTATAAATAATGGATTGTAGTTTAATCCGCCTGATTTCCAAACGCAACCTAATCCGCGTTCCCAAGCAAGAAGTTGGAAGTTTTGCATAAATGCACATGTTGCAGCGTAATCTTCATCACGTTGAATTTGACGCGGATCTTCATTTATATATACAACGATTTGTGCAGGCGTGTTTAAGAAACGATCTGATAAAATTTTAC
Organism: Bacillus cereus group sp. MYBK195-1; assembly: GCF_051916605.1. NCBI lineage: Bacteria > Bacillati > Bacillota > Bacilli > Caryophanales > Bacillaceae > Bacillus > Bacillus cereus group sp. MYBK195-1. Next base: position 42,524 of record NZ_JBQAGZ010000006.1, on the reverse strand, counting down.
CGCGTTTCGCTCTTTCTTCTTCTGTGAAAGAGTTTAATACTGCATCTACTAATTTCTTGCGGCCTTCTCCGATGTATAGTTTACAATTCCATGGTTCACGGTGCTTATGATTTGGTGCCCATGTTGCATCGTTTAATAGTTCAATTAATAGATCTTTTTCTACTGCTTTGTCTGTAAATGTACGAACAGAGCGCCTTTCTTTAATCACATTAGCGATGGAAGTATATGTAGTCATATTTATCTCTCCCTTATTTTTATCTATATGTATAATTTTATCTTCATTATTGATATTGATTTTCAATTTCGATTATACCTTAGTTTTTTACTATTAATCAATGTTTTATGTTGGAAAACTTCTAAAAACGTCATTCCATGCTGTGAATAAAAAAACTTAACTTGTTCACAAGTATTTCACATTTTATGGAAATGATATGTGTACAGTTTTCCACACTATCCATCTAGGAGGAGTTTACATGTACAAAAAAATCGCGGTAAGTATGACTATGACAGCATTATTATGCGGAGCAATTATCTTCCCGGCTTCCGCTGCCACACCGAAAGAAGTAACAATGCATCACCATAAACCAATTTCAGAAGAAGAAATGCAGTCGCTAGAAAAGCTCGGCTATAACAAACATGAAATTTGGAAAGCTGCTCACATTGCAAGAATCAGTAAACAAGAAATAAAAGATGTTTTATCTTACTATAAGCAAAATAAATCTTGGGAGAAAACAGCCGAGCATTTCGGTGTAGATCCAAGTAAGCTGAAAAAGCATCATATGAGTAAAGAAACAAAGCAAGCACTGCTACAACAGTTAGCAACTATACAAAAATCCACACCGGATCAGCTAAAGCAAAAAATGAAAGAATATAACATCAAATTGCGTCATCTTACTGTGTTAACAATCATCTCTCAAAAAAGCAATACCCCTCTTGATGATGTATTAAAAATGAAAAAAGATGGAATGGACATTAAACAAATTGCCGAAAAATTAAATGTAAAAAGAGAAGATATACGAGCGGAAATGATGAAATTAGTGAAGTCTATTAAAGAACAAAAAACAAATTAAAATGCTAAAAAGGAAGAGCCATTCACCACTCTTCCTTTTCTTTATGAACTTTCAATTTTTAAGTATAAATTCCCGTCTTTCCCAAAAACTAACACAAGTAAATGATGTAAGTTAGGGGTGAGAAAATGTTCGGTTTATCATCTAAGAAATCAAAAAAGACTAATACAAAAACACTTTGTTCTATCCCAGAATTTATACAAACCATGAAAGAATCAAGCGATTTTGTCTCTTATAACATACTTAAAGGTGAAACGTTGTGCTTATTTTATTATAAATCTGTCGTGGAAGCACTTATTATTAAACAATTCATTTTAACTCCTATAAAAAAGGAATCGGAACAAATCCAAAACATCTCTGATTTATGTAATATCATCTCTATTGAAGACATTATTACCTCCCCTTCTATTGATGATATTCGTGAAAAATTATTAGGTGGATATATTTTAATACGCTTAAAAAACAATTCGAATCCTGATCAATATGCTTTAATTCGTGCCGAAAGTACTGTTTTAGGAAAACGATTATATAACGATACAGAAAATGAGTATAGCGTAATCGGGCCTAAAATCGGTTTCGTTGAAAACCTTGATACAAATATCCACTTATTACGCCGAAATATCGTAACGGAGCAACTCATTTTTAAAGAAGTTACCGTCGGATCTATATCAAAAACGAAAGTAGCAGTTGCTTATATAGAAGGAATTACAAATGAACAATTTGTCAACACCGCACTTCAACGGCTAGAAGACATTGACTTTGATGTCCCATTTGATTCAACTATGATTGAGCAATTTATTAGTGATAATAGCAATTCACCTTTTCCTGTTCTATTACCTACAGAACGATTAGATCGAGCTGTATTTGCATTAATTAACGGGGAAGTTTTAATTTTAACAGATGGCTCTCCATATGCTTTATCAGGACCAACAACGTTACTGGATTTTTTCATTTCACCAGAAGATTATTATTTACCGTGGATGATTGGATCGTTCTTTCGTATTATTCGTTTTTTCGGAGCTATATTTTCTCTTTTTTCCTCCGCTATTTATACAGCGGCTTTAACATATCATTATCAAATGATTCCTGCCGATTTACTAGGTCCTATTATTTTCTCGAGAGCTAACGTACCTTTCCCTCCTATTCTAGAAGCACTCTTTTTAGAAATTACAATTGAATTGCTTCGTGAAGCTGGAGCGCGTTTACCGACAAAAGTCGGACAAACGATTGGGATTGTTGGGGGGATTGTAATTGGACAAGCATCTGTTGAAGCAGCTTTAACAAGTACAATTTTATTAATTGCAGTTGCTTTATCCGCCCTTGCATCTTTCACAACACCGACTGTAAAGATGTCTTCTACTATCCGGTTGTTACGCTTTCCGCTTATTCTTTTAGCTGGTGCATTCGGAGGATTAGGCCTCGCTGTCGGATTTGTATTTATTTTAGCTCATTTAATTAAATTAAAATCACTTGGATCACCTTATTTATTACCTTTATATCCATTTCGTGGTTTAGGTACAGCAGAAGGTTTTCTTCGATTACCATTTAGCCAAACGGCTCAAAGACCTTCTTTTCTTAGACCAAAATCAAAATGGCGCTACAATCCAAACAAATCGAAGCAAAAACGTGATGGTGAGAATGAATGAAGAAAATTTTATTGCACCTTATCATTATCTTCTTCGTTTTACAAACTGGCTGTACACAAACGTATATAGTGGATGCACAGCGTATTATTCATATTGCTGGATTTGACATCACAAAAAACAAAGGATTCCAAGGAACTATTCTGTTCCCAGAGTACACACATGGTGTAAAGTCTAAGCCAGAGACTCAAACAACATCTGCCCGTTCACTTGAAACAATTGCTTCACGATTGAATGCGAAATCTCCTCACAATGTTGTTGTAGGTCAAATGCGTGTCGTCCTATTTGGAAAGGCTCTAGGAGAACGCGGAATGGGAGAGATTATTACTAACTTACAACGTGACCCAAATATCGGGCGTGATGTACAACTAGCAATTGTAGATGGATCGGCTGAAGAGCTTTTAAATTACGGAAAAAAAAATGGGTCTTTATATATTGCTGATTTACTCGAGCAAAATATAAGAAATGAGAACATTCCACAAACTGAATTAAACATTTTTTTATATAATTATTACTCTTCTGTATGTGATGCCTATGTTCCTTATATTAAAATGGACGATAATCATTCCGTCGCTGTCAAAGGACTTGCCTTTTTAAAAGGCGATAAAGTCGTCATGTATACGGATAAAAGACATTCTGTTTTAGCAAAATTACTTATTAATCCTACGAAAAATGGACGTTACGAAGCAGCAATAAAAAAGGATAAGCATAAAGGTATGGTTGTTATACAAAACTTAGCCGGAGAAAATAAGTATGATATAGATCAAACTGGCGACATACCAAAAGTAAAAATCAATTTAAAATTAAATGGATTAATTAAAAACTCTCCTAATTGGATTGATCTAAGAAAAAAAACAAATATCAATTATATAAAAAAACAAATTGAACGAAATGTCGAAAAAGACTGTGAAGATTTAATAAAACAATTTCAAGAAAAGGAAATTGATCCGTTAGGAATACGAGATGAAATTAGAAGCCATACGAGAAAATGGAATATAAAACAAATTCGAAATATGTATAAAAATGTAGCGGTAGATATAAATTTAGATCTTAATATTGTACAATCTGGAATCGGAGAATAGTGAGGTGAAATGAGCAATGAATACAATGAATAAGACAAAAACTGTCTCTCCATATTTTGCATTTATTTTATTGCATTCTCTCCAAATCGGCATAGGAATTCTCGGATATCAACGTGTAATTTTGAAAAATGCAGGTTATGATGCTTGGATTTCTCTTATTATTGCGGGGATTGCAACTCATATTGTACTATTTTGTATGTTAAAAATGCTTGAAAAAGACGGAGATTTAATTAGCATTCATACAACAACTTTTGGAAAATGGGTTGGCTCTATATTTTCTGTAATTTTCACTCTTTATTGCTTATTATTTTGCCTTACTGTTCTTCGGACATATATGGAAGTAATACAAGTTTGGATTTTCCCTACCATTAAGTTATGGAAACTTACGCTTATGTTTTTATTAGTCACTTACTACATTATAAAAGGCGGCTTTCGCTCTGTGACAGGGATATGCTTTTGGGGTATTGTGCTGCCTATTTTCGTTGTGTTCTTTTTAATCTATCCGATGAAGTATGCACATTTTCGTAATATTTTACCTATTTTTACGCATTCACCTTTTGACATGCTTATATCTGCAAAACACTCCGCATTGGAATTTCTGGGATTTGAAACAATTCTTATCTTTTATCCCTTTATTGAAAAAGGAAAATCTTTAAAGCGATGGGCCCATGCTGGAATTGCTTTTAGCACTTTAATTTATGTGATTTTAGCTATCGTATCTTTTATGTATTATAGCGAGGGACAATTAAACCGTACTATTTGGCCTACTTTAACGATGTTAAAAATAATTAAAGTTCCTTTTATTCAGCGCTTTGAATATATTATTATTTTCGTTTGGTTTTTAATTATTTTACCAAACCTTTGCTTAACCATTTGGTCATCATGTCAAACGATGAAGCGTTCCTTTCATATTTCATTTAAATTTACATTACCGTTTTTTATTTTCATCATATTTTCAGCTTCTCTGTTTTTCACAAACCGTGAAAGTATCAATACATTAAATACCGTACTATCTCAAGCGGGTTTATATATTGTATACGCTTATATCCCGATTTTATTTTTGTTTCATTCACTAAGATGGCACTTCAAAAATCGTTCAAAAAAAACTTCTCCCTAGGTGTCCCTTAGTCTGATACAATTTGATTAATACATTTGTAAAGGGGACAAGCGAATGAAAAAGTATGTATTTTCTTTACTTGCAGTACTAAGCTTAATTCTTGCTGGATGCGGAAGTACAGGTACAAATGACCAAAAATCTTCTGAATCAAAACAAGAAGAACATGACCACGCATCGCACACTCAGCAAGCTGACATTCAAGAGAAAACAAAAGGAATCGACACACTTCCAACCTTCCTAGATAAGCTTGATCCACAAATGAAAGATATCTACACCGTCGCTGGACAAAATGCAGAGCTATTAGATTGGATTCCATGCTATTGTGGTTGCGGTGAAAGTGTAGGACATAAAAATAATAAAAACTGCTTTATCCGTGAAATTAAAAAGAATGGTGAAGTTGTTTGGGATTCCCACGCAACGACTTGCGTCAATTGCCTAGAAATCGCAGTTGAATCTGCTTCCATGAAACAAAAAGGAAAATCAACGCTTGAAATTCGCAACTATATCGATAATAAATACAAGGAAGGCTATGGCAAACCAACACCTACGCCAATGCCAAAAGCTTAAAAAACGAGGAAACTCCTCGTTTTTTCTTTTCATTCACTTTTTTTCTTAACAAATTCTTTCAAGTGTATTTCCCCTTACTTATCACACACTATATATAACTCTCGGTAAGGAGGGTATACAGTGCAAACATATAACGACTATGATAAAGCTCTCTATTACACGTATTGCTGTAATTGGGATAAATTACTCGTTCTCATGGTTCAAACGAACGATCAATTATTTTCTAAGCGTATTGAGCATTTTTTACACGCTTATCAATACAGTAAAGAACTACCAGAAGTTGATAAACAATTGCAGCTCCTATTTCAATATATTGACCACGCATCCCAAAAGTCGCATGTAGAAGAAGTAGAACAAATTCAAATGTAAAATATAGCGCTATTCTCTTTAGGAGGGTAGCGCTTTTATTAATATTAATACTAATAAAAGTTCCCTCTTATAAAACTTTTATTGATAAACATATTTTTTCTTTCTTTTCCATACCACTTCATACTATAATTTAGTATGTAACTATTATAAGAGAGGTATAAAATATGGGACGAGAAAAAAAGCAAGAATATGCTTTACTTACCGCATGGGGAGCTTCTTTTATCGCTACACTAGGAAGTCTGTACTTTTCCGAAATCATGAAATTTGAGCCTTGTGTTCTTTGTTGGTATCAACGTATTTTTATGTATCCATTCGTTTTATGGCTCGGTATCGCTGTAGCAAAAAAAGATTATCGCATCGCAAGTTATTCTTTACCAATTGCAAGTATTGGTGCTTGTATTTCTTTATATCACTATGCAATTCAAAAAGTCCCAGCGTTTTCAGCTGCTGGAGCAGCTTGCGGTCGTGTACCCTGCACCGGAGAATTTATAAACTGGTTTGGTTTTATTACAATCCCGTTTTTAGCACTTATCGGCTTTATTACAATCGCTGTTTGTAGCTTTATTGTCATCAAAAACAAATAAGGAGATGAAAGAATGAAAAAAATGCTTATATTTGGTGGTATTATTATCGCCTTGTTCGTAGCAATTTTCGCGGTCACACAAATGGAAGAAAAAAATGCTACTAGCCAAAAGATTGATAATCCTACTGAAAGTAAGACAAACGGTCCTGACTACTACACAAATAAAATTTCTCTTTCAGATCTTCAAAAGAACTTAAAAGAGAAAAAAGAAGAAACAGTATACTTTTATCAAACATCCTGCGTTCATTGCCAAAAATTATCCCCTGTCCTAGTGCCAATGGCTAAAGACTTAAACGTTGATATGAAAGTTATGGATATTGAAAAATTAGATGCTCCTTGGGATGAATATAAAATTCAAGGAACACCAACAATCATTCATTTTAAAGGTGGCAAAGAAGTGAGCCGTATTAGCGGTGAACAGCCGAAAGATAAATTAAAAGAATGGCTTGAGCAAACGAAAAAGTAACGAGAAAAGGAAACTCCTTCTACACATGAAATGGGTGTAAAATCCCACACTAATGTATAAGGAGGGGGTTTTATGCCAGAAGTAAGATGTTCTGTTTCCAACTGTTCTTTTTGGGGACAAGGTAACTTTTGTCAAGCAAGTGCGATCATCGTTCAGCCTGATGCAGATGAAACTGGTCAAACTGAAAATGATTCATATACAGCTGCTGTTTTAACAAACGAGACACTAGAAAGTTCTGTAGCAACGAGTGTAGAGACTTGTTGTCATACATTTAATCCTAAATATTAACAATTATTCCACCTCATATACGTGAGGTGGTTTTTTCTTTCCCTCTTCTTGTTTACGTCATCTCTAATTCTCCCTATAATAAAGTTAACATTTTTATGAATACGAAGGTGAAATACTATGGCTAAAACAATTGCAGATATCGCCAAATTGGCTGGAGTTGCAAAAAGCACAGTCTCTCGTTACTTAAACGGCGGATATGTAAGTGATAAAACAAAACTTAAAATCGAAGGTATTATTCAGGAAACAAATTTCTCTCCCAATACATTTGCTCAAAGTTTAAAAGCAAAAACAACAAATTTAATTGGTGTCATCATCCCCCGATTAGACTCCTTCGCTACAATGAAAACACTTATCGGGATCGATAAAACATTACAGGAAAATAACTATCAAATGCTTGTAGCAAATGCAAATCAAACAACCGAAACTGAAATACAAGCAATTGAAAACTTTATAAAACAAAAGGTAGCTGGCATTATTTTATTAACAAAAACATTAACGAATGAACATCAAAAAATTATGGCTAATTCAAACATCCCTATTTTATTCGTCGGGCAAGAATATAAAAATCAATATTGCCTCGTTCACGATGATTATGATGCAGCGTATGAGTTAGGGGCATACGTTTTATCACAAGGCCATCGACATATTGCCTATTTAGGGATAGGAAAAGATGATATTTCTGTTGGAATAAATCGAAAAAATGGTTTTCAAAAAGCAATTGAAAATTTAGAACCAACTTGCAACGTTTCATATTACGAAACAACTTTCCGCATAGAAGATGCCATGAAACAAGTACAACATATTTTAGATAATAATCGCCCAACTCTTATCGTATGTGCTACAGATAACATCGCTCTTGGCGCAATGAAAGTCATTCACTCCCACTCCCTTTCTGTACCAGGTGATATTTCTGTAACAGGATTCGGTGGATATGATATTTCAGAAATGGTACACCCTAGTTTAACGACAATTGCGTTTGACTATGAGTATGCCGGAAAGCTTGCTGCCACTTCTCTTTCACAGCTTGTTGAAAACAAAACTATACCAAAAATATTACACTCTCGTTATACATTAAAAATCCAAGAAAGCGTTGACAAAATATAAAGGCGCTCTATAATAAAATTAAAACCGGTTCCACATTTTAAAAACAGGATTTTCAACATCATTTCCCTGTTTTTTATTTTAGTTCCTTAAGGAACCGGTTCCATACAAGAAAATTTATAGTAAGGGGGAATTTTTATGGATATGAAACAAATTGCAACTCAAGTAATACAGAACATTGGTGGAAAGGAAAACATTGTCCGTGCCACACATTGCGCGACTCGCCTTCGTCTTATATTAAAGGATGATACGAAAATAAACGCTGCAGAAATCGAAAACATCGATGGAGTAAAAGGTGCTTTCGCAACGACCGAGCAATATCAAATTATTTTTGGAACTGGCATAGTAAACAAAGTATATGATGAATTCTCAAAACTAATTGGAATAGCCGAACTAGATTCTACAACATCAAACGATATACCTAAGAAAAAAATGAATCCTATCGCCCGCCTAGCAAAGACACTATCTAATATTTTTGTTCCAATTATTCCAGCTATCGTCGCAAGCGGTTTACTTATGGGTCTACTCGGAATGTTGAAAGCGTTTAAATTAGTTCCTGGAGATCACTCACTTATCCAATTACTTGATATGTTCTCAAGTGCAGCTTTCATTATTTTACCTATTTTAATTGGAGTTAGTGCCGCTAAAGAATTTGGTGGAAACATTTTCTTAGGTGCAGTTGTTGGTGGTATATTAACTCACCCAAGCTTAACAAATCCTTGGACTCTTTCAAATGCAAAACCAACTGTTTTACATTTCTTTGGTATGGATATTGATATGATTGGCTATCAAGGTACTGTTTTACCTATTTTATTATGCGTATATGTTATGAGTACAATTGAAAAAGAACTTCGAAAACGTGTTCCGAACTCTTTAGATTTATTAGTTACACCATTCTTAACAATTATTATAACTGGCTTTTTATCACTTATTATTATCGGACCAATTGGATATAAAATCGGTGACGGCATTACGTACCTTTTAAATACAATCTATCAATTTGCAGGACCAGTAGCTGGACTTATATTCGGCGGATTGTATTCAACAATCGTTCTTACTGGCTTACACCATAGCTTCCACGCTATTGAAGCAGGCTTACTCGCAAATAAAGATATCGGTGTCAATTTCTTACTCCCTATTTGGTCAATGGCGAACGTTGCACAGGGCGGTGCTACTTTAGCTGTCTATTTCAAAACAAAAAACAAAAAAACGAAAGAAATTGCAATTCCGGCCGCAGCTTCAGCATTTTTAGGAATTACAGAACCAGCTATTTTTGGTGTCAATTTAAAACTTGGTAAACCATTTATTGCAGCAGCTATTGGCGGCGCAATTGGCGGCGCTTACGTTGTTTGGATGCAAGTGGCGGCTAATGCATACGGTTTAACAGGTATTCCGATGCTTACAATTGTTGCACCTCTTGGCATGATGAACATGATTCACTATATAATTGGTTTCGCTATTGCAGTTATCACTGCTTTTGTTGCCACATTCATTTTATATAAAGAAAGTAAATAATAACGGGGTGAAAACCTATGTCAAAATATAAAACAATACTGCAATCTAATAAAGACGAATTACATTCTTTATATGAAATTGCAAACCAAGATTCATGGAAACCAATTTATCATATCCACCCACCATTTGGATTAATGAATGATCCTAACGGTGTATCCTACTACAATGATGAATATCACGTTTTTTATCAGTGGTATCCATTTGGTCCCATTCATGGAATGAAGCATTGGGGGCATGTGAAGTCAAAAGACCTTATTAACTGGGAGCGTATGCCTGTAGCCATCATCCCTACTGAAAGCTATGAATCACACGGTGCATATTCTGGTAGTGCTATCGTAAAAGATGGCCTTCTTCATTTACTTTATACAGGGAATATAAAAAAGCCTGATGATTCCCGTGATGCAAAACAATGTATGGCAACAATGGATTCACAATATACGATGACGAAATATAGTAATAATCCTGTTATTGATATAATTCCTGACGGATATACAAAACATGTACGTGATCCAAAAGTCTGGAAACATAATGATATGTACTATATGTTACTCGGTGCCCAACGTGAAAATAAAACAGGAACTCTATTACTATACAAATCACAAGACCTATACAATTGGCATTTCCAAGGCGAAATTACAACAAATTTAAAAGAATTCGGATTTATGTGGGAATGCCCCGATTACTTCCAATTATCAGGGAAAGATGTACTTCTCTTTTCACCGCAAGGAATTGAAAAAGACGGCGAAAACTTTCACAATATATACAATGTCGTTTATGCCATAGGCCATTTCGATATTAAAAATTTATATTTCCATGTTGATTCCTATTACGAAGCTGATAAAGGATTCGATTTTTATGCCCCTCAAACTTTAGAAGACTCTACTAGTCGTCGCCTATTGTTTGCTTGGGCAGGATCAAGTGAAATCACATATCCTTCTGATGATTATATGTGGGCTCATTGCCTAACACTTCCACGTGAATTAACATTAGAAGATAACATCTTAAAACAAAAACCAGTTTCAGAATTAACAAAACTACGAACAACAAAAAAAGAAATTTCAGGAGATATAACAGCTGGATTAAATGTATTATCAACGCTTGATGATAAAGGCTCCTATGAATTAATTGTTACACTTAAAACAGAAGATGCAAAGCGTTTTGGGCTTTCTCTCTTCCACAATGAGGAGGAATGTTTCCCCATTACATTTAATCGGGAACAAGGTACTATTTCTATAGACAGGGGCAACTTCTACCATCAATTTGGCGGAGAATATGGATTTGAACGCTGTAAAAAAATCGATATTCAAGATACGATAGAACTACAAATATTTGTAGATAAAAGCATCGTGGAAATTTTCTTATACGATGGTTCAACAGTCTTTACGTCCCGAGTTTTTCCTCGAAAAGACATGAAACATCATATCGCAATCTTTTCAGATGCAAAACTAAACTTTATCATCACACAATATAAGCTGAAAAGAGGGATTGTATGAGAAATGTCTTTTGTATAGGTGAACTATTAATTGATTTTGTGTGCCGAAATACTAACGTTTCTTTAGTAAACGGTTCAGATTTCGAAAAAAAAGCTGGTGGAGCACCCGCTAACGTTGCTGCTGCGATTACAAAATTAGGTGGACACGCTACATTTATGGGGCAAGTAGGAAATGACCCATTTGGTGAGTTTCTTGAACAAACTTTACAGCGTGCGCAAGTCGATACATCCATGCTCATAAAAGATAAACAAACAACACTTGCATTCGTATCCATCGATCAAGATGGCGAACGTGATTTTACTTTTATGCGTGGTGCAGATGGTGAATATCAATTCAATAGCATTGATTTATCAAAAATACAAACGAATGATTTAATACATTTCGGTTCAGCGACAGCTTTACTATCAAGCCCATTAAAAGAAACGTATTTTCAGTTGTTACAATATGCGAAAGATAACGGCCATTTTATTTCTTTTGATCCAAATTATCGAAGTGCACTCATTACAAATACAGAACAATTCTCTCAAGATTGTCTAACCTTTATAAAACATGCACACTTCGTAAAAGTAAGTCAAGAGGAAGCTACTATGCTCTCTAAAGAGAGTGATTTACAACAAGCTGCACTCAAATTATTAAATTATGGCGCAAAAGTAGTAGCTATTACACTTGGAAAAGACGGTACACTTCTTGCGACAAATGAAGGTCAAACCATTGTCTCTTCTATTTCCATTCAACAAGTCGATACAACTGGTGCTGGTGATGCTTTCGTTGGAGCAATGTTATATCAGATTGCCCAAAGTGAACATACACTTTCGTATCATTTCAAAGACTTAACAGCGTTTATCTCCTTTGCAAATAAAGTAGGCGCTATCACATGTACAAATTACGGTGCAATTGCCTCTCTTCCATCATTAACAGATATAAAAGCATACGATTAATCGTATGCTTTTTTACATTCCCCTCCAAAAATCATGCATAATAAAAAAGTACAAAATAACGAGAACGGCCGTCCCGCATAAGGTAATGCGCCGATATATACTCTTCTCTCCTTCCCTCGCTTTCACAAACGCCCAAATAAATCCGAAGAACAATATTAAATCAACATATGGAACATAAAAAGAAAAGACGAGAAACGCATATAAATACACGATAAATAAACAGGTCGTTACTAAAAAAACTTTAAACGCAAATTCACTTTTCATAATATAACCGCCCCCTATCTGTACTGTATTATATTCAGCAAAATACAATAGTTGCAGTTAAACTCCAAGTATAAATAAGCTACCGTCTATAATACGGTAGCCATTACGGAACATTGTATTTCCGTTTATATATATTACTTAAAATCGAAGAAGGAATTTGCTCGTAACGAATTTTCTCTCCTGTTTCATCTATAATATACGAATTGTTTCCTATATAATATATTCCATCTTTTCGTTTTGAGTACACTGGATATCTTTCATTTGGCAATACCGTTTTCACTTTCGTTAACTGTCCATTTGGTTCTTGCCAATATATATCCGCGCGGTCTACTAGCGTTAGTACTCCAATTTGTTCTTCTTCTATTTTTCGACCATTCCAGCTCACAACGCGATAACCAAGCTTATTCGCTTCATATTCGGGGCTCGTATGAAAACGAGAAATGATTACTTTTGTTTGTAATTGTACTCTGTCATATAACCATTGTATATCCCTGTCATGCATGCGAATACAACCATTTGATTCCCTACTTCCAATCGTCCATTCCCGGTTCGTCCCGTGAATCGCATATTCATTCTTATCTAGTCCAAGCCACCTCGTACCGAGAGGGTTATTCGGTGCACCCCCAGGTATTTTTTTTCGATGGTATTCTTTATTTTTAAATTTAGTTATAATACAAAAGTTACCTTCAGGCGTAGGTGTACGATCTCTTCCAGTCGTTACTGGAAATGTTTTTGTATAATTTCCATTCTCAAAAAAAGACAACTGATTTGTCGTAAGATTCACTAATATTAAATGATCTGTATTAGCAAAAGCACTAACCGGTAGGATGAAAAATAATAGTATGACGAAACATAACTTTTTCAGCTATATCCCCCCTAGCGCTCACTATAATAAGTGGAATTAACATTACTTTGCTCTTATAAATGAAAACTATCCATTTACAATAACGCCCCCATTTACATGTATCATTTGTCCAGTAACATAAGAAGAATCACCAGACGCTAAATATACGTATGCCGGCGCTAACTCATATGGTTGACCAGGCCTTTGCATTGGGACATTGCTCCCAAACTGAGAGACTTTCTTCTCATCAAAGCTCGATGGAATAAGCGGTGTCCAAATCGGTCCTGGTGCAACACCATTTACCCGAATCCCTTTTTGCACTAACGATTGAGAAAGTGATCTTGTAAAAGCTACGATTGCTCCTTTCGTTGCGGAATAATCAATTAACGTTTCATTTCCTTCATATGCAACGATAGATGCCGTATTTATAATGACATCCCCTTTCTTCAAATGAGAAAGGGCTGCTTTCGTAACGTGAAAATAAGAAAAAATATTAATACAAAATGTTTTTTCTAGCTGTTCTGCTGTAATATACTCTAGCCCTTGCTGCGGATATTGCTGTGCAACGTTATTCACTAAAATATTTAAACTACCTAACTGCCGGGCGGTCTCTTCCACAATATCTTTACAATGCTGTTCATTACTCAAATCCCCCGGCAACAATACACACTTTACACCTTCTTTTTCAACACGTTGTTTCGTCTCTTTTGCATCTTCTTCCTCATCTAAATAAGCAATCGCAACATTTGCTCCTTCTTTTGCAAAAGCGATGGAAACTGCTCGTCCAATTCCGCTATCTCCTCCCGTAATTAACACATTCTTCCCTTTTAACTTTTCACTTCCTTGATAATTTGGATCTTCAAACTGCGGAAGGGGGCTCATTAATGATTCAATACCAGGCTGCTTATTTTGATGTTGCGCAGGCATTGTTATAAAGTTTTTTTGCTGTGGCATAGCTGCTTTCAACTCCTTTTCCTTAGCATGTGCACAATAAAAAGCTGAAATTCACACATCGGTTTACGATTAATATTCGAATTTAAGACACAAAATATGAATTGTTATAAACTTTTTATGCAAAACTATTGCAAAATAGATAAAAAACGAATATTATATATAACTGTTGTGAAAATTATTCGTAAACAGAAAGGATGTTTATATGTTTAACCTTTCAAAACATAAAACTTCTATTAAAACTGAAATTATGGCAGGTATTATTACCTTCTTAACAATGGCATATATCATTGTCGTAAACCCTGTTATCCTTGGAGATGCAGGTGTTCCATTTGAACAAGCATTTACAGCAACAATTATTGCTGCTGTTGTCGGAACATTATTTATGGCAATCTTTACAAACTTACCAATCGCAATCGCGCCAGGTATGGGATTAAATGCTTACTTCTCTTACTCTGTTGTAAAAGCGCATGAAGGCATGACTTTCGCAATTGCATTCTCTGCTGTATTCGTAGCAGGTATGATTTTAATTTTGCTATCATTTACATCTTTCCGTACAAAATTAATGGAAGCAATTCCTGAAAACTTAAAACATGCAATTACTGCTGGTATCGGGCTATTTATCGCCTTTATCGGTTTACGTTTAACAGGTATCGTTACAAAAAATGATGCAAACTTAGTTGGACTTGGTGATCTTCACTCTGCTCCAGTTCTACTAGCATTAGCTGGACTTGGAATTACTATTATCCTTATGTCTTTAAATGTAAATGGCGCACTATTTATCGGTATGCTATTAACTGGTATTATCGCTTTCTTCACAGGACAATTAACATTCTCAAACGGTGTTACATCAATGCCTGGATTACCAGAAGGAATTATCGTTTCAAATCCAATTACTGCTGTATCTGACGTAATTAACTACGGATTATACGGCGTTGTATTTTCATTCTTCCTTGTTACATTATTTGATACAACAGGTACATTACTTGGGGTAGCTCAACAAGGTGGATTTATGAAAGACGGAAAACTCCCAAAAGCTGGACGAGCTCTTCTATCTGACTCATTCTCAGCAACTATTGGTTCTATGTTCGGAACGACACCATCAACAGCTTACATTGAATCATCTGCTGGTGTTGCAGCTGGTGGTCGTACTGGTTTAACAACTGTTACAGTAGCTGTTCTATTCGCACTAGCAGCATTCTTCGGACCATTAGTAAGTGCTGTCTCTGGTGTATCAGCTATTACTGCTCCATCATTAATTATCGTTGGTAGTCTTATGATGGGTTCAGTTCGCCACATCGATTGGGACACATTTGATGAAGCATTCCCAGCATTTTTAGTAATCTTAAGCATGCCTCTTACATCAAGTATCGCAACAGGTATCGCACTTGGATTTATTTCATATCCACTTATGAAAGTGGCAAAAGGTAAATTCCGTGCTGTTCACCCACTTGTATATGTATTTGGAATTTTGTTTGCTTATCAATTGATATTCTTACCACATTAAAAAAGTAGAGCATCGAAATCCGATGCTCTACTTTTCTTTTACAACAATCATTCAAACTATAAAGGCACCTCCAAAATATGAAGAAGGTTATAACCTTTTAATACTTCTCTTCTACCTTTAATTCTTTACTATACTTTTGAATGAAAACTGATGAAATAACCATTACTATGCCCACACTAAAACCAATAAGTTGATCTATTAACATTTCATCATGAATAAACCAGCGAAGTAAAAATACGCTACCAAAAATAAACATCATAATAAACCCAGTATGCCTAAGTCCTTTATAGACATTTTCCATATGTATCACCTCTTCACATAACATTATCCATATTATACCATACAACCATCAAGTAACCGTATCGTCCTCTGGCAATATGCAGCTACCTTTTGATCATGTGTAACAACTAACACTGTTTTTCCTTCTTTATTAATCTCTTGTAAAATACTCATAATTTTCTCCCCATTTTCTTGATCAAGAGCACCAGTCGGTTCATCAGCAAGTATAATTTTTGTATCTTGTGCTAAAGCCCTTGCTATTGCTGTTCTTTGCTGTTCTCCTCCTGATAACTCGTAAGGATATTTGTTAATATGCCTCTCAAGCCCTACCATTTTCAGCATTTCTTTTGATATTTGCATACGTTTCTTATGAGAAATTCTTCTATATATAAGCGGAAGCATTACATTTTCAACAACTGTATAATCATCTAATAGCGAAAAGTTCTGAAACACAAATCCAACTTCCGTGTTTCTATACTTATGATAATTTGACTTGAATGTACTCGTATCCATTCCATCTAAAAAATACTTTCCAGTAGAGGGGCTATCAATTAAGCCAATAATGTTAAGCAAGGTTGATTTCCCAGAACCAGATGGTCCCATAATGGCTATCATTTCGCCTTTTTCTATTGTAAGATTAATATCTTGTAAAGCACTAAAATTACTCTTTCCGTATCCCTTAGCCACATTTGCGAGCTGAATCATCTATAACACCTCTTTCATATATGTATTTTTTATTTTTAGTACATTGAAATAAATGATTGCATATATAACGAGGATCATTACAATTGATAAAGCACCTATAACAACCAATGATTCTATAGAGACTTTTAACGTTCCAAAGAAAGATACTATACTATTTTCTAGCCCTTTCTGAATTTCAATTACTCCGCTATTCTCCCATTGAAAATACATTATGCCTATACATATCGCTAAAACGAATAGCAACATATACTCAATAATAAATGGAAGACATATTTGAAAAGTGCTTGCACCTAACGCTGATCTAATAGAAATATTTTTACGCTCCATATAAAGTGCTGCCATTGATGTTAATACAATAGATAGAAATGAAAAAAATAAGACTGTACCGCTTAATAATAAGGGGTATGACATATTATCAATACCTTGTTTTTCGTTTTCTAACAATTTATTCGGATTTGTAACATAATACGAATAACCCTTACCTTCTGTTACCTTTAATACTTTCTTTTGAAGTTCATTTATATTTATCTTATCATTTGTTTCTATAATTAACCCATTGTATAAAAGTTCTACACTATAGAACTCTATTTCTTCTGTTCCAATTGGTAAAATCGCCATGTCATCTAATAATGTAATACGATTATCCGATATTTCACCACTTCGAGGATATGTAAATGGTGAATTTTTTTCTAAAAAACCAATTACTTTTAGCTTCATTTTTCCAGATGGTATAACATCACCAATAGATACCTTTTCTATATAATTAGCCCCTAATATAACAGGTCTAATATCAAATACTGATTTATGAAATTCCGATTCCTCAAAATATCTTCCTTGTGAAATTCGTATACGAAAGTACTTATTAATATCTTTATCAACAATAAGAGTCTTTATCGTTCCATTTTCTTTTTTTAAACTAAGTGAATAGTTACGGAACAGATAATTAGTTTTATTTGTTATTGGTATCATATTAGATAACCCTTGCATGAAATGTTGATAATCATTTTTCGCTTTTTCTTCGCTAAACAAGGTTATATCTTGCGTCGCATAAAGTTCATAGAAATTTTTATGAGTCGATAAATTATTTGCTACCGTCATCATTTTTCGATATCCCGAAAGATTACTAACAAATTCTATTGCTGAAGAAAATGCAATAATTAAAGAAATTACTATAATCAAACTTGGTAACAACCGTTTTTTCACAGACCGTATAGAATCAAATATAAAAAACATGACGACCTCCTACGTTCTTAAATGTTTTCCGGGATATATATTTATAATGTGCTTGATTGGAATTACAGTAACAAAAATTGTAAGAAAAATTATAAAAATAACATTGCATATCAATACATATAGTGTTAACGGTTTTACTAAGTATGTCTGAAAATAAGTATGAATTGTTCCCGAAAATATTTCTAACGTAATAAAAACTAAGAACATCGCTGCTAGAGAAATAAACAAAATTTGAATATATAGTTCGCAGTAGATAGATATATTAGAAGCACCTACTGCTTTTTTTAATGAAATCTCTCTTTCTTTTTTATAAATCCAAAATAAAACCGCAGAAATGCCAGAAACAATTGCAACAAGAATAAATTTATAATAATACTTATTTGCTGGATCTATATGTGTCACATGTAGTTCTTGAAGATCTCGTTCATTCAGCATTTGAACATCTCCCGAAAGCACTTCTTTACTCCTACCCATAAACTTTTTTATTTCGTTATGAATAGATGATGTAGGATTAACAACTGTTAATTGTAATTGTTTACTCTCGATAATACCTTTTTTAGATATAGTAGGTAAGTTTTGAAGTGGAACGTATATGCCTGCTACACCGACGTCACTGTCTTTTCTTGATATAGTTCCTATTTTTTTATATGTATCATCAAATTCATATAACTCCTCTACATTCGTTTGATCGCCAACAACCATATCGTTTACATTTTCACGATGAAAATATTGTCCTTCAGAAATATATGGCTTCCAATAATAATCATCTTTTAAATTCACAGCTATGATCTTTGTTGCCCCTGAACTATTTAATGCTTTTAAATGCTCTACATAAATATCACTTTTAACAAAAGTATCTTGTATGAAAGGAATTATCTCTTCCAATTCAGTTGCATTCGCTATCGGAACAGTTAAAACTTGGTTCTTCTCTGGAAAACCGATTTGAAAAGCCGATATAAAGTTTCGTTTAGACTCTGTTAAAAGTGCGGCTATTGATATAGAAAGAAAAGAAATAAAAAATGACATAAGGAGAATTAAGAAAAACAGTTTATTGCTTTTTATATTTTTAAAAGCTAGGTACATGTCTGTGCTCCTTTTAAATAAGAAGGAGATGATGAACATCCCCTTCTCCTTATCTAAATATTTATAAAGACAACTGTTTAATGCTTTTTACCACTGTAATCGTAAGTTACCATTACTATCAAAAGTACCTTTGTGTGTATCTTCTTGATAGTCATTATTCTCATTTGCATAATGCTCCGAGTATAGTCCTTTTGCACCAAAGGCGTTATATGCACCATTACTCACAGTTGCGTTTAATACTCTTCCAGATTCATGGGATCCTAATTTGTCTGAAGCGCTTTCAATATATGAATTATTTCCATTTGATTTAATAAAAGAAATTGCTACTGAACAACGAGATGCATTTTGATTCGTAGTAGTTTGAGCTCTGTAAGATAGTAGGTTACCGCTTTTGTGACCGCTTAGAGTTGGATAGAATGCACTTGTTGAGATTGATGTTGCTAATAATACTAAAGTCGTAATTGAAAAAACTTTTCCTTTCATTAACAATCACCTCATAAATTTAATAGTTTAGTAGCGCTACATCATCATAATATCCTTCAAATAAATTCTCCTCAACAAGAAACCCCGATGTTTTACAAACTCTTTAAACACTTAAACATTCATACATTTTTAAAAAGTAACGGATAAGCAAGCAATACAAAAAAAGGCTGCAGAGAACTCCATCTCCGCAGCCTAGTACTTATTTTTGCAAAAACGCCTGCAAATCTGCAAACTGTCTCTTTGCATCTTCATAGCCTTGCTCATATAAATTTTGTAGTTTTGCTGTATCTTTTTCCATACGATCTACTTGAAGCGGCACTTCTGGGCGAATAACAAATAAATTACCCGCTTGTTCTTCTTTTTCGATGTAGTGAAGTGTTTCATTATACACTTCATAACGATTTAGCATCGTGTTAACAAGATTCGGATATTTTTTATAAGCTTTCGCAGCAACCCATCCAAACTTTGATTTTTTCTTCGCGTAGCCATGATTTCTCGTTAAAATTACGACTGATTTTTTAAATCCATCTTCCTGTGCTTTACGAACTGGAATCGGATCTGAAATCCCACCATCTAATAATTGCTTACCACGGTAATTTACTACTGGTGCAATGAAAGGCAATGAACTAGACGCTTGTAATAAATTTAGCGCATCATCATTCGTTCCTTCTTTTTCAAAATAAACAGATTGCCCAGTTTCACAATCCGTCGTTCCTACAAGGAAACGTTCTGGGCTATTAAAGTATGTTTCAAAATCAAACGGCACATGCTTTTCTGGAATTTCATGAAAAATGAAATCCATATCAAATAACTGCCGTTTTCTCCATAAGTTTTTATACGATAAATATTTCGGATGTGATGCATAATCAATATTGACCGTTTTATTTCTATTTCTTTGTCTGGAAAGATACGACGCTGCATGACAAGCACCAGCTGATACACCAATTACATATGGAAAATATAAATCTTGTTCCATAAAGTATTCTAATATCCCGCCCGTGTACACACCACGCATACCGCCGCCTTCTAATACTAACCCCGTATTTTCAAGCATGTTACTCTCTCCTCTATATATATTGACTCTTTAATTATTCACCATGTTAAGTATCTTTTTCTATTATATATGAGTTCTTTCAGAAATTATATTTAAAAGACTTGAGAAAAAGGAGTTTTTTCTTCCAATTATATTTCCAAATGACCGGAGACATCCTTTATAAACCTTTGAATAAAATCTTGCTCTTCTTTCGTATATCCATCTAAAAGTAACAACCACTTTTCTTCAGCTTGCTTATGCAATTTTTCATGAGCTTTATATATTTTATTCCCACTTTCCGTTAAGCGGAAGAAGATTTCTTTTTGATTATCTAACATTTGCATCTTCTCAACGAATTGCTTTTGAAACAACTTTGTACAAATTTTAGAGATTGCTCCCTTCGTCATGCCCATTTCTGTCGTAATTGCCGTTACATTTATCAAACCATTTTTTCCGATACATTCGATTACATGTAACTCAGATAAAGACATACTACTTACACCTGTCTCACGAAGAAACTTCTCATTTTGTCGTTTTAAATGTTCTTCTTTTTTATGCAAAAGTGTACGAATGTCCGACAGTATTTCCATTTGCTTCGTTGCATGCTTCAATCCGTTCGCCTCCTAAGTTTCCGAAGAAACAATTTAACTATATACCATTTTAAAATTATTTTTTCATCTTTACAAGTGAGAAAATCATGTTAAAATAAATTTAGTTTCCTAGGAAACTAAATTACAAGGGGGTTAACAAGATGAAAAAATCTAAACTAAATTTCATTTTATATGTTATCTGTATTAGTGCCTTATTCGGTTCCTTCGCTCAAAATATTTACACACCTATCTTACCGATGATTCAAAATTCTTTTCATACTTCTCTTTATCTTGTAAATGTAACAGTTTCACTTTTTACATTCGTTCTTGCGATTATGCAGCTCATATATGGCCCTTTAATTGATACAAAAGGGAGAAAATCTGTCCTTATTCCTAGTTTAATTATTAGTACGATTGCTTCAATCGGATGTGCTTTTTCGGCAAACATTTATTTATTTCTCTTTTTTAGAGCTGTTCAAGCTATAGGAATAGCGGCTATACCTGTAGTTTCAGCAACGATTATCGGCGATTTATTTGAAGGAAAAGAACGCGGAGAAGCGATGAGCCTATACCAAATGTTACTTGCCCTCGCACCTGCAATGGCTCCTCTCATAGGTGGTTATCTTGGCAGTATAAATGGTCACTTATCTGTATTTCTCTTTTTATCTACACTTGGCATTATCTTATTAATGATAAACATTTCACTACTTCCAGAAACAAAGCCAAATGTAATTAAGCAGTCTAAAGCACAAAAGAATTACTCTCTTATCTTAAAAAATAAAACTGGATTTTCTATTACTCTTATTGGCTTCATTCAATTTTGTATTTACTTTTGCTTTCTCGTTTTTTTACCGAGTATTTTAACAAATTCATTTCATTTAACTGTAAATAAAATTGGTCTTATGTTTGTACCAATGTCTCTTTCTATCATGCTAGGAAGTTTTTGCTACAAGTTTTTGCAAAAACGCCTCACAACAAAGCAAGCTTTATTTATTACGAGTTTCTTCAATATTATATGTGTCGTTTTATTCTCTTTCACATATAGCATCAATATCCCCTTCATCATTATCGTTACATCTTTGTACGGTTTTAGTATGGGACTTTCTATGCCAACTCACACTACTTTATTAACAGAAGAATTCGTACAAGAACGTGCAACAGCTATCGGTATATACAACTTCATCCGCTATCTTGGTATGGGTACAGGGCCACTTATAGGTGGATTTCTTTTATTTAACCAAAATTACTTTTGGATTTTCTTCCTAGGCGCAATTATGTTTTTACTTGTAATCTTATATGCAATGAAAATGCTAAGTTTTCATTCTGTACAAAAAGTAAAATAGAGCCCCCAAAAAGGTCGGCTCTATTTTACCCTCTTTGATCCGCAACAATATGAATATCAATATACTTTGTTTGTCTCATAATTTCATTTACAATAGAGCCTTTTCGTATTTCTTCCCATCTTGTTCTAGCCGATTGTCCAAGTAAAATTTGCGTTACTTGTAATCTTTTTGCGACTTCAATAATAACATCTGCTGGCTTTCTTCCTTTTGCCTCTTCTAATACAAAACTCGCATCAAATTGATTCGTTAACGATTTCCACTCTTCAATTGTTTGTTTTTTACCTGCTGAAAGAGAATCTATATTTTCCCTCTCAACGTTTAATACGTACAATTCAGCATTTAATCGATCAGCCATGCGCCATCCCCGTCTTATTAATTTCTCCGCTGTTGAACTGTATTGTACACAAACGAGAATTTTTTCTTTTACGCCAATTGGTTCTATTACTGTTTGGCTAATTTTCTCGTCCATATCATCAGCAACTTCACGAAGTGATAATTCCCTAAGTGCTCCTAAATTATTAAGTGTAAAGAAGTTTTGTAAGCTTTGCTGAATTTTTTCTTCTTTATATATCTTTCCGTCTATTAGTCTCTTCCTTAATACCTCAGGCGTTGCATCAACGAGCTGAATTTCATTTGCTTTTTGTAAAATAAAATCTGGAATTCGTTCTCTTACTTTTACATTCGTAATTTGAGCTACAATATCATGAACACTTTCTAAATGTTGAATATTAAAAGCTGATAATACCGATATACCAGCCTCTAACAATTCCTGCACATCCATATAACGTTTCTTATATTTAGAACCAGGAACATTACTATGAGCAAGTTCATCCACTACGACTACTTGCGGCGCGCGTTTTTTTATTCCTTCCACATCAAGCTCATAAAATACCTTTCCTTTATACTGTATTTCTTTTAAAGGAACTTTTTCTAAATCAGCAATTGCTTCTTCCGTCTCTTTTCTTCCATGCGTTTCAATTAAACCAATTACAATATCAATTCCATCTTTTTTCATTTCTCTTGCATCAAAGAGCATTTTATAACTTTTTCCTACGCCTGGAGCTGCTCCGACATATAGCTTTAACTTTCCGCGATTTTGCTGACGAATATATTCTAAATATTCCTCTGGCGTTCGCCTTTGAAACTTCGGTTCATAATCATCTGCATACAAAATAAACACTACCTTTCATTCGAAACAACGCTACCTCAATCCATTAGATTGAGGTAGCACTGTTACTATTTCATTAATTTCTGTAATGCCAAATTTAGCTTTAAGACGTTCACTCGATCTTCTCCAAATAAACCAAGCGCAGCACCTTCTGTTTGATCTTTAATCAATTGATTAAGTTTTTCTTTCGGAATATTCGTTAATTTTGAGATGCGATTCACCTGCACCGAGGCCGCCTTTGGACTAATATCAGGATCAAGCCCTGAACCTGAATTTGTCACTAAATCTATCGGTACTTCTGTAACTGGAACAGCTGGATTTTTTTCCTTCCAGTCCGCAATACTTTTCTCTACTCGCTTTGCTAAATCTGGATTAGATGGTGCATAGTTATTTGAACCAGATGCTTCAGCCTTATATTCAATACTAGAAACACGCCCTTGAAAATAACGTGGATCCGTGAAGTTTTGACCAATTAATTTAGAACCAATCACTTCATTTTTATCATTATATATTAGACTTCCATCCGCATTATCCTTCATCACTGCTTGTGCAATACCAGTAACAATAAGTGGGTATACAAGTCCACACAATACTAGAAATGTAAAAGTAATACGGATAATTGGTGATAGTATACTTTGTTTCTTCTCCATCTTTTTCCCCTCTTCCTTATATAAACAAGCCGACAATCATATCAATTACCTTAATTCCAATGAACGGAACGATAACTCCACCAAGCCCATAAATAAGTAAGTTTCGGCTAAGCAATGCATTAGAACTCATCGGTTTATATGCAATACCTTTCATCGCTAACGGAATGAGTAATGGAATAATAACAGCGTTAAATATTAATGCTGATAAAATCGCTGACAGTGGTGATGTTAATTTCATAATGTTCAATGCTTCCATTTGCGGAATCGCAAGTGTAAACATTGCTGGAATGATTGCAAAATATTTCGCTATATCATTCGCAATACTAAACGTCGTTAAAGCACCTCGCGTCATTAACAATTGCTTACCGATTCCTACAACCTCAATAATTTTCGTTGGATTCGAGTCTAGATCAATCATGTTGGCCGCTTCTTTCGCTGCTGTCGTACCACTGTTCATCGCTAATCCAACGTCCGCCTGTGCCAATGCTGGAGCATCATTTGTACCATCACCTGTCATTGCTACAAGTTTCCCTTTATCTTGCTCTGCTTTAATAACAGCAATTTTATCTTCCGGTTTACACTCGGCAACGAATTCATCTACTCCAGCTTCTTTTGCAATCGTTGCTGCCGTTAACGGATTATCACCTGTACACATAACCGTTTTAATCCCCATTTGGCGTAACTGTTCAAAACGCTCACGCATACCCGGTTTTACTGTATCCTTTAAATAAATTAAACCATAAATACGATTATCTACTGCAACTACAAGTGGTGTTCCACCCTCTTTTGAAATTAAGTCTGCTTTTTGATTTACATCTTTCGGAATTATTCCGCCTTGTGACTCAACCCATTCAATAGCGGCACCTACAGCACCTTTTCTCACTTTTGTTCCGTCTTGTAAATCAACACCACTCATTCTCGTTTCTGCTTTAAACGGAACAAACTCACCTTGTTCTGCAAGTTCCCTATTGTATGATATAGATTTTCCCTGCACATACTCGATAACAGATCGACCTTCTGGTGTTTCATCTAAAACAGAACTAATAGCGGCCCACTTTCCAACTTGCTCAATCGTTTCATTTCCTACAGGCAATAATGTATGAGCCATCCGGTTCCCAAAAGTAATTGTACCTGTTTTATCTAAAATAATTGTATTAATATCGCCAGCAGCTTCTACTGCTTTCCCCGACATCGCTAACACGTTAAACTTTGTCACACGGTCCATCCCAGCAATACCAATTGCCGATAATAGCCCACCAATTGTCGTTGGAATTAAACAAACTAATAATGCAACTAGCACAGCAGTATCAATTTGAAACCCTAAATAATTTGTAAAAATCGGCAACGTCACAACAACGATCAAGAAAATAAGAGTTAAGCTCGTTAATACTGTATTTAAAGCAATCTCATTCGGCGTTTTTTGACGAGCAGCTCCTTCTACTAAAGAAATCATTTTGTCGATAAATGATTCACCAGGATTACTCGTAATGACAATTGTAATTTCATCACTTACGACCATCGTTCCACCTGTTACGGAACAAAAATCACCGCCTGCTTCTTTTATAACAGGAGCTGATTCCCCTGTAATTGCAGATTCATCTACAGATGCTAATCCTTTGATTACTTCGCCATCATTCGGAATCATTTCTCCTTGTTTTACGATAACAACGTCACCTTTTCTAAGATCAGTTGCTGAAACTTGGACAATGTCTCCATTTTCTTTTACTACATTTGCAAACACATCTTTCTTCGACTGCTTTAAAGAATCGGCTTGCGCTTTACCACGACCTTCTGCTAATGCTTCTGCAAAATTCGCAAATAAAACTGTAAATAATAGAATGAGAGAAACTGTTATATTAAACCAATCTGGTATACTACTAGAACTACTTGGAAGAAAAGATAAAATGAACGTAATGATAAATCCAATCTCCACAACGAACATAATCGGATTCTTTATCATGACTTTCGGATTCAATTTCGCAACGGATTGCTTCATCGCATGTGTTACGATATCACGATCCATCGTTTTCGCTTGTCTAACTTCATCTTCTACAGCATGTATTTGTGACTCATTTAATTGTTTTTCTTTTACTACTACCGGTCTCATCATTTACCCTCCATTACTTCAATGTAAGAAATTCTGCAATTGGACCGAGTACTAACATCGGGAAGAATGTTAATGCACCGACAATTACAATTGTTCCGATGAAGATGCCACCAAATAAACTATTATCTGTACGGAACGTTCCAACTGTTTCTGGCACTACCGTTTTTTCTTTCAGCGAAGCTGCCACAGCTAACATCGTAATTAAACTGAAGTAGCGTCCTAAAAACATAACTAAACCAGTCGTAATATTCCAAAACGGTGTATTATCTCCTAATCCTTCAAATCCAGATCCGTTATTTGCAGCTGACGATGTATATTCATATACAACTTGCGTTAAACCGTGGAAACCAGAATGAGAAATAGCATCCGTCCCTAAATTTGTTGAAAGAGCTAATGCCGAAAAGCCTAAAATGAGCAATGGATGAAATAAAATCGTGACCGCAATTAATTTCATTTCCTTACCTTCAATCTTTTTACCTAAAAACTCTGGTGTCCGTCCAACCATTAACCCAGATATAAACACTGCAATAATTGCATACATAATAATGTTTACAAAGCCTGCTCCAACGCCGCCATACACTGTATTTAACATCATATTTACAAGTGGAACTAGACCGCCAATTGGTGTTAACGTATCATGCATCGTATTAACAGCCCCAGTTTCAGCAGCTGTCGTTACCGTTGCGTATAGTGAAGAAAATACTGTTCCAAATCGTACTTCTTTCCCTTCTGTACTTCCTTGTACATGTTCGATACCCATTCCATTTAATGCCGGGTTCCCGTTTAGTTCAGATGTCGTAATCGTTATAAACCCTAGTAAAAATACCATAAATAGTGACACGAAAAGGATGCGACCTTGTTTTTTATTTCCTACCATTCGTCCGTACGTAAATGGAAGTGCTGTTGGTAATAACATCATAAGCATCATTTGCAAAATATTACTCATTTGTCCTGGATTTTCAAAAGGATGCGTAGAGTTTGCTCCGAAAAATCCACCGCCGTTATTTCCAAGTTCCTTAATAGAAACGAATGATGCAACAGGGCCACGTAATATACTTTGCTTTGCCCCATCAATCGTTTGTGCTGTAACCGCCCCATCTAACGTTTGCGGTACGCCAAGTGCAACAAAAACTAGTGCCGCAATAAATGCGATAGGAAGAAACACTCTCGTTAACGCTCTCGTAAAATCAACGAAAAAGTTACCAAGTTCTTTTCCAGCAAGTCCTCTTATAAAAGCCATAACGAGCGCCAATGTCGTTGCTGGTGCCGCAAACATTAAAAATGTAATCCCGATTAATTGTGATAAATAGGATAAACCATTTTCACCGCTATAATGCTGTAAGTTTGTATCAGCCATAAAACTAATCGCTGTATTAAAAGCGAGCGTAGGCTCCATCCCTTCAATATGCGCTGGATTTAGCGGCAACACACCTTGTAATCTGAAAATGAAATATACAATAACAATCATAAATCCGTTGAGTAAAACTAATGATAATGCGTACTGTTTCCACGTTTGATTGTATTCTTTTACACCCATAATTTTAAAAATAAGTTTTTCAAAAGGCCCGAATACTTTATCTAGCATTTTGCTACCTTGAAAAGCTTTTTCTAAATAAATCCCCATTGGCTTTGCTACTAAAATAAACAAGAGCATTGTAATAATGACTGCAACCCAAATCATAATGAATGATTCCCCCTAATTAAAACTTCTCTGGATTTAATAATGCATACACTAAATACACTGTAATTGCTGCGACAATAACCGATAAGACAATCATCATGATTGCTTTCCTTCTTTCACAACTTTATCTGACCAACTTGCAAGACTTGCCATTGATGCAACTAATAAAATAAAAATCCCGACCATTACAACATCTAACATAGCTATCCCTCGCTTTGTTTTTGTTAAAATTTACCATCTAAATATTAAAAAAGAACACTGAGCTCTACTCAGTGTTCAAAAAATGAACAACAAAAAGTAAACCTCCTCTCTAAACGCTTACGAGGTTAGCTGTCGGATTCGGGCCTAAAGAGTAGCCCTACTTTCAAAACTGAAAGATTCACCCCAAGTGACGATGCACAAAATTGGTTCCCCCGCTCCATTTCTGGAACTCAGCGATTTTAGGTTTTTTTGGAAATTTTATGAATGATTTATGAGAGTAAATATACTCCTCTATATTTCACTTGTAAAGGGTTAAATTACTGAAAATAATAATATTTACATTCATTTAAACGCTTACATTGAAGATTATTACTATTATTTCATCTATTTTCTTTATTTCTCTTCTCTTTTCTTAAAAATGACCTTTTAAATATGAAATAAAAAGAGCGAATGAGATGAAGTGCATAGCTTGTTGCACTCAGCATTCGCTCTTTTTTATTCAACCTTTATTCTCCTCGTAAAAATGCACGTAAATTTCTCCCGCGAATATAAACTTGTGTCAATTCTGCATGTAGCTGCTCATACTCGGTAATATCCACCTCTAAATACAAAGCATCTTTTGATGGTAATATAATATACGGCCCTGGAAAAAGGGGATCGATCTGAACCAATTCTTGAACTCGCTCTACCGATACTGCCCAACGATTTGCTATATCTCCAAGTAATAATACCTTCATCATTTCTTCCCCCGCCCTATTCAAAAAATAAAAAAGAAATATTATCACAATTTGTAAACACGACAAACTTAGCTCCAATTGTTTCATAGAGCCTCGCTGGATATCGTTTATTCCTTGTAACAACAGTAATAGGTGCTTGAAAAGAAAAGCGAATGTGTTCTGTGAAAAAACTAACGATTGGAAGCTCATCCCCTAGTAAAATCACCTTCTTAATACACTCACAAATACTAGTAAAGTCCTGCTCCTTACTGCAGCTATAAGTCCAATCAAACCCACAATTCCTAACTTCAGCCGCTATCTCTTCATTTGCTGTAAAAATAATTAACTTATGTTGAAATGGTACTAGATCTCTTAAACTATCTACCTTACTTTCTTCTCCAACACAAATAAGTGTTAGTTCCATGTACCTCATCCTCCTTAGTATAAAAGAAATCAAACATAGATTGATATTCCCCTATACTAATCAGATCGATGAAGTGATGTATCCATCATGGCACCGTCCTCTCTCAAGACGCTTACGAAGTTAGCTGTCGGATTCGGACTTTGAGAGTAGCCCTACTTTCAAACTTGAAAGATTCACCCCTAGTGCCTACGCACAAATTGGTTCCTCCGCTCCATATAATTGGACTCAGCGTTTACAAAAAAATGTATTCTGGCTGATATATTACTCCTGTATTTTGAAAAAGTAAACAGAAAAAAAGCCAGTTATAAAACTGGCTTTTCACTTACCTATGCACGCGTTCTATTCACTTTATATGCAAAATGATTCGTCGGTCCATGACCACTACCAATATTCAATGGCTCTTCAATTGCTATACTAATAAATCGTTTTGCTTCTTGAACAGCATCTTCAATTGAGTATCCTTTCGCAAGTCCTGCTGTAACCGCTGAAGCAAATGTACACCCACTTCCATGCGTTTGCTTTGAAGGAATTCGCTCGCTTCTAAACTCAATAAATTTTTCTCCATCAAAGAGGAAATCAATTACTTCATTCCCTTGATATTCTGCATGTCCGCCCTTCATAAGCACATATTTAGCACCTAATTCATTCAATACTTTTGCAGCTTCCTTACTATCTTCAACATTATGAATCTCCATCCCAGTTAACACTTCTGCTTCTGGGACATTCGGTGTTATAACAGTTGCTACTGGTAATAAATATTCTTTTAATGCTTGAGCTGCTTCTTGCTGTAATAATGATGCACCGCCTTTTGCAATCATAACGGGATCTAGCACAATATTATTCCAGCCAAACTTTTTAATTTGTTCTGCAACAATTTGAATTATTTCACTACTAAATAACATTCCTAGTTTCACTGCATCTGGTGTTAAATCCGTACCAATTGAATTCAGCTGTTCTGTAATACCTTCTAACGGAACAGGATATACCCCTTGAACGCCAAGCGTGTTTTGAGCAGTAATTGCCGTAATAGCCGTCATTCCGTATACACCAAGCTCTTGGAATGTTTTTAAATCTGCCTGAATTCCAGCACCGCCGCCGCTATCAGACCCTGCAATTGTTAAAGCTTTATTCACTTTCATCCCACTCATCCTTTTCTATCCAAAATAGCGATGATAAATCGTTTTTGCTTCGCTTATATCTTTCGTTCCATGTACGAGCACACGGCCATCTTTAAAGGCTACTAACCTCTTGTCTTCAACAGAAAATGATAATAAATATAGATTTATATTTAAATCATTCACGCGACCTTCCAGCAACTCTTTATATTGTTCAAAATTCATTTCATCTTTATAAGGTGGTCTAATTTGAACTGTATTTCGCCCGCATAAAACTGCTGTTTTTGATGTGTTCTCTTTATTTAAATACGGATATAATGCATTCTCTCCGCATGAAGGACAATTATGCTGGCGAAGTTTTTGCACATTCATACATGAATACTCATTCTTCCACATATCAAACGATACAAGCCCATCTCGAAGTGATTCGTAATCTTCTACTAACAGTTTAAGAGCTTCTGTTACTTGATGAGAAACGACAAGAGATACAGCAGGTGATATAATACCCGCTGTATCACATGTTGCCCCGCCAAGCGGAATCGACTGTAATAAACATGATAAACATGGTGTTTTACTAGGAAGGATTGTGTAAGAAAGACCGTAACTACCTACACATGCACCGTAAATCCATGGAATAGAATATTTTTGTGCTATATCATTCACAATAAAGCGTGTTTCAAAATTATCAGTCGCATCAATAATTACATCAACATTTGTAACAAGTTCTTCTAGCTCTTCAGCTGTTACATCTTGAACGAGAGCTTCTATTGTTACATCACTATTAATCTCTTCTAAACGTTTTTTAGCCGCTATAGCTTTTGGAAGATTATTCTTTACGTCGCTCTCTGCATACAATTGTTGTCTTTGTAAATTACTCCAATCTACATAATCACGGTCAACAATTGTTATCTTGCCAACACCTGCTCTTACAAACATCTCTGCATTTGCACTACCTAATGCACCTGCACCGATAATAAGCACATGCTTTTCTCTTATCTTTTGCTGTCCTTCTTCTCCAATTGGAGAAAATAGTTCTTGGCGAGAATATCGATTATTCAACTACGCTCATTCCTTCTAAAGGACTACTTGCAGTTGCACAACGCTTACGTGCAATACGACCTGCTTCAAATCCTAAACGGCCTGCTTCAATACTTAATTTCATTGCTTGTGCCATTTTAATAGGATCTTTTGCTCCTGATACAGCTGTATTTAATAACACTCCATCTGCTCCTAATTCCATTGCAAATGTCGCATCAGCTGGGCTACCAATACCGGCATCAACGATAACTGGTACTGTCGCTTGTTCAATAATGAAGCCCAAATTTAATGGATTTACAATACCAAGTCCTGATCCGATTGGAGATGCTCCTGGCATAATCGCATGCACGCCAAGCTCTTGTAATTTACGTGCTAATACAACATCATCAGATGTATACGGAAGTACGATAAATCCTTCTTCCAGTAACATTTCAGATGCCTTTAACGTTTCTACCGGATCAGGTAATAACGTTCTATCATCACCAATAACTTCTACCTTTATCATGTCACAAAGCCCAGAAGCTTTTGCTAATTTTGCAATACGAACAGCCTCTTCAGCATTTTTTGCTCCTGCTGTATTTGGTAATAACGTATATTTTTTCACATCAAGTTTCTCTAATAAATTAGGTTGCTTTGCATCAAAGATATCCATACGACGTACTGCAAACGTTAAAATTTCAGCTTCAGAAACGTCAATTGCCTTTTGCTGTACGTCAAAATCAGGGAATTTACCTGTTCCTAATAAAAGTCTAGAATGAAATGAAAATGGTCCAATGTTTAACATAATCAACCGCCTCCTACGAAAGTTACAATCTCAATTTGGTCTCCATCAAAAACAGATGTATCTGTATGATCATCTTTTTGTAAAATATCTTTATTACGCTCTACTACAACAATTCTGTTATCTAACTCTAAATGTGTAAGTAGCTCAGCTACTGTTTTTACACTCGCTGGCACTTCAATTTGGTTACCATTAATTTTTAAATTCAAACTTCCATCCCCTTTCTAAACTCTTCTAGAAAGCAATGAATCTAGCAAATGATTCTCTTGCTTTCCTTCTATTAAATCAGCCATATATTGGCCAGAAATAGGACTTAATAAAATACCGTTTCGATAATGGCCCGTGCAAGCATATAAACCTTTTATTTCTTCATGCTCTCCCATATAAGGAGCTTCATGATTCGATTGTGGTCGTAATCCTGCCCACGTGCTTTCCCATTCTGCTTCTTTTAAAGCTGGCAATATTGTATAAGCACGCTCTAATATAGAAGTTATACTTTCTGGCTGCACAGTTTTATTGAACGTATGTGGCTTCATTGTTGCCCCAATTACGTAACGTCCACCGCGCTTTGGAGTAATGTAAAATCTTTCTTGAAAAATAGGTGCTTTTAAAAGTTGTTTTCTACTTCTTACCGCAACCACTTCTCCTTTAACTGGATATGTACCCCAATCACGGTGAAAATAACTGAGTAACTTCGTGCTCCATGAACCTCCTGCAATAACGACTTTCTCACATGTGACAATACCTTCACTTGTAATAACTCCAGTCACTTTATTATTTTCAATACGGATATCAAATACTTCTGCCTGTTCATATATATCAGCACCGGAAATTGCCGCAGAATGTGCGAATGCTTTCGTAAGCTCTGGTGCAATAACATGACCGTCTTTCGGATAATATACTGCTCCTATAATAGATTCGGATAGATATGGCTCTTTTTCCCGCACATGGTCTCCCGTTAGAAAATAAGAATCTTCACCTGTTTTCTGCTGCCAATCCATAATGTGAAGAATTCTTTCCTTCTCATCTTCATTTTGAGCAATACGATAAATTCCTTTTTCTTCATATCCAATATCAATACCCGTCTTTTCACGTAAAACTGCTGCAAGTTGTGGAAATATAGCTCGGCTTTCTCTAGCAAGTTCAAATAGCGGATCATACACATCCCATTCTGCCTGAACACCAAGTAAACCAGCAGCTGCTTTGGAAGCTTCCGATGCAATACTTTGCTTCTCCACAATCGCTACTTTATGTCCTCTTTCTGCTAGAAAATGTGCAACTGAACTGCCAATTACACCACCACCAATAATCGCTACATCATACTTCTCACACATGTTTTTCCGCCCACTTTCTTATTGATTCCTTATAAGATTTCGCTTTGCTATACGGGTTACTACTACTTACAATTCCAGACATAACTGCTATACCACTTACACCGTCAGTAAGAACATCCACTGTGTTTTCTGGGGTAATTCCTCCAATTGCTGTAATCGGTATAGATAAACACCTTGCAATGTCTGAAATTTCTTCAAGCCCTCTCGCTGGCACACCTTTTTTACAATCTGTCGGAAATACATGGCCATAGACAAGTGAATCCGCCCCATTCTTAAATGCATCGATCGCCTCTTCTAAAGAATGCACAGAATAACCGACATGCAAATAAGAAAACTTTTCTTTCACTGACCTTACATCTGCGCTTCGATATCCTAGCTGCACGCGCGGAATGTTTAATAAAATAGCAATATCAATTCGGTCATTTATCACTATTTTCGATGCTGGAAAGCCTTTCCTCAAAAGACTTTCCACACCTTCATACAATTCCTTTGTACTCTTCTCACGCTCACGAATATGCAAATAATCAATCTCACTCTCAATTTGCATCGCTACATTCACTAACTCTTCGAATGGCATATGGCCATTTGAGATTACGTGGAGCTCATTTTTCATATTCATTCGCCTACTTTAAAATATTTTCGAATAGTTCATCGGCTGGGACGGTTTCTTTCGTCATTCCTTTGTCCTTCAGCCACTTATTTTGTTTCTCCCAAGATTCTTTTGAATCTGATAAAAATGGCTCATCTTTCGTTTCCATCTTCTCTAATAAAATTTTCATACTTTCCTTTTCAACTTCTGGCACAAGTGGGAAGTTTTCTTTTTCTTGATGATTTAATAAAATATTCAATGCTTCATCTGGGTTTTTCTTCATGAAATCATAGCCTTTTTTCGTACCACGTAAGAAAGCTTGCAACGCTTCTTTATCTTTTTTCAACGTTTTATCACCTGTTACAAACACAAGCTCATGGTAGTTTGGTACTCCGTAATCAGCTGGATTAAAGTACGCTGGTTCATGGCCTTCATGACGCATAACAGGTACTTCATGGTTAATATATGCCCCTGTCACCGCATCTACTTTCTTCGTAATTAATGCTGGTACTAAATCAAAGCCAACATCAACTACTTTCACTGTATCAGGATTACCACCAGCTTCTTTTACCATCGTTTTTAAATACATCTCACTTAAAGGTGTTCCAGAGTATCCTACTGTTTTTCCTTCTAAATCTTTCGGTGATTGAATGCCCGCTGATTTCAGTGATACAACATGATTTAATGGTGAACGTACGACAGCTCCAATTGATTTCACTGGAATTTGCTCATTCGCTCTCGCCATAACAACATCTGGCTGATAATACAAGCCAACTGTCACCTTCCCTGCTGCTGCCAGCGTTAATGGATCAGTCGGATTAGAAGGGAATTTAATATTTACCTTTACACCTTCTTCTTTAAAGTATCCTTTTTCAATTGCTGCATAGATAAAGCTATGTACCGCATTTGGATACCAATCTAACATGACTGTTATTTCTTTCTCTTTTTTACTTTTGTCTGATGCTGAATTACTCGAACATCCTGCAATTATTGCAATTAATAATGTAAACACAAAGATGCGCTTTAAAAATTTCATGAATACTTCCTCCAACTAATGAATTTCTTTTCTAATATGGAAATAATTACGACGAAGAAAATAGCTAATAATGATAACAATACAATAGGTGCAAATACGCCAGCTCCATCTAACTGCGTCATCATTCTCTTACTGAAATATCCAAGCCCAGCTTGTGCACCGAGCCATTCTCCAATTGCTGCTCCGATAACACTAAGCGGAACTGCAATTTTTAAAGCTGAGAAAAAATAAGGAAGAGCAGACGGCAACTTTAATTTAAGAAAAATATCTCTTTTTGTTGCTCCATATGTAACTAAGAGCTCCTCCCATTCTTTTTTCGTACTACGCAGTCCATCATACGTATTGACCGCAATTGGGAAAAACGTAATTAAAACTGTGACAACAACCTTACTCCAAATTGTGTATCCAAACCATAAAACAAATAGCGGAGCAAGCGCAGTAATCGGAATCGTTTGTGAAGCAACTAATAATGGATAAAATGCTCTCTCCATCCATGTACTCGCATTCATTAACATCGCTAGCCCTACACCTAATACGATAGAGATAACAACACCTATTAAAACGACGTATAACGTTGCAGGTAAATGAACTGTAAATAATATGTCTTTTAGTTTCCATATCTTCATTACAATCGCAGAAGGTGACGGTAAAATGTACATCTCATCTACAATTCTTGCTCCTATTTCCCACACAGCTAGTAAAATACTAGAAAGTGTAATAGCAGGAACTAATTCTTTCAATCGGTTCATCACACAAGTACCTGCCTTTGTAA
Source organism: Bacillus cereus group sp. MYBK195-1 (assembly GCF_051916605.1). Classification (NCBI taxonomy): domain Bacteria; kingdom Bacillati; phylum Bacillota; class Bacilli; order Caryophanales; family Bacillaceae; genus Bacillus; species Bacillus cereus group sp. MYBK195-1. The sequence continues at coordinate 6,368 of NZ_JBQAGZ010000006.1, read as the reverse complement.
CATACTAAGAAGCTCATCTTTCAGCGCTAATACTTCCGGTTTATATAAATCTTTTCGTGTTCTGTTATGATCAAGCGGTACAGTCCGCTCAGTCAAAGTCGTTATCGGCTGCTGTTCCACTACTAAAACTCGGTTTGAAAGAAATAACGCTTCTTCAACATCATGAGTAATGAATAAAATTGTTTTTTCCCACTCTTGCCATTGTTCAAACAACCATTCTTGCAAAGAGGTCTTCGTTAAAGCATCCAACGCACTAAATGGTTCATCTAACAGCAATATTTCCCCGCCTGTTAATAAAGTTCGAATAAAAGATACACGTTGTCTCATACCACCAGATAAATCTTTCGGATATTTTTTCTCATACCCTTGCAAACCAAATTTATGTAACAGTTCCTTTGCCTTTACTTGTGCTTCTTTCTTCTGTACACCTTGGCACTCTAGCGGCAGGGCAGCATTCTCAATAATTGTTCTCCACGGCAAAAGCATATCTTTTTGCGGCATATATCCTACAGGATGGTGCTTTGTTTCTGTCAGTTCTATCTGTCCAGTACTTACCTTTTCTAGACCTGTAATAAGGCGAAATAAAGTACTTTTCCCACATCCACTCGGTCCGATAATACTGACAAACTCTTTCTCATGTATAGAAGCATTTAATTCATGGATGATTGGTTTCTCATCGTAATGAAAAGAAACATTATGAAACTGTAGTATGTTCTTGCTCCTCAAATCCCCACATCTCCTTACGATAGGACATATCCCAGAATAAATATTCAAATCGACTGGAATATAAGAAAATCTCCTCTAATCTTTCTAGTTCTGTCTCAGACTTTCCAACTGCCATTTTATTTAATAAATCTATTAACCAAATACAAAGATTACCGTATTCTTCCGAACTATATCCTTGAATCCACTCACCAAAAAACTCATGATCTCTTGCTCCAGGAATATCATTTAAACGCTTTCCAATTTCCCAATAGCTCCACATACATGGAAGAAGCGCTGCTATTAATTCCGCAAGTGTGCCATTTTGAGATACAGACATCATGTAATTTGTATAAGCTAAATTTTTAGCAGATGGTTTCGCAGACTCTATCTCCTCTATAGAAATTCCAAGTCTTTTTGCATATTGTTTATGGATTGTCATTTCGCCATTTAATATTCCATCAATTTGTTCAGCGAACTTTCCCATTACTTGTGGATTCGTTGCTTTTACAACACCAATCGCATATAACTTTGCATAATCTAGCAGATATAAATAATCTTGAATAATATAATACTGGAATTTATCTTTTTCTAACGTGCCATCTCCCATACCCACTACAAACGGATGATTATGACTCATCTCCCAAACCGGTTGCACAGTTTCTAATAATCTATCGCAAAATTTCATTTCTCTATCCCCTTTCAATATATGTATCTAAATAAAAAACCACTTCTATATATAAGAAGTGGTTACAGCAAATAAAGTTATACATTTATTCGATGTTCCACTTCCCTTCGCTAGTATTACCTAGATCAGGTGTTGTAAGGGTTAAGGATTATTCCTCTCTCAGCAAATCAAGCACCCCTAGTGGTTTCAATATGAAATTTTCAAATAAAAAAGCCCCGTTTCTATACGCAAAGAAACGGGGACTCATTGTTAGTGTCCGAATTGCTTCCCTACGCTAGCATAATCTAGATCAGGTAATAAAAAGGATCAAAGGCTTACGGCCTACTCTCAGCTGGCAACACCAGCTCTCCTAGCAAACTATAAAATTATCACTGTCAGTATAACACCCTAATAAGACATCATCAACTTTTTTAATTTTCTTAATTATTAACAAAATATCAAAGTTATACAATACATACATTCTATTTTAGAAAATAAAACCCCAATTAATTGTATAAAAAGGAATCATTATCCTCAAAAAATTTATTTTTATATTGATTTCATATTACATTTATGTGAATACACCCACTATATTATATCTTTATACTATAATAAAATTACAACTATACAACTAGAGGAGGTCTCTATTCCATGAATATGAAAGCTGCTGCTTTAACAGCAACTACTGTAGCGATTGCTTCTTTACTTCCTTCTATGGGTGAAACAAATGTACAAAAAGCAAACGCTGAACAATTATCTAATATTAAAACTGGGTATGTCAAAGTCGATCAAGTAGCATTACATACAGAAGATAACGTAAAAAGCACATCAATTGATACAATTCGCTTTAATACAAAAGTGAACATCCTTGAAACAACTAATGAGTGGTATAAAGTATCTGTTCATAATAAAGTAGGTTATGTACAAAAAGATGCTATTTTACTAAAAAACAAACTTCATTCTAATGATCAATACATCGTTAATGCTAATGCATTAAACGTTCGCTCTGAACCTAATTTAGAATCTTCCATTTTAGATGTATTACCAAATGGCAAGTTTATTACCGTTCAAGAAGATCAAGGCGAATGGTATAAAATATCGCATAATGGCCAAACAGGTTACGTACAAAAAACATTCATCTCTAATGGTTCACAACCCTTAGTAAAAGGAATCACCGTTCAAAATAATACAAAATATACTGTTGCAACACCTAATCTAAATGTACGTAGCAACGCTAGTACAAGTAGCGCTCTACTCGGTTCATTACAAAACGGTACACAAGTACAAGTAGTAGAAACTGTAGGAACTTGGTATAAAATTCGTTTTGGCACAGGATACGGATATGTAGCAAAACACTATGTAGTACAAAATCAACCACAAGCTAAAACAGATCAACCTTCATCAATTCCAGCTGCTTTCAAATTCCCTGCTCAAGGAAGAATTAGCTCAACCTTTGATATACGCTGGGAACAAATGCATTATGGTATAGATATTGCCGCTCCAGGAAACGTCTCTATCCATGCTGCTGCTGCAGGTAAAGTTGTGAAATCTTATTATTCAGCTAGCTATGGCAATGTTGTTTTCATTGCGCATCAAATCAATGGGAAATTATATACAACTGTTTATGCTCATATGAAGGATCGCACTGTACAAGCTGGTGATCAAGTACAAACTGGACAATTAATAGGTCATATGGGAAACACAGGTCATTCATACGGGCAACATCTTCATTTTGAATTACATAATGGAGAATGGAATTTTGAAAAAACAAATGCAGTAAATCCACTGCCATATTTAGTTAGGTAAATTGTATGCCACGCAATATACCTCTTATAATTGAATACGTAGCCTTTTTAGGTTTAATCTGCTGTTTAATCATTTACAATACAAACATTGTATTTTTATCTATTATTATTGCTTTTGTTGCATTAGAAATTATGATGGAATCATTTCAAGTGCAACTAAAACAAAAAATTGCCCATATTTATAATGCTATTTTTCTTTTGAGTGCTCTCATAACAAATATAATTAGTAATGGCTTTTATTTATCTACTGTATTTCCAGTATTCTTTATGGCTGTTTTATTATTTGTAGCTAGATATATTAATGTCCCTTATAAACAAAAACAAGAACAAGAAGCTTAGAAAGAGGAGACACTGTGTACCAATCTTTCAAAGATACTCCAATAAAATACATATTGAATTTGTATAAGAAAGCCAATACTTTTTTTGGTATACAAGGAAGTTATACTGAACAACTTCTCCTATATGGAATGTTGTTTCTTGTCTTAATCACTTTCTCCTTGTTTTACTAACAAAAAAGGATCTCACATAAACTGGAGATCCTTTTTAATTTATATTAATTTTTCATATCGGAAATATTGTTTATCCACAAGCATATTTTTCATAAATAAAGCTCAGATTATATTTTTTCTCTAAGCTCATTCTTTGTTCGTCATCGCACCAATAGAAAAGAATATCATGAATCGTTGCGTAACGCTTATTTTTAAGAAATAGCCTAAAGAATGATGGTAAACAATCATGTAATTGTATAAATATATAATTGCGTAGTATTTCTTCTTTATATTCAATGCCCTTACAAATATACAGTAATTCTTCACAATAATATGCATGCTGTGGAACTTGTATCATTTCGAAAAATGGCACATAAGATAGTAGCTTTCCAATAAAATGACCGTATCGATCCATTACTCCTATCGTCATATGCTCCATCATTTCTTTCATCACATATAAATAATCATCTACATGCGTTGTCTTTAATGGGTCTAAGCGATCGGAAATTTGAGATAATACAGCTCTTTGACATGCTAAAACTGCCTGACTAGGTCCATAATATGATAGGAAATCTGTACACTTACGATATTTCCGTAATAAATCATGTGTATACAAATCATATACAAAAGTATTACAATACATTGCTAAACTCATCATATCACTATTTAATTGCTCTTTTGATAATGATTTCGCTCTCTTGCACATATAAAAGAATGTAAATTCCAATACTTCTTTATGAGATAATAAATGTTTACAATCGGTTATACACTTCTCATTAAATTTAACTCTATCCCAAATTTCAATATCCCTATCTGTCAATTCACCTATACGATATTTAATAATTAAATAATTTAAAGCAACTGATTGTGTCAAAAGATCCCATGTTTCATATTCCAATGAAGTATGAACAAACTCAGCTAATCCTTGCGCTATCATAAAATCATTTGCCTCTTCATACCAACCAATCTCTTGGCATAAGCGAAGAATACGCACTAAAGTTGGAATTTCATCTTTATGAAACTGCGGTAATTTCTTTGCTTTATTCATGCCATATACGATAAATGCCGCTAAATTTTCTTCTTTATAAAATTCTTTTTCTTTCCATACTAATATAGTTCGTTCTTTCCCCTCACCTTTTGGGTGACAAGGTACAAGCAAAGAAAATAATTCAGCGAAATTATTTGGTTCTATATATGTATCTGTAACCAAATTCCAATTTGGATCGCCCTGTACAGCCTTCATATAATTCCCCTTCCCTTTTCATCTATGTAGGAAATATTAATTTATTATCGCACCACTAAAAATTAATATTGTTATATTCAAAATCTCTCATAATACTTATATCTATCAGTATATCATCTTTTCTCTTATTAAAAATGAAGAATAAGAAATTAAAAAAAACTGTCGAAATTATTAACCGTATCCTTATTATATAATGTCTCAGATACATCACGCTAACATATTAGTTTAATCCATATATGCTAGAATAATGTATCTGAACTTTATATATAATTTAGCTCTTTATGAGTGACCATTAGACTCTCGGTTAATTAAAGTTTCAATTTACTCTGTATGCTCTGAGATTTCGCTCAAGGCAAATCCAGCTTGATCATCTGCTGATTCCCTTATAGCTAAATCTCCTAGTGCTAACATGCCAATAAGTTGACCACTATCAACTACTGGTAATCGTCTAATTTGATGCTGTGCCATTAGCTCTGTAGCTTTTTCAATAGAATCATTTGGAGAAACTGAGATAATATTTGTTGTCATTACATTTGTAATTTTATTAGATCCAGGATGTTTTTCAGCAATCCCTCGAACGACTAAATCACGATCAGTAACAAGCCCAACAACTTGCTCATTTTCAACAACAGGAATTAATCCAACTGATTCTTCCTTCATTTTAACAGCTGCCTCATATACATTGTCTAGCGGTGTACAATGTACAATATGGGTACTCATTAAGTCTCTAACTCGTGTCATTATGATTTCCTCCTTTTTATACATACCATAGCTTTTCCAAAATTCCTTTATTTATTTCTGGAAAGTAACGTAATAAAAAGGATTAACAAAATAAAAAAGAGTCAGCATAATGCTGACTCTTTTTTGTATGACCCGTACGGGATTCGAACCCGTGTTACCGCCGTGAAAGGGCGGTGTCTTAACCACTTGACCAACGGGCCATGGCTCCGCAGGTAGGACTCGAACCTACGACCGATCGGTTAACAGCCGATAGCTCTACCACTGAGCTACTGCGGAATAATATATGGTGGGCCTAAATGGACTCGAACCATCGACCTCACGCTTATCAGGCGTGCGCTCTAACCAGCTGAGCTATAGGCCCATATACTTTACAGGGGCAGTAGGAATCGAACCCACACTGGAGGTTTTGGAGACCTCAGTTCTACCTTTAAACTATGCCCCTAAATGATGCCGGCTAGAGGACTTGAACCCCCAACCTACTGATTACAAGTCAGTTGCTCTACCAATTGAGCTAAGCCGGCATAAAAAAATGGTGGCTCGGGACGGAATCGAACCGCCGACACGAGGATTTTCAGTCCTCTGCTCTACCGACTGAGCTACCGAGCCAACATAAATGGCGGTCCCGACCGGGGTCGAACCGGCGATCTCCTGCGTGACAGGCAGGCATGTTAACCACTACACCACGGGACCATTTGGTTGCGGGGACAGGATTTGAACCTGCG
>NZ_JBQAGZ010000005.1:0-312921 GCF_051916605.1 Bacillus cereus group sp. MYBK195-1 | reverse complement strand
TGTACGCCGTGGTTTAAAAGAAGTTGGATTTACAGATGTAACAGTTGTAAAAGAACAAGAGTTACCAGATCCAAACTTCTCTACAGTAAAATCACCGAACCCAGAGGAGCACGCAGCGTTTGAGTATGCAATTCGTGACGGTGAAAAGGTAGGCGCAGATGTATTAATCGCAACTGATCCTGACGCAGACCGCCTTGGTGTAGCAGTGCGTAATCATAATGGTGAGTTCCAAGTATTAACAGGAAACCAAACAGGTGCATTAATGCTTGATTACTTACTATCTCAAAAGAAAGAAAACGGAACGCTTCCAGAGAACGGTGTCGTATTAAAAACAATCGTAACGTCTGAAATTGGTCGTACAATTGCAAAAGCATACGGTTTAGATACAGTTGATACGCTAACTGGATTTAAATTTATCGGTGAGAAAATTAGACAGTATGAAGAAAGTGGACAATATGAATTCCAATTCGGTTATGAGGAAAGCTATGGTTATTTAATCCGCCCATTCTGCCGTGATAAAGATGCAGTACAATCTGTTCTATTTGCATGTGAAGTAGCTGCATACTACAAATCACAAGGGAAAACGTTATATGACGGTCTATTAGAAGTATTTGAGAAGTACGGCTTCTTCCGTGAAGACCTTGTATCGTTAACGTTAAAAGGAAAAGATGGAGCGGAAAAAATCCAAGAGATGATGGCAAAGTTCCGTGAGAATCCTCCGAAAGAAGTGGCGGGCTTAACAGTCGTAGCAGTTGAAGACTATAAAGCGAGCGTTGTTACATCTTTACAAGATGGACATAAAGAAGAGATTCACTTACCGAAATCAAATGTGTTAAAATATCAATTAGAGGATGGTTCATGGTTCTGCCTACGACCATCTGGAACTGAGCCGAAGATTAAGTTTTACTTTGGTGTGAAAAATAGTTCTTTACAAAATAGTGAACAAAAGTTACTTACTATTAAAGAAGACATTATGAATCGTTTATAATAAATTGTGGAAGGATTTGGTTATGTATCGAATCCTTCTTTTATGATAAAGTTGATTTATTTAATAGGTTGTATGCTGCAAGATAGGATATAAGCTATGACTTGTATAAGAGAGGGTATCGTCGACAAAATATGTTCGACAATACCCTCTCTTTTTTTATAAGATTTTTGCTATACTAAACTGTACTATAATACATGATGGAAGGAGGAGAATGATGAAAATACTTGTGGTTGATGATGAATCGAGTATTCGTAATTTGATTCGGATGCAGTTGGAGATGGAAGGTTATGAAGTATTGGCAGCGGCTGATGGGAGAGAAGCTTTAGAGAAATGGAATGAAGGGCCCGATGTATTGATTTTGGATGTTATGCTTCCGGATACGGATGGGTATGAGTTGCTTCGTTTGTTCCGTGAGAGGGATAGGGATATTCCGGTGCTTATGTTAACGGCAAAGAGTCAGATGAATGATAAGTTGCTTGGCTTGCAGCTTGGTGCTGATGATTATGTGACGAAGCCGTTTAATTATGCGGAGCTTATTCTTCGGATTAAGAATATGGCGCGGCGTGTAAAGAAGACGGAGGCGGCTGTAAGTCATGAAGTAATTGAGGCTGGAGAGATAGTGATTTGTCCTAAGGAAAGAAAGGTACATGTGAGTGGACAAGAGATTCAGTTAACGTACCGAGAGTTTAATTTATGTCAGTTATTTGTTTCAAATCCGCAGCGTGTGTTTATGAGGGATGAGTTACTTGAGAAAGTATGGGGATTTGAGTATATCGGAAATACGAGAGCAGTTGATATTATGGTGCAGAGACTTCGTAAGAAGCTTGGGACGAGCGGAGAATATATTAAGACAATTTATGGCGTTGGCTATAAACTGGATTGTTAAGTGGTGATGGTATGTCTTTAAAACGAAATATGGTATTTGGAATAGTTGGGCTGTTAATTCCGATTTTTGTTCTTTTATATGCAGTTGTTTATATTACGTTAGAAAAGAATATGTATCATAACGCAGCAGATTCTTTAGAAAAGTTAAGTGTAGAAGCACAAATTTATACGATGAATTATTTAGAGAAGGAAGCAGAAGTGGATACGCTTGGTCCGAATTCACTTTTAATTGCGTCGTATTTAGCGAAGCGTATGGATGTCCGTGTGCAGATGATTGGGAAGAATGGCGATGTTGTTGCAGATACACAAAAAGGAGCATTGCTTCACCGTAACATCGACATTGAGAGTTCCTTGAAGGGAAAGAAGTCTTATGTTTTTGAGGAGGCGGATCCCGCTCCTATTCTTTTGTTTTCAAGCCCGGTTTATTATGGAAACGATGTCATTGGAAGCATTCGTTTTATAAATGAGTTAACGGGTGAGAAGGAAGTTTTAACAAATGTGAGCTGGACTTTCTTAATGACATCTCTTTGTTTAGTAGCTACGGGTATTTTCTTTGCGATTCGTTTGGCGAAGTCTCTTCATAAACCAATTGATCAGTTGAGACAAATGGCACAGAGGCTCGCGAATGGTGATTATAAGAGTAAGATTGAGTTAAATGAGTACGTGGAAATCGCTCAGCTTTCCGCATCTTTTAACGCGATGGCCGATGGAATTGAGCTGCATATTAAGCAGTTGCAGGAGGAGAAAGAGAAGCAGAAAGATTTCCTAGACCGCATTACGCATGAGCTAAAAACACCGCTAACAGCAATTATCGGTTATGTGGATTTAATTCCGAAGTTACAATCGAAAGAAGATGTACAGGAAAGTCTTCGTTATGTGGCGGTGGAAAGTGAGCGTTTATTATCACTTGTAGAGGAACTGCTTAAGTCTTCGAAATATGGGACGAGTACGTTTGAAGTGTCTCCTACAGTTGTGAACATAAAGGAATTGGCAGAAGAAGCAGTTTCAATTGTGAAACCTCGTCTAAATCAGTTTGAAATTGAAGTGGTAAATGAGTTAACGGATGTACATGTTGTTGCGGATTTTGATAAGACGAAGCAAATTTTCTTAAATGTGCTTGATAATGCAATTAAGTATAGTGATGCTTCGCACATTCGTATGAATGTAATTGTAAATGAGCATGAGGCGAAGGTTTTTGTTCATGATGATGGGATCGGTATAGATGAAGTGGTGCTTGCAGAGTGGAAAGAGTTTCCGAAAGGAAAGGCACTTCCTTCTAGTTATGGGAATGGTTATGGTTTGTATATTTGTCAGGAGATTATGAGCAAGCAGGGCGGAAGTATGCGGATTGAGAGTAGTGAAGAAATAGGTACTACAATATTCATTACATTTTTGCTTCCGAGAAGGATGGAAGACATAAAAAACTTGAAAGCGGTTAAATGATACATTTATGAAACAATTATGCGGTATTTTCGAAACAACGTTTTTTTATCTTGGAGGTAGGCAGAAATGAAAAGGCTATCATTTCAAATTCTTATGTTTGTCATTTGTATAATTGTTTTTCTTGTTTTGTTTTATGTTATGGAGAAGCAAATCTATAATCGAATCAACATTGTAAATGATAAACAAGCCGTTTTACAAAGGGTGAATGAATCTCTTCCAATTGAAGTGAAAGTAAGACATGAAAAGTGGGGAGAAATCGTTGTAACGGATGAAGTTCGTTTGCATACGATTGTTTCATTCTTTGACCGAATTCGAATAGAGCCTGGGGACGTTAAGAGCCAAGAACAAGTATTTACTGGAGAAGTAACGTACTTGAATGGACATAAGCGTACTTTTGCAGTAGGTGACTTGTTCCAGTATGGGGAAAATGTATACGGAAAGAATGGCATGGATCCGATGATTTCAGCACTTCAAACGTATTTATTAAGCCTGTATTACACGCCAGAGCGTATTAGTGATTTCTTTGCTTCAGCAAAGGATGTCGTAGTACGTCAAGGCGATGTGGTACGTACTATCAATCTTACGCACATACTTGATTCTATACGGTCCGCAAAGCAAATTACAGATTACGGAGAAATTCAGAAGTTATTACAATCGCAGAATGAACCGATTGCTTATATTACAGCTTATAAAACAGGTAAGCGTGTAAAGAATGATCGTGAAGATATTCTTACGATTTCTGTGTATCCATCGTACTTTGTTGTGCAATATCTCGGTGATAATAACGGGAATGTCATGTATATGAAAGGCTCTCTAGCAGAGTTATTCGTAAAGGAGAATGCGTCATGAGAAAGATAGCCTTTTTCTTCTTTTTGCTAGTAATTGGAGGAGCGATGTCTAGTTGCTCTCGAGATACAACCTCTATTAAATATAGTAAAAATGGTCTCCCTATTTTGGATGATCGTCATATTGTTGCGTATGTAGCGGCTCGTGAGGAAGTTGGTGAAGCGTTACTTTCATCATTTTGTAAGCCGCGAGGATGTACGTATGAATTTATTCGTCTTTCAACAGAAGAACTTCTTCGTAGAGTGGAAGAAGAAGCTGGAAATCCGAAGGCGGATATTATTATTGGCGGTACAGTAGATGCGCATCAAATGATGAAGCAGAAAAATCTTTCTATTCCTGTGATAAGCCAACATGCAAATCGTATTTCAAAAACTGTTAAAGATAAAGATGGTTATTGGTATGGTTATGAAGTGGAGAAGCTGGCAATTGCGATTAATAAAGAGCGGTGGAACGAGGAAATAGCGCCGCACGGTCTCTCGTATCCGTTAAGATGGAAAGATTTATTGAATCCAGTATATAAAGGAAAGATTGTCATGCCCGATCCAAATGTTTCAGGTACAGCATATACGTTTTTTCAATCACTGATTGATACGTTAGGTGAAGAGGAAGCGAAGGGATATGTGAAGAATCTGGCAGAACAAGTTGGAGAAGTAACAGTGAATGGTTACATCCCAGCAGAACTTGTTGCGAGCGGTGAATATATGATAGGCATCAACTTTATGGGAGATCAGAGAATGCTTCAAAAACAAGGCTTTCCGATTTTAAGTAACGAACCTGAGCAAACAGGGTTATCTGTTAATGCGATTTCTAAACTAAAACGTGCACCGAGTGGCATTATTGCGGATTTATTTATTGATTATTGTTTATCAGAAGAAGCGGGGCATATTTTAGAAAAAGTGTCGTTTGGCGTACCAACGATGTTTGCGAAGAATGAGAAAGAAATAGAAGGACAGCCGGTTAGAAGGACGAACCAAAATATATCAAATAGTGGAATAATCGAGATATGGAATAGACAGCGTCTCTCTCTGAAGTGAGAAAAGGAGACGGAAATATATGTTTAAATGGCTCAAGCCAGCACCTGCAATTGAAAGATTGCCAGCGGATATGATCGACCGTGTATATCGATTACTACGTATTCGTGTGTTAATCGGGATTTCAGTTGGATATGCTGCTTATTATTTAGTTCGTAGTAACTTTACGTTATCAAGTACGTATTTAGTACAAGAATATGGTTTTAGTACAGCTGAAATTGGTCTACTAGGCTCAGTAATGGCAATTGTTTATGGATTTAGTAAGTTCTTTATGGGTAATTTATCAGATAAAGCTTTCGCCCAGCGCTTTATCGCAGTCGGTTTATTCTTATCAGGGCTTGTAAATATTTGTTTCGGTTTTGCATCATCATTTGGGATGATTGTTACATTACTTGTTGTTAACGGTATTGTACAAGGTATGGGAGCACCACCTTGTAGTATTGTTATGACGAAATGGTTCTCGAAGAAAGAACGTGGTACGAAAACAGGTCTTTGGAATATTTCACATAACGTTGGTGGAATGCTTGTGCCACCACTTGTCGGAATTGGTGTAGGTATTTTCGGTGAAAATCATTGGCAAGGTGGCGTGTTTATTTTCCCTGCGATTATCGCAATGGTAATTGCAGTTCTTGTTTGGATCAATGCGAAGGATACACCAGAATCTGAAGGTCTTCCTCCAATTGATGAGTATCGTAATGACTATGAAAATCTTGAAAAAGCAGATAATGCTAACAAGATGTCCCCAAAAGAAATTTTAATGAAGTATGTAGTGAAAAATAAATTTGTATGGTTCTTATGTATTGCGAATGCTTTTGTTTATTTAATTCGTTTCGGTGTTATTAACTGGGTTCCACTTTATTTAACGACAGTTAAAGGATTTTCAAAAGCAGAAGCGCATGCGGCATATGCAATCTTTGAAGGTATGGCAATTCCAAGTTCATTAATCGTTGGTTTTTTAAGTGATAAATTATTTAAAGGAAAACGTATGCCATTATGTATTATTAGTATGGTTGGAGTTGTTATTGGTACGTTTATATATTGGCAAGCAACTAGCGTACTTGTTGTAAGTATTGCAGTTTCTATTATCGGTTGTTTAATTTATGTACCACAGTTCTTAATCGGTTTAAGTGCGATGGAATTAGTACCGAAATTTGCAGTTGGTACGACAGTTGGTATGTGTGGTCTATTCGGTTATGTAGGCGGAAGTCTTGTAGCTAACGCAGCAATTGGTGTTATTGTTGATAGTTCTGGCTGGGATGGTTGTTTCATCTTACTATTAACAGGTGCGGTTTTATCAACAATCTTCTTATTTATTGTTCAACGTGGACATGAGAGAAAAGATCCTAAAGTAGCGTAATATTTTGTTAGAAAAAGCTATCCAATTATTATTTTGGATAGCTTTTTCTATATAATATAATCTTTCCTTAAATCTATCTTAAAAGATATAATGTCATATTTCTAATCATTGGAATTTTTGTTACAATATAAATGGATGTGTAAAACTTTGTAAAAAGATTGTAATAATACACAATTTATTTTCAGAAAGTTTTATACAATTATGCTATTTATTAAACTATTAATTTATAAAGGGAGAGAGAATATGTTACCAAATACGGTTCGTACTCCAAACAAGAAGAAGAAATGGATTATTATTGGGGTTATTGCACTAATTGTTATTGTAGCGGCAATTAATATTTTTGTTATGCAAGGTAAGAAGAAGGGTGCATCAACAAATGCTGATGCTGTAAGTTTTGAGAAAGTGACAGAGCGTAAGCTGAATAATACGAAGTTAATTTCTGGTCAGGTGAAGCCTGGTAATATTGAAAGCTTCTATGCAGATCCGGCCAAAGGGAAAGTGAAAGATATTGAGGTAAAAGAAGGGCAAGAGGTAGAGAAAGGCACGAAGTTATTCTCTTATGATAATGAAGAGATTAACCTTCAAATGAAGCAAGCTGAGCTTGATCAGAAGATGGCGGATATGCGTTATGATCAAGGGAAAAAGAAGATTGATTCTTTGAAGAAAGAAATTAAGAAGGCGAAAGATAGCGGAGCTGGGAAAGAAGTAACAGATCCGATGGACGAGCAAGTAAACGAGTTAGAGATAGGACAAAAAACAATTGACCTTGAGAAAGAAAAAGGAAAGTTGCAGAAAGAAGAGTTAAGTAAGAAGCAGAAAGAACTTACGATTTATAGCAATTTTGCTGGTGTTGTTCAAAAGTTAGATAAAGATGCGGCACAAAGTTCATCTCAAGCGTTAGGTGGTCAAGGAAAAGCATTTTTACAAGTAGCTTCTAAAGATCCATTCCAAGTTCAAGGTACGTTAACTGAGCTTCAGAAGTCACAAATTCAAAAGGATCAAACATTCACTGTAACTGCAAAAGCAAATAATAAGAAGAAGTGGACAGGTAAGATTACAGAGGTAAGTGAGTTCCCAACGAGCGCAGAGATGGCGCAAGCTGGCGGCATGGGTGAAGCAACTCAAAATATGTCCCAATATACATATAAAGCTAGCCTTGATAGTCAAGATGGTTTATCTCCAGGTTATCACGTTTCTCTGCAAGTAAACTTAGAGAATAAGACGATGGTTGCTGTTCCAAGTAAAAGCATTGTAGAAAAAGGCGATGATGCATTTGTTTATGTTGAGGAGAAAGGAAAGCTTCGTAAACAAAATGTGAAAAAAGGTTCTACTGATGGAGACTGGACAGAGGTTGTAGAAGGCGTAACAGTGGGGCAAAAGGTGGTTAAAAATCCTTCCGACGATGTGTATGACGGAATGGAAGTGAAAGAGAAATGATTACGTTAAATAATATTGCTAAAACGTATTATCAAGGAAAATTGGCGGTGCCGATTTTGCATGGTATTAGTTTAACAATTCAGAGCGGTGAGTTCGTTTCGATTATGGGACCATCTGGTTCTGGTAAGTCGACGCTTATGAATATTATCGGTTGTTTAGATCGTCCAACAGAAGGTGAATATATGCTGAATGACGTGAATATCTTAACAGCAGACGAGTCAAAGCTTGCTTTAATTCGTAATGAATATATTGGCTTTGTATTTCAGCATTTTAATTTACTACCTCGTCTTTCCGCAGTAGAAAATGTTGAGCTTCCGCTCGTATATGGTGGCGTGAAGAAAGCGGAGCGTCGCAAGCGTGCTTTGGAGGCACTAGGTAAAGTTGGATTGGCAGATCGCGTGCATCATTTACCAAATGAGTTATCAGGTGGACAGAAGCAGCGTGTAGCGATTGCAAGAGCGATTGCGAATAACCCAACGTTCATTATGGCTGATGAACCGACTGGTGCACTTGATACGAAGTCTGGTGAGCAAGTTATGAATATTTTCACGAAGCTTAATGCAGAAGGTACGACGATTGTTATGGTTACGCATGAAGAGGAAGTAGCAGCGTATTCTTCCCGCCGCATTGTACTGCGAGACGGGAAAGTTACAGAAGATAGAAGGTGTGCGGTATGAGTTTACTAGATAGTATAAAAATTGCCCTGTCTTCTATTTTAGCTCATAAACTGCGTTCTGCTCTTACGATGCTCGGTATTATTATCGGGGTAGGTTCGATTATTACTGTCGTTGCAATTGGGCAAGGTGGGGAAGCGATGCTGAAGTCGAAAATCGCTGGTTCTGGTAATAATCTTATGCCAATTCAATTTAAACCGGATATTAATGATGAGTTCAGTATGGGGGGGCATCAAGTACCGAAATTAACAGAAGAAGATATTATGGAAGTAAAGCAAGTTAAAGATGTTTCTCATGTTATTACGACGAATAATACGATGGAAACAATGGATATTAATGATAAAAAATCAATGATTAATGTTATTGGACTTGATAGTGAATATTTTGAAGTAAATAAAGTGAAAGTGGTTAAAGGTCGTTCATTAAATGAATCTGATATTTCACAAGGAAATAACGTTGTTATGATTAGTACGAAATCAGAAGAGACGTTATTTAAAGATGAAAATCCAGTAGGGAAAATTATTGAAATGAAAGGACAACCGATGCAAATTATTGGTGTCTATAAATCAGATAATGAATTTATGGGGTTCGAGGCTGAGGAAATGTTAATTCCTCTTACTTTATGGCCTATTTTATACGGAACGGATGAAATTCAAAGTATTGCCATTCAATCTAAAAACGTAGATAATTTAGAAACGGCAGGGAAAAAAGCTGTTGATGTATTAAATAGTCGAAAACCAAGCGATATTCCAGGTAAATATGAATTGGTGAATTTAAAAGAATTCCAAGAAGGTGTTTCTAAAGTTACTAACATTATGACGATGATCATTGGTGGTATCGCGGGTATTTCATTAGTCGTTGGTGGTATTGGTGTTATGAATATTATGCTTGTATCTGTAACGGAGCGTACACGCGAAATTGGGATACGTAAAGCACTTGGAGCAACACGTAGTAAAATTTTATTACAGTTTTTAATTGAAGCCGTTATGTTAACACTTCTAGGTGGTTTAATCGGAATTGGTCTTGGGTATGGCGGAGCATATATCGTTTCTACATTCGCAAAATGGCCGCCACTCGTTTCATGGGAAGTTGTCGTTGGAGGCGTACTGTTCTCGATGACACTCGGTATTATTTTCGGATTAATTCCAGCAAATAAAGCTGCGAAATTAGATCCAATTGAAGCATTGCGTTATGAGTAATTAATAGTGTAGTAGAACTACAAATTACCGTTCTAGTGGGCGGTTCGTAGCCTCTATATGAGGAAGTGAACCGCCCGTTAGAACGGGTTATATAAATAGAAGGAGGCGTTATAATGGAAGCAAATATTAATACGCAAGATGTAGGCGCGAAGAAGCCATCATTATTAGGAATGATTACTTCTCCAGGTGAGCAGTTTGAGAGAATGAAGACGAAAAGTCCGGTTTGGGGGGCATTTTTCCTTTTCATTATATTAACAGCTGTAATTGCAGGGATTAGCATGTATCAAGTAATGAATCATCCTGATGTAATGAGTGAGGTGCCTGATGCTGAAACGGCTAAAGTTGTTAGTTACTTCGGAATAGGAGCAGGTATTGTTGGAGGGCTATTTGGTACTGCGATTTGGTTCTTCATTGCGGCAGCTATTTATAAAGTGATTATGATGTTTATGAGTAATGATACTTCATACATGAAATTATTATCTATTTATGTCTACACATATACGATTTCAATTTTAGGTGCAATTGTGAACTTTATTATTAGAATGATTCTTGGTGGAGATATTGAAACTTCTTATACAAGTTTAGCAACTTTATTTGAGCCAGGTACAGTTGCTCATGGTGCTGCTTCATCATTTGAAGTTTTCAATATTTGGGCATTAGTTGTAATGGGATTAGGATTACATATTACGGCTGGATTAAGTAAAAAACAAGCAACGATTTTAATTGTTATTTTCTTTATTCTTTCAGTTGGATTTACTAGTTTAAGTGGTTTAGCTCCAAAATTTGGTGCATAATTTATTCTTTTAGAAAAAGGTGACTCTTCAAGGGAGTCACCTTTTTTATTTTTACCCCTATTTCAAATACCACCAACAAAATTTCAAATACTAGCTGGTGTAATTTCAAATTCCGTCGGTAGTATTTGAAATTACTCACGGTGAAATCTTTTCTTTATTTTTATATTGTGAAGGTACCGCGGAATACTAGAAAGGTATACCTTTTAGAAACGGGTACTGTGTGAAGCCAGCGACTTTTAAAGAAGCAGTTGTTTTGTATGAAGGGATGATTGTAAATCAAATAAAGAAATTAGGTATTCGTAAAGATTATGAAGAGTATTATCAATGTGGTTTAATTGGTCTTTGGCATGCGTATGAAAGGTTTGATGCAAAGAAGGGGTATTTCCCTGCATATGCAGTTGTAACGGTGCGAGGTTATATATTAGAGAGATTGAAGAAAGAGTTCGCAGTGCAGGAGAAGTGTGTATGTGTAGGAGAGTATGAGGATATCTTTCATTTTGAGGATGTTGAAATAAGAGTAAAGGATTTTATGAGCGTGTTAGATGAGAAGGAGAAGTATATTATTTTTGAACGTTTTTTTGTAGGGAAGACGATGGGAGAAATCGCTTTAGAGACGGAAATGACATATTATCAAGTAAGATGGATGTATCGGCAAGCACTTGAGAAAATGCGAGATAGTGTAAGAGGATAAATATTAATATAAGAATGGAAGGCAAGAGATATTGCTTTCCATTCTACTTATTAGTTTAATGTAGTAAATGTAACAAGGGGTTTTTAAAGTGTAGTGAATCTTGCATGTTCATACGAGATAGTATGTATCCAGCTTTTAATAATTGTTGCTGCAATTTATGGGGACTGATAGATATTGTTGTAGTAGTGCCATTTGAAAAGTGTATTTTAGTCTTTTTAATCTTTGGGCAAAATTCTATATCATGTATGTGGTTATAAAATAGCCATATACAGCTTGGAGATGAAGGAGATTCTGTTGGAAAAGCACAAATGTATTCCCGATGATTAATTGGAATTGGAACGTTTTGTTTGAATCTAAAATTTGTTTGGCCTGCATTGCGCCTGCCTTGATAAGTAGAGTGAATATGGGTTAAGCAAGATTTTTTGATGAGTTGTAATGCGGTTTGGCAGGAACGAAGATCATTTCCGCTACTGTCGATAAGTTTTGTACGATAATAAGGGTGATTGTATGGAACAAGCATCATAGTAGAACTAGAAATAATAATGTTATTTTCATCATTCATGATTTTAAGTCCTCCCTTATGAAATTAATATTTCGAATATAATTATATACAAAATAAGTAAATTAAGTGTTAATATTTTGTTTTGTATTGTAAATTTTGTCTATTCGTTTACAATCAATAGGTGATAGTCTTTCTAATTTGCATCGCTTGTACATATATATGAAAATAGAAAAGAGTAGGCGGTGATATAGTATGAAGAAAAAGTATATTATTATGGCTTTAGTTGTCGTTCTCCTAGTATATTTAGCAAACAGTAATCCGAGTAAGGGCGAATATACAGAATGGGCAGCGAAGCAGTTTATGAAGCGTAATGATGTGAGTAAGAAGCTAGATGAAGTTCAAAAAGAGAATGAAGAGGGTCTCCTTGGCGACTTGGCATCGGCCGGTAAAAAGTTAGCGAAAAAGTATGTTGAGCCACAAGTTGGGTTATTAATTGATCATTATACGAAGCGAAATGATTATATATTCTTCTCAACATATACGACTGAGTTTGATATAGGTGAAGAACATTATAAGTACGTATGCGTCGGTTTCTCAAAGATTTTTATTCCGATTGAAATGCCGAAGAAAAAAGACGAATCTGCAAAATGATGCAGATTCGTCTTTTTCATTTTATAGAGTAATGGGAACTTCAGATACATTTTTTTCTACAAGGCGAGCTCCCTTTTTTCTTGTATTTTCATCAATGGATGAAAATACAGATGAGGCAAGGATTGTATCCATTACTTGATTTACGACTTGTGCATCGATTGGTGTGATGGGCGTATCGATAGAAAAAACGACTGTTTTTCCATCTTCCTTCGCGAAAATCAACTCTAGTACTTGCATGTGTTATTCCCTCCTTTGTATTTATCCCGCTATTTACGGGATTTGGGTCTGCCGGTTAAATTGCGGGCTAATAATCAGCGGGGATGAATAAAATCCCCACTGATCCGAGTTTTACTTTATAGTTTAGAAAGATCTGATGTGCTTACAAGTTGTACAGCGTGAAGTGGTGATGCTTGTAAGGAAGCTAGAGCATGAGCTACATTGTGTACTTGATCTAAGCTTGCATTTGTTTTAACACGTTTAAATTGTTTGCTCTTGAAAACTGTTTTGCCGTTCTTATCTAATCCGTTGTTTAAGACAAGACGTAAAGTTAAATCCATTACGATTGTTTCAATTGCCATGTGTATCACCTCCTTTCACTTTATAAATAGGATGCAAATGTCATGTTTTGGCGTGAAATTTTTTCTTTTTTTTGGTACCCTTAAAAGATTAAGAGAGGAGAATTCTGGATAATGAATCGTAAATGGTTATTTTGGATTCCTGTATTACTATGGATGGGGCTGATTTTCTATTCTTCGGCACAACCATATAAAAAGCAGGATATGCGTTCAGATATTGAACAATATGTAAATGTTGAATTTGTGAAAGAGCATTTTTCATGGGTATCTATCGATTATGGTGGAGGAACCCCTGTTAGTATTGCGAATAAAGGTGTAGGCGGATTTATTGAGTTTTTCCTTCGTAAAGGTGCTCATTTTATGGTGTTCTTTATCCTAGGTTCATTAATTTATTACGCTTTTCATCGATCAGGTTATTCGAGGAAAAGATGTTTTATATATGCCCTTCTTTTCGTTGCGGGTTATGCAACATTTGATGAAATTCACCAATGGTATACGGGAGACCGTACACCAATGTGGCAAGATTCATTGCTTGATACGTGCGGCGGGTTAACGGGGATTATAATAAGTAATTGGTTTTGGAATAGAAAAAAGCGCTAATCTCATTTCGAGATTAGCGCTTTTTTTGCGGGTAGTAAAACTCCCCGTAAATGGCCTAATTAAAGTTTCACTTTATACACCAAGTAATTCTTTTAGTTCGTCTGTTGATAGTTCAGTCATCCAACTATCGCTTGTGATGACTGCATTGTTTAGAGATTGTTTTCTTTCTAGCATTTCATCAATTTTTTCTTCTAATGTTCCTGTTGTAATGAGTTTGTGAACATGAACAAATCGTTTTTGACCAATGCGATATGCGCGGTCTGTTGCTTGATTTTCCACAGCTGGGTTCCACCAACGATCGTAGTGAATGACATGGTTGGCAGCGGTTAAGTTTAATCCTGTTCCGCCAGCTTTTAAGGATAAGATGAAAATGTCATACGTTCCGTTTTGGAACTCCTCAATCATCTTGTCGCGATCTTTTTTCGGTACACTACCGTTTAAGAAGAGGACACGCTGGCCGAATTTTTCTTCTAGCACACGTTTTAGCATGTTCCCCATGCCGATGTATTGAGTGAAGATGAGGCAACTTTCATTTTGATCTTTTATATTTTCGATGAGCTCCATTAACGTTTTTGTTTTCATAGAGCGTTCAACGACATTTTGTGGCTCTTCTTCTTTTAAATAAAGAGCTGGATGATTACAAATTTGTTTTAGCTTGTTCAGCATAAGTAATATAAAGCCGCGTCTTTCAATTCCACTTAATCCTTCGACATTTTGCAGTGTATCTTGAACAAGTTGTTCATATAAGGAAGCTTGTTCACCAGTAAGAGGACAGTAAGCTTTTTGTTCTTGTTTATCTGGTAAATTTAATGCGACTGTTTGATCTTTCTTCGTTCGGCGCAGTAAAAATGGTGAGATAAACCGTTGAACTTGCTGGATTTTTCCTTCATCACGATCCTTTTCAATTGGTGTGACGAAGCGGCGTTGGAATTGCCCTAAGCTTCCTAGATATCCATGATTAATAAAGTCGAAAATGGACCAAAGTTCAGCGAGGCGATTTTCCATCGGTGTACCAGTTAAAGCGATTTTGTGATTTGCTTGCAAGTTTCGTACTGCTTTCGACTGTTTCGTATGTGGGTTCTTAATATTTTGTGCTTCATCCAAAATAACAGCATCCCAGCATAATGAAGTTAGTTCTTCCTCATCGAGTTGAGCCAATGCATAAGATGTTAATACAACATCTGCTGATTGAAGGAAATCTTCAAAAGAATTGCCCTTATCTCTATTACTTCCGTAATGTAATTGAACACGTAAATTCGGTGCGAAACGCTCAAATTCTTTTTGCCAATTTCCAAGAACAGATGTCGGCGCTACGATTAATGCAGGGCCTGTTTTGAGATTGTTTTCTTTTATATATAGTAAGTAAGAGATTGTTTGAATACTTTTCCCGAGTCCCATATCGTCAGCTAGCAATGCTCCAAATCCAAGCTTTCGTAAATATAATAACCATTCAATGCCGTGTTGTTGATACGGACGAAGTGTTGCGTTTAGTGAAGTAGGGACATCTACTTTTGGAATATCTCCAATATGAAGCAGCTTTTGGAATAGTTCCTCATAATATCCATCTAGTTCGATTTCAATATCAGTAAACGGACTATCATCTTCTACAATTTCTGTTTCAGCCGTATTTGATAAATGTTGCTGCAGGACATCTTTCATCTCTAGTCCGTATTTATCGGCACGGTTCATGAGTTTCCTTACTTCTTCGATAAAGGCTGGATCTAGTCGCATCCATTGACCGTTTATATTAAATAGACGTTTATTTTGTTCAACGAGTTCGAAAAATTCGCTTTCTGATAAATCAATGCCGTTCGTCGAAATGCGCCAATCAAAATTAACGAGCGTATTCATACCGAAGAACGATTGTGTTTGTGCTGTATTTTGCTTCAGCTGGACACGTAATTTCGGTTTTGTTGCTTTTAAATTTTGCCACCATGATGGTAGTAAAATTGTAATGCCGGCTGCAAGTAATTCATTGCTTGCTTCTGTTAAGAAGTTCCAAGCTTCTGTTTCAAAGAGTTCATTTCGGAACGTATCTCCTTCTTTTAACCACGGTATGAGTTTACTAAAACCTTCTTGTGTTTCTGTAATCCGTTCTTCGTAATCGTGCCATCTTTTCGGTAAGGAATCGATGTTTTCATATACATATATGCGATGCGCCCCGCGCTTTGGTGTCACAATTGTTTCAAGCTTCCACATTTCAAATTCTTCTTGTGGTTCTTGTAGTCTTAGTCCGATTGTAAACGGAAGATCATCTTCAATATAACCAATTTTCCGAAGCCAATCTTCTTCATGTAGTGCTGTTTCCAGTTGTCTTTTCGTAAAGTCATAATGTTCATATAGTCTTTTAGCATCTTCCCAGCCGTCATTTGAGCGGTTGTCTTGTAATATGCTTTCATTTACTGCTGCTGAGAAAAGCGATGCTAATGTGTCATCTTCAATTGGTGTATTTTGAACTTTCCAAGATGGTTGTTTAGGCCAATGATTCATATCTGGTACGAAACTACCACTCGTAAAGGCATCCCATAGTTCATTTGCATCTTTCGTAAGTGCTGTAATCGTGCCGTTTATTTGAATATGTGCAAAGGAATTCATCGGTTTGTTTGCAATGTATTCAAAAGCTTGTGCATTTGTTAGCAGCACACCTTGTTTTCCTTCGAAGGTTGCTTCTTTTAGAAACGTACCGTAGAAAGAAGTGGAGTGCCATGTGAATGCATTTCGTTTCCAACTTGTTACGGATAATGGAGTACCGCTGTCATCTTCTCCCCAAAGGAACCAACCTTGACTAACATGCTGGAGCCTAATTGTTACTTCAGTTTGATTGATCATCGATTAATTTTCCTTTCCGTAATTCCTCTTGTAGTGCACGCAGACGTGAATGGAGATTGGCGATGTGAATAATGAAAGCATCCCATTCATCGGTGCGTTTTAATCGTTTATATAATGTACGTAATTTCTTTAAGTAACGAACTGCACGTTTATATGATTTACGATTTCGTTCTTCAATCGCCTCTACAGCAGCAAGATGGTAAAGAGGAAGTGCCACTTCTGGCGCTTCTTTTTCAATATCTTTCAGTGGCTCTTTCAACAGTTCAATTGCCTCAAATCCATATAAGAGATGAAGCTCTGCCCATGTGCGATACTGTTTTTTCGCGAGTACGTACTGTTCGTAGTTTGTGAAACTATACGGTAATAGTTCTTGTAAAATCATTTCAAAACCAGCTTGTTCATTTGTATGTGTTGCGTATGTTTCATACATGATTACAAATAGCCGAACGATATCTTTTATGAAAATCGTATTTTCGTGATCTTGGATCGTTTTCTTTACTTGTTTATACGTAAAGGAAAGCCAGTTTTTTGCACGATCCCATTGCATGGCACTTAATAGTTCTTCTAACCAATAGAAGTATAGACTCACAACAGAAGCAGGTTGTTTCTTTAGTAAGTCCATCGCTAGTAAATCTTCATCATTTAAAAAGAGAAGATGAGAAGACGCTAATGCTTTGGATAGTGGATTGATTTTCATGTCGATTCGTTTTTCTTCCTCTTCTATGTTCTCTTTATTGTTTAAAAGTTCACTCCATATGTGACGATAAATGAAAAATCGCTCTTGCGTATAAGCGTCGGTAGAGAAGAATACTTCATGAACGAGACGAGCTGTTTCTTGCAAAATTATTTCAGACTCTGAAGGAATCGCTTCTGATTGTAAGTCCCGAACGATGGATTCCACTTTATCTACAAATAGGCGAATGACATTAACAGGTTGGTGATAAGAATACGTTTTGTTTGCTTCGAATGCCTGAATTTCTTCTAATAATTTTTGAAAGCAGTAAATTGCTGCATGTAACCTGAATAATTCATGTATGGCGATGACGCGCGGAGCTTTCCGCTCAAGCTTCGTATAGAAATCTGTAAAGATACTCATAAGAAAATACATTTGTTTATAAGTAAGGCGAGCTTGTTCTTTTTTAAATGAATCATATTCTTTTTCAAAATATGATTCCCAACTTTTATAATCCGTTTCTTCAAAAGCTGATGATTGCAATACTTGTCTTGCAGTTCTAATAGGAGGAAGGGAAGGTTTCGTATTATTTTTAAATAAAGTTAATACATCTCCTACTTGCCCGAAACTAGACGCTGCAGATAGTAATACAGCGAGCATATGCTCACATTGTGTTGGTGCGAAGCAATCACAATAACTTTCAGCGACATTACGAATCGGAATATGAACGCTATATACGTTGCCTTCCGCATCTACAGTTCCTGACAGTGTATAACCATCAAAGTCAACGTTGTAGACAACACCACTACGATATAGGTGCCGAGCTGTAGCGACATGTTCCTGATCAGCTGTTTGCTGCGGATCTAGTCCTTGAACGAACTCATTCGCAATCATCATAATTTCATCTTTCGTAATTGAGTGTTGCAGCATAATATTCCTCCGTACACATATTTCTTTCCTTTACCATTATAAACAAAAAATGCTCAAAACAGAAAAAATGAAATTTGGATTACATAACTTGAAAATCATGGTAATATATAAAATGTTAATTTCATATATGAATATATACGTATAGGAGGAGAAATAATTTGTCAGATTTACAGACGAAGTTAGGTAGTGGAATGAATAAGTTACAAGAAGGAATAGAACAAGGGAAAATGAAGTTGCAAGTTGCACAAGAAATTGCTCAATTGAAAAAGGGAATGCAAGTGCAAATGCAGAAAAAAGCAGAGGTTCTATTAGAGGTTGGGCAGCAAGTGTATGTTCAATTAAGAGGAAGTGGAGTAAATGAAGCGAGCTTAAAAGAAATGATTGCTCCAGTTCAAGAATTTGATGTAGCTATTTATCAAGCAAGAAAGCGCATTGTTGAATTGCAAAAACAACAAGGTGAAAAAGCTACATGTGAATGTGGTGGACCTTTATCAATAAATGATAAGTTTTGTGGTTCGTGTGGAAAACCTAACCCGATGTTAGCAGTAGAAAATGAAGGTGAAACGGTAAATTGTATTTCATGTAATGAGCATATTGATAAAAACTCTACTTACTGTCCAGTTTGTGGAATTAAGCAAAGTGGGGAGTGAATTAAATGTATTGTCGCACATGTGGAAAACAACATGGTGAAGAAGTAAATTATTGCCCAAATGAAGGTAGTATGGAGATTGCAGGAGCTATAGATGCAGTAACGTTAGAAAAAGATACTGCAAAATACTGCAAAGGCTGTGGCAGTGAAAATGCTCAAAAAAATTTATATTGTCAAAAGTGTGGGTATTCTTTATCTGTTGTGAAGAAAAAAGAACAATCTGTAAAATTGCCTAAAATGGATGGTGCTCCTAAAGTTGAATTTAAAGCAGATAAAGCCGTTTTACAAAAAGGTTTTATTGGTGGGGCTGTTGCAAGTATTCTCATGTTAATTGCTGGTTGGATTGGTAGTTTATTATTTGCTTCTATGTTAAGTGAGATGTTTAGCAAATTTGCGAAAGAATTAGAAATGTTGCCAAGTTTTTATTCGAGTGCAACTTCTACGATGTTAAGTTACCATTTACTTGGTTTTACAGCTAACGATGATAGTGGATTGATATTTTCTTTATCTTGGCATACTCCATTTACATTATTATTAATCATTCCATTTATTATTTTCGCTGGTACAGGAATTTGGTTAGGGAAACAGCATGTTGCGAAAACGATTAAAGATCAAATCTTTATGGCAGCAACAGTTGGTATTATTTATGGCGTCTTTTTATTCATTATAAGTTTTATAGCATCACAATCTTTTGCAATTCCATTCTCAGAAGCAGGTAAGATTACGGTTGGCTATTCAGCGATTAAGAGTTTATTGAGTGGTTTTGTATGTGGGACATTATTTACCTTATTAGGATTTATTGCTCATACAAGCAAAAACAATATGGCAGTAGCATTTCAAGAGTTAATGCCATATGGAGCGTCTGTGTATTACGGTGTTTCAGCTATGATAAAAGGACTTTTAGTAACAGCGGTAGCGGTTTGTATTATGGCGTTAGTAAGTAAGGAAGACGGTATTGAACCATTAAAAGAAATAACAACTTTAAAATCTGAAAGTACATTATTAGCATTAGAGTTAACACCTCAATTATGGAGTATGGCTCATTTTGCGCCGTTAGAAGTATCAAGTCCAGCACTTAGTAAAGAATTTACTAGAATTGGTAAGAAATCAAATACATATGAGAGCACACTATCGTTTTCATTTATATCAGGCGTCTCTGTAAATGGCGTAGAGCTTAGAGAGATATTGATTTCAAAAGGAGCAAATGAGGAAAGCCTGGCAGAATTCGATAAAGTGAATAATGTATTCCATTATGGTTTATTACTGCTTATTATTCCATTGTTCTTTATGTTTAGAGCGGGAAGAAAGTTAGCTAAATTACCGACCGCCAATATATATATTACATTAGCGGTATGCAGTGGTTCTTACACAATTATGATGATTGTAATGAATATGATTTCTAAGTTCCAAATTAATGTTTCAGGAACGGTAACAGGTTTATTTGGAACAAGTGGAACAGCACTATCTATGCAAAATTCATTTATATATTTAACTTTGTTTAGCTTGATTGTGACATATGTAGCAGCATTTGCTGGAATAAAATTAGCTAAAAAATAGGAGGAGAGCACGTTGAAGTTTTGTGGAACATGTAAAAAGAATGTTGCAGACCATTTGAACTTTTGTCCTGAGTGTGGGAGTAAAGTAGAAGTAATCGTTGATAACACTGCTGCTTCATATACAGAATTACAAAGCGAGACAAAACCAGTGAAAAGTAAGAAAAATTTATTTTTGATCATTGGTTTTGTTGTTATTGCTGCATTATTATTTGGGGCATATAAATTTGGAGCATATAAGTTTTCAAAAGAAAAGCAAGTAAATGTAATGATTGAAGCATTCCAAAAGAAAGATATTAATGCAATTGATGAGTTTGTAAAAGCGAATGATTCAAGCTTAAAGATTAAGACAGAGGATATTAAAGCGTACATGCGTTATTTAAAAGAGAATCCTTCTTACAACAAACAATTACTGTCTTATTTACAGAAAGAGACAGTAGATCAAAAGTTAACAAAAGATAAACCTGCATTTAAAGACGGGGAAATAGTAGAAGAGGGAAAAGAGTGGTTCTTATATCCAAAGTATAAGTTAAGCATGAAATCTTATTATATGAGCATTAGTACAACTGCAAAAAATGCAGAAATACATGTGAATGACAAAAAAGAAACAGAGCTTTCTAGTGATAAAACTTCGAAAGAGTTGGGGCCATACTTCCCAGGTACATATGTTGTAAAGGCAACGGCGAAGACAGAACTTACTGAATTAGAAACAGAGAAAGAAGTAGATTTAGCGGATGAACAGAGCGAGAAGGTGAAAGTGGATTTATCGCTTGAAGGCAAGTATGTAAGCATTTCTTCTGATGAAAGTGATGCAACTGTATTTGTGAACGGGAAAAAACGTGGAAAATTAAATTATGGAAGTTATAAGCTTGGTCCTGTATCCACAGATGAAACAGTAGAAGTACATTTAGAGAAAACTACTGATTTTGGTGTGATGAAATCTGAAAGTGTTAAAATTGGAGACCAAAGCACGTATTACTTAAAATTCCCGAAAGAAACATCAAGTTCAGCGGTGGGCGAATTTGTAAGAAATCATATTTATGATAACGTACGTGCAATTTCATTAAATGATTTTAGTTTAATTGAAAAGAATTATGATAAGAGCGGGAAATCGTATAAGGAAGACCGTGATTATATACAGTATTTACACAAAAAAGGAATTACAGAAGACTTATTAGCGATGGAAGTTCGTAATGTAGAGCGTCAAAGTGATACGAAATATAAAGTAACGACATATGAAGAGTATCATATTCGTTACGGTGATGGATCTGTGAAGTTCAAAAGTTTTAATAACGAACATATTGTAACCGTGAATGGAAATGGAAAGATGTTGTATTATTCTCTTGGTGCAAATAATACTTTGAAATCAGAAGATGTATCTGGTCCAACTCGTTAATATGAGAGAAGCTGTTCAATATTTGAACAGCTTCTTTTTTGTAGCTAAATCGATATTTCGTGTCGAACCGTTGATATATCGTAAGTTATGATAGATATAATTGAAAAATCGTTGATATATTTTTTTACAATTATGAGTGTGTTTCTTTTAATATTTCTTGTACATATGGATCATGTAATATCTGCTCTATAATTGGTAACATGTTTTGTTCAAATGGAATGTCGATAGGAAATGGCTTTTGAGAGCCTGGTTTTACTCCATATTGCACAATTTTGTAATGTGTATTGTTTTCAGACTTGAGCACAATTAACTTATAGCGGTTATCATCGCCAGCGAGTGAGAAATCAATAGACGTAGCGTTATATGTTACTTCATCTTTATATATGTACGGTTTTGGCGTACCAATCCAGTCTACTTTTGCTTGTACATTCATGGGCATAGCCTCCTTATATGTATTATAAATAAATAAAAGCCAGCTCTCAATAAAGAGAACCGGCTTGTAATTTAGCAGTCATTGGTTATTTTAAAATTTTCACTTTAACAGTTTTGCGTCCCCATTTTTGAGCAGCGCTATCTGATCCAAGTAAGATATCAATACGGTTACCTTTAATTGCACCACCAGTATCTCCAGCGATAGCTTCTCCGTAACCTTCTACCCATACTTTAGATCCTAATGGGATTACTTTCGGGTCAACAGCGATCATTTTCATGTTTGGATTCGCAGTTAAATCATGACCCATTGCAGTTAATACACGGCCGCCATATGTGCCACCGTTTTCGCTCGGGTGAGCTGTATATGCTGTAGCTACAACTGTTAACTCACGACCACCAGATGGTTCGCTAGTTTCAGCAGCTTTTACAGCAGGCTTAGTAGCTGGTTTTGCTTGTGCTGCAGGTGCTTGAGCCTTAGCTGGTGCTTCAGCTTTAGCAGGAGCAGTTGTTTCTTGTTTCTCAATTACAGGTGCTGTACCTGTTAAGAAAGGAACATGAACATAAGCTGTTTTCCCGTTATATTCAAATTGTAACCACTCATTTTGTACTTGGTCCGTTGTTTCGATTACATCGTCTTTCTTCAACTTTCCAAGAACCTCTGAGTTTGTGTTCGCTTCAGCACGTACGTTTAATACGTTAGCTGTTACGTAGTAGATGCTTTTTGTGAACTCTGCACTTACGAATGCGTCTTTACCGTTTAAAGTAACTTTTGACCATCCGTTCTCTGTATTTTGTACATCTATTTTATTACCGTTTAGTAATTTACCGACAACTTTTGATTCCGTAGTAGGGTTTTCGCGTACGTTTAGTACGTCTGTTGTTACAACAGTTTCTGCATTAGCAGATGATGTGAAAATCCCAAGACCAAAAACTGCTGCTGTTGCTATACCAATTAATTTTTTCATGATAGCCTCCATTGCGTTTGTTTTCGTGTCCTCATTATAGCAACAGATTTTTTCGGATTTGGGGAAAACACACAATTACAAACCATTCGTAATAAGTCGTTAATATCCTGTAATATAACAAAAAATATAGGAAAGCGTTTTTCATTCTATATGACTCATAGGTTTCTAGTTATATTCAAAATATTTAATACAACATGTTTTTTTCGACGTAAATAAAAATATTACAGGAATGTTACATGATGTTTACTAAACGATTACATTCCTTGAGTATTTTACCGTTTTATGGGTAATATAGTTATATAAACATAAACATTTTGTTTGTGAAGCTATAAACACGTGCTATATACTAGCAAAAAAACCGCATAATTGTTACAAAACGAAAGGGTTGCAAGGAAGAAATTTGCCCTTTTTTACATATGTAACACATCCTTTTTTAGGAAAATACATTCCTATCCGCGTTTTTCTCACACAATTTGACACCAGTATTTCTAACTTGTAGCTCTTGCAGAGTGAAAAGGTTATACGAAAGGTAAGGCTGTCCATAAGAATTCGAATTGGTGAAGGTGAAAGTAAGAAAATCACCGCAAAATTATAGTTTTCTATCCGATTTTACATATCGGAATTTATGTTATTTACAAAAGCGAAACCTACGAAGGGGGATTTGATGAGGAAACTGACAAAAACATTCATCGTTTCATTAACATTATGTATTGCATTTACAATTTGGGGGATTATTCCCGAATCTATTATTGGAAAAGGTAGTTTAGGAAATGTAACAACCGCAATTCAAACTGCATTAGTTAGTAAGTTTGGCTGGTTTTATATTATTTCCGTTTCTATTATTTTAGGTGTGTCTATCTTTTTAATTGTTTCGAAATACGGTTCTATTCGTTTAGGTAAAGATGATGACGAACCTGATTATAGTTATATGACATGGTTTGCTATGTTATTTAGTGCTGGTATGGGTATCGGCTTAGTTTTCTGGGGCGTTGCCGAACCATTAAATCATTTATACGCACCTCCGTTTGGAGATAGTGCAACTGAGGAAAGTGCGCGCCTTGCACTGCGTTTTTCATTTTTCCATTGGGGATTACATCCTTGGGGACTATATGCGTTTGTAGCGTTATGTATTGCTTATTTTACCTTTAGAAAAGGAAAAGCAAGTACGATTAGTGCGACAGTAGGTCCGCTATTTAAGGGCGGGGAACACGGGCGTATTGCTCATTCATTTGATGTGTTAGCTGTTTTCGCAACTGTGTTTGGTGTTGCAACGTCATTAGGTCTCGGTGCAAAACAAATTGCAGGTGGTGTTAGCTATTTAACATCTATCCCGAATTCATTAACGACACAGTTAGTTATTATTGCAATCGTAACAGTTCTTTTCATGTTATCTGCACAAACAGGTCTTGATAAAGGAATTAAATATTTAAGTAATACGAACATTATTTTTGCGTTTGCACTTATGATTATTGTATTATTTGCAGGTCCAACAAACTTTATTATGAATTACTTCACTTCAACAATAGGTTCGTATATTCAGGAATTGCCAAGTATGAGTTTCCGTTTAAGTCCATTGGATGAAGGCGGAAATCAATGGATTCAGTCATGGACAATTTTCTATTGGGCATGGTGGATTGCATGGTCACCGTTCGTAGGTACGTTTATTGCTCGTGTTTCACGAGGTCGTACAATTCGTGAGTTTGTTATCGGTGTGTTACTTGTACCGACCGTAATCGGTGCGCTTTGGTTCTCCGTTTTCGGCGGGACTGGTATTCACATGGAGCTGTTTGGTGATGCACATATCTTTGAAAAAATTAAAGAGATGGGAACAGAAGTAGGATTGTTTGCTATGTTCGATCAGATGGGAAGCTTTGGATCAGCTTTATCTGTTTTAGCGATTCTTCTTATTTCTACATTCTTTATTACATCTGCAGACTCTGCAACATTTGTTTTAGGCATGTTAACGACACATGGTAGTTTAAACCCACCAAATCGTATTAAAATGATTTGGGGTATCGTTCTAGCCGCGATAGCTTCTACCTTATTATATATTGGCGGATTAGAAGCCTTACAAACGGCAGCTATCATTGCAGCATTCCCATTCGTCTTTGTTATTTTCTTTATGATGGCAGCATTATTTAAAGAGTTACAAAAAGAAGGACGTATGAAGCGTCATTAATAATAGAAGGAAAAGAGCTGATTTTATATCAGCTCTTTTTTTAATCCCTCTATTTGTCGGGCAGTAAGCCCCCCAACTCAAAAGTCAGCAAAAGCAAAGAAATCGGGCTGCCTGTAAAAGTCTGATTGGTGATGACTGATTAAAATCTCACTTTATATAGAAGGAATTTGAAATGCGGGTAGGGGAAATAAAATACTTTACCATATAAGTAGTATGCCTTTTATACGAAGAAAAAACGATAGGTTTCGACAATATTCGATCCCTTACGAATTCTATTCATATTTTTGACAAAAAATTGTCGGAAATGTGTTGTCACGTTTATATATATGTGCTATATTATTTCCTGTAAGCGATTTCAAATAGTTTTAAAGCGCATTCAAGGGGGACATCTAGAATAATGAAACGTTACGAAAGAAAGTGGAAGCATATTTGTTTGAAACGTGTGGCACATCGTAGTGTCCAAGAAAGCACGGAACCTAAGACTGAAACGCGCAAAGAACAGCAAGAGAAGCAATTGGTTCTACAAAAATAGCAATCACTTTTTCGTATATAAATGAAGGTCGATCGTTCGTTGGGGGATGGACGTGAAATTACTTTCAGCTAAGGGGTATTGTCTGATATATAATTTATACGGCAATAAATAAGCACAGAGCATACGGCGCTCTGTGCTTATTTTTATTATTTATCTTTTTTGAATCGAACTGTTTTATCCCAGCCAATGACTTGTTTCTTGCTCTTTGCACGTAAGTATAAGATTAAGCTACGAATAAATAAGTACGTAAAGAGCTGTGCGTACGTAAAGTACATAATAACGCTAATAAAAATATTAGTCGGTGTAAAGGTTCGTTCGACACTCTGGGCACTAAATAATTGAGAAACATATGTAATATATGCGACATACCACATAAATAGTAGCGGAATGCTATATTGAATTTGGAATATCCCGAGCAGCCCAATTACAAACCAAACGTTCGAAATGATTAGGAATAGCCAAAATACAACATACACTAGAACTTGTTGTAAGGAATGAACAAGCAGCTTTCCTTTAAAGAAACTTAATGATGAGAACATTTTTTCTAAAATATATAAATTTCCTTGGAGCCAACGTGTACGTTGTTTAATAAGAATTTTTAAATGCTCTGGTTCTTGTTCCCAAGTAACTGATTCTGGGACGATTGGTAAGAGATAACCTTTTTGTGTAATTCGTAATGTTAATTCAGCATCTTCTGCAATTGCGTAAGGGTCATAGCCACCAAGCTCTTCTAGTGCGGAGCGACGAAGAAGCATGTTTGTTCCTGTCAGCGAGCCCGTTTGGAATAGTAACCAGCGTCCAGATTGCATAAGGAGCTGGAAGATTTGGAATTCTAGCGAAATCATTCGCGTCAACCAGTTTCTTTTTTCGTTTACTGTACGAACGTGTCCAACAGCTCCAACAGCATCTTCAGTTGTTTCAGCGTGCTCTACAAGCATTCGCAGTGCGTGTGGTTCAGGTTGGTTATCTGCATCGTAAACACAGAAGTACTCACCATCTGAAATACTAAGCCCATAGTTTAGTACACGTGATTTACCCTTCGGTTCACCGGGAGGAACACGAATATGGCGAATATGAGCATAAGCTTTGTCGAAATCATCGCCGATTTCAGGTGTTTCATCTTGAGAGTTATCATTTAATAAATAAATAGTTAGCTTTCCTGGATATTCAATCTTTGCCATCGCCTCTAAAGTATCTTTAATAACGACGCCTTCATTATGGGCAGGTATGAAAATATCGACGCTCGGATAATGTTCTAGCGTACGATCTTTTCGTTTACTATTTCGGTGAATTAAGCCCGCGATTGTTAAGAAAGAGTAGTAAACGAGTAAGCCAGAGAATAGAAAGGCCGTAAAAATAAGTACATATTTAATTGAAAATGTGATACTAATCCAAAAAACGAGTACGCAAAACAGAAGGAATAAAAGAAGTATAACGAGAGTCATCATAACAGTGTCTGTCCTTTGTTTCCAATTTGCTCGCGTGAAATTTTTATATCTTTGATTGCTTTAGCAGCAAGCCATTGCTCCATTTTTGGTTTTAGGCGGTTCATTACAATGTCAGCACCAGCTTCATTTGTGTTTTGTAATAAAATAACTAGCGTATTATTATCATATTCAGCAGCAAGGTCAAAATCATTCCTTACCGTTTCAACTAATAAAGAAGCTACACGGTCCATAACACTTTCCTTTGTATATTTACTAAAGGAAGTGAAATCAAAGTAAACAATAATGCCTGTTTCATTACGACGATTCATTGCAGTCGTTAATAACGCTTGGCGTCTCTCAAATTCTTGTCTTGTTAGTAATTTGGATTCTCCAATATATTGTTCCAATGTTCTCACACGCTCAGTTAAAGCTTTATTTTCATGAACCACTTTTTTCAATAGGTGAGTTGTTATATATACAATGAAGAAGTTAGCTGCCATCAGGAAGTGGGTAATCATATATTGCCATTGATCTGATGTACTCCATAAGTGAAGCCATGCTTGATAGAACAAATAAAATACGGAAATAATGGTTCCTAGTATGAAGAAAACAAATGCTGTTTTGTCAGCTAAAAATAAGAATAGTACATTTACGATTACGTATATTATTGTAAAAATGAGAGCATGCTCATATTTCGTCACATATACAGTAGTAAAATAAAATACAATTTGTAAAATCCACATAGAGAGGATTTTATAGAACTTATCTTTCACAAAACTTTCCTCCTTAAAGCTATTTCATCAATAGATACTTGTAGTATGCGCAATTATTAAGAAATTGACTATGTCGTTAAACTCTTTTGAAGGGCAACAACAAGTAGTATCTCTATTTTCATAAGAAAAATAAAAAGACTTAAACATTATTGTATCATAATGTGCTTATATTTAGGATAAATTGATTAATAGATACATAAAAGACGTTTGGATTGCATGAAAAAAGTCTCCTCTTGTAGAAAGAGAAGACTCTATATAAGTTTATAGGAACATCATACCTGCAACTGCTGCGTTTAAGAAGTTCGCTAATGTACCAGCGATAACTGCTTTAATCCCTAATTGTGCAATTTGTTTACGGCGAGTAGGAGCTAACGTTCCTGTTACACCTAATTGAATTGCGATAGAAGAGAAGTTTGCAAATCCACAGATTGCAAATGTTAAAATTAGATTTGTTTTGTCAGAGAACTCTGCCATGTGTGGTCCTAAGTTTGCGTATGCAACGAATTCGTTGATTGCAAGTTTTTGACCGATAAAGCTTGCTGCTTGTATCGCTTCACCAGGAGAAACCCCAATTAAGATTGCGAATGGTGATAATAAGTAACCAAAGATTAAATCAAGGCTAAGTTTAATATCGAACAGAGAACCAACCCATCCTAATAATCCATTTAATAAAGCGATTAATGCGATGAAAGCCATTAACATTGCTGCTACGTTAATAACAAGTTGCATACCTTCAGATGCGCCGCGTGCAGCTGCATCAATAACATTTGCGTCTTCACGTTCTGTAGAAAGTTCAACGTTATTATCTACTTTTTCTGTCTCTGGCATGATTAGTTTCGCAATTAATAAGCTCGATGGAGCCGCCATAATTGCAGCTGCTAATAAGTGCTCTAACGGAATACCCATTGCTGCATAACCGACAAGAACGGATCCAGCAACAGCTGTCATACCGCTTACCATAATAGTGAAGAATTCACTATTTGTTAAGCGTGCTAAGTAAGGTTTAATTAAAATTGGAGCTTCAGTTTGTCCTAAAAATACAGTCGTTACTGAGTTTAGGCTTTCTGCTTTAGAAGTTCCAAGAAGTTTACTTAATGCACCACCAACGATGCTAACAAATTTCTGCATAATACCGAAATAATATAAGATTGCTACTAATGAACTAATAAATACGATTGGAAGTAGTGCTTGAATAAAGAATACAAATCCCCAAGGTCCCTTTGCGTTGACTAAATCCCCAGTAACGAACTTAATTCCCTCGTAAGAAAAATTAATTAATCCTTGAACACCGTCAGCAGCGTGTTTTAAACCTGCTTTACCAGCGTCCCATCGTAATACGATAAATGAAAATGACATTTGTAATGCTAGCGCAATTAAAATTGTGCGCCAATTAATAGCTTTGCGGTTGGAAGATAGTAAGAAAGCAATTGCTAATACTCCAATCACGCCGCCAATTCCCCATAAAAGATTCATGCAGTGTATGCTCCTTCCTCATAGTAAAAACAGTGTATAAACCAGTTGTCTATACGTTTGCGAATATAACATCTTTAGTAACTTATCATAATGGACATCGGAGGTCAAACGTCTAATGAAAAGTTTAAATAAAAAGAAAATTCTTCAAAAAAACACATATAAAATAAATAGACATGAAATAGGTTATGTTTTTTATGAAAATATATACATTATGATAACGTTATGCATTGTTTTTGCAGAATAAAGTGTATGAAATGGAAGAATGGATACATTATTTTTGTAGAGAGAAGGTAGGAGAAAGGGAGTAATATGTTGAACTCATAGCAAAAAAGCCTTCTAGTAAACTAGAAGGCTTTGAAACTATTAATTAAGGTGCTTTCGTGTATCCTAAGAAGTGGCTCTTCCAATAAGAGTTACTTAATGAAGCGATTGCGACACCCTTATCTCCAGCTTGGATAAACGATCCGCCTCCAAGGTAAATACCCATGTGTGAAGGACCAGATTTATAAGTGTTTTGGAAATAAATTAAGTCACCCGGTTGTGGACTTGAAGTTTTTGGTAGGCTACTCCAATATCCCGCAACACTTTGACGGCTAATGTTATGACCAAATTTCTTAAATACGTGGTAGATGTAGCCACTGCAGTCTACGCCGTTAGCAGAAGTTCCGCCCCAAACGTACGGTACACCTTGCATTGATTTTGCATATGCAAGTACGGAAGAACTGTCGCCGCTATTATTGCCTGTATTATTATTGTTGTTATTGTTTTGATTGTTATTTTGGTTATTGTTAGGCTTATTATCTACTGCGCCTCCAACTGGTGTTTTAGACAGGTAACGTGTTCCGATATAACCAGTTTGACCGTTGTAGTTAATTTTGCTCCATCCAGAGTTTTCAGAGATTACTTGAACCTTCTGTCCTTGTGGAAGTGCGCCTATGATTCTATAATTTGTACCTTCGCCGCTACGTACATTTAGTGCAGAAGCATTAATGTAGTAGTCGCCAATTGCACCTTGGTTAGGTTTTTCAGGTTGTTTTGGTTGCTCAGGAGTAGTAGTGCCACCTTTAACGAATTTCACAAATTCGCTACTAACAAAGCCTGTTTTTCCTTGGTAATTTACTTTAAACCAACCGTTTTCAGATCCAACTACGTTTAATGTTGTACCATTTAAAACGCCACCAATTACACTATGGTAAGCGGCAGGGCCTGTACGAACACGTAGAGATGTAGCGTTAACCACGTAAGAACCACCAGTTTGAATAGTTCCATTATTATTGTTTTGCTCTTGTTTGTTGCCTTCTGTAACGTTTTCGTTAGAACCGCCTTTTGTTACGTAGTCTTTGCTTACATAAGCAGTTTGTCCTGCGTAATTGATTTTGAACCAATCTTGAACTTCGCCAACAACTTGTACTACTTGTCCTTTTTTGACAGAACCTACAGTTGTATGAGAAGTGCTAGGACCTGTACGAACGCGAAGGGAAGATACATTTACTGTATAGTTTCCGCTTGCTGGTTTTACTTCTTGGTTGTTATTATTCGTATTGTTGTTTGAAGAACCTGCATTAGAAGAAACGCCAGATACGAATTCGCCACTTACATAACCTACTTGTCCATTATGGTTAATTTTCACCCAACCATTTTCTTGTCCAATTACGTTTAATGTTTGTCCTTCATATACACGCCCAGAAACAGAACTAGATGTGTTAGGAGCTGTACGTACACGTAATACATCAGCGGTAACTTTATTGTTTCCACCTGTACTTACATTGTTGTTTGCTGCGCCACTTTTTGATACAAATTCGCCACTAACAAAGCCTGTTTGTCCATTAATGTTAATTTTGAACCAACCGTTTTCTTCGCCAATCACGTTTAGTGATTGACCGTTATAAACGCGTGAGATGATGTCGTGAGAAGTGCTTGATCCCGCACGAACATGTAATACGCTCGCGTTTACCTTATAAGATGAGCTGTTTGATGCAGAAGCTTGGACAGTTGTAGCAGCTTTTTGTGTATTTTGTTCAGGTGCAGCTTGAACACTATCAAGTGTAGGTGCTGCTCCTCCTGCTACAGACACTGCCGCAAGACCGGCAAGATACTTTTTCATAATTTGTCGATTCCTTTCTGTCTGTAATGTAGTGAAGAAATATTTACCAACTGTTAAAAATTCTAAAGAGCATGTTGATTACTGTCAAGACTTATATAGGAATCTGAATATGACAAAAAGATTACAAGAAAAAAATCAAGGCATAAAATTACACCTTGATTTCCATTTAAATGCATATATTGAATATGAAAGGACAGAAATTATTCGTGTTTAAGAAGATGCCATATTGGATTGTAATAAGATTTGATTAAAAGATTTTTGCAGTTTTTTGGTGATAGGCCCAACTTGCCCATCTTGAATCGCGGTCCCATCAAGGTGGGTCATTGGTAAAATTTCAATCGTTGTGCCTGTAAAAAAGCATTCATCTGCTTGATAAACGTCACGAACGCTGAAAAGTTCTTCCTGCACAGGAATGTGAAGAGTATTCGCTAAAGAAAGGACATATTGACGAATAATGCCATTTAAAATAAGGTGATTGGCTGGATGTGTGTAAAGCGTTCCGTTTTTAATTAAAAAGAAGTTGGAATGGCTTCCTTCCGTTACAATACCGTTCCTTACGAGAAGTGCCTCTTTACAGCCTTTCCGTTCAGCTTTCGTAGCAGCTAGTACGTTTGGTAATAAATTTAATGATTTAATGTCACAGCGTAGCCATCGAGTATCGGGTTCTGATATAGCGCGTATACCATATTCAATCCATAAAGCTGGTCGTTCTTTTTTTGTAATATAGGCATAAATTGTCGGAGGGTTGTCATATGAAAATACATGTGTGCGAGCTTGTACACCACGAGATACTTGCAAATAAATGATGCCATCTTCGTGGAAATGGTTTCGTTCAATTAATTTGTAAAGTAAAGTGATGAGCTCAGCTTTTGAGAAAGGGAGCGATAATTCTACTTCTTCCATGGATCGATATAATCTCGTTATGTGCGGATCTAATAAATGAAAGTTCCCTTTATATAGGCGAATAACCTCATAGACACCATCTCCGAACTGCGAACCTCTCTCTTCAAGTTCTATGTACGTTTGTTGTTTTGTTGTATCAATAACTTCATCATTCCAAAGTACAAATTTTTCGTATGCCAATTTCCGTCCCATCCTTTCGTAAGTACGTAAGTAACGTGAAACTTCCATTCATGCGAGATAAAAATCACTATAGTAATTTTTATGTGAGCAATTCTCTACATATGACCGTATATGTATTTGTAAATCATAGAGAAATAAGGATGATTTACCCCGCATTAACGGTAGTAAAGCCCCTACTTACAAATTTGGGTAGAGCAAAGAAGTGAAGTGTGCGAATCACTGCCCGTAAATGCCCGATTGGTGAGGGCTGATTAAAGTTTCACTTTACAGCATTTTGTATATACAAATTCGAAAATAAGAAATGAGAATCCTGCTTTTAAATAAAAAAAAGCAACATTCTTATGGAATGCTGCACAAGGAGGGTAGCTATCTTTCATAGGGACATTGTCTCGTTGAATGCTTTGCGTATGGAAACAAAACAAGTTGAAAGACAATTATAAGAAAGTAGAAACAAAAGATTTACACATTTCTTTAAGGGATCTTACGAAAGATGAGAGATAAGAAATATGTAGAACCTCGTTTACATATTTTATTATAGAGATTCTTCATTAACACTATGTGAATATTTGGTAAAGGTTATGTAATTTTAAAGTTAATGAATATAAGTAGTTGTATGGAAGAAAATAAAAAAGAGGCTGAGATTACTCAGCGCTCTTCTTTTCTTCTTTAATAACTGTTTTTACTTCACCAGTTTTGATCTTATTACTTTCAGAGAAGCGAAGTAAGTCACCTTCAATGATTTTATCAGACATGTTCAATTCATTTTGGGCACGATCAATTAGTGGTTGAGATTCTTCTTTCGGTAATTGTACAACTTCACCAGTAGCACGGTCATAGAATGTACTGTTTGTGTACATGTATTTATCTGTAACGAAGCTACCGTCACGAAGAACAACAAATCCTTTATTATCAGGTGAGAATACATCATGACCGAATCGAACGTCATTTGTAGAATCTACACCAAGTAAGTTTAGAATAGTTGGTTTAATGTCAATTTCACCAGTTGGTTTCGAAATTGTTTTACCTTCTTTTTGACCTGGAACGTGAATAAACATCGGTGTTTTTTGTAAGTTCATATGGTCAAATGCAGTGATTTCTTCTTTTCCTAAGAACTGTGCCATTGCACGGTTATGGTTTTCAGAAATACCGTAGTGGTCACCGTAGAATACGATTACTGAGTTGTCGTAAATACCTTCTGCTTTTAGACGCTCAATAAAGTGTTTCATTGCTTCGTCTAAGTAACGAGCAGTTACCATGTAACGGTCAAATACTCCATCACCAGAATTATATTCGTCGATTAATTTTGTACTGTCATCGTAAGTGAATGGGTAATGATTCGTTAAAGTAAGGAAGCGAGTATAGAATGGTTGCTTCACTTGTTTTAACATATCAATAGATTGATCGAAGTATTCGATATCTTTTAATCCCCAATTTAATTTTGTTTCTGGCGTAATCTTGTAATCAAGCTCGTTGTAGTAACGATCATAACCAAGTGCTGGATACATAATGTTACGGTTCCAGAATGTTGCGTTGTTTGCGTGGAATACCGACGTGTGATACCCTTGCTGACGTAAAATTTCTGGAGTTGCTGTATATTCATTGTTACCGTGTGTAAAGAATACAGCACCGCGGTCTAGTGGATATAACGAAGTATCTACTAGGAATTCAGCATCAGATGTTTTACCTTGACCAGTTTGATGGAAGAAGTTATCAAAGTAATAACTTTCTTTCGTAAATTGGTTTAAGAATGGTGTAACTTCTTGTCCGTTAACTGTTGCACCAATTAAGAATGTTTGTAATGACTCAAGAGAGACAACAATTACGTTTTTCCCTTTTGCAGTACCGAACATATTTGGATCTGGTTTACTTTGTGTTGTTTTTACGTAGTTTTCTGTTTCTTGTAATTTACTACCGTCAGCGAACGCTTTTTGTGAACTTGATT
Organism: Bacillus cereus group sp. MYBK195-1; assembly: GCF_051916605.1. Taxonomy (NCBI): domain Bacteria; kingdom Bacillati; phylum Bacillota; class Bacilli; order Caryophanales; family Bacillaceae; genus Bacillus; species Bacillus cereus group sp. MYBK195-1. The sequence goes on along the minus strand of NZ_JBQAGZ010000005.1, from coordinate 278,308 downwards.
TTGCTTGTAAGCCAAGATCGTATACTTGGTGTACATATAATCCTAAGTTTTTAACAAGCATAACGCGGTCGAATGAACGTGTTAATAGTTCTGGGCGTTCAGCTTCTGCAAGTCCTAAGTTTGCGAAGAAGATAGCAACTGTTGATACGAAGTATAGGGAACGCATCGGGCGTGCTACACGCTCTGTAGGTGCAAAGTTTTTCATTTTCTTCAACAGAACGAAGAATATGATAATGTCTGCAAATGCAAGGATAATTTTGTAGTTAAATAATTCTTTCACACTAGAACCTAAACTTCCGAAGTTAGATGTTTGTCCTAGCACCGGTAATGTAACGAAGTCATTGTAGAATCCGTAGAACATTACGTTACCAACAAGAACGATTGTTAAGACAAAATTAATTCCAAGTGCTATATAGTTACGTTTTTTCCCTTTTGCAAATAATGCAAGACCAACAAGCAGTAATGATGCTGCTAATGGGCTAAGGAATAAAATGAATTCTTGCATGAAAGATTCAAGTTTTAAATCAAAGCTTGTGCGTGTAATAAGGTAAGTTTTCAGCCATAAGGCTAAAGCTACGAATACAGTGAAACGCACATTTTGAAATTGTGATTTCAAGGTTTCTTTCATTCATTTCCACCCTTTCTCTATCAGGCTTGGTCGATTTTGGAGCGAAAAATGTTAAAATAAAAAATACATAGTTTTCTTGGCCATAATTAAAGGTTCTATATTCACCCATATACGACTATAACTATGCATACCCTTTTGGTTTCTTTTGTTGCTCATAAGCATAACGTCATTTCTGTATTATACAACAAAATTCATTTCTGAGAAACACTATAACATTTTACATTTTTTGTATAAGATTTGTCACTACCAGAGAAAACTTTAACATTCGTTTATATGTCCGTCAACTAGAAAATATAACAAAGGTAGAGCAGAATGTTAAGTGGAAGTGAAAATTTTCTTTGTTGAGAAATAAGAAATGAAGATGGGTAAGGGTTATCTAGAAATCTATTATATGAAGGAAATAGTGTGAAAATTAACGAACACTTGTTCTTTTTTAGTTTGTTTGTTACAATGAAAGTTCATTGATAGGTTTTGTGTAATTTCCATGAACTTTTACTGATAACATATTGTAGCTTATTTCTTTTTAAAAATAGGGAGGCTTTTACATGAAACAAAAATTTTCAGTTGAAGCGTTTTGGAAGAAAGTAAAACATGTTGCAAAGCAAGCAGGGCAGTCGGTCATTTATGCAAGTTTATTACTGTTTTACGTTTTACAAAGACCCGATGTTCCAAAACGAGTGAAAATTATTGTAATTGGAGCACTTGCTTATTTTATTGCACCGATTGATGCGATTCCAGATTTCATTGCTGGAATTGGCTATACGGATGATTTAGGGGCGTTAACGGCCGCACTAATACAGGTGTCGTTATACGTCAATGAAGATGTGAAAGATAAGGCACGTGTGAAGTTGGCAGAATGGTTTGGTTCGGATATAGACACAACATTTATCGATCAGAAATTAGGTCAATAGGTGAAATCTGTCATAAGGTGACAGGACGAACATAAGCGAGGAAGTGCATTATGCCATCAGGAAGAACGCATACGAAAATAAACTTAATATCCCTTCCGGTTGTTTTATTTTTGCTCTTTTCGTATGGATTAACAAATTTTGATTTTTTATTAACTTTTGCAATTGGTTTTTTAGTAGGTACTTCATTTTTAACACCAGATTTAGATACGTACAGTAATGCTTATAACAAATGGGGTTTCTTACGTATATTTTGGTATCCTTATAAGAAAGTAATGCCGCATCGATCTTTCTTTACGCATACGATTATACTTGGTGATGTGATTCGTATTGCGTACATGTTAATCGTCTTTTCTCCATTTTTATTACTATTAAATGTAATCGCACTGGATGGTAATTTAATAGAAATTGCGAAGAAGCATGAGGTTGAAATTGTAACGTTCTTAATGGGAATTGTTGTGGCAAGTACGCTCCACATTATAGCGGATAAAGTGAATACGCGCCGAAAGAAAATGATGAGAAAAAAGAAGAAACGCAGAAGATAAAGTGAACGAATTAGGAAAAGGGCCCCTTGCAAATTGCAAGGGGCCCTTTTTAAACAAACATTTGTTTAAAATTAAGCTTTCAGCACTTTAATTCCTTTTACAATGTTCCAGATGAAGTAGTATAAGCTGATGATTCCGCAAATAGCTAAGACAATCATTGATCCAATTCCAAGTGTTACATCTGGTTGATCAGATCCAAGACCCATAATTCCTAGAATAGTTACGCCAATGAATGTAGCGATACTTGGAATGATGTGTGTCCATAGAGCACGTTTTGCATGTGGTTTTGTTTCAGCGTCTCCCACGATCCAAACGATAATAGGGAATAAGATAGGGGCAAATAGTACACTAAAGTATGATAACGCAGCTAATATTTTATTTCCGTTCATATATATCACCTCATGAATAATTTCTGTTGTTATACTATTATTATGCAATAATTTTGGCAAACTTCCTATCGATGAACATTACAAGAACGTGACGATTTTGTAAGATTTTCTGTTAAATAATAAAATTTTCAAAAAAATCTTTTTTAATAGAAATTGTTATGGTACAGTATAAATGAAAGTTGTTGAAAACGTTTTCTTAAACGTTTTTTTATTTTAGGCTTAAAGGTATGATGACCTGATAGTCTATTGATGAGGTTATTCTATTTAAAAGGGGATTCTTTAGGGGGAGAGAACAATGAACACATGGACACAAGTTTATGATCCATTCGGAAACATTTGGATTTCGGCAGCGGTCGCACTTATTCCGATTATCTTTTTTTTCTTAGCTTTAGCAGTTTTCCGCATGAAGGGGTATGTGGCAGGATTTATTACAGTTGTACTTACAGTTTTAGTAGCGTTATTCGCTTATAAAATGCCGTTCACGATGGCAATGGCAGCAACCGGATACGGTTTTTTGTACGGGTTATGGCCAATTGCTTGGATTATCATTATGTCCGTATTTTTATATAAAATTTCTGTAAAAACAGGTCAATTTGATGTGATTCGTGCATCGGTATTATCGATTACGAACGATCATCGTCTACTCGTTATTTTAATTGGATTTTCATTTGGAGCATTTTTAGAAGGAGCGGCAGGATTTGGGGCACCAGTAGCGATTACAGCAGCGCTTCTTGCGGGTCTTGGGTTAAATCCTTTATACGCAGCAGGTCTTTGTTTGATTGCAAATACTGCACCAGTGGCGTTCGGAGCGATGGGAATTCCGATTACAGTTGCTGGACAAGTAACAGGTATTGATCCACATAAAATTGGACAAATGGCTGGGCATCAATTACCGTTCCTATCATTATTTGTTCCATTCTTTATCGTATTTTTAATGGATGGATTTAAAGGTATAAGACAAACGTGGCCTGCGTTACTTGTAGCGGGTAGTTCATTTGCGATTACGCAGTTCATTACAGCGACATTTTTAGGGCCGGAACTTCCGGATATTACATCGGCACTTGTAAGTTTAATTAGTTTAGCGCTGTTCTTAAAAGTTTGGCAGCCGAAAGAAACTTATCAATCCGGGCAAGCAAATAGTGAAGTAGCAGCAACAACGACAGTAGCATCGATGCCAAAATTAACGTTTGGAAAAGTAGTGAAGGCATGGTCCCCATTTATCGTATTAACGGTTATGGTAGTCATTTGGAGCCAAAGTTTCTTTAAGGCATTATTCGCTCCAGGAGGGGCTTTAGAAAGTCTTGTATTTAAGTTTGAAATTCCAGGTCTGCATAATCTAGTAATGAAAGCAGAGCCAATTGTAAATAAACCAACGCCTTACGAGGCAATTCTGAAGTTTGATGTATTATCGGCAACTGGAACAGCGATTTTAATTGCTTGTATCATTTCCATGTTTATTTTGAAAATGAATGTAAAAGATGCAGCAGTGACATTTAAAGAAACGTTAATCGAATTAAAAATGCCAATTCTATCTATCGGATTTGTACTAGGGTTTGCATTTATCGCAAACTATTCTGGTCTATCTTCTACGTTAGCGTTAGCATTAGCCGGAACTGGCGGACTATTCCCGTTCTTCTCACCATTCTTAGGCTGGATTGGCGTATTCCTAACAGGGTCTGATACGTCTGCGAATGCACTGTTCTCAAATTTACAAGCCATTACAGCGCAGCAAGTCGGCGTATCTGAAGTGCTTCTCGTTGCAGCAAATACAACAGGCGGTGTAACAGGGAAAATGATTTCCCCGCAGTCGATTGCAATCGCTTGTGCAGCAGTTGGTCTTGCTGGAAAAGAATCGGATTTGTTCCGTTTTACAGTGAAGCATAGCTTGTTCTTCGTCATAATTGTGGGGATTATGACTTATGTTCAGGCATATTATTTAAATTGGATGATTCCGTAAAGTGCAAAAGAAATAAACTTTTCATTTTTCAGATTATCGTGTATGATGGGAAAGTATTGAAAATTAAATCAGTGATAAACTAGGGGTGCCTAACGTATGCGTAGGCTGAGAGAGAAGCGCGTGAACTTCTTAACCCTTTGGACCTGATCTGGCTCGTACCAGCGTAGGGAAGTTAACGGCTTTACATAATGATGTCTTTATGAGCCAGGTCCTTATTTTTTTATGGACCTGGTTCTTTTTATTTTGGCATGCGCTGGCCATATCTCGTCCTTGTCACGAACAGGGGGGCAACAAAAATTATGAAACAATCTGTTTCAGCTGAGCAAATTGAATTGAAATCTAGTTTACCAGGGAGTAAGAAAGTATATGTGGATGGACCACGAGAAGGTATGAAAGTGCCGATGCGTGAGATTGAACAAAGTGAAACGAATGGCGTCCCAAATCCACCAATCCGTGTGTATGATACGAGCGGTCCTTATACAGATCCTGCGTATAAGGTCGAGTTGGAAAAAGGAATTCCAACGCCGCGCCACTCTTGGATTATGGGGCGTGGTGATGTAGAAGCATACGAAGGGCGTGAAGTGAAACCAGAGGATGACGGTGTGAAAGTAGCTTCGAAGCATACACCTGTTTTCCCGCAAATGGATCGCCAGCCGCTTAGAGCAAAGCAAGGTGCAAACGTTACGCAAATGCACTATGCACGTAATGGCATTATTACGTCTGAGATGGAATACGTTGCGATTCGTGAAGGGGTAGAGCCGGAGTTTGTTCGTAAGGAAATCGCAGAAGGCCGCGCTATTTTACCAGCGAATATTAATCATCCAGAAGCTGAACCGATGATCATCGGGCGTAATTTCCATGTGAAGGTAAATGCCAATATCGGAAACTCAGCTGTATCTTCTTCGATTGCAGAAGAAGTAGAGAAGATGACATGGGCAACGCGCTGGGGTGCAGATACGATTATGGATTTATCTACAGGTAAAAATATTCATACGACGCGGGAGTGGATTATTCGTAACGCGCCTGTACCAGTTGGAACTGTACCAATCTATCAAGCGCTGGAAAAAGTAAACGGAATTGCAGAAGATTTAACGTGGGAAGTATATCGTGATACGTTAATTGAGCAGGCGGAGCAAGGCGTTGATTACTTTACGATTCACGCTGGTGTATTGCTTCGTTACATTCCAATCACGGCAAAGCGTACGACAGGTATCGTTTCGCGCGGTGGTTCGATTATGGCGCAGTGGTGTCTATTCCATCATAAAGAAAACTTCCTATATACTCACTTTGAAGAGATTTGTGAAATTATGAAGCAGTACGATGTTTCGTTCTCTCTTGGAGATGGATTACGTCCAGGGTCTATTGCAGATGCCAATGACGAAGCACAGTTTTCTGAGCTTGAAACACTTGGTGAATTAACCAAAATTGCTTGGAAACATGATGTGCAAGTTATGATTGAAGGACCTGGACACGTACCGATGCACTTAATTAAAGAGAATATGGAGAAAGAGCTTGATATTTGTCAGGGCGCGCCGTTTTACACACTTGGGCCACTAACGACAGATATTGCACCAGGTTATGACCATATTACATCTGCAATTGGAGCTGCGATGATTGGCTGGTTTGGAACAGCGATGCTTTGTTATGTAACGCCGAAAGAACATTTAGGTTTGCCAAACAAAGATGATGTACGCACGGGTGTTATTACGTACAAAATTGCAGCGCATGCGGCTGATCTTGCGAAAGGACATAAAACGGCTCATCAGCGTGATGATGCACTTTCAAAAGCACGCTTCGAATTCCGTTGGCGCGATCAATTTAATTTATCTTTAGATCCTGAACGTGCGATGGAATATCATGATGAAACGTTGCCTGCAGAAGGGGCAAAGACAGCTCACTTCTGTTCAATGTGTGGACCGAAGTTTTGTAGTATGAGAATTTCACATGATATTCGTGAATATGCAAAAGAAAATGATTTAGAAACGACAGAAGCAATTGAAAAAGGAATGAAAGAGAAAGCAGAAGAATTTAAAGAAGCTGGTAGTCATTTATATCAATAACATGTTACACCTCTTTACTTGATTGATCACACTGTAGTACCTAACTTTATTATAGAAGAAGCCCCATTTGCTAAGACGGTAGCAAATGGGGCTTCTGTTGTTTATAAGGCGAAGAAGAGATGTACCCAGTAGAATAAGAGGAATAGTGTGACGACTGTTGTGAGCGGGATAACGATAAGGGATACACTTAAATAGTCTTTCCATTTTACTTTAATTTTGTTTTGTTTCAGAATATACATCCAAATGAGTGAAGCTAGCGTACCAATTGGTAGTAATAGTGAACCGATGTCACTACCAATGATGTTTGCAAGATAGATAGTTTTTAATGTGACTGGATCTAGTCCCATTTCTGTTAATGTGATTGTACCAATCATAAGGGCAGGATGGTTATTGAAGACGTTAGAGAGGATGGATACAAGTCCGCCCATCGCAAAGCTAGCATAGAGTAGATGCTGATTCACAAATGGCTCGAGCCATTGTACAAGTGCAGCTGTTAATCCTGCGTTGTGGAGTCCGTAAATAATGACGTACATAGAGAAGGCGAAAATTAAAATGTGCCACGGTGTCTTTTTCAAAATGTCGACAGGATTTGTTCGTAAGTAGTACCATCTCCAAATGAGCAGAACGAGTGAACCAAGTACCGCAACGATTTCAATTGGGATGGATAAGAAGGATGCAACGAATAGAAGACAGCGCATAAGGAAGACGAAACCTAATACTTTTAACATGAATCTTGTCCGTTTTTGTTTCGTATCAACAGAATTATTTCCTTTTAGTGGATGGAAGTTTTTCGTGAAGAAAATTTCTTCAATATCATATGAAGAAACAGGTAATTTTTTCGGAAGTTTTTTCTTCAAAACTGTATACATGAGCCATGACATAAATAATAAGCCTAATGTTGCAGGTACAAACATCATAGCAGTATGCATATAAAGAGTCATATGGACGATGTTTAATGCGATTAAATTTACGATATTACTTACACCAATTGGTGCACTAGATGCCGTAGCGATTAAAGCACCACTTAATAAATAAGGAATTTGTTGATGTGGTTTTAATTGAAGGTTTTTTAGAAGAAGAATTAAAATTGGAGTTGTAATTAAAATACTACCGTCGTTATTAAATAAAAGAGTCATAAGAAAACATAATAATTGAATATACCAGTATAAGCGGCGCCCAGAACCCTCTGCTAGATTTGCTAGTTTCGCTGCGGACCAATGGAAGAAGCCGAAGCTTTCTAATATAACTGCCATAACAATAGTTGCTAATATTGTTATGGAAGCACCGCCAATTTTACTTATAATATCCATGATGTCTGGTTTTGATACAAGTCCAGTAATTATGATGATACCAGCTCCGATTGCTGCTGGCCACGCCTCATTTAAACCTCTAGGCCGCCAAAAGATAACAATCATTGTTAAGAAGAATACAATAATAGTAATCCATATTTCAATGCTCATATTTTGCCTACCTTTCTATTTTCCCTTAAACAGATGTAGCTTGTCTCAAGTTTATATTGGTAGTATATTCAGCAAAAAATAAGAAGAACTAGACGTATAACGAGATGAAGTGAATATGTGTTTTTCAAGCTAAAGGACAAGTGTCACGAATAGTGAAATAACTATTATGAGAGGAGTCTATAAATTATTGGGGCAGTAAGATAGTAAATGAAATTTATATGGGCGATTATTGAGATATATTGGCGCAAGTTAAAATATATCAGCGATTATTGAGATATATCGGCGCAAGTTAAAATATATCAGCGATTATTGAAATATATCGGCGCAACTGAAAATATATCAGCGATTTTTAAAATGTATAGACTTATCGACAAAACATGAAAAAAGGAGCCTATCCCAAAATGCCTTTTGGAACAGACTCCAATGCTATATTATTTTTCCTTCAAAAAAGTACGATCCTTCAAGAATAAGTTCCAGAAGAAAATAAATCCTGGTAATAAAATTGCAATCCCAATTGCGTATAGAATGAGCAGTGCATAGAACGTTTCTTTCGTTGTAAAGCTTGTAAATACAGTTACGTCAGGATAAATAATATACGGTAAATGCGCGACCCCGTAAGCATAGCTTGCAAATGCATATTGAGCGACGACAGCTAAAACGGCAATGCGAGGGTATCCTAGTGTATTGTACTTTTTGTTTGTCCACCAAAGGGACGAGTATCCGATAACGAATAAAACAATAGAAACTGTAAACCACGGGAATTGCTTTATTAATCCTTGCATAAGCCAATGTGTTTCTGGATCCATTACAACGAGGGCAATAATTGCCGTAACGAGCGTTGCAGGACCAAGGATGATAGCATTTCTTCTATAAATTCTATACGTATCTTCTGAACTTTGTTCTCTCGAAAAATCAGCAAGAAAGAGAGAGGAGAGAAATAGTTCAGAAGTTAGTCCGAAGAGCATATAACAGTAGATAACTGGGCTAGAAAGAAGTTTTCCATATAGGAGTACTTCCTTTCCTTCAGACATTGTAATATAGGCTCCCTCTGTAACGGGTAAAACGGTAATTAATAGTGCTGGAATTAATAGACCAGTAATACCTGAAATAACCCGAAGAAGGTATTGATATTTTGGCAAGGAGTAAGCAAATACCATAAATGTACTACGTACTGCAATGAGCACTAAAATTAACATAACTGGTACGAACATTACTGTCGCAAGAGTAAAGGCCGCTTTCGGAAAGAAGCCGAGAAATGCGACAACGACGAAAACGAGAAACGTATTTGTTACTTCCCAAGTTGGTGATAAGTACCGATTCGCAAGTTTAGCAGCGAGCGTCGGATGTTTTGCGTATACCATGCCCCAAAAACCAGCGCCAAAATCAATGGACCCTAGTATACTGTATACGAAAATAAGGGCCCATAAGATGATGATTGCAATACTTTCCTCATGCATGAGAATCGCCTCCTTGGTGTTGTAAATCATTCTTTAATGGATGTCTTCTAAAGAATGTCCGTAGAACAATGACTGTTAAAATAGCGAGTCCAATATATAAAATGATGAACAAAACAAATAAAGGACCGACGAAATCGGCGTGTGTAGATGCATCGACGGTACGTTGCATACCATAAATTGTCCATGGTTGACGACCACTACAACTGAAAATCCATCCGAATTCAATACCGAGCATCATAATTGGTCCGCATGCGGCAGCCCCCAAAAGTAGCCACTTCGGTAGTTCTGTTCCTTTTTTTCGGTAAACGAAGTACCAATATAAGAGCGCAATTGCTGCAACAGCGAAGGTAAACGCAGCAGTGCCGACCATTAAGTTGAATAGTGTATGTGTATAAAATGGTGGCCATGTTTCTTGTGGGAATTCGTTTAGTCCTTTTACGACAGTGCTAGGGTCTAGTCCCACTAATAAGCTAAGCATGTTTGGAATTTCAAGTGCATAGTTTAGTTCAAGTGTATTAGGATCCACAACTCCACCAATGGATAGCGGTGCGTGTGATGTCGTTTCAAATAAAGCTTCAGCAGATGCAAGTTTTTCAGGTGAGTGTTTATGTAAGGCAATCGCTGATTCATGTCCTGAAAGCCACATCGTAGCGCCTGTAATAAATGTAACCACAAGCCCTAATAGCAGCCCTTTTTTATGATAAGCAATTTCACGTGTACTTAAATTTTTCTTCAATAATTTAAATCCAGCAATAGAAGCAATGACAGCCGCACCAGTTGCATAAGCCGTAATAACGACATGAAATGCACTTGTGCCAAAACTTGGATTAAAGAAAGCTTTCCACGGATCAACGTTAAAAACAGATCCATCTGGATTCATTGAAAAGCCTGCTGGTGTATTCATCCATGTATTTGCTGATGTAATAAGCACGGCGGATGCCGTGGCACCAAGCATGACGAAAAATAGCGAGATTAATCTCATAAATGGAGGAAGTTTATCGGCTGCATATACGTAAATCGACATGAATAAAGCCTCCAAAAAGAAGGCGAAAATCTCAATTTGGAAGGGAACAGAAATAACTTGCCCAACAATTTTGGCGAAACCAGGCCAAAGAAGTGAGATTTGCACACCAACAATTGTTCCAGTTGGAATTGCTACACCGAGAAGAATAGCAAACGCCTTTGTCCATCTTTTCGCCATAATGGCATAGTCGGAGTCTTTCTTCCAGTGATAGAGTATTTCGCTTATAAAAATCATCAATGAAAGTCCGACGCCAAGTGTTGCAAAAATAATGTGGAATGCTAATGAAGAACCAAAAAATGCTCTTGCTAATGTTACCGTATCCATATGTAAACTCCTCTTCTTTTTTGCCATTATTTTCTGATTGAATTGGAAGATTTATTCAAAAAAACTACCAAAAATATATATGTATTTAAAAAGTGAATATGATAATATAATGTTGTAATATTTCGAATAGAAAGAAATAAATAGTTTCTCATGTTTTGTTTGTTTTTTTTACAGGAATCTTTTATAATCTTTTATGCGAACATAAGTTCTGTTTTTCGGAAAGAAGAAATTTATGTGAAATGGAGAGGGTGTTTTATGTATCCTGAAGTCATTAAAAAGATGGCATTTTCAAAAGAGCATAGAGATTTATTATTGAAGCTATATAATAAAGAGATTACACGTCGTGAATATGATCGACTTGTACAATCGCTATATAAACCTTCTAAAGAGGTTTGCGAGGGATAGAAATGGGGGAGACAATCTAGTGGATTGTCTTTTTTAAATTTATGTATGTTCTGATAAAATTAAGGTTAGCCTTACTAGGGAGGTGAAAAGATTGCGGAAACGTTTATATATAGGGATTGGAGTTATCTTCTTAATCGCTTTAGGTGGAATTGTATTTTGGTCAGCTTTACAAGGAAACCGTACAGAAAATTTTATTTTAAGGCATATGGTGAATGACAATGGAACGCTTGCCACGTATCGTTTAGTAGATACTAAGGCAGGTACGGGTGAAGCAAAGGGACGTGAAGCTTTATCAGAATCAGCGGGATTATGGTTACAATATACACTTGATAAAGATGATCAGGCGTTATTTGATGAGCAAGTAAAGGTTATTCAAGATAATTTCGTATATAAGAATCATATCGTTTTATGGAAACTCTCTGAAAAGGGAGAGAGGCAGTCAGCTACAAATGCACTTATAGATGATCTTCGTATTATAGAACAATTATATCGTGCTTATGAAATGTATAAGGAAGAGCGTTATAAAAACCTTGCCGATCAATTAAGTGATGCTGTACTTCGTTATAATAAAAAAGATAATTATTATGTTGATTATTATGATGCAGATGTAGGGAAACAAAATAATTTTGTAACAACATCATACATAAATCCACGTGCATTCTCCTATATGAAGAAGTACGACAAAGTTTCTGCTCAGCAATACCAGGAAGTCGTTCAATTTTTAGCGGATTATCCAAGGCATGGCTGGGCATTCCCGAAAGAGTATAAAGAAGATGGTACATTTACGTACGATAAAGAAGTGAATCTTATTGACCAATCATACGTTGCATATCATCGAAGTTTAGGTGGTCTTTCATCAGCTGCTTATTTGGAATTTATAAAGAAGAAATTCCAGGAGGATGGAAAGCTATACGGTCGTTACAATTTAGAAACAGGAAAACAAACTGTGAATTATGAATCGCCAGCCGCATACGGATTAACGATTTTGTACGTACTACAAACAGGTGATAAAAAGTTTGCGAAAGAATTGTATGATCATATGGCCACATTCCGAAATGATAACGTATTTAGTAGATATTACGGTGGATATGTAACAGGTGAAAATAATAATACGCATATTTTTGATAATGTACTACCACTTTTAGCTGAAATGGAATTAAAAAAGAGTGAACAATAAAAGTTGCCACCATATGAGGGTGGCAACTTTTATTTGTTGATATAATTTTACGTCCTAATGTTGGAGAAGTAATCAATCACAAATTCACGGAATTGCTGAGCTGTTTTTGATAAGTAGCGTTTTTTTGACCAACTTAATCCGATGGTTCGCTGACAATTGGGTTCAATAATACGCAACTTGCTTGATGCTAAAGTAGAGTTTTTTAATAAAGTTAAACTTGGAACAAAAGCGATGCCGAGACCTTGCTTAATGAGGTCGCTAATCACGGTCGGTTCATCTACTTCAAAAGCAATATGCGGAGTGAAACCAGCTTCTTTGCAAAATCCATCCGTTAAGTGTCGAAATCCATAGCCAGTGTTCATACTAATAAACGGTTCGTTTTTTACTTCATGCAGGTGGATATTTTCTCGGCCTGATAAACGATGGCCTGAAGGGACGACTAAGAAAATTTCTTCTGTAATAAGTGGTTCCCAAACAATCTCCTCACCTTCAATTGGCACAGAGGAGATACAAAAGTCAATTTCTATATTATCTAGTTGTCGTTTCATAGAAGGAGTGGATGCAAGAAATTGTTGGAATCGAACGTTACGATGTTCTAGTAAAAAAGAGCCAAGTAGTTCTGGTAATATTCTCGGAATAGAAACGGCCAGCGTAATAGAGCTTTGTTGTAATTCGGCTAAATCTTTAATTTCTCGCTGCCCTTCGCTTAATTCATGAAAAATACGTTCTACTCGTTTTAAAAATACTTTTCCGAAAGAATTTAAAGTAATCTGTCGGCCTTGGCGATCAAATAAAGGGACTCCTAAATCCTTTTCGAGTCTAGCGATTGTTTTGCTGAGTGAAGGTTGCGCGATATGCAATTCTTCAGCTGCCTTTGTCATGTGTTCTAGTCGTGCAACTGTCTGAAAGTATTTTAACTGGAGCAGTTCCATTTCGAGTCTCCTTTCTATAGACCAAAAGGAATGAATTAATAATTAAAGATGTATTATACAGTATGTAAAGTGACGTGTATAGTAAATCTGTTAAACCATTCGAAGGGTGTTAAATTAGAAGAGGAGTATGTTTCATGAAGGGAATTAAACTTATATTTAAAGATTGGAAAGCGATGTGGCACCATAAACATGGACGTATCGCTTTAATTTTTTTATTAATCGTTCCGTTAATTTATTCAGGATTCTTTTTAGCTGGATATTGGGATCCGTACGGAAAATTAGATAAATTACCTGTTGCGGTTGTGAATTTAGATAAGGGCGCTGCGATGGATGAAAAAACAATTCATGCAGGAGACGATTTTGTTAAAAATTTAAAAGAAAATAAGGAATTGGCTTTTCATTTCGTATCAGAAAAAAATGCTGATGAAGGGTTAAAAGAAGATAAATATTATATGGTTGTTACGATTCCGGAAGATTTCTCTAAAAAGGTAAGTACACTTATGAATGAGAAACCAGAGCCAGCAAAGTTGCAGTACAAAGTAAATCCAGGTAAAAACTTTGTAGCGGCTCAAATTGGAACGACAGCTGTTGAAAATATGAAAACAAAAATCTCAAACAGTATTACGAAATCTTATACAGAAGGTGTCTTTTCAAAGTTTCAAGATTTGGCACAAGGGTTGAGTGATGCAAGTAACGGTGCGGGGAAATTACATGAAGGAACGACCGATGCAAAAAATGGAGCAAGTCAGCTTGCGAATGGTATTGATCGTTTAAGTGACGGGACATCGAAATTGAAAGAAGGAAGTGACAAGCTTGCGTCTAGCCAATCTGCCTTAACGGGGGGAGCAAATGAGCTGAGTCAAGGAGCGACATCACTTCATAGTGGTATGGAGTTATTAGCACAAGGTGAAAAAACGTTACAATCAGGAATTAGTGAATTAAGTGCTGGTACAAATGAATGGGTGAATGGAAATGAAAAACTTGCTGAAGGGCAAGCGAAAGCGGACAATGCGGCAAATAGTGTAAAACAACAATTAGAAGAGTACGTGAAAAATCATCCAGAAGTGCAGCAAGATCCCGCTTTTCAAAAAATTGTTGCTACGTCTAATGGACTAGCTAAAGCAACAAGTACTTTAAATAATAGCCAACAACAATTGACACAAGGTGCGAAGAAGCTAACTGATGGTCAACATAAGATTGAAGAAGGCATGAATACATTCGGATTTAAGTTAAATGAAGCTACTGCTGGAACGAAAAAGATAGCAGATGGTGCATCGAATTTGGCTGATGGATTTATGAAGTGGGGAAATGGATTTACATCCCTGCAAGAAGGTGTAAATCAGCTTGCGAGTGGTGGAACGGAGCTGAATAACGGTGCTAGTAAATTAACAAATGGACTTGTTAAACTTGATGATGGTGCGAAAGAACTTTCTACGAAATTAGGAGAGGGCGCAGAGAAGATAGCGGATGTTCGTAATGATGATGCACGCAATACGATGTTCTCAGAGCCAGTTCAGTTAGTGAAGTCAACAGTTTCTGACGTTCCTAACTACGGTTCAGGCATTGCACCATATTTCTTATCACTTGCATTTTATGTTGGCGGAATTATGGCATCGAATATTTTACCTCTTGGCCGCAGACAAAACATGAAGGTAAGCGGAACGGTACATTTTATTAATAAACTAGGATTGGTATATTTAATTGGGCTTATTCAAGCTCTACTCGTAGATGTAGTTGTGCTAGGTGTTATGAAATTAGAAGTCGCAAGTGTGCCACTCTTTGTTTTATCAAGTATTGTTATTTCCTTTACGTTTATGACATTTATTCTTATGCTAGTAACGGTATTTGGTCTTGTTGGAAAGTTCTTAGCGGTAACGCTTCTTGTCCTGCAATTAGCGACGAGCGGAGGTACTTTCCCAGGAGAATTAAACATAGCTGTTCTTAGCAAAATTGGACAGTTTCTCCCAATGTCTCATTCTCTTAGAGGATTACAAGATGTTATCTCTTTAGGAGATTGGTCGCAATTACAAATGCAAATTTTAATATTGTTATGTTATCTCGTTGTTGCCGGTGGAATTGCTTGGGTCACGAGCCATATACAGCATAGAGAAACGAATGCAGAACAAGTTTCTTAAAATGAAATAAGCTATCCGATTTTTTCGGATAGCTTATTTTTTATTTGCGTTCCATTACTGCAAAGTAATTATTTTCATTATCAGCAAAGTTGAATGCTCTACCAGTAGGTAAATCTACAACCTGTCCAACTGTGACATTTTTCTCAGAAAGATCTTTATATAGACGGTCTAAGTCATTTGAGAAGAACATAAGTGAAGGTGTATTTAGGTTTAGTTCAGGTTGCATCTTCGCGATTAACGCTTTATCGTGAAGGACGATGCTTGTTCCTGCTTCTTTCGCCGGTGCAATTTCAATCCAGCGGAATCCGTTTCCGTTATTTTCTTCCGCAATGATTTGGAACCCTACTTTTTCTGTCCAAAATTGTACTGTTTCGTCTTGGTTATTTACATATAGCATAATTTGTCCAACTTGATTAATCATAGGTGTCTCTCGCTTTCTTTTTATATGCGTATTATTATATCAAATATATGGCTTGAATAGTTTTTTATGATTTTTTCGTAATACAACCTTCGTCCATTTCATCTTTGTTGTAGGAGAAGGACCTGTAATCCAAGTATGAAATGGTATTGTGCTACAAATGACCATTGTTGAAATAGAGATAATAGCCGTTAACACAAATAGTAATAGGCTATATAATATAGTATTTTCTTGCAGCGTGAATAAGGAAAGAAGTTTTGTGCATAGTTGCAAGAAGAATAAATGAGCTAAATAAGCACCATACGTGTAATTTCCAATGAAACGTAACGTTTTATATAAGAAACCACGACGCTGTACTATCATAATAGATAACACATACAGTATGATAATTTCGCATACGATATATAAAAACATAGATGGTTTTAAATAGGTAGAAACAGTTAAATGAATAGAGTTTGCTCCGTAAAAACTAAACAACTCATAATTGATGAATAAAAATAAGATGAAAAATAATATTGTTATAAGCGGGATATGTTTCATGACGAATAGACGCCAAGTTTTTAGTGCTACAGCGGCAATGCCGCCCATAACGAAATAGAATGAGTAGAATAGAAATGATCGATCTGTATAATGTAAAATTGTTGAACTTGTTAATTTTTCTCCATTAAAAATATAGTGAGAAGAGAACCACATTAATAGAAAATATAGGCAAGCGAAAAAGGTCATATATTTATATATGTCTTTTTTATTTTCTGTTCGTTTTTGAAACCAATAAAAAAGTGTGCATAGTAAAGGGAACAATAAGTGAATTTGGAACATCATAATAACGTACCAAAGATGGGGCGCGGCTGTTCCGAGTAATAAACTTTTTATTCCACTTTGTAATGTAATAAGATCGTTTGTTGTTAATAAGTAAAGAATAGACCAAAAGAAATACGGAATGAGTAAGTGTATCGCTTTTTCAGAAATATATTCTTTATATACTAATTGCTTCGTATAGTGACGAATTAAGTGAAATCCAACGATAAATATGAATGCTGGTGCTGAGAATTTTGCAAGATTAAATAGCATGCCCATAATGAGGGATTCCTCAAGTAAGACATTTCCTTGATTCATTGTATATAATAAAGAACTTTGCAAAACGACAGCGAGAAATGCAATGCTTTGCAAAACTTTAAATTCTGGTGCGCTTTGAGTCATTAGATCCATCTCCTTTTCCATACATGATTATAGTACGGAGAATGGATAAGAGGTGTGGAATATTTGTGAAGGTTTTAACAAATTTGTGGCGGAATGGATTAACAACAAAGAAAGAGGATGCTCGTTTGGAGCATCCTCTTTCTATTTATTAAGCAAATTTGTTTTTGATCCAGTTCTTACCTTCTACAAGGCGAGCTGTCATTACGGCACAAGCGTTATCTGCTGTTACGTTTAACATCGTTGCAGGAGGATCAATGATTGTACTGATTGCTGCGATAATTGGCAATGCTTCTGGCGGGAAGCCATATAAAGAAACGATTAACATTTCACCAATCATACCGCCGCCTGGAATAGCGCCCATTACTGTTCCTACTAATAGAGAAACAACAAGTGCGATTGCTAATGTTTTCGGTCCTTCGAATTCCATGTTGAAAATACCGAATAAGAAAGCAATTTTTAATACGCCGCCTAAAACAGAGCCATCTTTATGAAGAGTAGAACCAAGAAGGACAACTGTTTCACGAACGTCTGAAGAAATACCCATTTTCTTTGTTGCTTCTAAGTTTGCTGGAATACTTGCGGCACTACTACAAGTTGCAAGTGATGTAACTGTAGGAGAGACCATGTTCTTCCAAAATACTTGTACACCTTGTTTGCGACCTGCAAGGTATGCATAGAATGTGAAGAATACAAAGAAATAAATTAGAGAAGCAGGATAGTATACCATTGCTGCTCGGAAGTAAGTTCCAAGAAGTTGTGGTCCGAATTCGCCAACTAATGCTGCGAAGTAAGCAGCAAGTCCGATTGGAGCGTAGTACATAATGAAAGATACAACCTTCATTGAAATCTCTGCACCAGCTTGTAGGAATGTAGCAAATGGCTTTCCTTTTTCGCCAACTGCTGAAGTTGCAATCCCCATTAAGATAGAGAAGAAAATAAGAGCTAACATATTTTCACGAGATAGTAACTTCGAGAAGTCAGATACTGTTAAAATACCGACGATTTGATCTGCAACACTAACAGCTTTACCGGCTTTGTCAGGTTGTGTTAGTTCTAGTACAACACCTTGTGCTGGCGGGAATACTTTCACGACAATAATCATAAAAATAGCAGCTAAAATACTTGTAAATAAGAAAGTCCCAGCCATACTAGACATAATTTTACCGAAACGTTTTAATCCATCCATATTAGCAATAGACGATGCGATGCTAAAGAACACTAGAGGTACAACAATCGTAAACATTAAGTTTAAGAAAATGTCACCAAGCGGCTTTAAAGCAACTGCATCGGCACCCATGAAATAACCAATGAAACCACCAATTAGGATAGAAGATAATAAAATAAGTGGAAAGCGATATGCCTTCATAAATATATCCTCCTATCAATTAAAAAAATCATACTGAATCATTATAGCGAGTTAGGGGTCTCTTTACTAGGAGAATACGGATAAATGGAATAGCGTGAAAATCAAGAAATTTTTGTTTTTAAGCTCGGCATACAGCAGGAAATCTAGACATATATATTTGTAACCTAGTGGTGGCAAGGAGTGCACCATAACTTAGGTAGAGAAAAAGGGGGAGGGAAGCGGGATGAATATTTTACTTTGCTGTGCAGCGGGAATGTCTTCCAGTTTGATTGTTACAAAGATGGAGAAAGCAGCAGAGGCAAGAGGGATAGAAGTAACAATCTGGGCAGTATCAGGTTCTGAAGTGAATAGTCATATTGATAAAGCTGATGTCCTTTTACTTGGACCGCAAGTACGTTATTTATTACCGAAAATGAAAGAATTATGTAAGGATAAAGGGATACCTGTTGATGTCATTCAATCTGTTCATTACGGACTTTGTAATGGAGAAGCTATCTTGCAAGCAGCTTTGTTAATGAAACCATGAGGAGAGTGGGATAGATGATACGGTTTTTAGAGAAGTATGTGATGCCGGTAGCAGGGAAGGTTGCAGAGCAGAGGCATTTACAAGCAATTCGAGATGGAATTATTTTAACGATGCCTTTCTTAATTATTGGATCGTTTTTCCTCATTATTAGTGCACTGCCGATACCGGGATATAACGATTTTATGGCAGGTTTGTTTGGGGAGAATTGGCAGCGAGCTTTAGGGTATCCAGTTAGTGCAACTTTTAATATAATGGCTTTAATAGCTGTTTTTGGAATCGCTTACAGACTTGGAGAGTATTATAAAGTAGATGCTTTAGCATCCGGGGCATTGTCGCTTGTGACGTTTTTACTTGCGACTCCATTTCAAGTTGCATATATTATACCAAGTACAAAAGAAAGTGTACTTGTAGAAGGAGCTATCCCAGCTGCATTAATGGGAAGCCAAGGGTTATTTGTAGCAATGATTATTGCACTTATATCTACTGAACTTTATCGGTTTATTGTACAAAAAAAGATAATTATAAAGATGCCAGAGACAGTTCCACCAGCTGTCACGCGTTCATTTGCAGCACTTGTTCCAGGATTTATTGTTGTAACAGTTATTTGGATTTTACGCTTAATTATAGAAAATACTTCTTTTGGCAGTATCCATAATATTGTAGGACAAATTTTACAGGAACCGCTTAGTGTACTTGGTGCTAGTCTTTGGGGCGCAATAATAGCAGTTATTCTCGTTCATGTTCTTTGGTCTTGTGGAATTCATGGTGCTACTATTGTTGGTGGTGTAATGAGCCCCGTTTGGTTGTCGTTAATGGATCAAAACCGAGTTGCTTTTCAAGCTGGGCAAGATGTACCAAATACGATTACGGCACAGTTTTTTGACTTATGGATTTATATGGGCGGTTCTGGTGCAACGCTTGCTCTAGTTGTCGGAATGTTACTATTTGCGCGAAGTCAACAATTAAAAAGTTTAGGGAGATTGTCAATTGCACCTGGTATATTTAATATTAATGAGATGGTAACTTTTGGTATGCCAATTGTGATGAACCCACTTTTACTAATTCCATTTATATTAGTTCCAGTCGTGCTAACAATTGTTTCTTACTTTGCAATGGAATGGGGATGGGTTGCACGTCCGAGTGGGGCCGCTGTACCTTGGACGACACCTATTCTTTTTAGTGGATATTTAGGATCGGGCGGGAAAATTTCAGGTGTTATTTTGCAACTTGTTAACTTTGCGCTAGCATTCTTCATTTATTTACCGTTCTTAAAAATATGGGATAAACAAAAACTGGCGGAAGAAAAGGGGGAGTAAAGAACTACAATGGATACGATAGAGACGAAAGCTTTTCATTTAATCTTGCATGGGGGAAACGCGAGAAGTTGTTCAATGGAAGCAATTGATTGTGCGAAGCGTGGGGAGTTTACAGAAGCTGAAGCTAAATTACAAGAAGCACTAGAGGAATTAAAGGAGGCGCACCGCGTACAAACGGAGCTTATCCAGAAAGAGGCTGGTGGCGAAAAGACCGAAGTTACTCTTTTAATGGTACACGCGCAAGACCATTTAATGAATGCAATTACGGTGAAAGAATTAGCGAGTGAGTTTGTAGAGTTATATAGGAAGATGTCGGTGGATGAATGAACCTTGCTTATGCAAGGTTTTTTTATTTCACTAAATAGTGGGTTAAAATAATGAATTATTTTTCATTGAAAAAGTTTTTTTAGTGTTTTTTCATATTAAACACAACTAGACGACTAAACACTAATCTATTTTCATACAGTTATGTGTTAAAAGCGTGTTGTTTTATAACACACTGTGTGTTTTTTGAACGACACACTAATTGAAAGCGTTAACACACAAAGGAAATGCTCGAAAAAGCACTGATTTTAGTGGTTTTAAAAAGTTGGCACGCTAATTGCATTAATAAATAGCGTAAAGAAAAATAAATAAACATAAATTTTTTATACTACACAAGGGGGATTTTCAAATGAATATTTTATTATGTTGTTCAGCAGGGATGTCTACAAGTTTACTAGTTACAAAAATGGAAGCGGCTGCAAAAGCTCGCGGTCTAGAAGGAAAGATTTGGGCTGTATCTGGGGATGCAGTAAAAAACAATATCGACCAAGCAGATGTATTATTACTAGGACCACAAGTTCGTTATATGCTCTCTTCAATGAAAACGCTTGCTGACGAGAAAAACGTTGGAATCGACGTTATCAATCCAATGCACTACGGCATGATGAATGGAGAAGCAGTTTTAGATCACGCATTAACACTTAAAAAATAATTAGGGGGGAAGCGAAATGCAAAAGTTTATTGCATTTATGGAGAAATATATTGTTCCTGTCGCTGGTAAAATCGGATCGCAACGTCACTTAGCTGCGATCCGTGACGGATTTATTGCAGTTATGCCACTTATTTTAGTTGGTGCACTGGCATCACTAATTAATGGTTTTCCATCTGAAGTTTTCCAAGATTTCATGAAAGGTTTGTTTGGTGAAACGTGGAAACAAGTCGGCGGCGGAATGTGGACTGGTTCTTTCGCGATTCTAGCACTAATCATAGCATTTACAACAAGTTATAACTTAGCAAAATCTTACGGCGTTGATGGTTTGTCAGCAGGTATTATTTCATTTGGTGCGTTAATTATTCTTACACCAACAACACCGAAAGAAGGCGGATTGAACTTAGCTTGGACAGGTGCACAAGGGTTATTTGTAGCAATTATTGTGGCACTCCTTGTTACTGAAGTATTCCGTTTCTTTGTACAAAGAAACATTACTTTTAAAATGCCTGATGGAGTACCACCAGCAGTTTTAAGATCTTTCGCAGCTATAGTTCCAGCATTTGTTATCTTAACAGTAGTTGCAGGTATTCAATTAGCAGTGAAATTATCTGGTACAAGTGTTCATGAATTTATTTTTAATACGATTCAATCACCACTGCAAAGTTTAGCAGGGACATTACCAAGTGCAATTATCATTGTAATCCTTGTTCATCTTCTTTGGTTCTTCGGTTTACATGGGCCTAATATCGTTGGTGGTATTATTGAGCCATTATACTTACCGGCATTAGAGAAAAATATGAATTTATTCAAAGGTGGTACATCTGCATTTGATGTTCCAAATATTATTACAAAACCATTCTTTGATACTTTCGTATACCTTGGTGGTTCTGGTGCGACATTAGCATTCTTAGTAGTGGTATTACTCGTAGCAAAAAGTGCACAATTACGTGGTGTATCTCGCTTATCAATTGGACCTGGTGCATTTAACATTAACGAACCAGTAATATTTGGTACACCAATTATTTTAAATCCAATTTTATTCTTACCTTTTATCCTAACACCAATTGTATTAGTAATTACTTCTTATACAGCTATATCTATGGGGTGGGTACCAAAAACAGTTGTGATGATTCCATGGGCAACACCACCAATTATTAGTGGTTATCTTGTAACAGGTGGACATATTTCTGGTGCAATTCTACAGTTATTCAACTTTGTAATTGCAATGGTAATTTATTATCCATTCGTTGTGTTATGTGACCGTTCAGTTGTTCGTACTGAAAAAGCAGCAGCGCAAGGTAATAGTAATTCTTTACCTATGTAATATAGTAATTGTTCTCATAGACAACGATACCTGTGAGAACAATTACCTTTATATCATGTTCAAAAAGATGAAAAACATCTATATGAACACTAAACTATCATTAATAAATTCATACTTTAATAGACATGTTCAAACTGAAGGGGTATTTAAATCGGTTGAACCTTATAGAGAGGGCGGTAATTATGATGACTACAGCAGAACAAATTCCATTCCAATTGATTTTAAATAGTGGTAACGCACGAAGCTTTGCGATGGAGGCACTTCAATTTGCCAAACAGGGGAAAATGGTAGAAGCAGATGAAGCGATGGTAAAGGCAAAAGAAGCGATTAATGAAGCGCATCATTTCCAAACAGAGCTCATACAATCAGAAGCAAGAGGAGAAAAAACAGAGGTTAGTGTTCTTTTAATTCACGCACAAGATCATTTAATGAATGCGATTACAGTGAAAGAATTAGCAGCAGAGTTTATCGATCTTTATAAAAAGCTTGAAGCGAAAGGGGAATAAAGCATGACTGGAATTAAAATTGCTACAATCGGCGGTGGATCTAGTTATACACCAGAGTTAATTGAAGGATTTATTAAGCGTTATGATGAGCTTCCTGTTCGTGAAATTTGGTTAGTAGATATTGAGGCAGGAAAAGAAAAGTTAGAAATCGTTGGTAACTTAGCAAAACGTATGGTGAAAAAATCAGGTTTACCAATCGAGGTACATTTAACACTTGATCGCCGTGAGGCATTAAAAGATGCTGACTTCGTAACAACACAACTTCGCGTTGGTTTATTAGAAGCACGTGCAAAAGATGAAGCAATCCCGTTAAAATATGATGTAATCGGTCAGGAAACAAATGGTCCTGGTGGTCTATTCAAAGCGTTGAGAACGATTCCTGTTATTTTAGATATTTGTAAAGATATGGAGGAGCTCTGTCCGAATGCATGGTTAATTAACTTTGCAAATCCAGCTGGTATGGTAACAGAGGCTGTCCTTCGTTATACAAATATTCAAAGAGTAGTTGGTCTATGTAACGTTCCAATCGGAATCCGCATGGGTCTTGCAAGATTACTTGAAGTAGATGCAAGTCGTGTCCACGTTGATTTCGCAGGTTTAAATCATATGGTATACGGACTAGATGTATACTTAGATGGCGTAAGTGTAATGGATCGTGTGTTAGAGCTTGTGACAGATCCAGAAAAGCAAATTACGATGGAAAATATCGCAGCGCTTAACTGGGAACCAGACTTTATTCGCGGCCTTCGTGCAATTCCATGTCCATACCATCGTTACTACTACAAAACACGTGAAATGTTAGAAGAAGAGAAAGAGGCTTCTGTTGAAAAAGGTACACGTGCAGAAGTAGTAAAACAATTAGAAAATGATTTATTTGAGTTATATAAAGACCCGAACTTAGATATTAAACCACCACAATTAGAAAAACGTGGCGGAGCTTATTATAGTGATGCAGCATGTAGCTTAATTACGTCTATTTACAATAATAAAGGTGATATCCAGCCTGTTAATACACGAAACAACGGAACAATTGCAAGCTTGCCACATGATTCAGCTGTTGAAGTGAACTGTATTATTACGAAAGAAGGTCCAAAACCAATTGCAGTTGGAGACCTTCCAGTACCAGTTCGCGGTTTAGTACAACAAATTAAATCATTCGAGCGCACAACAATTGAAGCTGCTGTTACAGGGGATTATCATAAGGCGCTGCTTGCTATGACAATCAATCCACTTGTACCATCAGATACAGTTGCAAAACAAATTTTAGATGAAATGTTGGAAGCACATAAAGAATATCTTCCACAGTTCTTTAAAAAGGTAGAGAAGTAAAAGCGGCGCTATTTAGCCCGCTTTTTTTATTCTATTAGGAGGTATTATGATGATTAAGTTAATTGTAAATGCAGATGATTTCGGTCTTACAGAAGGTACAAATTACGGCATTATTGATGGGCATATAAATGGACTTGTAAATTCAACGACGATGATGATGAATATGCCAGGAACAGAGCATGCGGTACGCTTAGCGAAAGAGTATAACCTACTCGGAGTAGGCGTACATCTCGTATTAACAGCAGGGGAACCACTTCTTGGAGACGTACCATCACTTGTAGGTAGCGACGGATCGTTTCATAAACAAAGTGTTGTAAGGGAAGGGAATATAAATCCAGAAGAAGTTGAGAGAGAGTGGACTGCTCAAATTGAGAAATTCCTATCTTACGGATTAACACCAACTCATTTAGATAGTCATCATCATGTACACGGATTACCGATCTTACACGATGTTCTTGAGAGATTAGCAGCTAAATATAATGTTCCAATTCGTCGTTGTGGGGAAGATAGAGCGGTGCATCCATTTTCTGATGTATTTTACAGTGACTTTTATGCGGATGGTGTGACGGAAGATTACTTTGTGAAGTTAAAAGAAAGAGTACAAGGTGAACAAACGGTAGAAATTATGGTTCATCCAGCCTATATTGATCCAGAGCTTGTGAAGCGTTCTTCTTACGTAATGGATCGTGTGAAGGAATTGCGTATTTTAACAGAGAGCGAATTACCAGAAGGAATAGAGCTTGTGAAGTTTTAATAGAAAAACGACGGCTACATCATGCCGTCGTTTTTTATTTATAAAATGGATAGAGCATATCCGCCAAATGCCCCGAGTATAACGATAACCCAAGGTGGTGTTTTCCAAAAAGCTAGTAAGCAAAAAAGAAGCGAAGCGAAAACGAAATCTGAAGCATTCATAACTGTACTCGTCCAAATGGGATCGTAAAAAGCGGCAATTAAAATACCGACAACAGCGGCATTGACTCCAAGTAGTGCGCCTTGTATGAATGATATTTTTCTCACGCTGTTCCAAAATGGTAAAACACCAATAACGAGTAAGAAAGCAGGGAGGAAAATCGCAATTGTTGCGAGTATTGCCCCAATCGTCCCGTTTAACACTGCTCCTATATACGAGGCGAATGTAAATAGTGGTCCTGGTACTGCTTGTGTTAATCCGTATCCAGCTAGGAACTGTTCTTTCGTCATCATGCCGTTTTGTACGAACTCACCTTCAAGAAGGGGCAGCACGACGTGTCCTCCTCCAAATACAAGTGCGCCAGAGCGATAGAAACTATCAAATAAAGCGATGTAATAAGAGAACGGTCTTAATATTGGTAGCAGTAGTAAGAGTCCAAAGAATAAGACGAGACAAGAAACTGCTATCTTTTTTGAAATAGGTACTTTTATATGTTGAGATTGGCTAATTGGTTGGTTGCGATATAAAAACCAGCTGATAAAGCCACATATTATAATGAGGATCACTTGCGTCCAGCTACTTGGCCATAATAAGGCGATTGCGGCAGTTACAATCGCAATCGTCGCACGGTTGCGATCTGGAGTTAACTTTTGCGCCATTCCCCATATGGCGTGAGCGACAATAGCGACTGCTACAAGTTTTAGTCCATGAATCCAGCCAGCACTCCCAAGATCGAACTGATTAAGGAATGAGGCGAAGAAAACTAAAACAAGGACAGACGGTAAAGTGAATCCAATCCATGAAATAATAGCTCCTAAAAGCCCGCCCCGTAATAATCCAACACCCATACCGACTTGGCTGCTGGCAGGGCCAGGAAGGAATTGACACAGTGCTACTAAGTCTCCATAACTTTTTTCATCCATCCATTTTCTTTTTTGCACGTATTCGTGGTGGAAATAACCAAGATGAGCGACAGGACCGCCGAATGAAGTAAGTCCTAATTTAAATGAGACGAGAAAAATCTCTAATAATGTGTGAAAGGTGTGTTTGTTTTTTTTCAAAATAACCTCCTAGAATGTTTTTGCTATGTGCATTATACAAGAAGTGGTAAAGCAAAAGGAACAAATCTAATGTAAAGATTTTGTGAATCTTTTCTTTGTAATTAAAATTGAAAAAGTCATAAATGATTATGTCTAAACCATAAAGTAGTAGAAGTAGTGCTGGGAAATTTATATAAGGAGAATGCCTTATGACAACACATTTCTTTGCCAGGTTAACAGGTAAGAGGGAAGTGCCTCCTGTAAATACAGAAGCTTTTGGGGTAGCAGAGTTTATTTTTAGTGATGATTTAACGAAATTGCATTACAGAGTAATACTAAAAAATATAGAAAAGGTTACATCGTGTCAAATTCATTTAGGGAAGTCTACTCAAATTGGTCCTGTTGTTTTATATTTGTATGGTCCACTGGAGCAAGGGATTAGCTTGAACGAGGGAAGTATTACTGGTGTAGTGAATGTGGAGGATTTTGAGGGACCTTTACAAGGGAAATCATTTGTACATTTACTTCAAGAAATTATTCAAGCAAATGTATATGTTAATGTCCATACGAAATCACAAAAAAGAGGAGAAATAAGAGGGCGAGTTAGAAAAGTAAAGAAATAGAGGAAAAGGCTGTCCATATGTTGGAACAGCCTTTTCTCATTATATAAGGTGCTAGTTTTAGCAATTATTGTCGGTAAATCGATATATTTTGAAAATCGCTGATATAATCTGAGTTGCGCCGATATATTTCAATAATCGCTGATATAACTCACGTTACGGTCGATATTTTTAAAAATTGCCTCAATTAATTTTTAACAGGCTGATTTTTAATAAAGAAGTCCATAACATAAAATACTTCGTCATCAGGTATTTGTATTTCAAATGTGTTTTCAATTGGTTGCAATGCTTTTTTTACTTTCATATACATCCAGTACTCATCTTGTCTTCTTTTCTCTTTATCAGGGTGAGGAAGAAGGCTTTCTCCTTTTTGAAGACGGTCAACCATACAGCTCATATGCAGAATAACACCCATTAAGCTATCAGGAGTTAGCTGTAAGGAAATTAATTCCTGAATTGTATTTAATGCGTAACGAATTGTTTTGATTAGTAATGCTCCATCGTTACGCTGCATTTGTTGTTCAAGAATATCCGCCATTTTTGCATATGTTTCTTCATACGTAATTAATTCTTGAATGGGCTGAATCGCTGTGTAGTTTACGATGTCTTGGAAATGATATGTTAAGCATGGTACTTGCACATCGAAATTCGTGACGATACAAATGATGTTACGCTCTTTTTTTATGTTCTCAATCATTTTCGTTAAATCTTTTTCATGGACGATACTAATCGGAATAATTTCAATTAAGTCTTTATCAAATCGTAAATAGTTCTCTAACATTTTTTGAATAGCTAAAGCACTTCCTTCACCAGTTAAGCAAGCTGTTAAAATAACAGATTTCATTGGAGAGAGAGGTTTTTTCTTTTCTTCTTGTACGTTTAAGTAAAATGGTGTTAAATTTTTTACTGTTTCATACAGCGCATCTAATGAATAACCGAGCTGAGCTTTTCGAGCTGCTTCTAGTGCGTGTGGTGTGCTCGTCATCGAGAGAACACGTACAGGGATTTTGAACTCCGTTTCTAATATGTCACCGATATAAGCAAGTGACCCCATATCGACAAGTAAGAGAAGCCCATTTACATTTTGTAGTGTTTTCATATACACTTTCACACGTTCCAAGAAATCTTTCGGTGATTCGTGTAACGGCATATCAATACCGGTTACTTCCTCAATGCCGAGAAGTTCGTTTGCGACGTTTGCCATTTCAGTTGCGATGCCATTACCGTGTGCTAATATTAATACTTTTACTTCTGTTTGTGAGGCAGGAATTGGATCAACAACGAAGAACATTGTTAAAAAGCCAGCTTCATCAATAGGCATTGTTATTTGTAATTCTTCCTCCAGTAGTTGAATGCATTGCATAGCTACGGAAAAAGCTTCTTTATATTTCGTACGAATTTGATTTAATTGTGGGTGATGTATTTGTTTTCCGCTTTGTAAACGTTGTAGAGTTGTCTGTACATGTAAACTTAAAGCGAGAAATACTTTTTCATCAAACGTCTTAGATAAATGCTTTTCAGCAAGTTCCGCTATTTTTTCACATACGGAAACGATATTACGATCCACAATTTTAAAAACATTTTCATGGCTTGTTTTTTTTGATATTTGGTTAAAATATTGTACGAAAAAGCTTTGAACATCATTTTCTATTAGTAATTCTAATTCTTCCTCTTCAATACCACGTGCTTGAAGTTCTTCGTATTTATAATCAATATAATCGTAAATAGAAGAGCGTTTTTCATCTTCTGTTTTATGATTACTCCAACCTTCCTCACCTGTAAATACAAATGTTTCATTTGGTATTTGGTATAAGTGACGGCTCTTCCTTTCAATGAACAATCCTTCTTTCATATACCAAGGTAAATCTGTACTTGAAACATAGACAGAATCACGTTTCTTTGTGACCAAATCAGAATAGGCTTTCGCACAGGCAATTTGAACATCTGTTTTTAATTGACCAATGTTATTGGGACAATTGTAAAAGACGAAAGCACGCATTGCATTTGGGCTAACGTGAATGTCTTTTCGCAGACGAATTGCTTCATTTGTGAAAAATAGCTGTAGTAAAGCAAAGCGCTCTTTATGTGTACGCTCACGAAGTGGTGGCAGCGTAACAGTCATCGGTATACGTCTTGTAAATGTTTTTAATAAAAATGAATTTGGTTCTTCTGTTGTTGCAGTAATGATTAATACTTGTGCTTTACGTTCGTTCTCTGTTTCTCCAAGGCGGCGGTATACTCCGCGGTCAATAAAGGTGAAAAGCATTTCTTGTCCCTCTGGAGGCAGGCGATGTACTTCATCTAAGAAAAGAATTCCTTCATGTGCTTTTTCAATTAACCCTTTTTGATCACTTGCTCCTGTATAAGCGCCTTTTTTAATCCCAAATAATTGCCCGAGTAGTAACTGTGGATTATTTGCATAATCAGCACAGTTAAAGACGATAAATGGTGCATCTTTGGGAAGCTGTTCAACTTCAATTGCATATTCGTGCATTAAAGAAGCAAACATAGACTTTCCGACCCCTGTTTCTCCCAGTAGTAAAGTATGCATACCGTTTGGAGGATAGAGAATAGAAGCTTTCGCTTTTTCAATTGCAATTTTAAGGCTCGTATTTTCAATTGCAAATGTATCTAATGAAGTTATGTCTTTTGAATGCGTTTCCAACGAAGTGTTCGTTTCTATGTAAAAACGAACAGGTCGCGTATTTGTTTTTAATAAACGTTTATCTTTTACAAGTTTGTTTAAATCGCTACTTACATTGGCGCGATCTAGTTGCAGAAATGTAGCGAGTTCTGATGCGGTAACACCTTCTGTATAATTGCCTTTTTGTATTGCGTTAAAAATGAGATCTATTCGTTTCATTTCTATTCACCTCGAAACTTCATCACTATTTAAAATTTTACACAAAAATGGGAAGGGTGGGAAGAGAAAAATAAAACAGCTTTAGCACATAGGCACTAAAGCTGTTACAATCTTGTGTCTTTCCAAAAATTCACCTTGAGATGAGAAGAAGGATTATAGGGAAGAAGTTTGTATCCTTGTGACTGTAAATAATCAATTACTTTTGGCAGTATTTGTACGGTTACACTCGAATCATGCATTAAAATGACTTCGATTTGTTCATCACTTTGATTACGTACTCTTTCGAGTATGGCAGAAGGATTGTCATAGCTTTTCCAGTCGTATGTATCGATCGTCCAATCCCACATTTTATACTGGGCCGATACAAGTGCGTCACGGTAATTCTTTTTTAAGTAAGGCATACTACCATATGGAACGCGAACGAGATGTGTATTTAATTTCGTAACTTGCTGGACAATGCTTTGTGTTTGCTCCATTTCTGCAATTAAAGTGGAAGGGTCACCAGTGTAAAGGCGTTTTACATCATGTGACATGCTGTGGAGCCCGATATAATGACCTTCTTTAATTAATCGTTGCATCGTTTTTGTGTAATGTGGCACTTTTCCGCCAATAACAAAGAAAGTTGCTTTTCCGTTCTTTTCTTTTAAGATGTTTAAAATCTGTGTAGTATATTTGTTTGGCCCGTCATCAAATGTTAAGTACGCAATTTTTTGTGTAGGAGAAGTTGTTTCAGTATTTGGATGATATTCAGCAGGAATAACAGTTGTTGCTTCAGTATTAGATGATACGTACATAGTAATCGTTAAAAATAAAATAATACATTGAAATACTCGCTTGATCATAACATTCACCCTCAGTTTGACAATCAAGATGTAAAAAAGAAAACTTGATACTTTTCTTATTATGTATATCTTTCTCCAATAGAGGAACTCTCAAACAATCTATATTTTGGAAATATAAAATGAGAATAAAAAATAGCATCCTCTTATAAGAAAGAGGATGCTATTTGAATATTTCATAATTGAAAAGGCTATACTACAATTAGTCTTCGCGTTTTTTCACTTTTTTATAAAAGGAAATGATTGGTTTGTAGCGTTCATGTACAAGCCCGATTATTTCAGCGATGATTTCTGTGAAGAAAATCAAAGCGAAAAGAAGAATAATGGATAACCATAACGTTGCACTAGTGAAAATAATGGCATTTACACTAAAGAAAATACCGAATGCGTATATAATTAGTACCGTTTTGCGATGAGAGAATCCCATTGCAAGTAAGCGGTGATGTAAATGCGATTTATCTGGTGCTGAAATAGGTTTTTTATTTACGATACGACGGATGATTGCAAATATCGTATCAAATATAGGTACACCTAAAATGATAATTGGAACGATAAAACTGAATAACGTTACACTTTTGTATAATCCAAGTAACGATATAACAGAAATACAGTATCCTAAAAATAGTGCTCCTGTATCTCCCATGAAAATTTTTGCTGGATGGAAGTTGTAGAATAAAAATCCAATTGTACTTGCTAATATAATTAATGCAAGTGGCAAGATAATAGCTGTTCCAGTACCCCATGGGCTAGTGAAGGCCATATATGCTAGCGTTGCAAGTACGATAGATGAAATCCCAGCAGATAATCCATCTAAGCCGTCAATTAAGTTGATTGCATTCGTAATACCTACAAGCCAAAATACTGTAATTGGATAAGCAAGCCATCCAAGTTCAGTATCCCCAAGGAATGGGATATATAATACTTGCACTAATAATCCACTTTTTACAATCATAATGGCAACTAACAGTTGTCCACCGAATTTTACTCTCGCAGATAACTCGTACATATCATCTAAAATTCCGATGATTACAATGATAATCGCACCTAGCGTTATCGATAACATTCTTTGTTCATATAAGCCGCCGACAACAAATCCTACAGCTACACCAATAAATATTGCCAACCCGCCAAGACGTGGCATAATCTTTTGGTGCACTTTACGTGCGTTTGGCTTATCTGTCGCTCCTATTTTAAAAGCTAATTTAATAACTAAAGGAGTAACGACGAGTACAGTGATGAATGATGCCAAAATGGCATAAATCACTTGTGAGTCCATTAATACCCCACCCTTTATAGTCTAACGTAATTTTTTTTTGAAAATATATTTATCTGAAAATTATGATGTTTATTTACAGGCTCATAACATATGGTATCACAAAAAGATTAGAATTCAATCTTTTTTTCTTTTTACGGTTAATGGAAGCGGATAGAATATATGACAATTGTATATAGAATGTTGAATCATATAAGAAGGTTAATCGTACTGGGCTTTGGAATGTAACATTTCCTCTTTTTCTTCAATAGTGAATACTTTTATTTCAGTATTATAAGTGTTGCACGTAGAAATGAGTAAGTTTCGTGTTAAAATGTGGGAATTTATCACGCGTGACCTGGCAGTCTGATTCTCACTGATTAAGTTTTACTTTATAGTGCATTTAATTTTACAAAAACTTAAAAAAAAGTAAGGGAAGTAATTCATATAATGAAGAAGGAAAAGGGTTTTCTCATTTTTAATATGAGAGGGGGAAGCGCAGGGAGAGTTCTATATTTCATATCTTTTCTATTGTAAATTCCTGTGCGAAAAGGAAATGAAAATTACGATAGTAGGTACTGGATATGTTGGATTGATTACAGGAGTAGGATTGGCAAAATTAGGGCATTCAGTTACATGTTTTGATATAGATGATGAAAAAATTGAACGGATAAAACAAGGGGATTTACCTATTTATGAGGCCAGATTACATGAATTAATAAATTATGCATATGAGAATAATGCTTTAACTTTTACATCAAATAAAGAAGAGGCATTTGATGATGTAGAGTTTATATTTATTGCAGTTGGAACACCACCTTTATTAGATGGGACGGCAGATTTAACGTATATTCAGAGTGCTTGCAACGATATTGGATTATATGCGACGAACGATATTATTGTTGTTACGAAAAGTACAGTTCCAGTAGGTACAAATGATGTAATGAAGGGATGGATTGAGGAGAAGTTAAAAGGGAGGCATACAGTACATATCGTATCGAATCCAGAGTTTTTGCGTGAAGGTTCAGGTATTTATGATTTCTTTCATGGAGATCGTATTGTAATTGGAGCGGATAGTGAAGAAGTAGCAAGAAGAGTAGAGAGTTTGTATAGTGAATTATGTTTAGAAACGTATGTTACAGATATTAAAAGTGCAGAGATGATTAAATACGCGTCGAATGCCTTTTTAGCTACAAAGATTAGTTTCATTAATGAAATTTCAAATATATGTGAGAAGGTAGGTGCGAATGTATTGGATGTTGCCAAAGGGATGGGAATGGATAAGAGAATCGGTGCATCTTTTTTAAATGCGGGCATTGGCTACGGAGGATCGTGTTTTCCGAAAGATACGAAAGCGCTGGTGCAAATTGCGGGAAATGTTGCTCATGATTTTCGTTTGTTAAAAGCAGTTATTGAAGTAAATAATAAGCAACAGCTGCTATTGATTGAAAAAGCGAAAAAAGTTATGAACATGAATAAAAAGCGAATTGCAGTTCTTGGCGCATCCTTTAAACCGAATACGGATGATATTAGAGAGGCATCATCTCTTATTATAATAGAAGCATTAATTAATATAGGTGCAGATATTGTTCTTTATGACCCAAAAGCAATTCAATATGTAAAGAATATATTTGGAGATGCTATACAATATAGTAGATGTATAGATGAATCGATTAGAGATGCGAGTGCGGTTTTTATCGTAACAGAATGGGGAGATATTCAAACTTATCCGTTAGAAAAGTACGTACAACTTATGAGGGAGCCTATTTTATTTGATGGGAGAAATTGTTATACTGATGAAGATGTTAAGAAACAAAAGATAGATTATTACTCGGTGGGAAGAAAAAGTATTTGTAATAGAAAAGTTTCTGTTATGCGTTAAAAAGGGATGTACTCATGCATATTTTTATATGTCATAATAGAAGCTGTAATTAGTGAAAGAAAAGAGGCAATCACATGACTGAACGTTTAAAAGTAATGACAATTTTCGGGACACGTCCAGAAGCAATTAAAATGGCACCTCTTGTATTAGAGTTGCAAAAACACCCAGAAAAAATTGAATCGATTGTGACTGTAACAGCACAACATCGCCAAATGTTAGATCAAGTATTAAGTATCTTTGGAATTACGCCAGATTTCGATTTAAATATTATGAAAGACCGCCAAACTTTAATTGATGTTACAACGCGTGGTTTAGAAGGTTTGGATAAAGTAATGAAAGAAGCGAAGCCGGATATTGTACTTGTACATGGTGATACAACAACAACATTTATTGCAAGTTTAGCTGCTTTTTATAATCAAATTCCAGTAGGGCATGTTGAGGCGGGCCTTCGTACATGGGATAAGTATTCTCCATACCCAGAAGAGATGAATCGTCAATTAACAGGTGTAATGGCGGATCTTCATTTCTCACCGACAGCAAAATCAGCAACGAACTTACAGAAGGAAAATAAAGATGAGTCACGTATTTTCATCACAGGAAACACAGCGATTGACGCGCTACAAACGACTGTAAAAGAAACATATAGTCATCCTGTACTAGAGAAACTTGGAAATGATCGTCTTGTACTTATGACAGCTCACCGCCGTGAAAACTTAGGTGAACCGATGCGTAATATGTTCCGTGCAATTAAGCGTCTTGTTGACAAACATGAAGATGTACAAGTTGTGTACCCTGT
Organism: Bacillus cereus group sp. MYBK195-1; assembly: GCF_051916605.1. Taxonomy (NCBI): domain Bacteria; kingdom Bacillati; phylum Bacillota; class Bacilli; order Caryophanales; family Bacillaceae; genus Bacillus; species Bacillus cereus group sp. MYBK195-1. The sequence continues at coordinate 243,741 of NZ_JBQAGZ010000005.1, read as the reverse complement.
TCATATGAACCCTGTTGTTCGTGAAATAGCAAATGAAATTTTAGGTGAACATAACCGTATTCATTTAATTGAGCCGCTAGATGTAATTGATTTCCACAATGTTGCAGCTCGTTCATACTTAATGTTAACGGATTCTGGTGGTGTACAAGAAGAAGCTCCATCACTTGGTGTACCAGTTCTTGTTCTTCGTGATACAACAGAGCGCCCTGAAGGTATTGAAGCAGGTACGCTGAAATTAGCAGGAACAGACGAAGAGACAATCTTCGGCCTTGCTGATGAGTTGTTATCAGATAAAGAAGCTCATGATAAGATGGCGAAAGCATCTAACCCTTACGGTGATGGTCGTGCATCAGAGCGCATTGTAGAAGCAATTTTACAACACTTTAATAAGTAAATAAAAAGGGCCCAATCGCATAGATTGGGCCTTTTTGTTACGGCTGATTACGCATAATCCACTCTGCATGAGCATTTGTAGAAGGTGGCGGATCAGTTGGTGTTTTATTTTGTTTTGTTTCTTTTTTTGTTTGTTCGTTAGAATTAGAACTTGAATTTGAATTTGAATTTGAATTTGAATTTGAATTTGAATTTGAATTTGAATTTGAATCAGGATTTGAGTTGTTTTTTGTAGTTGGGTTTTTTGCTTTTTCTCCTAATTCTTTTTCAATTTCGTTACGCACCGTTTCTACACTGATTGGATCTGGAAGGAAGTAATAAATACCGCCTATCTTTTTGTCTTCGCCTTCAAGCTTTAACGTTTGCATTGTAGAAGGATCAAATCCAGAAAGTTTATTGTAAAGAGCAAGTCCGTCTGAAATAGGAATGTCGGTTTTTATATATTTTCCAACGACAGCTGTTAAATCTTTAATTTTAAATACAGTAGAGGTGGAGTTTAGCTTTTGGGCAACAGCGGCCAGTAATTGTCTTTGTCTAGCAGCTCGACCATAATCGCCATTTGGATCTTGCTTTCGCATACGGACATAAGCAAGTGCTTCTTCACCGTTTAAGTTTTGCTGTCCTTGCTTAAATTGAATTTTTTTGTAGTAATCCACGTCAGAGCGCTCCCAGAAATCGAAGGGTACGTCAACGGTAACGCCGCCAACAGCATCAACGATACCTTTAAAGCCTTGGAAATCAATTTTCAGATAATGGTCTACAGGAACTTTTAGAAAGCCTTCGACAGTTTTGATTGCCATTTCTTCTCCGCCGTAAGCATGGGCAGCGTTAATTTTGTCTTCCTTATTTTTGCCAACAATTTTAACTCGAGAATCACGAGGAATACTCATAAGTGAAATCTTTTGCGTTTTTGGATTGACTGTTGCGAACATTAATGAGTCTGTACGACCATTTTGACCATCTGTCGCATAATCTTCTATACCCATAATGAGAATTGTAAAAGGTTCCTTTGTAATTTCTACATCTTTGTTTCTTAAATCTGATTTTTCACGAGTAAAACCACTATACATCCCCATAAGAGAAGAGTAAGAATTTAACACATAAACTCCTATGCTGCCAAATAAAAATGCGAAAATAAGGAAGAAGAAAAGTTTCCTTCTTCGCTTCTTTTTTATTCTGCTATTTTGGAGATGATAATAACGTTCTTCCATATATAATCTCCTTAGTTCGTTAGTTCGTTAGTTCATTTGTAGGGAAGTAATTCACTACATTAATCTTTGAAGGTGATAAATGGGTTATGCTTAGATAACATCTTGTTCTAAGTACAACATATTTCCTTCTGTAATTGTACATTTCCCGTTTGTTAATTCAATCATCCAATCTGTAAATGCTTGTTTGCCGTCTTCTTCTACATACGTATCAAATGTGACATTTTCTAGATAATGTATATCTTTAATGGCATATTTTGAATTGCGTAATTCATTTTCCACTTTGCCAAGTAATGTGTAATCAATCTCGGTTTGCATCACACGCATTAGTTTTCGCTGGACAACACCGACATGATTAATGCCTTCGCTTGTACACTTTCCATATGCACGAATTAATCCACCTGCGCCAAGTTTAATGCCACCAAAATAGCGTGTTACGACAACAACGGTATCTTTTAGTCCACGTTTTTTAAGTACCTCTAGCATTGGTACGCCAGCTGTACCGCTAGGCTCGCCGTCATCATTTGCTTTTTGAATATGATCTTGTTCGCCAATTAAATAAGCGGAACAATTATGTGTTGCATTCCAATGTTGTTTTTTTATTTTTTGTATAAATTCTTGAGCCTCTTCCTCAGTCGTTGCTCGGCTAATATAACAAATAAATCTTGATTTTTGAATGACGATTTCGTGTTCGCCGTAGTCTTTGATTGTAAAATATTGTAATAGCACTTGTGTACGCCCCTATCTATCAAAATGACTAGTACTTTCCATTTTAAAAGCGAGCCTTTTTATATTCAAACATTTTTTCTAAATATGCTGAAGTTTTTGGTGAGTATTTTATCTTTTTGTTGTAATTTGTCGAGATGGTAGGTATAATTTCAACCGGCATTTTCATGTATGGATGCACCATTTGTAGTTTTCGTGTAAAATTAGGAAATAAAACTTTTTATAAGGCAGGTACGAAAATGAAAATAGCTATTGTTACTGATAGTACGGCATATATACCGAAGCAAATTCGTGATGAACTCAATATATATATGATTCCATTAAACGTTGTGTTTGGAACAGAATCTTATCAAGAAGAAGCTGAAATTTCAGCAGATGATTTTTATGTGAAAGTACGTGAACAAGAGGAACTTCCAAAAACTTCTCAACCAGCAATCGGAAAGTTTGTTGAGCTATATGAAGAACTAGCTAAAGATTATGATGCAGTTATTAGTATTCACCTATCAAGTGGAATTAGTGGTACATATCAAACATCAACGACAGCTGGACAGATGGTAGAGGGTATTGATGTATACACGTATGACTCTGAAATTAGTTGTGAAGTACAAGGATTTTATGTGCGTGAAGGTGCAAAGTTAGCAAGTGAAGGAAAGAACCCGAAAGAGATTATCGCTCGTTTTGATGAAATGAAGAAAACGATGGACGCCTATTTTGTAGTTGATGATTTACATCATTTACAGCGTGGTGGTCGATTGAATAGCGCGCAAGCTTTCATCGGCAGTCTGTTACAAGTGAAGCCAGTTTTATATTTTAGAGATAAAATCATTATTCCGTTTGAAAAGATTCGTACACGTAAAAAAGCATTAAAACGTATCATTGAAATTTTTGATGAGCAAGCAAGTAAAGGTGTACCTATGGAAGCAGTTATCATTCATGCGCAACGTGAAGAAGAAGCGAATGAATGGAAGAAAGAATTAGAAGCAAAATATCCTCACGTCACAATTCGTACAGGTTATTTTGGAGCTGTAATTGGTACGCACTTAGGTGAAGGTGCATTAGGTCTTGGATGGTATACGAAGTAATAAAGATATAAAAGCTCTCTTTTTAAGAGGGTTTTTTTACGGGTATGTTACGTTTAGTTGACAAGTTAATATTTGGAAATGGTAAAATGTACGTAAAATAAAATAATGAGGAAAGTTTTATAACTTACTTTTTACAAGAAACTATATTATAATAGAAGAGAGGTGAAACATATGGAGCATAATTCTTGTTTATGTCCAAAGTTTGAGTCAGCTTTTACTCTGCTTAGTAAGAAGTGGACTGGCTTAATTATTAAATCTTTGCTTGAAGAGTCGAAACGTTTTAGAGAAATCGCAGATATTATCCCAAATATGAGCGATCGTATGTTGTCAGAGCGTTTGAAGGAATTGGAAAGCGAGGGCATTGTAGTTCGTAATGTCTATCCAGAAGTACCAGTTCGAATCGAGTATGGCTTAACTGACAAGGGAAAAGCGTTAGAAAGTGTTATGGATGAGGTCCAAAATTGGGCTGAGAAATGGATGAAGTAGCATTTCATCTGTATTCGTATATTTAATAAAACGTAAGGAATTCCTTACGTTTTTTCTTTGTTTATAGAAGTGAGAAAAGTATATAAATTTCTACACATACATACAAAAATATACGCATTTTGCGCTAGAGCTACATATAATATTACATTTGTTTTACAAAAACGTAACATTAGCAAAAAAAATCCCGAATTATGGTATAAATTTTATAGGTTATATACGGAAAAAGAAAAAAGAAAGCGGTGTAAAAAATAAAATGAAAAAGCTAAAAATGGCATCTTGTGCATTAGTTGCAGGATTAATGTTTTCTGGGCTAACACCAAATGTATTTGCAGAAGATAAAATTTCTGATGTGAAATCACAAATTAACACGCAAAATGACACTTTACATAAACAACAACAAGAACGTGATGAATTACAAAAACAAATGAATGACTTAAACAAAACAATTCAAGGTTTAGATAAATCTGTTCAAGAGAATGCTGCAAAGCTTGATGAAACAATGAAAAAAGTTGCTGATACTGAGCAATTAATTGAAAAGAAAAATAAAGATATTGCAGAATTACAAACAAAGATTGCAAAACGTGAAGAGTTATTAAGAAAGCGTTTAGTTGCACTTCAAGAACAACCAAATACGAACGTTGTAACAGAAGTTCTTGTAAACTCTAAAAACGTTGCAGATTTAGTTGATCGTTTAACTTCTGTTTCTAAAATTCTTGAGTCTGATGAAGATATCATGAAAACACAACAAGAAGACCAAGCTAGTGTGAAAAAAGATGTTGCAACGGTAAAAGAAAAACAAAAAGAATTAAAAGAAGCACAAGCTCAAATTGAAACTGCTAAGAAAGAACTTGACGCTGAAAAAGAGAAAAAAGCAACAGCGGTAAACGATTTAAGCGGTAAAATGGATACAGTTGTAACTTCAATGACAAGTACGGAAGGTCAATTGAAAGAGCTTGAGAAACAAGCATTACAATTACAACGCATTGCCGAAGAAGAAGCACAAGCAAAAGCTGCACAAGAAGCTGCTGCTCAAAAACAAGCAGAGCAAGCTGCTAAAGCTGCGCAAGCTCAACCAGCACAAGCACCTGCAGAGCAAGCTGCACCAGCAAACAATGGTGGACAAGCTCAAAAAGAAGAGCCTAAAAAAGAAGAACCTAAAAAGGAAGAGCCTAAGAAAGAAGAGCCTAAAAAAGAAGCACCTAAACAAGAAGAGAAAAAACCAGCTCCAAATGTGGGTGGCGTAATTGGTAAAGCGCAAAGCTACTTAGGTTTACCATATGTTTGGGGAAGTGCATCTCCATCAAATGGTGGTTTTGACTGTAGTGGATTCATTTCTTACATCTTTGGTGTAGGTCGTCAAGACGTTAGGGGTTACTGGAACTCAGTTTCTAAAGTAGATAGCCCACAACCAGGAGACTTAGTATTCTTCCAAGGTACTTATAAAGCAGGTCCATCTCACATCGGTATTTACGTTGGTAATGGCCAAATGATCCATGCTAGCGATAAAGGAATTGCGTACGGTGATATTAACAGTTCGTATAACAAAAAACATTTCTTAGGATACGGTCGATTCTAGGATTTATAAAAGAATAAAAAACGTGTATAAAGTCGATAGCTTACTATTTTATAAGTAGGTTATCGGCTTTTTTAAGTTTTTACGAGATGATGAGAAAGGTTTATAGTAGTGCTAAATTGTGGAGAAAACATACTGGGACATGCAGTTTGGATCTTGTCTAAAATCGTAAAAAATACCACCTGATTGGCAGGGGAATCAATTGGAATTTCAATTGTGACATCTGAGAATTTTGGAGCTAACGGGGATGGCGGAATAGAAGGTAGCTTGAATACTGTCAAATGATTTTTACTAAAGGGTGATCCAAAAGAAGTGTTAAATTTTTATAAATACTTAACTATACATGTTGTTTAGAATGTGTGTATGGACAGTGTTATTCCTATTAAAACATAAAATTCAATCGAAAATATATCGTTTCTAACATTAATTCCTAATGAAGAAAAAAATAAATAGATGTAGCAATGTCGTATGAGTTCCTAAGTTTCATAATTTCTCCTTTAAAACTAGTAGTGTTAGTTCTAAGACTTAATCTATATATTATTATATAAAGTTTCTAACTCTGAAAGACTCTACCTTAGTATCGAATTATTTTTTAAACGGTGATATTTATAATAGTAGTTGTTTCTGAGAAAAATTAAGTGAACAAGATGTTCTGTTTCTTTCTGTAATAATATGTTACTATACGATTTATATATGGGGGAGTAATAGGGGTTATGTTTTCTAAGATAAAATTATTTATGAAATCGAAGTTAAGGAGGGAAGTCCCTACTGAATTTTTAATTAGTAAAGGGTTAAGGGTGGGGGAAAATTTTAAAAGGTTGGATCATTGTATTATAGACTATTCTCATTGTTGGCTAATTACCATTGGAGATAATGTTACATTTGCTCCTAGAGTACATATATTGGTGCATGATGCTAGTACAAAAACACATTTGAATTACACAAAATAAGTCTTGTAAGAATAGGGAATAATGTATTTATTGGCGCGAAAACAACCGTTCTTCCGAATGTGAAAATAGGAAATAATGTAGTAATTGGGGCTGGAAGTATAGTGACTAATGATATACCTGATAATTCATTAGCTGTTGGAAATCCAGCTCGTGTTATAGGAAGTACTGACGATTATTTAAAAAAAGAAAAAGATAAAATGAAAAGTAGAATGTTGTTTGATGAAAGTTGGACCGAAAGAGGTAATATATCTGAAGAAAAGAAAGAAGAGATGATTGAAAAACTAAAAGATGGAACAGGTTATGTAATTTAAACCATTAAATATAGAAAAAATTATTTTTAATAAAATATGGATTTTCAGAACGAAAAGAGTGGTTCTAATCTACTCTTTTTTATTTTCTGATATATTTTTTTGGAATTTACAATTAAAACGTAGTATGGAAACAAGAAGGGAGAAATATGAAATTCGTAAAAAAATTTAATTTGGGATTGAAAAGTAATTTTACATTAATAGTTTTATTATTTTTAGTTTTTAGCATAGTCGGATGTAACAAGGTAAAGGATGAAACACCTCTTCGTAAATATGCGTCCGATCATTCAGTGTTAATTGGAACGGCGATTAATACTTCTGCCTTTATGGAAGATGAAGAATATAAAAAAGTTGTAAAAAGAGAATTTAATGTAGTTACTTTAGAAAATGAGTTAAAATTCAAAAGTATACACCCTGAAATAGATAGATACGATTTTTCAAAATCTAATCGTCTAATAGATTTCGCTCTAGAAAATAACCAAAAGGTAAGAGGGCACACTTTAGTGTGGGGTAACACTCTCCCTGATTGGGTAACAAAAGGAGATTTTTCAAGGGAGCAACTCAAAGGAATCTTAAAAAAACATATTCAAACGGTGGTTGGTCAATATAAAGGGAAAGTGTATGCATGGGATGTTGTAAATGAAGCATTTAATGATGATGGAACACTGCGAGATAACTTTTTACTAAGGAAAATAGGACCAGAATATATCGAGTTATCATATCGATGGGCACATGAAGCAGATCCATCTGCTCTATTATTTTACAATGATGATAGAAATGATGAGTTGAATAAGAAATCTGATGCTATATATAATGTTTTTAAAGACTTTAAGCAGCGTAATGTGCCAATACATGGTATAGGATTCCAAATGCATAAGAGTATTGATAAGCCAATTAAGTATGAAGAGATTTCTAATAATATAAGACGATTAGCTAAAGTCGGTTTAAAAGTGGAAATAACTGAAATGGATGTTCAAGTTCAAAATAGTACTGGATCATTAGAGAAAACCTTAGAAAAACAAGCAGATATGTATAAGGATACCTTGAATGTCTGTCTTTCAAATGAAAATTGCAGTACGTTTGTAATGTGGGGTTTTACAGATAAATATACTTGGGTTCCTGAATATACAGGAAAAGATGATAAACCGCTTATTTTCGATGAAAATTACAATCCGAAACCAGCATATAAGGCAATTCAAGGTATGCTTTTGAAAAAATAGGTGATCTTTGAATAAAATATGACTTTTATAGATTAAGAGTAGTATGTAGCAATTTTTTTCTTTTTGTTTTGAAATGGAAAGTGTAAGGAAAATAAGCTGGAAAAATCAAAGATTCAAAACATGGAAATACACCTTGTAACTGTTAGGTATAAAATAATTATATTAGAAATGCTACACATTATATTGAAGATATGCATGCATGATAAAGAAAACATTTCTTAGGATACGGTCGATTCTAGGATTTATAAAAGAATAAAAAACGTGTATAAAGTCGATAGCTTACTATTTTATAAGTAGGTTATCGGCTTTTTTAAGTTTTTACGAGATGATGAGAAAGGTTTATAGTAGTGCTGGAGGTGATTGTTGATGCTATCGGGGAAACAGTTGCTATTAGAAGAACTTTCTTCAGATTTACAGAGGGAATTAAACGATTTGAAAAAGAAGGGAGAGATCGTATGTGTACAAGTTGTAAAAAAGAAGAATTCTAAATATATGTGCCAACGCTGTGGAAATGTAGATCGGCGGCTATTTGCATCGTTTTTATGTAAAAGGTGCAGTAAAGTGTGCACATATTGCCGGAAGTGTATAACGATGGGGAGAGTAAGTGAATGTGCTGTACTTGTTCGCGGGATTGCTGAAAGAAAGAGAGAAAAGAATTCAAATTTGTTACAGTGGAACGGGACGTTGTCTACTGGCCAGAATTTGGCGGCGCAAGGAGTTATAGAGGCTATTAAGCAAAAAGAATCATTTTTTATTTGGGCTGTATGCGGGGCTGGGAAAACAGAGATGTTGTTTTACGGAATTAACGAAGCGCTTCAAAAAGGAGAAAGAGTTTGTATCGCAACGCCGAGAACGGATGTTGTTCTGGAATTAGCACCGAGATTGCAAGAAGTATTTCCATATATACAGGTAGCGGCTTTATATGGAGGGAGTGTGGATAAAGAAAAAGATGCAGTACTAGTCGTTGCGACTACGCATCAATTATTACGTTATTATAGGGCGTTTCATGTCATGGTTGTAGATGAGATAGATGCTTTTCCATATTGTGCAGATCAAATGTTACAGTACGCGGTAAAACAAGCGATGAAAGAAAAAGCGGCGCGTATTTATTTAACTGCGACTCCAGATGAAACATGGAAGCGAAAACTTAAACAAGGTAAACAAAAAGGTGTTATTGTTTCTGGACGATATCATCGTCATCCTTTGCCAGTTCCTTTATTTTGTTGGTGCGGGAATTGGAAAAAAAACCTCATTCATAAAAGAATTCCTCGAGTTTTACTACAGTGGTTACAAACATACTTAAATAAAAAATTCCCTATTTTTTTATTCGTCCCCCATGTGCGATATATAGAAGAAATAAGCTTGTTGTTAAAACCATTAAACAATCGAATTGAAGGTGTACATGCAGAAGATCCGGAGAGAAAAGAAAAAGTAGCGGCTTTCAGAAAGGGAGAAATCCCATTATTAGTTACAACGACAATTTTAGAGCGAGGCGTAACGGTGAAAAATTTGCAAGTCGCAGTTTTAGGGGCGGAAGAAGAAATATTTTCAGAAAGTGCGCTCGTACAAATTGCGGGCCGAGCAGGGCGGAGCTTTGAAGCACCGTATGGAGAGGTCATTTATTTTCACTATGGCAAGACAGAGGCGATGGTGCGCGCGAAAAAACATATTCAAGGTATGAATAAAAATGCGAAAGAACAAGGATTGATCGATTAATGCATTGTTTACTTTGTGATGAGTGTTTTGTAGAAAAGATTAGTTGGTACACTTTTTTTGTAAAGTGTCATAGAAAATATATATGTGATAGATGTGAGCAGAAACTTTCCTATATTATAGGAGAAATTTGCATGGAGTGCGGGCGACCTTTAGAATTTGTTCCTGCCTCATTTCAAGAAGACGGTATTTGTATAGATTGTATAAGGTGGACGAAAGAGGAGAAGTATCGTTCTTTTAAAAACCGTTCGTTATATATGTATGATGATGAGATGAAAGAAATAGTAGCACAGTTTAAGTTTCGGGGGGATGCAGAGTTAGTGCACATTTTTTATCGTCCTTTTCGAAGTTTATTTCAAAAGTATTTTGCCAATGTTTCAACCGTTATCGCTGTTCCGCTTAGTAAGGAAAGGGAAATTGAACGTGGTTTTAATCAAGCTGAGTTATTAGCAACTTGTTTGCCTGTCAAAATTTCTTATCCATCATTAAGAAGAAGGGAAACAGAAAAGCAAAGTAAGAAGACACGTAAAGAAAGGGTGTCAGGAAGCAATCCTTTTTATTTTCAGGGAGAAGAGATGTTTTCTGGGCAACATATTTTACTCGTTGATGACGTGTATACGACAGGGATTACAGTTAGGCAAATCGGAAGTTTGTTATATGAAAGAGGGGCAAGGGAAGTATCTAGTTTGACACTTTGTAGAAGTTAATATGGAAGTGTCGAAAGGGATAATAAAAAGGCGATAAGTCTTCTTTGACTTCATATGTTGTCATTCGTTATAGTCAAAATATGGGGCGAATGCCCTGATTTTTAGAGTGAAGGGAATGGAATGAACATGCAAGGAAGAGTGAAATGGTTCAATGCAGAAAAGGGATTTGGGTTTATTGAGCGTGAAGATGGTGACGATGTATTTGTCCATTTTTCTGCTATTCAACAAGATGGATATAAGTCATTAGAAGAAGGGCAACAAGTAGAGTTTGACATTGTAGATGGAGCACGTGGACCACAAGCAGCTAATGTTGTGAAACTGTAGGGTATATTGTTTTTGGAAGAGAAAGCTGCATTTGTGGCAACGTTATATATAGTAGAACCTCTTGTTTTTCGCAAGGGGTTTTTGTTGTAGGATAAGTTGTCAAAAAGTTGTTTCTTTTCTGTAACGAATTGTCCACAGAAATATTCGTTATTCACGATGTTAATAGGATAAAATAAAGATAGAAACGATGCATCTTTTCATTTCAACAAAAAACGATAAAAAAATCGCAATTCCACTAATTTTTTTAAAAAAGTTAGAAGGAGTTTTTAAGCCAATGTCGAAATTATAATACATAGGCTTGAAAGGAGGAATTCATCTATGAAATTCAACATTCGTGGTGAAAATATTGAAGTAACTCCAGCATTAAAGGAATATGTAGAGAAAAAACTAAGTAAGTTAGAGCGTTATTTTGATACATTCCCAGAGATTAAAGTTAATTTAAAAGTATACTCTGACAAGCAACGTGTCGAAGTAACAATACCATTTACTGATTTATTACTTCGTGCAGAAGAAACTAATAGCGATATGTACGCTGCTATCGATTTAGTAGTTGATAAAATTGAGCGACAAATTCGTAAACATAAAACAAAAGTCAATCGTAAGTTACGTGAGAAAGGTTCTATGAAAACGAACTTTATCCTTCCAGAAGCAGTAGCTGTTTTGGATGAGGTAGAAGAAGATGAATTAGAACTTGTACGTACAAAACGATTCGATTTAAAACCGATGGACGTTGAAGAGGCAATCCTACAAATGGATATGCTAGGACATAATTTCTTCGTCTTCACAAATGCTGATACAAACGAAACTAATGTTGTATATGGCCGTAAAGATGGGAAATACGGTTTAATCGAAACTAAATAATAATTCGAAAGCGCAGCCGAAATGGCTGCGCTTTTTTTGTATTTTTCGCAGCAAGGTTAAAAAAGTTTTATAAGTAGCCGATTTCATTAAGAAGTGATTTTTAGGCGGTATTTCCTCAAAACAGCAGGAGAAAATTCGAAACTTAGAGAGGTGAGTTACTCTTTATTATTTGGAACAAGCATAGGAATGTAGCTACCTTTACAAGTAATTCTTTGCTAGGGATATAGTATTGTTTTTAAAAATTTAACGAAATGTTCGCAAGTGTAAAAGTAATATTAAATATTCTGAAATCCATTGAAGGTGTGTTGAGGTGTTGTTACCATAATATTGTATTATATTGATTTTATTCATTCAGTGGAAAAATACAATCAATATAATGCTACAAATTATCGGAGGTGCTTTTAGTGAGCATTAAGAAAAAAAGTCGTTTTATGTTTGGATCTGTTTTATCGTTAGGTATTTTAGCTAGTACTTTCGCTTTAACCGAACCGGCTAAGGCTAGTACAAGGGATGACCATGTGAATTTTACCTTTAGACTTTGGAGTCCATATGATTATACTAATGCACGTCCTAAAGAGACGCCTACCTCTATGTATATGCGTGTGAAGAGCAGTGAGAAGGGCGGAGGTTCTTTCAATGTTTGGACAGAAGCAGATAAAAATAAAAATGCAGAAGATAGAAAATGGGTAAATGTTTCAGGTAAGCATGAAGGAACAGTGATACCAGGTAGAACATATCTTTTTCAAAATTATGCATATGAAAACCATGGGAAAAATGTGCCTGTGAGATTTGGTGGTTATTCTAGAGAAAATAATGCTTATCCTACTGCTTGGAGTCCTGATAGTGTAAGACCTAGTGGACCTTACATTGAATATTGATTTAGAAATTATAAATTGAAATTATTTATTTTATAGTGCTAGAAAAAGTCGTATAGTTTCAAATCCGGATTATACGACTTTTCCTGTTATTTCATTTTTAAAATAGGAGGAGCTGTAATGAGGTTTATTTCAAAAAATATTTTAGTTTGTTTTTTTATATTGAGTATTAGTTTCTTAGTTTCTTGTCAAAAGAAAGTAGATGAACCTATTGTACATATTGAAGATACTTTAACGGAAAAAGATAATTTGAAAAGTATTGAATTAAAAGGAATTAACAAAAATACTATTTTTGAACAAGTGTTTTTGGAAAGTGAAAATGGTGATGATTTCTTTCAAGGACAAATAGAAAAAAATGATAGTTTAATAGAGGATAAGCTTTCAAATAAAAAATTGAAATTAGGAGTTATACCAGAAAATTATTATGTTTTTTTGACGGGTGTTACGAATAAGAAAAAACCAACGTATCTCTTGGGACGGATTGAACAAACTGATGGAGAAGTAATTCAGTGGAAACAAGAAGTTAAGAGTGTAAAAAGAAAAGGCACAAATGATGTTTATCAGTATGAAGTTGAGTTTCCTAAATTTGAAGGAGAGAGAGCAAATGTTTCTTTTCGTTACATTTGGTTAAATAAAGAAAAGAAATGTTATGGTGTTGCGGATCAATTGTTCATATTAAAAAAGATTTAAATTTAATGGTTTATGGAGGAGCTATAGATGAGTTACTTTTTAGGAAGGATTTTAAAAGGTAGGATGTTTTGGTTGTCTTTATTTATTATGTTAGTAATTGTTATTGCTCAATATATTGCTATGTTTGTGACAACTAAAGGATTTAACGATGCTGGGATTATAAAGGTATCCCCATATTTATCTAATATTTTATATTTTAATAGATTATCGTTTTATAGTGAGTTTTATTTACTTATATTTCCTATGCTTTCCGCAATGGCTGTAGCAGGGATTTATAGAATTGATAAAAATTATGGATTTATTTATCCTGTTATTTCTAAGATGGGAACATGTTATTATTTTAAGCTGCTTTATTTTATTAATTTTATTGTATCTTTTTTTATTATAAGTGTCCCTTTACTATTTAATTTTTATTTATATGTGATGACTTATCCAACAGTTGCTCCGCATCCAATATTAAATTATATGGCTTCTACTGTTTCGCCAACAGCTCAATTTCATATAGTTTATTATAAGTACCCTACTTTATATTTTCTAATGTATGTATTTTTAAATGGTTTATACGGTGCGGTTTTTTCGAGTTTAGCTTTATCAGTTTCGTTTTTTATAAAACGAGTTTATTTTATTTATTTAGTTCCATTTATTTTACATATTTTTTGGCTTGGTATTGGAAAAGGGATTCTCAATCCTAAAGATTATTTAATTAAAGATTTTGGCTTTTTTGAATTACAAATTTTTCTTAGTGTACTGTTATGTATTTGGTTTTGTTCTGTAGTTCTTTATTTACGGGGGAGTAGGAAGCATGTTCTTTTATAATGTTATGAAAGAAACTATAAGGATGAAATATGTTTGGTTAAGTATTCTCTTTTTACTTAATGTCAGTATCATTGGTTGTTTGTTCAATTATTTTGAAACCGGAATTATAAAAGAGCAAATGAACGAATTGGAAGCTTTGTATAAGGTTATGTCGTTGTATAATTTGTCGACTATATTTATTCCTTTAACAATTGTTTTTTCTGTATATTCTATGTCGAACTTTTTTAGTATTTATGTTGTTTACAGAGTGAATAATGCATTGAAATTAGTTTCTATATATTATTTAAAATTATTCGTTTTTGTTTACTTTTTTGCTGGGAGTATGATTTTACAGTTGTTTTTGATATCAACTATGATGGCTGTAACTAGTGTTGATGTAAATTATCCATTATTATTTTGCATTCAATTATTTGCGAGTGTTTTTATATGTATGATAAGTGCTTTATTGCAATTATTTTTACCTAGTTTACTTGTAATAATATGTATGATTACTGCTGTTTTATTAGATAGATTTATATTACATGGATTTTTATTTACAAATGCTTTTTATATAAATGTCTTTGAAGATGCTACTGGTTTATTTATACGCTTATTTGGCTGTTTTTTTATCTTTTTTATAAGTGTATGGATTTTATCTAAAAAAAGTTATATTTCTATGAATGATGAGACAGAGGTGGTCTAGTTTACATTATGATCTTATATTATTTGTTAAAAAGAGATTTATATGTAAGGTTTCGAGATTCCATCAAGATAATGGTTTTTTTATTCTTAATTTACGCTATTATTGCAATTGCTTTTTTATACAATCAGCCTCTTAGTAATGGTAAAGAATCTGTATTAGTAGATGTTACCTTTTATCGATTTTTTCATGGAGTAGACTTTGTGGATTTATCTTATTTTTATAAGGAGGGGCGATTTTCTATCCCTTTTTATTGGATATTCTTTCAAATCACTCCTTTGTTGCTTGTAGGGAATTTTGCTTTTTCAGATATTCAACAGAATGGTGTTTATTTATTTCCTCGTGTTAAGAAGAAGCATTTTCTGTGGTTAACGAAAATATTATCTTTGTTTTTTTATATAATTATTATTTGGATTGGTATGTATTTTATTTGGTTTAGCGCTTACTATTTGCTTTCTTTAGGCGAGTATAATTTTTTGAATTTATATAGTCAATTTCCTTATAAGATATTAGGTACTATGCTAATTCAAATAATTATAAGCTTTTTATTAGCTTTGATTTTTGAGTTTTTAACTTTTTATATACCGATAACTATTGTTTTTGTACTAATGTTGTTGTACCTATTTTTGTCTATTTTCTTTCATAGTATTTATTTTTTAGGCTCTTTTGTTATGCCAAATCGTTGGTATTTTGTTGATCACAGTTCAATTCAATTGACTTTAGGTAATAATCAATCTATTCAATATAATGATTTACTTTTAATAGGAGTAGTAATTGTTGTTGTAATGATTTTATTAGGTAGTTTTTGTTTTAAAAAACTAGATGTGATAGGTGAATAATTTATGGACAATTATATTAAATGTGAATGTATGACGAAAAGATTAAAAGGAAATATTGTGTTAGATAATATTAGTTTGTCAGTAAAAAAAGGCGAATTTTTAGTTTTGAAGGGGCATAATGGCTCTGGTAAAACGATGATTTTACGCGCTATATCAGGGTTAATGCGCTTGAATTCTGGAGTTGTTTATATAGATAATGAAATAATTGGAAAACAAAAGCAATTTCCTGATTCTATGGGAATATTGATTGAATATCCAAGTTTTATTCCAGGGTATACTGGTTTTCAGAATTTGAAATTTTTATCATCGATTAACAATAAAATCTCCGATGAGGAGATTTATAATATTATTCAAAGGGTTGGACTTGATAAAACAGATAAGAGAAAGTATAAAAGATACTCTTTAGGTATAGCGCAAGCTTTAATGGAACAACCAAAATTACTGTTATTAGACGAGCCAACTAATGCTTTAGATAGTGATGGGATAAAAGATGTTTTAGATATTTTGAAAGTAGAAAAAGCCAAGGGAACGACTATTGTTGTAGCCAGTCATGATGTGCATGTTCTAGATAATGAAATGGTAGATCGTATTGTACATGTTAATAATGGAAAGTTGGTAGATTAAGAGTGACGAGAAAACATATCTTAATAAGTATTGGATTATGTCTGTTGCTATGTATATTTGCTAGTTTATTAAGATTTAAAACATTAAATCTTAATAATGAATCTTATAAAGTGGTAAAAGATGAGTTTTTATCTAATAGAACTTTTGAAGATGGGCAAGGAGTTACGTTTCATGCACTCAATCCTCTTGATCCTACAAAAGTTTATGATCCCTATGAAGACCGTGAAGTAGTGACGTATGTTTTACCTTTAGATATTACAAATACAACAAATCGAGATATTAACTTGCTTAGTAATAAGTCTATTTCCGATACAATGTTTTATTCTAAAATAGGTGAGTTTTATAATTTAATCCCTTATTCAATGGAATTACCTAAAAAATATCAGTTTGATCCTGTAATACCTGCTGGTAAAACAGTACGAGGGTATATAGGGACAAATTATTTTATAGGAGATGACCCTTATAAAAATTATAAAAACTTTTCAAATGAATCAACTAAAGTGAAATTCATTTCTTGTATAAAGGATAAGAAAGGGAAATATCATGAATTAGAAATACCGATAAATTAATAAAATTTATGATTGATACAGCTATATTTTAATGGTGTTTGTAGATCTTGCAACATAACAATATCTTTTAAAGTCGGAGTTTTTTTGTAGGTGTAAGTATCTATGGATGCTGCACCTGCAAAGTTTCCGGCTTTTTGTAATTGTTGATTTAGATTTTATTAAGGAATTTCTGGTAGTCATATTCTTTAAAAGGAAACTTGAAAGAATATGACTTAGATTGAATACGAAATTTGTAACGTGAAATTGAAATAGCGAGACAGAGAAAAGGAACGTAACAAATGAAATAAAAACTTTTTTTGAATATAAGGCCCGACATCTTGCCGATTGTTGTCATAGTTATAAGACAAGTGTTACAATTATCATTAGGTATATACATTTTAGTTTTTTTAATTAGGAGAAAAATTGGCATAACATACATTTGATTTTTATAACGACTGATTGTAATAGAGAAAAAGAAAAACAATCGGAAGTTTTATTTTAATAAAAAGAGGAGCGTATTTCCTATGATCGGTATTTTAAAAAAGGTGTTTGATGTAAATCAACGCCAAATTAAACGTATGCAGAAAACAGTTGAGCAAATTGATGCATTAGAGTCATCTATTAAGCCACTAACTGATGAACAATTAAAAGGAAAGACGCTTGAATTTAAAGAACGTCTAACAAAAGGTGAAACAGTAGATGATCTACTACCTGAAGCTTTCGCGGTTGTTCGCGAAGCGGCAACTCGTGTTCTTGGAATGCGTCCATATGGCGTACAGTTAATGGGTGGTATTGCCTTACATGAAGGGAATATTTCTGAGATGAAAACGGGTGAAGGTAAAACGTTAACATCTACATTACCTGTATATTTAAATGCTTTAACAGGAAAAGGTGTTCATGTTGTTACAGTCAATGAATATTTAGCACAACGTGATGCGAGCGAAATGGGACAACTTCATGAGTTCCTTGGCTTAACGGTAGGAATTAACTTAAATAGTATGTCACGCGAAGAGAAACAAGAGGCTTATGCTGCTGATATTACGTATAGCACAAATAATGAGCTTGGATTCGATTACTTACGTGATAACATGGTTTTATATAAAGAGCAGTGCGTTCAACGTCCACTTCACTTTGCTATTATCGATGAAGTCGATTCTATTTTAGTCGATGAAGCACGTACGCCGCTTATTATTTCAGGACAAGCTCAAAAATCAACAGAGCTATACATGTTTGCAAATGCATTTGTTCGTACGTTAGAAAATGAAAAAGATTATTCATTTGATGTGAAAACGAAAAATGTAATGCTAACAGAAGATGGTATTACGAAAGCAGAGAAAGCTTTCCATATTGAAAACTTATTCGATTTAAAACATGTAGCACTTCTTCACCATATTAATCAGGGACTTCGTGCACACGTTGTTATGCACCGTGATACAGATTATGTTGTACAAGAAGGCGAAATCGTAATTGTAGACCAATTCACTGGTCGTCTTATGAAAGGTCGTCGTTATAGCGAAGGATTACACCAAGCGATTGAAGCAAAAGAAGGTGTAGAAATTCAAAATGAAAGCATGACGCTTGCAACAATTACATTCCAGAACTACTTCCGTATGTATGAAAAATTATCTGGTATGACTGGTACAGCGAAAACAGAGGAAGAGGAATTCCGTAACATTTACAATATGAACGTTATTGTAATTCCGACCAACAAACCGATTATTCGTGATGATCGTGCCGATTTAATCTTTAAATCAATGGAAGGTAAGTTCAATGCTGTTGTTGAGGATATTGTAAATCGTCATAAAAAAGGACAACCTGTTCTTGTAGGTACAGTTGCAATTGAAACTTCAGAGCTTATTTCAAAAATGTTAACGCGTAAAGGTGTACGTCATAACATCTTAAATGCGAAAAACCATGCTCGTGAAGCAGATATCATTGCAGAGGCTGGTATGAAAGGTGCTGTAACAATCGCGACGAACATGGCAGGTCGTGGTACAGATATTAAGCTTGGAGACGATGTGAAAAACGTTGGTTTAGCAGTTATCGGTACAGAGCGTCACGAAAGTCGTCGTATTGATAATCAGTTACGTGGTCGTGCTGGTCGTCAAGGGGACCCTGGTGTTACGCAGTTCTACTTATCGATGGAAGATGAATTAATGCGCCGATTTGGTTCAGATAATATGAAAGCAATGATGGACCGCCTTGGTATGGATGATTCTCAGCCAATTGAAAGTAAAATGGTTTCTCGTGCGGTAGAATCTGCACAAAAACGTGTTGAAGGAAATAACTATGATGCACGTAAGCAGTTACTGCAATATGATGATGTACTTCGTCAACAACGTGAAGTTATTTACAAACAGCGTCAAGAGGTAATGGAGTCTGACAACTTACGCGGCATTATTGAAGGTATGATGAAATCTACAGTAGAACGTGCTGTTGCCCTTCATACACAAGAGGAAATTGAAGAAGATTGGAACATTAAAGGTCTTGTTGACTACTTAAATACAAACCTTCTTCAAGACGGAGATGTAAAAGAAGAAGAATTACGTCGCCTTGCTCCTGAGGAAATGAGCGAACCGATTATCGCGAAATTAATAGAGCGATACAATGAAAAAGAAAAGCTTATGCCAGAAGAGCAAATGCGTGAGTTTGAGAAGGTTGTTGTATTCCGCGTTGTAGATACGAAATGGACAGAGCATATTGATGCGATGGATCACCTTCGTGAAGGTATTCATTTACGTGCTTACGGTCAAATCGATCCACTTCGTGAGTACCAAATGGAAGGATTCGCGATGTTCGAGTCAATGGTTGCCTCTATTGAAGAGGAAATTTCTCGTTACATTATGAAAGCTGAAATTGAACAAAACTTAGAACGTCAAGAAGTTGTTCAAGGTGAAGCTGTTCATCCTTCTAGCGATGGCGAAGAAGCAAAGAAAAAGCCAGTTGTAAAAGGTGACCAAGTGGGCCGCAACGATTTATGTAAATGTGGTAGCGGTAAAAAATATAAAAACTGCTGTGGTATCGTTCAGTAATATAGGACGGTAGCTTTGGCTGTTTTGCAAACTTTTATATCAAAAATGTATAATTAAGAAGGATTAAACTCTCTCCGTAATAAGTGGAGAGAGTTTCCCTTGTTTTCATACGAAAGTAATAGCAATTACATAGAGGTGAAGGAAATGGAATTAGTAGAAATTAGACAGGAATTAGAGAAAATGGCTAAGCGATTAGCGGCTTTTAGGGGGTCTCTTTGACCTCCCTACTAAGGAGAAACAAATTGCAGAATTAGAAGAAAAAATGATGGGCGCAGGATTTTGGGATGACCAACAAGGCGCACAAGCTGTAATTAATGAAGCGAATGCGTTAAAAGATATGGTTGGAAAGTTCCGTCAGTTAGATGAGACGTTCGAAAATTTAGAAATCACGCATGAGCTTTTAAAAGAAGAGTATGATGAAGATTTACATGAGGAATTAGAATCAGAAGTAAAAGGCTTAATTCAAGAAATGAATGAGTATGAGCTTCAGTTACTATTAAGTGATCCTTATGATAAAAATAATGCGATTTTAGAATTACATCCAGGTGCAGGTGGAACTGAGTCACAAGACTGGGGTTCTATGTTATTACGTATGTACACACGCTGGGCTGAAAAACGCGGATTCAAAGTAGAAACGGTTGATTATTTACCAGGTGATGAAGCTGGTATTAAGAGTGTAACTTTATTAATTAAAGGTCATAACGCTTACGGTTACTTAAAAGCAGAGAAAGGTGTACATCGTCTTGTACGTATTTCACCATTTGATTCTTCAGGGCGCCGTCATACATCGTTCGTATCTTGTGAAGTTGTACCAGAGTTCAATGATGAAGTTGAAATCGAAGTACGTACAGAAGACTTAAAAATTGATACGTACCGAGCAAGTGGAGCTGGTGGGCAGCACGTAAATACGACAGATTCAGCAGTTCGTATTACACATACACCGACAAATACGGTTGTAACATGTCAGTCGGAGCGTTCTCAAATTAAAAACCGTGAGCATGCGATGAAAATGTTAAAAGCGAAATTATATCAAAAGAAACTAGAAGAGCAACAAGCAGAATTAGATGAAATTCGCGGAGAGCAAAAAGAAATCGGATGGGGTAGCCAAATCCGTTCTTACGTATTCCACCCGTATTCTCTTGTAAAAGACCATCGTACAAATACGGAGGTTGGTAACGTACAAGCTGTTATGGATGGAGAGATTGATCCATTTATTGATGCTTACTTACGTTCTCGTATCTAATAAGCGAAAAAAAGCCAACGAAATTGTTGGCGCATGCTGAGGACAATAGAGGATATAAAGAATTTGATTCTATTTTTATATATGAAGTAAAGAGGAAGAGAAGTTGGAAACGACAACTTCTCTTTTTGATGGGATTATATGTAGATTACAATGCTGTATATTGTTTTGTAAAAAGTAGAGAATAGTAAAATAGAGCGGTAATAGGGTAAAGATTTATATAGAACTTTTCTAATTTTCCTTTTAAAAAGGATACTTTATAGAAGTTTTTTAAGTTGTTCACAGAATTGAAACAACTTATGAAAGCTTTATTTTATCAAGGTTCTCACTGTATTTTTGAGGAATATGAAATACACCTTAGTTTTTCTATATAAAGATAATGCTTATAATGAAAATGAGTGTGTTAGGAATAAAAAGAATATCAACAATGGGGAGCGATAGAAGTGAAAAAGAAATTGTTGGCTATTGCGCTAGGGACATCGGTTGTTTTTGCTTTAGGAGCATGCGGAAATAAAGAAGAGAGTAAGTCTTCGAAACAGTCTGCAAGCACAGACAGCGCAGAACAAATTTTCCAAAGAAGTTGTGCGGGATGTCACGCAACAGATTTATCAGGGGCAACTGGACCTGATTTAAGAAAAGTAGGCGGTAAGTACGACGCTGCAGATATCGAAGAGATTATTAAAAAAGGCCGTGGTTCAATGTCACCAGGACTTATTCAAGGTGAAGATGCGAAAAAAGTATCTGCATGGTTAGCTGAACATAAATAAAAAGGTGAAATGGGCGAGTTGATAATATAGTCAGCTCGTTTTCCTTTTTTCTGGTATGTAACATAACTGTAACAAAAATGTATCCAAATTGGAAACCGTTTGATGTTACAATGGGGTTTGTAGAATTTTGCTGAAATATATTACATAGAGTGGTATTGCTTATGAGAAAGCATAAGTAAACTACCTTCAACAAGGATGACTAAATGAAAATGAAGGATGTCTTTTATTTTCAGATGTACAGAAAAGTATTTCGAAAAAAATCATTAAGTATTGGGTGATAAATAATGATAAAAATGACGAATGTTTATAAGGAGTACCCGAATGGTATGAAAGCCATTGCTGGTCTTACAGTTAACATTAAACAAGGTGAATTCGTATACGTAGTTGGACCGAGTGGAGCCGGGAAATCTACATTTATTAAAATGATGTATCGTGAAGAGAAACCATCTACAGGATCTATTAATGTAAATGGACTTACTATCGAAACATTGGCAGAAAGAGACGTTCCGTATTTTCGTCGTCAATTAGGTGTAATTTTCCAAGATTTCAAATTGCTGCCTAAATTAACGGTATATGAGAATGTTTCGTTTGCTTTAGAAGTAATTGAAGAAGAACCGGATGCAATTCGTGAGCGTGTAACAGAAGTTCTAGGTCTTGTAGGCCTTGAAGATCGTGCAGACGCACTTCCAAGTGAGCTTTCAGGTGGGGAGCAACAACGTGTGGCTATTGCAAGAGCAATTGTAAATAGACCAAAGGTTGTAATTGCCGATGAGCCAACAGGTAACTTAGATATTGAAACAGCTCTTGATATTATGAATATTTTTACTCGCATTAATGAGCGCGGCACAACGATCGTTATGGCGACGCATAATGCAGATATCGTAAATACAATCCGTCATCGTGTAATCGCGATTGAAGGCGGAAAAATTGTTCGAGATGAGATTGAGGGAGGATACGGATATGAAGGCTAAGACCCTTAGTCGACATTTGCGAGAAGGTGTAAAGAATCTATCACGTAACGGATGGATGACATTTGCTTCTGTTAGTGCAGTAACAGTTACATTATTACTTGTAGGTGTCTTTTTAACAGCGATTATGAATATGAACCATTTTGCGACGAAAGTAGAGCAAGATGTAGAGATTCGTGTACACATTGATCCAGCTGCAAAAGAAGCGGATCAAAAGAAATTAGAAGAAGATATGAGTAAGATTGCAAAAGTAGATTCTATTAAATATTCTTCTAAAGAAGAAGAGTTAAAACGTTTAATTAAAAGCTTAGGTGATAGTGGAAAAACGTTTGAGTTATTTGAACAAGATAACCCACTTAAAAACGTATTCATTGTAAAAGCAAAAGAACCAACCGATACAGCGACAATCGCGAAGAAAGTTGAAAAAATGCAGTTTGTTAGTAATGTTCAGTACGGAAAAGGGCAAGTTGAACGATTATTTGATACTGTAAAAACTGGTCGTAACATTGGGATTGCGTTAATTGCTGGTCTTTTATTCACAGCGATGTTCTTAATCTCTAATACAATTAAAATTACAATTTATGCTCGTAGTACAGAAATTGAAATTATGAAACTTGTTGGTGCAACAAACTGGTTTATTCGTTGGCCATTCTTGCTAGAGGGATTATTCTTAGGAGTATTAGGATCAATTATTCCAATTGGCCTAATTCTAATTACGTATAATTCGTTGCAAGGTGTGTTTAACGAAAAACTTGGCGGAACAATTTTCGAGCTTCTACCATACAGTCCGTTCGTATTCCAATTAGCTGGTTTACTAGTGTTAATCGGTGCTTTAATCGGTATGTGGGGAAGTGTAATGTCAATTCGTCGCTTCTTAAAAGTATAAAAAGTTGCAAACATAATTCGTACAAGCTTATCATATAGTAGAAATAGGTAAAGGCATCACACACTGTGTGATGCCTTTTGCTACACCACCTGTGTGTTTTGGAAAGGGGAATTCCGCATTGAAACGTAGAGTTGCAATTATTGGAATGGTTGTTGCATTTTTAATTGGTGCTGGCGGAATGTTTGCAGGCATGTCTGTATTTGGGGTTACCCCATCAGAAGTAACGCAAACAATTTCGAGTGGGAATGCTAGCACTGCGCAAGGAAATTTGGCAAAAATTAATGAGGCGTATGCACTAATTGATTCACGTTATGTGGAAGACGTGAAAGATGAAAAGTTAGTTGAAGGTGCAATACAAGGTATGTTGTCTACGCTGAAGGACCCTTATTCCACGTATATGGATAAAGAAACAGCCAAACAGTTTAGTGAATCGCTTGATCCCGAATTAGAGGGGATTGGGGCTGAGGTGAACAAGACGGACGGTAAGCTTATTATCGTATCGCCAATTAAAGGTTCACCAGCAGAAAAGATAGGAATTAAACCGAATGACCAAATTTTATCTGTAGATGGAAACAGTGTGAAAGACTTATCACGTGAAGAAGCAGTATTAAAAATTCGTGGTAAAAAGGGAACGACTGTCGCAATTGAAATTAAACGTGCGGGAGTAACTGATCCGATCGTATTTAAAATTAAGCGTGAAAAAATTCCAATCTTTACAGTGTTTAGTTCTGTGAAGCAAGAGAGCGGAAAAGATATCGGTTATATGCAAATCACTTCTTTTGCTGAAAATACAGCGAAAGAATTTAAGGATCAGTTAAAAGAGTTAGAGAAGAAAAATATAAAAGGATTAGTTATTGACGTGCGTGGTAATCCTGGTGGCTATTTAAATAGTGTAGAAGATATACTAGGGGAAATTATGACGAATAAAAAGCCGATGCTACAAGTAGAGCAGCGAAATGGTGAGAAGAAGAAATTCTCTACGGAACTGAAAGAGAGAAAACCATATCCAATTTCAGTATTAATTGATAATGGAAGTGCTTCTGCTTCAGAGATTTTAGCGGGTGCGCTAAAAGAAGGAGAAGGGTACGATTTAATTGGTGAAAAGACATTTGGTAAAGGTACTGTCCAGCAAGCTGTTCCATTTAAAGACGGCAGCAACATTAAATTAACGATGTTTAAATGGTTAACACCGGATGGGAACTGGATTCATAAAAAAGGAATCGCGCCAACAGTAGAAGTGAAGCAACCAAATTATTATCATGCGACACCAATTCAAATTGAAAAAACACTTTCATACAATTCAAATGATGTACAAGTAAAACATGCTCAAGAAATGCTTAAGAGCTTAGGGTATGTACCAGGTCGTGAAGATGGATACTTTAGTAAAGAGACAGAATCGGCTCTGAAAGCATTCCAAAATGCAAATGAGATGGAAGCGACAGGACAGCTTGATAAAAAGACAGCTGAAGCGATTCAAACTAAAATTATCGAAAAAATTCGTTCTGGAGAAAATGATCTACAATTACAGTCAGCATTAAAATTAATGGCAAAATAAGAAGAAATACAGGCAGTTTGCTGCCTGTATTTTTTTGTGTTAAACAAACGTTTGTTTAGTTATGATAATATAAAAAGAAAGAATGATATAAATGGTGGTGAATGAGTTCATGGAGGCGTGGATTTTTGAAATAATGCGGGCAGTTGGACGTTTTTTCTTACACCCTGCTGTCTATATATTTTTAATAAGTAGTATCTTCGTTGGATACTTACGTATGTTAAGAGAACGAAAAGATTTTTCTTTTAAAGTTTATGATATTTGGTTTGAACTGCGAACCTCTCTATTTGCAGGGATTGGATACGGATTAGTAGTATCTATTATTACGATTGGGCTTGGACTTGTTGTTTCTAAAGCAAGCTTATGGGCCATTTTAATTTGGACGTTATTATTTGGATTAACGGCTATGTATCGATATTTATCGGCAGCTTATACATTTAGCATTGCGATTGTATGTGTTTTATTATCTTCTAAGCTACCAGTTTCCTTCTTACAGCTTCGAGAAGGTGAAGAGAGTATCATTGTATCCCTTGCTATTTTACTAGGCGTTATGCTTATTGTAGAAGGCTTATTGATTTCTAAAAACGCAGTAGGATATTCGACGCCGAGGATTAGGAAGGGGAAGCGTGGATTAAAGATTGGTTTACACGAATCAAAGCGTTTATGGATCGTTCCTATTTTTATTCTTGTACCGGGTGATGCGGTAACGCAGTTTATTTCATGGTGGCCTGTCGTTTCAATAGGTTCAAATACATATTCTCTATTCCTTGTTCCATTTTTAATTGGATTTATGAGAAAGATTAAAAGTTATGAGCCGACGGAAGCTTTATTATTTACAGGAAGACGTGTTTATGGATTAGCAGGACTTGTGCTCGTTTTAGGAATCGCAAGTTACTGGTGGCACGTACTTGCAATTATCGCGATGGGAGTCGCAATGCTTGGGCGTTTCACAATCTCGATGCAAGAGAAAATTGCCGATGAAACAAGACCAGCATATTTTGCTGCACGCAATGATGGGCTGGTTGTACTAGATACAATTCCAAATACAATTGGAGCAGAGCTGAAATTACTGCCTGGAGAAATTATTACGAAAGTAAATGGAGTTATTCCAAAAAGCGCTGAGGAATTTTATGATGCGCTTCAAACGAAGACGACAGGAGCATTTTGTAAATTAGAAGTATTAGATACAAATGGTGAGCTTCGTCTTGCACAAACTGCATTATATGCTGGTGGGCATCACGAATTAGGTATTGTATTCGTTGAGCAGGAGCACGAGTGGGATTCGGAAGCGATGTAATAGAAGGAAAGGTATCACCTTGTGGTGGTACCTTTTTTGTTTTTTGGGGGGAGGATAGTTAGTAAATGAAATTTATATCGGCGATTATCCGAATATATCAGCGCAACTTGAAATATATCGGCGATTTTGCAAATATATCAGCGCAACTCGAAATATATCGGCGACTATTCGAATATATCGACTTTCCAGCAAAAAACGACAACTATCGCAAAGCTTATTTTCAGTTTCATAGACGGATAACTTGAATAATTATTTGATAATGGTTATCATTTAGGGAGTCTTTTTAATTTTGGAAAATGGAGGTAAGATATGCTGCGTAAATTTTTCTCGTACTATAAACCGTATAAAGGTTTATTTATACTCGACTTTTCTTGTGCGGTTGTCGCAGGATTATTAGAACTCGGCTTCCCGCTTATCGTAAATCAATTTATTGATAAGTTATTGCCAGGGCAAAACTGGACGCTTATTTTATGGGCTTGTTTCGGTTTACTCGCAGTTTATATGTTAAATGCAGGCTTACAATATGTCGTTACATATTGGGGACATATGCTTGGTGTTAACATTGAAACAGATATGAGGCAGAAATTATTTGATCATATTCAAAAGCTATCATTCAGATTTTTTGACAATAATAAAACAGGTCATTTAATTTCCCGCCTTACAAACGATTTAATGGAAATTGGGGAAATTGCTCATCATGGACCGGAAGATTTATTTATCGCCGTAATGACTTTAGTTGGGGCATTTTCATTTATGATGATGATTAACTGGAAGTTAGCGTTATTAACGTTCTTCGTCATTCCATTCCTATTATGGTTAGCACTTTACTTCAATAAAAAAATGACAGGTACATTTAGACGTTTATTCTCAGACGTTGCTGATTTTAATGCATGCATTGAGAACAATGTTGGGGGAATTCGTGTTGTACAAGCATTCGGAAATGAAAAGTTTGAGAAAGAGCAATTTGCTGTCAACAACGCTCGTTTCCGTACAACGAAATTAATGGCGTATAAAATTATGGCGTTAAATTCATCGATTAGTTATATGCTCATGCGGCTCGTAACGCTCTTCGTCTTAATATGCGGTACATGGTTTGTTCTGCAAGGAGAATTAACGTACGGTGGATTTATCGGATTCGTTCTATTAACGAATATTTTCTTCCGCCCAATTGAAAAAATTAACGCGGTAATCGAAAGCTATCCGAAGGGAATCGCTGGTTTTAAAAGGTATGTAGAGCTTCTTGAAACAGAGCCTGACATTGTAGACTCTAAAGATGCAATGGAAGTTAAACATGTACATGGTGATATTCAATATAACAACATTACGTTCGGATATGAAAATAAAGAACCAATTTTAAATGACATTAGTTTGAAAATACATGCAGGTGAAACGGTTGCGTTCGTTGGACCATCAGGAGCTGGGAAAACGACGTTATGTAGCCTATTACCACGTTTTTATGAGCAATCATCTGGATCAATTCAAATTGATGGGATTGATACGAAAGATATGACATTATCTTCACTTCGTAAGCAAATTGGAATTGTGCAGCAAGACGTGTTCTTATTTTCAGGAACAATTCGTGAAAATATCGCTTACGGAAATTTAAAGGCATCAGAGCCTGAAATTTGGCAGGCAGTAAAACGTGCGCAGTTAGAAGATTTAATTTACTCACAGCCGGAAGGTTTAGATACTGTTATCGGTGAGCGCGGCGTGAAACTTTCAGGTGGACAAAAGCAGCGTCTAGCTATTGCTCGTATGTTCTTGAAAAACCCACCAATTTTAATATTGGATGAAGCAACTTCTGCACTAGATACAGAGACAGAACTTGCGATTCAAAAATCGCTTGCTGAATTAGCTGTCGGTCGCACAACGCTAGTTATCGCTCACAGACTTGCAACGATTAAAAATGCAGATCGCATCGTCGTTGTAAATAAAGATGGTATTGCAGAACAAGGTTCACATGATGAATTAATTGAGCAAGGCGGAGGATACAGCAGATTATACGAAGCGCAGTTTAGTTCGTAAATATAATTTGTGCTGAATTAGTGCACCATAAGTAGGTAAAAATCTCATATGGGAGGTAATAAAGTATGATTGTAACAACAACGTCTACAATTCAAGGAAAAGAAATTATTGAGTACATCGATATCGTCAATGGAGAAGCGATTATGGGTGCGAATATCGTTCGTGACCTTTTCGCCTCTGTCCGTGACGTTGTCGGTGGTCGTGCTGGCGCTTATGAAAGTAAATTAAAAGAAGCGCGTGACATCGCAATGGAAGAGATGAAAACTTTCGCAAGACAAAAAAATGCAAATGCAATTGTTGGTATTGACGTGGATTACGAAGTAGTTCGCGAAGGTATGTTAATGGTTGCGGTGAGCGGGACTGCTGTCCGCATATAAAGTAAAAAGCCGTGCTGATGCACGGCTTTTTACTTTATATGTCGAAGTGTCAATATTTCTTGGGAAATGTGGAAGGCCCCGTCGATATATAGGGAAGACATCAGAGCGCTTCTTTACATTTTTGAATTTGAGTTAATAATTTTGCGTATTCTTGTTCGAGAGATGTGATGTCATCGTGATGATTTGGAATGGAAATCCGGCTGATGACTTCTGTTAATTTTGTTTGTAATCGTAACAATTCTTGCTCAGTAACGTTTACAGAATCTCCAGTGGTTCTTTTTGTGTATTGCTCGTAATTACCGTGGAAGATTCTTGGTTCACTCTCATCTACTTGTAGAATATGGTCTGCAACAGAGCGAATAAAGGCACGGTCATGGCTAATGAAAAGTATTGTGCCAGGATATTCTTGTAACATGGTTTCTAATTCTTCTTGCGTTGCTAAGTCTAAATAGTTTGTCGGTTCATCTAGCAGAAGCATATTATAGTTTCCTAAAAATACTTTTGCGAGTGCAACCTTCATTCGTTCACCCCCGCTTAGAACGTGCACAGGTTTATGAACATCCTCACGGCGGAATAGAAGTCGTGCAAGTATTGTGCGAACGAATGCTTCTGTATAGTTTGTTTCTTCTAGAACATTTTCTAAAATGGTTTTATCTGTTTTTAAAATAGATAATGTTTGTTCGAAGTATCCAATTTTACAACTTTTCGATAGCTGCATGCCACGCTCGTTTGTGAGAAGCATGTTGAACAAAGTGGTTTTGCCGCTTCCATTTGCCCCTAAAACGGCAAGCTTTGCACCAGGGGCAATAGTTCCATTCATATTTTTAAATAGTGTGCGGTCGCCTATTTTCTTTGTTGCTTTATTGAATTGTACTGCCACCTTACTATGAATGGGAGTATGGTATTGCACGTCAAATTGAGCTTGAGAAAGATCCTTTGGCTTTTCCTTCTTTTCTAGTTTTTCGAGACGTGTCTCTAATGCTTTCGCTGCTTTGCTAACCTGTTCTTGGCCATGAGCCCCACTTAACCTATAAAGTCTAGATTCAGATGAACTGAACCGCGTTGGGATTTTTGTCATGTTAGAAGCACGTTGTTTTCTTTGTAAAATGGATTGCTCTAAACGATTTTTTTCTTGTATATATTGCTCATATTCTGCTTGTTTTTGTATTCGTTCACGTTCTTTTTGTTTTCGATAGTTTGAATAATTCCCTTTGTACTCTTGAATAGTACCGTCTTCAATTTCAATAATTTTGGTACATATATTATCTAGAAATTCACGATCATGCGATATTAAAACAAGTGCTCCTTTATAAGAAGAAAGTGCCTTTTCTAATTGCTCTGTACCGACCATATCTAAGTGGCTTGTTGGTTCATCAGCGAATAAAATGCCTGCATTTTGTTCGAGAGCATGGGCAATCTTTAGCCGCATTCGTTCACCGCCGCTCATTGCGTCGGTAACGTTTGAAATACTCCATTTTCCTTTTGCGAGAGAAGAAGCGGTTTCCGGTAGTTCTTCGCTAAGCTGAGGAATGATGCTGATAGAACTATGATGAGTTACTATGCCTCTGTCAGCTTCTATTTCTTTACTTAATATTTGTAATAACGTAGATTTACCAGCTCCGTTGACTCCGACAATTCCTATGCGATCCTGTGCTTGAATTTCCAGTGATGGTAATGTAAATAGTGTGCGATCACCAAAGCTCTTTTCAATATTACTTGCGAATAAAATAGTCATAAAAAAACCTCCCTAGTTTCACTAGAGAGGATAAACGTCGCCCTTGTATGTAAAAAATCGTACATAAATAAACGATTTTTTACATGATCGTTTCGAAAGAAAGTATCGACAAATGGACAGACTAATCCCCTGCTAGTTTTCATCATTTTTGTTCACTATTTGTGATGGATGAAATAAATAAGAGAATTAGAACTTCATTGGTCAAAGTACCTTCCTTTCATAATATTACTTTTATTGTATGCGCATACAAAAGGGTTTGTCAAACTTATTTCTGTTCGCTATTTTTGAATGTATCATTATACAATTGTGCTTTTGCCAGCGCCTCAGCATCGTTTTTAATTTCATCCAGTCCATTCGCATTCCCAATAACATAACCTTCAAATGAAGAGCCAACAAAATCAAAGATATATTGGAATTGAGCAATAAGCGGTAATGCTTTTACCTTTGGGTTGTCCCCGCCAACGATGACAACATACATTTTTTTGCCTTTCATTTTTTCTTTGAAATGAAGGGATGTATCGCGCAAGCTTTGTGACCAGCGATCAACAAAATTTTTCATATGTCCACTCATTCCGTACCAATATAATGGTGTAGCAAAGATAATCGTGTCGTGCTCTAGCATGCGTTTCGTTAACTGCTCATAGTCATCATTTACGGATTGGAATCCTTCTGCATCATGACGTTGGTCTGTAATAGGATAGACGGTATGATCACGCAAATAAATTTGTTCTGTTTCAATGTCCTCTATCATCATATGTGTTAAAGCTTCTGTATTTCCGTTTTGTCTTGAACTGCCATGTATAACAAACATGTAATCATCCCTTTTCTTTTGCTTGTTTTAGGAGTGAAACGTGTTTTTGCAAATTCGTTTGAATGTTGGAAAGTAATGTGATTTGCTTTGTTACTTCATTGAGTTTATCTTCGTAAAGCGTAAGGATACTGCTGCACGGATTGTCGTACAGGTGCGGTTCAATTTCAAGGCAGCGCAGCATCCTTGCCGTCTCTTCTAAATTTAAGCCAATTTGTAAGTACATTTGAATAAGCTCCACTTTTTCGATGGCACTTTCATCAAAATCACGGTAGCCATTTGCGAGGCGCGTAGAAGGAAGTAAACCTTTTTCTTCGTAATGTCTTAGTGATCTTTCACTAACGCCAGTTTCTTTTGATAATTCTCCAATTCGCAATGTGTTTCACTCCTTTTACATGTATTGTAAACCTTCACATTAATGTGAAGGTCAATGCTGTTTTTTCGCAAAAGAGTCTACATGATTTAAGAACACTTGAATTGCTTTAGATGGAATGAAATATTTGCCGCGCACGATGGAGAACGGACGGATTAGTTGTTCATTTGGAACTTCGACGTGGAATAGTTCTTTTGCTAGTAGCTCTTTCCGTACAGTCCAATCAGAAAGGATAGCGATGCCAAGCCCGGCACTAACAGCTTCCTTTACGCTTTGGATACTACTGAATGTAAAGAATCGTTTCATTTTTAAATGGTGTTGATGAATAAAGCGGTCACTATAAGCGCGTGTACCAGAACCACTTTCTCTTAATACCCATACTTGATCTTGGAGTGTTCTTTCATTTATTTCATTTGTGCGGAGCAATGGATGATTTGGCGGGACGACGAGCTTCATTTCATCTTGCATAAATGTTTCAACGTCAACGTCAGCGTATACGACTTGCCCTTCTACTAAGCCGATATCAATTTGATTAGAACGAAGGCTTTGCAAAACGTCTTCTGTATTTGAGATGAAAGTATGAACTTCGACGTGTGGATTTTCATTTGCATAGTTAGCCAGTATTTTTGGAAGTAAGTATTCGCCAATTGTAAAACTAGCACCAATGCGCAGTGTTCCTGTTACAACGTTATGTAGTTCATTAATTTCTTGTTTCGCATCTTCGTAAAGAGAGAGCATTTGCTTTGCATGTATATATAATATGTTTCCAGCTTCCGTAACTTGGACGTGCTTCGGGGAGCGTTGAATAAGTGTAGTACCAAATTCGTTTTCTAAGTTGCGTATATGCATACTTACTCCAGGCTGTGAAAGGTTTAATAATTCTGCTGCACGAGAGAAGTGTTTCTGCTCAACGACAGTAACAAAAATTTTTAAAATGTCTACGTTCATATAATGGGCTCCTTTCTTTTTCTATCATCTTATCATAAGTATTTCTAATGATAGAGATTTGGTATTGGTATTAAACTTATTATAGAAACTCTCTTATAATGTAAGTAGAAAGAACATGCATGTTCCAATACGATTATTGGAGTGGTTCAAAATGGAACAAACACTTGTTATACAAAAGAAGAAGCGTTTTGGATTTTCGCAAGGGATTGGAATTACGCTATTAATTGCAATTGCCGCGAAATATTTAGCAGAGCTTCCATTTTTAAATATTATGGGACAATTAGTAATTGCTATTCTAATTGGGATGGTTTGGCGTGCGGCAATTGGGGTCCCTCAAGATGCGATTGCAGGGACGAATTTTGCGAGTAAGAAGTTGCTGCGCTTTGGGATCATCTTACTTGGAATGCGATTAAATCTTGTTGATATTGCGAAGGCAGGGCCGAAAGTATTGGTCATCGCAGCGGTTGTTATTACATTTACGATTTTCGTTGTATATGGACTAACGAAAGTATTTAAGGTAGAAAAGAAACTTGGGATTTTAACAGCATGTGGTACAGCAATTTGCGGGGCGGCAGCGGTCGTGGCAATTGCGCCGCAAGTGAAAGCAAAAGATGATGAAACGGCAGTTGGGGCTGCAATTATTGCTATTTTAGGTACGATATTTACGCTTATTTATACGTTATTATATCCAGTGCTTGGCCTATCTCCATACGGTTACGGTGTATTCTCAGGGGCCACGCTGCATGAAATTGCTCATGTTATCGCAGCTGCGGCGCCAGGAGGAAGTACGGCTATAGACATCGCAGTTATCGTGAAGCTAACGCGCGTTGCAATGCTCGTACCAGTAGCAATTTTAATTGGATTATGGTTTGGAAAGAGTGAAGGAAGCAAGGAAAAAAGATCGTGGCGCGACCTTCCAATTCCGTGGTTTATTTTCGGATTTTTAGCGATGAGTGCCGTGCATTCGCTCGGGATTATTCCAGAAGTTGTTGCGGGATACATTGTTGTCATTGCTTATATGCTAATCGCAATGGCGATGGCAGGACTTGGTTTAAATGTAGAGTTTAAAACGTTCCGTAAGTTAGGAAGCAAAGCGTTCGTGGCGGGGCTGATTGGCTCGGTTTGCTTATCGGTTCTTGGATACGTTCTTGTATATGCGTTAGGATTTATGTAGTAGGAAGAAGCTGTTCCCGAAGGTATTTGGGGACAGCTTTTTCTTGTGATTATAGTAGCGCTACGGATGTCAATATTTGTCGGTAAGTCGATATATTTGAAAAATCGCCGATATAAATGGAGTTGCGCTGATATATTTGGGAAATCGCCGATATAATTTAAGTTGCGCTGATATAAATTGAATTACTCTTGTACTTTATTAGAGTAGGTGTTCAGTGAAACGTTTTTCTAAAATTTGTAAAGATATCTTTACTTGTAACTGGAAAATATTTATAATTTAAGTAAAGATATCTTTACTTTTGAAGGTGGAGCCTATGGGTGTGAAAAATAAAATAAAAGAGTTAAGAAAGCAAAATCATATAACGCAAGTTGAAATGGCAAAGGCGATGCAAGTGACGCGGCAGACGATAGTGGCGATTGAAAACCATCATTACAATCCGAGTCTAGAGTTATCTTTAAAAATCGCCAAGTATTTTGGAGTGAAGGTGGAGGAAATATTTACGCTGGAGTAAGGGGAGAGAAAATGAACGATAGGTTTGAGAGATTTCAATTAGAGTAAACGTTTAAATATATAAGGATTGGTTTTGATTTATTAATTAGTATCGCATCAACGAGCGTGTTAGCAACAAAGAATAATAGATAGAAAAAGGGGAACTGGGATGGGATTACCGGTGTTATGTGTCGCTACAGCTATATTTGCGCTTCTTTGGGGAATGCAAAATTTTTCTCGTAATCCAGTGCCAAGCATTTGCATTATGATTGGTACTGTAGGTTTATCGTATTATTTATTATTATTAGCCCATTATCATAAAACAGCAACGAGTGTTGTCGTTGGAGCACTTATTTTATTTTGTGGGCGCGCTGTACAAAAAGGATTACTTCCGTAAGAGCTGTTTATACGAAGAGTATAAACAGCTTTTTGTATTTTTTTAACAAAAGTATTGAAAGTGACGTTACGTCATCTTTTATAATGAAGGGGAAGAGGTGATGGTAGTGATTTCAATACAACGATTGACGAAAGAAACAGGGGTAACAGTACGTACACTACGTTATTATGATCAAATAGATTTATTAAAGCCGAGCGGAAAAACAGAGGGTGGACATCGGTTATATAGTGAAAATGACGTTATTCGTTTGCAACAAATTTTATTTTTAAAAGAAATGGGATTTTCATTAAAAGAAGCTGCGAATATGTTAGTAAAAGGTGAGCTGGATTTGAAAAATTCGCTTGAAAAACAACTTCGGTTTGTACAGGAAGAACAAAAGAAATTTAATCGAATGGAGCGTGTTTTACAAGCAGTTGTTTATTCGGTAGATGTAGAGGGAGAACTTGATTGGAAAGTTATGTTTGAACTTATTCAGCTTTCAAAACAGTCTCCTCGTATACGTGAAATATTTCAAAATGAAGTATTTTCAAAGGAAGAACAAAAATTGCTTCAGAATTTGCCAAATATGAGTGAGGAAGATCCGAATGTTTTAGAATGGGTAGATTTATTAAAGCAATTACGTACTTTTATGAAAGAAGGTAAAGAAGTCGCGAGTGATGAAGTACAAGAGGCAACGAAGAGATTAATGCAGAAGTGTTTAGAAATGGCCAATGGTGATGAAGCATTTTTAGATAAGTTATGGGAAGTTAGAAAATCGAAGGAAGATTCACAGAAAATGAGCATGTATCCAATTGAAGAAGAACTTTTAGTATATATGGATGAGGCTTTTCGTATTTATGATGAAAGGGAGAAGGATAAATGAGTATACTTGCAGAATATCGTTGGTATTTTTTAATTGGGGCAGAAATTGTATTTTGGTTATCAGCTATCGGTTTCTTTTTACTTCGCTACGGATTCCGTTTGAAAAGGGCGAGTTTTATTATGGGGATTGTACTCCTCGTAAATGAAGTATTTATTTTAACTTTAGGGGTAGTGGACTATTATCAAACAGGAAAGTTCTCTAACTTTCAGATCATTACTGTAATCATTTTATTATATGCAGTTTTCTACGGGAAAAAGGATTTAAAGAAGCTTGATATATTTGTACAAAAATCAGTTGCGAAATGGCGTAATGAACCGGCGCCTATTATTGAAGAACAGGTAGAATTAACAGGCATGGCCTATGCAAAGCAGGAAATAAAAAATTGGGTATTACATCTTGTTTTATTCGTTGGTGTGCACATATTCTTTTTCTTCGCGTATGGATTTATTCCATTTGAACAATGGGGTAATTGGTTAGAATCGGGAATCGTTTTAAATAAAGCTGCAAGTCGCGTGAGTCAAGTGTGGGCGATTATATTTTTAGTTGATACAGCGATTTCATTTTCATATGTGATTTTTCCGAAGAAGGAGAAAGGAAAAGAAAAGCTACTTTCATAGTTGAAAGTAGCTTTTCTGGTATACAAATAATTTTTATAGGAGAGGATGACAATAGGAAAAAGAACCAGTTTTATAAGTCTATTTCTCTTTAGTTTAGTAGCATGTTCATCATCTAGCACTACAATTGATAAGAAGAATGATGTCATTGTAAAGGGAGCAAGAATTCTCAATCTAGATAAATTTGAAAAGTTCGTTTTGAATGTCGAGCAAAGGGAAGTTGATAAAATAAGAATTGTACAGTATACCCTTGAAGGGGACCCGATTTTTCAAACGTTGGAGTATAGTGGGAACGATATATTTTATGTGTCAGATAATAGAAAAGACAAATTTGCTGGGAAGGATAAAGGGTTATATAAAGATAGTTGTAAAAGTATTGTTAAAGAGCAGCGCGAATCAGAAAGTACTTATCGGTTAATAGATTGTATGAATGAAGCTGGGCGCAATGGATATGACTTAGTATATGTACCTAAAAAATAGAACTAGTAGAGGAAGGAGGTATTTACTCCTTCCTTTTTTTATGTGTATATTGTCGAAAACTTTACCGAATATCTGTTCGTTTTTTTAGGTTTTTTATAGGTATTCGTGGTAAAATAATAATACAGATTTTTATGAGGAGGTCGGATTTTCTTGGAACGTCAATTTGAAATTGTCTCAGCGTATTCCCCGCAAGGTGATCAGCCGGTAGCTATAGAGAAGCTTGTAGAGGGAATTAATAGTGGAAAGAAAAAGCAAGTGTTGCTTGGAGCGACAGGAACGGGTAAGACATTTACGATTTCAAATGTCATTAAAGAAGTGCAAAAGCCAACACTTGTTATGGCTCATAATAAAACGTTAGCAGGGCAGTTGTATAGTGAGTTGAAAGACTTTTTCCCGAATAATGCAGTTGAATATTTTGTTAGTTACTACGATTATTATCAGCCAGAAGCGTATGTACCACAAACAGATACGTTTATTGAAAAAGATGCGCAGATTAATGATGAAATTGATAAATTGCGTCACTCGGCAACGTCTGCATTATTTGAACGGGACGATGTAATTATCGTTGCGAGTGTTTCGTGTATATATGGCTTAGGTTCTCCAGAAGAATACCGCGAGCTAGTTGTTTCGCTTCGAGTTGGTATGGAAAAAGACCGCAATCAATTGCTTCGTGAACTTGTTGATGTACAGTATGGACGTAATGATATTGATTTCAAGCGTGGTACATTCCGTGTACGCGGAGATGTAGTTGAAATCTTCCCGGCATCACTTGATGAGCATTGTATTCGAATCGAATTTTTCGGTGATGAAATCGATCGTATTCGTGAAGTAAATGCGTTAACAGGTGAAGTATTAGCAGAACGTGATCATGTAGCAATCTTCCCAGCATCTCACTTCGTTACACGTGAAGAGAAAATGAAGGTCGCTATTGAAAATATCGAAAAAGAATTAGAAGAACGTTTAAAGGAGTTAAATGATAACGGTAAGTTGTTAGAAGCGCAGCGTATAGAGCAACGTACACGTTATGATTTAGAAATGATGCGCGAGATGGGCTTTTGTTCAGGTATTGAAAACTACTCCCGTCATTTAACACTTCGTCCAGCAGGGGCAACGCCGTATACGTTATTAGACTATTTCCCGAAAGATTTCTTAATCGTTATGGATGAGTCGCACGTATCAGTACCGCAAGTAAGAGCGATGTATAACGGTGACCAAGCACGTAAACAAGTGCTTGTGGATCATGGATTCCGTCTGCCATCGGCTTTAGATAATAGACCGCTTATGTTTGATGAGTTTGAAGAGAAAACAAATCAAGTTATTTATGTTTCGGCAACGCCAGGACCGTACGAGTTAGAGCAGTCACCAGAAGTAATAGAACAAATTATTCGTCCAACAGGACTTTTAGATCCCCCAATTGATATACGACCAATTGAAGGGCAAATTGACGATTTATTAGGAGAGATTCAAGATCGCATTGCAAAAAATGAACGTGTATTAATTACGACTTTAACGAAGAAAATGTCAGAGGATTTAACGGATTACTTAAAAGATGTAGGAATTAAAGTTAACTATCTTCACTCTGAAATTAAAACGTTAGAACGTATTGAAATTATCCGCGATCTTCGCCTCGGTAAATTTGATGTACTTGTCGGTATTAACTTATTGCGAGAAGGATTAGATATTCCGGAAGTATCACTTGTAGCTATTTTAGATGCTGATAAGGAAGGATTTTTGCGTTCAGAACGTTCATTAATTCAAACAATTGGTCGTGCCGCGCGTAATGAAAACGGCCGCGTTATTATGTATGCAGATCGTATAACAAGATCAATGGGAATTGCAATTGAAGAAACGCAGCGTCGTCGTACTATACAAGAAGCCTACAATAAAGAGCATGGTATTACGCCGAAAACGATTCAAAAAGGCGTTCGTGATGTTATCCGTGCAACGACAGCTGCTGAAGAGACAGAAACATACGAAGCAGCACCAGCTAAGAAGATGACGAAAAAAGAGCGCGAAAAGACAATTGCGAAGATGGAAGCAGAGATGAAAGAAGCAGCAAAAGCGTTAGACTTCGAGCGTGCAGCTGAACTAAGAGATTTACTATTAGAATTAAAAGCGGAAGGGTGAAAAAAGTGAGTAAGAGCAAGGATTTTATCGTTGTAAAAGGTGCTAGAGCACATAACTTAAAAAATATTGATGTAACCATTCCGAGAAATCAGCTTGTCGTTGTAACGGGATTGTCTGGTTCGGGGAAATCATCATTAGCATTTGATACGATTTATGCAGAAGGGCAGCGCAGATACGTAGAATCATTATCTGCGTATGCGCGCCAGTTTTTAGGACAAATGGATAAGCCGGATGTGGACACGATTGAAGGATTGTCACCAGCGATTTCAATCGATCAAAAAACAACGAGTCGTAATCCACGTTCAACTGTCGGAACGGTAACGGAGATTTATGATTATTTACGTTTATTATTTGCGCGAATTGGTACGCCAATTTGTCCAAATCATGGGATTGAAATTACATCACAAACAGTAGAGCAGATGGTAGACCGTGTTCTTGAATATCCTGAGCGTACGAAATTACAAGTGTTAGCTCCTATCGTGTCTGGGCGTAAAGGTGCACATGTGAAAGTACTTGAAGATATTAAGAAGCAAGGATATGTTCGTGTACGTGTTGATGGTGAAATGCTTGATGTATCTGAAGATATTACGTTAGATAAAAATAAGAAGCATTCCATTGAAGTTGTAATTGACCGTATTGTTGTAAAAGAAGGAATCGCAAGCCGTCTTGCTGATTCACTTGAAAGTGCATTAAAGCTTGGCGGAGGCCGAGTGTTAATTGATGTAATGGGAGAAGAGGAACTTCTATTTAGTGAACATCATGCTTGTCCGCATTGTGGTTTTTCAATCGGAGAATTAGAGCCGCGTATGTTCTCATTCAACAGTCCGTTCGGAGCATGTCCTTCTTGTGATGGACTTGGTTCAAAGCTAGAGGTAGATTTAGAGCTTGTTATCCCGAACTGGGATTTATCATTAAATGAACATGCAATTGCACCTTGGGAACCGACAAGTTCACAATACTATCCACAACTTTTACAATCTGTATGTAATCACTACGGCGTTGATATGGATGTGCCTGTGAAAAATATACCGAAAGATTTATTTGATAAAGTGTTGTACGGAAGCGGGGAAGAGAAGGTTTATTTCCGCTATGTAAATGAATTTGGTCAAGTAAAGGAAAATGAGATTTTATTTGAAGGTGTTATTCCAAACATTGAACGTCGTTATCGTGAAACGAGCTCCGATTACATTCGTGAGCAAATGGAAAAGTATATGGCAGAACAAGCTTGTCCGAAGTGTAAAGGTGGACGCTTAAAGCCTGAGAGCTTAGCTGTATTTGTTGGCAATAAAACGATTGCTGACGTAACGAAGTATTCAGTTCAAGAAGTACAAGAATTCTTCTCGAATGTAGAGCTAACGGAGAAGCAACAAAAAATAGCTCATTTAATTTTAAGAGAAATTCAGGAGCGCGTTGGGTTCTTAGTGAACGTTGGTTTAGATTATTTAACGTTAAGTCGTGCCGCAGGAACTTTATCAGGTGGTGAGGCGCAGCGTATTCGTTTAGCGACGCAAATTGGTTCTCGTCTAACTGGCGTACTTTATATTCTTGATGAACCTTCAATTGGTTTACACCAGCGTGATAACGATCGTCTTATTCGTACATTGCAAGAAATGCGCGATTTAGGTAATACGTTAATTGTTGTTGAACATGATGAAGATACGATGATGGCTGCTGACTATTTACTTGATATAGGGCCTGGTGCAGGTATTCACGGTGGACAAGTCGTATCAGCAGGTACACCGGCTGAAGTGATGCAAGATGATAATTCATTAACAGGGAAGTATTTAAGCGGTAAAGAGTTTATTCCTGTTCCACTTGAAAGACGTAAAGGTGACGGAAGGAAAGTGGAAATTGTCGGCGCAAAAGAGAATAACTTAAAGAATGCGAAGATGTCATTCCCGCTTGGTACGTTTGTAGCGGTAACAGGTGTATCTGGATCAGGTAAAAGTACGATGATTAATGAAGTACTATATAAATCGTTAGCGCAAAAGTTATATAAAGCGAAAGCGAAGCCGGGTACGCATAAAGAAATTAAAGGTCTTGAGCACTTAGATAAAGTAATCGATATTGACCAATCACCAATCGGTCGTACACCACGTTCTAATCCAGCGACGTACACAGGTGTATTCGATGATATTCGTGATGTGTTTGCACAAACGAATGAAGCGAAAGTGCGCGGATATCAAAAAGGACGTTTCAGCTTTAATGTAAAAGGTGGACGTTGTGAAGCGTGCCGTGGTGATGGAATTATTAAAATCGAAATGCACTTCTTACCAGACGTATACGTTCCGTGTGAAGTTTGTCATGGTAAACGTTATAACCGCGAAACGTTAGAAGTGAAGTATAAAGATAAGAATATTTCTGAAGTGTTAGGGATGACAATTGAAGATGGAGTAGAGTTCTTCGCTAATATCCCAAAAATTAAGCGTAAACTTCAAACGCTTGTAGACGTTGGGCTTGGTTATATGAAATTAGGTCAACCAGCAACAACATTATCTGGTGGGGAAGCACAGCGTGTGAAATTAGCTTCTGAATTACATCGTCGTTCTACAGGACGTACGTTATACATTTTAGATGAACCAACGACTGGTTTGCATGCGCATGATATTGCACGTCTTCTAGAAGTGTTGCAACGTCTTGTTGAGAGCGGTGAGACAGTACTTGTAATTGAACATAATTTAGATGTGATAAAAACAGCTGATTATATAGTTGACCTTGGACCAGAGGGTGGAGATAAAGGTGGACAAATCGTTGCTTCCGGAACGCCAGAGCAAGTAGTGAAAGAAGAGCGCTCGTACACAGGTAAATATTTAAAAGAGATTTTAAATCGTGATAAAGCAAGAATGAAAGAGAAGATAAAAGAAGTAGAGCTATCACAATAAGGTATTATTAAAAACCGAGTGGCAATGACACTCGGTTTTTCGTTCATAGGGGGAGAAAATGGAGTTTGTAGATGTTTTAAGAAAGAAAAATATGAAAGTAAGAGAGTTTCAAAAGTGGGGTATATATTTCCGGAAGCGCTGGGAGAATCATTTTGCAAATCATTTAAATAATGAAGAAAAAGAAGATATTTTTCTTTATGGAGATAAGTATGGATGTGGGTATCTTTGGCACATATTTAGTTATGAGAAAAAGAAGTGTTTAGAGGGTGAAGAAGCGGAGAACGCGTTTCATAATGAAGTGAAAAAGGATTGCTATATATTCTATCAACATTGTGATGATGTACTGC
Organism: Bacillus cereus group sp. MYBK195-1; assembly: GCF_051916605.1. NCBI lineage: Bacteria > Bacillati > Bacillota > Bacilli > Caryophanales > Bacillaceae > Bacillus > Bacillus cereus group sp. MYBK195-1. Next base: position 201,739 of record NZ_JBQAGZ010000005.1, on the reverse strand, counting down.
TAATAAAAGATGCGAGTTCATTACATCTGAATGATATATTGTGTGAGACGGACGATATGTATAAAGGCGATATCTATATTGTAGATAAAGAGTTCACTTGGACTTTTGTAAAAACGCATGAACATAGATGGTGTGGTCCCTATTTCACAAAGAGATGTTGGTAGGTATACAAGCAGGAAGAGTAGAATAAGTTGATATAAGTGTTTGTATGATACTTGCGTTTCTTATCTATTAGCGTATGATGAAATATATATGTCAAAAGGATGTGTAAGAAAATGAGATGGATTGTATCACTTCTTGTAAATAGCGTTGTGTTAATCGCTGTATCGGGACTTTTAAAAGGGATTGCACCAGACGCGTTTTACGTAGCAAATATACAAACTGCAATTATTGCGAGTATTATTTTGGCTGTTTTAAATGTGTTTGTAAAACCGTTTTTAATTTTAATTACGCTACCAATTACTGTTGTAACTTTTGGTTTCTTCTTAATTGTAATTAATGCGATTACGTTAAAAATAGCAGATTCATTATTAGGAGATGCTTTTAATATATCAGGATTTGGTGTAGCGATTGTTGCGGCAATTTGTATTTCAATTTTTAATATGATAATTGAAAAGGCAATTGTTGAGCCTCTATATGAAAAAAAGAGAAAGTGACAAAAAGAAAAACATTTCATTATTCGTATGAAATGTTTTTTTCTATTTATTAGAAACCGTATTTCTTGTTTCCAGAAAAAAATGGTACAATATCCGATAGAATGGAATTTTACATCAAACGAGACTGAACCCGCAGCGGAGTGGAGGTTTATACATATGCCGAAAGTAAGGACAAAAGATTTAATTGAACAATTTCAATTGGAGTTAATCAGTGGTGAAGAAGGTATTCATCGTCCAATTGATACAAGTGATTTATCACGACCTGGAATTGAAATGGCAGGATTTTTTACATACTATCCAGCAGATCGTGTGCAGCTTCTTGGTAAAACGGAGCTTACTTTCTTTGACACGTTAACGTCAGAGCAAAAACAAGAGAGAATGAAAGCGCTTTGTACTGAGGAGACGCCATGTATTATTGTAACTCGCAATCAAGATGTACCAGATGAGTTATTACAAGCATCACGTGAATCAGGTATGCCTTTATTACGTTCTTCTCAAACGACAACGAGATTATCAAGTCGTTTAACAAACTATTTAGAAGGTAAGTTAGCACCAACAACAGCTGTTCATGGTGTGTTAGTAGATATTTACGGCGTTGGTGTTTTAATTACAGGTCAAAGTGGTGTTGGTAAAAGTGAGACAGCTCTTGAGCTTGTAAAGCGTGGTCACCGTCTTGTTGCGGATGATAGTGTAGAAATTCGTCAAGAAGATGAAGATATGTTAGTCGGAAGTTCACCAGATTTAATTGAGCATTTATTAGAAATTCGTGGTCTAGGTATTATTAACGTTATGACGTTATTCGGTGCAGGGGCAGTGCGAAATTATAAGCGTATTACACTTGTTATTAATCTTGAAATTTGGGATCAAAAGAAAAATTACGATCGCTTAGGTCTTGATGAAGAGAAGATGAAGATTATTGATACAGAACTTACGAAGATTACACTTCCAGTTCGTCCTGGTCGAAACTTGGCTGTTATTATTGAAGTAGCAGCGATGAACTTCCGTTTGAAACGTATGGGAGTCAATGCAGCACAGCAGTTCTCTGAACGATTAATGAGTGCAATTGAGTTAGGAAATCAGGAGTAAACTTTGGAGAGGGAGGTCATATACATATGCTGTTAGCTTCTGTACCACAGCTTGACCGTGTAGCTATCCAACTTGGGCCGTTTCCTGTGTATTGGTACGGGATTATTATCGGTACAGGTGTGCTATTAGGTCTTTGGCTGGCAACTCGCGAGGGAGAAAGGCTAGGTATTCCAAAAGATACATTTGTTGACCTTGTATTAATTGCAGTACCGATCGCTATTCTTTTTGCGAGAATGTACTATGTTATTTTTGAATGGGAATATTACGCACAAAATCCGAGTCAAATTATTAATATTCGTCAAGGTGGTTTGGCGATTCATGGTGGTTTAATCGGAGCTGTTATTACCGGAATTCTTTTTGCGAAGCGACGCGGGGTTTCCTTCTGGAAGTTGGCTGATATTGCTGCACCAAGTATTTTACTAGGACAAGCAATTGGCCGATGGGGAAACTTTATGAACCAAGAGGCGCATGGTGATGAAGTAACGAGACAGTTTTTAGAAGGTCTTCATTTACCAGACTTCATTATTAATCAAATGTATATTGAGGGTGTGTACTATCATCCGACGTTTTTATATGAATCATTATGGAATTTTGCAGGTGTAATTTTACTACTTGCATTAAGAAAAGTGAATTTACGTCGCGGGGAGTTATTCTTCACATATTTAATTTGGTATTCAGTAGGACGCTTCTTCGTAGAAGGCTTACGTACAGATAGTTTAATGCTAGGACCACTTCGTATTGCACAAGTAATGTCAATTGGACTTGTTGTTATTTCTATTATTTTCATTATTGTGAGACGAAAAATGGGGCAAGCTGATAAAAGATATTTAGAAAATTAGAGACAAGTAGCATCTTATTATAAGATGCTGCTTCTTTCATATTCAGGAAGGCGAAAGGACTAAGGCGATGAGAATAAATACCGTGTTATTTGATTTAGATGGAACTTTAATTAATACAAATGAACTTATTATTTCTTCGTTTTTACATACTTTAAATACATATTATCCAAATCAATATAAGCGTGAAGATGTGTTGCCATTTATCGGTCCATCTTTGCATGATACTTTCAGCAAGATTGATGAAAGTAAGGTTGAAGAGATGATTACTAGCTATCGCAAATTTAACCATGATCATCATGATGAATTAGTAGAAGAATATGAAACTGTATATGAAACAGTTCGAGAGTTGAAGAAGCAAGGTTATAAAGTTGGTATTGTTACAACGAAAGCGAGACAAACCGTTGAGATGGGATTACAGTTGTCAAAGCTTGATGAATTTTTTGATGTTGTCGTGACAATTGATGATGTAGAGCATGTGAAACCACATCCGGAGCCACTTCAAAAAGCGCTTGAAATATTAGATGCAAAACCAGAAGAGGCATTGATGGTTGGGGATAATCATCATGATATTGTCGGTGGTCAAAATGCGGGGACGAAAACAGCTGCGGTTTCATGGACGTTGAAAGGTAGAGCGTATTTAGAGGCTTACAAGCCGGACTTTATGCTAGATAAAATGAGTGATTTGCTACCGATTTTGTCTAATATGAACCGTTCATAAAGGTCCAAGTAAGTTAGTAGAGGAGCGAGCTAAGTGCGACGGACAACGCGCTATCCTGTTTCAGGAGAAAATTCGTTATGGAATGTGTATAAAACAGTGTCTTTTTGGAAGGTAATGAAAAACTTTATTATTATCCAAATTGCGCGTTACACGCCATTTTTATCCGTAAAAAATTGGTTGTACCGTACTTTTTTACGGATGAAAGTAGGAAAGAAAACATCATTTGCGCTTATGGTAATGCCGGATATTATGTTCCCAGAAAAGATAACTGTGGGAGAGAATTCGATTATTGGCTATAACACAACGCTTTTAGCACATGAATATTTAATTCGTGAATATCGACTTGGCGAAATCGTCATTGGAAATGAAGTAATGATTGGAGCGAATGTAACAATATTACCAGGTGTAAAAATTGGAGACGGTGCGACTGTCTCAGCTGGCACACTTGTTCATAGAGATGTACCGAGCGGTGCTTTCGTAGGTGGAAATCCAATGCGTATTATTTATACGAAAGAGCAAATGACCGCAAGAGAAGGTTCATGGTGAAAATGTAACATTTCTCCTCTTTTTTTATGAATAAAAAGGAAATAATTGAGTATAATATACTGTTTTGTTTTTTACGGAATCGTTTATACTTATAGATAGAAGAATGTGTGAACGAAGAAAACAAAAAACTGGAGGATATATGGGGAAAAATCAAAGGATATATAAGGAGAACGGACAAGTTATCTCTTTTAATCAATTAGCGGACTTCTTTTATAAAAAAGGGATGAGAGCTTACAAAGGACAAAAATTGCAAGATGCAATTAAATATTTTCGAAGAGCGGCACAAAGTGAGAAGGAGCCGTTTATTTTATGTCAATTAGCATCAGTATTATCTGAGGCTGGTGAATATCAAGAATCGAATCAAATCTTCTTAAAGTTAGTTAGATCTAATCCAGAACTTGAACAGTGCTATTATTTTATTGCAAATAATTATGCATATATGGGGTTATTTCAACAGGCGAAGAAATATGCAGATCGTTATTTAGAAGTTGCAAAAGAGAAGGAATTCGTAGAAGATACATTAGAACTTCTTGAGATTATGGAAGAAGAAGCAATGGGTGCGGAAGAGATTGAAGATGAAGATGATTTAATTGTTATGCAGGAAGAAGCGAATCGCTATATTCGTAATGGACAATTGGAAGAAGCAATTGCTACATTAGAAATTGTTACGAAAGATTATCCGGAATTTTGGTCAGGTCATAATAATTTAGCCATTGCACATTTTCAATCTGGTAATGTAGACAAAGCACTGAAGTTAACAGAAATGATTTTAGAGAAAAACCCTGGTAATATACATGCGCTTTGTAATACGCTTATTTTTCTATATTCAATTGGAGAGCATAAACAAGTAGAGGCATTAGCGGGACAGCTAGTTTCGGTATATCCGATTTCATTTGAACATCGTTTGAAACTGGGAACTACACTCGCAACAATTGGTTATTTCGAGCATGCATATAAGTGGTTCAAACTATTAAAGCGTCAAGGATATGAGGGAGACGTTAGTTTTTATTATTGGTTTGCATATTCTGCGTATATGGTGAAAGACCAGCAACTAGCTGAAAAAATGTGGCAATATGTCGTGGAATTACATCCTGATAAAAAGGGAAAAGAACCGTGGAATGCGCTGAATTTAGCAGATGAAGGGCAAAATGTGTTATTTGAAGAATTACGAAAATCATTTCAGCAAAGTGCGACGCTAGAAGAACAAATGCTAGCTTTATATTTAATGAATGAATTGTCAACGCCGGAGAAGGTTGGATTCTTCTTTGATATAACGCAAGCGAGGAACGGTGTTCCCATCGTATCGCAACTTGCAAAGTACTTCTTTTTACTTAATAGTCATAAGAGTATTCCAGCTGATTTACAGCAATTTGAGCAGTGCGCGAGAATTGCGGATGCATTATACAATTATACGAAAAAAGATGATGAATTAATCGAAGAGTGTTTACACTTTTGGTTTTGTACGTTCATACGTTTATATACATCTGGAGACATATTTACAAATGTGTACGGCTGGTCAGCTGCGATTGAATACATTGTACGCGGCGAACAAGGAAATAAAATGACACAGTCGGAGCTTGGAGATGTATATAATGTATCTGTAGCGACTGTCCGAAAGTATGTGCAAGCTGTTAAGCGTACGCACACATAAGATAAGCAAATCATTGGGAAAAAAATGATGCTAACAGTATAATGAGGGTAACTTAATTGTGTAGGAATGGATAGGAGTGAATAGTGTGTCAGAAGAAAAAATTTATGATGTCGTTATTATTGGTGCAGGACCAGCTGGTATGACAGCTGCAGTATATACATCTCGTGCAAATTTAAGCACATTAATGCTTGAGCGAGGTATTCCAGGTGGCCAAATGGCAAACACGGAAGATGTAGAAAACTACCCAGGTTATGAGTCTATTTTAGGACCAGATTTATCAAATAAAATGTTTGAGCATGCGAAGAAATTTGGTGCTGAATATGCATACGGTGATGTGAAAAAAGTCATCGATGGTAAAGAATACAAAACAATTATTGCTGGTAAAAAAGAATATAAAGCACGTGCAATTATCGTTGCAAGCGGTGCAGAGTATAAAAAAATTGGTGTACCGGGTGAAACAGAACTTGGCGGCCGCGGTGTATCATATTGTGCAGTATGTGACGGAGCATTCTTTAAAGGAAAAGAGCTTATCGTAATTGGTGGCGGAGATTCTGCTGTTGAAGAGGGTGTGTTCTTAACACGCTTCGCATCAAAAGTAACGATCGTTCACCGTCGTGACACGCTTCGTGCACAGAAAATTTTACAAGACCGTGCTTTCCAAAACGAAAAAGTAGATTTCATTTGGAATCACACTATAAAAGAAATCAACGAAGCAAGTGGTAAAGTAGGAAGTGTAACACTTGTGGACGTAAATAGTGGAGAAGAGAAAGAAGTCAAAACTGACGGCGTATTTGTATACATCGGTATGTTACCTTTATCAAAACCATTTGTTGAACTAGGTATTACAAATGAAAATGGTTACCTTGAAACGAACGAGCGTATGGAAACGAAAATCCCTGGTATTTTCGCAGCTGGTGATGTTCGTGAAAAAATGCTTCGTCAAATTGTAACTGCAACAGGTGACGGTAGTATTGCAGCGCAAAGTGCACAACATTACGTAGAAGAATTATTAGAGGAATTAAAAACTGTATCAGAAAAATAAGGGATAATATACCTTGTGAGAAGAAAGCTACCGACAGGAGCTTTCTTCTTTTTTTGTGTGAAAATGTCAAAGTTTTGTCAAAAAATATAAGGATTATAAGCTTTCTTATTGATATACTGGACTTTACGGAAAAAATCACTATAAGAAATGAGGAATTTATTCAGTATGGAATGGCGTAATATATATCGTGGATTTTGTATGGGCGTTAGTGATTTAATTCCTGGTGTGAGCGGCGGTACAATCGCTGTTGTGTTAGGGATTTATGAACAATTGCTTGCGGCAATTAGTGGATTCTTTAGTCGTGAATGGAAAAAACATTTAGGATTTTTAATTCCCCTTGCAGCTGGTGTGGCAGCGGCATTTTTAACGTTAAGTCACGTTATTAAATATTTACTTGCAAATCATTATGAACCGACTCAATTTTTCTTCCTCGGTTTAATTATTAGTATATTACCGATGTTAATGAGGGAAGCTGATGCAAAGTCGTCGTTTAAAGGTAAGCACATCGTTTTATTAATAGTTGCAGCAATTCTTGTTGCGATTACAGCTTTCTTTAAACCAGATAAGGCAGCAGATCCGATTACGACGTTAACAATTTTAAATGCAATTGGTTTATTTTTCGCAGGATGGATGGCTAGTATGGCCATGCTGCTTCCTGGGATTAGTGGATCGTTTATTTTATTAATTATTGGTGTGTATCCAACAGCAATTAACGCTTTAACTACACTTAATTTACCTTTAATCGTGGTTATCGGTGCTGGTGTTATGGTTGGATTTGTTGTAAGTAGTAAAGGCATTAGTTTTTTATTAGATCGTTATAAAAGTATGACATTTGCGGCAATTATTGGACTTGTAATCGGTTCGATTGTAATTGTATTCCCTGGGATTCCGACTGGTGGATTTTCAATTATAAGTTCAATCATTACCTTTATTTTAGGATTTGCGATTGTTACTTATTTCGGTAAGAAATAAGGGCTTTAATCCCCTTGGCGATAAAAATCGTTAAGGGGATTTTTCATGCTATTCATTAAAAGTCTAAGCATTTACATTGCTTGTTATAGAAAGCTTTTTTAAAATTGCTGAGTAGCATATGCTTAGCGAAAGAGGACTGGCTCCTTCGTTGTAGCAAACTGTTTTTGATAGTATAATGAAAGAAGTATGCAGTGAGGAATTTTACTGCAAGTAGCTGAGGTGAAGAAACATGCAAAGAGTGACAAACTGTGTGTTAATTAGAGATAATGAAGTACTCTTACTCCAAAAACCTCGCCGGAATTGGTGGGTTGCACCAGGCGGGAAAATGGAGCGTGGTGAGACTGTAAGAGATTCCGTTGTTCGCGAATATCGCGAAGAAACAGGTATTTATTTGAAAAACCCAGCGTTAAAGGGGGTCTTCACCTTTGTCATCCAAGAAGGTGATAAAGTTGTTTCTGAATGGATGATGTTCTCCTTTTTAGCGACAGATTTTGCAGGAGAAAACAAACTAGAGAGCGAAGAAGGCATCATTGGTTGGCATACATTTGATAAAATTGATGATTTAGCAATGGCGCCAGGAGATTATCACATTATTGATTATTTAATTAAAGGAAATGGCATAATCTACGGTACATTTGTATATACCCCAGATTTTGAGTTGCTTTCATATCGATTAGATCCGAGTTAAACCGTCAAGGAGAGGATACGATGACAGAGAATAATGATATAAAAATGGTAATTATTACAGGGATGTCTGGAGCTGGAAAAACAGTAGCTTTACAAAGTTTTGAAGATTTAGGATATTTTTGTGTAGATAATTTACCACCGATGTTATTGCCAAAGTTTATTGAGCTTATGGCGGATTCAAAAGGGAAAATGAATAAAGTGGCACTTGGTATTGATTTACGTGGCCGCGAGTTTTTCGAACATTTATGGGGAGCACTTGATGATTTATCAGAACGTACATGGATTATTCCTCATATTTTATTTTTAGATGCGAAAGATAGTACGCTTGTAACTCGTTATAAAGAAACGAGACGTTCGCATCCACTTGCACCAACTGGTTTGCCATTAAAGGGAATCGAAGCAGAGCGCAATTTATTAACAGATATGAAGGCACGAGCGAATATTGTGCTTGATACATCGGATTTAAAACCAAAAGAATTACGTGAAAAAATTGTTCACTTGTTCTCAACAGAAACTGAGCAAGCATTTCGTGTAAATGTTATGTCATTTGGATTTAAGTACGGTATTCCAATTGATGCAGATTTAGTATTTGATGTTCGTTTTTTACCAAATCCATATTACATTCCACACATGAAGCCATTAACAGGACTAGATGAAGAAGTTTCTTCGTATGTACTGAAATTTAATGAGACACATAAGTTTTTAGAGAAGTTGACGGATCTGATTACTTTCATGCTGCCTCATTATAAAAGAGAAGGCAAAAGTCAACTTGTAATTGCAATTGGATGTACAGGTGGACAGCATCGTTCTGTTACGCTTACAGAATACCTTGGGAAACATTTGAAACCAGAGTATAGTGTTCATGTATCTCATCGTGATGTGGAGAAGAGAAAGGGCCATTAAGGGATGAAAAAAGAGAGAAAGCCTAAAATTGTCATCATGGGAGGCGGAACTGGACTCTCTGTTTTATTAAGAGGATTAAAGCAATATCCTGTTGATATTACAGCAGTTGTTACAATCGCTGATGATGGTGGTAGTTCGGGTAGATTACGTGATGAGCTAGAAATTCCACCTCCAGGTGACATCCGTAACGTACTTGTTGCGTTATCGGATGTAGAGCCACTGGTGGAAGCTTTATTTCAGCACCGTTTCACAACAGGAGACGGACTGAAAGGTCATGCGTTAGGAAATCTATTGTTGGCAGGTATGACCTCGATTACAGGCGACTTTTTCCATGCAATTACAGAAACAAGTAAAGTATTAAATGTCAGAGGACGTGTATTACCAGCAGCGAATCAAAGTGCGGTACTTCATGCGGAACTTGAAGATGGAGAAATTGTAACAGGTGAATCAAAGATTCCTTATTACGGAAAGAAGATTAATCGCGTCTTTTTAACTCCAGAAGATGTAGAGCCATTGCATGAAACGTTGGCTGAGATTAAACGAGCTGATTTACTTGTTTTCGGCCCAGGAAGTTTGTATACGAGTATATTACCCAATTTAGTTGTTAACAAAATTGGAGACGCTGTTCTTGCTGCAAAGGCGAAGAAGGTATATGTATGTAACGTTATGACACAAGCGGGTGAAACGATGGGATATACTGCTTTTGATCATGTGCAGGCGTTACACGATCATTTAGGGCAACCATTTATCAATACTGCAATTGTAAATAACCGTGAGATTCCTTGTGAATTACGTAAGTTATATGATGAAGAAATGTCTACACCAGTTGTAGTGGATGAAGAACGTTTTGTTGAAAATAATATTGATGTTATTCAAGAGGGATTAGCGAAGTATGATGATCATGTTGTAAGGCATGATACGTTAAAGTTAGCTTCGATTTTATATTCATTGTTATAAATATGCGTTGCCTCGTTTGAGGTAGCGCTCCTCATTCATATAGGACAAGAATTTTGTTCCGCAATAATCGTATAAGGAGGTGTTGACTGTGTCATTTGCATCAGAAACAAAGAAAGAGTTGACGAATCTTGAGATGAAGGAATGCTGTGAGAAAGCAGAATTATCAGCGCTACTTCGAATGAACGGGTCGCTTTCTTTTTCAAACCGTCGTCTATCTATCGATATTCAAACGGAAAATGCGGCAATTGCAAGAAGGATTTATACGCTTTTGAAAAAAGGATATGACGTGACGGTAGAATTACTTGTTCGTAAAAAAATGCGATTGAAGAAAAATAATGTATATATTGTGCGGCTTGTTGAGAAGTCTCGCGAAATATTAGCTGATCTTCATATTGTTCGAGATGACTTTTCATTTATTCGAAATATATCACAAGAATTGATTGAGAAGAAGTGTTGTAAACGATCGTATTTACGCGGAGCATTTTTAGCAGGTGGTTCAGTAAATAACCCAGAAACATCATCTTATCATTTAGAAATCTTTTCGTTATATAAGGAACATAATGATGCTATATGTGAACTGATGAACGGATTTGATTTAAATAGTAAGACGCTGGAGAGAAGAAAAGGGTACATTACGTATTTGAAAGAAGCAGAAAAAATTACAGAGTTTTTAAATATTATAGGTGCTCATAATGCACTTTTAAGATTTGAAGATATTCGAATCGTACGTGATATGCGTAATTCTGTAAATCGTTTAGTGAACTGCGAAACAGCTAATTTAAATAAAACAATTGGTGCAGCACTAAGGCAGATTGAAAATATTCGTTACATTGATGAGACAGTTGGTCTTGATATATTGCCGGATAAACTACAAGAGATTGCACAATTACGAAGAGATTATCAAGATGTAACATTGAAAGAGTTAGGTGAGATGGTATCCGGGGGGAAGATTAGTAAGTCGGGTATTAATCATCGTTTGCGTAAAATCGATGAAATTGCAGAGAAATTACGCGCGGGGGAAACGGTAGCAAAAAAATAAGAGGTTAAAGGGGAAATGGAGCTGTGGTTCAAAAAAGAGTTCAAGTTTCATTAAAAAACGGTTTACAAGCACGTCCGGCTGCGTTGTTTGTACAAGAGGCAAATCGCTTTCATGCAGATATCTTCATCGAGAAAGATGGAAAGACAGTAAATGCAAAGAGCATAATGGGGATTATGAGCTTAGCAATTGGAACTGGAAGCATGATAACAATTACAACAGAAGGTTCAGATGCAGAAGAGGCTTTAGAAGCATTAGCTGCATATGTACAATAAAAAGCTATCGCGTATATGCGATAGCTTTTTTGTTGTCTGTGCGAATTAGCGAGGAGGGGTATTTAAGGGGTACGTGCTTGTCGAGAATTGTCGGTAAGTCGATAAGTTGTGTCGAAACGTCGATATATTAGAATAATCGCCGATATAATCGGAGTTACGGTCGATATATTTGAAAAATCGCTGATATATTTAGAGAGATACTGGATGGGGTATGTGAGCGGGGAACAATATATAAAAGAAGCGCCCAATTATGGGGCGCTTCCACTTTTAGTTGTATCCAGCTCCAGCGACCTGCGATTCTAAACGAGCCGCTTTCGCTTTTAGTATATCCAGCTCCATCGGCTAGAATCTCCGGTCGCTTCGCCCTGCGATTCTGAACGAGCCGCTTTCGCTTTAAATTAATTAACGATTTGTAAAGATTTTATCGATTAAACCGTATTCTAAAGCTTTTTCTGCTGTCATGAAGTTGTCGCGGTCTGTGTCGCGTTGTAGTACTTCAAGTGGTTGACCAGTGCGGTCAGCAAGAATTTGGTTTAGTTTTTCACGTAAGAATAGGATACGTTTTGCAGCGATTTCGATTTCAGTCGCTTGACCTTGTGCTCCTCCAAGTGGTTGGTGAATCATTACTTCACTGTTTGGAAGTGCATAACGTTTTCCTTTTTCACCTGCTGCAAGTAAGAATGCACCCATAGATGCTGCCATACCGATACAGATTGTTGATACTTGTGGCTTAATAAACTGCATTGTATCATAGATTGCCATACCTGCTGTGATAGAACCACCAGGGCTGTTGATGTAGATGTGAATATCTTTTTCTGGATCTTGAGATTCCAAGAATAAAAGCTGGGAAACGATTGAGTTAGCTACGTTGTCATCAATTGCACTACCAAGCATAATGATGCGGTCTTTTAATAGTCGAGAGTAAATATCGTAAGCGCGTTCTCCACGATTTGTTTGTTCAATTACTGTAGGAATTAAATTCATCTGTTATTTCCTCCTTATAAAGCTTTCTTAGTCTTATAATACAATTATGGTCAATAAAGGTCAAACGAAACCACTTTAAATCAAAAAAATATGTAGTTGTACCATGAAATATTCGCTATGTTTTCGAAATTCCCTGCTTATGTATCTTCAACATCATAACCGAATTACATAAATTTAAACGTTATAAAAACTGGAGAAAAAAGAAAAGAACGCCTTTTAACTGAAGCGTTCTTTCGATAATTAGTCTTTTAAAAGATAGGTTACTTTATTTAAAATCTTTTCGATTTGTTTCGCGTTTTTACTATACATTTCGCTTGCTGATTTCGACTTTGTTTCTAGGGAAAATAGTTCAAGATCAGCATGACATTTTTTTAAAGATGCTAATAATAAAGGTTTGTTTTGAGGAGAAGGCATTTGGAGTTTGTCATTGTAAATGTCGATAGTAAGTTGTCCGTATGAATCCACTTGACCGAGGAAGACATTTTCAATAACAACACCGAGTTTTTCTAATTCTGAATGTAGCCAAGCGCGGTTATGTCCGCTTGCTGAAAGAGGTTCATCTAGTATATTTCCATCCATAATAACAGTTTGTGGTTCTTTCTCGTTTGGTACTTTTAAACCGATGTCTTTTGCTGTAAGTGGCTGGGAATCTTTCTTTAATAATACATTTAATTCTCCGCTCGGTTCTAAGACAGCAAATTCGACTTCAGCTACGCTGAACGCACTTTTTCCACGGAGAAGTTCCAGTAATTCGTCACTCGTATATTTTTCTTTCTTTAAGTTATCTTCGAGTATCTTTCCGTCTTTTATTAATACGGTAGATTTCCCTTCAAAGAAGTCCCGAGCTGTTTTGTTCTTTAAAGAGAGGATTCCTGTTAAAAAAGGTACCACAGCGAAAATGAGTATCGCAAAGACGCCGTGAAAAAATTTTGAATCGAGCCCTGTAGATACTTGGGCAGCGATGTCACCAATCGTCATTCCGGCTATGTATTCAAAAAAGGAAAGCTGAGAGATTTGTCTTTTGCCTAACCATTTCGTAATAGCGAATAAAATAATTAATATGAATACAGAGCGAAGAATGACAAGTGTCCATTCCGGCAGGTGAGACATAGTCGTTTCCTCCAGTCTACTTAAAACCCTTTATATTGAGGTTCTTCACGTTCTAATACTGAAATTCTATCCTTTAAATCAGCGATGACGCTGTCCATTTCTAACATACATTCATGAAATACGCGTTTTGATTCTTCGTCTTGTGAATTTAATGAAAGGGAGCTTAAACTTGCTTGAGCGCCCCTTACACTAGCAAGGCAAGTTTTTACGCTAGCGATAACAGTCATATAAACACCTCTTATCCTTTCGGTTTGAATAACAATGCTCCAATGAAGCCGAAAATAATAGCCGCTGATACACCGGCGCTCGTTACTTTAAACATGCCGGTAATAACGCCAACGATGCCATGTTTTGCAGCTTCTTCCATTGCGCCATGAACGAGGGCATTACCAAAGCTTGTAATAGGTACAGTTGCCCCGGCTCCAGCGAAATCAATTAATGGCTCATACAAATTAAATCCATCTAATATAGCTCCAGCAACAACGAGTGTTGCCATTGTATGAGCAGGTGTTAGTTTGCCGACATCAAACATAAGTTGGCCGATTACACATATGAGTCCGCCAATGACGAAAGCCCAGAAAAAAATCATTGCGTTGCACCTCCAAATTCAATCGAAACGGCGTGAGCGATACACGGAATCGTTTCTTCTTGTTGGAATGTAAGTGGAGATAGTAAAGCGCCTGTCGCAACGACAAGTATTTTTTTGAACTCTCCTCTTTTCATTCGGTTTAATAAATGACCGTACACGACTGTTGCGGAACATCCAGGTCCGCTAGCACCAGCTATGACAGGTTGTCCTTCTCTATAAATGATAATTCCGCAATCTTGAAATTGTTCGCTCGTTACTTTCGTTCCGTGTTTATGTAGTAAGTCATAAGCAATTTCGCGTCCTACATGTCCGAGATCGCCTGTTACGATTAAATCGTAGTAAGAGGCATCAATTTGACGTTCACGTAAATGGGCTTCAATTGTATCAACTGCAGCTGGAGCCATTGCGCCTCCCATATTAAACGGATCCGTTAATCCCATATCAACCACTCGGCCGATTGTTGCAGAGGTTACTCTTGGACCGTGTCCAGTATCGCTTAAAATAGCGGCTCCTGCTCCGGTTACTGTCCACTGTGCAGTAGGCGGCTTTTGTCCACCGTATTCGGTAGGGTAGCGGAACTGTTTTTCTACAGCTGTATTATGGCTTGAAGCTCCAGTTAATAAATATTTTGCACCTTTTGCATTTACGATACTTGCCCCAAGTGCTAAACCTTCCATAGAAGTAGAGCAAGCCCCGAATAATCCGAGATAAGGAGTCCCAAGTGTGCGGCAAGCAAAGCTTGTTGGAGTAATTTGATTAATTAAATCTCCTGCGAGTACGAATTGAATATCATCTTTACGAAGCTCTGCTTTTTCAGTAGCGCGACTACAAGCTTCTTCGAATAAAATCTTATGTGCTTTTTCATAGGAATCTTGTCCGAGCCATAAATCTTCATGAAGGATATCGAAGTCTTCTGGGATGTTCCCCTTTGCTTCAAATGGTCCACCGACAACCCCTGTTGAGATAATGACTGGTTTGTTTTCAAATACCCACGTTCGGTGTCCTTGTAACATTTATAGCCCTCCCCATTGAACGAGAATAGTTTTAATAAGCGCGATGACGAAAGCGGAAAATACACCAAATAAAATAACAGAACCAGCTAGTTTAAACATATTGCCGCCAACGCCAAGGACAAATCCTTCCGTTCGATGCTCAATACATGCGGCAATAACAGAGTTACCAAATCCAGTAACAGGTACAGCTGTACCAGCACCGGCAAACTGTCCAAAACGATCGTATATACCAAATCCAGTTAGTAACATGGAGATGAAAATGAGAGTTGCGACTGTTGGATTGCCTGCTGAGCGTTCAGTGAAATCAAAATATGTGATGTAAAAAGTAGAAATGAGTTGTCCGATGAAGCAAATAAAACCACCGACGAAAAAGGCTTTTATACAATTTTTTAAGACAGGTCGTTTCGGTTCGCGTTCTTGTTCGAATTTTTTATACTCCTGTTGTACAGGGGTTAAGTTTTTATCTTTACTAGACATTGCAATCCTTCCTTTTCTTTTAAAAAGCGTTAAGTGTTAGACTCCATTTTTTTACCAATGAATTTTAATTGTTTATTAATTTCATCTTTAGATACTTCTTTTTCCTTAATTTTTCTTTCGAGTTTTTCGAGTAACATAAAGATTTTTTTATCTGTACTGACACGAACATCGAAAGTAGGGTGCTCATCACTTAGTTGCTTTTGAAGTTTGCTGCGCAGCGGCTTTAATCCAAACCTTTCGTGATGCTCAGGTGTAACTGCTATGTAGAGATCTAAATTTGAATTCACTGCTGTGCTTTTTATAATTTCATCCATAGCGAGAGCTCTTTTCTTCGCTCCTTGTGATATAGATTGATTAAAGGATTCCGTACTCGTCTTTGTTAACTTTGGACCTTTTTCTTTCTCCGTTCGTTTTGCTTCTTCTTTCACTTTTTTATCTAAAGGACTATTATCACATCCGGTAAAAGAGCTAAATAGAAGTGCAAATAATGCGGTTATGAGGCCGAGTTTTCGCATAATTATCATTCCATTTCTATTGCAATATGTAATGTGATAGAAAAAGGATGACTGCATATCATCCTTTTTCTATTTCACAGCAAGATTGGTTCGTTATTGCTGTGAGTATTGTGGTTCTTCTTGTTGGACTTCTTCAACACGTGGGTTTAAAGAATCGATAATCGTTTGTGTTTGCTGCGCAGCTGTTTGGAAAAGTTGCTTAGCTTGTTGGTTATCCGTATCAAGAGCGAATCCCTCTAAGCTAGCTTGTGCACTTTTTAATCCAGAAACAGTCTGCTTTAATTTTGTAATTACAGTCATTGAATGAAGCCCCCTTTGGAATATCAATTCATAGGTTATAATTTGTGAGTTGGGGAGAATTTATGATTGGAAAATTTAGGGGTGGAATGGATTTTATATGCTTTTAGCTAAGATGCATAAGGTATTACGGGGATATTTTTATTGATTTAAATGGATTTTATTGCTATTATTATGAGAAGAAAATGAAGTGTTTTCTATAATCATGCGCCCATAGCTCAGTCGGATAGAGCGGTGGTTTCCGGTACCACGTCTGCCGGGGGTTCGAATCCCTCTGGGCGCGTCAAAAAGTCCTAACTTACGTTTTGTAGGTTAGGACTTTTTTTATTTACCTCTTGTTATATCTAGTAATAAGATTTACTATTAGTACTTGATAATAATTTTTAACTTTATTATTTTCTTTCAATATTATTCAAATTTCGGTTGTAAGTTGTAAATCTCATTAATACATATAAATTAATAATATTTTGGAATGGGTGTCTGCGTGAGGATTCTCCTTTTACCAAACTTATTGTACAATAGAAACAAGGGGGAGATTAGTTTGAAGGCAAGTCTTTTACAAGAACAAAGCTTACGTTTGGCAATGACACAAGAGTTAAGGCAAGCGATTACAATGCTCCAGTATAATGTACAAGAATTATCGGAGTTTTTGTATGAGCAATCGTTAGAGAATCCCCTTATTGAGTTAGGTGGTTTTGAGAGGGAGAAGAAAAAGAGCTCTAACAACAGTAAAAGTACCAGCAAACAAGTCGAGAATCAGATGGAAATCTACAGTGTGGATTCTACAACGATTCAGCAACATTTATTAAATCAAATACAGTATTATAAAATAGATGAAGAAGAGCGAAAAGTAGCTTCTTTCATTATTATGAACATGGATGGAAATGGATATTTACAAGAAACGAATGAAGAGTTAGCAGAGCTCCTTTCTGCACATATTCATGTAGTCGACCGTTCTGTAGAGCTTGTCCAATCACTGGAGCCAGCAGGGGTAGGGGCGCGTAATATTCAGGAATGTTTAACCTTACAATTGAAGCGCTTACAAAGGCGAAATGGATTAGCAGAAGAGGTTGTAGAAGATCATTTCGCTTATTTTGTGAAGAAAGATTGGCGAAAGCTCGTTCAAGTGTTGAAATGTAGTAATGAGGAATTACAGAGTGCGGTAAATTGTATAACGTCATTACAACCAAAACCAGGTCTTGCGTTTTCTTCAGATAAACCACTTTATATTGTGCCTGATATGGCGGTGAAAAAAGATGGCGATCGCCTCGTTTTACAAATGAATGAGAGAAATATGCCGAGAATTGAAATTCACTCTGAATATAGTGCGCTTCTTAATAATAGTGAAAGTGAAGTAGCATCTTACGTATCAGAAAAGTATCAGCATGTGCAGTGGATTATGCGCAGTTTGAAGCAGAGAAAACAGACATTGCTGCAAGTAATGACTATTATTATGGAAAAACAACGTGATTTCTTCTGGAAAGGTCCAGAGTATTTAAGACCTCTCGCTTTAAAAGAGGTAGCGGAAGAGTTAAGTGTGCATGAATCGACAATTAGTCGTGCGACGCGAAATAAATATGTGCAAACACCACACGGTTTATTTGAGATGAAATCGTTCTTTAGCAATGCCGTTTCAACGACTGAAGATGAAGCAGTTTCTACAAAACGTGTAAAACAATTTATTCAAACGCTAATTGGGGCAGAGGATAAGAAAAAGCCACTTTCAGATCAAAAGATTTCAAAATTATTAGAAGAAGAGCATGAAATTGTTATTTCTCGAAGAACAGTGGCGAAGTATAGAGAACAAATGCATATCCCAGCTTCGTCATTACGAAAAACGATCGGATAGGTGAAGAAGATGAAAGTTGTACTGTATACTAAAAAAGACTGTGGCCTTTGCGTGAAGGCGAAACAAGTTTTACAGGAAGTACAATGTGAATATTCTTTTCAAATCGAGGAAATAGATATATATGAAGATAATGACCTTTTAGAAAAATATCACTTAATGATTCCGGTTGTAGAAATGGACGGAAAACAAGTAGAATATGGTAACATTCACAAAGGTGTCATAATAAACTATATAAAGAATGCAGTTAAGAGTTGAATAAGTTTCTATCTCCTGTTACAATAATACACGTAGCAGGGATTATTTTTTTAACCTATGTGGGACACAAAATGTCACTACGGGACGTAAAGTGACCACGAGGGAAAATGAACCGATGTAGTGAGGAGAAAAGATATGCGCTCATGGATTCAGAATACAAAAAAATTATTACCTGATCTGCTACCTGTTATGCAAACGAGAATGCAAATTCTTCAATACATTAGGCTCATGCAGCCGATTGGAAGAAGAAACTTATCAGCAAGTCTCGGTATGACAGAACGAGTATTGCGAAGTGAAGTTCAAGTTTTGAAAGAACAAAACTTAGTTCACGTCGCTTCTTCTGGAATGACTTTGACAGAAGAAGGAACAGCTTTAGTTCTTGCTTTGGAAGACTTTATGAAAGAAATTTCCGGGTTAAAGGTTTTAGAAAAGCAACTTAAGGAAACATTAGACTTGGATGAAGTTTTCGTTGTCCCTGGTGATAGTGATGAATCACCTTGGGTCAAACTGGAGATGGGCCGTGCTTGTGTGACTTGTATAAAAGACCGTCTGACAGCGAATAATATCGTTGCTGTGGCTGGAGGAACTACGCTAGCTGCTGCTGCGGACATGATGCAGCTTGATTGCAAAGATTTACATATGCTATTTGTCCCAGCACGTGGTGGAATTGGAGAAGGTGTTGAATTAGAAGCCAATACCATTTGTGCCAAGATGGCGCAAAATACGATGAGTAATTATCGCTTATTGTATGTTCCAGACCATGTTAGTAGCGAAGCATATGCGTCTATTGTGACAGAGCCTTCCGTGAAAGAAGTTCTTGAGTTGATTCGATCTTCCAATATCGTCATTCATGGAATAGGTGATGCGTTAACAATGGCACGTCGCAGAAGTACTTCAGAAGCAGATTGGTTAAAGATTCAGGCAAGCGAAGCGGTTGGCGAAGCTTTCGGTTACTACTTTAATGAAGAAGGAAATGTTGTTCATAAAGTAAGAACAGTTGGTATGCAACTAGAGGACTTACAAAATGTATCTCACGTTGTTGCAGTCGCTGGAGGTTCTTCAAAGGCAAAAGCAATACAGGCTGTAATTAAACAAGGGCACACTTCAATTCTAATTACAGATGAAGGTGCAGCAAAACAGTTAACAAAGGGTTTTACCCTTTAATATAATCCCCCAAGGAGGAAATTCAAATGACTAAAATTGGTATTAATGGATTTGGACGTATCGGACGTAACGTATTCCGCGCAGCTCTTAACAACTCTG
Organism: Bacillus cereus group sp. MYBK195-1; assembly: GCF_051916605.1. NCBI lineage: Bacteria > Bacillati > Bacillota > Bacilli > Caryophanales > Bacillaceae > Bacillus > Bacillus cereus group sp. MYBK195-1. Next base: position 182,019 of record NZ_JBQAGZ010000005.1, on the reverse strand, counting down.
AGGTAGAAGTAGTAGCAATCAACGACTTAACAGATGCTAAAACATTAGCTCACCTTTTAAAATATGACACAGTTCATGGAACTTTAAATGCAGAAGTATCTGCTAACGAAAACAGCATCGTTGTTAACGGTAAAGAAATTAAAGTTATCGCTGAGCGTGACCCAGCTCAATTACCATGGAGCGACTACGGAGTAGAAGTAGTAGTAGAATCTACTGGCCGTTTCACTAAAAAATCAGACGCTGAGAAACACTTAGGTGGATCAGTTAAGAAAGTTATCATCTCAGCTCCAGCTTCTGACGAAGATATCACTGTAGTTATGGGTGTTAACCACGAACAATACGATGCAGCTAACCACAACGTAGTATCTAACGCTTCTTGTACTACAAACTGTCTAGCTCCATTCGCTAAAGTATTAAACGAAAAATTCGGCGTAAAACGCGGAATGATGACAACAATTCACTCTTACACTAACGACCAACAAATCTTAGACTTACCACACAAAGATTTACGTCGTGCTCGTGCAGCAGCTGAAAACATGATCCCAACATCTACTGGTGCAGCTAAAGCTGTAGCATTAGTATTACCAGAACTTAAAGGTAAATTAAACGGTGGCGCTGTACGTGTTCCAACTGCTAACGTTTCTCTAGTTGACCTAGTTGTTGAACTTGACAAAGAAGTAACAGTTGAAGAAGTAAATGCAGCATTCAAAGCAGCAGCTGAAGGCGAATTAAAAGGTATCCTTGGATACAGCGAAGAGCCATTAGTATCTATCGACTATAACGGATGTACAGCTTCTTCTACAATCGATGCATTATCTACAATGGTAATGGAAGGTAACATGGTTAAAGTACTTTCTTGGTACGATAACGAAACTGGTTACTCTAACCGCGTAGTAGACCTAGCAGCTTACATGACTTCAAAAGGTCTTTAATTCTTAATTATATAAGTTATCAATGACAAAACGAGGGAGAGGGTTTGTTCCCTCTCTCTCTTCTTTCGTTTTAAAAGCAAATGTGTTAAGCTTTTGAGTGGGTTTTGTCAATCCTAACTAGTAGTCGGAGGGAAATCCAATGAACAAAAAATCAATTCGTGACGTAGATTTAAAAGGTAAGCGTGTATTTTGCCGCGTTGATTTCAACGTACCTATGAAAGAAGGCAAAATTACAGATGAAACTCGTATCCGTGCAGCTCTTCCTACAATTCAATATTTAGTAGAGCAAGGTGCGAAAGTTATTTTAGCAAGTCACTTAGGCCGTCCAAAAGGTCAAGTAGTAGAAGAAATGCGTTTAACTCCAGTAGCAGCACGCTTAGGCGAGCTTCTTGGTAAAGACGTTAAAAAAGCGGACGAAGCATTCGGACCAGTTGCACAAGAAATGGTTGCAGCAATGAACGAAGGCGACGTATTAGTTCTTGAAAACGTACGTTTCTATGCGGGCGAAGAAAAGAACGATGCAGAACTTGCGAAAGAATTTGCAGCACTTGCTGACATCTTCGTAAACGATGCATTCGGTGCAGCTCACCGTGCTCACGCTTCTACAGCAGGTATCGCAGACTACCTACCAGCAGTATCTGGTCTATTAATGGAAAAAGAGTTAGATGTACTTGGTAAAGCACTTTCTAACCCAGAACGTCCATTTACAGCTATCATCGGTGGTGCGAAAGTAAAAGATAAAATCGGTGTAATTCGTCATCTATTAGACAAAGTAGATAACTTAATCATCGGTGGTGGACTTGCTTACACATTCGTTAAAGCTTTAGGTCATGAAATTGGTCTATCTCTATGTGAAGACGACAAGATCGAACTAGCTAAAGAATTTATGCAACTTGCAAAAGAAAAAGGCGTAAACTTCTACATGCCAGTTGATGTTGTAATCACTGAGGAATTCTCTGAAACTGCAACAACTAAAATCGTTGGTATCGACTCTATCCCTTCTAACTGGGAAGGCGTGGACATCGGTCCTAAAACACGTGAAATTTATGCAGATGTAATTAAAAATTCTAAGCTTGTTGTATGGAATGGACCAATGGGTGTATTCGAAATGACTCCATTCGCAGAAGGTACAAAAGCAGTAGGACAAGCATTAGCAGATGCAGAAGATACATACTCTGTTATCGGCGGTGGTGACTCTGCAGCAGCTGTTGAAAAATTCGGTATGGCTGATAAAATGAGCCACATTTCTACTGGCGGCGGTGCGTCATTAGAATTCATGGAAGGTAAAGAGCTTCCAGGTGTAGTTTGTCTTAACGACAAATAAGTAGCAGCCAAAGAAAAAGGACGGTGCAAAGCATGCGTAAACCAATTATCGCAGGTAACTGGAAAATGAATAAAACTCTATCAGAAGCAGTTAGCTTCGTAGAGGAAGTTAAAGGTCAAATCCCAGCAGCTTCAGCTGTTGATGCAGTAGTTTGTTCTCCAGCTCTATTCTTAGAGCGCCTTGTAGCAGCAACTGAAGGGACTGACTTACAAGTAGGTGCACAAAACATGCACTTCGAAAAAAATGGTGCATTCACTGGCGAAATTAGCCCAGTAGCACTTAGCGACTTAAAAGTTGGCTATGTAGTACTTGGCCACTCTGAGCGTCGTGAAATGTTTGCTGAAACAGATGAGTCAGTAAACAAAAAGACTATCGCAGCATTTGAACATGGTTTAACACCAATCGTATGTTGTGGTGAGACTTTAGAAGAGCGCGAAAGCGGAAAAACATTTGATCTAGTAGCAGGTCAAGTGACAAAAGCACTTGCAGGTTTAACAGAAGAGCAAGTTAAAGCAACTGTTATCGCTTATGAGCCAATCTGGGCTATCGGTACAGGTAAATCTTCTTCTTCTGCAGATGCAAACGAAGTATGTGCGCACATCCGTAAAGTTGTTGCAGAAGCTGTTTCTCCAGAAGCTGCAGAAGCTGTTCGTATCCAATACGGCGGTAGCGTAAAACCAGAAAACATTAAAGAGTATATGGCACAATCTGACATCGACGGCGCTTTAGTTGGCGGTGCTAGCTTAGAGCCTGCTTCGTTCTTAGGTCTTCTGGGGGCGGTAAAATGAGAAAGCCAACAGCTTTAATCATTCTTGACGGTTTCGGACTTCGTGAAGAAACTTACGGGAATGCTGTAGCACAAGCTAAGAAACCTAATTTTGATGGTTACTGGAACAAATTCCCTCACACAACGCTTACAGCTTGTGGCGAGGCAGTAGGTCTTCCAGAAGGTCAAATGGGTAACTCTGAGGTTGGTCACTTAAATATCGGTGCTGGCCGCGTAGTATATCAAAGCTTAACACGCGTTAACGTTGCAATTCGTGAAGGCGAGTTCGATAAGAACGAAACTTTTCAAAATGCAATTAAAAGCGTAAAAGAAAAAGGTACTGCACTTCATTTATTCGGTTTACTTTCTGACGGTGGTGTGCACAGTCACATGAACCATATGTTTGCTCTTCTTCGCTTAGCAGCAAAAGAAGGCGTGGAGAAAGTTTATATCCATGCATTCTTAGACGGCCGCGATGTTGGACCACAAACAGCAAAAGGTTATATCGATGCAACGAATGAAGTAATTAAAGAAACAGGAGTAGGACAATTCGCGACTATCTCTGGTCGTTATTACTCTATGGACCGTGACAAGCGTTGGGATCGCGTAGAAAAATGTTACAGTGCTATGGTGAATGGTGAAGGCCCTACTTATAAATCAGCAGAAGAGTGTGTAGAAGACTCTTATGCGAACGGTATCTATGATGAATTCGTATTGCCGTCTGTAATTGTTAACGAAGATAACACGCCAGTTGCAACAATCAATGATGATGATGCAGTTATCTTCTATAACTTCCGTCCAGACCGTGCAATTCAAATTGCTCGTGTATTTACAAACGAAGACTTCCGTGAGTTCGATCGTGGTGAAAAAGTACCTCACATTCCAGAATTCGTATGTATGACACACTTCAGTGAAACTGTAGATGGATACGTGGCATTCAAGCCAATGAACCTTGATAACACTTTAGGTGAAGTTGTTGCGCAAGCGGGATTAAAGCAACTTCGCATCGCGGAAACTGAAAAGTATCCGCACGTTACATTCTTCTTTAGCGGTGGTCGTGAGGCTGAATTCCCAGGAGAAGAACGTATCTTAATTAACTCACCAAAGGTTGCAACGTATGACTTGAAACCTGAAATGAGCATTTACGAAGTAACGGACGCTTTAGTAAATGAAATCGAAAATGATAAACATGATGTTATCATTCTTAACTTTGCGAACTGTGATATGGTTGGCCATTCTGGGATGATGGAACCAACAATTAAAGCAGTAGAAGCAACTGACGAATGTTTAGGAAAAGTTGTAGAAGCGATTCTTGCAAAAGATGGTGTAGCACTTATTACTGCTGACCATGGTAATGCTGATCAGGAGTTAACTGCTGATGGCGGTCCTATGACAGCTCATACAACTAACCCGGTTCCTTTCATCGTTACAAAAAATGATGTAGAGCTTCGTGAAGGTGGTATTTTAGGAGATATCGCTCCAACAATGCTTACACTTTTAAATGTGGAACAACCGAAAGAAATGACAGGTAAAACAATTATTAAATAATTTGCTTATATAAAAAGGAGAGAATTTATTATGTCAACAATTATTGATGTTTATGCTCGCGAAGTCCTTGACTCTCGTGGTAACCCAACTGTAGAAGTAGAAGTTTACACAGAAAGCGGCGCTTTCGGACGCGCTATCGTACCAAGTGGTGCATCTACTGGTGAGCACGAAGCAGTAGAATTACGTGACGGTGACAAATCTCGTTACCTTGGTAAAGGTGTTGTTAACGCAGTAAACAACGTTAACGAAATTATTGCTCCAGAAATCGCTGGTTTCGATGTAACTGACCAAGCTGGTATCGACCGTGCTATGATCGAATTAGATGGCACTCCAAACAAAGGTAAACTAGGCGCTAACGCTATCCTTGGTGTATCTATGGCAGTAGCTCACGCAGCAGCTGACTTCGTAGGTCTTCCATTATACCGTTACCTTGGTGGATTCAATGCAAAACAATTACCAACTCCAATGATGAACATCATCAACGGTGGTTCTCACGCTGATAACAACGTTGACTTCCAAGAGTTCATGATCTTACCAGTTGGTGCTCCAACATTCAAAGAATCAATCCGTATGGGTGCTGAAGTATTCCATGCACTTAAAGCTGTATTACATGACAAAGGTCTTAACACTGCAGTAGGTGACGAAGGTGGATTCGCTCCAAACCTTGGTTCTAACCGTGAAGCTTTAGAAGTAATCATCGAAGCTATCGAAAAAGCTGGTTACAAAGCTGGCGAGAACGTATTCTTAGGAATGGACGTTGCTTCTTCTGAGTTCTACAACAAAGAAACTGGTAAATATGACCTTGCAGGCGAAGGCCGTACTGGCTTAACTTCTGCAGAAATGGTTGATTTCTATGAAGAGCTTTGCAAAGACTTCCCAATCATCTCTATCGAAGATGGTTTAGACGAAAACGACTGGGATGGTCACAAATTATTAACTGAGCGTATCGGTGATAAAGTACAATTAGTTGGTGACGATTTATTCGTAACTAACACTCAAAAACTTGCTGAAGGTATCGAAAAAGGTATCTCTAACTCAATCTTAATTAAAGTTAACCAAATCGGTACTTTAACTGAGACTTTCGAAGCTATCGAAATGGCTAAACGTGCTGGTTACACAGCAGTTGTATCTCACCGTTCTGGTGAAACTGAAGATGCTACAATCGCTGACATCGCAGTTGCAACTAACGCTGGCCAAATCAAAACTGGTTCTATGAGCCGTACTGACCGTATTGCTAAGTACAACCAATTATTACGCATCGAAGACGAACTAGGCGAAATCGCTGTTTACGATGGTATCAAATCTTTCTATAACATCAAACGATAATTGTAGAAAATAAACGACAGACCGTGAGAAATCACGGTCTGTTTTTTTATGCTAAAATTGTTCACCCGTCATAAGTGACATGAAATGTTTGAAGAAGCGGTTATAGTCAAAATCAATTGCGATTTGATGAACCGGCCAATCAATAAATGGCTTCTGGTTCACTAGAGAGCGAAATTCCCCTATGCTTACTCCTTGTGCAGAGGATTCTGTCATGACAACAATAGGTGATTTATGATATGTGAACATAGAGTTATCAAATAAAGCGAGTATTGGCATTATGTCATGGAAGGGGCTCCCCTTTAAATGTGGTAGAGCGTCTTTATAATATCCGTAGTAATAATGATCAAATAACGGTTTGACAAGTGGAGCTTTTCCTTTTGCCTCAATGTATTCTGCCATTTCTGGTGTAATGATGGAGTATTGAGTGACGTTTAATGGGTATATGTACATGTTAACTGCGGATTGAAGGACTATATTAGCGGCAGTAGGATCGCCATAAAAGTTTGCTTCGGAAATAGGGGTAACATTACCAGGATGTAAAAAGGCACCGCCCATTACGTAGTAAGATTTAATTTGTTTCATTAACTGTTTGCACATGATAAACAAAATTGCTAGGGAGGTAAGTCTTCCTAAACTCACAATGATTAATTCATCTTTATACTGTTCAATAAGAGGAATGACTTCAAAAAAATTCTCCATTTCTCCGTTAGTCACATTCACCTTTGGAATAATTGGACCGAGCCCCTGTTTCCCATGTACATCCGTAAAAAACGCAGGTGGGGCACCAGTAAGGGGACGTTCTGAACCACCGAATATCTTGATATTTCTATTCTTTGTTTCGTTATTAAAAAAATGAGCATTTTCTACGGCCATTTTTTTTGGAACATTGCCGTAATCAGCAACGATACCGACGATTTCTATTTCGTCGATAAAGAATGCTAAGAGGAGAGACATCGTATCATCAATCCCAGGATCACAAAAAATGAGAACTTTTTTGGGCATATGTTCACCACCTATCTTGTTTATCCCGTACAAATCCGCTTGGTGAGGGCTAATAATCAATAAGGATAAGGGAAATCTCATTGATTAAAGTTTCACTTTATATATATGTAAGTTTAAGGATAAAAAGATTATTTTATTGAAATAATAGTATTTTAAATTCAGAAAATAAAAACTTTTTATATTAGGTCAAGGTTTTTGACGTAATTTTCATTTGAAAATGCAGTCATATCAAGGTTGTAAGCGTATAACATAGGCTGTTTTTGCTGGCAAGTTGATAAATTGCAGCTTTTTACAATTTATACTATGATAAAGATATTAATAGAAGATCGTATAAACATGAGGGATGATGAACATGAAATTTACAAAGATTCTTGTCCAAATTGCTGCTCTTTACGTGTTTTATATGGTTGGAACTTGGGTGCAAGAAATGTTAAATATTCCGATTCCAGGAAGTTTGATTGGAATGTTCCTCTTACTTGTTTTACTTAGCCTAAAAGTTCTTCCAGTGAAATGGTTCGATTTAGGAGCAGAAACACTCGTTGCTATTATGCCGTTTTTATTAATTCCACCGACGCTTGGCTTAATGAATTACGGTGCTTTTTTTATGAGTAAAGGAATTTCTCTTTTCATTACAGTTGTAGCAAGTACATTTTTAATTATTATTGTCGCAGGACATACAGGACAATATCTTGCGAATAGGAAGGAAAGAGAGTCGCGATGAGCCAAATATTAATCGGAATCGGTTGGGTTCTTTTTACGGTGCTATTATATCAATTATCTAAAAAAATCTATAAATTATTTCCAACACCATTCACCATTCCAATGCTTGTAGCAACTGGATTAATGGCTTTCCTATTTATCGTGCTTGATATACCATATCAACATTATATGGAAAGTGGTGGTGGCTGGATTGCAAAGCTACTTGGACCCGGTGTTGTAGCATTTGCAATTCCTCTTTATAAACAACGTCATGTTCTGCAAAAATATGTTGTACCGATTGCTGGCGGGGTATTAGTAGGTACAACAGTTGCAATCGCTAGTGATTTTGCGATTGCTTCACTTATGGGAACGGATAAAAGCTTAATCTTATCGTCTTTACCAAAATCGGTGACAATGCCAGTTGCGATGAGTGTTTCAGAGCAAGTCGGTGGTGTACCTTCCTTAACAGCAGCTTTCGTTGTTATCGCAGGTATTACTGGAACGATTACAGGACCCCTTTTATTAAAATGGAGCCGTGTTACAAACTCAGTTGGTAAAGGTATCGGATTTGGATGTGCTTCTCATATTATGGGTGTTATGAGAGCGATGAAAAATAACGAACATGAAGGTGTTATTGGATCGGTAACAATGACATTAACAGCAATTTTGACATGTTTACTTGGACCGTTATTTGCGATGATGTTTATGTAATAGAAGAAAAGCGAGAGCGCCTCTATAGCTCTCGCTTTTCTATAGAATTTATGCTACAGTTACAATAACTGAATCTTTGTAGGAGGTACGCCAAGTGCATACGTTATTATCAGTTTTACTTATTATTGTATCGATTTTAATGATTGTTATGGTACTTATGCAATCTAGTAATAGCTCAGGCCTTTCAGGTGCAATTTCAGGCGGTGCGGAGCAATTATTTGGTAAGCAAAAGGCACGTGGAATTGAAGCGGTATTAAACCGTATTACAATTGTTTTAGCTGTATTGTTCTTTGTATTAACAATTGGTGTTACGTACTTCAATTTATAGAATTGAAAGAAGAAGCGTTAGTGAATGGTACTAATGGTTCTTCTTTTTTTGTTTTGTCATTTGAAAGATGTTTCTAATTAGATTATAGAAATACAAATATGGTACACTAGATATAGAAAGAATACGACTAGATTACAGAAGAGAAAGAGGAGAAATACATGATGAAATTAGCATCTCCGAAACCATTTACATTTGAGGGTGGAGACCGCGCTGTTTTATTACTACATGGATTCACAGGGAACTCAGCTGATGTACGTATGTTAGGGCGTTTCTTAGAAAAGAAGGGCTATACTTGTCATGCGCCAATTTATAAAGGGCACGGTGTACCACCAGAAGAGCTTGTTCATACAGGGCCTACAGATTGGTGGCAAGATGTAACGGAGGCATATCAGCTTTTAAAAGATAAAGGTTTTGAGAAAATTGCTGTTGTTGGATTGTCACTTGGCGGCGTATTTTCTTTAAAATTAGGTTATACAGTACCGGTTTTAGGTGTAGTACCAATGTGTGCACCGATGTATATTAAGAGCGAAGAAACGATGTACCAAGGTATATTGGCATATGCCCGCGAATATAAAAAACGTGAGCAAAAATCACCTGAACAAATTGAACAAGAAATGTTGGAATTCCAAAAGACACCGATGAATACATTAAAAGCATTACAACAATTAATTGCTGACGTACGTAACAATGTGGATATGATTTATGCACCAACATTTGTTGTACAAGCACGTCATGACGAAATGATTAATACAGATAGTGCTAACATTATTTATAACGGTGTAGAATCTACGTTAAAAGACATTAAATGGTATGAAGACTCTACGCATGTCATTACACTTGATAAACAACGTGACGAGCTACATGAGGATGTATATAACTTCTTGGAGCAACTAGATTGGTAAGATCTAGTTGCCTCTTTTTTTCATAAGGAATTTTTTGTGAAAACTGTAAAAATCATAAGGGGAGTATTGAAGTTTCACTTTATACATCCCCTATCTTTCGGATACACTAAATAATATAAGGTTTTAAAGGAGGTATTTTTGCTTGGAAGAAATCATACAAGAACATATTGATAAGTTGTTATTATTTATGAGAGAAGAAGCGTATAAACCGCTAACGATACAAGAGTTAGAAGAGGCATTTGGAATTGAAGGTTCTGAGGGTTTTAAAGATTTTGTAAAGGCACTTGTAACGATGGAAGAGAAGGGACTTGTTATTCGTACACGTAGCAACCGTTACGGTCTTCCTGAAAAGATGAATTTAGTACGCGGTAAATTAATTGGACATGCACGTGGTTTTGCATTCGTTGTACCAGACGAGAAGAAAACAGGAGACGATGATCTTTTCATCCCGCCTACAGAATTAAACGGTGCACTTCATGGCGATACAGTATTAGCACGCCTTAGTTCTCAATCAAGCGGTTCACGTCAAGAAGGTTCAATTGTACGCATTTTAGAGCGTGGAACGAAAGAACTAGTTGGTACATATACAGAATCGAAAAACTTTGGATTCGTTATACCTGACAATAAGCGTTGGACGAGTGATATCTTTATCTTGAAAAGCGCATCAATGGGTGCTGTAGAAGGTCATAAAGTAGTTGTCAAAATTACGAGCTATCCAGAGAATCGTTTAAGTGCAGAAGGTGAAGTTATTCAAATTCTAGGTCATAAAAATGATCCAGGAGTAGATATTTTATCTGTCATTCATAAACATCATTTACCTTTAGCATTCCCTGAGGAAGTGATGGAGCATGCAAACAGTGTACCAGAAACGATTTCAGAAGAAGATTTAAAAGATCGCCGCGACCTGCGCGATCAAATGATCGTAACGATTGATGGTGCAGATGCGAAAGACTTAGATGATGCTGTTACAGTAACGAAGCTTGAGAACGGTAACTACAAGCTAGGCGTTCACATTGCGGATGTAAGTCATTACGTTCAAGAAGGCTCTCCAATTGATGTTGAAGCAGCGGAAAGAGCGACGAGTGTATATCTTGTTGACCGTGTAATCCCGATGATTCCGCATCGTCTATCTAACGGTATTTGTTCATTAAATCCGAAAGTAGACCGTCTGACGTTATCTTGTGAAATGGAAATCAACAACTTAGGTGATGTTGTTAAACACGAGATTTTCCAAAGTGTGATTAAAACGACAGAGCGTATGACGTATGCTGACGTAAGAAGCATTTTAGAAGATGAGGACGAAGAGTTAATTAAGCGTTATGAGCCGCTCGTACCGATGTTTAAAGAGATGGGTCAATTGGCACAAATTTTACGTGAAAAACGTATGCGCCGTGGTGCAATTGACTTTGACTTTAAAGAAGCGAAAGTATTAGTGGATGAAGAAGGAAAACCGACTGATGTTGTTATGCGTGATCGTTCTGTTTCAGAGAAGTTAATTGAAGAATTTATGCTTGTTGCGAATGAAACAGTAGCAGAGCACTTCCACTGGATGAACGTACCGTTTATGTACCGTGTCCATGAAGATCCGAAAGAAGATAAGCTTGAGCGTTTCTTCGAGTTTGTAACGAACTTCGGATATGCGGTAAAAGGACGTGCGAATGAAGTGCACCCTCGTGCGCTGCAACAAATTCTTGAAATGGTTCAAGGACAGCCAGAAGAAGTAGTTATTTCAACAGTTATGCTTCGTTCTATGAAGCAAGCTCGTTACGATGCGGATAGTTTAGGACATTTCGGTTTATCAACTGAGTTCTACACACATTTCACATCACCAATTCGTCGTTACCCAGATACAATCGTTCATAGATTAATTCGTGAATACATTATTAATGGTAAAGTCGACAACGAAACGCAAGCAAAATGGCGTGAAAAATTACCTGAGATTGCAGAGCACTCTTCTAATATGGAACGCCGTGCTGTTGAAGCAGAGCGTGAAACAGATGAGATGAAAAAAGCAGAGTATATGGTTGATAAGATCGGTGAAGAGTATGACGGTATGATTAGCTCTGTAACAAACTTCGGTTTATTCGTAGAGCTTCCAAATACAATTGAAGGTCTTGTACACGTTAGCTACTTAACGGATGATTACTACCGTTATGACGAGCAACATTTCGCTATGATCGGAGAACGTACAGGAAACGTATTCCGCATCGGTGATGAAATTACAATTCGCGTTATTAACGTAAACAAAGACGAGCGTGCAATCGACTTTGAAATCGTTGGCATGAAAGGCACACCTCGCCGTAAGTTCAAAGATCGTCCAGTCGTTATCGAGCAGCCAAGAACAGGCAGAAAGAAACGCGGTGGACGTAGCGAGCGCAGTAATGAGCGCGGCGGTGAACGTGGCACAGGTAGAAAATTTGACCGTGGTGGTAAAGGAAAAGGAAGAGGATCTGCATCCGCATCCGCATCCGCTTCTGCTAGCCAGCCAGGAAAAAAAGATGGTAACGGTAAGAAGAAAAAAGCATTCTTCGAAAACGTACCAGGATTCAAGAAGAAAAAGAAAAAGCGTAAGTAAGAAAAGAGTGGCTTCGCTTTGATGAAAAGCGGGGCCTTTTCTTTTTTCTTCGTGGCTTAAGAGCGAGCCACTTTCGCTTTTTAATGGAATCTAGCTACAGTGGCTAGAATCTGTTGGCCATTTCACTCCCTCGGACGAAGCAAAAAGCGCTTCTCTGTCGGGAGTTCCAATGTCCAAAGATTCTGAGCGAGCCACTTTCGCTTTTTATTAACATTTGTTACAATAGTAAAAATAGAGGAGGGACGTTATATGCCAAAGGGTACAGGTAAGGTTATTGCACAAAATAAAAAAGCATTTCATGATTATTTCATCGAAGAAACATACGAAGCAGGGCTTGTCCTTCAAGGAACGGAAATTAAGTCGATTCGCGCTGGACGCGTAAACTTGAAAGATGCGTTTGCACGTGTACATAATGGTGAAGTATGGGTTCATAATATGCACATTAATACGTACGAACAAGGGAATCGTTTCAACCATGATCCACTTCGTACGAGAAAATTACTTCTGCATAAAAAAGAAATTGATAAACTAGCGGGCGCTGCGAAAGAAACAGGTTACGCATTAGTTCCACTTAGAATTTATTTGAAAAATGGATTTGCAAAAATGGCACTTGGTTTAGCAAAAGGTAAGAAACAATACGATAAACGTCACGATTTAAAAGAGAAAGAAGCTAAACGTGAAATTGCACGCGCGTTCCGTGATCGCCAAAAGATGTAATACAGATATTTACATTTGTAAAATGGAGCTCGTATGTTATAATAACTTATGTAAGGTTGTTGCACATTGAAAAACAGCTCTTAGTAGCTATCACGATATTTTCTTCGTATGCTCCATTTTTATCATGGGGACGTTACGGATTCGACAGGGATAGTTCGAGCTTAGGTTGCGAGTCGAGGGGATCGGCCTCGTTAAAACGTCAAAGCCTATAATTGGCAAACAAAACAATCTTTCTTTAGCTGCTTAATTGCACTAAAGGTTCCTCCCTCCATCGTCCATGTGGTAGGGTAAGGGACTCAAACTAAGTGGACTACGCCGGAGTTCGCCGTCTGAGGACAAAGGAAGAGAACAACCAGACTAGCAACTTGGAAGCCTGTCGATAGGCCGAAGAGTTCGCGAAATGCTAATATATCGACTACACTCGTAGAAGCTTAAGTGCCGATATTTTTGGACGTGGGTTCGACTCCCACCGTCTCCACCAATACATATTTGGTGGTTTTTTATTTTGTATATAACAGGAAGCATAAGATGGCCGTTTTGGCCAACTTATGCTTCTTTTAGTTTACGGCCAACTTATGCTTCCAAGCAGAGAGGATATCTAATTATCAATATGAAATTTACTTGATAGATAATGAAGCGATAATTTAGTCTCTTCTATTTGAAATAAAGGAGAGCGTTTTTTATTTTAAATGTTATAAAAAAGTTTAATCATTAAAAAATTAGCTATTTAATAGCAGTTTTTCTGGTATTGCTAACTATAATTTACATTTTAACGAACAGTGTACTTTACGAACAGTGTTCGTTATGTTAAAGTTAATGTGCAAGTGAGAACAAACAATAAATCAAAAAAAATAAAATTGAAAAGGAGGTTTGAGATTTGACAACCCAGCAAGAAATTCAACAAACTGATTTTTCGTTGAAAAAGATTCTTCCGGTATTACTATCCGTTGCACTTGGTATGTTCTTAGTTATTTTGGATAGTACGATAATGAATGTCGCTGTTCCAAAATTAATGAGTGCATTTAATGTCAGTCTCAGCGAAATTCACTGGGTAATTACCGCCTATACTTTGGCTCTTTCAGCCGTCATTCCGTTGGCTGGATGGTTTTCTGATAGATTTACAGCAAAGAAAATGTTTATCGTTAGTATTGTTCTTTTTGTTGTGGCATCTATGCTTTGTGCACTTGCCCAAACTGCAGAACAGTTAATTCTTTTTCGTATTATTCAAGGCCTAGGCGGAGGCATGGTAGCTCCAATAGGAATAGCGATGGTATTTAAAGTTGCGCCTTCTGAGAAGCGTGGTTCCATTATGGGAATTCTCGGTCTTCCTATGCTGTTAGCACCAATTCTTGGACCGTTATTATCTGGTTGGCTAATCGAATATATAAATTGGCATTGAATATTTCTCATTAATCTGCCAGTTGGTGTAATTGCATTTTTTATGGCAAGAAAATACTTACCCGAATCTAAGCCTGGTCATGGGATGAAATTAGATGTTCTAGGTTCTATTTTAGCTCCAATTGCCTTTGCTTCCTTAGTCTTTGGTGTTCACGAAGCAGGTACTAACGGCTGGCTAAATAATTGGACTCTTTCATCATTGGGATTGGGAATTATCACCTTAATTCTATTCATTTGGAATGAGCTTAGACAAAAGAATCCACTTCTTGAATTAAGAGTATTTAGTTCTCGAACATTTACTTACGGAATAATTCTCGCCTGGATGAACCAAATAGCACTGTTCGGAAGTATTTTGCTTTTTCCTATATTTTTACAGCAAGTCAAAGGTTTATCGCCTATGGAGGCTGGTCTTTATGTAATTCCACAGGCAATACTATCAACAATTGGAATTAATATAGGTGGTAAGCTATTTGACCGATACGGCGTACGTTTGGTTGCAATTCTTGGAACACTTTCTTTATCATCTGCTTTGTTTACCTTGACTTATATAAACATTCACTCAAGCAGTATCTTTATCATGTGTAGCTTTGCTTTTGTAGGCCTCGGCCAAGGATTAACGATGATGCAAATTAATACTCATGTGCTTAGATCAGCTCCAAAAGAACTTGTAAGTCGTGTAACGCCAATCACTACTTCTATGCAGCAGATTATGTCTTCCTTTGGGATAACTATCACTACAGGATATCTTGCAAGTCAGATTAAAAATCTTTCTAGTCAACACACTATTGAACAAGTAGGAAGTGCTTTTGTTCACACGTTTTGGATAACCTTTGCTTTTGGAATCACTGCTCTATTGTTAAGTTTATTTTTAAAAGGTTCAAAAAGCGAAGAGAAATCAAAAGGTGGTAAACATTAGAGTTTTGAGTTTTACATTCCTTTCACTTTTCCTTTTTGGAAATACTAGCGTAAATATCATGCTGAGTTCAGGTACATCGTAGAGTGGCGTATTGAAAATAATAGTTCATTTAAGAAACTACAAGCTGAAAATAGATTATAAATTAATAAATTTAAGGAGTGTTTATAATGTCAACTTCATCTAAAGAACAAAAACGTATTGCAATTATTGGTGGAGGCCCAGGAGGATTAACACTTGCTCTACTTTTACAACAAAATGGCATGGAACCTATTATTTATGAACGAGAACTACTTGATATGAACAATCAAAGAGGTGGCTCTTTGGATATCCACGAAGAATCGGGACAAATGGCACTTAAAGAGGCTGGCCTTTACGAGAAGTTCCAAGAAATCGCCCGTTATGAAGGTGAAGATTTCCGTCTTCTAGATAAAGATGGAAAGAGTTTTATTGACGAAATAACTGCACCTGATGAAAAAGGGGATCGACCTGAGATTGATCGCGGTGTGCTTTGTGACCTTCTTTTAAACGCTCTTGATACAAGTTGTATTAAATATGGATATAAGTTAGAAAAAGCTGTTTCACTTGAAAACGGCATGACACAACTTCACTTTGAAAATGGATTTGTGGATACGGTTCATGGTCTTGTTGGGGCAGACGGGGCATTTTCATGTGTGCGTCCTTTGCTAACGAATACCGATATTGAGTATACAGGTCTAACTTTCTTTGAACTTAATGTACTAAATGCAGCCGAGAATCATCCGGATTTGTTTGAATTTAACAGATGTGGTAAAGTGTTCGCTTTAGGTGATAATAAGGGAATTCTTGCCCAACTAAATGGGGACGGACGAATTAAAGTATATGCTAGTTTAAAAGTTGAAAAAGACTGGCCAGAAAAAAATGGCATTTCTGCAGATAAGCCTTTAGAAGCGAAAGCTAAATTATTAGAGTTATTTAATGACTGGGATGAGGGATTAAAGAAATACATTCATTATGCTGAAGATTCAATCATACAAAGACGAATTTATATGCTACCAATTAATTTTAAGTGGAAACGTAATCCTGGTGTCACTCTGATTGGGGATGCAGCTCATTTAATGTCGCCATTTGCAGGTGAAGGTGTTAACTTGGCAATGTTTGATGCATTGAATCTGGCTCTTGCAATCATTCGAAATAACGATTTTGCTAGTGCAATTGAAGAATACGAAGAAAAAATGTATGATTATTCATCTGAAAAAGCACAGGAATCACATGATAATTTAGAATTAAGTTTCTCTGATGGTGCAGCTGTTAAGTTTGCAGATTTAATGAATTCATTCCATGAGCAAATACAACACTAATCTTGAAAATTGATAATATATTTACTAATATATTTGACCATGATATAAAGTAATTATGGAAAATTCGAATCGAAAAATAATTAGTCGTAGGGATCGACCAGCTAAAGAACCCTTAAGCCATGAGCTTATCGTAAAAACTGCTTATGAACTTCTTAAAGAGCAGGGTGTTGCAGGTATGAGCATGCGTAAGGTTGCAAAAGCATTGGATACTGGTCCATCTTCATTGTATGTTTATGTTAAAAATTTTCAAGAATTAAGTTCATTGGTATTGGATCATGGCCTTGGTCAATTGGTATTACCCGAATCAAAGCAAGACTCATGGAAGGAAAATTTAATTGGAGCACTAAGTGCATATTTCTTATTACTATACGAAGAGCCTGGTATCGCTGAACTTACTTTCTCATCTATTCCGAAGGGGACAAACTTTCTTAAATTGACAGAATACATTCTTGCTACATTGCAGGATGGTGGAATTAATTCTAAATCCGCAGCATGGGGAGTAGATCTTTTATTACTATACGTTTCTTCAGTAGCATATGAGCATACTTCTAGGAAAAAGCATGGGAATATGCAAATATCTGATATAAAAGAAACTTTCCAAAATGTTGACCCAGTTCTATTTCCAGTTCTTTTCAGCCTAAGAGAGGAGATGTTCTCCGGAGATATGGAGTCAATGGAACGTTTCCATTGGGGACTTGAAGTATTATTACACGGTATTCAACATTTTAGTAAATAGTATGTTCAATCAAATTTTTATCAAGACAACAAGCAGCCGATTCATTGTGGCTGCTTGTTCTTTTTTTTAGAAAAACCTATACTTTTGAGGAAAGTTTGATTGGGATATTTTAGGATTGGAGTTAGGCAAGCAACGTAGACGATAATACAAAAACGGTAAGTTTTTTATATTAATTTTTCGAAAATAGCTGAAGGATAGAGTAAAGCGAATTTAACATCTCCAGAGGAAGTTCAGAAAGTTACAGGATTTCAAATAAGAAGTATTCGTATGGTAGGGCGTGATTCACCAGAAGTGGCTTTTCCATTATGAAAATATGTATGGAGGTACTGATCAATCAACTTTTGTTAGAGAGAATAGGTATTTTTATTTGCTTTTTTGTGAAATTCATGGTCAGCTTATGGGTGAATACTTAACATACGGCCAACTTATAGGTAAAGTGATATTTTGTATGATATGAACCATAACTTTGCCAGGTTGGCGAGGTTATGGTTCTTTGTGTTTTGTAGTTTTATAAAATGCTTAAGTTGAGGACAGTACCCTTGAAATAGAAACTGAATGAATAGATATTGATGATAAGCAGGTAGATACAGTGTACCTTTAATGATTACATAATATGTATTTGAATCTTCATATGTTTTGTGTTTTTATCCATACCTATTGTAAGATTATATAGAGTTCTCCTAATAAGCTGTTTTAATGGATTATTTAGGGGGGGAATTTGTAAATCATAAATTGTTTTTTCGGAATAATTTTTTATATAAATAAGTTATATTGAAGTAGAGGTGAACCATCGGTGAAGCAGGTGTTGGTGATTAAAAATGAACGGTCTTCAGCAAAGAAAATCGTAAGCGGTCTAACGCAAGAAGGCTATTTCATTTTAAAACTTCACAATGAAAACGAAGGTTTAAATATAATATATGAACAAGATTGGGATATTATCATATTGGATTGGGATTCATTAAGTATATCAGGACCAGAAATTTGCAGACAAATACGACTTGTTAAAACGACACCGATTATTATTGTGACTGACAATATTTCTAGTAAGGATTGCGTTGCAGGGTTACAAGCAGGAGCAGATGATTATATAAGAAAACCATTTGCGAAAGAAGAATTAGTAGCAAGGGTTCAAGCAATTTTAAGGAGAAGTGATTGTAACCAGCAAAAGGAGATAAACTTTTTTCAGTTTAAAGATCTCTTTGTTGATGCATCAAGCAATATTGTGAAAAAAGGTGGCGAAAATCTCTCACTTACTAAGCGTGAGTACGATTTACTTGTATTTTTAATCAAAAACAAAAACACGATATTGAGCCGTGAAATGCTTTTGAATCAAGTTTGGGGATATAACGTAGTAGTAAATCCAAATGTAGTAGATTTATATATTGGGTATGTAAGAAAAAAGTTAAAGTGCGAGAAGAAAGACAGATATATTCAAACGATACACGGCAGAGGCTATTCAATGATTGAATGATAAAATAAGGTAATAGAAAAAAGTTTCTTAGAAGTATTAAAAGACGTAAAAAATGGATTATGAAAATATTAGCTATTAATGGGCGTGTTTTGTAGAGGAAATCATGGTTAATCAATACGCCCGACTTCACATATTACTTTCTATGCCTGATTTTATGAATTCGCACCATTCACAAGATTTTCACAGAATTAATGACTATACTAATTAACAGGATGTTCAAATGAAAATGATTATCAATAGCGATTCAATTGAATAAAAGTTACTTTCTAATTCAATCTATGGATGTCATCATTTTCGAAATAAATCACACTATAAGGAGTATACATATGAAAAAATCTATGCTTTTAAAATTAGTGAGTATTCTAGCAATTTTCACTTTAATGTTAGTGGCTTGCTCAGATTCAAGTAAAGAAACTTCGAAGGCTAATAATAAAGATAATGGTAGTGATAAGCCAAAAACGGTTGAAATCACTGATGCTCATGGAACTGTTAAAGTACCTGTAAACCCAAAGAATGTAGTTGCTTTGGATAACAGAACTTTTGAAACTTTATCTGATTGGGGAATTAAACTAGCGGCTGCTCCAAAAGATATCATGCCTGCAGATTCAGCATATAAAAAGGATGATTCAGTTCAAAATATTGGAAATCACCGTGAACCAAATCTTGAAATTATTGCAGCGGCAAACCCTGACCTTGTAATCGTTGGTCAAAGATTTGCTGATCATTACGAAGAAATTAAAAAATTAGTGCCAAATGCAGCTGTTATTGATCTTAATTTTGATGTTTCTGAGAAGGCTAATAAGCCTGGAGAAAACTTAGTAAAAGGACTTAAAGATTCTACAACTACTTTAGGTAAAATCTTTGCTAAAGATAAAGAAGCTAAACAATTAGTAGCTGATTTCGATAAATCTATTGAAAAAGCAAAATCTGCTTATAACGGAAAAGATAAAGTTATGAGTGTTATCGTTACTGGTGGAAATATTGGCTTTGCTGCTCCACATTCTGGTCGCGTTTGGGGACCTATGTATGACATTTTCGGTTGGACTCCAGCATTAGAAGTTTCGAATTCTACTGCAGGTCATAAAGGTGATGACGTTTCTGTTGAAGCTATTGCACAAACAAATCCTGATTGGCTTTTCGTATTAGATCGTGATGCTGCAACATCTGATGCAGCTAAGTCAGCTCCAGCTAAGGATGTTATTTCTAAATCACCAGCTCTTCAAAACACAACTGCTGTTTCTAAAAAACAAGTTATTTATGCACCAGAAGATACTTACACAAATGAATCAATTCAAACTTATATAGAGTTATTTGGAAATCTTGCAAAAACTTTAGCTAAGTAGTGTAAAGGGGTACGAAACAGTGTCAAAAAATATGATTTCTAGGGTTGAGAATATTTCTCAACCCCAGTTTTATAATCAAAATAAAATATGGACAAAACCTTTTATAATAGCGATTGTAGTTGTTATAATTTTAGGGATTATATCACTGTTTACTGGAGTTTATGATATACGTGGACAAGAGGACGGAATGGAGATGTTTTTCATCACTCGTGTTCCGAGAACAGTTGCATTAATGCTTACTGGAGCTGCAATGGCTATGGCAGGGCTCGTCATGCAACTCATTACACAGAATCGTTTTGTTGAACCTACTACAACGGGGACGATTGAATGGTCAGGCTTAGGCCTGCTTTTTGTATATTTATTATTTCCTGCCCCGACTTTAGTTCAAAGAATGACTGGTGCAATCATTTTTTCTTTTATAGGAACTATGATTTTCTTTCTATTTTTAAGAAGAGTTAAGCTTCGTTCGTCTTTAATTGTCCCGATTATTGGATTGATGCTTGGAGCAGTTATTTCTGCAGTGTCTACTTTTTTAGGACTCCTTTTTCAAAAGACGCAAAGTATTGAAACTTGGTTTGTCGGTTCATTTGCTAACGTTCAGGTGGGAAGATATGAATATTTATGGCTGATTGTTATCATTACTTTTCTTATTTTTATGTATGCGAATAGATTGACTTTAGCTGGACTAGGAGAAGATGTCGCAACGAGCCTTGGAGTTAATTACAATAGAATTGTTCTTTTTGGGACTGCTCTTATCTCGGTTGCAGTTGGAATTGTTGCAGCTGTTATTGGACACTTACCTTTCTTGGGATTAATTGTGCCAAATATCGTTTCAATGTTTAGAGGTGATGATCTTAGGAGTAATTTACCTTGGGTTTGTGTGATCGGAATGGGTTCAATAACTGCCTGTGACATCATTTCTCGAACAATTATACAGCCTTTTGAAGTACCTGTTTCTTTAATACTTGCAACAGTGGGAGCAGTCGTGTTTATTACTATTTTATTGAGAAAAAGAAAACCAAGGAGGCTGCGATGATCACATTAGATTATAGAAATAAAGAAAATGTTGAAGTCGATTCTAGCCTTCATAATGAAAGTAGATCAGCTAGTGCTTTTCGTTCTAAGAAGGAAGCAAGACGTTATTGGATTTTACTGATCACATTGATTACTTTAGGCATTCTTTCTTCATATGGACTTTTAGTTTATAACAATCCAGTTCCGATAGATTCACCTTCTTTTATCCCAGTTGTTAAGAGAAGGATAGTAGCTATTGTTGCAATGATTATCGCTGCAGTTTGCCATAGCTTGTCGACAGTTGCTTTCCAATCTATTACGAATAACAAAATTATTACTCCATCGCTTTTAGGTTTTGAATCACTTTATTCAGCAATTCAAACGAGTACAATATTCTTCTTTGGTGCTAGTGCATTAATAAATTTTAATGGAATTGGCTCATTTTTATTCCAAGTTGTTGTTATGGTCTTCATGAGTTTGATACTTTATGGATGGTTACTTTCCGGCAAATACGGGAATTTACAACTTATGCTTTTAGTTGGAATTATTATTGGTACCGGGCTAAATTCTGTGTCAACTTTCATGAGAAAACTACTTGCGCCTTCAGAATTTGATATTTTACAAGCAAGATTATTTGGTTCTGTTAATCATGCAGATCCTGCATATTTCCCTATTGTAATTCCTATGATCATAATTGTAGCAGTATTAATTTTTGCTCATTCTAAGAATTTGAATGTTTTGTCACTAGGAAAGGATGTTGCTACTTCTTTTGGAGTTAAATATCAACCTAGTGTAATTTATACGCTTGTATTAGTAGCTATTTTGATGTCTATTTCAACAGCTCTAATTGGGCCACTTACTTTCTACGGCTTTTTAGTAGCAACTTTGAGTTATCAGGCGGCGTCAACTTATGATCATAGATATATTTTCCCAATGGCTTTTGCTATAGGATTTTTAATAATGACGAGCGCATACTTTTTAATGTATCATGTATTCCATGCTCAAGGTGTAGTTTCAGTTATTATTGAATTATTTGGTGGAATCATATTCTTAACTATAGTTTTAAGGAAGAGGGCTTTATGATAAAAATTGATAATGTTAAAAAGTTCTATACTGATAAGGTAAAAATAGGACCTTTGGATATTGAAATACCAAAAGCAGGCTTTACTTCTTTAATTGGACCAAATGGTGCTGGAAAGTCAACAACACTTTTGATGATTGGCAGACTTTTAGATATGGATGAAGGCCAAATTCAGGTAGCAAATATGGATGTTTCTGAATCCAAATCAAAAGACTTAGCAAAAGTTTTGACTATATTGCGACAAGAAAATCATTTTGTAACTAGGCTTACAGTTAGACAATTAGTTGGATTTGGGCGCTTTCCTTATTCAAAGGGAAGATTGACTAAAGAAGATGAGGTTATCATTTCTAAATATATCGATTTCTTAGATTTAACTAGTTTAGAGAATAGATATTTAGATGAGCTTTCTGGTGGTCAAAGACAAAGGGCATATGTAGCGATGGTATTGTGCCAAGAGACTGAATATGTACTTTTGGACGAACCTTTGAACAACCTTGATGTTGCTCGTTCTGTTCAAATGATGGAGCATTTAAGACGTGCAGCTAATGAATTTGGACGAACAATTTTGACTGTTATGCATGACATAAATTTTGCAGCTAAATACTCGGATAAAATTTGTGCTATGAAAGATGGACAAATTGCTGCTTTTGGAACAGTAGAAGAGGTTATGGACTCAACACTTTTGACAGATATTTTTGAAACAAAAATAGAAATTATTAATGGTCCTTATGGGCCAATCGCAGTTTATTAGTTATAAAATGTAAAAAAATACCGTAGCTTGCGTAGATTATGCAAGCTACTCTAGTTGAAGTTGCTGTCTGTATTTTATAGGCAGCAGCTTTTTTATGTGACTACTCATAAAATGCAAAAGAATGCTTCACCTTTTCAAGTATGTACTAAACGAAAAAAATATCCCTGTATAACTTTTTAAAAGAATTCAGCTTGTTTTTTGATATGTAATATTGCATATCAGAGTGTATTGATAAAAGTGTAAGGGGTCACTATAATGAGGGCATAAAGATAAATCACATTTTCGTAGCAATAAAAAGGAGGAAATAATATGGAAATCGCAATGGCAGTTTTAAAATTTGTAGGTGGCGTAATCCCGTTAATTCAAGAACTTTTAAAAGCATTTATGTAAGTTTATTAGTTAGCTATCATTTATCAATCATTATCATATTTTACTAAAAAAAGAACGGGGTGATTTTTCTGAATATTAAGAAAAAGACTAAAAGAAGAAAGTTCCTTGCATGTTTATTAGTTAGTCTATGCACTATTAATTATTCATCTATTTCCTTCGCAGAAACACAAGCAAGTAATGCAACTGATGTAACCAAAAATGCTAGTGGCATTGATACTGGTATAGCAAATCTTAAATATAATAATCAAGAGGTTTTAGCTGTAAATGGTGATAAAGTAGAAAGTTTTGTTCCGAAAGAAAGTATCAATTCAAATGGTAAATTTGTAGTAGTGGAACGCGAGAAAAAATCACTTACAACGTCACCAGTCGATATTTCAATTATTGATTCTGTAGTGAATCGCACGTATCCAGGAGCTGTACAACTTGCAAATAAAGCTTTTGCAGACAATCAACCAAGTTTATTAGTGGCTAAGAGAAAGCCTTTGAATATTAGTATAGACTTACCGGGCATGAGAAAAGAAAATACAATCACTGTCCAAAATCCGACATATGGTAATGTAGCTGGAGCAGTAGACGATTTAGTATCTACTTGGAATGAAAAGTATTCTACAACACATACGTTACCTGCAAGAATGCAGTATACGGAATCTATGGTTTATAGTAAATCACAAATAGCAAGTGCTCTTAATGTTAACGCTAAATATCTTGATAACAGTCTAAACATTGATTTTAATGCGGTTGCAAATGGAGAGAAAAAGGTGATGGTAGCGGCGTATAAGCAAATATTTTATACGGTAAGTGCTGAACTACCTAACAATCCATCCGATCTTTTTGATAATAGTGTTACTTTTGATGAGTTAACTCGAAAAGGCGTAAGTAATTCGGCTCCACCTGTTATGGTTTCAAATGTAGCTTATGGTAGAACGATTTATGTAAAATTAGAAACAACATCTAAGAGCAAAGATGTACAAGCTGCTTTTAAAGCCTTACTTAAGAATAACAGCGTTGAAACAAGTGGACAGTATAAAGATATTTTTGAAGAAAGTACCTTTACTGCTGTAGTATTAGGCGGAGATGCGAAAGAGCATAACAAGGTTGTTACTAAAGATTTCAATGAAATCCGAAATATCATTAAAGATAATGCTGAATTAAGTCTTAAAAATCCAGCATACCCAATTTCATATACAAGCACTTTCTTAAAAGATAATGCAACTGCTGCTGTTCATAACAATACAGATTATATTGAGACGACAACTACAGAATATTCAAGTGCTAAAATGACACTTGATCATTACGGTGCTTACGTTGCTCAATTTGATGTATCTTGGGATGAATTCACATTTGACCAAAAGGGTAACGAAGTATTAACACATAAAACGTGGGATGGTAGCGGAAAAGACAAAACGGCTCATTACTCTACAGTTATCCCTCTTCCACCGAACTCAAAAAATATAAAAATTGTAGCAAGAGAATGTACAGGTCTTGCATGGGAATGGTGGAGAACAATTATTAATGAACAAAATGTTCCATTAACAAATGAAATAAAAGTTTCAATTGGAGGAACAACATTATACCCAACAGCTAGTATTAGTCATTAAGTATAAAAAAAGCGCCCTATAAGTAGGGCGCTTTTTACTCTTTCCAAAATTGTTCTAATAGAATGACAAGCATGGTACCCACAAGTAAGCCATTACTTAAAACATATTGTAAGGAAGAAGGAATTCCGCTAAATGCACTTTCTGGAAGAAACAATATTCCTAAACTGATTAATAATGAAATTCCTAATATAGTTAATCGGCGTTGATTTACTGCTTCACGTAAAATGGATTGAAATGAAATGCCTATTACTTGGACAAATGTTGCTAAAAGTGCAGCATTAGCAATAGGTCCTGGTAGCAAGGATATAAAGTTTACAATTGAGGGAATAAAAGAAATTCCTGCTAATATAAGACTTGCTATAAGGAACGACTTCACTTTTCTTTGTCCTGTTAGTTGGATAAATCCTGCTGATGCAGGTAATGGTACAATTCCAATTGTAGAGAACAACGACGAGATAATATGTGATATACCTCCGACCCATGCACCACGGTTCAGTGTTTGCTTTTCATTTTCTTTAGATAATGGAGCCACTTGTTTTACAGCCGAAATAGCAGCGATTGTATTTGCAACTAAAAGAAATGTAAATAAAGTTGCAGTTAGAGTCATTCCAATATCGAATCTAGGTGTGCCCCAAGCAAATATCTCTGGTAACTTAACTAGCGTTGTGTGCGAAGGGATATGAGATGATTTTCCTAATACTGCATACAAAAGCCAACCGCATGAAATTCCAAGTAATACAGCGTAACTTTTCATCCACCCTTTCCCTTTAATTGATAAGAAAGTAATAAGGGCAAAAATAAAGAGAGCAATAGTAGCTGTTGTATAGTCAGGATGAGTTGCAGATCCTTGTAATCCTATCATTCCTTTTAGTAACACACCACTAAGCTGAAGTGCTAAGATTAAAAGAAAAGTTCCTGTAACTAAAGGGGTAAATAAACGTAAGATTCGATGAATAAGTCCTGTTATACCAAGAATGAAGAGTAATATACCTGCAATAATTAACCCGCCTTCTAAAAGTTGCAACACGTCTTTTGCACTTTGTCCCTGATGCATAGCGATTTGTCCCAATATGACAAATATACTTACCCATGAACCGGCTGGCCCGTCCGCAATGGGGTAACGATGCCCAAACCACGCTTGTAGAAACGAACTTACTCCCACGACTAAAAAAGTCCGCTGCATTAATGTTGAGACATCCTCTATTGGTAAATGGAATATGCCACCAATAATTATAGGTAATGCAATTGCATTTGCTAATAGAAACACAAACCATTGTAGAATATTAAAGCTCGTATCAAAGCATTTTTTATTCATATTATTCTCCTTTGCCGAAAAAGAATCTCATATTAAAAATCCATCCTTTCTACATAGTTAGATTAAAAAGGATGGATTTTGTAAATTTATAAAATCAATTTAATTGCATAGATAGATTTTTAATTAATTACCATGCACGGAATGGTAAGAATTTACCGTTAAGTGTAATCACAATACGAGGATCGCCACCTTTTGGATCTTCTTGTGTATCCACACCCAAGTTGAAGTTAATTGCACTCATTACACCTTCGCCGGCTTTTTCTAAGATTAATTCTCTAATAGTTGGTGCATATTGTAACATCATTTCATATAAACGATATGCAATCGGGTCCGTAGGAGGCATTTCCATTACTTGGCCGCGAAGTGGAACTACTGTTAATGCTTGAACTACTTCTTCATCTAATTCTAATAGTTTACCAATTTTTTCTGCTTCTGGACGTGTCATTGTAGCTTGTCCTAATAACGCTGTTACAACCCAAGTCTCAGAGTTTTCACTTACTTTTGCAATTTCTTCCCAAGTTAACCCTTTTTTAATTTTTGCCGCTAAAATTTTTTGCGTAGCTTCTTGTCTATTCATATCTAATACTTGTTTTTTCATATCTCATAACTTCCCTTCATATACGTGATAATTATTATTTTGTTTCACTATTTAACGCTTTATATCCATCAACCACTACATCTAATTTACCTGTGTGAGGGTCAATAACTAAACCATGTACAGGAACATCTTTTGGGATAAGTGGATGATTTCTTACTAAATCAACATTAGCTTGCGTTGAGTCGCAAACATCATCGAATCCGAATAACCATTTTTCAAGGTCAATACCAGCATATTCAATCGCTGATAAAATTTCTGATGAAGCTACTCCGCGATCTAATATTTTTTGAAGTGTTCCTTTTGGATTCGTTTGGCTCGCGCCACATCTATGGTGTCCAATAAGGAAGATTTCATCTGCATTTAAATCGTATACTGACGCTACAACACTTTGCATAACACTATCGAAAGCAGAAGCAATTTTACCACCTGCATTTCTGATAACTTTTGCATCACCATCGTGTATATCTAAAGCTTTTGGAAGTAGCTCAATTAAACGAGCATCCATGCAAGAAACAACAACCATACGTTTTTTAGGCATTTTTGTCGCTTCACGATGAGCGTATTCCTTATTTTCTACAAAGTGTTCATTGAACGCTAGAATTTCTTGTAATAACATATTTGTAACCTCCTTTAAATTTAGATGTATTTTTTTGTTGTGTCCTCTGTGTTATAAGTAAATATAGCTGATAAATAATGTGATGTAAGAGGATAAACTAAGTATAGTGAATTGTATCGATAAGCAGAATAAGTTGGCGAAACACTTTCGGGCTTTCTACTTTCACGGTGAAAGGATTGGTTTATATCATTGATCAAACAGATTTTGAGATACTGAAATTATTAGGAGAAAACTCAAGAATACAATGGAAAGAACTTGGTCAAAAAATACATATGACGGGGCAAGCTGTAGGAAATCGAATTCGAAGATTAGAGGATCTAGGGATTATTGAACAGTATACAATTGCAATAAACCGAATTAAATTAGGGCAAGTAGTGACTGCATTTGTTACTTTGTTCGTAACAACAGCCAATCACCAAGAGTTTATGAATTTCTTTCAAGGAGAAGAAGGGGTTTCTGAAGTACACCGTATAAGTGGTGAGGGGTGTTATTTATTAAAAACACATTTTGCTTCCAATGAAGACTTAGATAACTTTCTAGGACGACTATTAAGATACGGGAATTATCGTGTTAACTTATCAATAGGAAAGTTGAAATAAGGTTTCTTTTCCTTGGAGGGGATGATAATATCAGTTGTTAAACTTTATTTGTATAGATGGAATGAAGTCTTTTAATTTTTATCTTAAATAGTCAGAGCCTTACTACAATTTATGCGTAGTAAGGCTTTTTAAAGTTTTCATATTCAACAATCAAGCTGAAGTGTTGAGGGTGGATATGAGATGATTTTTTAAAGAGAATCATAAATGATTTTGTCTTAAGAAAGATCCTGTAACTCAGTACAGGATCTTTAATCAAACGTTTTTAAAAGCTAAATTGTGGTTTCATATCACCTTTATAAGGTTCATGTTCAACGAATATAGTTATATCCTTACCAGCTTGGTCTTTACCAGTTCTTTTATACGTAAATTTATTCTTATTTAGTTCAGTAAGTTCAAGAGCAGCACCGTATTTGTTATTTCCAATTGAAACATGGGCTCTTATTTTATTTTCGTGTACAACATCGAAGTAGCCATAGTCACCGCGGCTTTGACCTGTTTCGCTATTGAAAAACTCATATTTATTAGATTTGTCATCAAATTTTGCTAGACTTATAAAATTCGAATTAAACTGTGTTACATCGTTACCAGCTTCGTCTAATACCTTTGTTCCGTGCCAAAGGGTACCGCCTAAAATTTTATCTCCATCAACGTTTTTAACAATATCTCCTGTAGTCGTGTTCAGCTGCTTGTCCGGATCAGTGAAAGAAAGTTCTTTTTCTTTATATGGAACATGTTCAACGAAAACTTCTACATCTTTACCGTTAGCGTCTTTCCCCATTCGTTTATAAGTAAATACATTTTTATTTAGTTTTGTCATGTCAACGACAGCTTGATACTTCATTGATTCTGAAATTAATATTCTCTTTTTCCCATCATTTGTGATAAAGAAAGTTCCTTTATCGCCACGACTTGCACCTGTTTTAGCATCAAAAAATTCATATCTGCCTGACTTCGCATCATATTTTGCAAGACCGATGAAGTTCGCATTCTCTTTTGTTAAGTCATTCTTATCTTTGTCATACACTCGTGTACCTTGCCAATTTGTCTCGCTAAGAATATTAGCCATTTTTTGCCCTTTAGTTAATTTGTTTTCCTGTTTTGTTTCTTTAGCAACTTGTTCTTGTTTTTGTTTCCCATGATTTTCTTCAGCTTTAGTACCAGCACACCCTGTTAATGCTAATGTGAATCCGAGCAGTACGGATGATAGTGCTTTTGTTTTTTTGTTCATGTTTTATCGTCTCCTTATTTTATGATTTCAAGTAGTACGGTTAGCGATTATAGTAGCAGTGCGTCATATATAAACTTAATTGCTACGTTTCTTATGTTAATCCCCGACTATAAACTGCCTCTAAATAAAACATTAAAAAAAGATAAACTAATTCCTAAAATTTTTTCATACTTATAAAAAGGTCTTTTACATGGGGGTGAATGTAAATTTCTTATTTTGAAACTGGCGTAATCACATTGGGGTATACACATTATGCTTACATTGCGATTTTAGATGTGATGTTATACTGTGTATAAGATTTTATGTGTGTATGTTGTGTCGGTTTTTGTCGGTAAGTCGATATATTTCGAAAATCGCTGATATATTTGGAGTTGCGCCGATATATTTCGAAAATCGCTGATATATTTGGAGTTGCGCTGATATATTTGAAAAATCGCTGATATATTTTGGAGGGGGATAAAAATGATTGTGAAAGAGCGGAAAATGCCCGTATATTTGCTGCAATTAGAAGCTTTACTTAGAAGATTGCCTGCTCATCATCCAAAAAGGAATGTGGTGGTTGAAAGTCTAGCGAAATTTATGGCCGGCTATAAAGGAGAGCAGGCGATTGAGTATCCACTTAGTTTTTTACCCGAAACAGAATACAGTATTTTACATGATATTAGGTTATTTGATCAAAAACATTATTTCCAAATTGATACTCTCATAGTTTCATCTTATTTTCTTCTTTTTCTTGAAATAAAAAATATTATTGGTACATTAATTTTTGATGCAAAGTTCAATCAACTTATTCGAATAGTAGATGGTACTACGGAAGAAGGATTCCCAAATCCGCTTTTACAACTGCAACGGCAAGAGATGCAACTGAGAAAATGGCTGAATCTACATGATTTACATAATATTCCGATTGAATCCCTCGTTGTAATTAGTTCCCCTCGTACAATTATTAAAACTTCAGATGAAATACTGTCTAGTAAAATTATCCACAGTGCAAATTTACCTAATAGAATAAAACAGATTAAAAATCAATATAAAGAAAAAGTGATTGATAATATAAATGGACTTATAGGCCAGATTATGAATGAGCACATTCCGCAACGTCAAAATGTTCTTGCGCAATATAAAATTAAAAAAGAGGAATTGCTAAAGGGTGTACAGTGTGAGGAATGTTTTACAATGGCAATGTTAAAAGAAAGACAGGGATGGCGTTGTTCAAATTGCAATAGTATGTCTAAACATGCTCATTTACGTGCTGTACAAGATTACACACTTCTGTTTAGTGTGATAACTACTAATAGCGAATTGAGGGAATTTCTTAATATGGAATCTAGTTCTGCGGTTAAAAGACTCCTCCAAACAATGAACATCACCTTCACTGGCAACAACAAAGGACGAATATATGATTTAACTTCTTTCCAATCGTAATTTTGCTATAATAAATAAGTACTTATACGAAGGGGAGTCTAAAGAGAAAATGAAGTCATTTAATATCGATCATGTTATAGCTAGTGTTTTGCAATGGATATTAA
This sequence comes from Bacillus cereus group sp. MYBK195-1, assembly GCF_051916605.1. Lineage (NCBI taxonomy): Bacteria > Bacillati > Bacillota > Bacilli > Caryophanales > Bacillaceae > Bacillus > Bacillus cereus group sp. MYBK195-1. The sequence continues at coordinate 151,269 of NZ_JBQAGZ010000005.1, read as the reverse complement.
ATATAGCCTTAATTATATTATCCATTGTGTTATCAATTTTCTTAGTGAATGAGACAATTACGTTTGTACAGTATATTTTTTCGGCAAAAGAGTATACGTCTTATAAATTGGTTGAAAGTATCATCGTCTACTTCTTATACTTCGAGTTCATTGCATTAATTATTAAGTATTTTAAATCGAACTATCATTTCCCGTTACGCTATTTTATTTATATCGGAATTACGGCCTTAATTCGATTAATTATTGTGTCTCATGAGGAACCGATGGAGACGTTATTATACGCAGGGGCAATTCTTGTTTTAGTTATTGCTTTATACATATCAAATATGAGAGATTTGAGAAAAGAGTAGTAGTGCAGACGTAAGTTTGCACTACTTTTTTACATCTTGACCTTCAAGTTGCTTGAAAGTTTACAATGAAATTAGGGCGTTTGAAATCGAAAAAAATTGAGAAATTAAGTGAAGAGGTTTCTTTTACTTGGAGGTTATAGGAATGAATCAGGAATTGAAGTTACGTCCATTAGAACGAGAAGATTTAAAGTTTGTACACGAACTGAATAATAATGCGCATATTATGTCGTATTGGTTTGAAGAGCCGTATGAGGCATTTGTGGAGCTGCAAGACTTATACGATAAACATATACATGATCAAAGCGAACGCCGATTTATCGTTGAGAAAGACAATGAGATGGTTGGATTAGTTGAGTTAGTAGAAATCGATTATATTCACCGTAGAACAGAATTCCAAATTATTATTGATCCGAATTATCAAGGATATGGTTATGCAGTGGATGCGACGCGTTTAGCAATGGATTACGCTTTTTCTGTATTAAATATGCATAAGATTTATTTAGTTGTGGATAAGGAAAATGAAAAGGCAGTACATGTTTATAAAAAAGTTGGGTTTATGGTAGAAGGTGAGCTTATCGATGAGTTTTTCGTTGATGGTAACTATCATAATGCGATAAGAATGTGTATGTTTCAGAAGCAATATTTTGAAAACAAGTAGTTGAAAGATTCGGAAGTAATGTTGACGCTTCGTAAAACCGTATGCTAAAATCCTTTTTAAGTATTAAGGAAGGTGCATAATATGCTTTATATAAAATTTGTAAAACTCATTAGAAAACTTTGCTCCGCACAAATGTATACGGTGAAGCGTTGTACGGAGCTTAATCAAGGGGTATAAATCCCCTATATTCATCGGCTGAATAACTTTTCTAAAAAAGTATAGTGTATCTATGCTTATTTCGTTATGGTTTTTCAGCTGGTGTATAAAATAGATTAAGGGGCCATAGACAATGCTTTGTCTATGGCCCTTTGTGTATATTATTCCGATGAGTCTTTACTGTAAATTGGAGTAGTATAGGAAAAACCACGAAGCAGAGGGCTAGTGTCGAATGACGCTATCTCTCTGCTTTTTTTAATTTCAGGAAAAGAGGAATAAAAATGAGTTTACTTAAAGTTGAAAGTTTATCACATAGTTTTAGAGATAAAGTATTATACGAAAATGCTTCTTTTGATTTGCATAAAGGGGAGCATATGGGAATTGTTGGACAGAATGGTGCAGGAAAAAGCACATTAATGAAAATATTGGTGGGGGAAATTATTCCTGATAAGGGAGACATAAAGTGGCAACCTAATATTCAAATTGGACATCTTGATCAATACGCAGAAATTGATGAGGGTTATACCATTTCACAATATTTAAAGAGAGCCTTTTATGATTTGTATGCAATGGAAAAGAGAATGAACAAGTTATATGAAGAAAGTGCGATGACTGGAGATGAAAATCAACTATTGAAAGCGGCAGAAATTCAAGAACTGCTCGAGGCCCGTGATTTTTATTCAGTAGATAGTATTACGAATAAGGTGGCAGCCGGTTTAGGTATTGATGTGATTGGGATGGATCGTGTGATTGGTGAATTAAGCGGAGGGCAGCGTGCAAAGGTAATTTTAGCAAAGCTCTTATTAGAAGAGCCTAATATTTTATTGCTAGATGAACCGACGAATTTTCTCGATAAGGAGCATGTGGAGTGGCTTGCTAATTATTTAATGAATTTTGAAGGAGCGTTTATTGTCGTATCACATGATTTTGATTTTCTGGAAAAGGTAACTTCTTGCATATGTGATGTAGAGTTCGGAACAGTTAAGAAGTATTACGGCAAATACTCAGATTTTGTAAGACAAAAGGAGCATTTGCGAAAAGATTATATTCGCCAATATTATGCACAGCAAAAGAAAATTGAAAAAACGGAAGAGTATATTCGTAGAAATATTGCTGGGGTGAATTCAAAAATAGCGCAAGGTCGTAGAAAACAATTACAGCGTATGGAAAGAATTGCGCCACCAAGTTTTAATCATAAACCGTCTATTCATTTTCAGGAACTTCCCATTTCAGTTCAGACAGTTCTTGAAGTAAATAATCTTGAAGTTGGTTACGACTTCGTTCTCTTACCAAAGTTGAATTTTTCAGTAATGGGTGGACAAAAACTTGTTATTACAGGCTTCAATGGAGTGGGGAAATCTACTTTATTAAAAACAATCGTTGGAAATATTGCTAGTATTTCTGGAGAGTTTCACTTTTCAGAGCAAATAAAGATTGGATATTATGAGCAAGATTTAAATTGGAGCAATGATTCTTTAACACCGCTTCAAATTATTTCAGAACAGTTTCCTAAACTGAATATGAAGGAAATACGCCATCATTTAGCTGCGTGTGGAGTGAAGGATACGCACGTTTCGCAAGAAATTCGTACGTTAAGTGGTGGTGAACAATCGAAGGTGAAACTGTGCGGATTATTACTATCACCTTGTAACTTCTTAATTTTAGATGAGCCAACAAATCATTTAGATGCAGAAGCGAAGGAAGCTTTGCAAAAGGCACTAATTAAGTTTAAGGGCAGCATTATACTCGTATCTCACGAAGCAAGTTTTTATCTTGATTGGGCAGATAGCATCTTTCATATAGAGACAGGATTAGTTAAGGGGGTGTGAAACATATGAGTGAAAACAATTGGAAAACGAAAATTATATTATTTTTGACCGCTCAAACTATTTCGTTGTTCGGTTCCTCTCTCGTGCAATACGCGATTATATGGTATATCACCCTTACAACATCATCAGGAGTGATGTTGACTATTTCAACTGTTTGCGGTTTTCTGCCACAAATTGCGATATCTTTGTTTGCTGGTGTTTGGATTGATCGTTATGAACGTAAAAAGATGATTATGTTATCGGACGGGATTATAGCGATTGCGACGTTAGTTTTAGCGATTTTATTTTTAACAGGATATAAAAGTATTTGGTTACTTTTTATTGTGTTACTCATTCGTTCAGCTGGAACAGGGGTACAAACTCCAGCTGTGAATGCATTAATTCCGCAAATCGTTCCGAAAGAGTATCTGATGAAAGTAAATGGAATAAATAGCAGTATTACATCTTTAATTATGTTTCTTTCTCCAGCAGCAAGTGCGACGATTCTTTCTATTTCCAGCATTGAAACAACATTTTTTATTGATGTTATTACGGCTATGATTGGAATTAGTATTATGTTTATTATTCAGGTGGAAGGACATGCGAATGTAGAGAATAAGCAAAAATCTAATCTACAAGGAATTAAAGAAGGATTCTCTTATTTAAAAGAAAATGTATTTATTAAAAGGCTAATCGTTTTATTGATTATCGTCATGATTTTAATAAGTCCAGCTGCTTTTTTAACACCTTTAATGGTAACTCGTTCTTTCGGGGCCGAAATGTGGAGACTTACTGCTAGTGAGATGACCTTTAGTGCGGGAGCGGCAGCTGGTGGCATTTTGATTGCAGCGTGGGGTGGTTTCCGTAATCGTATGCATACAACAGCGCTAGCTTGTGCGTTGTATGGACTGCTTATGATTGGACTAGGGATCGCTCCGGTATTTATTATGTATTTAGTATTTAACTTTTTAATTGGTATAACAATGCCGTGCTTCAATACACCAGTTACTGTGTTATTGCAAGAGAAAGTAGAACCATCAATGCACGGACGGATGTTTAGCCTTGTACAAATTGCGAATTCATGCGCGCTTCCTTTAGGAATGATAATATTTGGTCCATTGTCGGATATATTTAGTGTAGAGATTTTGTTAATTTATGCTGGGATATTCGTGCTATTTTGCGCAATGTATATTGTATTAAGCAAGAGGTTTGAAGTGTAAATATTTATAATTTAGAAGGTTTGCGAAGTGATTTAAGATGCTTTGCAAACCTTTTTTTTGTTTGTTTAGTCAATAATTATTTATTGTTAAACAATAAATAATTATTGACTGTTAATTCTTTTTTAGATAATATGATGGTAAGAATCTAAGGGGAATTACATAAGTAGAGGAGAATGTGAAATGAAAAATAAATACGTAGTAGCTATTTCTTTCATGATTTTAGCGATTATTTCTTTAACGATACATGCTTCAAACAGTAAAGTAGGAGCGGATGGATTTCTTGAAGAACCTTTCTTTTTCCTAGTACCGATAAGTTATATATTGTTCCTTAGTGGTATTGGTATATTGCTATTTGGATTTATTACTTCAAAGCTGAAAAAGGGCAATAGATAGGGACAAAACACTCACTATGAAATAGAAACATACTATATGGAAGAAAAAGAATAAGTGAGATGAATCATGATGAATCATTATTTTTATAATGGTAGACAAGTAGGAGCTGCTATTACGCTGGCTGGGGCACAAGGGACAATTCATGCTGTGAATCAAGCTATTCAAATGCAGCAACAAGCATATTTTGCACAAATGATGCAAAGTCAGTATATGCCCTATTCACAACTTCCGATGCAAATTATACATTACGATGTACATCCAGCTGGTTTATTTTCCATTCCATATGGCGGGACATATTTCTTATGAAAAAAAGCGACTCAATAGAGTCGCTTTTTTATATTCCGCCTAACTTCATTCCTAGGAAGGCAAAGGCGATACCAATTATGTAAGTAGCACTTAAATATAAAAGAAAGATGTATAGTTTTTTACGATTGAGAAGCTGAACAGATTCTAATTTAAACGTAGAAAATGTAGTGAATGCGCCCATAAATCCAGTACCTAATAATAGTTGCCAGCCTGTAGTGAATCCGTTGCCAATTATATATCCAAGTAAAAATGCCCCTGTTATATTAATAAGGAATGTAGCAATTGGAAATTGTGTTTTATTTCTTTTCTTAAACCAATTGCTAATTGCAAATCGTGTAATCGCACCGAAAAATCCTCCTGTTGCGACTAATAAGGCTTCTATCATGAGTAATCACCTTCCGTAAGAGATTTCTTAATTAAGAAATCTCCAATTGTATGGCCAAGGCCAGACATAATGAGGCCACCAAGTATGCTACATGATACATATAAGAAGCCTATGCTCCACTCAGAATGATTGATCAATTGCACAGTTTCTACACTAAATGTTGAAAAAGTCGTAAAGGAACCGATGAATCCAGTTCCGATGCCTGTGATAATCTCTGAAGGTAAGATGTTTAGCCGAGCGATATAAGTAGTTAGCCACGCTAAGAAGAAGCAACCAATTAAGTTAATGAGTAATGTTGCTAATGGAAATGAATGATGCCAAAATGTGGTGATATTAAGGCCTAAATAATAACGAGAAAGAGCTCCTAATATACCGGCAATGCCGACGATAATATAAATCAATTTTCTCACCTCTTTAAATAGCTTGCTCAAAAAAATAGACTCCTACCAGTATGTATACTGGTAGGAGTCATTAGCTAAGCAGCGTTTATGGCGAACTCCATCGCCTATGATTATTACATATAGTGTACTAAATATACCGTTTAATTTCCAGTGAGGAGGTGGGTGTAACTTTTCTTTTTTTGATGTCTGAAGGTTTTTTAAGTAATTAAAATGGGATATATTACTTATCAACTAAATATAATGATATAAGGTTTTAATTGTGATAAAATGTTTCTTATGTGTGTCGTTTTGTTTCATTTGACTGAAAATAAAGAAAATAAATTCGCGTGAAAAGGAGTCATTTATTTGAAGAAATTTTTAAAAATCGTATTTATATGTGTTTTAGTAGTAGCGGGCATTGTAGGAGGGTTTCTAGCGTATATGACACTTACTAAAGAACAGCCTGCTGATGTTATAAGCTTGAAGGTGGAGAATAATAAGGAGCGCGTATTAGCGACTGGAAATGAATTTAAAGTTACAACATTTAATATTGGATATGCTGGGTTAGATAAGGACCAAGATTTCTTTATGGATGGTGGAAAGGGATCTGGTTCAAGTAGTAAAGAGCAAACGGAAACTAATTTAAAGAATATGCTTTCGTTTTTACAAAATGAGAATAGTGATTTTGCGCTATTACAAGAAGTTGATATAAAGTCACTTCGTTCATTTGATGTAAATGGACATGAATTTTTGAAAAAAGGATTACCTGATTATGTTTCGTCATTTGGCAAGAACTACGATACGAAATGGGTTCCAGTGCCAATAACAAATCCAATGGGATATGCGGAGGCTGGATTAAGTACGTTTTCTAAATACACTGTTCAAGAAGCGAAGAGGTTCCAGCTGCCTGGAATGGAGCCTTGGCCAAAGCGTTTGTTTGATTTAGATCGAGCAATTGTGGAATATAAAATTCCTGTTAATAATGGAAAACATGTTAGACTCGTAAATTTACATTTGTCTGCTTATGATGAAGGCGGGAAAATTAGAAAACAGCAAGTAGAGTATTTAAAAGAATATATGAACAAGCATTATGAAAATGGTGATTACGTAATAATGGGTGGAGATTGGAATCAATTGGTTTCGAACGCTCAATTAAGTGATCCGAAGTTCGTGAAAGAGCGTCCTGAGTGGTTAGTAGAGTTACCGAAGGACTTTACAGACGGTGGCTTTAAGTGGGCTGTAGATCCGTCTGTTATGACTGTAAGAGATGATGTAAAGAAATATGTAGAAGGTGAAAATTTCGTCACTATTATTGATGGCTTTATCGTTTCACCGAATGTAGAGATTGTAAATGTACAAGGGAAAGATTTAAAGTTTGAAAATAGCGATCATAACCCAGTAAGTGCGGTATTTAAACTGAAGTAATTGATATGTATAAGTAGAAGGTGGGGCTTCATATGGAGTGGTTAAAGAGGACTTGTTTTTCTAACCTTGAGAAAGAATCACAGAAAAATCATTTATTACTGTTTATAACGATTTGTAGTTTCTTCCTTGGGATAATCGCGATTGGGTATTATGGATATATTTTTACAGAGAGAGCAATAGCATTTTGGATTTGTGGTATTTCTGTCGTTGCATTTGGAACGCTTTTTACTTTTATAAAAAGTATGGAATCAGTGTATAAATATATCATGACATTTATGTTGCTTACAATGTCTTACATTATGGTACAAGCTTTTAATGAAAGCCCGGCTGTATTTCAAATGGTCTATTTTACATTAGCTGTTTCACTTATTTACTTAAGTGAGCGCCTCATTTTAATTCTTGGCGGGATAGCTGTTGTGATCACATTTATCCTTTGTAGCTATTGGCCGGAGCAATTTTTTGCTTATACAGCCTCGTCTGAAGCTGCTAATTTCGCAAGTTTGTTAGCGATTGTAACAATCGCTATGTGGGGCGTCACGAAAATCGGTTCTAATCTGCTCCTTCGTTTAAGTGATGAGAAGCAAGAAGTAATGAGAAAAGCTCAGGAGTTAGAAGAGACGCAAAGACTTATTGAAGAAACAGTTGTGAAACTAGATAGTAATTTCAATCATTTAAGACAAAATATGAACACGTCGATGGAATCGATGAGTGAAATTAATTTTGCCTTTGAAGAGGTGGCAGTTGGTACGCAATCACAATCAGAGATGATGTATCGTTCGGTAGAAGTATTGAATGATATGGAGGGAAATATTGAAAAAATCATCTCTCAAGTAAGAACTGCATCGGCTCATGTGGATGAAAGCTTAGAAATTTCAAAAGGTAGTGTACATACTCTAAGAAATTTTGAAACTAACATGAGAAGTTTAAATGATGTTGTTTCACAGTCTGGAATTGTATTTAGAGATTTAATGATGCAATCGAAACAAATTAATGAAATTGTAGATGTAATAACGAATATTTCAAGTCAGACGAGTTTGCTAGCTTTAAATGCAAATATTGAAGCTGCGAGGGCAGGCGAGCATGGAAAAGGTTTTGCTATTGTAGCGAGTGAAGTGTTAAAGCTTGCTGAAGAATCAAATCGTTCTGCGGGAAGAATTCAAGGGATTTTGAAGGAGTTTAGTAATCAAGCAAGTAAGGTAGAAGTGCAAGTAGAGAAGTCAGAAAGAGTACAAGAAGAATGTAACGAGATGTTAGCAAGCGTTTTAACAAATGTAACTGATTTAGGGAAGTTTATTGATGCGATTAATGAAGTAATGCGAGAGGTTGTTGTTCAACAAGAAAGTTTCCAAGTTAAAACGACGAATATCGTAAAGGATGTTACGCATGCTTCTAACGTAATTCAGCAAACTTCTACAGCTACAGAAGAAGTGCTAGCGAGTGTGGAAGAAGAAAAACATCGAAATGATACGTCAGTGAAGACGTTACAAACTGTTAGCGAGCAAGTGAAGTTATTAGAAGATATTTTAGAAAAGTAATATTGCTTAGAAAGAGCACGAGTGATGTGCTCTTTTTTCATTGAAACGAATACTTGATAGGAATTTAATTGCTTTTCTGCGCGTTTTCTGCCAAGCTTAAGGAGATAAAGTGAGACTAGTACATACTGATTATTAGCCCTCACCAATCAAGCTATCCGCAAATAGCGGAATAAAATACTTCAAAGAAAGAATTATATAGGTGACGCATATGATCGAAGTTAAGACTTCTGAACTTAGTGATGGAGAATTTAATAGAGGTGTATTTGCAACTCGTGATATTAAAAAGGGTGAGTTGATACACGCCGCACCAGTTATCTCTTATCCGAATGAACAGCATGAACATATTGAGAAAACGTTACTTGCTGACTACGCATTTGAGTATGGAATCAATCATACGGCAATCCTTTTAGGATATGGTATGTTATTTAATCATTCATATACACCGAATGCAACGTATGACATCGTTTTTGAGAATCATACATTTAACTTCTATGCTTATAAAGATATAAAAGCAGGAGAAGAAATTTTAATCAATTATAATGGTGAAGTTGATAACGATGAGCTGTTATGGTTTGATAAAGAAAAAGAAGAGAACGAAAAGTAATATAAAGAGTATAGAAAGAGCACATTCTGTGGGATGTGCTCTTTTTTATTGATGTAAATAAAGTAAAAAGTACAAAAAAATACCACTTTCTTTTTGTGTGGTATAGTAAGATACTGAGGGATAGTGTTTTGAAAAAGTCACATATTTTACAAATTGTTGTCTTTCTGATGACATGTCAAGTTTAGTAGTCCATTTGGGTTGCTTTATTATGCAATATATATTTTAATATGAGTGGCACCTCTTATAAATTAAGAGGTTTATAGGTGTCTCGAATTGATTTTGGGTACACTGTATCCACCACTTTAGGTTCTTTCATGTACGTGGGGATATTATGGGCCCGTATAACGGGATAAAATGAATATAGAAATAGAGGAATCGTAAAATGAATATGCAAGAGGTTTATAAATATTTAAGTACGGTATTGCCTGAAGGACATGTTAAACAAGATGAAATGTTAAAGAATCATACGCATATTAAAGTTGGCGGAAAAGCAGATGTTTTCGTTGCGCCTACAAATTATGATGAAATTCAAGAAGTTATTAAATATGCGAACGAATATAATATTCCAGTTACGTTTTTAGGAAATGGATCGAATGTCATTATTAAAGATGGTGGAATTCGCGGGATTACAGTAAGTTTAATTCATATTACAGGTGTTACTGTAACAGGTACAACGATTGTAGCACAGTGTGGTGCAGCAATTATTGACGTATCACGTATTGCCTTAGACCATAACTTAACGGGTCTTGAGTTTGCTTGTGGTATTCCAGGTTCAGTTGGCGGAGCATTATATATGAATGCTGGTGCATACGGCGGTGAAATTTCGTTTGTATTAACAGAAGCTGTCGTAATGACAGGTGATGGAGAGCTACGTACTTTGACGAAAGAAGCATTTGAATTTGGATATCGTAAGAGTGTATTTGCGAACAACCATTACATTATTCTTGAAGCGAGATTTGAACTTGAAGAAGGTGTACATGAAGAAATTAAAGCCAAAATGGATGATTTAACGTTTAAACGTGAGTCAAAACAGCCTCTAGAATACCCTTCATGTGGTAGCGTATTTAAGCGTCCACCAAATAACTTTGCTGGTAAGTTGATTCAAGACTCAGGACTACAAGGTAAGCGAATTGGTGGAGTAGAAGTTTCTTTAAAACACGCTGGATTTATGGTGAATGTTGATAACGGAACAGCACAAGATTACATCGATTTAATTCACTTCGTACAAAAGACAGTTGAAGAGAAATTTGGCGTGAAGTTGGAGCGAGAAGTAAGGATTATTGGAGAAGATAAAGAATAACGAAATACGTATGAAGATATGAATTATTTTAAAATAACATTTGGGTATTGTTGACAATTTGTTTTCAATTCAATATAATGGCTAATAATTTAACAAATAACATACGTTGAAAGAGCCCAGTAGCAGTTTGTCACTGTTAACGAGAGAGCTAGGGGTTGCTGGAACCTAGCACAAACAAACTTGCGAATTACACTCTGGAGTATCTTAGGTAATGCTAAGCGGACTAGCAATCGATATTATTGCTAAGAGTGGTATGAGTAGCTATGCTATTTATGCAAACTGGGTGGTAACACGGTGAATAATCGTCCCTATGTCTATCGTAGACATAGGGGCTTTTTTGTTTTTAAAAAATAAAGGGGATGACAAAAGATGAATATTATTGATGAATTAGAATGGCGCGGCGCCGTTAATCAGCAGACTGACGAAGAAGGCTTACGTAAGCTAGTAGAAGAGAAAAAGATTTCACTATACTGCGGAGTTGATCCAACTGGTGATAGTATGCATATCGGACATTTGATTCCGTTTATGATGATGAAGAGATTCCAATTAGCTGGCCATCATCCTGTTATTTTAATTGGCGGGGCAACAGGAACAATTGGTGATCCGAGTGGACGACAATCAGAGCGTCAGCTTCAAACGTTAGAAGTGGTTCAACATAATGTAGATGCGTTAACAGCACAAATGAAAAAGCTATTTGATTTTGGCGGAAATAGCGAAGTGAAGATGGTAAATAACTATGATTGGACACATGAAATAAATATTATTGAGTTTTTACGTGATTACGGGAAAAACTTTAGTATCAATAGCATGTTAGCGAAGGATATTGTAGCAAGCCGCTTAGATACAGGTATTTCTTTCACAGAATTCACGTACCAAATTTTGCAAGCGATGGATTTCCACCATTTATACACGAAAGAGGATGTTCAGCTGCAAATTGGTGGTAGTGACCAATGGGGAAATATTACGAGTGGTTTAGATTTAATTCGTAAGTTAGAGGGTCATGAGGCGAAAGTATTCGGATTAACGATTCCGTTATTATTAAAATCGGACGGCACGAAGTTTGGTAAATCAGCGGGTGGTGCGGTTTGGCTTGATCCTGAAAAAACGACACCGTTTGAATTTTACCAGTTCTGGGTGAATACAGATGACCGTGACGTAATTAAATACTTGAAATACTTTACGTTCTTAACGAAAGAGCGTATTGATGAATTAGCAACGAAGGTAGAAGCGGAACCTCATAAACGTGAAGCGCAAAAAGTGTTAGCGGAAGAAATGACGAAATTTGTTCATGGAGAAGAGGCGTTCCTGCAAGCTGAGAAAATTACAGCAGCGTTATTTAGCGGAGATATTAAATCGTTAACAGCTGATGAAATTGAACAAGGCTTTAAAGAAATGCCAACATTCCAGTCTTCAAAAGAGACGAAAAACATCGTAGAGTGGCTAGTCGATTTAGGGATTGAACCATCTAGACGACAAGCACGCGAGGACATTAATAATGGTGCGATTTCTATGAATGGTGAGAAAGTAACAGATGTGGGTACAGATGTTACTGTAGAAAATTCATTTGATGGAAGATTTATTATTATTCGTAAAGGGAAGAAGAACTACAGTCTTGTGAAATTAGGATAATAAGTAAGGCTGGAAAATATATCGGCGATTTTTTGAATATATCGACCGTAACTCAAATTATATCGGCGATTTTCGAAATATATCAGCGCAAATCCGAATATATCAGCGATTTTCCCAATATATCGATTTACCGACAAAAAGCGACAATAAGAGCTGTTCCGAACGGGACAGCTTTTATTGTAAAAAGTCAGTATATTTAGATAAATTTAAAGGGTATATAATTTTTTTGACGAATAAATAAGTTAGAGAAAATTACGGATAAAAAATAGCCCGAACCATGCAGGGCATGATTCGGACTTATATTCAGATTAGTAAGCTAAGCTGAATAGACCTTTAATGTGTGATAAGTAACGAACGTTACTTGCTTCTTTCATTAATGATGCTGGTAAGCCTTTAAGTGGAGTATTGCTTGCTCCAATTGTAGCAACCGCATCTTTACGTCCTAGACTAGCAAGTGTTCCAGAGTTTACAGGTGCGAACTCTTCTAATGCTTTGCCTTCTAGTGCTGCGTATAAGTTGTATCCAATTAACTCACCCATTTGCCAAGCGATTTGTGCAGTTGGTGGGTATGGACGTCCGTCTGGAGCGAAGACAACTGCGCTGTCTCCAGCAACGAATACGTCTTTGTGAGAAGTAGATTGTAGGTATGCATCAACTGTTGCACGTCCACGGTTAACTTCAAGACCTGATTCACCGATTAATGGATTACCTTGTACGCCGCCTGTCCAAACGAATGTGTTAGCAACAAGTTTTTGACCATCTTTTAAGTCGATTTCATTGCCAGCAACGTTTGTTACAGGAAGACCAGTTAAGAATGTAACACCGCGTGCTTCTAGGCTAGTAGTTGCACGTTCGATTAAGTGGTCTGGTAATACTGGAAGGATTTTTGGACCTGCTTCAACAAGAAGAAGTTTCACTTCTTTTGGATTTACGCCGTGGCTTTTTGCAAGTTTAGGCATAATGTCAGCAAGCTCACCAACTAGCTCAACGCCAGTTAATCCGCCACCACCGATTACGATTGTAGCATCAGCTTCGTTTTTCGTTTTCGCGTATTCACGAATACGGTCTTCAACGTGTTTGTAGATTTTGTTTGCATCAGCAGCAGATTTTAATACCATGCTGTTTTCTTCTAGTCCTGGAATACCGAAGTAAGCAGTTTTACTTCCTAAAGCAACTACAAGTGCATCGTAAGATAAAGTAGTGCCACCAGCTAGTTTGATTTCTTTGCTATCAACTGAGAATGACTCAACTGTTGCGATTTTAAGATCGATGTCTTTCCCTTTGAAAAGCTTTGTAAGTGGCATTGCAACTGCTTGCTCAGACACGTTACCAGCTGCAAGGCGGTGTAGTTCAGTGATGATTTGGTGTGTTGGGTATTGGTTAATCACTGTAACTTGTGCTTCTGATTTGCTGTAATATTTACGTACGTTTAAAGCGGCAAGAAGACCGCCATAACCAGCGCCTAAGATGACAATTTGTTTTGACATAGTATGATATCCCCCGTCTTTACTAATTGTTGTTATAAGTTAAATTATTTATTGTTACGTTCTGCACTAATTTGAAGATATGCGTTCACAAAGCGGAACATTTTTTGTGCTTGTGGATCTTTTAGTAATTTTAACAGACCGAATAGGCCGATAACTTCGTTGCTTTCTTCAGCACGATCTTTCGCTTCGATTGCAGTTGCAGCCATGCTTTTCACTGTATCTTTTACAGGTTCTACAAGCTCTGTAATTGCACCAACAGTGTCGCTTTTTAATACTTCATCAGTAGCAACAGTTTGAGCGAAGTCATAAGACTTAGTTAAAATGTTAACAAGCTCAGTTAATTTTGGAAGCTGTTCTACTAGTGTTGTTAATGATTCTTGTACCTCAGGTTTTAACAACTGATCAAGTACATCAAGTTGTCCTTGGCTAGCAGAAATTTGTACAGTTTCTTGTTCTGGCTTTGTTTGAGTCATAGTTTCTGGCATCTCCAATTCTCCTTTACGATAGCAATACTCTTATTTTTTATAAGTAAGATAGTAAACGTTTACGAAACTTTATACAAAGTTTCACAAAACACAATAAAATGCCTTTAAATTTACGACAGCAAGTAAGCTGCAAACATAAATCTAAAACCATAACGTCTTACTTATTATTTATGAACTGTCCGATACATGGCTTGTCCGCATAATGGAAAAGCTCCGTTACCGGAAAGTGTATATAATATATATCCTATATTATATACTATATACACCTATGTTAACATAAAAATGATTCCTAATTATTTGATATTGAGTGTATAACGTAGTGCTGACAAGGTATGAAAGCGTATAAAATATTTTGTTCCAGTTAGAAATGTATATACATATAAAGAAAAAAAGGAAAAAATGAACAAATTCATGTTCGTTTTTTCCTTTTTCCTATTATTCACCTTCTACAATTAGCATCGATGTGTTACCGCTTTTTTCAAGATGGCATTCGCCCCAAGTACAAAGAGAATCAAGAATGGACTCTAAAGACCAACCGTATTCTGTAAGTGAATATTCTACTTTTGGTGGTACTTGATTGTATACCTTTCTTTGAATAACCCCATCGTCTTCTAATTCACGTAATTGCTGAGTTAACATTTTTTGTGTAATCCCAGGCATTAAACGTTTTAGTTCACTCGTTCTTTTTGTGCCTTTCGTTAGATGACAAAGGATAACAACCTTCCATTTTCCACCGATAACCTCTAAAGTCGCTTCAACGGGAATATTATATTTCTTCATATAAAAATCTCCTTTGATGAATGTAGATTTAAGTTCTCCAACAAAAGAAGCTAAATAATTAAATGTTACTAAAAAGTGCCTATAGCACTTTAAAGTACGTACTTTTTATCATGTTGAATATGTTTCATAATAGCATACGTAAGAGGAAAATGAGTAGTACGGTACTAAAAAGTGCCTATGTTACTTTTAGGTACCTATCGTACTTTTAAGTGCGTTCTTCAAAAAAAGAGTAAAGCCATTCATAATAGCGTATATCAACAGTAAAGTTATTTTTGTAGAAGATAAAAAGGCCTTTTTATCATACTATTATGATTGGATTTCTCGCATTAAGGAGGAGTTCAATTGAATTCATATACAGTATCTTCTTCGGTTATGCAGACGAATCGGAGAAGTATGTTTGCTTTATTAGCACTAGCAATTAGTGCGTTTGGAATTGGTACAACTGAATTTATTAGTGTCGGCTTATTACCATCTATCTCAGAGGATTTACATGTTTCTGTTACAACAGCGGGGTTAACTGTTTCTTTATATGCATTAGGAGTAGCGTTTGGTGCTCCAGTATTAACGTCATTAACAGCTAGTATGTCGCGAAAGACGTTATTAATGTGGATTATGATTATTTTCATTATTGGTAATGGAATTGCGGCGGTAGCAACAAGTTTTACTGTGTTACTTATTGCGAGGGTTGTATCTGCATTTGCGCATGGTGTTTTTATGTCAATTGGATCTACAATTGCGGCTGCGCTTGTACCTGAGAATAAACGTGCAAGTGCAATAGCATTTATGTTTACTGGTTTAACGGTTGCGACTATTACAGGTGTACCAATTGGAACATTTATCGGTCAACAATTTGGCTGGAGGGCCTCGTTTATTGTTATTGTGGCCATTGGAATCGTTGCTTTAATCGCCAATAGTATGCTAATTCCTTCTAATTTAAAAAAAGGTACGTCTGTATCATTTCGCGATCAATTTAAGCTGATTACGAATGGAAGACTGTTACTTGTATTTATTATTACTGCATTAGGATACGGGGGAACGTTCGTAACATTTACGTATTTATCTCCGTTATTACAAGAAGTAACAGGATTTAAAGCAAGTACCGTTACAATTATTTTGTTAGTATACGGAATTGCAATTGCGATTGGGAATATGGTCGGGGGAAAATTATCAAATCATAATCCGATTCGAGCGTTATTTTACATGTTCTTTATTCAAGCGATTGTATTATTTGTTTTAACATTTACAGCGCCATTTAAAGTCGCTGGATTCATCACAATTATTTTCATGGGACTATTCGCATTTATGAATGTTCCAGGACTACAAGTGTATGTTGTTATATTAGCTGAGAGGTTTGTACCTAGCGCTGTTGATGTAGCATCGGCGATTAACATTGCAGCATTTAACGCAGGAATTGCTCTTGGTGCTTACTTGGGCGGTATTGTAACGAACTCGTTAGGATTAATTCATACGGCTTGGGTAGGTGGAATTATGGTAGTAGGTGCTGTTGTTTTAACTGCGTGGAGTATGACATTAGAAAAAAGAGATCAAGTAAAATAAAAGGAGAGAAAATAAAATGAAAAACTTACAAAGTAAAACAGTATTAAATAATGGTGTAGAAATGCCTTGGTTCGGTTTAGGTGTATTTAAAGTAGAGGATGGACCAGAACTTGTAGAAGCAGTGAAATCGGCGATTAAAGCAGGATACCGCAGCATTGATACAGCTGCAATTTACGGAAATGAAAAAGCTGTAGGTGAAGGCATTCGCGCGGGTATAAAAGAAGCAGGCATTTCTCGTGAAGATTTATTTATTACTTCAAAAGTGTGGAATTCGGATCAAGGATATGAAACGACACTTGCTGCATATGAAGAAAGCTTAAAAAAATTAGAGCTGGATTATTTAGATTTATACCTTGTTCATTGGCCTGTAGAAGGGAAATACAAAGATACGTGGAGAGCGTTAGAAACACTTTATAAAGAAAAACGCGTACGTGCAATTGGGGTAAGTAATTTCCAAATTCATCACTTACAAGATGTAATGAAAGATGCAGAAATTAAACCAATGATTAACCAAGTAGAATACCACCCTCGTTTAACACAAAAAGAATTACAAGCTTTCTGTAAAGAACAAGGTATTCAAATGGAAGCATGGTCACCACTTATGCAAGGTCAATTATTAGATAATGAAAAATTACAAGAAATTGCTGAGAAACACGGTAAAACAACAGCGCAAGTTATTTTACGTTGGGATCTTCAAAATGGAGTAATCACTATTCCAAAATCAACGAAAGAACACCGCATTATTGCAAATGCCGATATATTTAATTTCGAATTAACGAAAGAAGATATGGAAAAAATCGATGCGTTAAATCAAAATCACCGCGTTGGTCCGGATCCTGATAACTTCGATTTCTAAGATTAAAGTAAGAAAGAAGAGTGCGTAAAAGCACTCTTTTTTTGTGCATAAAAATAGTTTCTAAATAAATACTACTTAGTATTAAGTTTGTGATAAGGGGCTGTAAACATGAATATAAAGCAATCGTTCAAGATTTTAGCTATGTTTTTAAGTGTTTTATTTGTGTTATTCCCGCTTCAAAAAGCATTTGCAGAAGTTATGGACCATACAAAGTATGAAATGAATTGGAGTTATAGTAAGTCAAAGAAGAAACCAATTCGAACAGAGCTTATTAAAACGGCAGATGGCAAAATTGCTTTTTGCTTAAATGTAGATTTGAAATCTCCAAGCGGTCAAGATTTACCGGAAATGGGGAAAGTGGATATTAACGTATACCGTGTACTATTGAATGGATATCCACAAAAGAGTCCACAAGAATTAGGTGTTTCTGATTGGAGAGAAGCACATTACGCAACGCAGCTTGCAGTGTGGAATGCGTTAAAACAAATCGATATTAATGATTTAGATTTCCGCAATAAAAATGTAGAGAAAGTAACGAAAGACATCGTTGCAAAAGCAAGCGCTAGTGAAGAGTTACAAGAAATTACGATGAGTGTAACTCCTACAGAAGAACAAGAAGCAGTATTAAAAAATGATTTCTTTGAAACAGGTTTATATACAGTAGAAACAAATGCAAAAAGCGGAACGTATAAAGTGCAAGCAACAGGTGCACCAGCGGGCGTGAAATTTGCAAATGAAAAAGGCGAAACAAAAACAGAATTTAATGTAGGAGACAAGTTCCGCATTTTAATTCCGAAACAAACACCAGCTGGTGGATTTAGCTTTAAAGTATCAGGAAATTTAACGAAATTACAAGGGATTGCGCATAAAGGTACACCGACTATTCAAAATGCAGTAGTATTACTTGAGCGTAGTGAAGAAAAAACAAGTCCAGAGTTAGCGGTAAGTTGGAAAAAGGCTGAGGCTCCAAATAAACCAAATAAGCCATATACTCCAAATGAACCGCATAAACCGAATCAAAAGAGATAATGAAAAAGCATTGGCGTATGCCAATGCTTTTTGTATGTGAGGATAAAAGTTATATTGAAAAAAATAAAATGGATAGAAATAGTGTTTTTAAAGGTTAAATTATATTTAAAAATAATATAAATATAATAAAATCCTGACGTTACGATTAATAGATTAAATTCACAAAATTGTAATATTATTCTTGGGGGGGAGGCTATTAAATGAAGGTAAAAGCGTGTAAAATTCAGTTGGAAAAACTATCTATAGATGGTCATATATGAAGAAAATGTAAGTTTTTATTGCTATTTTTATTTTTAGATGTATAGATGACAATACTGACAAATATCTTTTACTATTCTCTTTTTTATGTAGCAAGAGAACTCATCACAAATAGAGAGAAGTGAGGAGGGCATATTACATAAAAATTTTACAATGTAAGAAAGCGAATGCATGGAGAGAAATGCGGTAGTAATATATACAGGTGCGCGAGGTGTTAGTCCATTCATTAAATGTTTTTATAGAAATAATAGGATTACTTATTAGATGAATATATAGGATAGTTTATCTAAATAAAGGAACAGGGGACACAGATTATGTCGAAGAAAAAGACAAGTAGGGTATTAGTAGCTAGTGTTTGTTTAGCTACGTTATTGACGCCATATGGACTTGAATTACCTAAGGTGTATGCAGAGATGACGATTGAAGATAAGGAGAAACAGCAAGAAGAGCGAGTGTATCAATTGCTGCCAAAAGGTGATGTAGAAGGGATGCGTGAGTTGCATCAGCGTCGAATGAGTTTTTCTCCTTATGAACCAACTGGCATTTATGTAAAGCCAGGTGAAGAAGTAGTTATTCAAGTAGAAGGGACTCAACAGATTAAAGCTTATATTGGTACATATTCTTATGAAAAAGAAGAACCTAAACAATTCAACTTAAATTCTGGTGAGAATAAAATTTCTTCTCCAAATGGGGGGCTATTATACTTTTATAATTATCACAACACAGGAGAAGTAGTGGCTAAAGTGAAAAAAGGTGGTACATCAAATCCTTTATTTATTTTAGGAAAGCATACGACAAAAGATTGGAAGCGTATGTTGGCAGAGAATCCTGATCCATATGCAATAGAAATGAAGGGAGAAAATAGTTTATTAACTATGCATCCTGAAACTGTGGCGGAACATTTGAAGCAAGAAGATCCAGCTGAGTTATTAAAGAAGCACGATGAAATAATTAATATAGAACATAAGATATCAGGTTTATCAAAAGATGGTGCGGGTGTTGCGAATCAAGGTAAACATTCCATTCATTTTGTTGAAGACTGGTATACAGACGATTATATGTATGCGACTTATTATCGAACAGCTTATAGTAAAGGCAATTTAGAGTCAGTACTAAATCTAGAAGAGTTAACTAATGATGGATGGGGGCCTTGGCATGAAGTTGGACATCAACATCAACAAGACACTTGGTTATGGGATGGACTTGGAGAAGTAACCGTTAATATTTATTCTTTGGCAGTTCAAACTACATTCGGGCATAAAACAAGGTTAGAGCAAGAGGGGCGCTATGAAGCTGCATTTGCTTATTTAGGTAAACCGGATGCACAAGAAAAGATGGATGTATTTGAGAAATTAGTTATGTTTTGGCAGTTACATTTAGCTTATGGGGATCAATTCTATCCGAATTTACATCAAATGTATCGTTTGTTACATGACACAGAACTGCCTAAATCTGATGAAGAGAAAAAGCAGATGTTTATTTATATGACGTCAAAAGTGGCAGGACAAAATTTAATTCCTTTCTTTGATAAATGGGGATTATTTGCAAATGATGCTACGAGAGAAAAGATTGAAAAATTAAATTTACCAAAATTAGAAAAAGAAATATGGTTATCTACAGATAGCAATCCAATTCGTGAAAAACAAACTGAGTTATATGAAGTTCCATATGGCGAGCCAAATAATGAAAAAATACAAAATGTAGTAATCGGTACTACACATGATGAGAAAAAAGCAAAGGAACTTGTACAGAATTTAGGAGAAGGTGTAAAGACAACAGGTGTGATTATGCAAGATAAGCCTGAAGTTGGAGAAAAAACTGTAAAAGTAGAAATTGTAGATAGAAAAGGGAATAAGAATTTTATTCCAGTTTTAGTGAATGTTGGATATGGGGATAGCCTACTTGTATATGGATTGAACTATACTAGGGAGGGAGATTTGAAGTCAACCGTAACTCTACATCATGGTACAAAAAAATTTAGTGCAACAGATACAAAAAATTTAATTCATGATTACTTTAAAGATGAAAAGTATTTTGAGTTCACACTGTACGATAAAGAAGGAAGAGAGAAGAAAAATGTAGCGGTAAAAGGCTTGGAAAATACAGAAGTTCTTGCCAAGGAATTAAATGGGTTAGCATTTGAATATGGAGATGTGGTGAAAGTATACCATGCAGAGTCTTCACGTTTACATTGGTATCAAAAAGGTTTATATGTGGGAGAAGGAAAAAATAAAGAAATAAAAGAATTATTCTTCAAAATTACTGAAAATGGATTTGAGAGATTAAAATCATTGCAAGAAGTAACAGCAAAGCCACAAACAGTAGTAGTCGGAACAGAAGCAGAAAAGCTAGAAGCGAAAAACTTTGTTGAAGTGAAAGACGGAGAAGTAATTGGCTTTGTAGAAAAGCCAACTACAACGAAAATCGGAAAACAAACAGCCAAAGTAGAAACGAAAGATCGTTTTGGAAATAAGCAAGTAACAGAAGTACCATTAGAAGTGGTTTATGGAGATAGCATTGCATATGCAGGATATGGAAATGATATTGCTTCAATTGTAACTTTAAAGCACGAAGAGAAGAGATTCCATGCAACTGATATGGATAGCGAAATTCATGAGTATTTTAATAAAGAGCTATACATGGGGATCACGTTATACGATGGAGAAGGAAAAGAGAAAAAACATGTAACAGCAGAGGGACAAGAAACATCAGAGAGCTTTGCGAAGCAAGTGAATGGTATGCAGTTCGAGTATGGAGATGTAGTGAAAGTATTCCACGCAGAACCGATTCGTTTGAAATGGTATCAAAATAATACACTTACTGGTCAAGGTGAGAAAAAAGGGGCAAAAGAACTATTCTTCAAAGTAACAGAAAAAGGCTTTGAGAGAATGGATATGTTGCAAGAAGTAAAAGCAGTGCCACAAAAAGTAGTAATTGGAACTGATAGCGAACAGTTAGACGCGAAAAATTTTGTTGAAGTAAAAGATGGAGAGGTAGTTGGATTTGTAGAGAAACCAACTACATCAAAAATCGGTGAACAAAAAGTAAAAGTAGAAACGAAAGATATGTTTGGAAATAAGCAAGTGACAGAAGTTCCTCTAACAGTAACGTATGGAGATAGTCTTGTATACCAAGGGCTGGGTGATGATATTCGTTCTATTGTAACGTTCAATCATGAAGATAAGAAGCTACATGTAACGCATACAAATGAACAAATTCATAGTTACTTTAAAAATGAATTATATATGGGAATTACCCTATATGATCAAAATGGAACGGAGAAAAAACATGTAACAGCAGAAGGACAAGAAACTTCAAAGAATTTTGCTGAGCAAGTAAACGGAACTTCTTTCCAATATGGAGATGTAGTGAAAGTGTATCATGCGGAATCAGATCGTTTGAATTGGTATAAAAATAGTGAGTTAGTTGGAAAAGGAGATAAGAAAAAGTTTAAAGAAATTTCCTTTAAGATTACTCCAAATGGTTTAGAGCAAGTGCAATAATAAAAAAAGCTCGTAAAACATTATGTTTTACGAGCTTTTTCTATTATTCAGCTTCAGAAACAACTGTGAAGCGTTCGTTTACATGTTTTGGATTTTCGATTTCATCAAGTGCTGCAACTGCGAAGTCTTCGTAACTTACGTAGCTATCACCTTTTGCGTTAACAAGAAGGTTGTCTTTACCAGCTGTATAAGAGCCTGTGCGCTTTCCTAATGCAAATAGTGCAGAAGGGCTGATGAATGTCCAAGTAATATCATTTGTTTGCTTTAAGATTTCTAAGTTTTTACCTTGGTTTTGAGCTGTTGCAAGGTATTCGCTCGGGAAACCTGGTGTATCAAATACACGTGTTGTTTTTTCTTCGTCTACAAATAAGCTTCCAGCGCCGCCAACTACAAGTAATTTTGTGTTAGGGGCACCTTTCATAGCTTCAATTAGTACGTTTCCTGCATCTATGTGAAGGTGTTCTTCGCCTGCTGGAGCACCGAATGCATTTACAACGACATCGAATGCTTGCAAGTCGTTAGATGTAAGAGAGAATACATCTTTCTCTAAAACTTTTACGTTTTCTTCTGTAATTTTTGCAGCGTTTCTTACGATTGCAGTTACTTCATGTCCGCGATCTAATGCTTCTTTTAAAATACGACTTCCTGCTTTACCAGTTGCTCCGATGATTCCGATTTTCATAATAAATCCCTCCAAAGTGTTTTGTTAAAGTGTATATCTGAAAGTAAATGGATTTGTTGTAATAAGGTTTGTTACAACTTGATGTAATCATTATAGTTACAGGTAGACGCTTTTGTCAATGGGGTAGTTTGTAGATTTATTTTTTGTCTTAGTATACACAGTTAGAGGGAGGGTAGTCATAAAGGTATTATTACTGCGATCCTGTCTAATATTTGGAAATTGCAAATTGTCGAAAAATGTTGATTTTTGAATGTTTTTTAAATATAATTCGTTTTATGGAGAAAAGGAGGGGTTAATTGTATGAATATTTTGGAACAATTCGTTTCGTCAACGAATACAATTCTTTGGTCATATATTCTTATTGCAATGTTAATTGGTTTAGGTCTTTATTTTTCTATTAAATTGAAATTCGTACAAATTACTCATTTAGGGGAAATGATTCGTTTAATGAGTGATGGGTTAACTGGAAAGACGCGTAAAAAAGGCAGTGTATCTTCTTTCCAAGCATTTTGTATGAGTTCTGCAGCTCGTATTGGTATCGGTAACTTAGCTGGTGTAGCGTTAGCTATTTCTATGGGAGGACCTGGAGCAGTATTTTGGATGTGGGTGATTGCGATTATCGGGGCTTCTTCAAGTTTCGTCGAAAGTACGCTTGCACAAATTTATAAAATAAAAGATGGCAGTGGGTTCCGTGGTGGTCCTGCTTATTATATGGAAAAAGGTTTAAATAAACGTTGGATGGGGATTTGGTTCTCTATTCTAATTACAATTAGTTACGGTTTAATTTTCAACTCAGTACAAGCAAATACAGTTACATTAGCTTTTAAAAATGCATTTGGTATTGAGCGTTACGTTGTTGGGATTGTATTAGCAGTATTAGTTGCGGTTATTATTTTTGGTGGTGTAAAAAGTATCGCGCGTATGTCGGAAATGATTGTTCCACCAATGGCAATTCTTTATATTGCGGTAGCGATTTTTGTTGTTATTAAAAACTTCTATTTACTACCAGATGTGTTTACAGAAATCTTTAAAGGTGCATTCGGTTTAGATTCAGCTGTAGGCGGTGGTATCGGTGCTGCGATGAAATATGGTATTCAGCGCGGATTATTTGCGAATGAAGCAGGTATGGGTAGTGCACCAAACGCGGCAGCGACGGCTGATGTAACGCATCCAGCTAAACAAGGTTTTATTCAAACAATTGGTGTTTTAGTAGATACATTCTTAGTATGTACATCAACAGCATTTATCGTACTATGTTCTGGTGCATATAAAGCAACGAACTTAGAAGGTATTGAATTAACACAAAATGCATTAAGTTCACAAATTGGCCCGTGGGCAAGTAGCTTCTTAGCGATTATTATTTTCTTATTTGCTTTCAGTTCGCTTCTAGGAAACTACTATTATGGTGAAACGAATATTGAATTTATTAAGCAAAGCAAAACGTGGTTAACAATTTACCGTATTGCGGTAGTTGGAATGGTATTATTCGGTTCCGTAGCAACGCTTCAAGTTGTATGGAATATGGCAGACTTATTTATGGGTCTAATGGTAATAACGAACTTAATTGCGATTACACTTCTTGGCCGATTTGCGTACGCGGCATTAACAGACTATGTAAGGCAAAAGAAACAAGGGAAAGATCCAGTCTTCAGTGCAGATTCTATTCCTGGTTTAACGAATACAGAGTGCTGGGATAAGCCAGTGGTAACAGATAAAGAAAAAGCAGTGTAATTGAAAAGGCGAGCATCGAGGTAAATTTGATGCTCGCCTTTTTTGTTGTAGTAAATGATGAAAAGGGTGAGGGGTAATTATTAATATAACTTTTTGTTTGTTCCTCTCGTTATTTGTGGGGAACGTACTGTTTTAAAAGTATGGCTGGTCGAAGAGGATAAGAGATTGAGTATTGGATAAATGCATGTAATAGCTATATTTTTATGAAAAAAACACGTATGTTAAGATAGTTAACGCAATCATGTCATAAAACCTAACATAAAGTTCTTGATTACTAAAAGTTTTTAGAATATAATTTTCTTATTGTTAGGAAGAGGGGGCAATGCAAATATGGATTTTTTAGCTAGGGTAATTGGGGATGTAAATAATATCCTTTGGTCATATGTCATTATTGCGATGTTAATTGGGTTAGGGCTCTATTTTTCATTTCGTGTGAAATTTGTCCAAGTTCGTTACTTCGGTGAAATGATTCGATTGCTTGGGGATGGGGCAAGTTCGAAAACGAGGAAAGCGCAAAAGGAGAAGAGCGGTGTATCATCGTTCCAGGCTTTTTGTATGAGTACAGCTTCTCGTGTAGGTACTGGTAACTTAGCTGGTGTAGCTATCGCTATCTCAGCAGGTGGACCAGGAGCAGTATTTTGGATGTGGTTAATCGCAGTAATTGGGGGTGCTTCTGCATTTGTAGAGAGCACATTAGCGCAAATTTATAAAGTGAAAGATGGGAATGCATTCCGTGGGGGCCCAGCGTATTATATGGAAAAGGGTTTAAATAAACGCTGGTTAGGTGTTGTGTTCTCTGTTCTAATAACAGTAAGTTTCGGATTGATTTTTAATGCTGTACAGTCTAATACTGTAGCAGCAGCTTTTGATGGGGCATTCAAAACAGATAGTAGGTTAGTAGGTCTTGTTATGGCTGGTTTACTTGCAGTTATTATTTTCGGCGGAGTAAAACGAATTGCTCGCGCGGTTGAAATGATTGTTCCAGTAATGGCAATTATTTATGTAGCAGTGGCATTATTCGTTGTCGTAACAAACATTACGTCAATTCCATATGTATTTAAAGAAATTTTCTTACATGCTTTCGGAATTAAAGAAGTAGTAGGCGGAGGATTAGGAGCTGCGATTTTATTAGGGGTAAAACGTGGGTTATTCTCAAATGAAGCAGGTATGGGTAGTGCGCCGAACGCAGCAGCGACTGCAAACGTAACGCATCCAGTTAAACAAGGTTTTATTCAAACTTTAGGGGTATTTACAGATACATTATTAATTTGTAGTTGTACAGCATTTATTATTCTTTTATCAGATGTGCATAATGCAGCTGATTTAAATGGAATTCAATTAACGCAGCAGGCGTTAAGTCAACATATCGGTCCATGGGCTTCTATATTTGTAGCAGTTGCAATCTTCTTGTTTGCATTCAGTTCATTAGTAGGTAACTACTACTATGGTGAAACAAATATTGAATTCTTAAATGGAAGTAAAGTGCTATTAACAGCGTACCGCATTGCTGTACTTGGTATGGTTATGTTAGGATCTGTAGCGACAATTCAAATCGTTTGGGATGTAGCAGATTTATTCATGGGTATTATGGCTGTTATTAACTTAGTGGCGATTGTATTCCTCTCTAAGTATGTTTTTGCGGCATTATCAGATTACGTAAAGCAAAAGAAACAAGGGAAAGATCCGGTATTCTATGCGGATTCTATTCCAGGTTTGAAAAATACAGAGTGCTGGGATAAGTCAGCAGTAGCTGATAAAGAAAAAGCAGTATAATGAGGTGAGCATCAAGTGAAACTTGATGCTCATTTTTTGTTTTATCCGGACATTAGCGGATGGTAAAAGACGAACATTCATGGATGTTTCATAATAAAATGTATTTTTTTAAAGAAAAGTGCGGATATGAGTTGTAATTTGTGTTAGAATGGAAAATGCCTTTGAAACAAGAGGTTTTATGATCTTTCCTATCTGATTGAAGGTTTTGCAGGAGAAATGGAAAGTTCGGATTATTTCTTATTTTGAGTGGTCAGACGTTCAACGTTAATGAAGAGTTAAATGGAGGATTTTATTAATGAAGTTTGTTATGTTCCTTGTAGGATTACTCGTTGTATTTGTACTCGGTTTTCTTATAAGTGCCGATCGAAAGAAGATTAAGTATAAACCAATCGCAATTATGCTTATTATTCAGCTAGCATTATCTTATTTCTTATTAAATACGCAAGTTGGTTATATTTTAGTAAAAGGAATTTCAGATGGATTTGGCGCACTTCTTGGATATGCGGAAGCTGGAATCGTTTTCGTATTTGGTGGTCTTGTTAATAAAGGAGAGGTTTCATTCTTCTTAACAGCATTATTACCAATCGTATTCTTTGCGGTTTTAATCGGAATTCTGCAACACTTTAAAATTTTACCGATATTTATTCGTGCTATTGGTACGTTGTTAAGTAAAGTAAATGGTCTAGGAAAACTAGAATCATATAACGCAGTAGCAGCTGCCATTGTTGGGCAAGCGGAAGTATTTATTACAGTAAAAGATCAATTAAGTAAAATCCCAAAACATCGTTTATATACATTATGTGCATCTTCCATGTCGACAGTATCAATGTCAATTGTAGGTTCTTATATGAAAATGATCGAACCGAAATATGTAGTAACAGCACTTGTATTAAATTTATTTAGTGGTTTCATTATTATTCATATTATTAACCCGTATGATATTACAGAAGAAGAAGATACACTGAAATTAGAAAATAAGAAAAAACAATCATTCTTTGAAATGCTAAGCGAGTACATTATGCTTGGTTTCACGATTGCGATTACAGTAGCAGCTATGTTACTTGGTTTCGTAGCATTAATTACAGCAATTAATAGCTTGTTTGATTCAATGTTCGGTATTACATTCCAAGCTATTTTAGGATATATTTTCTCACCATTAGCATTCGTAATGGGTATCCCTCAAGCTGAGATGGTAACAGCGGGACAAATTATGGCAACAAAATTAGTATCAAACGAGTTTGTTGCGATGCTTGATCTTGGAAAAGTAGCTGGTGATTTATCGGCTCGTACAGTTGGTATCCTTTCTGTATTCCTTGTATCATTTGCGAACTTCTCATCTATCGGAATTATCGCAGGTGCAACGAAAGGTATCGATGAAAATCAATCAAATGTTGTATCATCATTCGGTCTACGCCTTGTGTACGGTGCGACATTAGTAAGTATTCTATCAGCGATTATCGTTGGTGTTATGTTATAAAGTGAAACTTTAATCAGTGGGGTGGCTTTATCCCACGATCATTATTAGCCCTCACCAATCGGGGTGAAAAAGGATGGTCCTAGCTCATAGCTAGGGCTATTTTTATGGTAAATTTGCATGAAAAAACCAATTAATTAGGAATATATTAACATATAAAAATCTTTTAAAATTTATATTGCATTTCGTCTAGATAACGCTTACAATTTGATTTGTAGGTGGTATCAATTTCAGACTTTCAATTATGGTAGGAGAGAAGAAGCTACCTTTTATAAATTGCAATTTATGTAAACGCTTACTGATTTTAGATGACAGTTGAATAGTTTTAGGGGTTTAAAATTTTTTTAACAACAATGGTCAGACGTCATTCGTTATACGTTATACGACCAATAACTCGTGGGAGAAGTGGAGGATTCACATATGAAGTTCGTAATGTTTCTAGTCGGTTTACTTGTAGTGTTTGTACTAGGTTTCCTTATCAGTTCAGATCGTAAGAAAATTAAATATAAACCAATTGCACTTATGCTTGTCATTCAATTGGTACTTGCGTATTTCTTACTAAATACAAAGGTCGGATTCGTATTAGTAAAAGGGATCGCAGATGGATTTGGCGCTATTTTAAAATTTGCGGAAGCTGGGGTTAATTTCGTATTTGGTGGTCTAGCAAACGATGGACAAGCACCATTCTTCTTAACAGTATTATTACCGATTATTTTCTTAGCAGTATTAATCGGGATTCTGCAACATATTAAAGTTTTACCGATTATCATTCGTGCAGTCGGTTTCCTATTAAGTAAAGTTAACGGTTTAGGAAAACTAGAATCATATAATGCGGTAGCAGCTGCAATCGTTGGTCAAGGGGAAGTATTCATTACAGTAAAAGATCAACTAAGCAAATTACCGAAAAATCGTTTATACACACTTTGTGCATCTTCAATGTCTACAGTATCGATGTCAATCGTCGGTTCTTATATGAAAATGATTGATCCAAAATATGTAGTAACAGCACTAGTATTAAACTTATTCAGTGGATTCATTATCGTTCATATCATTAATCCATATGAAGTAAAAGAAGAAGACGATATTTTAGAATTACAAGAAGACAAGAAACAAACATTCTTTGAAATGTTAGGCGAATATATTATGCTTGGTTTCTCAATCGCTGTAACAGTAGCGGCGATGCTAATCGGTTTCGTAGCATTAATTACAGCAATTAACGGTGTATTCGATTCAATTTTCGGAATCACATTCCAAAGCATTTTAGGATATATCTTCTCACCATTAGCATTCGTAATGGGTATTCCAACATCAGAGATGCTACAAGCAGGACAAATTATGGCAACAAAATTAGTAACGAACGAATTCGTTGCAATGCTTGACCTTGGTAAAGTAGCTGGTGATTTATCAGCTCGTACAGTAGGTATTTTATCTATCTTCCTTGTATCATTTGCGAACTTCTCATCTATCGGAATTATCGCAGGTGCAACGAAGAGTATCGATGGCAAACAAGCAAACGTTGTATCATCATTCGGTTTAAAACTTGTATACGGTGCAACGTTAGTAAGTATATTATCAGCGATTATCGTTGGGGTTATGCTTTAATAAATTAAGAAAAGCAATGAGCGTACGCTCATTGCTTTTTTTGTTTAACTTGCTTTATCCAAGTCTCTTTTAAAACGTGGTTTCTCTAAATAAGTTCCCAGTCTCCACACATATTCCACTGGCCCCATCCGGTATTTTTGGAGCCAATAGGTGCTAACGAATAATTGAATCGTATAAATTCCGATGGTTAAAAGAATACCGAAGAAATAGCCAATTTTCCCGTATAAGCCAAATCCATATGCGTAAAAAATGGTTGTTGCGATAATAGATTGTGCTAAGTAATTACTAACGGACATTTTCCCTATGTTCGCCATGTATGTTAGTAGACGGGTTGCTTTTTTGTAATGGAATAATAAAATGATTGTGCTTCCGTAAAAGAAGGTCATAGTTACTGGTGTAAGGCCATCTTGTAACATAATTAAAAGCGGGTGCTTTACAAACATAGCTAAGATTTTAATTGTAAAAGAGAAGAGACCGGTGGCAAACCATATTTTTTTGACAGCATGTATATGTTTATTGACCTCAAATAGCCAGCCTTTTTTCCCTACATACATTCCGAATAGGAACAGTGGACACATAAAAATTATTGCGAAAACTGATATGAAAAATAATCCGAATGCACCGTCAATTCCCATGTAATCAAAAGGATTTTCAGTCAATCTAAAGTTGACGTGATCCATATAGCTTCCAGTTTGATGGACTTTATGTTCTTTTTCAGTATAAGGTGCAAAATCATCTATATTTGTAGATGGATCAGTTTGATAAGACATAAGTGTAATAAGTGCGAGTAGAATAATCGCCCAAATGAGCAAAGTTTTCGGTTTTCGATTGATGAACATCATTAAGAAAATCCCGATTATTCCGTATGCAAATAAAATATCGCCCTCCCAAACAAAAGTGCCGTGAATGTAGCCTAGTAGTAAAAGAATGATAATACGTCTTATGTATGTGGGGAAGAATTTTTTTCCTTTTGCGATAATACTTTTTTGTAACAAAATAATGCTAAGCCCAAATAGAAAAGAAAATAGGGATATAAAGTTATGTGTGCCGAAGAATTGAATAAACCAATTAGCGCCTTTATCAAGATCGCCGAATAGATAAGTTGGTTTTTCACTGGTGAAGAACCCGAATTGAATTAATGTCATATTGACTAGTAAAATGCCAAACAAAGCGAAACCACGAATTGCATCAACAGCTTCTACACGTTGATTCATTTTTCCTCTCCTCGTATATTCGTTTTTATATTGAAAATAATACTATTTTATAGCTGGCACTATGTCAAATATGAGGAAATTTAAGGTGATTTTAAGATAGAGAGCAAACAAAAAAATCACCTTAATACATGTATTAAGGTGATTGAAATATTATTCAGCTGGAGGCGTAAATGTACGTTTCTCTAATTCAGCATCTAGCATAAACAGTGCGTTTGAATCGCTTGTAATACGTTTTAATTTTTGAATGATGCTATCGAATGAAGCTTCTTCTTCAACTTGTTCGTCAACGAACCATTTTAAGAATGTAATTGTTGCATGTTCACGCTCGTCCCAAGCGATATCAGATAAGTTATAAATACGTTTCGTTACTTCACGCTCGTGCTCAAGTGCGACTTCAAAAGCGTTTAATACAGATTCGTATTCGTTATTTGGATTATCAAATCCAGTAATAATAGCGCGCTCTCCGCGGTCATTAATATAGTTGTAAAGCTTCATTGCGTGGAAACGTTCTTCTTCAGCTTGTACAAGGAAAAAGTTAGCGAATCCATCATAGCTCTCAGATGTACAGTAAGCAGCCATTGCCATATAAGCATGGGCAGAGTAAAATTCAAAGTTCATTTGTTCATTTAATGCGTCGTGCAATTTTTTTGATAACATAAAATCCCCCTTAGTATTGTGACAAGAATATTATACCATAATTGATAATATTCTCATTTAGATACTTCGAACCTTTTCGAAAGCTTTGTGACGTGTGCGTCCATAATGTCTTGTAAGTCTAAATCATATTTTTGCGAAAGAATAATAAGGTTAGATAGTACATCGCCAAGTTCTTCTTTTAGTTCTTGTTTTAGCTCTTCTTCTGTTTTCGCATCTTCATCAGGGCGATCGCGGCCAATTTCAATAGCACGAACGACTCGTGAAACTTCCCCAACTTCCTCGGTTAAGAAATTTAAGCGAATAAAGGCATTATACTGTGACCAGCTTCGTTTTTCGTAAAATTCCTCAACCCATCTTTGAAATGCAACGATATCCATTTCTTCCTCATCTCCTCAATATGTTGTACAATATTCATTGTATCATAACAATATATAGTTTCGGGGTGTAGGGATGAGAAAGATTTGTGTGTTTGCAGGTTCTAATTTAGGGGAGAGACCAGAATTTAAAGAGCAGGCAATTCAGTTAGGTAAAATGTTTGTTGAGAACGACTATGAGCTCGTATACGGTGGTTCATGTGTCGGATTAATGGGAGAAGTAGCAAACGAAGTTCTTCGTTTAGGTGGACGTGTAACAGGTGTTATGCCACGCGGTCTATTCCGAGGAGAAATTGTGCATACAGGATTAACAGAATTAATTGAAGTAGAGACGATGCATGAACGTAAAGCGAAAATGGCAGAGCTTGCAGATGCTTTTATTGCGCTTCCAGGCGGATACGGAACGTTTGAAGAACTATTTGAAGTTGTATGTTGGTCACAAATTGGTATACATAATAAGCCGGTTGGTTTATTAAACATAAAAGGTTTTTACGGACCAATTTTGCAAATGGTTGAACGTGCAGCGGAAGAAGGATTTATGAATCCATCAAATAAAGAATTGATCGTTTCAGCAGAGACAGCAGATAAACTAATTCATGCAATCCAAAATTATGAGCGTCCTGTTTTGGGAACGAAGTGGAAGCAACTATCATAGCAAATACGGAAACACATGTCGTTTTAATTTAAGACGGCATGTGTTTTTAATTTGGTTAAATATGTTAATGTTTAGATGTAATGTTTTTGGAAAAGGAGAAAGAGATGGAGGAGTTTGTGTATTTAAGACCGGTTTTTAAAAGTATTTTAGCAGCGTCTATTCTTGTTATGCTAATTGTTTTGAGACAGAAGAAAGAGTTGATTAATGAATTTTCGCTTTGGTTTATCTCGGTATTGTGTATCGGTGTTTCCGCGATAACGTTGTTTATGTCCGGATTCATCGTTGATGAGTATAATCTAGGTGGAGATCCACAATCGTTTTGTATGTTTATTGCGATTGGTTGTATTAGTGGTCTGAATTTCATTATTTATTACAGAAGGCAATAAAAAGAGGCATTCCGTATTACTTTGGAATGCCTTTATTATTTTGATTGCTTTGTTTTTTATACAGGTACCAGCCACCCCAGCCGCCACCAATTGCTACGACAACGAGGAAAGCATAGTCCTTAACCTCGACACGTATATTGAAAATATTAGCTATAAGTAAGAGAATCCCAACTGTTATTAACGCAAAAAATGCTCTAATTAAGTAGTCTTTCAACTGAACCACTCCCGTCATTTAAGTAGTAAATGATGAATTTGGAAAAGCTAAAGGGTGTTTCCTATATTTTAACATAGATGAGATTGTAATATATTGATAAAAGTAGGGGAGAGGGGTGTGTTAATATTGTCGTGATTTGTCGATAAGTCGATATAATTGAAAAATCGCTGATATATTGGAGGGAATCGCCGATATAATTGAAAAATCGCTGATATATTGGGGAGAATCGCCGATATGTTGGAAAAATCGCTGATATAAATTTCATGTACCAGCATGCGCGATTAATCTATAGAAAAAAGCGACTCTGAACGAGCCGCTTCCGCTTTAAATGATATCCAGCTCCGGTAGCTAGAATGTTCGGTGGCTTCGCTTTTTCCTGCGAGGCAAAGAGCGCCTCTACGTCAAAAGCTCCATCCCCCTCACATTCTGAGCAAGCCGCTTCCGCTTTTAGGTGATATCCAGCTCCAGCGGCTAGAAGCTCCGGTCATTTCGCTCTCTCGCTCGAAGCAAAAAGCGCTTCAAGGTCGAGAGCTTGAAGTGCCCTGCGATTCTGAGCAAGCCGCCTCCGCTTTTACATATTATTGATTCAAGAACGCACGTAGCATCCAAGCGTGTTTTTCTAGTTCTGTGTAGATGCCTAGTAGTAGGTCAGATGTCATTTCATCGTCAGAGTCTTGAGCGATTTCCATGCCTTTTTTCAGTTCGACTAGCATCATTTCGTAGTCTTTCATGATTGCTTCGACCATCCCTTCTGCAGTTTCTCCGTATGCTGCTTCTTGAATAGAAGATAGTTCTAAGTATTCTTTCATTGTTGCTACTGGTTTGCCGCCAATTGCTAAAATACGTTCTGCAATTTCATCGATGTGAGTAGCTGATTCTGTGTAAAGTTCTTCGAATTTCTCGTGTAATGTGAAGAATTGAGGTCCTTTTACGTACCAATGGAAGTTGTGAAGTTTTGTGAATAAAACGCTCCAGTCTGCTACTTGTTTGTTTAATACTTCGATTACTTGTTTGTTCATTATGATCAATCTCCTTTTGAGTTGTTATGTGATATCAATTACTAATTTATAATCATTATAATCTAGTAATCTCTATAAATCAACCCTTTTGCTGGAATTAATTTGAACAAATTATGAACTGTTGTAAATAAAAAGCCCTATTACGGTGAAGTAATAGGGCCTTTGTTTGAGATAGGGCTCTTGTTCTAAACGAGCCGCTTGTGCTTTTAATGATGTCCAGCTTCGGTGGCTAGAACAGTCGGTCATTTCGCGCCTTCCTGTGAGACAAAGAATGTCTCACAGGAAGGAGCTCCAATGCCCTCCTGTTCTGAGCAAGTCACCTCCGCTTTTAATGATATCCAGCTCCAGCGGCTAGAATCTCCGGTCATTTCGCTCTCTCGCTCGAAGCAAAAAGCGCTTCAAGGTCGAGAGCTCCAATGTCCTGCGATTCTGAACGAGCCGCTTCCGCTTTTATTTGTTAAACAGCCTTTTGTTTTTCTTCTACATCTTGCCCATCCCAGCACTCTGTATTCTTTAAGCCAGGGATAGAGTTTGCAACGAAGACAGGATCTTTTCCTTGTTTCTTTTGCTTCAAATAGTCTACTAATGCAGCATAAGCAAATTTGCTAAGGAATGAGATGGCAATTAAGTTTGTGAATACCATTAGTCCCATGAATAAATCAGCTAAACTCCAAACTGTTTTAAGAGCAGCGATTGATCCGAAGAATACCATTCCGACAACTGCAACACGATAAATCATTAACCATGTTTTACTTTCTTTAATGAATGCGATATTTGTTTCACCATAATAGTAGTTTCCTAGAAGTGAACTGAAAGCGAATAGGAAAATAATAATCGCTAAGAAAGTGCTTGCCCACGGTCCAATTTGTGAACTTAATGCGTTTTGTGTTAATTCGATACCTTCTAAATTTGATCCTTTGTAAAGTCCAGAACATAA
Source organism: Bacillus cereus group sp. MYBK195-1 (assembly GCF_051916605.1). Lineage (NCBI taxonomy): Bacteria > Bacillati > Bacillota > Bacilli > Caryophanales > Bacillaceae > Bacillus > Bacillus cereus group sp. MYBK195-1. Next base: position 116,447 of record NZ_JBQAGZ010000005.1, on the reverse strand, counting down.
TACGATAAATGCTGTTGATGTACATACTAAGAATGTATCTACGAAAACGCCTAACGCTTGAACAAGCCCTTGTTTTACAGGGTGAGATACATCAGATGTTGCGGCTGCATTAGGAGAACTACCCATTCCTGCTTCTGTAGCGAATAAACCGCGCTGAATTCCGAACTTGATTGCTGCTCCAATACCACCAGCGATGGCTTGGTCTAAACCGAATGCACCATTAAATATTTCTATAAAAATGCTTGGTAACATACTGAAGTTGTTAATTACGACGAAAATTGCCACACCAATATAAATAATTGCCATTGGAGGAACAATCATTTCTGTAATACGTGAAATGCTTTTGATACCACCGAAAATAATAACTGCAACTAATAAAGCTAATAGAGCTCCTACAAGAGTTCGCTCTAGTCCAAAAGCATTTTCAAACGCTATTGTTACTGTATTCGCTTGCACTGAATTGAAAATTAATCCGTACGCAACTGTAATAAGAAGTGAGAACCAGACGCCCATCCAGCGTTTGTTTAACCCTTTTTCCATGTAATATGCTGGTCCACCACGGAACCTACTTCCATCTTTTACTTTATAAATTTGCGCAAGTGTACATTCTACAAAACTAGTAGCTGCTCCGATAATTGCGATAAACCACATCCAAAATATTGCGCCAGGTCCACCCATTGAAATTGCTAATGCTACACCAGCTAAGTTTCCGATACCGATACGTGCTGCTGCACTTAAGCAAAATGCTTGGAATGGTGAGATGCTATCTTTCTTTTTTTCTTTTCGATTAAACCCTTTACTAATTAAGCTGACCATCTCACTGAAATGAGTAATTTGGACAAATTTTAATTTAAAAGAGAAGTAAAGACCGAAGCCGATTAGCATTGCAATAAGAATATATGACCATAAAATATTATTCGTTACCTCAAGGAATCTGCTAAAGATATCAACCATATAATACACTTCCTTTTTTTCGTAATAAGAAAATTATATGCAAAAAATATACGAGAATCAATTTTTCTAAAAAGTTATGTTACTTAAAACGTTTTTGTGTTATGATTATGTTACATCATAATATTTTTAGAATTATTTACATTTTAAAAAACTAAATTTAAAGCGAGAAGGTGGGGCTAATTTGAAAGAAGATTCTTTATGGAAAGTAAGCCTTCAGAGTTTGAAAATGAGAAGTAATATATTTTTTATCATTACATCTTTAAGTATCTTTTTAGGGTCCACTTATTATTACAATAAAAGATTTCCAAATCACAAATATCCTGAGTGGTTAGAATTTCTAAAGTTGATTGGATGAATAAAAGGCAGAAAAACAGAAAATTAAAATAAATAAGTTATGGAGGAGCTAAAAATGAATATTAGAGAAAGTGAACTTCCAGGTATTGGTTATAAGTTTCAAATCGTTACGAAAGGTAACGAAAAGATGGTAATTGTCATTCATGATGATGGTCGTAGAGAAATGTATCATTTTGATTCAGATCATGAAGAAAGCATCTCAAGTATTTCACTACGTGACTCAGAGGCGAGACAAATTGCTGCAATATTAGGTGGAATGGTATATAAGCCTAGGGCGTTAGAAAATGTTGAGATGGTTTTTGAAGGTTTAGCGATTGAGTGGTTCAAAGTGGAGAATACAGCTCCATCAATCGGAAAAACAATTGGCGATCTTGAAATAAGAAAAACATATAGCGTAACGATAATCGCGGTTATGAAGAAGAACATGAAGAAGCTATTTAATCCAGGACCAGAAATAGTAATTGAAGAAGGAGATATGCTTGTAGTGTCAGGTGAGAGAGAAGAAATTAAAAAAATCATTAATGAATTACTTTCAAATAGGGGGGACTGATTAGATGGATACGTTAATTTTTGAAGTTGGTACAGCTTTAGTTTTAGTGGCAATTGCAGCAGTAATTGCTGGGAAATTTAAATTCTCAGTAATTCCTTTTCTAATCGTTCTTGGAATGTTAGTAGGACCGCATGCACCGACAATAGGTGTTATCGATCTCAAATTTATTGAAAGTGCAAGTGTAATTTCCTTCCTTGGACGAATTGGGGTTCTATTCCTTCTATTCTATCTAGGATTAGAATTTTCAATGAAAAAACTAATTAAATCTGGACGATCTATTGCGATTGGCGGAACGATTTATATTTTAATTAACTTTTCACTTGGTTTGTTATACGGATTTATAATGGGATTCCCATTACTAGAAATCTTAATTATTGCGGGTATTATTACGATTTCTTCTAGCGCTATCGTTGCTAAAGTGTTAGTGGACTTAAGAAGAACTGGTAATAATGAAACCGAATTAATTTTAGGAATTATTATGTTTGAAGATATATTCCTTGCTGTATATTTATCAGTTGTTTCTGGTTTAGTACTTGGGGATCACGCTTCCTTCTTAGGTGCCCTTACTTCAATTGGAATTGCTTTAGGATATATGCTTCTATTCTTTATAGTAGCTAGAAAGGCTACGCCGTTATTAAATAAATTGCTCAATATTAGCTCAGATGAAATCTTTATTATTGTAGTATTTGCCTCATTATTCTTCATTGCTGGTTTTTCAGAAACAATTCACGTTGCAGAAGCAATTGGAGCACTTCTTCTAGGATTAGTTTTCTCTGAGACAGAGCATAGTGACCGAATTGAACATCTTGTTGTTCCATTTAGAGACTTTTTCGGAGCTATTTTCTTCTTCAGCTTCGGGTTAAGTATTGATCCGTTCTCATTAGGCGGAGCGATATGGTTAACGTTAGGTGCTGTCCTTCTTACGATAATCGGTAACTTTGTAGCAGGAATGATTGCAGGAAGACAAGCTGGATTATCTCATAAAGCATCAACAAATATCGGATTAACAATCGTTTCAAGAGGAGAGTTCTCCATCATTATGGCTAATATCGGTATCGCTGGTGGTTTAATGTCAGTACTGAAACCATTCTCAGCACTATACGTGCTTATACTATCCATTTTAGGCCCACTTCTGACAAAGGAGTCGAAGAATGTATATAAATTCTTAAATAAAATCTTTAAGTGGGATATGAAGAAGAGCTGAATTTTTTAAAATCAAAGTACAAGATATTTATGAAAAAAGGGATTTATGTCGACATAGATCCCTTCTTTATTGGCATTTTTTCAAGGATGAAAGAATACGTTTAATATTTGCCATATTGTGGCATACATATAGGAAAAGGGAGTTTGGAAAGGGGAATAAAGAAAAATGGAACTCCAGTTTCAAAATGTATATCAACAGGTAGAGAATTGGTATGTGTTGGATTCGGAGCTTCCTTGGGATGTCAAAAAGCTGAGAGAGGATTTGTGTTCTCTTATTGAAGTATGTAAAACGCCCGTTATTTTTTGTGATACGTGCGATGCAAATGATGTACTTCTATCATTAGGGGAAGAGGAAGAAGAGTTCCTATTCCCAGTAGGTGGTTTTTATCATAAAGAAAAGCAATTAATTTTCGTTTGTATGTGGGAAGAGTATGAGCAAGTTCTCAAAACGCTACTGCATGAATTTCGCCATGCGATGCAGCATAAGAGAGATATATTGTATGTGGGAAGTGAACGGTACGAAGAGCGGTGGATTGAAAAAGATGCGAGGAAGTTCGCGGAGAGGAAATTGGATGAATATAAGAGTAGAAAGTTAATGTAAAGCATAGTGGAGAAATAGCGCTGTGCTTTTTATGCTTATTAAAAATAAGTATTTGACTTTTATTAAGTTTAGTTCTAAACTAATGATATGAAACGAGCGAGGTGATGAAATGAAAACAGAAGATAGACTAGGGCTACTATTATGGTTTCGTTTGTCACGCTTTTATAATAAGAGTATTCGTGAGACGAATCAGCATTTGAAAAAATGGAATATATCTGCCGCCCAGTTTGATGTGTTAGCTCAAGTTGGAGGACATAATCGTTTAACGCAGCAAGAACTTGGAAATAAGCTATTTGTTACGAAAGGAAATGTAACGCAGCTTTTAAATAAAATGGAGCAGCTTGAGTGGATTTTGCGTGAACAAGAGGGTACTACGAAATATATTTCTTTAACAGAAAAGGGAAGAGCTTTATATGAGGAAATCGTCCCACCTCAAGAAACGTTCCAAGCAGAGAAGTTTCATAATTTAAATATAGAGGAACAAAAGCAATTATTAACACTACTAAAAAAGTTACAGTAAGAAAAAATTTTAAAATAAATCTCGAATTCGAGATAGTATGAGGTGAAGGATATGTTTAGAAAAGTTGATCATAAAAATATGGGCAGAGCAAATCATGGTTGGTTAAATACACATTTTCATTTTTCTTTTGCCAATTACTATAATCCAAATAACATGAACTTCGGAGCGTTACGTGTTATTAATGATGATCTAGTAGCGGCGCAAACTGGTTTTGATATGCATCCACATCGTGATATGGAGATTATTTCTTACGTTGTAGATGGTGCTTTAACACATGAAGACAGCATGGGAAATCGCGGAACGATTGAGCGTGGACATGTTCAATATATGAGTGCTGGTACGGGTGTATTTCATAGCGAGCATAATTTAGGCGATGAAACGCTGCGTTTATTACAAATTTGGATTTTACCAGACCGTGCAGATCATAAACCAAACTATGGTGAGTTTAAATTTGATTGGAGCAAGCGTGAAAATGAATGGTTCCATATGGTATCTTCAGTAGAAGGAAATGCACCAATTCAAATTCACCAAGATGCGAATTTATATTCCTTATCATTAGAGGCTGGAAAAGAAATTCATTTTCCAGTGAAAGAAGGCCGTCAATTGTACCTTGTACAAATTGAAGGAAGCAGTGTAATCAATGGTGAAAATCTTGTTATGCGTGATGCAGCAGAAGCGGTAGAAGAAGATATTCATATTGAAGCAAAAGAGCAATCTCATTATTTAGCAATTGAATTGAAAAAACAATAAAAGGTTTATAGAAAAGAGGACATCCGATAGATGTCCTCTTTTTTTGATTGGAATTGTCTGAAAAATGTTTCTCAAAATTTTAGTAGAGGTATCGGCTGGGAAAATAAGAATTGTATAAAAGTGTCAAAAATCTTTATGGGAATGGGGAATGTTATAGTGAAAAAGCAAGTCATTTCATCAGCATTAGCGTTAACTGTTATCGCCGGGGGATTTGGAGCGTTTGGGGCAACGACAACGAAAGCGGAAGAACAAAAAATTCAATATCATCAAGAATTTAAAACACCTGCATACATAGGTGAAGAATGGAAAGCACCGGAAGGACTAGATAAAAAAGAGACAGTCTTTCAATACTTAGAGAGTAAGAAAGATATGTTTAAATTAGCAGGAAATATTGAAAAGCATTTTAATATCGTTGGGGAAGAAAAAGACGCTGAATCTGATACGACACATGTGAAGCTAGTTGAGAAACATAATAACATTCCTGTGTACGGTTCTGATCAAACTGTTACACTTGATAAAGAGAATAATGTAAAAGCATTCTTCGGACAAGTTATTCCGAATTTAGATGATAAAAATATTCCTGCAGCTGCAAGCATTACTGCGGAACAAGCAGAAACGATTGCAAAGGCAGATATTGAGAAAGAAATTGGTAAAGTAAAGAGTTATGACGGTGTGAAAAAAGATTTATTTGTATATGAAAAGGACGGTAATTACTATCTTGCATACTTAGTTAAGGCATCGATTTCAAAACCAGCTCCAGGATATTGGCATTATTTTGTTGATGCAACGAATGGAAATGTTATTGAGAAATATAACGCTGTAGATAACATTACTGGATTTGGTTACGGAGTATTAGGTGCTAGACAATCATTTGAAATTGCTCAAGATACGAAAACAGGACAATTCAACTTGTTTGATGGTAAACGAGGACAAGGTGTTCATACATTTGATGCAGAAAATATGGACGAGAACTGGTTTAATTTATTCTCACAATGGCTTGGATATACAGGAGAAGAAGTTGAAAGTAAATCTAAGTTCTTCGAAGATAAAGCTGCAGTTGATGCGCATGTAAATGCAGGAAAAGTATATGATTACTACAAAAAGACATTTAATCGGGACTCTTTCGATGATAAAGGTGCGAAGCTTATTTCAACTGTTCACGTAGGTACAGCTTGGAATAACGCAGCTTGGAATGGTGTGCAAATGATGTACGGTGATGGCGATGGAAAAACATTCATTCCATTATCTGCTGGACTTGATGTTATCGGTCACGAATTAACGCATGCTGTAACTGAACATACAGCAAACCTTGTTTACAAAAATGAGTCAGGGGCGTTAAATGAATCGTTATCTGACATTATGGGTGTTATGGTTGAGAAGAAGAGCTGGGATTTAGGTGCTGACATTTATACACCTGATAAACCAGGCGATGCACTTCGTTCATTAAAAGATCCAGCGTCTATTCCAAACCCATTAAAACCAAGTGAAGGTTACCCAGATCACTATAGTAAACGTTATACTGGAACAGCTGATAATGGCGGCGTTCATATTAACAGTAGTATTAATAATAAAGCTGCTTATTTAGTATCTGAAGGCGGAGATCATTACGGCGTGAAAGTAACTGGAGTGGGCCGTGAAGCAACAGAAAAAATTTACTACCGTGCGCTTACGAAATATTTAACTGCAAACTCTGACTTCAAAATGATGCGTCAAGCGGCACTTCAGTCAGCTGAAGATTTATACGGTAAAAACTCTAAAGCTGTACAAGCTGTAACGAAAGCTTATGATGCAGTAGGTGTAAAATAATAAGAGAAAAGACCTGACATCCTAGTCAGGTCTTTTCTTTATCCCGCTATCCCCAAATGATGAAATTTCCACTTTATTTAGTCGCGAATACCTAATGCGATTTTCGCCATACGTGACATACGTTCTTTCGACCACGGTGGATTCCAAACGACATTTACTTCTATTTCATTAACTTCAGGTACGTTTGTTGATAATACTTTTTTAACGTCTGATACGATTTGCCCAGCCATTGGACAACCGATAGAAGTCATAGTCATCGTAATGACAGCATTATTATTTTCATCTGCTGTAACATCATAAACTAATCCAAGATTAACGATATCAACACCTAGTTCAGGGTCAATAACAGCCTCTAAATTGGCAAGTAATTTATTTTCAAATGCTTCTTGTGACATAAGCAGCCCCTCCTACACTTTAATGATATCGATTCTCATTATAACGGAAATGAGCATAATGTGCAGGAAATGAGCTCAAAAAAATATCCCTCTTTCAAAGAAGGGATATTTTTTGAACATCTATTCTGTTTTAAAATGAGATACGAGTTGATCTAACTCTTCAACTGTTTGTTTCATTTTTCTAGCAGTTACTGTCATTTCATTCATAACAATAACTTTCTGTTCAGCAGATTGTGCTGTTGCGGCAGTTTCGCTGGATACTTCAGTCGAGATAGAAGCGATGTTATTAAGTGAAGCATTCATTTCTTCAGCACTTGCAGCCATTTCTTCAGCAGTTGCTGATATATCTTGCATTTGAGTAGATACTTTATTTACTTGGTCCACAATTGTTGTGAAAGAAGTACCAGCTTCACGAATAACATTAATGCCTTCAAATGCTTCAGAACGGCCTTGAGACATCATAGAGCTAGCAGTTTCTGTATCATTTTGAATTTGATGTAGTAATTGATTAATGTCTGTTGCAGCTGTTTTAGATTGTTCAGCAAGTTTTCGAACTTCGTCAGCTACGACAGCGAATCCTTTTCCTTGCTCGCCAGCACGAGCTGCCTCAATAGAAGCATTTAAAGCAAGTAAGTTTGTTTGCTCAGCAATATTAGAAATAGATTGTACAGCAGTATCAATATATTTCGTATGAGTGATTAGACGTTCAACGACTTCTGACGTAGCATTTACAGCTTCGTGTATTGTTGTCATTTGTGAAACAGATTTTTGGATAACGGTACTTCCATCGCTAGCATGTTCAGATGTGGCAACAGCAAGTTCCGCCACAGATGAAGCAGATTCAGCGATACGCTGAACACTTACTGCCATATCGTCCATTGCAGTTGAACTTTCTTCCATACTAGAAGTTTGTGATTGAATACTTGCATTTAAGTTGGACATCGAGCTTTGGACTCTTAATGTCGCCTCACGTGATGTATTCGTTTTTTCTAGCATATTTTCAGAAGCGGTTTGTACTTCCACTGATGTTTTTTGAACACGATTAATGATCTGTTGTAGGTTTTCTAACATTTTATTAAATGATGTTGCGATAGCACCGATTTCATCGTTGCTATTTACTTGTAGACGTGCCGTTAAGTCACCTTCTTGAGAGGCTAATTCTTTTAGTTTCGTGTCAATTTGTTGAATCGGTTTCACAAGTTTACCAGAGAACCACCATGCAAGAATAATTGCAGCGACAATACAAATAACAAGTGATAAGAAAATAACATATTTAATTAAGAGTGCAGATTGGTCAATTTTTTCAATAGATTGTTCACGTAATTTAGCTTGTTCATTACTGTAATTTGTGAAGTCACCAATTACTTTATAGACCGTCCCGTTTTCTGAAGAAGCTACTTGTAAAGCTTCTTCCCATTTTTGTTCTTTTGCAAGAGTGAATACTTTTTCTTCAACGAACTTTCTCCAAGTAGACCCTAATTCCATTGTACTTTTTACGGACGAAGAAAGATTTGGATTAGAAAGAAGTTTATCTTTTGAATCCTCAAGACGTTTACTCATCTCATTAAACTTGTCTATTTCGACTTGATCATGTTGTAGTAAATAGCCTCTTAAAGCAGATAGCTGTACTTGATAAGCGTCTCCACGTTCTTTCAATTCTGTTGCCAGTGGAGAAATTTCTTTTTGTAATGTTTCAGCTTTACGAGATTGGTCAATAGCAAAAAATAAAATAAATGCTAAGGCGATGCCAAATAAAGCGCAAATCGTTCCCATCATGAACATAAGTTTTTTTCTGATACTTACAAAATTCATATAATTAAAAGCCTCCTTTGTGAAATCTTAGTATTAGAATTAATAAATGTAAAAAATTGAAAGAAAGCTTTACTCCAGTTGGAATAAAGCTTTCTTATTTCCTTTAGGAATTATAGCAGACGGAATGAGAGATAGAAAGAGATATTTTAAAGTGAAAAAGGAGAACCTGTAAAACTTTCTTTCCTATACCTTTGAGTTCGTGTCATTTTCACTTTAAGCGTTTGTTTTGAAATGAGAGACGAGAACTTCAAGTTCTTGTACGATTGTTTTCATTTCAGATGATTTGTTAGCCACGATACTCATTTTGTTTACTTGATCACCAGCTGAATGTGCTGTTTGTAATGTTTCTGCAGCAACTTCATTTGAAATAGAGGCGATATTATTTAAAGCTGCGTTCATTTCTTCAGAGCTTGCAGCCATCTCTTCAGCAGTTGCAGACATTTCTTGCATTTGCGTAGAGACTTTGTTAATGTGGTTAACAATTTCTGAGAATGAAAATCCGGCAGTACGAATAACAGTAATTCCTTCAGAAGCTTCTGCTTGACCTTGTGTCATCATGTCATTTGCTATTTTAGTATCGGCTTGAATTTGATGCAGTAAATGGTTAATGTCAGTTGCGGCTAGTTGAGATTGTTCAGCAAGTTTTCGAACTTCATCAGCAACAACAGCGAATCCTTTTCCATGTTCACCAGCACGAGCTGCTTCAATAGAAGCATTTAAAGCGAGTAAATTTGTTTGCTCGGCGATATTCGAAATAGATTGAAGTGCAGTATCGATATGATTTGTATGTGTAATGAGTCGCTCAACTACTTGTGATGTAGCGTTAACAGCTTCGTTAATTGTGTGCATTTGTGTAATAGATTTCTCAATGACTTTATTCCCATCATCTGCTTTTTCTGAAGTTGTAACAGCTAAACTAGTAACAGAAGAGGCGGACTCAGCGATACGCTGAACACTTGTTGCCATGTCATCCATTGCAGTTGAACTTTCTTCAATGCTAGAAACTTGTGAACGAATATTGTGTTCAAGAGCATTCATAGTTTCTTGGGTCCTTGCGGTATTTTCCATAGAAGCAGTCGTTTCGATAAATACATTTTCGGAAGCTTCTTTTACACTTGTTGATGTTTGTTGAACTTGTTTTATTATAAGCTGTAAGTTAGTGAGCATTTGATTAAAAGAATTTGCAATGTCACCTATTTCATCTTTACTTGTTACGTGTAATCTAGCCGTTAAATCTCCATCTTGAGAAGCTAATTCTTTTAACTTCTCATCAATTTGTCGAATTGGTTTAACGAGTTTACCAGAGAACCACCATGCTAATAAAATAGACGTTAATGTACATGTAATGAGTGAGAAGAAAATAATATATTGAATAAGTGATGAAGAAGACTCAACGTCAGCAATTAATGCGTCACGTTTCTCATTCTCTTCATTTGTATATTTATTAAAACGACCTAAAAGATCATTTACATAATCTGTTTGTGCTAAAGCAATTTTGGATGCTTCGTCCCATTTTCCTTCACGAGCAAGAGGTAGTACCTCATTATCTATGACGCTACGCCATTTTCCCCCCATTAAAATAGCTTCTTTCATTCCTTCTGGGAGCTTCTTGTCACTTGTTACTTTCTCTCTAGTATCAGCTAATTTTTTCCCTTCTCGGTTGAACTTATCTAATCCTTTTTGATCATGTGATAGTAAATATTCTTGTAAACCAGCAACTTGTGCTTGGAACCAATCGCCACGTTCTTTTAAAATCGTCGCTCTTTTTGATACATCATTTTTTAACGTTTCGATTTCACTTGCTTGATTCATGGCGAATGAAAGAATAACTATAAGAGCAATGCTAAATAAAGAAGAAATGCTTAAGAGTGTGAACAGTAGTTTTTTTCGAATACTAACATATTTCATCGTTACCCCTACCCTCATTTAAACTGTTTATTATGATTTATAGATATTTAAAACAAAATTAATAAAAACATTATTATGAAGTTATTAATCTGTTCAATGAAAATTATAGCAGATAATGGAAGGAGTCAGATTGGTATTAGAAAAAGTTCTTAAAATGTATACATTTGCATATCATAAAATTCATAAATAAATATTAGAAATGCTATTGAAATTTGAAATGACATCATGTATACTTCTAATTAGTTGATAACGATTATCAGTATCAACTGAAACATTACTCTTCGTTATGTTGGTCATACCCCTTTTTGACGACGTAAGTCAGAGACGAAATGTTGAAATATCTTGTGTCCTATTCTACAGAATTATGGTAATCTCCAACCTCAACTTATATGCGTGAGCATGCAAAAAGGATCCTATCCGTGAAGGGATCCTTTTTTGCATGCTGTCGCAATTATTGTATATAGACCAGGGATACGTTCTTCGATTCCTTCCGGTGCAGCAGAAGGGAAGAGCCATCTTTGATGAGGTCCGTGTTCTTCAACTAGTTTTTCAATTTTAAAATGTTCTTCCGCGAGTGTTGTAATAATTTCTCCTAGCGTCCAGCGACGGATGGTTGTTTTAGGTAGCGATTCTTTCTGTGCTTCTGTAAGAAGGATGCTATAAGCAACATCATCTTCAATTAATTCTTCATCGAAATAATTTCCACTTGCTCGAAATGATGGATGGTCTACTCCTAATAGCTTTGTGTATATTGGATGGTCTACTCCTAATAGCTTTGTGTATATTGGATGGTAATCGCGAAGGATAAGTATTCCACCGGGCTTTAGTAGTTGAGAGATTGTTGTAAAAAGTGGTTTTAAATCTAGAAAGTAATGAAGTACACCAAGTTCCAGTAATACGATATCAAATGATTTGGAGAGATTTACATCTAGTACATCAGAAACGATGTAATGAATAGAGACGCCTACGGCTTCCGCAAGTTCATTTGCATATTTTGCATTACTTGCTGAAATATCAACAACTGTTACGTCAGCTCCTAAAAGAGCGAGTGCGACAGCTTTATTTCCTTTTGAGCCGAGTAAATTAATAATACATTTTCCTTTTGGAGATTGTATGTAAGGTAAATAATGTGCTACTTCGCGCGTGGGATCTTTCATGATTTTTTTCGCATAATCAGCTGGTGCCCCGTGGCGATTCGTCCAAGCTTCATAAGCAGCTGTATTCCAGCTTTTTGCATTTATAGTGCTTAGTTGTTTTTGGTTCAATGTTATCACTCCTTTTGTGAACGTATAGTTATTCGGCAGGGGGATGGGATTTCCTTTTCTTTCTGAATAAAAGTTTGATTTTTCTGTGATTAAGTCGTACAATACTTTTATACGTAAAAGCGTTGAAAAGGAAAAGTAGGATGAACACATTCTTTCCAGAGAGCTTCGGTAGCTGAGAAGAAGCAAGAATATTCATTTGAACAATGGCCTTTGAGCTTCGTCCTGAACTTATCAAATGATAATAGTAGGCGGCGACGAGAGTTGGTACTCGTTATCAAAACCACAGTATAAGAGCATATAGCTCCGTACTTGTTAAGGCTAATTATGTGAGTAATTGGCGAAATAAGGTGGTACCGCGACTGTTTATACAGCCCCGCCCTTATCTTTTTTAAGATAGGGGCGGGGCTTTTTATATTTAAAAGGAGGAATGTAAGATGAGTATTTTTATTGGAGGCGCTTGGCCGTATGCAAATGGTTCGTTACACCTTGGCCATATTGCGAGTTTATTACCTGGAGATATTTTAGCGCGTTATTACAGGGCAAAAGGTGAGAATGTGCTGTATGTTTCAGGGAGTGATTGTAATGGAACACCGATTGCAATTAGGGCAAAACAAGAAGGTGTGACAGCGAAAGAAATTGCTGATAAGTATCATGAAGAGTTTGAACGATGTTTTCGTAGCCTTGGTTTTACTTATGATTGCTATACACGTACAGATAGTGAGCACCATCATGAAACGGTTCAAAATGTTTTTTTACGTTTATTAGAAGAAGGACATATTTATAAAAAAACAGTGGAACAAGCGTATTGTGAAACGTGTACGCAGTTTTTACCGGATCGTTATGTAGAAGGAATATGTCCACATTGCCATGAAGCAGCAAGAGGAGATCAATGCGATGCGTGTTCAGCTATTTTAGATCCACTCGATTTGTTAGAAAAGAAATGTAAGTTATGTGGTAGTACACCATCCGTACAGGAAACAGAGCATTTCTATTTTGCGTTGCATACATTTCAGCAGAAAATTAAAAAAGTTGTAGAAATCGCAAAAGAAAAAGGAACATGGCGTGATAATGCAATTCAATTAACAGAAAGATATGTAAAAGAAGGGTTACAAGATAGGGCAGTATCAAGAGATTTACCAATCGGGGTACCAATTCCAGTAGAAGGGTATGAAGATAAGAAAATTTACGTATGGATTGAAGCAGTGACAGGCTATTATTCAGCGAGTAAACATTGGGCTGAAGAAACAGGGAAAGATGATCAAGAGTTTTGGGATAGCGAAGCGAAAACATATTATGTGCACGGAAAGGATAATATTCCGTTTCATTCCGTCATTTGGCCAGCGGTATTACTTGGAATAGGGGAGGAAGCAATCCCGCGTCATATCGTTTCGAATGAATATTTAACAGTTGAAAAAAGAAAATTATCTACAAGTAAAAACTGGGCAGTATGGGTGCCTGACATATTAGAACGCTATGATCCAGATTCTATTCGTTACTTTTTAACCGTCAACGCACCAGAAAATCGCGATACTGATTTTTCATGGCGGGAATTTATTTACAGTCATAATAGTGAATTATTAGGTGCATACGGGAACTTTGTGAACCGGACATTAAAGTTTATCGAAAAATATTATGGTGGTATCGTGCCGAAAGGAAGTATTGAAGTAGAGCTGAAAGATAAAGTAGAAGGATTATATAAGCGTGTAGGAGAGGCGATTGAGCAAACTAAATTTAAGGGGGCGCTAGAAACAATATTTGATACAGTACGTTTTGCAAATAAATATTTTGATGAAAAGCAGCCTTGGAAACAAAGAGAAGATGATCCAGTTTCATGTGAAGAAACGATTTATAACTGTGTGTATCTTATCGCTAATTTTGCCCATCTCCTTGAGCCATTTTTACCATTTTCAAGTGAAAGAGTTCGAAACACATTGTCGATTGTGAAACGAAATTGGGAACCGCAAAATACGTTGCCAAGTAGAATTGATAGCGTACAGCCATTATTTGAGCGAATCGATGTAAAACAAATTGAGCATGAGATAGAGAAGCTGTATGGAGCGGTAAAATGAGATAGAGAAAAAGACCTTTCAAGTAAATGAAAGGTCTTTTGTTATGCAGTATGGTTCTCTTTCTTATCTTTCAAAAAGAAAAGTACAGCAAGGATTACAAGAATAATAGCTGCAATATCATACGTTATTTTAAATGTAGTATTAAAGTTTAAGTACTCTACGAAAGGAGTTTTCACTGCTCCTGCATATATACAAACGGGAACGAGAAGTAAATCGTAAAATTTCTTTTCTTTCATATATCTTATTAGGAAGAAGATACACATAATAGCAAAAAATACGATGCTTAAAATAGTCATTTATACCTCCAGATAAATTTACTTATTTTAATTGCAGTTATATCTTTTATATAAATTCTGTATTTTTTCAAGCGCTGTGCACGCGATTGTGTTTCCTTTCTTTCCTAGCCGTAAGCAGCTGAGGAGTGAAGATCCCAACCAATATAAAAATAATTCCAATCCACTGCATGAACGTTACGACTTCATGTACAAGTGTAATAGAAGCAATAATAGCAGTTGGTAATTCAGCTGCACCTAATATCGTACTAAGCCCTGTTCCAACCTTTGGTACACCGATTGAAAAACAAATGACAGGTACGACAACACCGAACAAGCCGAGGAAGAAAGCATATTTCCATAGGCCAGCTTGCAAAGCACCGTCTGTTAAAAAGGTTGGCGGAAAGAATAGGCATACGATAAGAGTAGCACTTGTTGTCATAAGAAAGCTTTTCGTATAAGGCGGAACATCTGTAGCGACGCGTCCGCTTGCAAAAACATAGAATGAAAAAGAGACCGCAGCTAATAGCCCAAAGATAATCCCTTTCGTAGAAAAACTTTGTCCGAGGCCTTCAAATACACCACCTGCAAACAATGTACCAGCAAATAAAATAAGGATAGATATGATCTTATCGCGACTTGGAAATGTTCGATTTGCAATGGCTTCGATAATGACACCAATCCAAGTGAACTGAAAGAGTAGGACGACAGCGATAGATGCGGGTAGTTCTTCTACAGAAATAGCGTAAAAAATCCCAGTCATACTCATTGTTGTTCCGACGGTTAGTAATGAAAAAAATTGTTTTTTTGTTACTTTATGACGTGAAAAGAAAAGAACGAGTAGAAATAGTCCAATCCATCCGAAGACATATTGTCCCCCTAGTAGTTGATGTGCTGAAAATCCATTTATGAATCCGAGTTTGAAAATAGTTGAAAGTATGCCGTAGCTGCAAGCACCGAATAAAACGAGCAATGAATATTTAAACTTTTCCATAAAAAAATCCTCCTTTTAAGTAATAAAAAACGCCCGCTATCCAAATAAGGATAACGGGCGAACGAAACAGAGTAAGACACTCTACAAAATTCCGCCACTCACACATGAAGTATGAGTTTGGGGTATGTAATTATAGTGAATGTTACATTGCTTTTGGGAATACAATGGAGCATTTTACACCTTGAGCTGTGTTTTGTATCCCGTAAGGAAACTGATGTTTATCTAATATTTGTTTCACGATATATAATCCAAGACCACTACCTTGTACTAAACCGTGTTTATCAGGGTTTGCGCGATAAAAAGGCTCAAATAAATGAGCAAGTTTATCTTCATCAATTTGTGAACCTGTATTTAATACTTCTAATGCGTAACCATTTGGTTTTTCATAAAGCTTTATATATACGTGCTGATGGTCAATTGTATAGTGAATCGCATTTGAAATAATGTTAAAAATAGCAGTTTGAATAAATTTAGGATCAGCTAAAATTTGTACGTCGTGTTTAATATTAGATTGTACATTTAATTGTTTTACAGATACAAAGTAATCTACTTTCTTCATAACATCCTCAATAATATTAGATAAAGAAATGACTTCTAAATTCGGTTTAAATTGAGGGTTTTGTATTTTGGATAATTCCGACATTTTTTCCGTTAATATGTTAATGTCTTGCATCATCTCGTAGGAACGTTTCAAATACTTATCTCTATCTTTATAAGCTCCAATTCCGTGAATCATGCCATCTAGTTGTCCCATAACGGCTGCGATTGGTGTTTTTAATTCATGGGACACCATAGACATAAATTCTTTACGAGATTGTTCTAATTGTTGTTCCTTCTTGAGCTCGTTTCTTAAATCTTGATTGCTTGCATGTAAATTCTTCACAATATTTGGTACTTGTGAAGCAGCTACTTGCAAATTAAAATCTGTTTGATCTGTATTTTTGTTAAGTAGCTTTTTATCTGAGAAATCAAGATTCATAATATCTTTTAAAGCATCGCTCATATATTGAAAAGGTTTGGCAATTAGTTTTGTATAAATTAAAGATCCGAGTAGTGATAATGCAAGCATTGTCGCGCCAATATGTGGAGCTAATTGCTGCAACGCATCTGCTAACTTTGGATTATCATTTGTATCATTTGTTTTACTTGCTGCATTTTGTGTATGTAAGGCATCATTATTAGCGGCTTTCTTTTCTGCTTCTGTAGGCGGATTAGAAGTGCTATTTTTCCCCGAAAGATTTTGTGTATGTTCTTTTGCCTTTACAGTTTGGCTAGGCTGCAAAAGGTGATTGATAGCTGTAGAAAGAGATTTATAATCTATAATAGAAGATTGGAAATTAGAAATGCTCCCCTCTGACACAGCTTTATTTTGCTTCGTTTTACTTCCGTCGTTTTGCTTATCTGAATCGGCCTGTTCTGTAGTCGGCGTTCCATTTTCTTTCGCAAAACGTTCTTTATCGTAGTTTGAAGCTAGAAAGTAAATAATTTGATAAAGGCAAAGTGATAAAAGAATACAAAATAATAAGGTTTTGATGAAAATATTTTTGGTGATGTTGTCTTTGCTACGATTCGATTTTGTAGCCAATGCCTTTCACCGTTTTAATATAAGGAATTCCTAATTTTTTTCTTAAGTTTTTAATATGTGTATCTATAACTCTTACATCACCATAATGTTCATAGCCCCATACCTTATTCAACAAATCACTTCTTGATAATACTTTTCCTCGATTTTGCAGTAAAGTATAAATAATTTCAAATTCTTTTGTTGTCAATTCAATTTGATTACCATGAACATAAGCTGCATATGCTGTAGAGTTTAACATCAATTCATGGAATTGTAGTATAGTTGCAGCTTCTGCTTCCTTCGTTGCTGCCCTTCTTAATACAGCCTCTACACGCTTAATAAATACAGTGTAATGGAACGGTTTCGTAATATAGTCATCAATACCTAACTCAAATCCTTTAATTTCACTTTCTTCATTATGTAAGCCTGTTAACATAATGATTGGTACATCAGATTGTCCTCGCATAATTTTACAAATACTATAGCCATCTATATCTGGTAACATTACATCGAGGAGGACAAGATCGTATGAATTTTTTTGGAAAAGAAGAATACCTTCTGTTCCAGCACCAACTACATCAACTGTAAAGTTTTGTGCCATTAGAAATTCACGAATAAGTTCTTGTATATCTGGGTTGTCTTCAATCACCAGTATATGCGTCATAGTAACACCTCCTAAATAACGCTTTTTACTGCAATATTCGAATTCATCATTTTTCGAGTGACTCAGATTGTTTATACATATAATAAGCCCCCGCTATAAAATAATCATGAAGGTAGCAAGGGGAATAGTTTAGTGTTACTGAATAGTTCAGAATTACAGTAGTTCTATTATAGTATGTATTATAAAATTTATAAAACATTATAACTGTATAATTTTAATATCTACGTTTATCAATGTTTAGATATTAACTAATCAAATCTATTCCTATTATATATGTAAATACAGTTGTTTTGCTACTGTAAATGAATAAATAAAATAAGCCAAGACATAAAATTCTTGGCTACACATAAATCTTGTTTTTAGGCTATTTTACAGTGACAGTAGCTTGCTGCTGAACGCGCTCAAATAACCAGTGTATATCATTGTTATACATACGAATACAACCAAGTGTTGTCCATTTGCCGATTGCTTGATTATTGTTAGTTCCGTGAATCGCATAAGTTGTTCCGTAAGTTCCTGCCATATTTAATCCGAGCCAACGGTCACCAAGTGGATTACGTGGATCGCCGCCTTTAATTTTGCCTGTATAATAAGGGCGGTTTTTAATTTTATTTACGATTTGAAAAGTGCCTTTAGGTGTAGGTGTTGCAGCTTTTCCAGTAGCGACAGTAAAACTTTTTATAAATTTTCCATCCTGATAATAATCCATTTTATTTAACTGAGTGTCTACGATTAATTGATCTTTCGTTGTAGCTGCCTCTGCACTAGCGAATGGAAGAGTTAAAAATCCTAATGATAATAGTGCGCTTAATAATAATTTTTTCATTGTTATTCTCCTTTTACTATCGTAATAGTCTTACATACAATGAAGTTGTAATCCTCGTAATGCTTTATTTACATTTTCATCTAATGTTTCAAAGAATGTAGTGATTTTGCTGTTGTGTTTGTTGTTATCAATAAGTAATCTTTCATTTAATAAAAGCTCACCACGTAGTCCAAAACTTTGAACTTGAATATTTAGCTCATCTTCATTTTCAGAAATGATTGGTAAGAAATAGTGAAAAGCTTTTGTTGGAATGATGTAGCTTTTGCCAATCATGCTTTCTTGATTTGAATTAATCCATTTTTTCGTGACAATTTTAATATTCTTTTTTGAAACGATAAAAGATAGTGTTGTAGATTTTGTTAAACTTACGTCAAATTCACTTGTTTCACATATTTGTAAATTAAAAACGGTTTCATTTTGATGAGATTCAACATTTGTATTAATAAAATCGTGCATTTTATATGCTTCCATTTCGTATTCACCCTTTTTTCAATTTCGAAAAACGACTTATATTTATTCAAATTAATGCTTAGTCATATATTGGTTAAATTTTTCAACAAATTCCGATATAATCTTACAATACGTATATGAAGCTAATATGAAGTTAGCATGAGTTTGTGATGGTTTTTTATTGAGAACAAAATAAGAGAGCTTTTTTAGTGCTAAAAAATGGATAAAATCTGCATGTTATTAATGCGTCTTTTCGCTATTTCGACTTGGAAAATAATTTTTACTATTTAATAAAGAACGAAAATCATTAGTGTGACCCTTACAAAAATGTAATAAAAATGTAAGCTATTGTGATAGTTATTTCGACAATTTTTTTATACAATAATAGTAAGAATTTGTACGTGATTGAAAGGAGAGATGACATGGAATGGATTCATGAATTATTTCAGCAATACGGGTATTATGTTGTACTTGTCGGCTTGCTGTTAGAATATATTGCACTTCCGTTTCCGGGAGAGCCAACATTAGCATATGCGGGATTTTTAGCACATAAGGGTGATTTAAGTTTACCGATTTTAATTATTCTATCCTTTATTGGGACAAGTGTAGGAATGACGATTCAATACTTTTTAGGAAATAAATTAGGTATGCCTTTCATTCAAAAGTATGGGAAATACGTATTTTTAACACAAAGAAAAATTGACTTAACGAGAATGTGGTTTGATAAGTATGGGTACTTCCTAATTTTTATTGGTTTCTTTATTCCTGGTGTACGTCATTTCACAGGATACTTTGCAGGAATTATTAATTTACCATTCCGTCGTTTTGCCATTACAATTTATTCAGGCGCTCTATTTTGGGTATCATTCTTCTTAATCGGTGGTTACTGGTTAGGTGGAAACTTACATGATATCTTTGGAGTGCTAGAAGGTCATATCGGTAAAATCATTTTTGGAGTTATTGTGATTGTAGCGGTTACGTTGGGTATTCGTTTCCGTAAGCAGTTAAAACGAGTATTACTACAAAACGCAAGTTAATATGAAATCCATTCTATGTCAGAATTTAGGAAGGTAGTGCAAAAGCACTGCCTTTTTTATTTTATTTTTAAGACTATGTTTAATGCACATTTTACATTCTTTATAGGAATTTGATACAGGATAAGAAATAAGTATTTTGTCAATTATTATAGTCGTAATGACAATTATAATTGACAAATATAAGGATATTATTTACAATTTTAATTAAATAAATGAAAAAGAGGGAAGACATGAAGCTTCAAAATCGAGTGAGGGAATTGCGAGCAAAGCATCGTTTATCACAAGGGGATTTAGGGAAAGCGATTGGATCATCACGGCAAACGATTAGTTTAATTGAGCGTGGGGATTATGCACCATCTATCGTATTGTCGTTAAAAATCGCACAAATTTTCAATGTACCGGTGGAGGAAATATTTACGTTAGTAGAGGGGGAAGAGGACGATGAAGAGTAAGCGAAAAAAACAATTTGATTCTGTGGGGAAAATAGCATTAAGTATGATAGGAGGATTTTTAACGTCTTATATAGCTTTAAATTTACTCTCGGATGAACCGAGAAAATTATCATCCAATACATTTATAGGTATATGTACTATTTTTGGAATTTTAATGATGTACTATACTTGGAAGAATACACGTATGTTAGCAGAGGCACGCGATGAAGAAGAGAGCGTACAAGGCAGAAAATTAGGCATTATAAGTATATATTTACGTGTAGGTGATATAGTTACGCAGGCATGGTTTGTATATGCAGTTATTACATGTAGACGTGCACTGTTGCAGGATACAGATGTTTCATTTGCGGTGTGGAATTTAGTAGCTTCTATTGCTTGTTTAACTACAGTAGTAATTATCGGACTCATAACAAAAAATCGTTATAATAAGCTATATCCTGAACAAGGTGTAACGTATATGGAATCTATGAAAATGTGGACGAAAAATGCAGATGAAGGATTAAAGCACATTGTGCATGAGGCTGGATATAAAGCATATGAATTTACGAATACAATATTGGCATATGTATGGTGGGCTGCCGTTATATATACAGCTGCTAGTAATATCGATTTTGTATTAATTGGCTTAATCTCATTTATTTGGATATTGCATCTTGGGAAGTTCATGTACGAAATGCAGAGGAAAATGATTTATTAAGGGGAGAAAAAGGTGGATATTTTAAGAAGGCCAGCTGGCTCAATGACAGTGGCGCTAATTCTGTCCATTTTATACGGAGTAATCCGAACTGGGAAATTAGAAGTAATTTTGAACCTATGGGCAATAGTTGGAATTTCATTATTAGTGTTAGCCATTCATGAGCTAGGACATGTAGTATTTGGTGTAATAGGTGGTTTAACATTTAAATTTATGACAGTAGGACCCATTACTATTCAAAAAGAAAAGGGAAAATTACGCATTCGAGAAAATAAATTATGGGCTTACTTTGGAGGCGTTGCAACACTAGTACCAACTTCTATAGAGACACCGAATCTTTCGAAAAAATGGGCGTGGCTCACTTTAGGTGGACCAATTACGAGTTTACTGTTTGGTATTACTTCCGGTTACATATACATGGTGAGTTATTATCAATATCTTTTATATTTTTCCTTTTTCCATTTTGCAATCTTTGCGGTTACAATTGTGCCGATAAAAGGAACGCTTATGAGTGATGGGATGCAATTTCTTATTTTAATTAAAGATGATGAAAGAGCTAGAAATCATTTATATGAGATTCAAATATCGAGTGAGTTATTTAGTTATAAAAGACCGAAAGATTGGGATGAAAGATTAGTAGAATTGAGTGAGGAGAAAATAAAAGAGAATAAAGGGATAAGAGAGATAATGAGTAGACTTATGCTTGTCTTTTTTGCTCGTGCAGATCAAGAGGGAATGGAAAGAGCGATACCGTATATAGAACGAATTGTTCAACTACCTGTAACGAAAGAAAATAAGTTTTTCGTTAGTAGTTTTCATAGTTGGTATCTTTTATATAAAGCCCTTTATCAGATGGATAGTCTTTCTTTGCAAGAAGCAACGGAACATGCAAAGGCTATTACAAAAATGGACCTAAGTGGATATTACCGTACACAAGGAATTATTAAATATTTAGAGGGCGATATGGAAGCGTCCTGTACTTATATGAAGAAAGCTGATAAAGAATTAAAGAGTGCCGAGAAGAGTGAGATGGGATATTTACAATTAGAAAGAGAATGGTTTGAGCAGTTGAAGGTGAGGGTATCTTACGATGGGTGAGGTATCCTCTTTTTTATATGTCATCTTATGCCGTTCCATAAATAGCCCGGGGCGAGTAAAATGAGATAAGAAGAGCAAAACTTGGAGGAAGTAAATATGGAAATTTTATCAATTATTTTGATAGTCTTGCTCATTTATGTTGTTTTTAAAGTGGCATATGTAGCATTAAAGATACTCGCGATCCTATTAATTATCTTTTTAATCGTAGAGTTCGGCAGTAAGTTGCTTGGGGGATAGGGTATGTGGTGCGTTTCGAGTGTCGAAGGTTGTCGTTAAATCGATATCTTGTGTTGAACCGTCGATATAATGAAAAAATCGTTGATATAAGTGGAGAAATGATCGATATATTTGAAAAATCGTTGATATATTTTAGTGAATACGAAGTGGGGGATGTGGAAAAGAAGTTGCCGTGAGGGTAACTTCTTTTTATCGTGATGCGGGGATATGCAAAACAATATAAAAAGCTGGAAGAGTATCTTCCAGCTTAAGAGTTACTTTCAATTTGACGACCGCTATCTTCTTCAGTGTCTTGTAATAGGTTGAATACGTCTGCTAGGCAGAATGCAATGAACCAAGTCCATAGACCGTGGAAGAAAGCTGAGCTTAATTGAAGTGGTAATGTATAGTTTGTCATTGAGTAGGAAATACATCCACCAACGATTCCAATCATTGTTAATAACATTGTTTTTTGAGCATTTTCTTCTGGATTGAAGAGGAAGTAAATGTATCCGCCTAGAATTGAAGCGCTTACAAGTGTTTCGATTCCGTTAAAGATGATATTCTCTCCAAGCTGAGTGTTTGTCCAGAAGCAGATTGCTCCGCCGATAATAGCAAACAGGACAGCTATTGTATATCGTATATATTGATTCATATGTTCATCTCCCTATGTAATAAGATGATTTGGAAGTCAAAAAGGTAGGTATAGTATATTGAAGTGAGTTTTAATTGTACGTATCTTTTTATAAAAAGATCATTGAAGAGTAACTAAGATGATCGGTTATTTAAACCGTTACGTGTATGGTGTCTGAAATATACCCGACTGCTCGTTTCTTTTTGCTTGTAAAATAAGAGAAACTTCCAAGTCTATATACTCTTTTTTTGTGAGTCTGCTTTCATTATAACACATTTAGGGACATAATAATAGAATTATCTGATTTTGTAATAAGTGTAAAAAATAAAAAGCGTAAGGAAATACAATTAACGGTGCAGTTTAGTGGAAGAAGGATTTTAATTTATTATGATGAAATATGTAATCAAGGTGAGATCTAAGAATGAGGCTTAAATACTATAAAAAATGTTTTATAGCATGAATGTAAGGGAGGAGAGCTAACTTGGAGTTCACAACAGAAAGATTAATAATTAGACCTTTTAAGAGTACTGATTTACAGGATGTATTTGCTATTTATAATAGTGATGATACATGTAAGTTCCTATTACATAATAAGTGGACTCATGAAGACATGCAGAAAAGATTTAATAAGAAGCTAGCAAATAATGTACTTACTAAAGAAACAATATTAAGTTTGGCAGTTATATACAAAACTAAAGTAGTTGGTGATTTATCAGTATGGTACACAAATATGAAAGACACTGTTGAGATTGGTTATAGTTTTGCAAATGAAGTAGCTGGGAGAGGTTTGGCAACAGAAGCAGTAAGTAGTTTGGTATTGAAATTATTTAATGAATGTAATGTACATCGTATACAGGCTAATCTTGATGCACGTAATACAGCTTCACAAAAATTGTGTGAACGAATAGGCATGAGAAAGGAAGCCCATTTCATACAAGATTTTTGGAATAAAGAGGAATGGACAGATAGTATTGTATATGGAATGCTATCCTCCGATTTGTAGTAATAAACTTAGTGATTTTATTATGCTAAAAGGTACGTTAGTTGAATAACAAAGGGCATAACATATTAGTCATATATAATATGTTATGCCCTTTAATTTATTAACCGGTTTTATATGCGTTTGAAACGGCCGACAATTTCAACTGTTTCAGTAATGTTCATAAATGCTTTGTTATCCACTTGACGGATAATACGTTTCATTTCGCCTAACTCATAGCGAGTCACGACAGTGTAAATCATTTTTTTCTTATGGTTTGTATAGCCGCCGACAGCGTCTACCATTGTCACCCCGCGTATGCCGTGATGTAGTAGTGCGCTTTTTATTTCCTCGCCTTTTTCTGTAATAGTCATTATCGTTAATTTAATATGTTTCGTATGCACAGCGTCGATAACTTTGCTGACTACAAATCGACTAATTAACGTATAAAGTGTAATATCCCATCCGAAAATAAAACCTGCTGCTACAAGTAAGATTAAGTTGAATACAAATATGATTGCTCCAATTGAAACATCTCGGTATTTCGCTACAATCAATCCAACAACATCAAAACCACCTGTTGAAGAAGCAAATCGGAATATAATTCCTGAAGCTGCTCCGCAGATAACACCACCGAATACAGAAGAAAGTAAAATATCGTCTGAAACTTGGTGTACCGGGATAATGTTCATCGCTAACGATGATACAGCTACAAAGTACGCTGTTAAAAAGGTTGTCTTCTTTCCTAAGTAAAAGTGACTTAAAATAAGAAGAGGAATGTTTAGTAAAAAGATAAGTGCACCGATATTGTAGTGCATTAAATAACCGATAATCATCCCTACACCAGCGAATCCACCGCTAATCATATTATGCGGGATAAAAAACATATTCATAGAAATTGCATACAAAATAGAAGCTATAAAAATAACAACCAACTGTATCATAAATTCTAAGTGAAATGTTTTAGCTGCTGGGAAGGATAAAAAGGCGGTGTCGGGAACGTAATCGGCGTCTCCTAGTTGACCCATAGTATGTTTCATCTCCATATTCATTTTTGATTACAAGAAGAGAATAAAGGTTTTTTCAAAAACTGGCAATAGTTTTATTATAATGCAAAAATTTTATAAATTTCTAATAAATCAAGCCTATTCATTGATGTGTGTGAATATGCTAAAGAAAGCGAATACAACGTTTCTTAATTATTGTTTTCTTGAGAAAATATGCAAAATACTTTTTTTGAAAATAAAAGGAAATAGAGAATATTTGCCCGATGTGCTAAAATGACCTTATTAAGGATGTGAAGCGATGGAATTTTTATTGCAGGATGCAATTCTATATATATCGTTTGTAACGACAGCACTTTGTTTATTAGAAGTTTTCTTCCTTACTAATGTTTCTCGCTTTGTGCGTCAACAAGCATCAAGCGGTAGACAAAGAGCTTTTGCGTTAGTTGATACATGTGAAGATAGTGCGGGAAATGTACCGCTATTTTCAATTTTTTATAAATATGGAATGATTCGTTCCGTACGCAGACAAGAATCAAGTGAAGAGAATGATGAGGTTGGTCCGTATACACCAATGTTTCGCTAAATAATTACGAAACATTGGAGGAATGAACATGTTAAAATCATACCGAGCTGCGCTCATTAGTTTATCAGTAGTACTTGTTTTTGTTTTATCTGGCTGCAGTAATGCAGGCACAATTGATTCACATAGTACGGGAATATGGAACCATTATTTCGTATATCCAATCTCGTATATGATTCAATTTGTTGCTCATCATATACCGGGAGCTAGCTTCGGGGTTGCTATCATTATTATGACGCTCGTTATTCGTTCAGCCATGATTCCATTAGCTGTTTCGCAATATCGCAGCCAAGCGAAAATGAAGAAAATGCAACCTGAATTGCAGAAGCTAAAGAAAAAATACGGTGATGTAAGCAAAGACCTTGAAAAACAAAAGCAGTATCAAAAAGAAATGTCAGAACTAATGAAATCAGGCGGTTGGAATCCACTTGCTGGTTGCTGGCCAATTTTTATACAAATGCCGATTTTCTCTGCTTTGTATTATGCGATTAGCAGAACGGAAGAGATTCGCACATCTTCGTTTTTATGGGTGAACCTAGGACATGCAGATCCATATCATATATTACCGATTATTGCAGCGTTAACGACATTTATTCAGATGAAAGTTTTCCAATCGAATATTACACCTGGAGAACAAGTACAGATGCTAAAGATGCAGCAAATTATGATGCCAGCAATGATTCTATTTATGGGGTTTGCGGCGCCATCAGGACTTGTGTTGTACTGGATAACAGGTAACTTATTTACAATGACACAAACAATTGTATTAAGAAAAATAATGGAACGTGAAGAGTTACAATTACAAAAAGCATAGAGAAACACCGCTCATTACGAGCGGTGTTTTTTATTTGAATCGTTAAGGAAATTTTAAGAAACCAATATTACTATTGGCGTTGTATACGAAAGTGTACATGCTTTAGAAATATGAAGGAGGAAATTTCCTATGAAGAAGAAAACAGTTGGTTATTTAGCGATTGCAGGTGCTTTATCATTCGGAATCATTGGAGGAGTCGGTGTTCCGGCATTCGCGGCAACAAATACTCCAACAGCTGAGCAAGCGACAAAAACAGCGAAAAAAGATTTAGATGCCGCTACAAAACAAAAAGTAAAAACGATTATGGACGATACAAAGAAACAGTTACAGGAGCTAGGTGTAAAGCTTCCAGAAAAAGAAAAACGTAAAGAAATGTTTGCGGGATTAGATGAACAGGCGAAAGAAAAAGCGAAGTCGATTTTAGAGCAAGAAAAGTCTGGAAAATTAACACGAGAACAAGCAAAAGAGGAATTAACAAAGTTAGGCGTAAAAATGCCGGAGAAAGGTAAGCGTGGAGACATGTTTGCTAACTTAGATGAACAGGCGAAAGAGAAAGCGAAGTCGATTTTAGAGCAAAAGAAATCTGGAAAATTAACGCATGAGCAAGCAAAAGAGGAATTAACAAAGCTAGGCGTGAAAATGCCGGAGAAAGGTAAACATGGAGACATGTTTGCTAACTTAGATGAACAAGCAAAAGAAAAAGCAAAGTCAATTTTAGAGCAAAAGAAATCTGGAAAATTAACGCATGAGCAAGCAAAAGAAGAATTAACAAAATTAGGTGTGAAACTTCCAGAGAAAGAGAAGCATGAAGATATATTTGCAGGATTAGATGAGGCAACAAAAACAAAAGCAAAAGCGATTTTAGACAATGAAAAGAAACAATTAGAGGCATTGAATGTTGATTTACCGCACCATAAGTTTTTTATGAAAAAAGATGAGAAATAATTGAATGAAGTCGTATCTTTCGTGTGGGCAACCGAAAGATACGTGAGAGGACCGATTTCTGTTAGCAGAAATCGGTCCCTTTTAATGATTTAATAAAATTTTTTTCATTGTTAGTATGTATCCGAAGACGCAGTAGAAGATTGCAAAACCGATAAACACTTCCGTATATTGATATTTACCCAATACGTAGAAGGAAACAGCTGGTATAATAGCTACCGCTAAAATGCTATAACCAGGATACTTGTGCCGATGCATGATAGAGAATAGAACAGAGAGAAACGTAGCGATGATACAAAAGACAGCAATCATTATTGGTGCACCTCCTAAATGGATTATACCATTTTTAGGGAAATAGAGAAGTTTTGTATCTTCTGTTATAATATAAGAAGATAAATATTTCCTATGTTATATAAAAAACATATTGATTTTTTCTAACAATTCAATATAATGAACAATAACTACAAAATTCGACATCAAGAAGTGATGATGAGGACACGATCAATTTTTTACGATTTCCAGAGAGGGAAGCCTTTGGCTGCGAGCTTCCTAATACGGAAAAATGGATTACCACCTCTGAACTGCAGCAGTGAACGAGCATCTAGTAATTGCTTGCCGGCAAAAACCGTTATTTAGACTTGAGAAATTGGTGAAGTGTGTTACTTTACGAATTGAAACAAGGGTGGAACCACGAATACAACACTCGTCCCTTTTTTAGGGAGGAGTGTTTTTTTATTTCATTTTTGCATCACACTAGGATTGGAAGGAGGATACGCAGCATGCATCATGATGAGAAGAACAAAATTGGTTTAACAGTAGCACTTTCTATCGTAGTAGGAACGATTATTGGATCTGGTGTGTTTATGAAACCAGGGAGCGTATTAGATTACTCGGGGAGTTCTAATATGGCCATTCTTGCTTGGGTAATTGGTGGTCTGTTGACGCTAGCAAGTGGTTTAACAGTTGCTGAAATTGGAGCGCAAATCCCGAAAAATGGTGGGTTGTATACGTATTTAGAGGAGATTTACGGAAGTTTTTTGGGATATTTATCAGGTTGGATGCAAACAATTGTTTATGGACCTGCTATTATCGGAACATTAGGTTTATACTTTAGTTCTTTAATGATTAATTTTTTCTATTTAGATAAAGTGTGGAATTTACCAATCGCAATTGGAACGGTTGTGTTCCTTGGCGTTGTAAATAGTATGGGAACAAAATACGGAGGTATCGTTCAAACAATCACGACAATTGGGAAGATGATTCCGATTGTGTTAATTGTTGTGCTAGGTTTCTGGAAAGGGAATAGCGATATTTTTAACGTAGTTGTGCCGATATCGGAAAATCAAAGTATCGGTATGGCAATTTTAGCAACGTTATTTGCTTATGACGGCTGGATTTTACTTGCTTCGATTGGTGGAGAAATGAAGAATCCAACAAAGTTATTACCGAAAGCAATGACAGTAGGGATTTTAATCGTAACGGCTGCTTACGTATTAATTAACTTGGCATTATTAAATGTATTACCAGCAGCGAAAATTGTAGACCTTGGAGAAAATGCAACAGCGACAGCTGCAGGCATGTTACTTGGAGAATATGGCGGAAAAATTATTAGTATCGGTATTATCGTTTCTATTTTCGGCTGTTTAAATGGAAAGATTTTAACGTTCCCACGTATCCCAATGTCTATGGCAGAGCGTGGACAACTTCCATTTTCTAAGTTTATTGCAAAGGAAAGTCCGAGATTTAAAACACCAGCAAATGCGATTACTGTTGAAATCATTTTAGGAATTATTTTAATGATTATTAGTGATCCAAATAAGCTGTCTGAGATTTCCGTATTCATTATTTATATTTTCTATGTAATGACGTTTATTGGTGTCTTCATTTTAAGAAAACGTAATAAGAATAAAGAGCGTGCATATAGTGTACCGTTATTCCCAATCGTACCAATCGTAGCGATTTTAGGTTCGTTCTTTGTAATTGGTAGTGCGATTATTAACGATCCAGTAAGTTGTTTCTTATCGATTGGAATTGTATTTACGGGACTTCCGGTGTATTGGTGTTTAAATAAGAAGAAAGAAACAGAATGATGAAAAGGTAGGCGTATTATACGCCTACCTTTTTTACTGTAAAAAAATTGTACTTGCGTCTATTTTCTGTTTTGGTTACTATAGTCGTAGTAACCAAAACGGAAAGCGTGGGGAAAGACTTGAATTTTCGTGTTTATATTTTAGCTATCGCGGCTTTTGTAGTCGGAACGGTTGAGCTAATTATAGGAGGAACGCTCGATTTAGTTGCCAATGATTTAGGAGTATCTATTAGTGCAGCTGGTCAGCTTATAACAATATTTTCGGTAGTATTTGCTTTGTCAGGTCCAGTTTTATTAGCTTTGACAGGGAAGTTTGAAAGAAAAACATTGTATGTTGGAGCATTATCGATTTTCTTAATCGGAAATATTATTTCGGCATTTAGTGTGAATTACGGAATGCTGATGTTCTCAAGGGTTATTTGTGCGGCGAGTGGTTCATTAATTATTGCACTATCGGTAACACTTGCTTCTAGTGTAGTAGAACCGCATTTTCGTGCGCGTGCAATTGGAATCATTTTTATGGGAATTAGTGGATCACTTGTGCTTGGAGTACCGCTTGGTCTTGTACTCGGAAATGCATACGGATGGCGTGCACCATTTGTATTAATTTCGGTATTAACAGTTATGGCAATTGCTTGTATTTCATTATTCTTAACGAAAGTACCACCGACATCGGTATTATCAATAAAAGAACAACTTGCTACTTTAAAAGATAAAAAAATTGTAAGTGCACAGTTAACATCATTTTTGTTTTTAACAGGGCATTTAACATTGTATGCATATTTAACACCGTTTTTAAAAGATGTCATGCATGTTGAAGCAAACTGGATTAGTGTGTTTTACTTTATTTTCGGAATCGCAGCAGTAATTGGTGGCGGCTTTGGTGGCTGGCTTGCTGATAAATGGGGATCGAAAAAAAGTATTATTTCCATCATTATCGTATTTGCGTGTGCAATATTCATACTGCCATTAATGACATTCTCATTCCCGCTCTTCATCATTATGATGGGACTTTGGAGTATGCTGAGCTGGGCGATTTCACCAGCGCAACAAAACTATTTAATTGAAATTGCACCAGAATCAGCTGGTATTCAGCAAAGTTTAAATAACTCTGCCCTTCACTTAGGAATTGCACTTGGTTCAACAGTAGGCGGAGTTGTTATCGAAAAATCATCTGTTATATATAATGCTTGGGTAGGCGGTGGCTTTATTGTATTAGCACTGCTTTGCGCGATTTTCTCGATTACGAGAGGACGCTCTACTCAGTTCGTGAAAGAAGAATCTATCGTTTGATAGGTTCTTTTTTTATTTGTAAAAAATTGCAGGTTTTAGTAGAAAGGTGGAGAATTTATATGTAGCGAGGTGATGTATATGTATACGAATTTTTCAATTATTGGTCTTCTAATTTCAATGCTCCCTTTGTTTCTTATTATTCTTGCACTTAGATGGGTTCGTTTCATCTATAAAAATTCAGAGAAACAGGTAGAGCAAAATGAGAAAATCATTGAGCTGTTGATGGAGATAAAGGAACAAAACGAAAAGGAGTCTAAGTGAAAAACTAGACTCCTTTTTATTATTTAATTAGTATCTTAATTTCATTAACAAACTCTTAATTTCCTCATCTTCCATAAAGAGGTCATGGTGTTTCTGGGTAATCTTTGCAAGTGCAACGTCATGATAGAAAAATTCTGTAAAGAACTTTACGAAAGGTTGTGACATTGTTTTCATCGCTTGCCATGACTCTTGTTCTACGCCAGCAAATAAAATTTCACGATCGTCAACGATGAGTAGCAAGTAGCGCTCTAATGCATTAGGTTCTTCAGCTGGGATTAGAAAATGCATGTTTTCTAAGTCTGTTTCTACTTCTCCAACAATAAGGGATTCAATTTGAACACCTTGTTTTGCTTTTTGTTCTAGTAAAGGAAGATATTCTAAAAGAGTATCATTCCAAGCTGAAATACGGATTGATTCTTTTGCACTTTCAATGAGTTCTTTACTTTGAACTCGAATAGAAGATTGCATCTTTAAGCTCCACACACGGTCATCTGTAAATGATTTTTTTGATATATTTGTTTCCAGTTCTTTAATATTTGATTGGAATTCTGTCGTTAATTTTTCAATTGCTAGCTTTAGTGGTAATGCTGTATACAGTTTTTTCTTTTCTGAAACAGAATCCATTACCATTCCTTTATCGATTAGGCGTGCTAGCACTTCATATATTTTTGCTTTTGGAACACCTGAATGCTTCACAATCGTTGTAGCATCTAATGGTTCATTGCTTGATACGACAACTTCGTAAGCTTGGCTTTCATATTGTGAGAAACCGAATTTTTGTAACATAGTTACCTCCGAACGAATGAGATTATATTTTAAGGATAATGAACTATTTGTTTTTGCACAAGTGGTAGTCCGTTTTCTAATTGTATTAAGGTGAGAATTAATTTCAATTTTTTAATTTTATCTATTATACTTAATATAATGATTAATAAGATTTCAATTTAATGCGAAGGGGATGCTTGGGGGAAGATGTTAAGAAGTTTACGATTAAAAATTGCGGTAGTGTTTTCAGTTCTTATTTCTATGATGTTCGTAATATTGGGTACAGCTGTGTATCAATTACAGAAAGAAAAGGAAGTGCGTTCCTTAGACGAGTATTCTCAAAATGCGATGGATCTTGTGACAGAGCAACTTACGACATTTGTTCAAAGAACGGATGAAGATATGGGGTATTACGCGAACAGTGAGATGATTCGTAATATGCTTCAAGGTGGGGTTACTCCAGAAGAGGAAGCGTTTTTAACGAAAGAGTTTGCAGAGTATAAAAAGAATCATCCTGGTATTTTAGATTTATATATTGGTACGAAAGATAAAAAAACATTAAGTGCCAATCTTGCTGAAGGTGGGCAAGTGCCAGAAGGATATGATCCAACGACAAGACCATGGTATAAAGATTCAGAGGCTGATGTAAAAAAGGTCCATTGGGGACAACCTTCTTATGAAATTGCAACAGGAAAGTTAAGTGTAGGTGTTTCTAAAGCAATTACAGCTCAAGATGGGTCTGTATTAGGCGTTGTTGCGATGGATGTATCGCTTGGGACGATTCAGAAGTTGCTTCACAATATTCAATACAATAATGACGGAGAAATGTTTATTATAAATGATAAAAATATGGCTCTTGTTTATCCAGAAAAGATAGGGAAAGATGTTTCTAAAGAGCCACTTATAAAAAGCTTAAATAAAGAGGTAACAAAATATGCGGTCACTACAATAAAAGGTGAAGATGTAGTTGTTTATAGTCAATCATTTGATACGATGAAATGGACGATAGGAATCTTTTATCCGAAAGAAACGATCGATGGGCTATTAAATAGTACAAGAAATACAGTTATTATAATGGCATGTATTAGTTTATTAGTTGGAATCGTAGCTTCCTACTTGTTCTCAAGAAGATTAGCAAGACCACTGCAACTATTAAAGAATCACGTGCAAAAAGTAGCAGAAGGCGATTTAACGCTGCGAATGAAAGTGACAAGTAAAGATGAAGTTG
Source organism: Bacillus cereus group sp. MYBK195-1 (assembly GCF_051916605.1). Lineage (NCBI taxonomy): Bacteria > Bacillati > Bacillota > Bacilli > Caryophanales > Bacillaceae > Bacillus > Bacillus cereus group sp. MYBK195-1. The sequence goes on along the minus strand of NZ_JBQAGZ010000005.1, from coordinate 83,401 downwards.
GAGAGTTGACTAAGCACTTTAATGATATGGTTGAACAAATGAATGAAATGGTAAGTAAAATTAAAAACAGCGTATCAACGGTACAACAATCAACGAATAGTTTACATTATTTAACGAACGAAACAGTAGCGGCTAGTAGAGAAGTTTCAGGAGCAATGGATGATGTGAGCGGAGGAGCTTCTACTCTTGCGAATAGTGTGGATGAAGTTTCAGCTCAGCTCGAGAATATGGCGGAGTCAGTGGAACAAATGAATAGCTCCGTTGGTGAAATAAAAGGAGTGGCTGGCAAAGCGGAAGAGGCATCTAAGCAAGGATTAAATACAATGAGGAATTTAATCCGTACGAGGGGACAATCATCTTCGATTGTTGTTCATACAGAAGAAGCATCGGATAAGTTAGAACAAAGAGTTGGATCGATTCAAAATGTTGTTGAACTTATAAAAGGCATTTCGGATCAAACAAATTTACTTGCTTTAAATGCATCGATTGAAGCTGCCCGTGCAGGTGAGCAAGGTAAGGGATTTGCGGTTGTTGCTGAAGAGGTGCGGAAATTAGCAGAACAATCAAAAGAGGCAACCGGAGAAATCACAACGATGATTGGTGATGTACAATTAGAAGTAAAAAGGGTTGTAGAAGTTGTAAGTAAATTGAAAGACATTGCAGATGTGCAAAATAAAGTGACGACAGAGGCGGAAATGGAGTTCCGCACAATTATGTCAGTCGTAAATACGATTAGTACTTCAGTTGAAAAAATTGTAGAAGAGGTACATAACATAGGTTACGAGCAGGGGGAAATTACAGCGGTAATGAATACAATTGCTGGTACGAGTCAAGAAAGTGCAGCTGTTTCTGAAGAGGTACATGCTGCAACGGAATCACAGGTGAATCATTTAGAAAAGGTAGCTCACACGATGGAAAGTTTGACAGAACATATGAGAGATTTAGAAAGATTAGTCGAGCAGTTTAAAGTGGAAGAGTAACATATTAGTAAAATGATGAGGATTTCGGTAAAATAGACAATGGATATATAAGAAACGATTATAGGAGGAAGACTACTATGGCAATTGTTGATGTATCGATTATTCCAGTAGGAACAGGCAATCCAAGTGTTAGTGAATATGTAGCAGAAGTACAAAAGGTGCTAGAGAAAAATGCGGATCGCGTGAAGTATCAATTAACACCGATGAATACAATTATTGAAGGAGATCTTCCTGTCATTCTAGAAGTAATTCAACAAATGCATGAAGTTCCATATACGAAAGGTGCACAGCGTGTTGCAACAACAATTCGTATCGATGATCGTCGTGATAAAGTAAGCACGATGGAAAAGAAATTAAACTCTGTTCGATCAAAATTATAAGGAAAAGCAGCGATTTTCGCTGCTTTTTTCATATAGGAGGTAGATAAGATGAGTGAAAAGTTTAATGAACAATTTGACGGGTTACTAGAAAAATACACGGAACTATTACTTGGAGAGAGCAATGAAGAGAGAAAAGAACAGGTGCAGAAGTGGGCACTGTATTCTTACATAGCGAAGACGATGCCGGCTTTAGTGAAGCATTGGAATGAGACATATCCTGATGCGAAAGAAGAGATGGTACAGTTAATTACAGATATTAAAAGGCTGAATGAAGAGAAGCGAAATGAGCAATAAAAAAACTTGAGGGAAATATAATCGTAAGTTTTCTGTATTAATATCCTTATATAATTTACATGGAGTATAAAGGATTTTATAGGCATGTCGAATATTTTCGACATGCCTATTTTATGCCTATTAAACTCCATTTTTCTAAATGTCGAAAAATATTTCAGGTATATTTATAAGCAGAAATATAGGTTTTTAAATGTTTTTATAGTATTTTATAAATTATCTAAATAATTATTTGTATCCAATAATTTTAAACAATGATATAATTTTGAAGAGGGGTAAAAAACAGATAAATTACAGTCATAGGGGTGAATTACATGGAACAATTAATGCGAAATTCGTTTCTTTTCTTATCTAAAAATAAAGCGCTAACAAAACTGGCTAAAAAGTACGGTTTACGCTTTGGTGCAGGTCGCTTCGTCGCAGGGGAGACGATTGAATTAGCGACAGCTGCCATTCAACAATTAAATAAGCAAGGTCTTTGCGTAACAATCGATTATTTAGGTGAATTCGTTGATAATGAAGCGGAAGCAAATGAAATGGCTAACCAATCGATTGAAGCGATCCGTGCAATTGGAAGAGAAGGTCTTGATTCGCAGCTTTCTTTAAAGATGACTTCTATGGGATTAGATATCTCTGATGAAATCGTAATGAACAATATGCGCCGTATTTTAGAAGCGGCGAAAGAAAATGGTGTGTTCGTTACCATTGATATGGAAGACTATACACGCTGTGGTAAAACAATTGATATCTTTAAACAATTAAAATCTGAATACGATAATATTGGTACTGTTATTCAAGCTTACCTATATCGTACAGAAAAAGATATTGAAGATTTAAATGCTTATAATCCGAATTTACGTCTTGTAAAAGGTGCTTATAAAGAACCTGAAGAAGTGGCGTTCCCAGACAAGAAAGATGTAGATGACAATTATAAAAAAATTATTAAAATGCACTTATTAAATGGAAATTATACTGCAATTGCTTCACATGACGAAGCGATTATTGAATATACAAAAAAACTTGCTGAAGAACACAATATTCCAAGGGATCAATTTGAATTCCAAATGTTATATGGTATTCGTAATGAGCGTCAACTTGAGCTAGTAAAAGAAGGATACAAAATGCGTGTTTACGTACCTTATGGAAACGACTGGTATGGATATTTCATGCGTCGTTTAGCAGAACGTCCAGCAAACGTTGCGTTCGTATTAAAAGGTATGGTTAAAAAATAACCAAGGAGAAAATACTCCTTGGTTATTTTAATTGCTGAAATGCATAATGTGCCATTTTCTTCGTATCAGGATATAGTTGCGCACGAGTAGAAGATAATACGACGTTAATGACGCGTTTACCGTCTTTTTCATCCACTGTTACGACTGTATATTTGCCAAGTGCTGATAGACCGCTTTTACTTCCAATCGCATATGGATCATCATATAGTTCTTCTCGTCCGTAGTTTGCGATGTTTGGAGAGCGTTCTGAAGTATGTAGAGTTGTACGTGTTGAATTCATATATTCTAAAACAACTGGATACTTTAATGCTTCTTTCGTAATAATAGCAATGTCATATGGCGATACTTTATTTCCAAGTGCATCAGCACCACTTGCGTTCTTGAAAGTCGCATGCTTTGTACCGAGTTCCTTCGCTCTAGCATTCATCATTTTCACAAATTCATTTTTTGATCCTGCGATATGTTCTGCAATTGATTCAGCTATTGGATCTGCACTAATGATAAGCATAAGTTTTAATGCCTCATCACGCTTTAATTTTTCTCCAGCACGAAGTTTAATTTTCTTACTTTGACTTTCTGTTTTAATTGCGTTTTCTGTAACTGTAATTTCTTCATCTTCTTTTACATTCTCTAGTAAAAGAAGGGTTGTCATCATTTTGGCTATACTAGCCGGATAAGAGCGTTCGTCTTCACGTTTCCCATACAAAATTTCACCTGTGTCTGCATCGATTGTAACTCCGTATTGCCCAGTAATATTAGGTTGATCAGCTCTTACAGATTGTTGCCTTTGTGCATAAGAGAAGAAAATCATCCCTGTAAATAGTGTGGCAATCATTACAATCATAACTATTGTTCGTTTCATTATAATTCCCTCATTTGTTACAAATAAATTGGGCAGAAAAAGCAGCCATTAATCATTATGCCACGTTCTCTGCCCAAAAATATAGCGTTATTTTTCGCCCATATTATGCTTTTTATATTGTTGGTTATTACCTTGACGTCCTTTTTCCACGCCGTGGTTATGCGGACCTGCGTTTCCAGTTACACTAGCTGCACTAATTCCAGCCTTTGAAGGGTTCTTCTTAAGTTTTGCCATATATATTCCTCCAGTTTCGTCAGATTATAAAAAGGGAAAGTGTATTTTAGTGAAGAAAATACATATATAGCATGGCCAAATGAAAGAAAAATATTTATTTCAGAAAATTTTATCAATAAATATATTGCGAAAATTTAAACAGTATCATATATTTATTAGTAGAGGCTCACTCATTGATTGCGACTTATGTCGAAAAATTGAATGAGCATTCATTCAAGAATAGGGGGAGAATTGGATGTTCCAAATTAAAAAGGCTGCTGTTCTAGGTTCAGGCGTAATGGGTTCGGGAATTGCGGCACACTTAGCTAATATTGGTATTCCGACATTATTGCTTGATATTGTACCACCTGCGCTTACGAAAGAAGAAGAAGCGAAGGGACTTACATTAGAACATAAAAGTGTGAGAAATCGTTTTAGTAATACGGCTGTGCAAAAACTATTAAAGCAAAAACCAGCTCCTCTGACAGTGAAAGGAAATCTAGCACTGATTGAAGCAGGTAACTTAGAAGATGATCTTGAGCGTCTAGCTGATGTAGATTGGATTATTGAAGTAGTAGTTGAAAACTTAGATATTAAAAAGAAATTATTTGAAAAAGTAGACGCTGTTCGTAAACCGGGCTCAATTGTAAGCTCGAATACGTCAGGCATTTCAGTTGAAAAAATGGCAGAAGGTCGTTCAGACGACTTCCAGAAACACTTCTTAGGCACACACTTTTTTAACCCACCACGATATTTAAAACTTCTAGAGGTAATACCGACGAAAGAAACAGATCCACAAGTATTAAGCTTCATGAAACTATTTGGCGAAGACGTTCTTGGAAAAGGCGTTGTTATCGCAAAAGATACACCAAACTTTATTGGAAACCGCATCGGTACGTACGGTTTACTTGTTACTCTTCAAGAGATGGTAAAACGCGGCTATAGCATTGGGGAAGTTGATTCTGTAACAGGCCCACTTATCGGTCGTCCGAAGAGCGCAACGTTCCGCACATTAGATGTTGTCGGTTTAGATACATTCGTACACGTTGCAAATAACGTATATGAAAATGTGCAAGAAGAAGAGCGTGATGTATTTAAAGTACCAGCTTTCATGCATGACATGCTTGATAAAAAATGGCTTGGAAGCAAAACAGGTCAAGGCTTCTTCTTAAAACAAGGAAAAGAAATTTTAGAACTAAATCCTGAAACGATGGAATATGAAGCGCGTAAAAAATTAAAAGCTGCATCCGTAGAGTTAAGTAAACAAGAAAAAGGATTAGCGAATAAATTGAAAGCGCTTGTATACGCAAAAGACCGCGCAGGAGAGTTGTTATGGAACATCATTACACCAACTCTTTTATACTCTGCAAAACTTCATAAAGAAATTGCTGACGATATCGTTGCAATTGACCAAGCGATGAAGTGGGGCTTCGGCTGGGAGCAAGGACCGTTTGAAGTGTGGGATGCAATCGGCGTTGAAAAATCTGTTCAAAAGATGGAAGAAAACGGCGTAGTTGTTCCTACTTGGGTGAAAGAAATGTTAGAGAAAGGTTTCACTACTTTCTATAAACATGATAACGGCGATAGCTACTATTACGATAATGGCGAATATAAGCTAATCGAGCGTAATAAAAAAGCAATTTCTCTTAAGCAATTAAAAGCGAAAAATGGTGTATTAAAGAAAAATAGCGGAGCGAGCTTAATTGATTTAGGCGACGGTATCCTTTGCTTAGAGTTCCATTCGAAGAGCAATGCAATCGGTATGGATATTACGCAAATGATTAACTACGCTGTTGATGAAGTAGAAAAGAATTATAAAGGTCTTGTTATCGGTAACCAATCGAAGAACTTCTGCGTTGGTGCGAACCTAGCAATGATCTTAATGGAAGCACAAGACGACAACTACTTTGAAATTGAGTGGGTTGTGAAAAACTTCCAAGATGCAATGACGAAAATTAAGTACTCTTCTAAGCCAGTTGTAGCAGCACCATATGGTATGACGCTTGGCGGAGGTACAGAAGTTTGCTTACCAGCAGCGAGCATTCAAGCTTCTAGTGAAACGTATATGGGCTTAGTAGAAGTTGGTGTTGGCTTAATCCCTGGCGGAGGCGGTAATAAAGAGCTATACATTAAACACTTAAACAAAATGGCAAACGGTGTAGAGTTTGATCTGCAAAAAGTTGCAAATAAAGTGTTCGAAACAGTCGCAATGGCGAAAGTTTCAACTTCAGGACAAGAAGCAGTTTCTCATAACTTCTTAGGTGATAAAGATGGTATTAGTGTGAATGGTGATCACTTACTATACGATGCGAAACAGAAAGCACTTGCTTTATATGAAGCTGGTTATAAAGCGCCGATCCGTAAAAAGATACCAGTTGTTGGGGAAACAGGATATGCAACTCTTGCACTTGGTGCGGAAGCAATGCATTTATCTGGTTACATTTCAGAGTACGATCTTCACATTGCTAAGAAACTTGCATATGTCATTGCGGGCGGAAAAGTGCCGTACGGAACAGAAGTTGATGAGCAATATTTATTAGATGTAGAACGTGAAGCATTTATTAGCTTAGTAAGTGAGATGAAATCACAAGCAAGAATGCAGCACATGCTTGTAAAAGGAAAGCCATTACGTAACTAATAACGAGGGGAGATATCGTTCATGAGAGAAGCTGTCATTGTTGCGGGAGCAAGAACACCAATTGGAAAAGCAAAGAGGGGTTCGTTAAAAACAGTTCGTCCTGACGATCTAGGGGCGTTAGTAGTAAAGGAAACGTTAAAGCGTGCAAATTATGAAGGACCAATCGATGATTTAATTTTCGGTTGTGCGATGCCAGAAGCAGAGCAAGGTTTAAATATGGCTCGTAATATCGGCGGATTAGCAGGACTTTCTTACGATGTTCCAGCTATTACGATTAACCGTTACTGTTCTTCAGGTTTACAAAGTATCGCTTACGGAGCTGAGCGTATTATGCTTGGTCACTCTGAAGCTGTATTATCAGGCGGAGCAGAATCAATGAGTTTAGTTCCAATGATGGGACACGTTGTTCGTCCGAATAGTCGCCTTGTAGAAGCGGCTCCAGAATATTATATGGGTATGGGACATACAGCAGAGCAAGTTGCTGTGAAATATGGAATTTCTCGTGAAGAGCAAGATGCATTTGCAGTAAGAAGTCATCAACGCGCTGCGAAAGCATTAGCTGCAGGAAACTTTGCTGATGAAACAGTATCTGTAGATGTGACGTTACGCTCGGTTGGATCAAACAATAAACTGCAAGAAGAAACAATCACTTTCGCACAAGACGAAGGTGTAAGAGCAGAGACAACGCTAGACATTTTAGGGAAATTACGTCCAGCATTTAACGTTCGCGGTTCTGTAACAGCTGGTAACTCTTCACAAATGAGTGATGGTGCAGCATCTGTACTATTAATGGATCGCGAAAAAGCAGTGAGCGATGGCATGAAGCCACTCGCGAAATTCCGTTCATTTGCAGTAGCTGGCGTACCACCAGAAGTAATGGGAATCGGTCCAATCGCTGCAATTCCGAAAGCGTTAAAACTAGCTGGTTTAGAGCTATCTGATATCGGCCTATTCGAACTAAATGAAGCATTCGCTTCACAATCAATCCAAGTTATTCGTGAACTTGGTTTAGATGAAGAAAAAGTAAACGTAAACGGCGGTGCAATCGCACTTGGACATCCACTTGGCTGTACAGGAGCAAAACTAACACTATCTCTTATTCACGAAATGAAACGCCGCAACGAACAATTCGGTATCGTAACAATGTGTATCGGCGGCGGAATGGGAGCAGCGGGAGTATTTGAATTACTATAAAAAAAGTGCAGGTGGCTTGCTCAGAACAGGAGGGCGTTGGAAGCCTTGACGAAGAGGCACTTTTTGCCTCACAGGAAGGGGTGAAACGACCGACTGTTTTAGCCACTGGAACTGGATTATGAAAAAAAGTGGAAGCGGCTCGTTCAGAATGTGAGGGGGATGGAGCTTCAGACGTAGAGGCGTTCTTTGCCTCGCAGGAAGAAGCGAAGCCACCGAACATTCTAGCCGCTGGAACTGGATTATAAAAAAAATGGAAGCAACAAAGGTTTATAAAAAAAGGGAGAGCTAGCTTCTTTCAAAAAGAGAGAAGCGGCTCATGAAAATATGAAGGAGGAAATTTTCATGGGAAAAACAGTAGGAAATGCGGTTAAAGGCGGTAGCTTTTTAGTAGATGAGATTACGATTGATCAAGTGTTTACGCCAGAAGATTTTTCATCTGAGCATAAAATGATTGCTAAAACGACAGAGGACTTTATCGTAAATGAAGTTCTTCCAGAGCTTGAATATTTAGAGCAACATGAGTTTGATCGTTCAGTTCGTCTTTTAAAAGAAGCTGGAGAACTTGGTTTATTAGGCGCTGACGTACCAGAAGAGTACGGCGGAATTGGTCTTGATAAAGTAAGCTCAGCGTTAATCGCAGAGAAATTCTCTCGCGCTGGTGGTTTTGCAATTACTCACGGTGCTCACGTAGGTATCGGATCTTTACCAATCGTATTATTCGGTAACGAAGAGCAAAAGAAAAAGTATTTACCATTACTTGCAACTGGTGAAAAATTAGCTGCATACGCATTAACAGAGCCAGGTTCAGGATCTGACGCATTAGGCGCAAAAACAACTGCACGTTTAAATGCAGAAGGTACACATTACGTATTAAACGGTGAAAAACAATGGATTACAAACTCTGCATTCGCTGACGTATTCGTTGTATATGCAAAAATAGATGGCGAGCACTTCTCAGCATTTATTGTAGAGAAAGACTACGCTGGCGTATCTACAAGCCCAGAAGAAAAGAAAATGGGTATTAAATGTTCTTCAACTCGTACGTTAATTTTAGAAGATGCGTTAGTACCGAAAGAAAACTTACTTGGTGAAATCGGTAAAGGTCATATTATCGCATTCAACATTTTAAATATCGGTCGTTATAAATTAGGTGTTGGTACAGTTGGATCTGCGAAACGTGCAGTAGAAATTTCAGCACAATATGCAAACCAACGTCAACAGTTCAAACAACCAATCGCTCGCTTCCCATTAATTCAAGAGAAACTTGCGAATATGGCAGCAAAAACATATGCAGCTGAAAGCTCTGTATATCGTACAGTAGGTTTATTCGAAAGCCGCATGAGCACATTATCTGAAGAAGAAGTAAAAGACGGTAAAGCAGTAGCAGCTTCTATCGCTGAATATGCAATCGAGTGCTCTTTAAACAAAGTATTCGGTTCTGAAGTATTAGACTATACAGTAGATGAAGGTGTTCAAATTCACGGTGGTTACGGATTTATGGCAGAATACGAGATTGAAAGAATGTACCGTGATTCTCGTATTAACCGTATTTTTGAAGGAACGAACGAAATTAACCGCCTAATCGTACCAGGTACGTTCTTACGTAAAGCGATGAAAGGTGAATTACCACTTCTTCAAAAAGCACAAAAATTACAAGAAGAGTTAATGATGATGATGCCAGAAGAAGTGGGTGATGAGCCATTAGCACTTCAAAAATATTTAGTAAGTAACGCGAAGAAAATCGGCTTAATGGTAGCTGGATTAGCAGCTCAAAAATATGGTAAAGCATTAGATAAAGAGCAAGAAATTCTTGTGAATATCGCTGACATCGTAAGCAACCTATACGCAATGGAATCAGCTGTTCTTCGTACAGAAAAAGCGATCAAAACAACTGGTCTTGAAAAGAATAAACAAAAAGTGTTATACACTGAAGTATTCTGCCAAGAAGCATTCAACGAAATTGAAGCAGATGCGAAAGAAACACTTATCGCAGTTGAAAACGGCGACATGCTGCGCATGATGTTATCATCATTACGTAAATTAACTCGCCACACACCACTTAACGTAATTCCGAAGAAACGTGAAATCGCTGCGAAAATTTTAGAAGATGAGCGTTACACAGTTTAATAGCTGTACAGAAAAGTAGTCGTATAAACGGCTGCTTTTCTTTTTTTTTGGAAAAAATGAAATTTTTAGTGACATAAAACTAATGACATTAGTATAATAAAACTAATAGTATTAGTTTTCGTGAAAAGGGAGATGGAAATATGAGAATGATACATGAACAAACGGTATATCAATTGTCATTTTTGCCAAGAGTGTTTCCTGTGAATTGTTACTTTGTGGAGGAAGAAGATGGTTTAACTTTAATTGATGCGGCTTTGCCATATAGCGCAAAAAGTATTTTACAGGCGGCTGAGAAAATAGGAAAACGAATTACTAAGATTGTATTAACACATGCGCATGATGATCACATAGGTGCATTAGACGCATTAAAGGAAGTACTCCCTCATGTTCCAGTCTATATTTCTAAGCGGGACGCAAAGCTGTTAGAAGGAGATACGACGTTACAAAAGGATGAACCAAATATACCGATAAAAGGCGGTGTACCTAAAAAGGTAAAAACGGTACCTGATGTTTTATTAGAAGATGGCGACCGAGTTGGATCGCTTCTTGCGATTATGACACCGGGACATACGCCAGGATCCATGTCGTTTCTTGATGTACGAAATAAAGCTCTTATTGTTGGGGATGCATTTCAAACAAGAGGAGGTATGGCTGTTTCGGGACAAATGAAATTTTGGTTTCCGTTTCCTGCGATGGCAACGTGGAGTAAAGAAATATCAGTACAAAGTGCAGAGAAGTTAAGCGAATATGAGCCTTCCTTGCTTGCGGCAGGACATGGGAAAATGATAAAGAATCCAGGCACTGCCATAGAGCTTGCTATTAAGGAAGCGAAACGGAATATAGAAAGTAAGAAAGAGGGTTAATTTATGTCACCGAGAATCGGACTTACATTACAGAAAATTGTAGAAACAGCTGCAGAAATTGCAGATGCAAATGGAATACAAGAAGTGACATTAGCTTCATTAGCGCAAAGGTTAGGGATACGTTCGCCCTCACTATATAATCATGTAAAAGGGTTACAAGATGTACGGAAAAATCTTGGTATTTACGGAATCAAACAGCTGCATAACAAACTGGAAGAAGCGGCCGAGGATAAACGTATGGATGAGGCAATTCATGCATTAGGAGAAGCGTATGTAGCATTTGTCCGAAAACATCCTGGACTATATGAAGCAACTTTTTTACGAGATGAAGAAGTAAGAAAAGCAGGTGACGGAATTGTAAAGCTTTGTCTTCAAGTATTACAACAGTATGGCTTAGAAGGAGAGAATGCACTTCATGCGACACGCGGATTCAGAAGTATTTGTCATGGATTTGCTTCGATTGAACAGCAAGGCGGATTTGGTTTGCCGTTAGATCTGGATACAAGTTTACATGTATTATTGGAAACGTTTATTAAAGGGTTACGTGAATAAGAAGCGAGGCAAACAAAAACCTTAGAAGTGATTCTAAGGTTTTTTAGTGCATATGATTCGAAAAGAGCGGTAGGCTTTTTCTCATTACATGATATTATTTAGCAGGTTTGAAAAATGTGTATATAGCTACGGAAAGGCAAACGAAAATAAAAGCAATAGGATCTTGATATGGACTAGGCTCAGAGCCCTTCTGGATTTCTGTAAGGAAGTCATGTGTTTTCATGTTCATTGCTCCTTTAACTAATAAGTTTTATATGATGCGAGGGTTATAGTGGATAGGGAGTATTTTTTGAAATTTCATATAATAATTATTGCATAGCAATTCTATTCCTAAAACTATAAAATATAAAGTTTTCATAATATGTAAAATTGCATATTATTCTTTTTGTAAAATTCGTTATATTATATTATATTTATATTTAAATTAAAGGATTTTAATGAGATAAATGAGAATAACTGGAGGGATACTGTGGGTAAAACAGTGTTAGAAGCGTATAGTGTGGAAAGAAAAATCGAGAATATAACATATAAAAATCTATTTGTAATGATAGCAATGATTATAGGGATTTCACTCCTAGGAGGATTATTTCTTGGTTTAGCCTTTGAGATTTATGGAGAAGAAGCATTAAGTACTAAATTAGAAGGATATTACTTACTCTTATTCGATGCAATTGTTGTTGCTATCGTTTTATTAGCTTATAAACCAGTTCTTCATTTTATTAAATACATTTGGGATGTATCCGTTTTGAAGAATGGGAAGACATATTTATATCTATTAATTGGTTTTATTATCATTGCAGTATCACAATATTTAATGTTACATGTGTTTAGTTTTGAAAGTGCAGCAGAACAAAAGGAACAATTAGGGAGTTTAAGGCTTCAAAATAGCATACAAAGTATTATATATGTGTTAAGTGTTGCTATCATTACACCGGTTAAAGAAGAAATTCTATTTCGAGGTATTTTATATCGATTTTTAGAAAAGAGGTATAATTTTTTAGTTAGTATCATTATTTCTTCCTTCATTTTTGGAATTCTTCATGGAGGTCTTCTAATTACAGCAACGATTATGGGAATGGTATTTGCAATGTTATACAAAAAGACGCAATCTATTATACCTAGTATTATTTTACACATTGTATGGAACTTACTTGTGAGTATAAGTATGATTGTATCTCTATAAAAATAAATACATAACCAGTATAAAAGATGAATGGCTTAGCTATTCATCTTTTATTTTGTATACACGTGAAAAAGTTAATTCATGTATACAATCAAAAAATAGCTAAATACTAACAGTGAACGAATAAAGAAAGGTAGGAGTATTCCATGCAAAATTTAACAGAGCTTGAAGTAGAAAACTTACGTCATTTAATTGGTGGACATGCAACAATTATTAACAAGTTGGAGCAGTATGCACAAACGTGTACAGATCCACAACTGAAACAAATGCTACAAAAGGATGCACAAGATGCACGAAATACGAAGCAACAATTAATGACTTTTTTAGGATAGGAGGAAGCAGAACATGAATGAAAAAGATATGGTAAATGATTATTTAGCAGGATTAAATGCAAGTTTAACAAGCTATGCAAATTATATTGCTCAGTCTGATAATGAGCAGTTACATCAAACGTTAATTCAAATTCGTAATCAAGATGAGATGCGCCAACGTAATATGTATGAGTACGCAAAGCAAAAAAGTTATTACAAACCGGCAGCACCTGCGAATCCAATGATTGTGCAGCAATTAAAAAGTCAATTAAGTGCGGAATAACGGGATGACAAAAAACGGGCGAATGAAGTCGCTCGTTTTTTGTTTTGAGCATGTCAATAAATATAAAATAAATATTTTTCCAGTTGTAACAAATATGACGAAAATGGAATATAACAATTCACAAAAAGGACAAATAATTTGTTCAATATTTCACAAAGTATCCATGGTTTCTATCGTGGGAACCTCTATAATTAGGAGTGTAAAGAGCAAAAGAAATAGATTATATGATCAATTAGGAGAGATTGCTATGAAAAGACATACAAGAAAAATTGCAATTATCGGTACTGGATTAGTTGGATCCAGTTGTGCGTATTCCATTGTAAATCAAGGAATTTGCGAAGAGCTATTATTAATTGATATAAATCATGAACGTGCAGTTGGGGAAGCAATGGATTTATCACATTGCATTAACTTTACAAATACAAGAACAAAAGTATATGCAGGAAGCTATGAAGACTGCAAAGATATGGACATTGTTATTATTACAGCAGGGCCAGCACCAAAACCTGGACAAAGTCGCTTAGATACTTTAGGAGCGAGTGCGAAGATTATGGAAAGTGTTGTTGGCGGCGTAATGGAAAGTGGATTTGATGGTATTTTCTTACTTGCATCGAACCCAGTTGATATTATTACATATGAAGTGTGGAAATTATCTGGATTACCTAGAAATCGCGTAATCGGTACTGGTACATCACTAGATTCTTCTCGCTTAAGAACAATTTTATCTGAAATGCTACATGTAGACCCTCGTAGTATCCATGGGTATTCATTAGGAGAACATGGTGATTCTCAAATGGTTGCTTGGTCTCATGTAACTGTTGGTGGAAAGCCAGTTCTGCAAATTTTAGAAGAACAAAAAGAACGATTTGGTGAAATAGATTTAGATGAAATTGTTGAGAAGACTGCAAAAGCTGGCTGGGAAATTTATAAACGAAAAGGTACTACTTATTACGGAATTGGAAATTCTCTAGCATATATTGCGAGTTCAATCTTTAATGATGATCACCGTGTTATCGCTGTATCAGCCATTTTAGATGGTGAGTACGGTGAATATGATATTTGTACAGGAGTACCCGCTATTATTACTAGAGACGGTATAAGAGAAGTTGTAGAACTCAATTTAACAGAGGATGAAGAATCTCGATTCGCAAAATCAAACGATATTTTACGTGATTATATGAAAACAATTGGTTACTAACTTATAGAAGAAGGTGAAACGAATGAAGGAATATATAATGTCTCGTGTATTTAAAGCATCTGCTGGAATCGCACAAGGTATTTTCGTATCCCTCGGAATTGGTTTACTGATCGAAAATATAGGAAGAATTGTTGATATACCATTACTTATTACAATCGGAGTTGTTGCAAAATCCCTTATGGCACCGGCGATTGGTGCCGGCATTGCTTTTATGCTCGGTGCAAACGGTCTTGTAATCTTCTCGGCGATGGTAGCCGGAGCAATTGGTGCCGGATCCATTTCAATTACTGAAGCTGGTCTAATTATTAAAACAGGTGAGCCAATCGGTGCATTATTAACAGCAACTTTAGCTGTATATATTGGTAAACGTTTAAGCGGAAAAACTGCGTTAGATATGATGCTCGTTCCATTTGCAGCAATATTAGGTTCTGGTTTAGTTGGTATTTGGTTATCTCATAATATTACTCCTGTTTTAAATGCAGTTGGAGCGTTTATTAAAGATAGCTCGGCTGGTAGCCCGTTTATCGCTTCTATCGTCATTGCAGTAGTTTGGGGGCTATTACTTATCTCTCCAGCTTCATCAGCTGCGTTAGCAATTGCACTTAGCTTAGACGGTGTTGCAGGTGGTGCTGCTCTTGCCGGATGCGTCGCTCAGTTTATCGGATTCTCTGTCATCTCAGCGAAAGAAAACAATTTAGGTGGCATATTAGCTCAAGCACTTTGTACTCCGAAAGTACAGTTGCCAAATATCACTAAAAACCCAATGATTCTCGTTCCAACTGTCGTCGCCAGTGCTATAGTCGGTCCAGTATCAGCATTAATTTTCCAACTGGAAGCAGGAAAGGAAATTGCAGGTCTTGGATTAAGTTCTCTTATCGCACCAATTAATTTAATTTCCAGCCAAGGGTGGGAAGTTCTCCCGGCGATGGTAATTACTTATATCGTCATTCCAGTAGCTGTTTCTTATATACTTTACATTGCTCTTAAAAAAGCAGGTCGTATTCACTCTGGTGATATGACTGTACCGCAATCTTAAGTTGAAAATCTCCTTACTAATAGATAAAAGCAGACTGAGAAGCCACAGTCTGCTTTTTTGTCATGCTACATTCTATGATTTTGTTTTACTGGAACTCTTATCGGTTCTTTGGCCAATAAGAGCTGAACGCCGAAGTAAAGTATACTTGCAAGCGTCATTCCAGAAATGGCATCTACAAAGGCATGCTGCTTCGTAAATAGCGTTGATAAAATAATAAGTGTACCGAAGAAAGTAAGGATGTAATATTCAAAAGCATGCTGTTCTCTACGCTTAAAGGCAGCTAACATAATTACAAATGTAGTAAGAACGTGAATGCTAGGAAAACAGTTTACAGGTTGATCGATACTATAAATATAGCGAACTAGTTCAGAAAATACATCTGTCCCAACGACAGTCGGACGCGGTACAGTTGTTTGCCAAAAATAATAAATAGAAAAACAAGCAAGCTTTCCAAAAATAATACTACTTAAAGTGACATAATATTGCTTTCGGTCTGCAAAGCAGTAATAAATAAGTGCGCCGTATAAGTATGGAAACCAAAGTAAATAAGGAATAATAAATGCTTTTACAAATGGAATCCAATCATCTACTACAGTTGTAACGTCTACTGCGTGAACAGTCGATTTATTTAATACGTCGTAAAGGGGACTTACGAGTACGAGTAGAAGTATATAACTTAACGGAAGAAAAGATGAAAGTTTAAATTTCTTCATGTTGATCTCCTATGTTTAGTAATGTAAGTAAATTCAATTGATTATAATATAGAAACGTGAATTGGGCTATCGATTTTACTTACATTTTCTTGAATTAACCTTACGTTTTTGTCACTTGACTAAAAAGAAGGGGAGGGTGCTAAATGAAGCGTTTATCGTATTTCTTATTTTTTATATTGATATGCCTAGTCGGTGCTGGGTGTGCAAAGGATAAAGAAGGAGAGAAATTAGAATATAACGGAAGAGCACTCGTAATTGGAGTTGTTGGAGAAAAGCCGAAAGATACGTTTAGGAATGTAAAGTTTGAGGAAATGAAGTTAGAGGCACTGGAAAAGAAATCTAAGGAAGTGGATGGTTTTCTAATAATGAAAGATCACTTTCAAGAAGCCTCAACAGAGCAGTATAAAAATGTATTTTCATCGCTAAAGAAACCAGTGTTTTTTATCGGTTTACAAGATAAATCATATTCAATTTTTATTACAAAAGGGATAGAGTATAACAGTGCACGAAAAGATGTAAATGCGATGTATACGCAAGGTTTTGCGAATATCGGAAGTGGTGAAGGGCAACAATGGGCAATTGGTTTATCAAATGGTGGAAACACAGAAGAAAGTATTCATAATATGTATATCGTAGTATTTCAAACAATTGCAGATTATTTGAATAGATGATGAAGGAGCCTGTAAAAGAGGCTTCTTATTTTTTTAAATAAACGTTTGTTTAAGCTGTATGTTCGGTAGGAAGAAACCGATGTAACTCAAGGGTTAACAAAGAGAAATGGAGAATTAATCAAACGTTTGTTTAAGCTGTATGTTCGGTAGGAAGAAACTCCTGTAGTTCAAAGGTTAAGAAAGAAAAATGGAGAATTAATCAAACGCTTGTTTAAGATATATGTTTGGTGCAGAATCTAAAAAATTTATATATTTATTTTTTTCTTAACAAATGGCGGAAAAATAAGAAAAATTCGCAGGATTATTAAAAATTATCACGAAATAAGTAAAAGTTTAGCGAATAATGGTTTGAAATAATAAAACGTTTTCTATATGATAAAGGTAAAGGTTAGTAAAAAAGTAGGTGAATTTATGACAGTAACATTTTATTCATATCCAAAGTGTGGCACATGTCAAAAGGCAAAGAAATGGTTTGAGGCAAACGATGTAGCATATGAGATGATTCATATTGTTGAAAATCCACCATCAAAAGAAGATTTACGTAATTTACATGAAAAAAGTGAATTACCATTAAAAAAATTCTTTAATACAAGTGGAATGCGTTACCGTGAACTTGGTCTAAAAGATAAGTTGAAAGATGCAAGCGAAGACGAAATGTATGAGCTTTTAGCATCTGATGGCATGTTGATTAAACGTCCAATTGTAACAGATGGAACGAATGTAACACTTGGTTTTAACAAAGAGCAGTTTGAAAGTGTGTGGAAAAAGTACCAATAAGGTATTTTTACATAATTAATACATTCACTGGAGGTACAGTCATGAGCATTCCAAATAATTTACGTTACTCTGAAGAACACGAATGGGTAAAAACTGAAGGTAATGAAGTTGTTATCGGTATCACTCACTTTGCACAAGGTGAGCTAGGCGATATCGTATTCGTTGAACTTCCTGAAGTAGGTGCAACAATCGAAGCTGACGAGCCATTCGGAAGCGTAGAATCTGTTAAAACAGTTTCTGAGTTATACGCACCTGTAAGCGGTAAAGTTGTAGCAGTAAACGAAGAATTAAGTGACCAACCAGAACTTGTTAACGAATCTCCATACGAGGGTGCATGGATGGTTAAAGTTGAACTTTCTGATGCAAGCCAAGTTGAGAAGTTATTAACTGCAGAAAAATATGCAGAAATGACAAACCAAGACTAATTATAGTCGACTAAAGGACAGCCTTTGTGCTGTCCTTTTTTATTTTGTGTGAAATAATGAAATTCAAGTTATATGTAAATAAATAAGCTATTATGAGAAAAACTGTTTTGTGGTAAGGTTTCATAAGTCTTCACAATCTAAACGAGCCGCTTGCGCTTTTCATTGTCCAGCTCCACCTCCTAGCCCTTCATGTCTAAGAACCTTCCGTACGAAGAAGACAAAAAGCGTCTTCTGTACGAAAGAACCTTAGCCAACAGGGCTAAACAGTCGGTTCTGCTTTTCTTTATGATCCAGCTCTAGCGGCTAGATTGTTCGGTGGCTTCGCTTCTTCCTGCAAGGCCAAAAGCGCCTTTACGTCAGAAGCTCCATCCCCCTCACAATCTGAATGATCCGCTTCCGCTTTTCTTTTGCAAAAATAAACAGGAAACAACATGAAAATAACGAATATACTATATACTAAGTTCAATGTTATATAGTATATGGTGATCGGGTGATGACATATGATTTATGTAGAAAAAGTCATTATTGTAGAAGGTACATCAGATAGAAGAAAGATTGAATCTATTATTCGTGAACCGGTGGAAATTGTTTGTACAAATGGTACAATTGGTTTGTCGAAAATGGATGAGCTCGTTGATCAGTTTTTTGATAAGGAAGTGTATGTGCTAGTGGATGCTGATGCTGCTGGAGAAAAGTTAAGGAAACAATTTCGAAAAGAATTTCCGCAAGCCGAGCATATCTATATTGATCGCTCGTACCGAGAAGTGGCAACTGCGCCATCTACACACTTAGCAAATGTATTATGGGGAGCCGACATTGACGTTTATACAGAATATTTACGGTAAGGAATGATAGAAGTGATTGATTGGACAGGAGCCGAAGCTACAGCCCTAATAGAGAACGAAGAAAAAACAGTATTATATGTATATACTCCAATGTGTGGAACATGCCAATTAGCAAAAAAGATGTTAACAGTCGTTGAGATGACAATTGAAGGCCTCAAAATTGGGATGTTAGATTTAAATTATGCTCCGTATTTAGCGAAAGAGTATGAGATTGAAAGTGTACCTTGTTTACTTGTTTTTGAAAATGGGACACTGATGAAGAAGATATACGCATTTCATTCGGTTGAATATTTATATACGGAATTAAAGTAGGCGGCAAAATTTTTGCCGCCTCGACATATTTCTTGGGAAATATGTCGAGATGCAGGGTGGATACAGTATTTGTCGAGCGAAAATAACAGGATTGCTCTTTAGTGAGAGGGAATGGTATGTAATAGAAAGTGATATGAAGGATGTGATTTAGGATGAGATTATATTCTTTGCTTCAATCATTTGTAAATTACGCTAATGGTCAATATCATTTAGAACCGCTTTTAAGACAAGAGGAAAAAACTGTTAATTTTCGTTTTGGAGATGAAAGTTGTTCGTTACAAATTTCAAGAGATTATATAGAGCTGGTACATGAGGAAAGAGGAACGGAACAAATCATTTGCTTAGATGAAAAGGATATAGAACAATTGGTGAATGGAAATGTACGATTGCAAATGTTAATGAACGATGGACGTGTACAATATTCGGGAACGTATCGAACGATGTTATTAGTGGAATCGATGTTTCATATATGTAAACCGATGTCAGTAGGTGCTTAAAATTCTGAAGTTTCATTTTTTACGAAAATTTCTGTTGACATGGTGAGTGTATATTGATACAATTCAAGTCATAAAATATAGACAATTTAATAAATTTCAAATCAGACGAAAATTGAATCTGATTTCTCTTATCAAGAGAGGTGGAGGGACTGTGCCCTGTGAAGCCCGGCAACCGTCAACTTATGTTGAAATGGTGCCAATTCCTGCAAAGCGAATGCTTTGAGAGATGAGAGAGAGGGATAATGTTGTTATATACGCATATAAACCTTTCTGCTTCTCTAAAGCAGAAAGGTTTTTTTATTGTTTGAATGTGGAGGACATTCAAATAATAAAGGTAGTGATAACGGTGGACTACACGCATTAAACATAAAAAATTGCGGAGTCGACCTAAAATCTTTATGAAATCTAGCTCCAGCGGCTAGAACAGTCGGTCGTTTCATCCCTTCGTATGAGGCAAAAAGCGCCTCTACGTCAGGGATTCGGGCGTCCTCTTGTTCTAAACGAGCCGCTTGCGCTTTTTATTTAAAAAAGGGGTGAACATCATGATTCTATTAGAGAACGTAAAGAAAATATATAAGGCGAAAAGCGGTGATGTCACTGCTGTAGATAACGCCAATTTAAAAATAGACAAAGGTGAAATCTTTGGTGTTATCGGATATAGTGGCGCTGGAAAAAGTTCTTTAATCAGATTGTTTAATCAGTTAGAGAAACCGACTTCTGGCCAAATTACAATTGCGAATCGTGTTATATCAGCAATTACAGGAAGTGAACTTCGTAAGGCAAGGCAAGAAATCGGAATGATTTTTCAGCACTTTAACTTACTTTGGTCACGAACTGTACGTGAAAATATAGAGTTTCCACTTGAAATTGCAGGTGTTGATAAAGCGCAGAGAAGAAAACGTGTTGATGAATTAATTCATCTCGTTGGATTAGAAGGGAGAGGAGACGCGTACCCATCTCAGCTGAGCGGAGGACAAAAGCAACGCGTCGGGATTGCAAGAGCTTTAGCTAATAATCCACAAGTGCTTTTATGTGATGAAGCAACGTCAGCTCTTGATCCAGAAACGACAGATCAAATTTTGGATTTACTATTAGACATTAATAAGCGCCTTGGTTTAACAATTGTACTCATTACACATGAGATGCACGTGATTCGAAAGATATGTAACCGAGTAGCGGTAATGGAGAGAGGAAAGATTGTAGAAACAGGTCCAGTACTTGATGTATTCCGTAATCCGAAGCAAGATATTACGAAACGATTTGTACAGCAGTTAACAGATTCTGAAGATACAAATGAAACAATTGAAAGTTTAATTGAAAAATATCCAGATGGAAAAGTAATTCGTTTGCAGTTTATCGGTGAGGCTGTAGAAAGACCAGTGCTTCAACGATTAATGCAACGCAGTGATATAGAAGTTAGCATTTTGCAAGGAAATATTGCACAAACGAATAACGGTTCTTACGGTAGTTTAGTTGTTCATTTAAATGGTGAGGAAACAGCGATCCAGCAAGCAATAGAAGGAATTCATCAAGATCAAGTAGAGCTGGAGGTGATTGCACATGGATAAGTTACTCGCAAATGTTGATTGGAATCAAATGTTAGAAGCAACTGGTGAAACGTTATATATGACGGCAATCGCAGCTCTTGCGACATTTGTTTTAGGACTAATTTTAGGATTGTTACTCTTCATGACAGCGAAAGATAATTTATGGGAAAACAAATCAATTAATACGGTGATTGGAGCATTCGTAAATATATTCCGCTCTATACCGTTCATCATTTTAATTATTTTATTAATCCCATTCACAAAGATTCTTCTTGGAACAATTCTTGGAGCAAGTGCAGCTTTGCCGGCTTTAATTATTGGAGCGGCACCATTCTATGCGAGAATGGTTGAAATTGCACTTCGCGAAATTGATAAAGGTGTAATTGAAGCTTCAAAAGCAATGGGAGCAAAAACAAGCACAATTATTTTGAAAGTGTTAATTCCAGAATCATTACCAGCATTAGTATCTGGTATTACGGTTACGACAATTGCTTTAGTAGGCTATACAGCAATGGCCGGAGTTGTTGGTGCTGGTGGCCTTGGAACACTTGCTTATTTAGAAGGATTCCAGAGAGGGAATAACGATGTAACAATCGTTGCGACAATTTGTGTATTACTAGTTGTATTTTTAATCCAGTGGATTGGTGATAGTTTAACGACTCGAATAGATAAACGATAATAAAAACGGGAGGATATTTTAAATGAAAAAATTATTACTTACGGCACTTATTTCAACTTCAATTTTTGGGTTAGCTGCTTGTGGCGGGAAAGATAAAGATGAAAAGAAACTTGTTGTTGGTGCTTCTAACGTACCGCATGCTGAAATTTTAGAAAAAGCAAAACCGTTACTTGAGAAAAAAGGAATTGAATTAGAAGTGAAAAAATTCCAAGATTACGTGTTGCCAAATAAATCGTTAGCGGATAAGGATTTAGATGCAAACTACTTCCAGCACATTCCGTATTTAGAAAAAGAAATTAAAGATAAAAAATATGATTTTGAAATAGCAGGGAAAATTCATATTGAACCAATTGGTGTATACTCTCAAAAATATAAGAGCTTAAAAGAACTTCCAGACGGGGCGACAATTATTATGAGTAATTCCGTTACTGACCATGGACGTGGTTTAGCAATTTTACAAAAAGAAGGCATTTTAAAAATTAAAGACGGAGTAGATCCAGTTAGTGCAACTCCAAAAGATATTGCAGATAACCCGAAAAACTTAAAGTTCAAAACGGATATTGAGCCAGGTTTGTTACCACAAGTGTATAACAATAAAGAAGGCGACGCTGTTTTAATTAACTCAAACTATGCAATTGATGCGAAATTAAATCCAGAAAAAGATGCAATTGCAATTGAAGGTGATGATTCACCGTACGCAAACGTATTAGTGGTTCGTAAAGGTGATAAAGATAAAAAGGCGATTAAAGAGCTTGTAGAAGTATTGCATTCTAAAGAAATCGAAGACTTTATTAATAAAGAATATAAAGGGGCAGTTGTTCCTGTAAAAGAATAATTGCTGAAAAGGCTGGTGTATGCCAGCCTTTTTTATAACTACATAACTATAGGGGAGAAGGGGACATCATATGAAAAAGATTCTATTGTCAGTTGTTACAGCGCTGTCTGTATTTACATTAGCTGCTTGCGGAGGAAAAGAAGAGAATAAGCTTGTTGTTGGAGCCTCTAACGTGCCGCACGCTGTTATTCTAGAGAAGGCACAGCCAATATTAGAGAAAAAAGGCATTAAGTTAGAGATTAAAAAGTTCCAGGATTATGTACTGCCAAATAAAGCGTTAGCGGATAAAGAAATTGATGCGAACTACTTCCAGCATATTCCGTACTTAGATAAAGAAATTCAAGAAAAGGGATATAAAATTGTAAACGCAGGAAAAATCCATTTAGAGCCGATGGGTATTTATTCTAAGAAATATAAAAGCTTAAAAGACTTACCAGATGGCGGAACAGTAATTATGAGTAATAACGTAGCGGAGCGTGGCCGTATGCTCGCATTATTACAAAAAGGAGGAGTTATTAAACTAAAAGATGGCGTAGATGTTGTTAAGGCAACAGTAAAAGATGTAGTCGAAAATCCGAAAAACTTAAAGTTTAAAACAGATGTAGAGCCTGGATTGTCACCAAAGCTGTATGAAACTAATGAAGGTGATGCTTTATTTATTAATTCAAACTATGCAATTGATGCAAAATTAAATCCAACAAAGGATGCAATTGCGATTGAAGGAGCAGACTCTCCATATGCAAACATCATTGCAGTTCGTAAAGGTGATGAGAAGAAAAAAGAAATTAAAGAGCTAGTAGAAGTGCTACATTCAAAAGAAATTCAAGATTTTATTAATAAAGAATATAAAGGTGCTGTACTTCCGGTAAGTGAATAATTATAAGGAAAGGATTGGAAAATTACCAGTCCTTTTTTCTTTATATAAATAAGAAGAAAGGTGTATCATAGAAAGATGCAAAGGAAATACTTATATACATTTGTGAAAAAACGGTTACTTTTTTTCGTCGTTTGCGATATCATTTTATTTGATATAAAATTAGAATGAGAATAAAATGAGAATATGAACGTTTTAGGAATTTTTAAAATGTATATATAGGATTAATGGAGGTATTGAGATGGCTGGTTCTACATTAACGGTTAAAGACTTACACGTATCAATTGATGGCAAAGAAATTTTAAAGGGTGTAAACCTTGAAGTAAAAGGTGGAGAAATCCACGCAATTATGGGACCTAACGGAACAGGTAAATCAACTTTATCTTCTGCAATTATGGGTCACCCAAAGTATGAAGTAACAGAAGGTAGCATCATCATCGACGGTGAAGATGTATTAGAAATGGAAGTAGATGAGCGCGCACAAGCGGGTCTATTCCTAGCAATGCAATATCCAAGTGAAATTAGCGGAGTAACAAACGCTGACTTCTTACGTTCTGCAATTAACGCACGTCGTGAAGAAGGCGATGAAATTTCTCTTATGAAATTTATCCGTACATTAGATAAAAACATGGAATTCCTAGAAATGGATCCAGAAATGGCACAACGTTACTTAAACGAAGGTTTCTCTGGTGGAGAGAAAAAACGTAACGAAATTCTTCAATTAATGATGATTGAGCCAAAAATCGCAATCTTAGATGAAATCGACTCAGGTCTTGATATCGATGCATTAAAAGTTGTATCTAAAGGTATTAACGAAATGCGCGGCGAAGAGTTCGGTTGCCTAATGATTACGCATTACCAACGTTTATTAAACTACATCACTCCAGACTTCGTTCACGTTATGATGAACGGTCGTATCGTTAAATCTGGTGGCCCTGAGCTTGCACAACGTCTAGAAGCTGAAGGTTACGACTGGATTAAAAAAGAATTAGGTATTGAAGACGAAACAACAGAGCAAGAAGCGTAAGAGAGGAGCATAAACATGACAATCGGTACATTACCTTTCGATCAAGAAACAATCCGTCAACGCGCAAGCGAAGTAAACGAAGCTGCTTGGTTGACTGAGTTCCGCTTACAAGCTCTTGCACAAGCAACTGAACTTCCAATGCCAACGCCTGATAAAACGAAAATTGACAAATGGGACTTTATCGGAAAAGGCGACGCTGCTAAGCAAGAGCCTGTAAGTTCTTTAACTGAACTTCCAGAAGCAGTGAAAAACTTAATCGATGAAAATAACAGCGTATTAGTGCAACGTACTGGTACAACTGCATTCGTTTCTTTAGCAGACGAAGCAAAAGAAAAAGGTGTTATTTTTACAGACATCGTAACAGCAGCAACTGAGCATGCTGAACTAGTACAAAAGTACTTAATGAAAGACGGCGTGAAAGTAGACGAGCATCGTCTAACTGCGCTTCATGCTGCATTAATCAACGGCGGTGCATTCATATATGTTCCGAAAAACGTTGTTCTTGAAACTCCACTTCAAGCTGTATTCTTAGTAGACGGCGAAGAAGCTAACGTATATAACCACGTATTATTCGTAGCTGATGCGAACAGTACTGCAACTTATGTAGAAAACTACGTTGCAAATGAAAATGCTAAAGGTATTGCAAATATCGTAGCAGAAGTAATCGTGGAACAAGGCGCACAAGTGAAATTCGGTGCGGTTGATCTATTAGCAAAAGACGTAACAACTTACGTTAACCGCCGCGGCGTTGTAGGACGCGACGGCCGCATTGATTGGGCTCTAGGCCTTATGAATGACGGAAACACAATTTCAGAGAACGTTACAAACTTAATGGGCGACGGTTCATATGCTGATACGAAAACAGTAACAATTGGCCGTGGTAACCAAACACAAAACTTTACAACTAAAGTTGTTCACTTCGGTAAACATTCTGAAGGTTGGATTTTAAAACACGGTGTACAAAAAGATAGTGCAACATCTATCTTTAACGGAATTGGTAAAATTGAACACGGTGCATCTAAATCAAATGCACAACAATCTTCTCGCGTTCTTATGTTAGATGAGAAAGCACGCGGTGATGCAAACCCAATTCTTTTAATCGACGAAGATGATGTAATGGCGGGTCACGCAGCTTCAGTAGGTCGCGTAGATCCAATCCAACTATACTACTTGATGAGCCGTGGTATTCCAAAACGCGAAGCAGAACGTTTAGTCATCCATGGATTCTTAGCACCTGTAGTTAATGAGCTTCCAATTGAAGGAGTAAAGGCACAGCTTGTTGAGGTAATTGAAAGGAAAGTTCGCTAATGAATATTCATGAAATACGCAAACAGTTTCCAATTCTTGATCAAAAAGTGAACGGCAAACAACTTGTTTATTTCGATAGTGCAGCAACTTCTCAAAAACCAATTCAAGTCATTGAAACGTTAGAACGTTACTATAAAGAATATAATTCTAACGTGCATCGCGGTGTTCATACGCTCGGAACGAAAGCTACTGACGCGTATGAAGGTGCACGCGAGAAAGTTCGTAAGTTTATTAACGCGAAATCAATGGAAGAGATTATTTTCACGCGCGGAACGACAACTGCATTAAATACAGTAGCGGCTAGCTATGGTCTTGAAAATGTAAAAGAAGGCGATGAGATCGTTATTTCTTACATGGAGCACCATAGTAACATCATTCCGTGGCAACAAGTTGCGAAGAAAACTGGTGCAACTTTAAAATACCTTCCGCTTCAACCAGACGGTACAATTTCTTTAGAAGATGTTCGTCAAACAGTTACACCGAATACAAAAATCGTTTCTATTATGCAAGTTTCAAACGTGCTTGGAACGATTAACCCTGTAAAAGAAATCGGAGCAATCGCACACGAAAATGGCGCAATTATGGTCGTTGACGGTGCACAAAGTACACCTCATATGAAAGTGGATGTACAAGATTTGAACTGTGATTTCTACGCATTATCTGCTCATAAGATGTGTGGACCTACAGGCATCGGCGTATTATATGGTAAAAAAGAATTGCTGAACAATATGGAGCCAATTGAATTTGGCGGTGAAATGATTGATTTCGTAGATTTACAAGAATCTACGTGGAAAGAGCTTCCGTGGAAGTTCGAAGCAGGTACACCGATTATCGGTAATGCAATCGGACTTGGTGCGGCAATTGATTTCCTAGAAGAAATCGGTCTTCATAATATTGAAAAGCATGAACATGAATTAGCGCAATATGCTTTAGAAAGACTATCAGAAGTAGATGGCGTTACAATTTATGGTCCAAAGCATCGCGCTGGTCTTGTTACATTTAATATTGAAGACGTACATCCTCACGATGTAGCGACAGTATTAGATGTAGAAGGTATTGCGGTTCGCGCAGGACACCACTGTGCACAACCGCTTATGAAGTGGCTAAAAGCTTCTTCAACAGCACGTGCGAGCTTCTATTTATATAATACAAAAGAAGAAATTGATACATTTGTTGAATCGCTAATCAAGACAAAGGAGTATTTCACAAATGTCATTTAATAATTTAGATACGTTATATCGTCAAGTTATTATGGATCATTATAAGAATCCTCGTAACAATGGCGTGCTAGAAGATAGTGTTACAGTAAACTTGAACAATCCAACTTGCGGCGATCGTATTCAACTTACGATGAAAGTAGAAGAAGGTATTGTGCAAGAGGCGAAGTTTGAAGGCGAAGGATGTTCAATCTCAATGTCTTCAGCTTCAATGATGACACAAGCAGTAAAAGGTAAGAAAATTGAAGAAGCACTTCAGCTTTCGAAAATTTTCTCTGACATGATGCTAGGAAAAGAGTACGATGACAGCATCGATTTAGGAGATATTGAAGCATTACAAGGCGTATGCAAGTTCCCTGCACGTATTAAATGTGCAACATTAGCGTGGAAAGCGTTAGAAAAGGGCTTAAACGAAGATAAGTAATGTTAAAGGTTCCTAAAAACGAGGTTATCTAAGGAGGGACACACCAACATGGCGAAGCAACTGCCAGATATCGGCGATTATAAATATGGTTTCAAAGACAAAGACGTTTCGATTTTCCGTGCTGGACGCGGTTTAACAAAAGAAATCGTTGAAGAAATTTCACGTATGAAAGAAGAACCACAGTGGATGTTAGACTTCCGTTTAAAATCACTGGATAAGTTCTACGAAATGCCAATGCCACAATGGGGCGGCGACTTAAATGACTTAGATTTCGATGAAATTACGTACTACGTAAAACCATCTGAGAAATCTGAGAAGTCTTGGGATGAAGTACCTGATGAAATTAAAGCAACATTTGATAAATTAGGTATTCCAGAAGCTGAGCAAAAATATTTAGCTGGTGTATCTGCACAGTACGAATCTGAAGTTGTATACCACAACATGAAAGAAGACCTAGAAGCTCTAGGAATCGTCTTCAAAGATACAGATAGCGCATTAAAAGAGAACGAAGATATTTTCCGTGAACATTTCGGAAAAGTAATCCCACCAACAGACAACAAATTCTCTGCATTAAACTCTGCAGTTTGGTCTGGTGGATCATTCATCTACGTTCCAAAAGGTGTTAAAGTTGATACACCACTTCAAGCGTATTTCCGTATTAACTCTGAAAATATGGGACAATTCGAGCGTACGCTTATCATCGTAGACGAAGGCGCACACGTACACTACGTAGAAGGTTGTACAGCACCTGTTTACACTACTAACTCACTTCACAGTGCGGTAGTAGAAATCATCATTAAAAAAGATGCTTATTGCCGTTATACAACAATCCAAAACTGGGCGAACAACGTATACAACCTAGTTACAAAACGTGCGGTTTGTGAAGAAAACGCAACGATGGAATGGATTGACGGTAACATCGGATCTAAATTAACGATGAAATACCCAGCAGTTATCTTAAAAGGCGAAGGCGCTCGTGGTTTAACATTATCTATCGCGATTGCTGGTAAAGGCCAACACCAAGATGCTGGTGCGAAAATGATTCACTTAGCACCAAACACGTCTTCAACAATCGTTTCTAAATCGATTGCGAAGCATGGTGGTAAAGTAACTTACCGTGGTATCGTACACTTCGGACCAAAAGCGAAAAACTCTCGCTCTAACATCGAGTGTGACACGTTAATCATGGATAACCAATCTACATCTGATACAATTCCTTACAACGAAATCAAAAACGATTACGTTTCACTTGAGCACGAAGCGAAAGTATCTAAAGTATCAGAAGAACAATTATTCTACCTAATGAGCCGTGGTATTTCTGAGCAAGAAGCTACAGAAATGATCGTAATGGGCTTCATTGAACCATTCACTCGCGAACTTCCAATGGAATACGCAGTTGAAATGAACCGCCTAATCAAGTTTGAGATGGAAGGTTCTATTGGTTAAATAGAAATGCGGAGCCGACTGTTCAGACCCGTTGACTAAGGTTCTTTCGCACAGAAGATGTTTTTTATCTTCTCGTGCGGAAGGTTCTTAGACATGAGGGTCTAGGAGGCAAAGCTGGATAATATATGTATGAAGAAAGCGCCCTGCTGTGCAGGGCGCTTTTTTGTTTTGCGGATTTGTCTTGGCTTGGGAGAGGGTACCCGGGTGGGTGTTCAGTTAAATATATCAGCGATTTTTCAAATATATCGACCATAACGCGGAATATATCAGCGATTATTTCAATATATCGACGATTCGACAAGGGATATCGATTTGTCGACAAAGTAAGACAAAAGAAAATCCTCACATACCCCAAACATTTTATAAGAACAGAGAACGACTAGGTTTAAGACAAAGATACTGACAAATCCACTTGAACAACCACCCACTGAATTCTCTATTAAACTTTTTGACAAATCCACCCCTCCCTCCACTATCTGGAATTCTTTCCTGCATTAGCAAAAGTTTCTCATATAAAAAGGACAATCTTTTGCTTTTTCTCACAATGCGAGTACAATGTAAAATAGCAAGAAAAGACGAAAAGTATTTACAGGATTATTGCGTACGCATAGCGTAAATGGCAGTAAGGAACTGAGGGGAGGTTTTTTCTCTGAATATAAATAAAGAAACAATCATCCATCTTTATCATACAAACGATATACATAGTCATTTTGAAAATTGGCCGCAAATTTCTCGGTTTGTACAAGGGGAGAAAAAGCGAAGACAGGAAGCGGGAGAGACCGTCTTGACAGTTGATATCGGGGATCATGTGGATCGTTTTCATAGTATTTCGGAAGCGACAAATGGCCTTGGGAATACGAAGCTTTTAAATGAGGCGTTATATGATTATGTAACGATCGGAAATAATGAAGGCATTACGTTAGCGAAAGAGCATTTAAATCGGCTCTATGATGATGCTGGATTTGAAATACTTGTCGCAAATTTATTTGAAAAAGAAGGGGTACGTCCGTCATGGGCAAGGCCTTATAAATTGCATACAACGACGGATGGGATTACCATTGCTTTTATTGGATTAACGGTAGCTTATCCAGAGTTTTATCAGATGCTCGATTGGCATATTGAAGATCCCATTATTCATTTAGAGTCTATTTTAGAAGAAGTGAAAGATGAGGCTCATATTACGGTTGTCCTTTCCCACCTTGGAAAAAGTATGGATGAGTATATGGCAGAGCATTATGATATAGATGTTATTTTAGGAGCACATACGCATCATTTATTTGAGCGTGGTATTCTACTGAATAATACTTTACTTTGTTGTTGTGAAAAGTGGGGACGTTACGTTGGTCACGTGCAGCTTACTGTGGATATAGAGACGAAGAAATTGCTGAAAAAAGACGGTAGAGCGATTAAGACGGAACGGTTAGGTGCTTATAGCGAGCCGTTATCCACAATTGAAATACTGCAGGAAGAAAGTGAGCATATAATGGCAGAGTCTGTCGTTCATTTAAAAGAGTCATTACCGGTTGATTGGTTTCAGGAGACGCCGTTTTCTCACATGTTAGCAAGTGCGCTGAAAACATGGTGCAATGCAGAGATTGGCATGGTGAACGCTGGTGTACTTCTTGAAGGGTTAGAAGAGGGTGTTGTAACGCGCGGAGATATTCACAGAATTTGTCCACATCCAATTAATCCGTGTGCTTTGAAAGTTCCAGGAAAGATATTAAGAGAAGTTATTTTAAAAGCACGTAAGCCGAATATGGAGAATCTTGAGGTGAAAGGATTCGGATTTCGGGGAAAAGTGATGGGGAAAATGATTTACGCTGGTGTAGAAGTCATTCCAGATACGATTCCCGGGAATAAAATTTTACTCGAAGATGTATTAATTAACGGGGAATCGCTGGAATTAGATCGTATATATACAGTAGGAACGATTGATATGTTTACATTTGGCTACTTATACCCAGAGCTATCCACACTTTCTGACAAACAATATTATATGCCAGAACTACTTAGAGATGTGTTAACAGATATGTTAATAACTTATACATCTTCCGTTAAACTATAGGCTAGTTAACTTGTAACACTCATTTTTCTCTTGTCATACAGATAAGAAAGAGAGGAGTGTGAACTATGGTTAATGTGGAGCCAATTATAATTGATAATTATACGTTTATTGCAGTTAGCGTGAAACTTCCAAAGACGAATTTGCTAGCTGTAATGAGCGATAAAGGATATATTATGTGTGGTGCATTAGATGTAGGTCTTTTAAATGAGAAATTAGGTGATCGAGGAATTATTGCTGGCCGTGCGGTTGGTGTAAGAACGATTGAACAACTTCTTGAAGCACCGCTAGAATCAGTAACGATTGAAGCCGAAGCTTTAGGTATTACGACTGGCACAATCGGAAAAGAAGCATTATTAAAAATGAGATAAGCATATATCGTCCCTCCTTCTTGCATAGAAATGATATAAGAAGGAGGTTTTTTTATGAGTATATTTCGCTCGAAAAACTCGCGGTTTCGAAGGGGACCTATTGCCTTTCGGTATATACTGCTTATGTCGTTTATTCTTTTTGTTATATTACTTACGCAAGGGTTGTGGATTGTGAATAATAATATTCAGCCGACCTTAATTAAATATGGGGAAGTAGAGACACATAAAATGGCGACGGCAATTATGACGAAGGCAGTAAAGGATCGAATTAATGAAGGATTCGATGTAGATTCATTAATGAAAGTACAGAATGATAAAAACGGAAAAGTATCCACAATTAATTTAAATACAAAGCAAGTAAATGAAATCGTAACATCAACGACCACGTACATAGAAAAATATTTACAGCAAGTAGAACAAGGGAAGTTGAAGGAGCTAGGTATTTCTGAAAAAAACGGCGCGACTATGGCAGTTCCTTTTGGGCGTGTAACTGATAATGCACTTCTTGGTAATATAGGACCAGATATTCCGATTCATTTCACGCCAGTTGGACATGTGAATACAGATATTAAACAAAAAATTGAGCCGCATGGGATTAATACTACAGCGATTCAAATTGTTATGGAAATGGAAGTAACATTGCAAGTGATTATTCCATTCCATACGAAAGAGATAAAGGTGAAACAAAATGTTCCGATTGCGACGCGTATCGTTCAAGGGGAAGTGCCTACGTATTATGGAAGCGGAAGTGTTGCTGTACCTGATAAAAAGAAAACAGATAGTTAGTTGTAAATAAAGTGAAACTCGGCTCAGTCAGGCTTTTACTGGATAAAAAATAACCGTAGCAATGCAGCTACGGTTATCGTTTTGTATTTGCTCGTTCTTTGCGCTCCCAAAGGCTTAAATGCATGTATGGATCGAAGGCCCATTCTGTATAGCCATTGTCTTTATACATGCCAAAATGTAAGTGGGGCGGAAATTTTCCGGCTGTACCAGGAGGTCCATAACCAGTGCTACCAACAAATCCGATTACTTTCCCTGGCTCAACAATTTGTCCAAGCTGTATTTCTTTTGAGAACCCGCCTAAATGAGCGTAATAATGGTAATTGTTATGAAGGTCGCGAATACCAATACGCCATCCACCAAGGCGGTTCCAACCTTTCGTTTCAATAATGCCATAGCAAGTCGATCTTACTGGCACGCCATATCCGGCAAAAATATCGGTCCCTTCATGAATCCTTCTGCCGCCAAAACTTCTTCCAGCGCCGAAAGTACTACGGTAGCTATGGTCACTACGGATCGGAAGAGGAAAAGCATTTCCTTCTAAATTAATACGTCCATAATGTTTATAAATTTGGGCGTATTCGCTAATTAAATCAACTGTTTTGGCACGTTTATAATATTCCCAGAGCATAATTTTAATACGGTCTTCTGACGTTCCTTGTTTCCTTAAAATAGTCGCTGCGGTATGCAGAAGATCACGGTCGCTATTTGCATTTGCAAATCCATCTTTGTCACCATCTAAACCTATTCCGCCAAATAGAGAAATTGTATGGGGGAGAGTATCGTTACTATTAATAGGTCCAGCCCATATTTCTGGTTTGAAATAAAGGGAAATGATGGCATCTGGTTTTTTCGGAATATCTTTTCTTACGCTCCGTATATTTCTTTCATATTGATCCATTGCAGCTAAGTAATACCATGGAATGCCTGAAGACTGCTCGGTTTCTTTATATAGTGCCATGCGCTTTTCGTATATGCTTTGCTGATTATCTTCACCGTAAGCGATGTTTTGGTGGAGAAGAAAACAAATAGAAAGCAAAAGAGAAATTTTTCGAAGCATGAAATAGACTCCTTTCACAACATCACTCTTTTTAGTGTGGGATATACGGAGTATTTCATTATAGGGAACGATTGGAAAAAATCTTAGAATCTTCATTTGAGCAAATCGCTTTCATACGTTAGAATAGATATGTTACATTGAAAGAAGCGAACACGGTAAACTATTTCATATTGTGCGGAGTTGATAACCATGACAAAACAAACAGAATATAAGCGCAAGCCCGAATGGTTGAAAATTAAGTTAAACACGAATGAAAACTATACAGGCTTAAAGAAAATGATGCGTTCTAAAAATCTTCATACCGTTTGTGAGGAAGCAAAATGTCCGAATATTCATGAATGCTGGGCTGTAAGAAAAACAGCAACATTTATGATTTTAGGTGCGGTTTGTACACGTGCTTGTCGTTTTTGTGCGGTTAAAACAGGCTTACCAACTGAGCTTGATTTACAAGAACCAGAACGCGTGGCAGATTCAGTAGTACAAATGGGCTTAAAGCACGTTGTTATAACAGCGGTTGCACGTGATGATTTAAAGGACGGGGGAGCAGCTGTTTTTGCTGAAACAGTACGAGCAGTACGTCGTAAAAATCCATTCACGTCTATCGAAGTATTACCATCTGATATGGGTGGAGTAGAAGAAAACTTAAAAATGTTAATGGATGCAAAACCAGATATTTTAAACCATAACATTGAAACAGTACGTCGATTATCTGACCGAGTTCGCGCTAGAGCAAAATATGAACGTTCATTAGAGTTTTTACGTCGAGCGAAAGAAATGCAGCCTGATATTCCAACTAAATCGAGCATTATGGTGGG
Organism: Bacillus cereus group sp. MYBK195-1; assembly: GCF_051916605.1. Classification (NCBI taxonomy): domain Bacteria; kingdom Bacillati; phylum Bacillota; class Bacilli; order Caryophanales; family Bacillaceae; genus Bacillus; species Bacillus cereus group sp. MYBK195-1. Next base: position 49,370 of record NZ_JBQAGZ010000005.1, on the reverse strand, counting down.
CTTAGGTGAAACGAGAGAAGATTTAATTGAAGCAATGGATGACTTACGTGCAAACAATGTGGATATTTTAACTCTTGGGCAATACCTACAACCATCTAAGAAGCATTTACCAGTTCTTAAATATTACCCACCAGCAGAATTTGCAGAGCTTAAAGAAATTGCACTTAGCAAAGGATTTAGCCACTGTGAAGCTGGCCCACTTGTGCGTTCTTCTTACCATGCGGACGAGCAAGTACGTTCTGCAAAAGAAAAAACAGCAGAAGCTAAATAATGAAAAAAGAGAGCTAACGATTAGCTCTCTTTTTGTTTATACTCTAAAACGGTATTTGGACATGTTAATAAAATCTTTTTTAATTCTTCTGTGGATAATTCAATTGTAAATTCAGGTACACCAGGTGTAATTAAAATTTTATCGTACGTATAAATAGCGTTATCCACAATAATTGTTACATCGTGTGAATATCCGAAAGGAGCCACACATCCCGGCGTACAACCAGTTTTGTCTCGCAGTTCATCAGGAGAACAGAGAGATAACCGTTCTCCTGTTAGTTCTTTCATTTCTCCCCGGTTGAGTCTTGTGCCCTCTAACGTAAAAAATACGTAATAATCTCCAGACTTTGATTTTAAAAATAAGCTTTTACTTGGAGTGCCTTGTAAGCCGAGTCTCTCACGTACAATCCGATCTGTCTCATAATCGAGTACTGGTTCGTGTTCAAATTTTTCATAAGAAACATTTGTTTTATGTAGTAGAGCAAGTACATCTTCGTACATATGGAGTGATACCCCTTTCTATTATTAGTACAGTTTCTTCTCGTGGCGTCAACTGAATGTTTTGGAAAGGGATATTACTTGGACGATGCTTCCCATAAGCGTTTTATGATACATTGTTCGTCGATTGTAATTTCGTAAATATCAGGATTCGTTAAAGTTCTCCATTCATTAAAGCCAATCGTATGATCAAAATGCTTTAAAATGAGCGTAAGTAAATTGCCATGTGTAACAAGTAGTGTTGTCGTATGGTTTAATTGTAAAACGTCTTGAATAAGCGATATGGCACGGTCTGTTGCTTGTTTTGTTGACTCTCCGCCTGAAAAGGCAATATCTATATTTGTAAAAGTAGATTCTAGTTTTTGCATCCAATCATCCATTGGAACGTTGCTCAATATGCGTTCAGTTAATCGTTCATCTTCTTGGATAGATAAGTTAGCTTGGAGCGCATAGGGCCGAATGGAATCGATAGCTCGGACAAATGGGCTTGAAATAATATGATCGATTTGTAGATGATTTTCTAAGAGGAATGTAGCAAGGGTATTTGCTTGGTCTTTTCCATCGGTCGTTAATTCAGCATCACGTTTTTGCCCAGTTGCTGAACAATGTCGTATTACAATAATTTTCTTCATAATTCATCCCCATCTTTCAAGTTGACGCTATATACTTCGACAAATGTGGAAATAATTCCTTTTTCTTGTAAAACGGCATATGGATTTAAATATGTGGAAAAGTAATGTGGATAATGAACATTTGAGGTGCAATCATGAATAAAATGATATGTATTTTAGTTAGTCTTTGTTTTTTTATACACTTGTCCACAACTTATGCAGAGTCGAATCAAAAAGTAAATTATCCAAGCAATCGAAATAAGTCATTTGTGAGTGAGGATATTTTTTATAAACAGTTAGATAAGAAAATCTATAAAGAATACAATAATGCAGCATATAGTGTTCGAAAAAAAATCTTATTTAAAGAAGTGCCCGATGAAGACTTTTCTTTCCTACAAAAAACAGCCGTGGGTTGTCGGAGTAGTGTGATGCTTCAAGATTTTTTTGTTCATCCTGATCGCCAAGTTTATTTTTTTGCTTCCTTTTCTCAAAATGAAGTAGAAGAGTTTCATAAATATATCGTTATAGATGCAGAAACAAAGAGGGAGCTGCAAGAAGGAAAAAGCTATCATCATTGCGACAATCCATAAAAAATAAACCACCAATCGGTGGTTTATTTTTTACTCCTGTACACTCATTAATTTCGCTTTCATTTTGCGAATAAGAACGACAGCGCCAATTGTACAAAGAAGTGTAATTCCTTCTGCAACGAAGATATTGATTGTTTTTGTTTGGTAAAGTGCCGCGAAAAAGTCTACAAATGCGTGGAATAGTATAGCGTATACTAGGAAGATATATTTCTTCTGTTTTACTGCGTATAAAACAAGCATTGTAAAGGCAATTTGAAGCACGAGTGCCATAATTCTTTCTAAGCTACCAAGGAAGTATAAGTAGGCAGGTTGCTGAATTAACATGTCCTGTAAAATGCTCAGCTCGGGTTTTTGTTCAATCAGTCGAGCGAAGCTACCATCGTTAATAGAATTAGCAAAGATTAATGCTTGTAATGCAGAAAAACCGCCAATTAAAATAGATTCAATTCCGCCGTGACCAATTCCATAAGCGAAGCCATCTTTATATTCTAGATATTTTTTTAGTAAGAAGAAGAAGGCAACGAAGCGTCCTAATTCTTCAAAAATACCAGCAGTCAATCCGCCATAAATTGCGAAGACAAACGGATTTTCTAAAAATGGAGCGATTGTTGGATTACCGCGCATAAATAGGTGGAATGGTGTTTCAAGAATTTGGGTAAATCCGATAAAGATAAGAACACCAATGCCGACCACTTTCCAACTCATATTATATTTTTTACGGAAATAAACGAGTACAATAATTGGGACCAGAATCGAGACAATGAGTTGAAAGATGATGCTGGCAATTACAGTATTTGAAACCATACTTTCACCGCTTTCTAATATATGTACATATCTATTATGCATGAAATATAGGAGAGATGAAACTTTTTAAGATAAAATGAATTTACTTATTGACTCTAACGTTGCGTCATACTTTATCGTATGTATTAAGGGGGAGATACAAATGACAATGAGAGTAAAAGAAGTAGCTGATTTAGTTGGAATTAGTGTGCGCACACTGCATCATTACGATGAAATTGGGTTGTTAACCCCAGACGAGACGACAGAGTCTGGATATCGTCTGTATTCCAATGAAAATTTAGAGACATTGCAGCAAATTTTGTTTTTTAAAGAGCTTGGCTTCCCTTTGAAAAAAATTAAAGAGATTATCATGAGTCCATCATTTGATCGCGAAGAGGCACTACAGCTTCATAAGAAAATGCTTCTTGAAAAGCGTGCTAGATTAGATAAGGTGATTGCGACGATTGATAAAACAATTCAGCATACAAAAGGAGAGATTGAAATGACGAATAAAGAGAAATTTGAAGGATTCGATTTCAGCCATAACCCATATGAAGAAGAAGCACGGGAAAAATGGGGAGACGCAGCTGTAGATAAAGCGAACGAATATGCAAAAGGTATGTCAAAAGAGAACCAAGAGGAGTTTAATGCTATTTATAGAAATTTAGCAGCGCTTAGACACGGAGCACCAGATTCTAAAGAGGCACAAGAAGCAATCGGAGTGTGGTACGATTACTTGCAAAACTTCGGTGCATATTCATTAGATGCTTTTAAAGGACTCGGTCAAATGTATGTCGCTGATGAGCGCTTCATGAAAAATATCGATAAGTTTGGTGAGGGGTTAGCTCAGTTTATGTGTGATGCGATGGAGGTTTATGCGGATCGTAATAAAAAATAAAAAGTAAAACAGGTGGAGATTTTCTCCACCTGTTTTACTTTTTAATCATATCATTCAAAGTCTGATCTCCCGTATTGTTCAAATGAGGATTTTTACTCATTTCACGTTTTAGTATATCGAGGCTTTGCGTATATTCTGTATCATTTAATGCGCCAGATTGAAGACCTTGAATTTGGGAAATCAACTTTTGGTCTGTTGATACATATGCTTTATAATAGCGAGGGACGATGGACAAAGCAGCTCTATATACTTGATCTGCTACGAGTTTTGGATCCGTTGTGTTTGCACGGTATACAACAAATACTTCATCATCGGTAACGAGCGTAGCAGCGTTTGTAACGTCAGGAAGTTTGACTGTCATACTTGTAATCATTTCAGCAACTTTCTCACGGTTAATGGCTCCTACTTGTTTGTTAGATACTTCATGCTTTTGTTTAGATGAATAGCCGACTCTTGTGAGCCGTGTATTTGTATTTTCCGTATGATACATGTCGTTTTTATTGGAAACAAGAACACGGCTTCCTTCTTCACGTTCCATTTCAGCTTTGTTCGCTGATTGGCAGCCTGCAAATAAGGAAATAGTGAGAAGGGAAAGTAAAATTTGTTTTTTCACGATGTATCACCTCCTTCTCCATAGCATGTACTAATTTGCAATTTTTTGTATTTGAAATTGTTGGTTGTTATGCTTTGTGATACGATAAAAAGAAGAATGCTTAGAGAGGAAGTTAATGATGGAGCAAAAGCAAGAGATTCATGCTACGGTGAGCATTAATAATGTGCAGTACGAAGTAATTAAAAACTTTCGTGACGGTTTTAGTGAAGAAGCATTTAAAGAGCGCTATGCAGAAATTTTAAATAAATATGATTATATCGTTGGAGACTGGGGATATGAGCAACTTAGATTGCGCGGATTCTTTGATGATAGTAACCAACGTGCGACATATGATACGAAAATTAGTACGTTAACGGAGTATTTATACGAGTACTGTAACTTCGGTTGCGCACATTTCGTATTACGAAAAATGAAGAAATAAAAAAATCCTCTTACGATTGTAAGAGGATTTTTTGTATATTCTCATTTATAAACAAATCGAGATATGATCGCCTTCAGAAAGTATTGTATTTGGTTTCATTTGTTGTCCGTTCAATTGAATATCCCCGTTTTTAATTTTATCCACAATGAGTGTACGGCTCCAGTCGGAAATATATGTGGATAAGGCCTTATCTATTCGGTGGGAACCCAAAATGATGTCTAATACGATTGTGATTTCAGCTATGCCGTTTTCTTTATGTTGCATAATAGAAATAGTAGTTGTTTCGGCTTGATCTTGCTGCGTCATATCGACTGTTTCAACGTGATCAGTAAATGATTTATAAATACGCAGTTTTTGATTCCACGTATGATCTTTCGGACATTTATAAATGGCAAAGCGGTATATGTTTTTTCCGTTGGCGTTATGCCTACGAATATTCGTGTCAGTAAATAAGGTAGTGCGTCTGCAATTTTTACAATACTTTTCGATTGTGTTTTGCTCATTTTCATATAAACTCCAAGAAAGTTGTACTTTCTGCATTTTTCTTCACCTCTTATAGTAGTGGCAAAGAAACGTAATACAGCTATTTGGATGTCTTGTAGTATGAAGACATGAGAAAAAGACAAAAATAAAAGGAGGTTCCCTTAGGAACCTCTGTAAACATCATACTACAGATGCGTTACGTTCCTTTGTAATGGGAATGGGCAGACTACTCCCTTGAAAAAGCATGGTGCTTTTTTGAGAGTAATGCTATCCAATTGCTGGTCCATTACAAAGTAAATGTTGGCATACGTAGATAACGTCCTTTCTATCCAAATAGATTTATTCTTAATTATAACACAGAAGATTGAAAATTCAAAATTCTTGAAATGGAAAACACCAGCTAAAATAGCTGGTGCATACGATAAATTATATAAGTTCAAATAAAAATGAGCGTAATTCTTCTGCAATTTCTTCAGTCATAGAAAATGCGTGCTCTAAGTAGCCTGGTTCGTTTAAATCGTCAGCACCGATGATTGCAAATTTATTGCGTTGCATATCAAGAACAATTGTTTTACCATAATGACGATCGGAGTATAATAGCGCTAAATCGTGACGCTCATTTTCTCCCATAAAGCTAACGAAACGAGTTTTTGTAGCGACAGTATCGTCGTACAGAAAGAAACGTTCTTCCATACACATGGCTCCTTTATTAAATATCTAAGTTTAAGTGTGGTTTATGATCTAAATGGTGATGCGTTTTAATGAATCGTACTGTTCTTGTTTTGTAACGCATTACGATAGAGTATGTTTCAGCTAAATCTCCACCAAGGAATTTAACACCGTCTAATAACTCACCAGCAGATACACCAGTTGCTGAGAAGATTGCATCATCCCCAGATACTAAGTCATCTAACATAAGAAGTTGACGAGGATCTTCTAATCCCATTTCACGACAACGAGCTTCTTCTTCTTCGTTCATTGGAACTAAACGAGCTTGCATTTCACCTTCAAGGCACTTTAATGCTGCTGCAGAAATAACACCTTCTGGAGCTCCGCCAATACCTACGAATAAGTCGATACCCGTTCCAGGTAGTGCTGTTGCGATTGACGCACCAACATCACCGTCACCAAATAATTTTACGCGTGCACCTTTTGCACGAACACGGTCAATAATATCTTGATGACGTTCACGTTCTTGAACGATAACTGTTAGATCGCGAATCTTTTTATTGTTAGCTTCTGCTACAATTTCAATTGTTTTTTCAATTGGATCATCTAAGCTAATTTTACCAGCTGCTTTTGGACCAACCGCGATTTTTTCCATGTACATATCAGGAGCATGAAGAAGGTTCCCTTTGTCTGCGATTGCAATAACTGCCATTGCATTTGCAAGACCTTTTGCAACGATGTTTGTACCTTCTAATGGATCAACGGCGATGTCTACTTCTGGACCGTTACCTGTTCCTAGTTCTTCACCAATATACAACATCGGTGCTTCATCAAGTTCTCCTTCACCAATTACAACTGTACCTGCCATGTTTACTGAATCGAACATATCACGCATTGCTGTAGTTGCTGCATCATCTGCTTCATTTTTCTTTCCGCGGCCCATCCACTGTGCGGATGCTAAGGCTGCTGCTTCTGTTACACGGACAATTTCTAGTGCGAGTTCACGTTCCAAGATTCCATTCCTCCAATTTCAAAAATCATACAAATATAACTATAACAAATAACGGAGAAAAGGTGAATTCGAAAAATTGTCGATTTTTTCAGAAGAAAGCGTTACAATTAAAATGTAAATGCTTTAATTTCCAGGTAGGTGACATTCATGTATTTTGTAGACAGAAAGAAAATAGAACAAATGCTAGTATGTTTAGAACGAGCAACAAGTACATTTCAAGAGAAAAAGATATATGAAACCGAGTTTGAATTTTACGCATTAGAGCGCATAGCCCATCTTATTATTGATTGTGTATTAGATGCCGGGAATGCGATGATTGATGGATTTATTATGCGCGATCCAGGAAGCTATGAAGATATTATTGATATTTTAATGGACGAGCGAGTGATAAGTGAAGAAGATGGACAAGGGATGAAAGAAATTATCCTTCTTCGAAAAATGCTTACGCAAGACTATATTCAAATGAATCATGATGAATTATATAAGACGATTCAAAAACATATTGCAGTGGTAGAAAAATACCCAGCAAATATTCGCAGTTATTTAGAAAAGGAATTAGGACCTGTATCTGCATTTGTACCAGAATAATTATGCTTATAAGATCCCCAGAGAATGCCTTTTGGGGATCTTATATTGTATGTGAGAAAGAAAAGGGAGAAGGGTGAAGTATGGGGGAAGCACGTACTACGAAAGACGAGATCGTACAATTGTTGAAAGTAAAGGGAGAGCACACAGTAGCTGAATTAGCTGACGTTTTAGAGATTACAGAAATGGCAATCAGAAGACATTTAAGTAATCTTGAGAAAGACGGACTCATTTATTCTAAGATGGTAAGGCAACATGTCGGAAGACCAACTTATTTGTATGGATTAAGTGAAAAGGGAGAAGATACATTCCCGAAAGAGTATAAGCAATTTGCGATTGATATGCTAGAAGATTTAGCTCGAATGGGTGATGAAAAAATACTTCGTTACATTTTAAAAGAGAGAACGAAGCGAATGGAAGAACAGTTACAAAAGAGAGTGAGTAATCAAAAGAATTTAGCATATAAAGTGCAAGAGATAGCAGCTATGCAAGAGAAAAATGGTTATATGGTTCAAATAAAGAGAGATGGAGAGAAATCTTTCGTAATTGAAAAACAAAACTGTCCGTTAAAAGAAATTGCAGAGAGATTCCCACAAGTATGCGAAGATGAAAAAGAAATGTATAAGCGTTTATTTGCAGGGGCAGATGTAAAGACGTTAGCAAACATGTGTGAGGGCGATTGTAGTTGTTCTTACCAAGTAAAAGAGAAAAAATGAACGTTATGGGGCGCTTTTAGGTAAAGCGTTTTTTTCTTTGGAAAAAGCGGGTAATATAAGAGTGGTATGATAAGGTGAGAACGTTAGCATAGAAGGAGAGACATAATCGATGTATAAAGGTTACTTAATTGACTTAGACGGTACGATGTATCGCGGAGAAGAACAAATTGAAGAAGCGAGCGACTTCGTAAAAGCATTAGGAGAGCGCGGCATTCCTTATTTATTCGTTACGAATAACTCAACGCGTAAACCAGAACAAGTGGCAGAAAAACTTGTTCGTTTCGATATTCCAGCGAAAGCAGAGCAAGTATTCACAACGAGTATGGCGACTGCGAACTTCATTTATGAACGTAAACAAGACGCAACTGTATATATGATTGGTGAAGAAGGCTTACACGATGCACTTGTGGAAAAAGGATTTGAACTTGTGGATGAAAATCCTGATTTCGTTGTTGTTGGTTTAGATCGTGACATCACATATGAAAAGTTAGCAAAAGCATGTCTTGCTGTGCGTAACGGCGCAACGTTTATTTCCACAAATGGAGACATTGCCATTCCGACTGAGCGCGGATTATTACCAGGTAACGGCTCATTAACATCAGTTGTAGCAGTATCAACAGGTGTGGATCCAATCTTTATCGGAAAACCAGAATCAATCATTATGGAACAAGCTTTAAAAGTACTTGGCATAGAAAAAAATGAAGCATTAATGGTTGGGGATAACTACGATACAGACATTTTAGCAGGAATAAATGCTGGCATGCATACCCTTCTTGTCCACACTGGAGTCACAACTGTGGAGAAGTTAACAGAATACGAAGTACAACCAACGCAAGTTGTGCATAACTTGACGGAGTGGATTGAGAAGATGTAATGAAATGCAGGTAACCGAAGAGGTTACCTGTTTTTTTATGCATAATTGCATATGTACTATAGGTATATAGAATGTAAAATTTAAATGTATTGATATAAGGGAGGGATAAGAATGTACTGGATGTCATGTATTATGCTTGTTTTTACATTATGTGTTTTGTTCTTTGTTCTATGGAAAATATATAAAATAAATGAAATGAAAAAAAGCGCAGGAAAACTTATTGCAATGTATCCTCGGGTGAGAAGACGTTGGATTGCATTACTTGGACCAGCATATTTCATTGGACAATGTATGTATATATATGCTCAGTACGTAAGTGGCGATATTGATACAGTTGAACAGTTTTTTATTCAGCTAGGTATTTATGCTGTAGCAAGTTGTTTTATGACTTTAATAGCTATACACCTTATTAAAAGTGTACAAATATATGAAAAAGGTGTAATAGATGGATTAAACTTTTATTCATATGAAGAATTGAAAGGCTATAAAACATCAACATGGGAAAATCCAAAAGAAAATATATTTTTATATCGCGGGCGAGAAAAAATGAATGACAATGTGAACTTACTTATTAGACAGGAAGATATGAATGAATTAGAAAGCATTCTTCAAAGATATATTCCGAAATTAATGATGAAATAAAAAAACTCCGGTTTTAACAACCGGAGTTTTTTATTAGAACGCACGATTCACAACGTCTTTAACCTCTTCAAGATATTGTTTACGCACACTGTCATCCACAGAAGGAACACTTGTATAGAATGTATGCTCAATTGTTTCAATGCCTGTAAATTCAAAAATACCAACATCCGCTGTTTTCTTCATTGCATCAAACATGCCGCCTGCTGTGTATGCTTCTTTCGTATTGCCCATTGTAGATAATAACAATCCTTTTTTACCGCTTAATAACTTTTCAATGCCGTTTTCACCGTAAGCATAAGCAAATCCATGGCTAAACACACGGTCAACGTATCCTTTTAAAATAGCAGGAAGCCCCGCCCACCAAACTGGATAAATGAATGTAATGCTGTCAGCCCAAGAGATATGTTCTTGTTCTTTTTTAATATCTTCTGGTGTATTTCCTTGAGAAAATGAGATGAAATCGGAAGCGCCTAATACTGGATTAAAGTTTAATTCGTATAGATCGCGAACGCGTACTTCGTGACCTTTTCCTTCTAATTCACTTTTTACCGTTTCTAAAATCGCATGGTTGAAGCTTTCTGTATTCGGGTGTGCATAAACGATTACATGTTTCATTTTTCTTCCTCCTATTTGTGGATATGTGAATAGTTATTTGTATATATGTAACTATTATGGTTACTACCTTTATAGAAGTCAAGTAATACATATGTATGTATAAAAAGACGCCCGAAAATCGCCTTTTTATACCCCGCTCATACAAAGTACAAAAAAGACAAATAAAATAATGACAATACCAATGCCGAAGTTAAATACGAGAGTACTATCCATATATGTAGCCTCCTTGTTTGAAAGTAAAAAGCACTCTAGTTAAGAGTGCTTTTTTATTTTGAATCTACTTTATAACTTTTAGAAAGTGATGCATGCGTGTAATATTTACATTATTTTATGTATGCATACTTTGAAATGAGTAAGTCCTTGTGAGATATAGAAAAAAAGACACTCTTGGAGTGTCTTTTAAGATGACAAAATGTGCCAATTGCTTGAGGTTGATAAGACGCTAATTTCCGTGTTAACGCCTTTTCTTTAATCAAGAAGTGTAGCAACAGCGATTCAAATAAATTGTACCACTTGTTTAATTGTGGTGCGTATGCAATTGTGCATATTATGATCATGGGGTAGGTAATGAACTGTGAATAATTTGAAGTGATTTATTTACGATTTCTTCTGCGGCATATATGCCAATTGCGTCTGTTTTTAAAATATGGGGTTGTAAGTTATCATGCATTGCCCCTAACTCACCATGAAGTGGTGCGAAGGCATGGTTCGCCTTTTCAAGCATGCATAAATCAAGTAAAGAATCCCCAGCTGTAATAATCGTATCTATTTGCAAAATTTCTTTTATATATTGCACGGCGTCCCATTTGTTAATTGGTTTTGGTACAAAGTATAGCTTTCTACCTTGAAGTGAATGATTCCAGCCTTGTTTGTCTAACCAGGAAGTGAAAGATGATAATTCATCATAAGGAATGTTCTCCCGTTTAATAATGCAATAATGGAATAGATCATCGGCTGTTTTTTGTGATATAACCCAATCTTTATGAGCTATTTGTCCAAGTTCCTTTAGTATGTCATTTCTCTCTATACATTCAGCCGATAGTCTTTCTTTTACTGTCCTGTTCCAAGTACCATCTTGTTTCCCGTTATGAAGGATATTACCGCCATTACTTGTAATGGCGTATTCGGGAATGATTTCGTCTTGGAATAAAGCAATCCGCTGAAACTGCTCAATAGTTCTTGTTGTAACTGGGATGAAATGTGAGTGCAGTTGTAATTTTTTTAGTAGTGAAATGGTTTTATGTGATATGAAAGAAATTTCTTTCCCATCTAAAGTTTCAATGAGTTGAATTGATTCATCTTCTATAGGGGCACGAAACGATTTCCGGGAATAAATAAGCGTCTGATCAAGATCACTGGCGAAAATCATATCGTTTCCCTCTTAAGAGGCTTAATGAGCCCACAACATGAATAAGCCATATTTTCATAGATTTCAATAGGGACATTCTTTTCTTTAGCGAGAAGTAAAATATGCTTTAAATCGGGATTGTTTTGCTTGCGTATTAAAATTTTCCACGGTATTCTCCGGAGTAATACGCGAGTTGTTTCACCGACTCCTGGTTTAATTAAGTTAATATCGTCAATTTCAAAGTGATTTTGGATAGACTGTATATCTTTTAATCCTTGCCAAGAGGGATTAGTGTAAGTTGAAGTAATATAACGTAATTGATTATCTATATGAGAATGAACAGAAGGGAATAAATCTGTTACCTCATCAATGAATAAATTTGATAAGTCTTCTTGTTCTAGCTCTTTATAATATTTAACACCATGAAAATCATTTGGACCGATATAGGTGTCATTTAGTACAGTGCGGCTAATGAGTCCAGAGACTGTTGCATTTAAGCAAGCGCTAGGAATAAGAAAATCTTCACGTGTACCGTAAATTGAAGTACAGTAACCGGGATCAGCAAGCACAGCCATACAATGAGAAATGTGTGTATTATTTCGTTCGTTAAATGTGTGTACTGCATATTCTAATTCTTTTTTTATTGCACCTTTCCCAGTCCACCCATCAATGAATTGAATTGTTTCTTTAGGGTGATGTTCCAAAATATAATGGAGTGCATTTTCATCAATACCGCGTCCGCGAACAATAGAAATACAATAGTGAGGTACATCAAGGTTGTATTGATAGCGTATGTAGCGTTTGATAAGAATGCCAATAGGTGTACCAGCACGAGCTAATGAAACGAGGACAAGGTGAGTTCCTTTAGCTTGTATAATCTGTTCGGCGACAACTCCAACAGCGATGGCTAGTTTGTGTTTGTATTGTTGCAGGGAAGAAAAGAATAAATCCATATATGCTTTAGATGGTTTATATTCCATTGGTAACATTTCGGAATAATGTGTGCCAGCTTGAATTGCTTGTTCTCTAGTTTCCGTGGAACTTTCTTTCATTAAATCACTAATATCTTTTAATAGAAAAATAGCATCATTTGGATTGTAACTACTAATATGAGAATTTACTTTTACCATAATTATCAACCTTCCTTTTCTATGCTATTTGAAAATGAGACGATATGAATAAAAGGAATAACTGTTTGTAACTGCTGTAGAAGAGGAGATAGGGCTTCTTCCCCTAAATTACGCTCAATGAAAACAAATACTTCATCGTAATCATGAGGTGAAATATTATAAAAGTAATTTGTAATAGTAGAATCTTCAGGACTTGGATATGAGAAATGATTATGAATGGCGTAGTTCACATCATTTGAAACAGGATGGATAGGGCTTCTTGTTGTAGATTGATATAAAATATTTTCACCCATTTCAGCAGCAATTTTCATTGGAATATACATAAATTCACCCGTTCCGAGACAGAGTGTTCGTTTTCCAATTCTTTCTCTTTTTAAAGTTTTTCCTGCTTCTTGGGCGAAAGAATGAATGTGCTTTTGTTCATATGCTGAAATGCCAAATCGCCCAGTATATTTTATATAATTTGATGTATAGGGTGATTTTGGGCAGGTAAGGGTATGTTTTTTGAAATCAGGTTTTGTTTCTTCAATTTGAATCTTTGTTTTTGCAATATTTAATGGTTGGCCAGTTGTATGAATACTGCCTTCTAATAAAGAAATAACATGAACCTTAATTTGAAGTTCTTCTTCTAATTGTTTAAATTGTTTTCTATTAGTATGAGAACGCCAGTCTAATAAAGAAGCAATTATATATTCTTCTCGTGGGAATTTATTTTGAATAGATCTAATAATATTTAATGCTGTTTTTCCTGTTGTCATCTCATCATCTACGAGAACAATTGGATTGTTGTTTTGAAAAAAGCTTTCATCTACATAACAACGGTGTGATGTTGCATGAGAATGTTCTTCCTCAAATGTAATGACAGATTCTAGGTGGGGTATCGATTCCCTAGTTGTATGTACATACTTTGCATTTTGAAAGCATTGAAACATAGAATGACCAAGTGATGTCGCTGTTTCAGCGAATCCGATGAACAAAACTTCTTGTTGCAGAGGATATTGATAACGAAATACTTCCTCTGGGATTTCATCAATTTCTAATGAAATGAGATTTAAAATTTCTTTTTGAAATGGATGAGAAATATTATGTAGTATTTCCATATATCTTGCAGCGAGAGCAACTCCACTTGATAGAGAGACTGTAGGTTTAATAGGAAGATGCTTTCCAAGGATTGTACTCACAAATAAAAAACTGCGTTTCTTATTTATTCTCGCAGCCATTTGAAAAAGATTGTCTAGTTCTAAATTATATGGATTATCACGTACTTCTACATGAACTTGTATATTATTTAAAACGTTATACGTGTTGCTTTGCGTTTGTAATAAGGAGATCGGTGAATTGTTTGTTTTCATGTAGCACCCCGTAAATATTAGATTTTAAAATGGTTTTGCGAGCCCAGCCATAATGAGGTTTTACTTCATTCATTTTGTTAGAAAAACTGCTTTTTAGCACTCCATTATACGTATCTGCATTTTGTAAAATTAATCTCGCATCTAAATAATCTTCCATTGTGACAATGTGCATTGCCTGTACAACTTTAATATGAGATGGGTGAATAACTGTCTTTCCGATTAAGCCATTTGCATGGTCAAGTGATACCTCTTGAATAAGCCCTTCTTCATGATCATTAGAAAAATATTCCCATACACATCCTGAAATAATATATTCATTTGTTGCCCTTGAAAAAACGTTAATAATGTCTGAAATACAATCACGGACAACAGTAATATGATAGATAGGTGTGTATTTATTGCGCCGAATACTAAATATACTTGAAAAATCAGTAGCACCAATACGTACATTTAAGATGTAATCGTGATAAGAATCTAGTAAATCCTTTATTTGTAATAATGATTCTGCCCGTGTTTCCTTATACATAATTTCGGGTGATTCTAAAATCGGCATGCCATATAGCGATAATGAGTATAACTCGTTTATATATGCAAGCTGATCGATATAAGTCTTTCCGTTAATCGGTGTGAATTTTGGAAAGACAAAACCACATAAACAATGAACAGCACTACCTAATTCAGTAACAATCTTCTTCATTTGACTTGGCTGTCGAACTCTAATAAAAAGAAGTGGGATGTCTGCTTGATTTAGTATGTTGGCACTGACCAAGTTAGCGATTTGCTGTATTTGAACGACGATGTTTTGCTCTGCAAGTTTTACTTCCTCATCGCTGATAGCGTCCTCTAGACAAAGAATAATTGAGATAGCATCCACATGTTTCCTTCTAATTATATCTTCCGCAATCGTTTCTTTCGTGCCAGGAGTATATAGTGTGGCACCTAGTGCGTAAGCTAGTTGTTCTTTCTCTATATTTTTTGAAAAACCAAGAGGTTCTTTATAGAAAAAATTTTGCCGTTCTTCCGAGGAGAGATAAGAAAAGTAATTCAAATTGTCACCACCTTATTTATAATGATTATGTTTAATCGTAACATAATAAGAAAAATCTTCCATAAAAATGAAGCGAGAAATTAAAAAAATATATTGAGAAAGATGAATTATAAGATGAATATCGAATATTGTTAATAGAAATATAATAGGGGGAAAGAGAAAGTGGATATACATAAATTAACAGAGGAAGAAGCAAATGAGATAAATACTTGGACGTACGAGGAACCATATAATTTATATAGTTTTTCAGGCGAGAAAGAAGTAATGGAAGAGCTATTAGATGGAACGTATTATGGCTGTTGTGATGATCAAGGAGACTTCATCGGTTATTTTTGTTTTGGAGCAAATGCACAAGTACCAGGTGGAAGAGATGCTCATTTATATGGTGGAGAAGATGTGATTGATATCGGACTTGGCATGAAGCCAGCGTTAACTGGGAAAGGAATGGGGAAAGAATTCTTTCAAGCTGGAATAGCGTTTGCCACGAAAGAGTTTAATGCAAAAATGTTTCGATTAAGCGTAGCGACATTTAATACAAGAGCGATTACGTTATATAAAAATATCGGATTTAAGCAAGGGCCTATTTTTTTGAGTCGCGGAAGAGAATTTATGCTGATGGAATATGAAAGACCGTCAGCATGAACCTGACGGCCTAGAAAACATTATTATTCTGAGTGCTCAGCTCGGTGCGCTAAACGGCTTGAAGCAGCGGCAGCGATTCCGCCAACGATATCATCAAGGAATGTATGCACCTTTCCAGTTGATTTATCATTTAAGTATTCTAAAATACCAGGTTTTAATTTATCAATATATCCAAAGTTCGTGAAACCGATAGAGCCGTACACATTCACG
Organism: Bacillus cereus group sp. MYBK195-1; assembly: GCF_051916605.1. Lineage (NCBI taxonomy): Bacteria > Bacillati > Bacillota > Bacilli > Caryophanales > Bacillaceae > Bacillus > Bacillus cereus group sp. MYBK195-1. Next base: position 33,360 of record NZ_JBQAGZ010000005.1, on the reverse strand, counting down.
ATAGAAAGTGCGATAACTTCATCAATTCCATATAAGCCTTCGTCACGTTTTACAATATCTTGTAACGGTTCACTTAGCATTCCCTTTTCAGCAAGGACATCAAGCTCGATACCAGTAATCAGTGCGTTTTGTACTTCACGTTTTGATAGTACACGTTCTACATTGTAACGGCATTCTGACACCTCTAAATTTGGATGATATTTTTTTTGAAGAAAATGAACAAGTTCAGCAATATCGTCAATTGTTACACCGCGTTCTTGTAATAGTTTTAATGCTCTTTCTTGTAGTTGATTTGATTCTTTCATGTTTATCACCTTTTTTTCTTTTTAGTATTTGTATACGTTTCGTTGCTTTATCATGTGCATAGGAATGAAAGGCGAGCACAAGCTCATATATATAAAGAAAAACCATAGGTGGCGACTGCGATGATTCAGCATATTTATGAGCATTATCACATGCATGTTAAAGAATTAATCCCCCTTGGCCCCTATAAAAGCTTTTGGATTCGCAACAAAATTTATGTACTTTTTCCAATTGGAGAAATGGAGGAAGAAGTACTTGTAGAGATGAAAAAGCTCAGTGATTATATGAACCAGCAAGGGGATATAACTGTAGCGACTTTCGTTCCGACTATACACGGCTACTATGTAAGTGAGATAGAAGAACAAAATTACTGCTTATTAAAAGGTATGCGCACGTTAGAACGACATGCTATGTCATTAGGAAGTGAGCTTTCTATATTCCATAAACGAGGTGCATTCTTTCCAGAAGAAATTGAGCAATTAAGCCGAATTGGTGAATGGAAAGCGTTATGGGAAAAAAGGCTCGATCAATTAGAAAAGTTTTGGCAATCACAAGTGATGAACCACCCTTCAGATGTATTCGATCAATTGTTTATTGAATCCTTCCCGTATTACTTAGGAGTTGCAGAAAATGCAATTCAATATGTTGTCGATACAGAAATGGATGATACGCCGCAACTAACGGATGCAGCAACAATTTGCCAAGAACGATTCACACCTTTATTATGGCATCAAACGAAGCGGCTCAAACTCCCTTTTGATTGGGTATATGATCACCCGAGTCGAGATATTGCAGAATGGATCCGCCATATGACGATAGAAAAAAAGAAAGACTGGGAGCAAACAATCGTTCAATTTGTTACAGATTATGAACGGAATTATTCGCTATCCTCATTTGGCTGGCGCTTATTATTTGCAAGGCTCCTGTTCCCGCTTCATTATTTTGAAACGGTCGAACGATATTACCAAACTGGAAACGAAGAACAAAAAAGCATATATAGAGATCGCTTAGAAGCCATTTTACACGATGTGAACCGCTCAGAGCAATTTATGAAGCATTTTTATGGCTCACTTCGTTTACCAGTAGATAAGCTTGGGATTAGAAAATTAGATTGGTTATCTTAAAAATATAAAAAAGAGACCGAGTGAGGTCTCTTTTTTATATACCACAATTTTATGTAATACATTATGCCCCTACCTGCTGATCTGTACATATATTTAAAACGAATTGATGCCTTTCGAGCTTTTCATTTACTTTACCCAATAATTCTTGCTGGATTTCTTTAAATAAAAATTGATAGCTTGTATTCCACGTTGGTATAGCGGATGAAAGGCCTAATAAATACTCTTTTTTCTTTTCTAGTTCTTGAATTGTTAAAAAAGTGTTCCCCATTTTTGGCATCTGTCGTCCCCCTATGTTTTTTACTTTATATGTGTGAACGATTCACTATATAGTATTAATTATCGCATTTTTTGAGAGGGATTTCCAATTTTGTTTTATGATGTTAACGGATAAATGTGATTTGAATAAAAAAAGGAGACCAAATTTGGTCTCCTTTTAGCAAGTGACTCTGAACGAGCCGCTTCCGCTTTTAATTAAAATACTTGCTCTACTTCGATAACGCCTGGTACTTCTTCAAGTAACGCGCGCTCGATACCAGCTTTTAGTGTGATTGTAGAACTTGGGCAGCTTCCGCATGCACCCATAAGGCGTAGTTTTACGATACCTTCTTCAATGTCTACTAATTCAACGTCTCCGCCATCGCGAAGTAAGAATGGACGTAATTTATCTAATACTTCTAATACTTGTTCTTCCATATGTGGGTTTTCCATTTTTATCGACTCCTTTCATCAGTTTTATTATAATCAAGATAGAGGGGAAAATCTATTTTTTCTCTTCTTGTTTTATTGTCGAAATTTTGTATCGTGTTTTTTCAGTATAGGGGTATGGAATAAGTTTGTAAAATGATGTGCTTATGTAATAAGACATCTGAATATACTGTTGGGACAAGAAGTGGAGGAGAAGAAATGGTTAATGTTCAAGTGTATGGAACGAAAGTAATTTGTGCGAGCTGCGTTGGAATGCCATCTTCAACAGAAACGTTTGAATGGTTACAAGCGGCAATTGGTCGTAAATATGAAGGACAAGAAGATAAATTTAATTTCGAGTATATTGATTTCCAGGAAGAACAAGAAGATGCGGATAAAAAAGCATTCGCAGAGCGCGTAGTGGAAGAAGATTTATTTTATCCGGTCGTTCTTGTAAATGGAGAAATTGTTGGAGAAGGAAATCCTCGTTTGAAGGATGTTTACGAAGAAATCGAGAAATATTTATAAAACAAGAAGTCTTTGCGAATTTGCAAAGGCTTTTTTTATTGGAGGGATAGATATGAAAAATGGAGTGAAGCATGCGTTACCAACGGAAGTACAACAGTTAATGGAGCGGTACACAGTAGAATTAAAAGAAATTTTTTTGGATGAAAAAATAGTCGGGGTATATATTTACGGATCCATCGCACTAGGTGCATTTCATAAGGAAACGAGCGATGTTGATTTTGTTACAGTGATAAATGATTCCGTGAATGAAGCTGAAAAACAGCAGCTTGTGGAACTACATAAGAAACTTAGTGATAATACGCTAGGTAAAAGAATGGACGGTATGTATATTTCGCTTGCTGACTTAGGGAAATACAATGATGAAATGAACGAGTATGTGTATTGTGCAGATGGTAAAGCTAATGTTGGTCATTGGGACATTAATGCGGTCACATGGTGGACGTTGAAAAATCAAGGCATTACAGTTACCGGAAAAGAAGCAGAAGATCTTCCACTGCAAATACAATGGAATGATGTAGTAAATACGATGAAATATAACGTAGAACAGTACTGGAGTGAAAAGGCGAAGAAGCCATATTTATTTTTTATAGAAGAGTGGGTAGAATCAGCTGTCGTTACGATGGGACGTATTTTATATACACTGGATCATAAAACAATCGTTTCAAAAGATAGAGGATTGCAATACTTGTCAGAACGTTCAGCGGAAGAATGGGAGATTTTATTAAAAGAAGTAGCGAGAATACGACAGAGTCCAAAAGAAAAGCGAATGCTCTCAAGGTGGGGAAGGGCAGATATGACGAAGAGGTACTTACTGCATTTAATTGAGATGTGTAGAGAGAAATGGTAGGGAAGAAAATGGACAATACAGTGGGTTGTATTGTCTTTTTTTATGTTAAATTTGGTATATAATGGTTTAAAAAATTTAATTATACTGGAGGGGATAGGATGAATATAGAATTAGCTACATATGAAGAAAAGAATGAACAAATGAGTATGCGCCAAGTAATTAGCATTCTATTAATTATTTTTGGGGTCATGCATGGAATTGGTTTTTTGAACCTTTTATATGATTCTTCCTTATACCCATGGTATGTAGATCATCTTATTCCACCTTTAACATTTCTTACTATTATTTTTATATATTCACCAGCAAGAAATCACTGTGTACAGTTAGTAAAATCAATACAGTTCAATAATTTTAAACATTATGTAACGATAGTAATAACAACGATTGTAATGCTTATGTATCTTGCGGTATTAAATGTAGTTTTACCACATGGGCTTGGTGTGGATGAATCTAATATAGTAATAGAACCTACTACAAGTGAAATCATTCTATACGTAGTTGTGCTCACAACTTTTGCGCCTATTTGGGAGGAAATTGTATTTCGAGGTATGTTTTTTATGAAATTATCTCAGCGCTTCTCTACACTTAGTAGTGCTGCTATAAGTGCTTTCATATTTACTTTAGGGCACCCCCTTACAGTAGGGAGTATTTTATATATTTTTGGTATGGGCATATGTTTAGCATACACATATAAGAAAACGAAGAATTTACTCGTTCCAATTGGGATTCATTTATTAAATAATTCGTTTTATTTATTAGTAAATTTTCAACTATAAAAAGACGCCTTTTTGAAAAGGGCGTCTTTCGTATTGTGTAGTAGGTAGAAAAGGCTTTACACACATTGTGTAGAGGCAAGGTAATACAAAATATAGATAGTTTCATGTGAAACATTTTTATTATCAAATATGTAAAATGCTTAACTTAGTGTATTAAATATATCATTCATAAGTATTCTAATATATTTAAAAGTAAAATGAAATAAGAAACGGATAATTGTCGGAATATATTCGATTTCCGTTCATTTTTATGAAATATGTGTACTTTTTGTTAGATTCCTTCATTTTGTGCATATACAATAAATGTATATAGAAATAAGAAAAGGATGATGTACGTGAAGGACACTGTTTTACAAGAAACGATTTCTCCACAAGAATTACATAAAGTTGTTCAAAAGAATACAGCTTATTATGACTTTAAGTGGGGTAAAGTAGAAAATCCAGCGCAAGGGAATACATGGAATTGGGTAGCCTTTTTCTTCCCAACTTTTTGGTTAGCTTATCGAAAAATGTATAAGTTATTTATTATATTTGCGTTATTGGCTATACCTAGTATAGTTATACCCCCTTTTATAGATATTCCAGATGGGATTTATGTAACATTTAATTTAGCTCTTCAATTAGGAATGATGATATTTACTGGATGGTAAGGAAACCGTTTATATTACAAGCATGCTGTTCGTGTTTTTCGTAAGGGAGAAGATTCGTCTGATCATGAGAAGGCGTATTTCTTACAATCAAAGGGTGGCGTAAGTATTGCTGGTATGATTGGTTTACAGGTTATAGTCGGGATTGTGTTTGGGTTAGCTGCGTTCGGGCTGTCCTTTTTACCAACTGAACCGAATATTAAAAACGTTGTTCGTTCAAGCGGTGAAGGGGTTACTTTAGAGATTATGACTGATAATCCAACTTGGAAGTTTGTTAAGAAAGAAAAAGATTATGACGTAGTAGAGTTTACTGGTTATGATTATACAGAGAAGAAAAACGTGAAAATTAAATTTGCTGTTTATTTCGATGAAGATTATTTCGAGTGGCAAGAGATATATGAAAATAATAAGAAGTTAAGTGAAGAAGAATTAGAAGAATATCAAATTTACATTGAAGAAAATAATTGGGGGTTCTAGAGGGAACTCGTTCATTTTGAAAAGAAGAATCTTGCGAAGGTTCTTCTTTTGTTTATTAGGGGGAGAGAAATGATTTCAGCATTAATAGAAGCTCTAATAGGATCTATTAGTTTAAGTACGGGTTTACACACGAAAAAGGTTGATGTTAACATACGTTACTTGCAGCAGTATGAATGGTTTCGAATGACATATGAAGACGAGAAGTATCGAAAGTTATTTATTACGAACTACAAAGTTCACTAAGGGTTTGATTGCTCGTAAAAAAATAAAAATGCACAACGAAGATTTTTAAAATTAGTGGAAGAGCAAATAGAAAAACGGCATACGAATTGAAATTTTGTAAAATACAATAAAAAATGAGAATTTGAGGTAGGGTTGTCAATAACGTGAGACTATGGCACTATAAAGAAATGCTATACAAATTTTATTTATCGAGATGTAAACATCAATTTTGATTTTTACGTATAAATAATGAACGGAGGAAATAAATTTATGGCTACTTTACCAAATTGTCCAAAATGTAATTCAGAATATACGTATGAGGATGGCGTTCTTTTCGTATGTCCAGAATGTGCTCATGAGTGGGGCCAAGAAGCAGAAGCTGAAAATAATGATGGTGCAAAAGTTGTAAAAGATGCGAACGGAAACGTTCTTCAAGATGGCGACGCTGTTACTGTTATTAAAGATTTAAAAGTAAAAGGAACTTCTTCAGTTGTGAAGATCGGTACGAAAGTAAAGAGTATCCGTCTAGTTGATGGCGATCACGATATCGATTGCAAAATCGACGGTTTCGGAGCTATGAAGTTAAAATCACAGTTCGTTAAGAAGGCATAAGTAAATAGAAGAGGAGGCGAATAGCCTCCTCTTTTTATTATGTCACTTTTTGTCGGTAAGTCGATATTTCGTACAAAATCGTTGATATATTCTGAGTTATGATAGATATATTGAAAAAATCGTTAATATAATTTCATTCACCGTGAACTACGCACTATTTACCTCGCACCATAGTCAATTTCTTTCAATTGACATCGCTTATTAAAGAACGTTTTATATCCAAGCTGTAAAAAGATAATGACAGCAAAGGCAGTACTTCCAGAAATACCGAGTATGATAGCGATTTGATATTGAATGGCTGTGAATGGTGATACACCGGATAATATTTGACCAGTCATCATGCCTGGTAAGCTTATAATTCCCATTCCGACCATAGAATTAATTGTTGGTAAAATAGCAGAGTCAAAAGCGTCTCGAATGAGCGGAGCAGCAGCTTCTTTCGGTGTTGCGCCGAGCATAAGTGCACCTTCAATTTGACCTCTTTGCGATTTCATATTGTTTAAGAACGTATTTGCACCAAGAGAAACACCAGTCATGGCATTCCCAACTAACATTCCTGTAATAGGGACGATATATTGCGGAGCATACCAAGGGTCATGACCGATAATAACAAAGATAAATAGTAGAAGTGGCCCAATTGATCCGGCGACCATGGAAAGGGCGGCTACTCGTTTTAATTCTTTAGACATTGGGATGTTAACCCGTTTATAAATATTAAAAATTGCAAAGGTAGTAATAGAAGTGATGAGAGCGATTGTATAAAATGGATTACTGTTTTCAAATACGTATGTAAGGACATATGCAACAAGTACGAGCTGAATCGTCATACGGAATGTTGCGAGCGCGATTTGTTTTTCGCGAGGTATTCCTTTTAATTTTACAAGTCCAATTAAAATAAGAATGAAAATATAGGCAGCTGCAAGTTGCCAAATTTGGAGTTCAATAATGCCCTTCAACTGAGAGCACTTCCTTTCTAGTTGCACCCTTTGTTTTGCTAATTTCAATAATATCGTCTGCAATTTCTTTTGGAAGTTGTTGCGAGTGTGTGATGAAGATAACTGTTTTTTTCTTTTTTCGTGCTAGTTCAGTAAATTGTTTCATAACGCGGCGTTCTGTATCACTGTCTAATGCTGAAGTGGGTTCATCTAATAAATAGACAGGCGGATCCATAAGTACGATACGTGCAAAGGCAAGTCTTTGTTTTTCACCGCCGGATAATGAGGAGGTGCTATCTTCTAATTGCTTGTCTAAGCTAACGGTTTGTAATGCACTCCGCAGGGCATCATCATTTGGAAATGGTTTTTCAGAAAGACGAAGTCCCATTAATAGGTTGTCTTTAACGGTTCCATCAAAAATAGGTGGAGTTTGCCCAAGCATAACTACGTCACGACGTAATTGAATAGGGTGATATTCAGAAATTAACTTTCCGTTATATTCAATTGTACCGGATGTTGGGGATTGTAAATCGTTTAACATGCGAAGTAATGTGCTTTTTCCGCTTCCGCTTTCACCGATAATACAAGTAATCTTTTCTTTTTGAATCTGTAAATAAGGAATGTGTAGTATATCTTTATATATAACGTCTTTTAATATAAACATAAATCGCTCCTTTCTGATTCTAGTTATATCGTATCAAAAAAAGAGGGGAAAATGGTTATAACGAACAACGTTTTTTCTTCGTCTTGAGTTTTATTAATAAGTTAAGTAAACGATCTAATTCTTGGCTGAAAGAAATCACTTTATCATGAGTGAATCCGTATCGTTCAACGAGATAGATTAACTCTTTCTTTTTCGCTTCTATTCGATTGTTTAGTTTCGATAAGTTCATAAGTGGAATGTAATGCCTCCTACAAAAGTATTTATCACATAAAAAATAAGACCGAATGAATTCGGTCTTAAAGGAAATAATAAAACAACTTACAAATAGCATACAATGTTTATCAATATTTTTTAATATGAAAATGAAAAATAAATCATTATAAATATTGAGAAAGATGTGTCTGATAATTTTTAAAAACTGATGCAAAGAGGCTGCCTACATAGTAGACAGCCTGTAAAGTATTAACCTTTATGATATTTGTACATCCAAAGAAGACCAGATTTTAATAATCTCGGTACACGTCCCATTAATGGTTGGTTTGCTAGTAAACCAAAGCCGTGCTTCTTACCAAGAGATCCTAGAACACCTTTTAATTTAATAACAGGTAGTTCATCCGGGAGTGGTTCATTATTCCAACGTTTTAATAATATTTGGACAATTTGTTCTCCTTGACCTTCAGCCAGTTGGGCAGATGGTGCATGTGGAAGTGCTGCGCAATCTCCTACAACGTAAACATGATCGTTATTTGGAATATTATGATATTTAGTTAAGACAACCCGTCCGCTACCATCTTGTTCAACTGGAAGGTTTCGAACAACTTCATTTGCTTGAATACCAGCTGTCCAGACGATTGCATCACATTCAAGTGGTTCATCGTGGTTGTAGACAATATTTGGTTCTACTTTTGTAATGTTAGAGTTTCGTATAATGTTAACTTTATGCTTTACAAACCATTCTTCTACGTATCTACTTAATTTCTCTGGATATGGGAATAAAATTCTATCTTTTCGATCAAATAAATAGATTTTTAAATCAGAACGGCTTTCACGAAGTTCACTTGCTACTTCAACGCCACTTAAGCCAGCACCAACGACAGCTACTGTTGCATTTGGTTCTAGACTATTTAATTGTTCATATGTCTTACGTGTTTGTTCAATTGATTGTAGACTATGTGTATATTCTCTAGCTCCAGGAACGTTATGATATTTATCTTCACAGCCAAGTCCGATAATTAAATCATCATATTGGATCGCTTCGCCGCCATCAAGATGAACAGCTTTTTCTTCGAGGTCAATATTTGTTACTGTGCCGTATTGAATATTGAGGCGTGGGTGTTCAGGAAACGGTATACGAATATGCGTTTCTGAAATAGTACCCGCAACTAATGCATAATATTCAGTTTTGAAACAATGATATGGTACTTTGTCGATTAATGTCACTTGTACATCATCTGGAAGTTGGTTGCTTGGAAGTAGCCTTTGCAGAATTCTCATTCCACCGTAGCCGCCACCTAGTATTACGAGGTGTTTCATGATGGATTACCCCTTTTCTGTTGAAATATCCCCTAATCATAAAATTTTATATTAATAAAATATTTTGACTTTACTCAATCAAATTATATCGAATTTGTGAACAAATAACAATGCATGAATGAATACTCTGTTGTACAATAAGAAGAAAAGTAAACTGTTTTTCTTTTTAAGTTACTCTTTCATTGTAAGTAGCATGTTATATAGAAGAAATCATCTACTTTGAAGTGAAGTAATGAAGTAACTAAATAGTTTAGACTGTGTAACGAAAACAACAAGAAACAGCTTAGTTTTCTTCTTATAGATAAAGTGAAAAGGTAATTTGTTTTGTAGTACAGGGGGGAGAATTTTGATTAAACCATTAATTGAATTTTGTGTAGGTAACCTTGCAAGTGGTTCACAAGCAGCTCTAGAAAAATTAGAAAAAGATCCGAATTTAGATGTAATGGAGTATGGTTGTTTAGGATATTGTGGCATTTGTTTTGAAGGACCATTTGCACTTGTAAATGGTGAAGTTGTACAAGGTGCAACAGTAGAAGAGCTTGTTAATAATGTATATGAGTATTTGGATGAAAATCCAATGTTTTAAGGTGTTGCGAATTAGCAGCACCTTTTTCATTAGATAAAACTTTATTTCGTGGGGAAGACTAATACTGAGTATTAGTCTTCCCCAATCGAAAATAGTAGGATAAATAAAAAAAGGCCCTTTTTAGAAGGGCTTTTTTCTTACACAAATTGTGTAAGAGTGGCTCATCGCCAAACGTTGTCAAATATGAGAAACGGGGGACATTCATATTGTGTTCTAAAAGCATGCATTTTATACTTAACATAACAAATTATTTTTGGAGTGAATATAAATGAGCCAATTTTCTTTTACAAAAATGCATGGTCTTGGCAATAGTTATATATATGTAAATATGTTTGAAGAGCAAATTCCTGAAGAAGATTTAGCCCTTGTGGCCGAAAAGGTTTCAAATATTAATACTGGTATTGGAGCAGACGGGATGATTTTAATTTGCCCTTCAGACGTAGCTCCGGTGAAGATGCGTATGTTTAATAATGATGGTTCTGAAGGAAAGAGCTGTGGTAACGGTTTACGCTGCGTAGCGAAATATGCGTATGAGCATAAACTAGTAGAAGAAACAGTTTTCACAATTGAAACGTTAGCTGGTATTGTAACGGCTGAAGTAACAGTAGAAGCTGGTGTCGTGACATTAGCAAAAATCGATATGGGAGCACCGCGTCTAACACGTGCAGAAATACCGATGCTTGGTGAAGGTGAAACACCATTTATCCGTGAAAACTTCTTATACAATAATCATCGTTATGCATTTACAGCTGTTTCAATGGGAAATCCGCATGCGGTTATTTTTGTTGATGATGTAGAAAAAGCACCTCTTACAACACTTGGACCAGTTCTCGAGACACATGAAATGTTCCCAGAGCGAGTAAATGTTGAGTTTATCGAAATTTTGAATGATGACGAGATGAACTTCCGCGTTTGGGAACGTGGATCTGGTGTAACGCAAGCTTGCGGAACAGGAGCGTGCGCTGCAGTTGTAGCTGCTATTTTAAATGGAAAGATGGAACGTGGTAAGGAAATTACAGTCCATTTAGCTGGCGGCGATTTAATGATTGCGTGGACTGAAGAAGGAAACGTGTTGATGAAAGGACCTGCGGAAGTAATTTGCCGCGGAGTGTATGAGTACAAGATAGAAGCGTAAAGATGTATAATGGACTAAGAACAGAAAGGAAGGTGTATTTCATGATTGAAGTAACAGAACAAGCAGCTTTTCAAATTAAAGATATGTTAAAAGATGCTGAAGATGGAGAGAAGTATGTGCGCCTTGCTGTACACGGCGGCGGATGTAGCGGTCTTTCTTACGGCTTAGGATTTGAAGTAGAACCAAAAGAAGACGACACAGTTCTTGAGTTTTTCGGTGTTGAATTTGTTATCGATACAGAAAGTGCTCCAATTGTTAAAGGAGTAAAAATTGACTATAAACAATCTATGCTTGGCGGCGGATTCACAATCGACAATCCAAACGCAATCGCATCATGCGGATGTGGATCATCTTTCCGTACAGCATCGAATGCTGGTAAGCCAGAAGAGTGCTAAGTTTTTAGCCAAAAAAGAAAAGACCTTTTTAGCGATGGAATAAAATCGTTAGAAAGGTCTTTTCTTTTTGCGTTAAAACAGAAAATGCATGTAAAGTTACTTTGGATTTTAATTTAAATGTTATTATATATGGTATATATGATTAATGCTGTGAATTCGAGATTCATATTGTTCATTTTAAGATAAGATTATGTAGAAAAAATGTAAATGATTAGCAAAAATATACTATTTATTAGTTATATTTAATTTTAATATTTGTAACGAAGATGATTGGGGATTATGTTCGGACTAGTTGTAAATGCATCGGTTATTACTAATAGGTAGATTTATGCAGCACGATTGGTTCAACTAATAATCAGTGGGGAAGAAGAAAACCCCCCACTGATTAAAGTTTCACTTTATACAAAAAAGGTGCATGAGCGAGAAGGCTATAGCAAATTGTATAGAACTGAATAGTTCCGTATTAATTAAAATACGTTGATTACTAGATATAAAAAAACACCGGGGGGATTAGAGTGAAGTCATTTAAGAGAGTACTTATAGTAGGGATGGCGTTGACTACAGTATCGATTTTGGGAGCTTGTTCTAGCGATACAGACGTATTAACAAAAGCAGGAGCAAAGCAACCAGCGAAGGCGGAAGGTGAAGTACTAAAAGATCAGAAGAAAACACCTATGACTACGAGCAAACGTGAAAGTATTAAAAATGAGGATGCACCATCATCACAAAAGCGTTATATTTCTCATGATGAATTTCAACAGATTGAGGAAGGTATGACGTATACGGATATTCTTAATACGATTGACTATGGTGGTGAGAACATAAAACATTATAATAACCATGAAAAACGCGTATTTTATACTGAAAAAGATACGGATGGTACATATGAAATTATGGTTGAATTAAATACATATGGTTATGTTGTAAATATTGAACGTACTGCTATAAAGGATGAAGATAAAGATACAGATAAAGAGAATCAGGTATTTACGAAACGTAGTGAAGAGCCTGTAAAGGAATATGAAGAAAAAAACGATCGTGTACCGTGGTATAAAGATGTAAATAACAATTCGGCAGCAGTAAGTTACAATCATTATTTGAAAATCAAAAAAGGTATGGCCGCGAATCAGGTAAAAGCTGCAATTGGACAGCCACATGTGATTGAGAAATATAAATCTTATTCAGTATATGACTATACTGGTTATGGTGGAGAAGGATCATTACGTGTAATCTTTGAACCGAATGGAACTGTTACGGATGTAGTGGAAGACGGTTTACCACGATAATAAATTAGTTACGGGAAGAATTGTAGTAAAGTTGTCTTTGATTTTATAAAGTTTTTGGGAGCATCTCCGAATATAGGTGAAAAAATAATTCTCTTAGCTATGTTAACTACAGTATTAGTATTTACCGAAGCTTCTTCCAAATTCAATAGCGTTATCGTGGATGTTGTTGTCGTATTTTATCTTTGTTGATATATACCGCAGTAGGGCAGCAATTGTAACTGGACGTAAAAGGACACGGAGGAGTAGCAGCCTCCTTTTGAAAGAAGGAGGAAAATATGATGGAGGATATTCTTGAATTCATAAGGAGATACGTAATTAAACCTATTATTAGTTTAGTAAGATATCTTGTAATAGAGATTATAATTGAAGGCATAATAGAAGGCGTAATAAACGGTATAAGGAAATTACGTGATAAGTGGCAGAATTGGCGTGAAAGACGTTATTGGCGGTAGTGTAGCTGATGAGCGTGCGAAACAAAAACGTTATACAGAAATTTAATGTAATGACAATTTCTAAAGTGAAGAAATAATTATTATCTTACAAAAGTGTAATGTTCATGTCATGTTTTTGAATTTCTTCTTTAAGCTCCGGGCTTTAAGATAAGAATATAAGAAAAAACATATGAGGTGAAGGAAATGAAAAGATATATTGCACTGTTTAGTATTTTAGTTGTATTCGCAAGCCTTTTAGTTGGTTGTGATATTAATCGTTTAGGAAAAGATGAGTATTACGTTCAAGTTACAGCTGATGGAATTGAAAAAAATGAGAAGTTTGATAACGGAGAGCCACATAAATATTTCGAGTATAAATTAAAAGGATTCGATAAAGACGGTAAAGAGAAAGAATTAGAATTCATAGCTCAAAAAAATCTTCGTAAAGAAGCATTCCTACGCGTATACCACTCAGATAAAAAAGGTGTAACAGCTTGGGAAGAAGTGAAAAAAGACGAGCTCCCAGCGAAAGTGAAAGAAAAACTAAGTGTGAAATAAGACAGATAAAAAGGAATTGACGAACAGGGTCAATTCCTTTTTTTGTTTTCAAATTCTTCTTCTGAAATGACTTTAAATCCGTGTCTTTTAAATAAAGCAGTTGTCACTCCGAAACCAGTTTGCTTATTACCGTTAAATTCTCCAGTGTAAATCGTAGAACTACCACAAGATGGGCTGCGTTCTTTTAAAATAATATATTCTGGGTGTAAATCTTTAATTTGTTCTAATGCTTTATAAGCACCATTTACGAAAGCTGCTGTGACATCTTCACCATTTTTTGTTATCACTTTCGCTTTTCCGTCTAAAACGTCGTCGCCATTCCCGCCAATAATTTCAGCGGAAGGACGAGGTGTTGGTAGTCCTCCTAATACTTCAGGGCAAATGAGGACTGTATCTTCTTTTTGCAGAAGCTCCTCTATTTTTGAAACGAGATTGTCATTCCCGTCATAACGGCAAGCAATCCCACCTAAACAAGCGCTAATTACGATCATATTTTCATCTCCATTAAAAAATATTAACTATCACGCCAATTTCGCTTCCTGCCTCTTACTTATAAATGAGGTGATATAAATGGGAAGCTTATATAATTTAATGAAACCATATAGTGAATTTCGAAGTAAAGAAGAGTTTAATACATATCAAAAACAAGTTTTGAAGTGCTACCGATTTCAATTGAATAAAACTGATTCTATCATTATTCATTTTTTAGGAAAATATGCGGTGAATGAGAAACAAAAAACAGTAGGGGTTGCTTGTCCATTAATGGGGACGATTGCGACGAATGTTGGAAAGAGTATTCGTACAGTACGCCGTTCAATTGCAAAGTTAGAGGAACTAGGAATTATAAAGCGTGTTGCAACAAAAGAAAGGCATAAACGCGGCGGGTATAGTGCAAACTTATATGAATTTCTTACATCTGCGATTGACCGCATGGATGACCGTATGAAAATGTCCGCTTGTAAAACTGAGGATAATGCAACTGGCTGTAGTAAAAATGAGCAAAAAATTGCTGGGGAAACAATTCTTTCTAAAAACATTTCGCAAATAAAAGAGAAAAGAAAAGGAACGTATGAGCTTGATGAGACGTATTCCCGTCATGATATACCGAAGCCTTTTATATACGCACTGGTGCCGATGACGAGTAATCCGAAGAAAATTAATATATTTTGGAGTAAGGTCGAGCTTGCGTATAAAAAGAGTGGGTTATTAGAACAAGGTGTTTTACTAGAGCAAATATTAGCTGACGAAGAAGTGTATGGAAATTTAATTTGGCGCGTGAAAAGTGTTGTAAGAGCATATAAATATGGGGAAATTCGTAAAGACATTGGGGCACTTTTATACAGTACAGTGCGAGATTTATTTTTAGAGGTTGGATTAGAATGGGGAGCAGCATTAAGGAGAAGTAAGGGAATATCACTATTTGATCCATTCAAAAAAGAGCCATGCGTATAATACATGACTCTAAGTGGCTAATCGAACTTCCTTACAACTGGAACACGAATCGCTACAAATAGTACGAAGACGATAACAGCTATTGCACCACTTTTCATAACGGTTACGATTGGAATTCCCATTGCAAGTGCAAGTGATGTGAATGCATAAGAGAGCGGGATAAAGCCCATTGATGATAGCATAAGTAAACTCATTACGCGTCCCATCATTTCTTCTTTTACTGTCGATTGAATCATTGCCATAAGCGGTACAATCGCCATTGCGATTGTAATACCATAAAACATGCCGGCTAATAGTGCTTGCCAAAGTACGGTGCTAAAGTTGATGGCTAAGAAGAATACACCAGACAATAGCATCATGATAATACAAAATAGACCGCGTCTACGATTAATATTTTTTAAACCTACAATGATAGCACCGATTGCCATTCCGCCGCCTACAGATGCTTCTAAGTAACTAAACTGGAGCGAATCACCATGCAGAACGTTTTTAACAAAAAGCGGGAAACCAACTTGCATCGGGCCGATTAAAAATAAGCTTAAAAAAGCGCTACAAATAAGGAAAGTTGAAAGGAATGGCGATTCCTTTACATATAAGATTCCTTCTTTAATGGAAGTGAACATACCTTTATCTGTATCTTTTTGTTCTGGCATCGTAAATTGTATTTTTTGAACGAGTATGGCAGCGAAAATTAGTAATAAAATCGTAATGGAAAAGATTGTCTCATAGTTCGTAAATTTAATGAGAATACCACCAAGTACAGGGCCTAAGATGACCGATGCTTGGTTCGTCATTTGTGTAAGTGAATTTGCTTGTGTTAACCGGCTTTTTTCTACCAATTCCGGTAAGATAGATCCATCTGCTGACCAGAAGAAAGCATCAGCAAGTCCAAAGAATAAAGCGAATAAAGCAAATGTATATAGTGTTACATCACCGACAATGAACCATGTGAGAATGGTTGCGACAAGAATCGCTCGAATGATATTGGAGTAAAACATAATGTTTTTTTTCGGGAATTTATCAGCTACAGCGCCGCCGACAATCATAAAAATAAGCCTTGGAACACTAAGGGCTACGAAAACAACACCGAGTGAAGCTTCAAGGTTTAATGTTTTTGCTATGTACCACGTTTGTGAAAAAGTAAAAAAGGCTAAAGCAAAGCTTGAAAAAAGAGTAGCTGCCCAAAGAAAAAGGAAATTCGTATTTTTTAATAACGGTTTTCCGCTTCCTTCTAAAGCAGTTTTATTTTGTTGTAGTTCCTCCATATTGCTTCCTTTCTATGTGACGAATTTAAACTAAAAAACTTATTAACAATCGTTTTATACAGTTTCTAATATTTCTATACTGCACTTTCTCATTGTAGACAATAATAATGAATTTGCCCAGTAGCTATTTAACGACAAAAAAAGATGCCGAATGGGCATCTTTTTTTAGGCTAACGCAATATAAATATCCAATTGAACGTTGTTTGGATCTAACGCTCTTTCATCGTAAAGCTCAAAGTCTGTTGTGAAGGCACGTTTATTTTCTTTCGACCATTTCCAAATATATTCCCAAGCTTCACAAACGACTTCGGCAACTGGTCCCTTTCTTGTTGTAAATACCGCATATGTAGCGGCAGGTATTGTTAAAGTTGTCATATTTTCAGGAACGTCTTTTAGTGAAGAAACTGGCATACCGATTGTAAATGTATATGTACCAGTTTCATCTGATTCGTAGTTTGAGTAGAAAGCGAATGTTTCTTTCGTTTGTTGATTTGGGATGTGATGCATCATTTGTTCTTGAAAGTATCGGTTCCAAAGTTGTGGAATGTTTCCTTCAGTAGATGCCTCTTTTTCATTAGTCGTCGTAACCGAAACGCCGATTGCGTGGAAAGCTTCTTTTTTTACGATAATAGGTTCGTGTAGCATAAAAAATTCCTCCTTCTTTAAAAAAAAGAACGTTTGTTCTTGTTTTAATATAACATATTTTTACATGTAACGGTTGTTATTTTTAGAAAATTTTAATCATAAAAAACAAACTGAAAATAACTAAAAAATGGTAAATTTTCTATTGTATGTATAAATAGGATGAGGAGTATGTTAAAATTTTTAAGTATCCTTTAACTGTTATATAAACCTATACAGCACGGTGTTTTTACTATATTAAAAGTATGGTAAAGGTTTGTATAAGTGTCCGGTATATATGCTATTTTTGATAAATTAAAATAGTAATATTCTATGAGATTTATATTGTTGACATTGGGATTTCAACGATACATTTTCGTAGGTCGGATTGTTGCGAGTGGATATATATTGCTATGTATTCGGCTACTAAATGAAAGGGTTGCTGCAATTTAGTAGCCGGATAGCAAGTATATAGAAAGGAGAAAGGTAGAAAATATGAAGCAAGTATTGAAGTGTTTTAATGTCGTAACAATGATTACACTTCTCCTATCCATCATATTGCCTTCGCCCAGTGCTTTTGCTACAGAGATAAATAAAAAAAGCTGGGATGAGTTACAAGGAAATGATGTGAAAATTAAGGCAGAGAAAGTGAATGCTGAAATGTATAGGGGAGAAGTAGCTGAGAGGGAGCCCGTATTTCAATATAAGATTGAAAATACGGGAGATACACCAATCCGAGAATTAGTAATTAAACAAAATAATGACAATGGAATTGAGTTTCTTTCGCAATCTGTGAAAGTAAACGGAGAGAAGTTACTTGAAAATAAGGTAGCGGATTTCTATGTAGAGGAAAAAGATAATGGAGGAAAGGTTCTTTCTTCTAATCTTAAAATTCAAGATTTAAAATCACATGAAAAAATGACTGTATTAATAAAAGCTCGTCGTGCGCAACATTTTAATAAAGAGTATAAGCAAAAAATTAGTGTGCAAAAGGATCAACTACAGATAGGAAACATGTCTGTAGATGTTGAAGGGCTTCCCTCTGAAGAGAAGTTAGAAGCTAATACCGATGATGAGGCTGACAGTAGTAAGAAAGCTATCGGATCAACAACTGATTCAAAAACTAAAGAAGTGGATGGAAAATTAAAAGTATCTGTAGAAGATAAAAATACATCTGCACAAAAAACAGAAATAGAGAAGATAAAACAACCTGAAGCTGAGAAGCAACTAGAAAAAGAGAAAAAGCAATCACCTTTAGCAGTAAAGCAGAGTGATGCAGAAGTACAAGCTGCATCAGAAAATGCTTCGAAGGTTCAAATCCAAACAGGAGATAAACAAGGATTTGGAGACCCGTTGTATTCTACAATTGCTCCTGGTAATTTAGTACAGACTGGTAATGTGACGCTTGGTTTGACATCTGATCATTATGGCAGACAAAGTATGGGTTATAAAACGAATAAAATGACGGTTGATGTTGATAACGATGATAGTACTTTTAATTCGTCAACAGGTGCATTTCCTAACATTCCTGCTGGAAGTAAAGTGAAAAAGGCGTATTTGTTTTGGACAGCTGCTATGGGGACTCCGAGTGATGCAAGGACAGATTATAGAGTTAGCGATGAAGATGTAAGACAACCCGTTAAAATGAAGATGGGAAATAAGCAATACGCTGAAGTAAGTGCTGATAGTATACGAAAAGCGGATTCTTTACCGTATATTGCAAATCACTATGGCAGTGGTGCAGGATACGTAGCGTATGCAGATGTAACAAATGTAATTGCACAGCAAGGTATTTCTCAAACGGTGACAGTTGCAAATGTGCCACAAATTAAATTTGAAAAAGGTAGTGGCTATTACTGGGGTAACTGGAATCTTATATTAGTTTATGAAAACTATAAAGAAACAGTAAAAGACATGAAGATTTGGGAAGGGCTAGTCTCTCAAAAAAGTACAGCTTGGACAGATATTAGTGTTAATAAAATAAACACACCAAAAGAAGGCGCTTTTAAGGCGAAATTTAGTTATTTTTCATCGCAAGGTGATCCAGCTGATAATGATGGATATGCCTATGATTATGGAGAGTATGATTTTGGGTTAGGGTATCAAAAGTTTAAAAATATTAAAGGTAAAGATAATGATGTTAATGACTCATCTATGACAGAAGTACAAGTAGATGGTACTAACGAATTTGTTACGAAAAAATACCCAGGATATAATCCAGATTGGACAAATTCTTTCAGTACAGATATTCATACGTATCACCTTGAAGGACCCACTCAAGTGAAAAATGATTTAAAAGAAGCAAAAATGCGTTTTAGAGCATATGGTGGTGGCGGTGATATTTACGTATTAAATAACGCTACACTCGTTACAGAACATAATGCTCCAAACTTACAAGTTGATAAAAAGGCATTAGATAGTGCCGGAAAAGAAATTAAGGACGTTAAAGCTGGTGAAGAGTTTACGTATCAAATTGAAGTGAAAAATGATACGAAAAATAACCAAGCGCCGGTATCAAATGTAAAAGGTTTTGATAAATTAGATGATCGTTTAGAGTATGTTCCAGGGTCTATTCAATATGTTACTGGAAGCAATAAAGGACAAAAAACAGATGATGCAAACGATGATGAAGCAGAGTTTGTAAATAATCAAATTGATTTCCGTGTTGGTGAGGGTGCAGATGCTAAAAACGGTGGTGTTTTAAAGCCGGGTGAAAGTACCGTTATTACATTCAAAGTAAAAGTGAAAGTGAAAGATTCTGTACAATCAGATACAACAGTAAAAAATGTCGTTGTTGTAAAGGGACAAGATAGTGCCGAGATAAAGTATGAAACTGAGGACGATGCAAATGTTACGGTTACTACCCCAAAAGAAGTTCCAGGGGAAATAGAGGCGAGAAAAATAGCTTCTAATAAAACACCGAAGTTAGGTGATGAGGTAGAGTATCGTATTACATTTAAAAATAAGATAAAAGATGGACGTCTAGATGTATTGACGATTGAAGACGAATTACCAAGTAGTCTTGAATACGTGAAAGATAGTTTGAAAGCCGAAGGTGTAAAACCAGAGCCAGTAGAGCTGAAGTTTGAAAATGGCAAAGTATCCAGAAATTATGGATATGGAAGAAAGAAGTATCGTCTTTAAAACAAAAGTAAAAGAAACTGCAAAAATTGGTGAAGAAATTGTTAACAAAGCAACCGTTAGTGATAAAACAAATCCACCAAAGGATCTAGAAGAGAAGATTACACCACAGCATAAGGCCGGTAAAATTGATGCAAAGAAAAAAGCAACAAATAAGAAGCCGAAGCTAGGAGAAGAATTTGAATATCAAATTAGCTTTAAAAATACGGTGGAAAACGGAAAACTAGATGCAGTTACAATAGAAGATGAAATTCCAGCTAACTTAGAATTTGTTCAAGGCAGTGAGAGGGCTGAAGGTACTGAACCAAATCCAGTAGAGTTAAAAGTAGAAAATGGTAAGGTAATCGCAAAATATCCAGAGATTACGGATACAAAAGAGCGAAGCATCGCCTTTAAAGTGAAAGTAAAAGAAGAGGCAAAAGCGGGAGAAACGATTGTTAATAAAGCAGTTGTGAGTGAGCCAAATGGACAGTCTGAGCATCCAGAAGAAAAGATTACGCCGAATTATAAATACGGTAAAGTGGATGTAGAAAAAAACGTAACGAATCAAACACCAAAACTAGGAGAAGAAGTGGAATACCGAATTACATTTTATAATACGGTAGAAAACGGAAAACTAGAAACGGTGCTAGTAGAAGATACACTACCAAAAGGTGTTGAATACGTGAAAGATAGTTTGAAAGCTGAAGGTATAAAACCAGAGCCAGTAGAACTAAAAGTGGAAGATGGCAAAGTAATGGCCAAGTATCCAGAGATTATGGATACAGAAAAAAGAAGTATTGTTTTTAAAGTGAAAGTAAAAGATTCGGCAAAGGTAGGGGAGGCAATTGTAAATAAAGCAATTGCAAAAGATCCGAAAAATGAGCCTGTTGAATCGAAGGTTGTTATTACACCGCAAAGTAAAAAAGGTGAAATTGCTGCTACAAAGGTAGTTAATAATAAGAAGCCGAAGTTAGGTGAAGAAATCGAGTACCGCATTAGTTTTCATAATACGGTTGAGAACGGAAAACTAGAAACGGTGCGAGTGGAAGATACAATTCCAAAAGGTCTTGAATATGTAGAAAATAGCATCAAGGCCGAAGGAGAAGAACCTGGACCAGTAGAATTAGCTGTTGAAAATGGGATAGTCAAAGCTAAGTATATCGATATTATGGATATGAAAGAAAGAAGTATCGTCTTTAAAGTAAAGGTGAAGGAAGAAGTAAAAGTAGATAAAGAGATTGTCAATAAAGCAATTGTTGATGATACGAAAAATCCACCGATTGAACCGGAGGAAAGAATTACTCCGCAACATAAGGATGGAATAATTGATTCGAAGAAGACAGTAGATAATCCATCACCAAAACTAGGAGAAGAAGTAGAATACCGAATTAGCTTTAAGAACACGGTAGAAAACGGAAAACTAGAAAAGGTAATAATAGAGGATACAATTCCTAACGGTTTAGAGTATGTAAAAGGCAGTGAAAAGGCTGAAGGTGATAAACCAGCTCCATTAAAGTTAAGTGTGAAAGATGGAAAAGTTATTGCTGAATACGACAATATTACGGATATGAAAGAAAGAAGTATTGTCTTTAAGGTAAAGGTGAAGGAAGAAGCGGAAGTGGGGAAGGAAATCATCAATAAGGCAATTGTTGATGATATGAAAGATCCGAAAGAACCAGAAGCGAAAATTACACCATTACACAAAGATGGAAAAATTAAAGCGAAGAAAATCGTAAATAATGAAACACCGAAGTTAGGAGAAGAAGTAGAATACCGAATTAGTTTTAAAAATACGGTAGAAAACGGAAAACTAGTAGAGGTTAAAGTAGAAGATGAAATTCCAGCTGGATTAGAGTATGTAGAGAACAGTTTACAAGCAGAAGGATCTAAGCCTAGTCCGGTAGAATTGAAATTTGAAAACGGTAAGGTAATGGCAAAGTATCTAGAAATTACGGATACAAAAGAAAGAAGTATTATCTTTAAAGTGAGAGTAAAAGAAGAGGCAGAAATAGGCAAGGAGATTGTTAATAAAGCAATCGTAGTAGATACAAAAAATGAGCCCGAAGAGCCTCATGTGGAAATTACTCCGCAATATAAAGATGGTAAAATTGCTGCGCAGAAAGTGGCGAATAATCATAAACCGAAACTAGGAGAAGAAGTAGAATACCGAATTAGTTTTAAAAACACGGTAGAAAACGGAAAACTAGTAGAGATAAATATAAAGGATGCATTACCAAATGGTTTAGAGTATGTGGAAGGCAGTATCACGGCAGAAGGTTCTAAACCGAAACCAGTAGAGCTACATGTGAAAAATAATAAGGTAATGGCAAAATATCCAGCTATTACAGATACAGAGGAAAGAAGCATTGTCTTTAAAGCGAAGGTAAAAGAAAGCGCAAAAGTGGGGGAAGAAATCGTAAATGAGGCAATTGTGGATGATACAAAGAATCTGCCAGAAGAGCCTTATGTACCGATTACACCACAGTATAAAGATGGTAAAATTGAGGCAAGAAAAGAAGTAAGTAACCATGAACCGAAGTTAGGTGAGGAAATCGAATATCGAATTATTTTTAATAACACGGTGAAAGATGGAAAACTAGCAGAGGTAAAAATAGAAGATGAAATTCCAGCTGGATTAGAGTTTGTAGAAGGAAGCGAAAAAGCTGAAGGTGAAGAGCCAAAACCAGTGGAGTTGAAAGTAGAAAATGGCAAGGTAATGGCAAAGTATTCAGAGATTATGGATACGCAAGAAAGAAGTATTGTCTTTAAAGTGAAGGTAAAAGATTCGGTTACAATAGGGAAGGACATTACAAATAAAGCGATTATCCATGTTGATGATCCGAACCATCCAGTAATTGATCCGACAGCAAAAATTACACCACAATATAAAGATGGTAAAATTGCTGCTCATAAAAAGGTGAATAATCATAAACCGAAGCTAGGTGAAGAAATCGAATATCGAATTTCATTTAATAATACGGTGAAAGATGGAAAACTGGCAGAGGTTAAAATTGAGGATGAAATTCCGTTTGGTTTAGAGTATGTGAAAGATAGTCTAAAAGCAGAAGGTGATAAGCCGTCCCCAGTAGAGTTGAAAGAAGAAGCTGGTAAGGTTAGTGCGAAGTATGAAAATATCACTGACATGAAAGAAAGAAGCATTATCTTTAAAGTGAAGGTGAAAGATTCCGTTGAAGTGGACAAGGCAATTGTAAATAAAGCAATTGTTGATGATACAAAAAATCCACCAGAGCGACCAGAAGTAGATATTACACCGCAGCATAAAGATGGTAAATTTAAAGCTAATAAAAAGGTAAGTAAAAAAGATCCAAAGCTAGGAGAAGAAGTAGAGTACCGAATTAGTTTTAAAAATACGGTAGAAAACGGAAAACTAGCAGAAGTGAAAATTGAGGATCAACTACCAAATGGATTAGAGTATGTGAAGGATAGTTTAAAAGCAGAAGGTAATGAACCAAATCCGGTAGAGTTAAAAGAAGAAGCTGGAAAAATTACAGCGAAGTATGAAAATATTACTGATACAGCTGAGCGTAGCATTATCTTTAAGGTAAAAGTAACAGAAGCAGTAAAAGTCGGGAAGAAAATCGTGAATACGGCAATTGTGGATGATGATAATCCGAAGAATCCTCCGCAAAAACCAGAAGCGATTATTACACCGGAGTATAAGAATGGAAAAATAAAAGCTGAGAAAACAGTAAATAACCCAGCTCCAAAATTAGGAGAAGAAGTAGAGTATCGAATTACGTTCCGTAACGTAGTTGAGCACGGAAAATTAGCGAAGGTGAAAATTAAGGATGAATTACCAAACAGTTTAGAGTTTGTAGAAGGTAGCGAAAGAGCTGAGGGGGATAATCCAAAACCGTTGCATGTAAAAGTGAAAAACGGCACAGTACTCGCAGAATATTCAGAAATTACGGATACGAAAGAAAGAAGTATCGTCTTTAAAGCGAAAGTGAAAGAAAAAGCTAAAATTGGCGAAGCGATTGTGAATACGGCGGTTGTGGAAGATACTATAAATCCACCAGAGAAACCGAATGTCGCGATACAACCTCAACATAAAGAGGGTGTATTACAAGCTGAAAAGACTGTGAGTAACCATGAACCGAAGTTAGGAGAAGAAGTAGAATATCGAATTAGTTTTGAAAATACGGTAGAAAACGGCAAACTAACTGAGGTAAAAGTAGAGGACGAAATTCCAGCTGGTTTAGAATACGTACAGGATAGTATAAAGTCTGATGGGCCGGAACCAAATCCAGTAGAACTTAAAGTTGAGAATGGAAAAGTAATAGCAAAGTATCCAGAAATTACGGATACGAAAAAAAGAAGTATCATCTTTAAAGTGAAAGTACAAGAAACGGTACAAGTAGGAAAAGAAATTATAAACAAGGCGGTTGTGGATGATAATAATCCGACAAATCCACCAGTTGAGTCACTTATACCAATTACACCTCAATATAAAGATGGGAAACTAGAGGCAAGGAAAGAAGTAAGTAACCATGAACCAAAGCTAGGGGAAGAAATCGAATATCGAATTACTTTTAACGGCACAGTAGATGGCGGGAAGTTAGTTGATGTAAAGATTGAAGATGAAATTCCGTCTGGTTTAGAGTATGTGAAAGAAAGTCTGGAGGCCGTAGGTGATAAGCCTGTACCAACAGAACTTAAAGTCGAGAATGGAAAAGTAACAGTGAAGTATCCAGAAATTACGGATACGAAAGAAAGAAGTATCATCTTTAAAGTAAAGGTAAAAGAATCAGTAAAAGTTGGAGAGGAAATAACAAATAAAGCGATCATTCATGTAGATGATCCAAATCATCCAGTTATGGAACCGACAGCGACAATAAAGCCAGAATATAAAGATGGTAAGTTAAAAGCGACGAAGACAGTAAATAATAAAGAACCGAAGCTAGGAGAAGAAGTAGAATACCGAATTAGTTTCAAAAATACGGTAGAAAACGGTAAACTAGCAGAGGTAAAGGTAGAAGATGAAATTCCAGCCGGTTTAGAGTACGTGCAAGATAGCATTAGATTTGAAGGGGCTGAACCAAATCCAATAGAGTTAAAAATGGAGTTTGGAAAAGTAATAGCAAAGTATCTAGAAATTACAGATACGAAAGAACGTAGTATTATTTTTAAAGTGAAGGTAAAAGCAGCACCAAGTAAAGGGATAACAAATAGAGCGGTAGTGGACGATAAAATAAATCCACCACTTGAGCCTACAGTTACAATTTTACCGAAAACAAAAGAAGATCTTAAGATACCAGAAGAGCCGAAGGAACCAGAAGTGAAACCGGAAGAGCCGAAAGAACCGAAAGAACCAGAAGTGAAACCGGAAGAGCCGAAAGAACCGAAGGAACCAGAAGTGAAGCCGGAAGAGCCGAAAGAACCGAAAGAGCCGAAAGAACCGAAGGAACCAGAAGTGAAGCCGGAAGAGCCGAAAGAACCGAAGGAACCAGAAGTGAAGCCGGAAGAGCCGAAAGAACCGAAGGAACCAGAAGTGAAACCGGAGGATCCGAAAGAACCAGAAGTGAAACCAGAGGATCCGAAAGAACCAAAAGAACCAGAAGTGAAACCAGAGGATTCGAAAGAACCAAAAGAACCAGAAGTGAAACCGGAAGAGCCGAAAGAACCGAAGGAACCAGAAGTGAAACCGGAAGAGCCGAAAGAACCAGAAGTGAAACCGGAGGATCCGAAAGAACCAAAAGAACCAGAAGTGAAGCCGGAAGAACCGAAAGAGCCGAAGGAACCAGAAGTGAAACCGGAGGAACCGAAAGAGCCGAAGGAACCAGAAGTGAAACCGGAGGAACCGAAAGAGCCGAAGGAACCAGAAGTGAAGCCGGAAGAGCCGAAAGATCTGAAGAAACCAGAAGTGAAACCGGAGAAACCGGAAGTAAGACTGGAAAAGTTAATTAAAGAACCGCAAGTAAAAGTAGAAAAAGAATTACCGAAAACAGGGGCAGCACATTCATGGATGATGTCAGTTGGTGCGGGAATTTCATTCTTAGTTGGCGGAGTATTATTCGTATTAGGTAGAAGAAGAAAACAATAATTTTTTAGGCGAAAAGCACACTGAGTTCGATGGTTTATTGGACTCAGTGTGCTTTTATGTTATATAAAAGGAAAGCTCCTTCCACGTATGGAAGGAGCTTTATTTTTGCATATTAAAACATACTTGAGCTATGCATCGGTTGAAGTTTTGCATTTGGATCGAAGTAAGCTTTTGCATTGTTTACTGCTGTCGGTGCTTCGCCAAATCCACAAGCGATAAGTTTTACTTTTCCTTCATATGTACAAATGTCACCAGCAGCGTAAATGCCAGGAATATTTGTTTCCATTTTTGAATTTACAAGGATGCTGTTTTTTTGTATATCTAGGCCCCAGTTTTTAATTGGGCCAAGAGAAGAAACGAAGCCGTAGTTTACGATTACGTCATCAACATCGATGATAATTTTTTCCTCCGTTTTTACATGTTGAAGAACGACTTGTTCAATCTTATCATCACCAATGAGTTCTACTGGAACGTATGGTGTACTTACTTCTGCACGAGAATTCATTAAGCTTTCTACGCTATGTTCATGCGCACGGAATTTATCACGACGATGAACGATTGTAACTTTTTCAGCGATCGGTTCTAACATCATTGTCCAGTCTACTGCTGAGTCGCCACCGCCAAATACTACGACGCGCTTACCAGCAAATTTATTCATATCATCAACGAAATAATGTAAGTTTTTCTTTTCGTATTTCGCTGTACCTTCTAATTCTAAGCGGCGTGGTTGGAAAGCACCATTGCCAGCAGTAATAATAACTGATTTAGAATAGTGAGTTTGCTTATTCGTAACAATTTTAAATATACCGTCAGCTTGTTTCTCAAGCGTATCGACAGCTTCTTCTAAACAAACAGTTGGATCAAATTTCTTCATTTGCTCTTTTAAGTTATCAACTAATTCTTGTGCGCGCACTTTTGGAAATCCAGCCACATCATAAATGTATTTTTCAGGGTAGAGTGCGGATAATTGTCCGCCAAGTTGAGGTAAGCTTTCAATGATTTTTACACTTGCTTGTCTCATACCGCCATAAAATGCTGTGAACAGTCCCGTTGGACCACCACCAATAATTGTTATGTCGTAAACTTTTTGATTTTCTGCCACTTTCATTCCCCCTATAGATGGAATTTTGATATTGATTTCATATATTGTTCATATGTACACGAAAATCCTGCAAATGATGATACTTTCAAATAAATGATAGCATATTTGAGTTCATAATACTTCTGAAAACGACTGAATTGTGTGTAAGTTTTCGCATAGGTTCTTTTTTATTGTATAAAATATACAGAAAGGAAAATACATGAAAAAAAGGCTAAAAAACCCTTGAAAACGCTATGTTATTTTAAAATATTGATAATTCTCCAGACGCTTGAATTCTGGAATAAAACCGACTAATATAGGGAAGTATTATGTTAAATTTCTATGACAAAATTCGTACGATTTTTTGACTGCGTTTTGTTATGATATAGAATGTGATAAATTCCACATTCTTGACAAATAGAGTTTTTAGTACTTGGTATTATTTTTCATTACTATTATATAAAGAAAAGGGTTGTGATTTGGTGAAGACTCCAAAAATCGTAGTTTTAGGTGCAGGTTATGGCGGGATGATTACGACTGTTCGTCTGCAAAAAGCATTATCTGTAAATGAAGCTGAAATTACGCTAGTAAACAACAACAGCTATCACTACCAAGCGACTTGGTTACATGAGAGCGCAGCTGGTACATTACAAGATGAAAAAATCTGTCTAGATATTCAAGACGTTATTGATACAAATAAAGTGAACTTTGTACAAGACACAGTAGTAGAAATTAAAGCTGCTGAAAAACGCATTATCTTAAAAGATGGCGAGTTAGAGTATGATTACTTAGTAATTGGTCTTGGTTTCGAATCAGAAACATTCGGAATTACAGGATTAAAAGAGCATGCATTCTCAATCGCTAACATTAATGCAACTCGTGAAATTCGTGAGCATATGGAAGCTAGTTTCTCTAAATATGCAACTGAACAACGCGATGAGTTAGTAACAATCGTTGTTGGTGGTGCTGGATTTACTGGTATCGAGTACGTAGGTGAGCTTGCAAACCGTGTTCCTGAACTTTGCAAAGAGTATAATGTACCACGTGAAAAAGCACGTATCATCTGTGTAGAAGCTGCTCCAACAGCACTTCCAGGTTTCGATCCAGCGTTAGTAGAATACGCTGTAAAACAACTTGAGAAAAAAGGTGTAGAATTCCGCATCGGTACAGCAATTAAAGAAGCAACTGAAGAAGGTATTATCGTTGCGAATGGCGATGACACTGAATTAATTAAGTCTGAAACAGTAGTTTGGGCTGCAGGTGTTCGTGGTAATGGTATTGTGGAAGAGTCTGGCTTTGAAGCGATGCGCGGACGTGTAAAAGTTGATGAGTACATGCACGCTCCAGGATACGAAGATGTATTCATGGTTGGTGACGCAGCGTTAATCATTAATGAAGAAATTAACCGTCCTTACCCACCAACAGCACAAATTGCAATTCAACAAGGTTACAATATTGCACACAACTTAACTGTATTAGTTCGTGGCAAGGGCGAAATGAAGAAATTCGCATTCGATAATAAAGGATCTGTATGTTCTTTAGGTCATGACGATGCAATGGGCGTTGTTATGGGTAAAAAGTTAACAGGTTGGAAAGCTTCCTTCATGAAGAAAGTAATCGATAACCGTTACCTATTCTTATTAGGTGGACCTTTATTAGTTCTTAAAAAAGGTAAATTAAAGTTCTTTTAATATATAGTAGAAAAAGCAGAAACGGCTAAGAGCTGTTTCTGCTTTTTTCATATTAAAAATATAGTATAATATATAAAAAAGAAAGAATATTCTGTCCGTTCTGATGGAGGAGGTTATTACATCATGGAGAAACGAGGGAAGGTATGGCTAGCTGTTAGTGGTTTAGTAGCTACAAAAGATGGTAGGTGGCTATTTGTTAAGAAGAAATACAGTGGATTAAAAGGGAAATGGTCTTTACCGGCTGGTTTTGTAAATGAAGGTGAGACGGTTGATGAAGCTGTGAAACGCGAAGTGTTAGAAGAGACAGGCATTGTCGCTCATGTGAAGGGGATTATTGGTGTTCGATCGGGTGTTATTCGTAATGAGATTAGTGATAATATGATTATTTTCCTTTTGGAACCTGAAGGAGAAAATATTATTGTACAGGAGAAAGAATTGTCTGAAGTGGCGTTCTTACATCCGGATAAGATTGTAGACGATCCGAATACGTCTGTGCTTATTAAATATTTGTTAGAAGGAAGATCAGAACTACATCTTGAAGTGGACAAAACATTAAATCCAGGTGAACCATTTGGTTATACAGCTTATCACGTATTTACGGCACGTGCGAAGGAGAGGGGAAAAGAGTGAGTATACCGGTACTACTTATTTCAATGATGTTATTCTTTATTTTGTTCTTTGGAATTGGATTTTTACTCAACATGATTTTGCGAGCTACTTGGGTAATGGTTATTGTGTATCCGATTGTTTGTATGCTTATTATTAATAAAGCGAGTATGTGGGATTATTTTTCAAAACCGAAAGAAACATTTTCTTCATTTGGGACAAGTGTATCGCACTTAGGACAAGCAGACGTATTTATTCTATCTACTGGATTAGTAGGGGCTGCTTTAGCAGGAGTCGTAATCAAGAAACTTCGGAAAAGCGGATATCAAATGTTTTAATCTCCAATTAAGTTGGAGATTATTTTTTTTGCATATTCCTTCATCGTATAGGGAATGATTAACGATGAAGGAGTGTGGAATATAAAAATGTTAAAACGATATTGTATTCGCATTATGATGACTTGTTTACTTGCAATTGCATTATGCGTAACATGGAATGCTTTCACAGGAGTTTCTTTATTAGAGATTGTAAAGATATATGAAGGAATGAGTGCAAAAGAAGTACATGCAGCAGAAGTTAAGAGAAATGTTGCTCCGAGTAAAGAAGTGATAAATGCTTTAGAGCAGGCAAACGACTGGTCTAAATATCGTTCAATTGAAATGACTGCAACAGGTTATACATCGGGGATTGAGTCAACTGGTAAGAGGCCAGGGCATCCAGAGTATGGTATTACATATTCAGGTGTCAAAGTGAAAAGGGATTTATATTCCACAATTGCTGCGGACTTACGCGTATTCCCGATTGGAACAATTCTCTTCGTGCCAGGTTACGGGTATGGTGTAGTAGCTGATAAGGGCGGCGCAATAAAAGGAAACCGTCTTGATCTATATTATGATACGGTGAAAGATGTTTATAGCCAATGGGGTAAGAAAAAAGTAAATGTGTACGTAGTAAAAGTAGGAAATGGTAAGTTTACAGAAGAAGAGTTAACGATGTTAAATCAAGACGAAACGATGCAAGTGTTTCGTGGTCAATATTTAAATCAAAGATAGTCTAGTCGTAATTACGCTAGACTTTTTTTCTTGGCTTATTTCATGATAGAGGAGATTTTGGATCTGCGATTTTACACGCCATATAACTGTAGTTAGAATTATCGCATTTTATCGAAAATAAAGTTATAATGGTGGTAGAGAAATTTAGGGGGTCTGAACATGTTTCAAGTACAAAAAGAATTAGCAGGTCATGAAGCGGTAATTGTTGCTTTATTTGAAGAAGAGAAAATGAGTAGTTTTGTACAAGAACTGGACAAAGCGTTTGAAGGGCAATTACAAGTTTTACTAGAAGAGAAAGAATTATCTACGAAGAAAAAGGCCATTTCGAAAGTATATAGCTTAGGGAAAACAAATGTGAAACGTTATTACTTTGTTGGTTTAGGAAAGAAAGAATCTTACACGACAGAAACGTTACGTGCGGCTCTTGGTAAGGCGTTTAAAACACTGCAAGCAGCAAAAGTACAAGATGCAGCAATCTTACTTGATTCTTTCGTAACAGAGAAATTAGACGCGATTGATGTCGCTCATATTGCGGCAGAGGTACAAGGCCTTGGTACATATGAGTTACAAACGTATAAATCAGATAAAAAGGATCGTGTAGAGTTAGAGAAGTTCACGGCTATTACAGCGGAAGATGCACAAGAAATTGAAGCAGCATTAACAGTTGGCTACGTACATGGACGTGCAACAAATTCAGCTCGTACAC
This sequence comes from Bacillus cereus group sp. MYBK195-1, assembly GCF_051916605.1. NCBI lineage: Bacteria > Bacillati > Bacillota > Bacilli > Caryophanales > Bacillaceae > Bacillus > Bacillus cereus group sp. MYBK195-1. The sequence continues at coordinate 1,956 of NZ_JBQAGZ010000005.1, read as the reverse complement.
TTGTAAATATGCCGCCAAACGTATTAACAGCGACAAAGCTTGCTGAGTATGCTGTTGAATTAGCGGAGAAGTATGATATGGACTATAAAGTTCTTGAGAAAGAAGAGATGGAAGACCTTGGTATGGGTGCGTTACTTGCAGTAAACCAAGGTAGTGTAGAGCCACCAAAAATGATCGCTCTTATTTATAAAGGAAAAGAAGAGTGGAGAGATGTCATTGGGTTCGTTGGAAAAGGTATTACATACGATACAGGTGGTTATTCTTTAAAACCACGTGAAGGCATGGTTGGTATGAAAGGTGATATGGGCGGTGCAGCTGCTGTATTAGGTGCGATGGAAATTATCGGTGAACTTCGCCCAGAACAAAATGTGATCGCTGTTATTCCTTCAACTGATAACGTTGTAAGTGGTACGGCATTTAAGCCAGACGATGTAATCACATCTATGAGCGGAAAAACAATTGAAGTATTAAATACGGATGCAGAAGGTCGTCTAGCTTTAGCTGACGGTATTACGTATGCGAAAAAACTTGGTGCAAACTACCTTGTTGATGTTGCAACATTAACAGGCGGTGTAATTGTTGCACTTGGAAACTATACGACAGGCGCAATGACAAATAATGAAGAGTTATTTGAGCAAGTGCTAGAGGCTTCTATGGAAACAGATGAGCCAATTTGGCAACTACCGATTTTTGATCGTGATAAAGAACGTGTGAGAAACAGTAAGTTTGCTGATTTAAATAACTCACCAGGCCGTGAAGGACATGCGGTTATGGCAGGTACATTCCTAGGCGAATTCGCTGAAGATACACCATGGGTACACTTAGATATCGCTGGAACATCAGAAACAAAAGGTGCGCACGACTTAGGTCCAGCTGGAGCAACTGGCGCAATGGTACGTACACTTGCAACACTTGTGGAGCGTTTTGGAGAAGAATAATTTTTTGAAGAAAAGGCTGTCTCAAATTTTTGAGGCAGCCTTTTTTTATTGGTATAGTAGAACCATTTGTTGGTAATTGGATATAACTTCGTTTGTCACTACGCTGTTGAAAAATGTGTTTATAAAGAAATCGTATACAAAACCCCATTTAAAGCAAAAGAAGTACGGCCCGTTTCTTCAGAGACAACTAATATAAGTGCATCACTCTTTTCTGATAAGCCAATTGCAGCTCTGTGACGTGTTCCTAGCTCAGGATCAACTTCTGTACTTTTCGTTAAAGGAAGAATATTAGCAGCTGAGACAATATGATTATTTTTTACGAGAACGGCACCGTCATGAAGAGGGTTACCTGGATAAAATATTGATTCGAGTAATGGCGCAGTTAAATGAGCGTTTAATGTCGTTCCAGTTTGAATGAAAGCTTCAAGCGTCTCGTTTCGTTCCACGACGATAAGAGCACCATGTTTTCTGGCGCTTAAATGTTGGATAGCTGTCGTAATAAAAGATGAACTTTCCGTATAAGGTGATAAATATGCCTGAATATAGTATGTAGCTGCCAATGTTTGTACATTTGCTAACATATGATGAATATCTTCCATTTTGCATAAAATACATTCGTCTTCTTTATCGATTGCGTTCCTCATAATCGATAGTTCTTTTTCAGCAATTTCAATCATTTGCTTTGTTTGTATTTTGAGCTCTTCTGACAAGCCCCATTCGTGCATAATCCTCATTCCCTTTAGTGGAGTATTTAACAATAGTGTATACAAATATTCCTAGTAAAATCCTGTTAGATTTTATAAAATATTGAGATACAGCATGTTTTTTTCATATAATAAAGGTATGACGAGCGAGAGGAGAGAGAAGAATGAATTGGAAACAAGAATTTAGTCGCTGGCTTTCTTACGCACAATTAGATGCAGAATTAAAAGAACAGCTAGAAAATATGAAGCAAGATGAGAAGAAAATCGAGGATAGCTTTTATAAAAATCTAGAGTTTGGCACAGGTGGTATGCGT
>NZ_JBQAGZ010000004.1:0-347176 GCF_051916605.1 Bacillus cereus group sp. MYBK195-1 | reverse complement strand
GAGCGGTAAAATCTGCCCTGCTAACATGATTAATAATGGGCAATGGGATGTATTCGTAAATAGCGTTGAGGGGTATTATAATAATCTTTATCAACCAAAAGATGACATTACAGGAGGTTGGTATGAAGAAGCTATTCGAGAGTTAAATAGAAGGGGTATTATGATAGGGGAAGGAAACGGAGTTTTCGCACCCAATAGAGCGATAACAAGAGCCGAATTTGCTCAATTAATCTCTAACTCTCTAAAACTGCCAGCTGGAGATGCATCATTTAAAGACCTAAATGATGCAAATTCAACTTTACGAGATGGTATTAAACGTACTGCAAGTGCAGGTATCATTCAAGGTAGAGGAGATGGTTATTTTGACCCAAACACACCTATTACAAGAGAAGAATCAGCAATTATTGTAAACAAGGCTTTACAGTATAAAGGTATATGGGGACCAGTTGTAAACCTACCATTCTCAGACAAAGACCAAATTATTTATAAAGAAGACGTACAAAGACTATATGGCCTGGGTATTGTAAGAGGTAAGGGTGACAATCAATACGACCCTAAAGGAACAACAACTCGTGGTGAAACAGCAACATTCATTCTAAATATGCTACAAGTAATTGAAAATGGTAGTGTTGAAAAGGTAATTGGAACAGCTCAAATTAATGGTATTGGGGTAAATGTTCGAAGCGGAGCAGGTACAAACTATTCTATTGTTAGAAAGACAAGTAAAGGCGATAAAGTTACCGTATATGAAGAAAAGAACGGCTGGCTAAGAATTGGAAAAGGTCAGTGGATTTACTATGACTCTAGTTATATCGACTATAACAGATTATAAAAGACTGAATAGTTAAAAGAACAGGTCATATTTGGATATATAACTTACTCTCAGGTTGTGAAGAAGACTTTCTCCACAACCTGTTTTTGTGACTAGCTCCCTCTTTACCTACCAATACTGATAAAAAGAGGAAATTCATTATGATGGAGTCATCAGAAAATCAACATAATTAGCGTGTATACAATTAAAAACTAATGTTTTTCTAATAATTATATAGAGGTCACCGTACATGCCCATCCAGCTCATATTTTGAAATACCTCAAAACGAAAAAATGAGCTTTATTGTTACAAGTTAACATAAGATTTCGTTCTGGGGTTACTATAAAATTTTAGCATAATAGCGATGTGTTAGTTCTAAAAACCCAAGAAAGGCTTTAAAATACTCTTATAGTTGGTCAAGCACATGGACTAGACATCTAATTATTTCAGAAGATTTCTCGATTTGACCTTCATCAAAATTTGAAAGGTTCGCATTAAGAATATGTTTTAGTTTTTTCTCTCTTTCTAAGTGACAATTTAAACCACTAGGCGTAAGTCGGATATTGACAACTCTCCGGTCGTTATTTGAACGAACACGCTCAACGTAACCGGCCTGTTGTAATCCATTGATTAATTGAGTAATACCAGCGGCAGTAGTTTCTGCTCGATCAGCTAATTCTTTGACTGACAATTCGCCTTCTTCAGCTAATACTTTAAGGGTTCGAGCATGGACCATCGAAACGGCCCCTAATGTACGAGTAGCTCGCCCTCTTAAACGTCCATCGGCTGCAGTCAGACTATATATAGCCTGACTAAGTTCGTCTATCGCAGTTAACTTATTTGAAGAATTTGTCATAACATCACCATTTCCTCGTTAACTAAGTACTTAATTATATGAAGTTAACATTAACATATGAATAAGAGTAGAGTCAAATTAAGTAGAGTCTGGCTATTCATTTTCCAAGCAATATTATATAGGCTCACTTTAAATCATCAATAAAATAATAAAACGCCTTTATTTATAGTCTTGACAAAAGTACATATAATACATCATTATTTTAATTAAGTACTTAACAGTTAAGTACTTAATTAAATTGTAAAGGATGATTATTATGACTCAACGTTCACAATCTCAAGGATGGGCTTTAGATATAGCTCTTGCACTTGGTGGGTTTGATGCTTTGCATCCTGAAGCAAAGGCAACTATGGAACAGTTAGGGCACGACCACACTGATTTTGATAAAGTTTTTTCTCAAGTAAAGAGTGGAGCAATGATCCCAAAAGCATGGGCCACGGTTGCTTCTCAGGCTCAAGAACGTGCAAAACATTATGAACAAAAGGGATTTACTGTTACTGCTCGTGATCTATATCAGCGAGCTGCTGTTATGTGGGGACGTGCACAATACTCATATTTTAATGATGATCCACGAAAATTGGCATTTCGAGAGCGTTGTAACGAATGTGTGGCAGCTATTTCATCACTTGGAGGGGGAACAGTACAACGTATAGTACTAGAATTTGAAGGCAAACAGATATATGCACTACTTCATTTGCCCTCAGGTGAAGTTCACAATGCACCAGCAGTAATATTAGGTCCAGGTATGGATATGATTAAGGAAGACTATATACAGATTGCGCAACGTTATTATACGTCTCGTGGTATCGTAGCTCTATCAATTGAAGGACCGGGTCAAGGTGAATCTGTTTCTGAAGGTCTAAAAGTCGATTTGACTAATTACGAACGCGCCGTTAGTTGTTATATCGATTTTCTATTAAAACGGCCTGAGGTTGATCCAAAGCGGATTGGATTTTTTGGTATCAGTATGAGTGGGTATTGGGGGATGCGAGCTGCTGCGAGTGATAATCGTATAAACGCTATAGCGACTTTTGAAGGTGTATATGGTGAATTTGATACCATCTTTAACAGAGCGCAGCCGAGTTTCAAAGCAAATTTTATGTACATGTCTGGTTACACTGATGAAGTTGCTTTTGAAAACGAATTGAGTAGCCAGATGAATTTGTGGAAATTAGCGCCAAAGATTACTTGTCCAGTCTTTATGGGAATAGGAGAATTTGATGAACTTACCCGTTTGGAAGAAGCATTAAGTCTTTATGAGTTTGTAGAGGCACCAAAGGAGATACGCGTCTATGAGAATGAATTTCACCCACTTGGTGGAGTAGCTGCAGAAATTTTTCGTTTTGGTGCAGAGTGGGTGGAACTTGCACTTGAAGGAAACTTTAAAGCTAACCATGATGAGCGTTATTACATGCATCGTGATGGGGGTGTTACTGAAGGGACTGCTTTTCCAACGTATTGGCTTGGTGCCCAGCCGGCGGAAATTAAAGGACGAAAAAAGTGTAATACATTAAATGCTTGTAATAATTAACAAATTTTTACTGGTTAAAAAAGAAAACAACAAAAATAGTATGTAGCTTTTAATTACACTATTTTTGTTGTTTTCTTCAAAGTTTAGACTCCTCATAATTATGGTCATTGGTGAGGATATTCAAGGTACGGAAGACTTCGAGTTGATGAAGAACATGGAAGAAAATGAAGGGAATGTTAAATGATTTATAAAGTAGTGACGACATACTATGTTTTTTCTTGAGCACAACTAGCATACATATTATTCTCTAGGAATTAAGTCCAGAATTGTGGAGACAGACAATGAGATATCTACGTTTTGAGGAACATGACTTTTATAAAATGTTAGGTATCATTGGATGGGATTGCAAGACAAATCAAAGTTCCTCATTTGAATTTTTAAGCTGATGGGTATGTGGTGCTACACCTTAATGCTCAAGTGGCGAAAACTTTTACTGAAAACTTTTATTATTATTACTTTTTTAAATTATATATATTTATATATTTTAAAAATAAATATCGTATATTCCAGATTATTATTATACAATATATCAACTGAACTATATATAAGAATGGAGAGTTTTTAGTTGGAATTATTGAGAAACAGTAAGGTTGGTACAAAATTAAACATACTAATAGGTATATCAAGTATTGCCTGTATAGTATTATCCCTAATAGGATTTTGGGGATTAGAAAGAGGAAAGAGTGCTTCTTCTAATATGTATGAAGATAATTTAAAATCAGTTGATTGGATAGGGACGATAGAATCTAACTTTTATCATGTTAATATGAATTTTATGGAAATAATGGTATCCAAAGATGAAAAAAGAATGAACGATTTGATAAAAGAAATGGATGTAATTCGTAAAGAAAATGATCAGTTATTAAAGCTGTTCGAAACTAAAGTTAGTTCAAATAAAGAAAAAGAGCTATTCAGCAAATTTCAGGAAGAGTTTAATGAATTAAGAACACAGATGAAAAAGGCACAAGAATTAGGAAAATCTAATAATGAAGAAGCCTACGCTTATTATTTAAAAGAAATCGAACCCAATATGCAAAAAACAATCCAGTCCATTCGTGAACTAATTGTATATAACAGTAATAATGCAGAGCAGTTACAACAAGTTAACAATAACGGTGCTCAAAATACAATGATAATGTTTGTAGGCCTTTCAATTTTAGCAATTATCATAGTTATATTGATTGGATATCTTATTAAGTTAACTATACGACAACCACTATTATTATTGCAAAACGATATGAAGAAAGTAGCTGCTGGTGATTTAACAATACGTACTTTTTATAAAGCAAATAATGAGCTGGGTAATATTGTACAGTCTTTTAATAGTATGTTAGATAATCTACAACAATTAATTGCGAGTGTTAAATCGACAACACAAGAAGTTATTTCTTCTACGGAGGGGGTTTTACAAGATACAAAGCGGGCATCTAATATTTCGAATGAGGTTGTTCAGACTATTTCTGAAGTAAAAGAAAAAATAGCAGGACAGGTAACTAGCATTCAACAGAGTTCATCTTCAATGGATGAAATAACAATTGGTGTGCAAACTGTAGCTGAATCTTCAGCTGTAGTTGCTGAGGTAGCAGTAACTACCACAGAACAAATACATATTGGTAGTGAAGTGATAAAGCACTCAATTCTTCAAATGAACAGTGTTCATGATGTCGTGGAGGAAACATCAAAAGTAATAGATAGACTTGTTACACGTACACAACAGATTGATACAGCTCTGAATGCAATCACTAATATTGCTGAGCAAACTAACCTTCTTGCTTTAAATGCTGCTATTGAAGCAGCACGTGCTGGAGAGAATGGGAAAGGGTTTGCAGTGGTTGCAGCAGAAGTGAGGGATTTAGCTGAAAAGTCTAAAGAATCCGCAAATGAAATTAACCATTTAGTCAAATCTATTCAACAAGATACTCAAGACACAGTTCATGTCATGCAAAAAGGAGAACAAAAGGCAGCAGAAGGAAAAGAAGCAGCCCACCAAGCGGACCAAACATTCTCATCTATTATGAGAGATATTGACAAAATCACAAGTCAAATTCAAGAAGTCTCTGCAGCAACAGAAGAAATGTCTGCCGGTACAGAAGAAGTAAATGCGTCTCTTTCGCTAGTAGCTGATACTGCAACACAAGTAGAAAGAGAAACAATTCAAACAGTACAATCAATTCAATCACAAGCAGTTTCAATTCAAACAATTACAAATCAATCCAACAAGATGAAAGAAAAGGTGAATGCATTAACAGAATTGCTTTCTAAATTTATTATTGAAGAGCAAAAAAACGAGAAATAAAATATATTATATAAAAAAGTACAGGTCCTTAATTAAAGACTTGTACTTTTTTATTATGAATAACTGTAAGTTGTGAAATAAATTTCTATTTTGTAAACAATTGTGAACAGAATTTTAATTTTTTGTTTTATTTATTTTTTCTGAATAATACATATTGACAAAATAATGGTAGCGATATAGAATTGGTTTTGTTCACCGGTGAACATTATGTATTTTTTTGTTTAGTATTATTTTTATTCACCATTTCTAACATCAAGATATTCTATCTCTTTTTTTGTAGTTTGAAATATTTTTGGTTACTTAAAATCAATAAAACGGTTTATATTGATAAAATTATTTAAAGGGATGATTGTATGACGAATGCTATAGCGGTAAGAAATGTACGAAAGTTTAGTTCTCAACCCTTATCTACTAATTGTGCTGAAATATTAAAACGTAGTAAGCATGCAATAATAGGTATTAGTCCGTTTAATAGTAGATTTTCTGATGAATATATTAATAGACTCATTGAATGGGCATTACATACTTTTGATGATGTTAGTGTTTTATTAGCTGGAAAAGAAGCTGCAAATTTACTTGAGGCTCTAGGAACACCAAAAGGTAAAGCGGAAAGAAAAGTTAGGAAAGAAGTATCTCGTAATAGAAGATCAGCTGAAAAGGCACTTAAAGAGCATGGTGGTAATGTAAATGCTATCCATACTTTTTCTGATTTTAATGACAACAATGCATATAGCTGCATGAGGGCAGAAGCAGAACATATTTTTTTAAGCGAAACTGATTTTCGAAATGCTTGCTTAGAAATGTCACATGCGGCCATTTTAGGTAGGGCAAGGGGTACTAATATAGATATTGATCAAATATCAAATGACATGCTAAATATTGCAGTAGAATATGTAATTGCAGAACTCCCATTTTTCATTGGTGGAGCTGAAATTTTAGGAGCTCAAGAAGCTGTACTTATTTATCATAAACCATGGGAGCTTGGTGAACAGATAGTTAGAAATGATTTTTCTATCAGGATGAAACCAAATCAAGGATATTTAATGGTTCAAGAAACGGAATATTTATCTTAATAAATATTAAGTATCCAATACAAGGGGGAAGTAATATGTCAAATACAGTGCAATCGGTAAATATATTATCAGAAGAATTTCAAGAAGATCCATATAAGTATTTTTCATACCTACGTCAGAATGATCCAGTACATTATGAACCTGAGATTGATAGTTATTTTATTAGCAGATATCAAGATGTCCGTAATATATTAAATGATACAGATACATTTACAACAAAATCGTTAGCTGAACGTGCTGAACCGGTAATGCGTGGGCCAGTATTAGCACAAATGCGTGGAAAAGAGCATGTAGCAAAAAGAAAAATTGTTTTAAGAAGTTTTATGGGAGATGCTTTACAAAAATTAATGCCTTTAATTAAAAAGAATGCAGAAGATTTACTATTTCCACACCTTCCAAATGGAAAGATAGATTTAATTAATGATTTTGGCAGAACATTTGCTGTTTATGTAACAATGGACATGATTGGATTAGATAAGAAAGATCATAAGAAGATAGGAGAATGGCATAGCGGTGTAGCTGACTTTATTACCAGTATAAATCAACCACCAGAGGCAAAAAAACATTCTCTTTGGTGCAGCGAACAGTTGGCTAATTATTTAGAACCAATTATTAAAGAGCGACGATTAAACCCACAGGAAGATTTAATTTCTAAATTATGCAGTGCTAAATATGAAGGAATAGCTATGACTGATACTGATATTCTAGCATTGATATTAAATATATTATTAGCTGCAACAGAACCTGGTGATAAGACTCTTGCTTTATTAATTTATAATTTAATTAACCAACCGAAACAACTGCAAGATGTATTAAGTGATCGTTCATTAGTACCATTAGCTATTGCAGAAACTTTACGTTACAATCCACCAGTGCAATTGATCCCACGTCAATTGTCAAAAGATACGGAAATAAGTGGTATCCAACTATCCAAAGGAACTACGGTATTTTGTATGATTGGTGCAGCGAACCGTGACCCTAATGCATTTGAAAGACCTGATGAATTCAACATTTATCGTCCGGATCTTGATATTAAAAAGGCATTTAGTGGTGCTGCAAGACATCTTGCATTCGGATCAGGTATTCATAATTGCGTAGGGGCAGCGTTTGCGAAATCAGAAATTGAAATAGTTGTAAATGTAGTCTTAGATAATATGAAAAATATTAAATTAGAAGAAGATTTTCAATATGTTGAAAAAGGACTTTATACACGTGGACCTATTTCCATGCCTATTCTTTTTGATAAGTTAGTTTAAAAAAACATGGCTATTTTAGTTATTAATATAATTCAATTTTTACTAAGGGGCTAAAACCCCTTAGTTTTTCTATTTTTATGAGAAGATCAACACATATACCTTCTAAGCTGATATAACAAAAAATTAAATACATTGTTTCCATGCTTCTAAAAATTTTGTTACAACTTGTAACTCGGAATCATTAAATTGTTGGAATAACTCACTGTAACGCTCATGTGCAATTTTGTGTAATTTTTTATGAACAATGGCTAACTGTATTCCCTTATCAGTTAAAGTATAAAAGATTTCCTTCTTATTATTTGTATTTTGATGCGTCAATAAAATTTTATTATCAATAAGAACGCGAATAGCTTTAGAGATGGTTGCTTTAGAAATATTAAGTTCCATAGATAGTAGAGTGTTATTCATTCGTTGTTTACTCTCATGAATAACCGAAACAATATGTAGTTGCGTTAGAGTCCAATTTTTATTTATATTTTCATATTCACTAACTAATTCTTTTATCATCTCTTGAGATGCATATTTTTTCTTTTCTCTTGTTATGACAAAGTCTTCAATAGCTTTTAAGGTTTGTTCATGGACAAAATTTGTCATAATAATTTCCCCTATCTAGAATTATTGTTTACCGGTTAACAATATAAAGTTTACCAGTAAACAATAATCAAGTCAACAATTTAAAAAAACGACTTTTATGCATTGAAACTAACTCTTTAATATAATAGGACTTTATTAGGGTAAATTGTGAAAAATAGATACATTAAAGGTTATTACATAATTAGTTAAATTTCAATTTAGCAATTGACAATTGCTAAATGAGGATATAAAATCAAAATAGTTTACCGGTAAACAAAAAATAAAATAGACAAAGAAGGGTAGAAACATTTAAATGAATAAGGGCATAAAACAGAAAATTTACGATAATTATCTACATTTGTTACATCTCAATGAACAAAAGGCAGATAAGGATATTGAGACTTTTTTTAAGCAAGCAAAAATGGAAGAAATAGAACATGTACCGACAAATATGACAAGTATACACGTAATTGCCTGTATTGGTGAAAATCAGCCAATAAATAATATTACAATTGCAAGGAAAATGAATTTATCTAAAGCGAATATCACAAAAATTAACACCAAATTAATAAAAGAAAATTTAATCACTCGTTTTCAGTCAGTTGATAACAAAAAGGAGGTATATTATCAACTTACTCCGGCAGGACAATCACTTTGTGAATTACATCAGAAAATTCATGACCAGAAAGAAAATGAATTTTATCAGTTCGTTGATTCATTTTCTGAAATTGAACAAAACGCAATATTGAAGTTTTTACAAAATATAAACGATAAAATGTTGGAGAAATAAATTTATTATAACTTAAATAAATTAGCTAATTATTAATAATCTTTTAGGAGGGATAGCATGAACCGTGTTAAATCAAGTGCTTCTTTTCTTTTATATTTGTTGTGTATTAGTGCTTTTTTCGCTTCTTTAAATCAAAATATATATTCTCCAATAATCCCCATAATTCGGGATTCATTCCAAGTATCTATAACAATGGTTAACCTTTCCGTTTCCATATTTATTTTTATTACGGCAATTATGCAAATTGTTTTTGGTTCTATAATTGATTTTAAAGGTGCTAGGACTATTCTTATTCCGAGTATTATTTTAACAATTATAGCGAGTATTGGTTGTGCAATTACAAGTAACTTTATAGTATTTTTAATATGTAGAATTTTACAGGCTGTAGGGACAGCTGCAATACCACTTATTGCTGCAACTACAATTGGTACTGTATTTAAAGGAGAACAACGAGGAAGTGCAATGGGTACATATCAAACCATGTTATCCATTGCACCTGCTGTTGCACCAGTGCTAGGAGGTTTTATTGGGGAAAAATATAATTACCCAGGTGTTTTCTGGCTACTTGTAGCAGTATCTGTAATTCTATTTATAACTAATTGGATATATTTCCCTAAAGATCGTGTAGGAAGTAAAAAAGAATTGAGTGGGAAAACACTTATATCTCACTATGCTTCTATATTTAAAAGCAAAGTGGGCAGTTCCATATTAATATTAAGTTTCTTTGCATTTTTTCTTTATTTCTCCTTCCTTGTTTACTTACCAATTTTATTAACTGATCATTATCAATTAAGTTTACAGGTAGTGGGTTTACTTTACTTACCAATGGCTATTAGTTTAATAATTGGCAGCATGACTTTTAAAACAATTCAATCAAAAATTTCACAAAAAAAGCTTTTTATAACTGGAAATGTAGTCTTAGCTTTGAGCGTTATATTATTTGCTGTGACACACTCGAAAACTTTAATTGGCGTAACAGTTGCTTTAATTCTCCACGGTATATCAATTGGTATCCTTACTCCTTTATTTGCTACTATGATTGCAAATGAATTTGAACATAATAGAGGAAGTGCAATGGGAATGTTTAACTTTATTAGATATATGGGAATGGCTGTAGGACCTATTGTTTCGGGGGTATTATTAGCACATTTCACGCCTACAGTTGTATTTGCTCTATTTGGTGGGTTTTTTATCTTTCTCTCTTTTGGCATGCTTATACGGATTAGTAAAAGATCTATTAAAATTGTGCCAAAACAAGAAAATCTAAAATAAGAAAATGATTTCACCATAAAGAATTAATAGTATATAAACTATACAGTTAAAATATTATCCACAATAAAATTATGGTAAACTAAAAGTTGATCTTATTCATAATAAAAGATGTAATATATTGTTTCTTTTGTAATTTTGAATAAGGTAATTAGAAATTTCAATAAGAGAAATTATATTTAGTTAAGTAATAAAAAAGTGTAGAAAGGTTTTATTTCTACGCTTTTTTATTTTGGGGTATATCCCCATACCCATCAACTTAAGAATTGTATAACACTTCAGGATGGAAATTACGTGTGTTTTTGACAGAAGACGGCTTGTTTTTCGTTTTGGGGGAATTTATTTTTCTTAGCTTGATAGTGATATGGTGCTCCCCTTAATAAGAGATTAGATGTATTAAAAAGTTTGGGGGATCCTCAGCTTTTTTACAATGAAATATTATTATATTTGTTTGAAAGCAGTGTTTTATTCAAATTGTATCTGCTTGAAACTAGACTCTTTTGTTCTATCAAATATGAAAAGTGTGGTTGATTTATTACATATAGTAATTAGAGATTGTAGTTTAAGCATTATAAAGCGTTAATATTAATGGTCATTTAGTATTTTGAAATGTCATTAGAACGAAAGTAATAAGTAGAAACCCTGTGTCATATTTTGTTCCTTGGTGTATAAAAATGATTAAAATAACAAATATAATAACTTAAAATCTATATATATTTATAAAAAATATTTAATTAGACTTGGATTTATCAATAAAATTCCGATTTTTCAGTTATGTATAAAGCATACATATATTTCAAACTGTAATTTGAAGTAATATGAAAAATAGCTTGGATTTACTAATAAATAAATAAATAAATAAATGTGAAAAAATACACAATTATCGAAAAATGTAAAAAATTGTAGTATTTTTTGCGTTCCAAAAAATAATTCCGGTGTATAAACTTTGGGTTGTAACATTGATTACATAATTTAGAAATTATGGGGTTGGATGTGATAAAAAATACTATATGTATTGCATAGTTTGATTAAATAAAAAGGAGAGGATTTTTAATTAATACTTTAATATTTTCAAAGTTAGAGGAAACGACTGATTTTATCCCCGGTTTAGAAAAACAAAAATGGCAACTAGAAAGAATTAATGAAGTTTTATCTTTAGCTAAGGAATATTCATCATTTTATAAAACATTTTATAAAGAAGTGAAAGTTAATCTTAATGGTTTGGATGAGTTCCAAAAAATTCCTATGATAAGTTCTAAAGATATTATTAAAACGACACCTCCCATACATATGCTGACAGGTTCACCTCGGAATTCGTATGTATTTACAAGTGGAGGGACAACTGGAGAACCTAAAATTATTTATTTGACCTCAGATGAATTGAAAGAGAATATTTTCTTTCATGGAAAAGGTTATGCAATGGCTGGGATTAATGAAGATGATGCAGTTGCTACATTTGGAGTGCCGGGATTTTTAACATCTGAATTTACTGTTTACCTAGGACTTGAAAGAACGGGATGTAAAATTGTTCCCATTGGTATTAGCTCAGACCTCGAAAGACTGTTTAATTATATAAAAATGTTTAATGTTACAACGCTATTAGTTATGCCATCTGATGTAATACCGTTAGCGCAATATATAGAGAAGTCAAACAAAACTCTTTCAATAAATCAGATTGTTTATGGTGGCGAAAAAATGTATTCTTCTACAAAAAATTATTTAGAGTCCGTATTAGGAGTAAAAAGTTTTAAATCTGTATTTCAAAGCATGGATGTTGGTACTATAGGTTTTCAGTGTGATTACTGTGAGCCAGGTATGTATCATATACATGATCAGCTGCAATATACTGAAGTTTTAAATGAAAAAGGTCAACCTATACAAGATGGGAATATTGGTGAACTTGTTATTACGAATTTAAAAAGAAAGTTAATGCCAGTTATTAGATACCAAACTAACGATTTAGTAATGAAAATAGATACTCTATGTCCATGTGGTAGAACAAATCCTAAAATTAAATTAGTGGGGAGAAAAGGAGAGATAATTAAATTAGGTGGGGAACAAATATTCCCACAAATATTCGCCCAAGCATGTAGTCATTTAGAAGAGTTAACTGGGGAATTTCAATTGTTAATAACTAAACATCAAAATAGAGATAAAATTCAAGTGTCCTTTGAAGTTTCAGGAAAAAATCTGGATGAGAAAATTGAAGAACATTTGATAAGTATAATTAAAAATCGGATATTAAACTTCACACCTAAATTAAAACAAATGATTCAATTACAAGTTATTGAGCCATTGGAAGTTAGTTTAGTAGGAAGAGAAAAAATGAAAGTTTCTGAAAGTTCTGGAAAAATCGTTCGTGTAATTGATAAAAGAAAATAAAAGGAGGAGTTTTATATGCTATTTAAAAAAATTGAATCAGAATTTCATTCTTTAGCAACAAAAAATGAAGTGGGTTTAAAAGAAACATTAAGGGAAGTAGATCAAATAATTCAGAATGAGGGTTTGGTTTTTAAAGGAAAGGCACTCCCTTTTTCTGTACAACCTTTAGCAATTACAGATGAAGAAAACGATTATTTTAAGAGGGCTGCTGAAATATTATCTGATTCTCTAGAAATAGTATTAGATGCTTATGAGAAAGATACAGAGATTAGGGAATACTTTTCATATTATAGTAAATATGAAAAGCTAATTAATATCAATCCAGGTTATGAGAGGAAGATACGCATTTCAAGATTTGACTGCATATGGAATGGTGGATATGAATTTAAAGTAGTTGAACCGAATGCTTGTTGTCCTGGAGGCGTTGTTGTATTGGGAAAATTGAAAGAGAAATGGTTTGACTTGCCTATAATTAAAGAAATCACTAATTCTTATGAAAAGAAGCAATTTCTGTGTGATACACCCAATGGATTCCTTAATGAACTAGTCAGTGCTTATAGAGAAATGGGAGGTAATGAGGAAAATCCTCAAATTGTGCTTGCGAATTATGCTGAAAAATACTCATATGAATTAAAGCATATTCAAAGATATGGGTGTGAAATGGGTTACAAAATTATTATTTGTGATTTGAGAGATTTAAAATTAGACTCACAAGGAAAACGGTTAATGTTTAATCAACAACCAATTGATATTATTTATAATAAAGTTGACCAATTAGAGTTGGGAAATGAAGATATGAAGGATGTAATTGAAGCATGTGAACGAGGATTGGTCTGTAACGTTAACTCGTATTCTTCTATGTTTATTGGAGAGAGTAAAATGACTTTAGCGTTACTTACAGATTCAAAATTCCAAGAAAAATATCTATCTAAAGAACAAATTGAAATGGTTAATAAGCATATTTTATGGACAAGGAAATTAGAAGAAACTTTTACCAGTTTCAAAGGAGAAGAAGTAAATTTAATTCAATATATTATTGAAAATAAAGATCTTTTTGTTTTAAAAGTAGACAATTCTACACGTGGAGAAAACGTATTTTTAGGTAAATATACAAATCATGAGACATGGTCCAAAATTATAAATGATAATAAAAATGAAAACTGGATAGTCCAAGAGTATAATGAAATTCCAAGTGTGCAGATATTGGAATGTAAAGGCGAAAATATTATAAAA
This sequence comes from Bacillus cereus group sp. MYBK195-1, assembly GCF_051916605.1. NCBI lineage: Bacteria > Bacillati > Bacillota > Bacilli > Caryophanales > Bacillaceae > Bacillus > Bacillus cereus group sp. MYBK195-1. The sequence goes on along the minus strand of NZ_JBQAGZ010000004.1, from coordinate 333,106 downwards.
GAAAATAAAAAGTTTGGCATTGATATATTTATGTTTGGAGGTAAATATGCTGGTATTGTATCGCGTATTTCAGATAAAGCTGTTATAAATTTGGGACAAGGTGGATACGAGCAGCCAGTAATAGCATTAAAAGCTATAAAAGAAGAGGTAGCGAGTATATGAGGACACTTATTGATGATTTCAACTTAAAGGTTTTAGATATGCCTCACCTGGCAGTTGATTCATTTAATAAATTACAAAATAAAATGGTTGAAGACCGAATCCTGCAGTATTATTTGGATAAGGAAACAGAAATCATTCCAAAACCGGGAATTTTAGATGAATTACAATTAAACCTTATTGGTGAAGATACTAAATCATTGTTAGATATTATTGTATCTTTACCCGAACGAATATTTAAGGGGAATATTTTAAATATGTGCACAGCTTTAGGGTTTTCAGAGAAGCAATATGAATTAATGATGTCGACATATCAGAATGATAATTTAATAGCCCGTAGTGATTTATATTTCACTAAAATTGGACATAAATTTTTAGAATTAAATGTGGATAGTAGTGTCGGGGGAATCGATATAGGCCATTTAAATAAAATGATGACATCTTATGGGTTTTACAAATCATTAACAGGATCTGAAAGATGGAATTATATTGATCCGATGGATAAATTAATAAAGAGTATCCAGGATTTAGCTATAAAAATTGGAAAAGAAAATAGTGAAATAACAATTGCTGTTATGGATTGGGATGAATATTTGGATAGTTATTATGGGACTTTAAATTATATTAAATTAAGGTTAATAGAAGCTGGATATAAGGCAGTGATATGTTCTCAAAAAGATGTAGAATGTAATAATGATATGCTAGTAGTAGGAAATCATACAATTGATATTGTATATCGAGTATTTTTGTGTGATGATGCTCTTCATAATCCTGAAGAAGTAAAACCAATCGTTCAAGCTTACCAGGCAGGGAATTTGGAACTATTAACAGGATTTCATACAGAGCTTTATAGTAATAAAGGGAATTTTGCATTTCTTTCAGATCCAAAGTATAAACATTTATTTACAAAAAAAGAGTTGAATTTAATAGAAAGGTGTATCCCATGGACGCGATTTTTAAAAGACATTATAATTCCAGATAATAATTTGGACACTAATGGAATTGATTATATCATAAAAAACAAAGATAACCTTGTTATTAAACCTACAATTGGATATGGGGGAAATGAGGTACTATTAGGGTGGAAGTTTAATGAAAATGATTGGGAAAACAAAATTTCGAATTTATTAAAAACTGATGCCGTATATATTGTTCAAGAGAGAGTATATCCAATTGAAGAGGAGATTCCTTTTTTGATAAATAAATCAATTGAATTAAGGAAAGCCATTTTATGTTGGGGGCTTTATGTTATCAATGGAGAATTTGCAGGAGCAATGTTAAGAGGTTTACCATGTGAACAAAGCGATGTAGTAAATTTGGGAAATGGTGCAGCAGTGACATGTCTTTTTTATAGGAGTTGAAAATGAGTAAAAATAAGCAAATTTTAAAGATGACAATTCCTACCATAATCGAAATGAGTTCAACTAACTTTATGGGGGTAATAAACCTTATAATTATTGGTCATTTAGGCTATGAAGCCATTGCTGCAGTAGGCATTACAAATGTAATTATTTTAAATTTGTTTGCTCTATTCAGTGGTATTGGTTTTGCTGTAAATTTCTTAGTATCTCAATCTTATGGAGCTAGAGAATATAAAAAATGTAGTATATATACTTATACTGGAATCTATTCTGTTATTGCCCTGCTTCCATTCTTTATACTATTTGCACTCTTTGCGCCTAAATGGATCTTTGAAGTGATGGGAGTTTCATCTAGTATTGCAATGATAGGGATAGGATATTTAGGATTAAGAATAATCGCATTTTCTATAAATATGTTTCGTGTAGTATTAAATGGATTTTTTAGAGGTATTGGAAATACAAAAACTCCAATGTATTTTTCTATGCTGGGTAACACTTTAAATGTTTTAATAGCATTGTTACTAGTAAATGGCTATTTATATTTCCCGAAATTAGGTGTGCTAGGGGCAGGTTGGGCATTCATTGTTTCAGAAATTGTTCAGGTTACTTGTTTACTAGTATGTTATTTAAAAGAAAATAATTGGTATGCTACAAAGAAATTAATAAGTTTTAAAGAAACGAAATTCAAATTAGTAAATTTCGAAGGTTTAAAAATCGGTCTAGAAGAACTTGGAATGAGTGGGGCGATGCTTCTCTTTACTGTGTTCATTTCTAGAGTAGGTGATATAGAATTGGCTGCCACGGAGATTGTGTTAAATGTAATATCACTTGCATACTTACCTGGTATAGGATTTGGAGTAACAGCAACTATATTAATAGGTCAACAGATTGGAAAAGGAAGTCCATTGATTGCAAAAAAAATCGGTATTGATGTTGTAAAAATAGGGACATATTTTATAGTTCCTTTTACAATTATTTATTTTTTAGGTGCGGAATATATCGCAAAATTATTTACTACAGAAGAAATGGTACTATCCTTAACTGTTGAGATATTACGGTTTGCTTCATTGTTTGTAATTTTTGACGGACTTCAGTTAATTTTGGCTGGGGGACTAAGAGGAATTGGAGATAATTATTATACAATGAAAGTCGCTTTGATTTTAGGGTGGTTCGTGTTTATACCATTATCTTTTATATTTACCTTTTTATTAGATTTTGGGATTTACGGTCCTTGGGTAGGATTTTATATTTACATTGTGGGATTATTTGTTGCTTTTGGTTATAGGTATTTGAAACTAGATTGGTCTAGTATAGCAATAAAAGATGCTGCTGCAAGTGGCTAATGATATTAGTAAATTACTTAAGAGAACTTTTGATTAACCATTTTAAAATAGTGAAAGTAATAATGTATGTACCGTTATTTCCTTAATATGTTATCAAGAAGAAGCATTATATCCTCCGGGTTAGGGAATGAGCTTTAAGATTTATTAATTAATGAGCTGCATGTAAATTGTAAGGAATTATCAACAATTTACATGCAGATTTTTGAAGTACATACTAATTCAATCTTGTTATCAGTTAACACTGGGTAGTTATTAAGTGGTTTAAGCCGGAGAAAGGGACCTTAGGGTGTCTTTTCTTTAAAAAATATATAATGTTTTATAACGATAAATGGATTAATCACAAATCGTGAAAGACGTTTTTATTTTATGTCTTATAATTTTAGAATATGTCCAAAAGTAAAATATTTACAAACGCCGAATTTTAAATTCAGCAACTTAAGAAGCCTAGAAAGATTTAATTTCTACGCTTCTTCTAATTGATCACAAATTTATTGTCGTTCTAGATTTGCTATATAAGATTTTACAGCTTGCAATAAGAATTCTTCCTGTCCCATACCTGCATCCGCTGCCATTTGCACTACTTTTTGCTTGAATTCATAATCTGCATGAAAAGTTAATGGCTCTACATTACTTTTAAAGTAAACTCCCTCTACATGTGGAAGAATAGTACCTGATTTCATATGAGAATATAAGTATTTAATCTCTTCTTGAAACTGTAGTGGATCAACTTGTAATACGAAAGGTTTAATTTCTAATTTAATAGTATTAGATGAAATACTCAATCGCATATTTGTGACACCTAGCTCTTTGTAAAATAAATTTATTAGATTATAAGTAATGGAATTAAATAGCTGAGGTTTTTTAAATGAAAAAGATAAATATCCTCGTTTGGTAATTACAGCTTGTTTATGGAAAGGTTCAAAGGAGTAATTATGTTCCTTATAAGTGGATAGAGGGAAAATTTCTTCGTCTTCTGTAAGAATCTTACCGTCTGCTCCATTGATTTCTATTACCCTAGCTGTTTTTCCGGTATGTTGATGTGTTAATAATTGATATAAATATATCTCTTCTTGTTGAATCTTAGTAATGAATGTTTTTCGCTCTTTTGTTTTAGTTTTTTCATAATCAAGCATAAAAATCTCTAGCTCTTCTTCATCGATAAGATATACTTGTTTTCCACGTTTTTCTACCATTGTCGCGGGTAATTTTCCAGATTTGATGTATGTAAAGATAGTAGATGGTGCAACATTAAGAATTTCAGCTACTTCTTTCGTGCTAAGGCCTTTAACCTCATTTTTATTTTTTAAACGTTCAATGTCCTCTAAATAGAAAATCTTACTACCGAATTGCTTCCAGTTATCTTTATATACACATTCTATTAATCCATCTTTTTCTTTTTTTAAAATTGTTTGTACCGTTACTCCCAATAAGTCGGCTGCCTCTTTTGTCGTTACAGTAGGTTTGGTAATGAACAATAAATCTTGTGTCATGCAAGGACACCTCCATAACTATTGTTTGCTAGTAATTTAGATATGTATATATCATATCAGAATATGACTTACATTTAAAATAAGAAATAGAATTTATTAAAGTTCTTATACGATTTTATAGTTTAAAAATATTTATATTTTATTTTATACTTTAATAATGTTTTATAGTTAATTTAACAGTATATAAGTTTTTAAAGGGAATTAGTTAATTGTTAAACAACATCTATTAACTAAAAAATTATAAAAAAACATAAGTATAGGATAATAGAGAAGAATGGTGCATTCTTACAGAAAGAAATTGAATTATCATTTGTATAATGTATAGAAGTAAAATAAAATGATAAGTAAGGTTAATAAAAAGAATTATATTCATAATCTTTAATAGTAGAGGTGAATTCGAAATATGGATAAACAAAATAAAAAAGAGAACTTACCTATAATCATGAATCAGAGTGAAGATATAGATACATATGTAGAAAGTATAAGAGATATGGTTCCATTCCTGCATGATAGTCGTTATGTCGATAAGTTGGAAGAGAAGATGGAGGTTGCAGAAAAAGAGGGAAAGAGTAAATATACGTATTTAAGTGATCTGGAAGTTATTTATCATTTCGTACATTTACAAAAAGATATGGATGAGAAGAAGAATAGAAAAGAGGATACGAAAAAGAGTTATGTTTCCGAAATCTTATCATTTTGTCAGTACATGGTGCAGCATGCAGAGGAATTCGAATTGAATGGGGAAGAGGTACAGCAAAATGACTCTTTATTGAAAACATTGCAACCTTGGCATATTCGTAAATATAATGCTTGGTTGAAGCAGGTAGAGAACGGTAGAAATGGGGATACGTACGCGGTCGCAACACTTGCAAAAAAATCAGTACTAATACGTTCTTTCCTAAAACATCTTCATGTATTTGCTTATATTGAAAGACCTCTTTATCAAGAACTGCAGCGCGCGAATGTAAATGAACAGGATCGGCCAAATCGGGACCTATCCTATGATGAAGTGATGAAAATTTTAGGGTTTTATAAAGAACAAGGGCATTTAGTAAACTATACAATTTTACTAGCTCTAGCAAGTACCGGTGCAAGAATTCAGGAATTGTGCACTGCGAGAGTGAAAGACTTACATTATGACGGGAAGTATTGGTTAAAAGTCACAGGAAAAGGGGATAAAGTACGCGAACTTTTCATTCCTGAGCATTTATTCCAGTGTATTAGCGAAATGAGACGGAGAAGAGGATTCTCAACTATATTGGATCGGGGAGATGAATGTCCTTTATTCGTGAATCAAAGAGGAAATTTTTATAATCCGAAAACTTTATCAAATCAGGTAACAGACATGATAAAAAAGACAAATTTAGATTTCTTAAAGTATCGTGAAAATCCTGTAACGGCACATACATTCCGTCATGCATTTGCAATCATGGCAGTTGAACAAGGAAATGCGGATCTATATCATTTAATGCAAACACTAGGTCACGAAAATATCCAAACAACAAAGATTTATTTAGAAAAACATATGAAACGGAAGAATAATGTGGGGACTACATTTGCGGATATGTTGGTATGAAATTTTAATATGAAAAAATGTTTAATTGTGTATTTTTTACATAATTAAATGCACATTATTTAACATGTGAGAAGGTTTAATTATATAGTACTCAAAAATCTACACATAAAGAAATGGCAAGAAAAATCAATAAAGGTAGAGTCTCAGCGTTCATTTAGGGAAGAAATGAATGTGTTAGGAATTCAGGATTCAGATGTGTTTCAAATTCAGTTAGTTGAATACGGGAAAGAGAGAACGAAAAAGAATTCTCCTAAAAATACTAGAAGAAAATAGTCTACTTACGTATAAATATCATAATTAAGCACATGTTATATACAAATATAGTGGAGGTGCAATTATGAACATTCAAAGACACGAAAGTAATACAAATGAAATTCTTATTTCTGCTGCAGCAAGTGCTATTGAGCAAATGAAGTATGAAATTGCCCGTGAATTGGGAGTGACACTAGGACCTGATACATCATCACGTGCAAATGGCTCTGTCGGTGGAGAAATTACAAAGCGCTTGGTTCGAATGGCTGAAGAGCAATTAACAGGACAATACAGATTACACTAAGATTAAAAAATAAAAGGAAGAAGGATTCTCTAAGATGAATCCTTCTTCCTTTTATTTACACAAAATCTGAAAATAGTTTTTGGAAACTTGAAAACGACCACTCAGATTCATTTATAAGAGTTTTTATTTGTTGTGACAATACAATAAGTATATAAACTCATTAAACCCTTTAAAAGAAACCTGAAGTCTATTAAACGTTGTTTCGCCTAAAATCTTTATTTTTTATTGTTTTAAGGTGTAATTTGTAAGAATTCATCTAAAAATTCTAAAATAACAGCATAATTTAAAAGAAATATTGGTAATAAATTTCCAAATATAACAAAATAAAATGCGTAACTTTCTTGAGTAACATTGAGCTGAAAAACAGTGTTTCATTTAAAGGAGTTTGTAAATACGCTTAAACTACCTGAAACATTAGCGTATTAATTGAAGTATCTGACGTAAATAATTTCTTCGTATGATTAAGAAATAAATAATTTTCACACTTCAAAATTAATACAATCTTTCACTAAAATTTTATAAGTTAGTAAGCAGTTAGCTTTGGCTAGCTGCTTTTTTTATATATTGTAATCGATCCTTCCTATTACGGCTTTTTGATGTTTCATATATAGATTTTAAAAACTTCGTAAGTGTTTTGTAACATTTACGAGAGACTTTTTTAACAGTTATGAGAGAGAAAAGAAAGATTCGTTATATATGATGAGATTAATCTTATTAGTAGGTGTTCTAATTGACCTAGAAACCAAGGAGGAAAAATAACAATGAAACAATTAAAGCCAGCAATTAGTGTATTAGGTAGTGTATCGATGGCACTGACTCTAGCATCTCCTGCTTTAGCAGATGTAACACAACCGAATCCAGGAAGTACAGTTGAAATATTCAAAGAGAATGCAAATGCAAAAAAAGAAGATAAGAATTTCACGCTCGGATCTGATGGGGAGATAGGTTCGCTCATTACACAAAACATTGAAATGGCAAACAATGATTGGGACAAAGATGGTATTTCTAACGACTTAGAGATTAATGGTTATAAAATTGAATTCAATTCACAAACTGGAAAAAATGAAGCGAAAGCATGGGATCCTGAGAAGGATAAAGGGAAACCAAAATTTATATCGAATCCTATGAATGCAAATACGGATGGTGATCCTTTTACTGATATGTATGAGGTTGAGAATTATAACAACGATTCTGATACTAATTTCAATCCGATAGTTGCCAACATGCCGAATTTGCAAATTGGTGTCAAACGAATTGAAGTAATTCCTATTGCAACCATTACGGATAATAATGGCGGATCAGTTAGCAGAGGATGGGAAAAAAGTGTATCTACACAACATTCATTTAATGTAGGTTTAAGTGGTTCAGGTGGTGTAGAAGGCTCAGCAGCCGGTCCTGTTCCTTCCGGAAGTGTTTCAGCAAATTTGGGATATGGATATTCAAAAACAACTACAGAAACGGAGAGTTATACAAATAATTTTGATTGGTCTACTGCAACAACTGTTGATACAGCGAACGCAGCAAAATTACGGGTACATTTGGAATATAAGAATGTAGGAACAGCATCCGCTGAAAATGTTTCGCCACATTTTAATATTCGTTTAGGAAACAAAATTATTAATACTGTAAAGGCAACACAAGATCGTTATAAAGCAAACTATTTAAGTACAGAAAAAGGTGGACGGAATAAAACAGAAGTAGTAATTGACAGTTTAGAAGGACAAGCAGATGCAAATATTGTCTTATCTTTGGATGAATTAAAAGCTGTTGAACAAGGGGAACTTCTTTCAATTGAAGTTTTACCTACAAGTACAATGGATTTATCTATTGAAAAAGGTGAAGAAATTATGCATTTGGGGGATTCAGGGAGATATGAGTCTAGAGTGAATGCAGCTACTGAACAATTAGAAACAGATATAGGAAATATACCAAAGTTTAGGGTATATACTCCTAAAGACAAATCCCTTGCTGATAAGCCAGTTTTATCCTATAACGAAGTTTTTCAACATGTAAATATAGATACGAAAAAAGTAAATCATATTGTAAACAAGGCTAAAAGTACTAATAACGTATCGGTGGTTTCAGCTAATAATGGAACTGATGCATTAAACGATTTAAAAGCGGGACGGGGAGGTCGCGGTTATTTACATAAAGACTCTGTACACGGTGCTTTTGCAAAACTACAGCAACCAACATTAGTAGAAGGTAGTTATGATTCTGTGACTCAAAAGATTAGGGCAACAATTTTACCTGGTTTATTTGGAGTGAGTAAAGAGATTCCTACTACGTATAACAAGAAATGGAATGCTCCGTCACAAACAGTAACACTAGTTAAACGTGAGAATGGATTTACATATGAGTCTAGAGAAAATATACACCCTATTAAATCTGAAATTGCTGCGCACAGAAAAGTTACATTTGAAATCAATGACGCACACAATTTAACGCCTACACAAAAGATTGATACTGAAATTAAAGCTAATAAAGAATTTGAAGATTATGTAGTAGATAATTCAGGTGAATTTGTTACAGAAGGAGTTCCTTATACTGTGGCCTCATATGGAAATACAGTTTATTGGGGAAGTCATCATGCCGGGAATAAATGGGAGTATCTTTGGTCTGAAAAATCTAGCGATGAAAAAGTGAATGTAATTATTGAAAGAGTAGGTCAACCTAAACCTGGAAAGCCAATTAAAAAGGATGAAGAGGTATTAATTAAATTTCAAAATCCTATTTATTCAGATTATGCATATTTAAAACTTCAAGATAGTTATATCCATTTAGATCAAAAACAGAACGCAAGTACTTTTAAATTTAATCATGCATATCCAAAGAATTTCACTGGACACCATAAGCAATGGAACATACTATCGAATGGTAACAAGTTAAAAGTAGGATATTTAATCGATTATATGAAATATGGTAATGGAGAGAATGGAACTGATACTATAGCATGGAATCTATCAAGAGTTCAGTAATAGGTAATAATTCTGTTGCTAAGTTTGGAAAGAGAAACGGAAATGAATTGAATCCGAAAAGTTAGATACAATAATTTAGGCTACTAATAAGGAATGAGTTCGATGTTGAATCGGACTCATTTCTTTTAATTTATATGATTTAGTAACTACTATTTTAAATACTTATCTAGTCATATAGGTAATCAAATGTTAAGATTACTATCTATATTACATAATTTATTTCCCGAATTTTCATTTGTTTCGAGGCTGAAATGTGGAATTCTGATTTATTTATATGATTAGTTTCAATATCTTTACCTATAAAGATATTTTTATTGAATAATAGAAAAAATAAATTTTGTGTTATTGGTGAAAAAGAAGTGAGGATAGTATATGAAGAAAAGAATTTTAATCGTAGAAGATGAAGAAAATATTCGAGAAGTATGCAAACGGTATTTAGAAAGAGAAGAATATGAAGTTTATACCGCTGTAAATGGTAAAGAAGGTTGGGATTTATTTCTTACACATCAACCAGATTTAATTATATTAGATTTGATGATGCCAAAAAAAGATGGATGGGAATTATGCGAGGAAATTCGTCAACAGTCAAATGTCCCTATTATTATGTTAACTGCTAAGGGAGAGGAAAGGGATCGAATTTTAGGCTTAACAATGGGGGCAGATGATTATTTAACCAAGCCATTTTCCCCTCGTGAATTAGTATTAAGGGTTCAAATTATACTAAGAAGAGGAAGCTATGTACCAATACAAGCGAAAGAATCCCTATTGGAAGTGATAGAGTTTCCAGATTTAAAAATATATCCAAAGACAAGATATGTACTTGTTTGTGATAAAGAAGTGGAGTTAACGGTGAAAGAGTTTGAGGTACTTTATCTCATGGCAAAGCATCCAAAACAAGTATTTTCTCGCTCGCAGCTTCTTGAATTAATTTGGGATTTTGGACATGAAGGGGCCTCAAATACAGTTACCGTATTAGTGAGTCGTTTACGTGAAAAGCTCGAGAAGCATACGATAAAGAATCGTTGGATTCATACGGTTTGGGGTATAGGATATCGCTTTGAGCCAAATGGAGGAAATGAAACATGAGATTACGTATTCAATTGTTACTCATGAATCTATTAAGTACTAGTATTATGGTAATTGCTATATGGTATAGTGAGACCAAAATGTTACTAGAACCGGAACAAACGCGGTTATTAACAGTAATTGCATTTGTGGCATTCATTATTTCAACGTTTATTTATTGGTTAATGACACGTCCTATCATGAGATCTATACAAAATTTAATAAAATTGACGAAACAATTTAGTGATAGACACTTTGAAACGATGTATATAATTGGGCAAGAACCACGTGAGTTTAAAGAATTAGCAACAGCCTTTCAACAGATGGCAAAAAAATTAGAAGAAGGGTTTACTAAGTTAGAGGAACAGGAAAACTCTCGTAAGGAGCTAATTACCAATATCTCACATGACTTACGAACACCTATGGCTAGTATGCAAATGGTGATAGAAGCATTACAAGATAACCTGATTGAAGATCCTGAAATGAAAAAGCAATACTTAGCAACGGTTTTAAAAGAAATAGAAAGATTAAATGGATTAATTAACGACTTATTTGATCTTTCAAAGTTAGAGTTTGAGCAAGTAGATTTTCATCCAAGTTTCACACATTTAGATAAAGTTCTATTAGATGTATTAGAGTCACATTCTGTCTTATTAGGGGACAAACAAATCCATGTGCAATTGGATGTCCCTGATACATTACCTCGACTTTTGATTATGCCTTGTAAAATAGAAAGGGTCATAGGTAATTTATTACATAATGCAATTCGATATTCTCCTATCTCTGGAACAATCGAGTTGACTGTAGTGGAAAATAAACTAACTCAACAGGTCCAATTCACTTTGCGGGATGAAGGAATAGGAATTTCTCCAAATGATCAATTACGTGTATTTGAACGCTTTTTTAGAACAGATCGATCAAGAAGTTCACAATCTGGAGGTTCCGGACTTGGATTAGCTATTGCAAAATCATTAATTGAAATGCACAAAGGGGAAATTGGTGTAAGGAATCGCGCAGATGGTAAGCAGGGAAGTGAATTTTGGTTCACTCTTCCCATCACATCAGTAAAAAAATAAGATGGCTGAAAGACTTTTGTAACATTTACGTTAGAAAAATGAAAGACCTTCTTGTTAACATACTACTACACAGTATGTTACAGGAGGTTTTTTACTTTATGAAAAGAAAATATGTATGGCTTATAGGTGGTTTGATAATTGTATTGGGGATTTTATGGTCATTGTTCCGACCAGAGAAATTATTTATTGATAAGCACGTAAATGAATCATTGCCACAAGCAGAGATACAATCAACTGAAGTAAAGCAGCAAAGTGATCGAGTAATAAGGGAAGGTCAGTTTCAAAACGGTGTCCATGAAACAACCGGAACGGCAAAAATTCACCAATTAGCGGATGGAAAACGTGTTTTACGACTTTCTAATTTTGCAACATCTAATGGGCCAGATGTACGAGTTGTATTAGTTCCTACAAATCGTTTGAAAAATAATGAAGACGTGAAAAACTATCGGTATATTGAATTAGGAAAATTAAAGGGAAATAAAGGAGACCAAAACTACGAAATTCCTGAAGGGATAGATGTAAATGAATATGGTTCGGTTTCTGTTTGGTGTAAAAGATTTAATGAAAACTTTGGTGTGGTTTATTTTAATAATTTAATATGAACTTAAAATATCCTCTTACAGGGGTACCGCCACATCACCATCAAGCTTATTTTTTTACTGCAGTTGATTTGGATATGTGTAAATTAACGTTGTATGGATGTTAGAATGCCTAGCTTAATTCGCAACTTCGTGAATACTAAATCCTTTTTTTATTGTATTGGTACAGAAGAAGTGTCGTAACTGGGCTTCTATAGCTAATTGATTAAGTGTAGCGGGAGACATATATCGATATAGTTCTTCGGCAAATAAAGATAACTCTTGTTTTTGTTGCATATTCATAAAAAGCACGTCACCCTTTCTCATTAACATAAGAAAATAGTAACGTGCTATTAGCTTTAAAAATATCCTAAATCCTTAAGTTGATGGGTATGGGGTGGGACCCCAGATTTCCCTTCTGAATTTGCTAGTGATTGTAAAATAGGTGCGACTATTGTTTTTTATCAATTAACGGTCTCTCCGCTTATCGGCATAAATATAGTATATATTTTAGTTATCTATTATTTGTTTTAATTCATTTATTCGTATTATTTTTTGAGAGCCCCAGTAATGGGGCCTTTTTTATAATTATGTTAAAGCAGAAACCTATCAAGCATAAGTAGGGGTTACATAACTAGGAAAATAGTTATTTGTGTTTAATGAGATGAAGTTCAGGGTGGTGTTTCTGAATTTCTTCTAAATGATTTTCGCTTTGGCCTTTTAAAGTTTGATCGAAAAAGCTAGTTACTAGTTTATTAATGAGTGTATAATTTGCGGCTACATCTTCGTCTGGTTCGTTAATAATAGGTAAAAATGCTGCTAAATCTGTAAAACTGATATGGTTTGTTTTTGGAATTACCACTGTGTACACGCCAGGTTTTTCAATAGTTTTATTTCTTAAATAGGATATTTCCAATAATTCATTTTGGATTCCGGTTGTCTTTTGATTCTTAGCTTCTTTCATATAATGAATCGTAGTCTCAGCATTCATCAACATGAATGGTTTCTGAGGACCGTCTTTAGGCATTGGATCGCCAAACAATGCGCCATCCATATCAATTGCGGCTTTAATACGTGTATCCTTCACTAACATTTGTGCGGCAGTTGCACCGCCAATAGAGTGACCGAACATTCCAATTTTGTCATAATCAATTAAGTCTGCGATAGTTTTAAAACTTTTATCGAAATTGCCTTTTATTACTTCATTTAAAACAAAAGTAGTATCCTGTTCCCATTTTTGAGCTATGGTATTTAAGGCGGTAGGTGTATATTCAACTGGTATAGAGTCTACTCGGTTTCCGTTAGGGAAAATCGTTGTTGCTGCATATCCTGTGAAATTAAGAGCGATTACTACATAGCCTTGACTAGCTAATTCCTCTAACTGGAATGTATTTTGTTGACCATATAATCCCATCCCATGGCCGAATAAAAGGAGGGGGAATTTTTCTTTATCTTGAAGTGGCTTAGCATTTTGATAAGAATGTGTTTTTGTCAGTCCTAAATGTGTCGTTACGATATACGGAGCACCATTTAGGACTGACAATTGTTCACCCAGCTCGTTTATGTTCTCAAAATAGGCAGAAGGATTCCCTGATCCTTTTGCGGCAGGATAGTATACTTGTATCATTAACTCACGATTTCCATGATTATTTGGTACAGTTGTTTCTTTTCGATTTATATCAATTAAATGAAAAGCTTTCGTTCCTACTGTATATTTTCCAGTAGGCTCTGGGAGTGTTATGATCGGAAAAAGTAAGGGTAATGTAAACATTGCGATAGCAGTTACGATAATTCCTAAACCTTTTAAAACTTTCATCACTAACTTTTTAGAAACGGCTGTAGTTTTTGGTTTCAAAAAAACTTGTAATGTTAAAACGAACAATAAGAAATAGGCAGGAATCATACGCCAGTTTGCACCAATTACAATGATGGTGGCAAATAATAATGCATAATTTATTAGTAAAATGACTCCATTTTTTTTCGTCAAACCCCGTTTGATAAAGATGGGAATGATACTAGATAAAAGTAATACAGCAACAAAAATAATTTCTAACATTTTTAGCTCCTTTCCTAATCAACATAGATATAGATTGATAATTTACAACATTCCCAATTATATAACTATCTTTGATAATTGTATGCATGTAAGTAAGTTTAGAATGTTTTTACATTTATTTGAAAAAAGTACTCATACGAGTACTTTTTTTCAAATAAATGTAAACGTCAAGTAACCACAAAATATACAATATAAGTTGATGTAGAAAAAGAGTAAAAAATTACCCTCTCTCTTTTTATAAAATTCACGAACTCCATTCCTGTTGGAATTTTAAATAAAAAAGATAAGATCTAAGTATATGATCTTATCTTTAGCATAAGGGAAAAACAAGTGACAGAAAACAGCTTAATTTTTATAATATTATATTTTTTGTTAACGTTCTATATAAAAACCATATATAACAAGTTTATCTATATTTAGAAATTTATTTAAAAATTAGCTATAAATGACTGGAAACTCGAAAGTAAACTTTTATCCAAAAGTTTACTTTCGTTTCCGCTTAAACATTGACTTCTATCTAGTTTCATTGACATTATAAAAATAGACAAAAAAGTATACATTAAAATCATTGAAAATTTACAGAATTACAGTGATGAATACGAAAAAATGATTTCCATGTTTTAAAGATAAATTCAATGAAATAACCCGCATAGCCATCAAGATGAAATAGTAGATATATAATAAAAAAGCATCCAGAGGGGTGCTTTTTCTATTGGAATAGAAATCCACTTGTTGACTATATTTTTAAAAATAATTAAAAATTAAAGTACGTGAAATTTTATAAAGTGGGGTGATATAAGATTACATTTAATAAAAGTAGGGGTGACTAGAATGTAAGAGTATGAGTCAAATGTATTTACTATTATAAAAATGGAGGGATGTTATGAACGCTGTTTTTAGAAAGTGGAAACTGTCTTTAAACACGTTAAATACTGCCAACACATATTTAGATTGCTTAGTACAAACTAAAACGTATCTGCAGTTTTTAATACTTGTCATATTTTGTATTATTACAGTTTACATACCTTTCCCTTCATTTACACTTAATTATATAAATGAATTAGATCTACTAATGCAATACATAATTAAATCCGTTTATTTTTCTTTTCCTATTTCAATAGTTTTCCTATTTATAATGCGAAATCAAAAATCCTTGTTTTCTAAAAAAATCACTTCCCAGCAGCTAAAAATTTCTTTTTTTTATGCTTTCATTATTTATGCTATTATGTTGTTATTTTTAGCCGTACTAATATCTTTTACAACATTCAAAGGAACATCTAATCCTATTAGGAATGAGGGGATTACTAATATGCTTCACAAAACGCCTGGGATTGCAATTCAATTAATCGGAGAAAACATTATGTTTGTATCTATATTGTTCTTTTGGCATAAGATCATACGCTCCTTCAAATTAAGCCCCATAGCTTCTATTACAGCCCTTCCCGAACGAGAAAGCCCCTCGCGTTTAGGCAGGGGATGAAAGGGAGGTTGGATAAGGAGTGCTACTAAAAACCGCAAGGTTTGTGGCACTCTAAGTATCCAAAATATTGGTATCTTTTATTTTTTTCTCTTTCGTGTTGCTTATAATCCAACTGATAAAATGCAAACAGGATGAATGATTATAGAAGAACCAAAACAACCGTGTCATTAATTAACTATCATTTTGTGTTTTGTCCACGATACAGAAGAAAGATTTTTCTTAATACAAAAGTAGAAGAACGTTTCAAAGAGTTGGTTCAAGAAATATGCGGAGAATTGGATGTTTCTATTGTTGCAATGGAATGCGACAAAGACCACGTTCACTTGTTCTTAAATACACCACCAACACTTAGTCCTGCTGATACAATGGCAAAAATTAAAGGAGTGACATCAAAACGTTTGAGAGAAGAGTTTCCTCATCTTCAACACTTGCCGAGCCTATGGACGCGTTCTTATTTTGTTTCTACTACTGGAAATGTATCAAGTGAGACAATAAAACATTATGTTGAAAATCAAAAAACGAGGGGGTGAAACTTGTGCCACAAACCATCACAGTTAAAGTTAAATTGCTTCCAACAAAACAACAAATCATGCTATTGGAACAAAGTAGCCACGAGTATATAAAAGTCATTAATGCCCTTGTATCTGAAATGATTGAATCAAAGAAAAGCACGAAGAAAAGTACAAAGGATATTGAAGCCAATATCCCAAGTGCGGTGAAAAATCAAGCAATTAAAGATGCGAAAAGTGTGTTTTCTACAAAGGTGAAAAAGAGTAAATACAAAATCGTTCCGATTCTAAAAAGACCTGTTTGTGTATGGAATAACCAAAACTATTCATTTGACTTCACGCACATTTCAATTCCGTTTATGGTAAACGGAAAGTCAACTCGTTTAAAGGTTCGCGCTTTATTAATAGACAAATATAATCGCAATTTTGAATTGTTGAAGCACAAGTTAGGTACACTCCGTATCACGAAGAAATCTGCTAAATGGATTGCTCAAATATCTGTCACGATTCCTACAAACGAAAAAACGGGAACAAAGATTTTAGGAGTAGACTTAGGTCTTAAAGTTCCTGCGGTAGCCATCACAGATGATGATAAAGTTCGTTTCTTCGGGAACGGTAGGCAAAACAAATTTATGAAACGTAAGTTTCGCAGTGTTCGCAAGAAGTTAGGAGAAGCTAAGAAACTGAATGCCCTTCGTCAACTTGATGATAAAGAACAAAGATGGATGCAAGACCAAGACCACAAAGTAAGTCGTGTAATCGTTGATTTTGCAAAGGATAATAATATTTCTGTCATTCGATTAGAGCAACTAACGAACATTCGACAGACGGCACGAACAAGCCGTAAAAACGAAAAAAATCTACACACTTGGTCATTCCATCGTTTAGCACAATTCATCGAGTACAAAGCGACATTAGTTGGCATAAAGGTCGAATATGTGGACCCTTCTTATACAAGTCAAACATGTCCGAAATGTTCTGAAAAGAACAAGGCGCAAGACAGAAAATACAAGTGCCAATGTGGATTTGAGAAACATCGTGATATCGTTGGGGCGATGAATATTCGCTACGCAACTGTGGTTGGCGGTAATAGTCAATCAGCCTAAGAACCTATATGGTCTGTCTTAGGAGGGGTGATGGCACACCCTCATCTTGAAGGCTGTTCAAAACAGAAATGGACTGCGAATGCTTAGTCATTCAAGAATCCCATCCGTTACACCGTAAGGTGTAGGACTTGCGGCTTTAGCCGTGGGAGTGTCAAAATTTAATCATTATACTTTTTAACTATATAGCTTCAATTTAGAATGATGTACCACTAAAAAAATAAAAGAAAAGGCACCCCTGCTGCAAGGTGCCTTTTCTAAGGGGTATAACTCATTAGCTAAGCGGCCGTTGGTCAAGTATACCGCCTTAGACTATTACATGAGTTATGTTTTTATTATACATTGATCATATCAAAAATATTATCATTAGTGAAATTAACTTCTATTATTTTTTAATTTTAAAGCTGCCACCATAATAATAATAATAATTTTCTCCAAGTCTCATAACAGCTACATATGATCCAGGGTCATAAACTGATGTAATTGGTGTTACAAATCTACTATAATTATGCGCAGTATCAGAATCATAAAATGTTTTAGGAGTCTCAACAACATCACCATCAACTTAGGGGAATAAGTTACCCCCAAACATAATTAAATTCCAGGTCTATAAAAACAACAAATTTCCATTTAGAGGGTACTTTAAAATCTTAGCTTGATAGCAAAACATATACTTATATATAAGGGAGTTACCTAAAATAGTTCTCCAGTCATTACAGTCATAAACTCCTTAAAAAACTTTTCATAATTCATTTGTATTGCAATCCTATGTTTTGGACGATTACCGAATGTTTCCGGTTCAAAAGTAGATCTAAAATCTCCTATACTTTGTCCTCTTACAGTATCAAGTACATGAACTGTCACTGCTGATTGATGGTACGTAAAAATATCATCACGATTAATCGCAATTAAAGTAAGTGCATCATGAACCGGGCTACCTTGTATTCCAGGAACTTTTTTTTGATAAAATTGATAATAGTAATAGTCTAAAAGAGGCTTTAAAAATTTAGTTTTCCCTTTAGAGTGGATATAATTGACCATTTCCGGTGTCACAATAGCCGATTGTGTAACATTCAAAGGATAAATTGATAGATTCTTTGCGTATCTCATTACAATATTGGCTGATCCAGGATCGCCATAAAAATTAGCTTCAGCAATGGGAGTAACATTTCCTGGATATAGAAAAGCTCCTCCCATAATATAATAAGAATGTACATATTCCATCACATCACCATAAAGGAGAAATAAAGTTGCAAGTGAAGTTAGCCGCCCGGTATTCACGATAATAAGTTCATTTTTATGCTGCTTAATAAGTGTGAGCACCTCGAAAAAATTCTCAAATGTCTGAATCTCTAGTCCTGTGTAAATGGGTCCTATCCCAAATTTACCGTGAACTTCTGGATAAAAAGTTTCAGCTTCTGAAGACATGGAATGCTCCGCCCCACCAAAAACTTTTACATATTCTTTACCTACACTTTTAAGTAAAAAGCGAACATTTCTAACAACTTCAGCTTTAGGTACGTTCCCATAGTCTGCAACAATTCCTATAACATCAATTTTATCTGTCAAATGCGCATATATGATAGCTATCGTATCGTCAATTCCGAAATCCCCAAAAAACAGTACTTTTTTCCCCATACAATATTGCTCCTTAATTTTACTAGTTTTCAAAACAGATTATAATTATGTATCGTAGGATAAGATTGTTCTCATGTTTATTTGTAGTACGGTATATGAATGAATTCATCAAGTTAACATACACTTTCGTTAATAATGAGCAAATTCCTTTTGTATGAAATGAAAGAGTATAGAATTACTAACCTTAACAAGTTTTTTCTGATACCCTATACTCATTATGTGGTCCTCAAAATGATTAAAATACGTTATCTTTTCCTATGATTTTACAGAAAGAATAGCGTATTTTTTCATTATTGATACAATATAATTACCTATTAAAATTATGAGAAAACAGAATACACATTTAGGAGGAGAAATACTTTGGAAATAGATCAAATAAAGAATATCCTAAGAAAAAGAGCAATTATCTTTCAAACAGGAGGGAAAAGACCCGAGTTATCTATAAATGAAAGTTGGATTGGAAAGATTCCTTATTCATTACCAAATGAAACTTACCCAATCGACCGCTATGAAGAAAAAATGTATGCAATCATGATGCTTAATTTAACTCAAGTACCTTTTGTTCCAGAAGCAGTAAAAGATATGAAAGCCATCGCAGTATTTCTTTCTCCAAACTTTGCTAAAGACTTGACCAACTTATCAGGGAGTTTTTGTATTAGAGAATATGATTCTTTAGAGGAACTAGTACCAAATGAGATGTCACTTACGTTTCCCAATCTAAAACCTTTTCCCTTAATACCTAGATTAGTAACTGATGAGTTTCCACAATGGGATACGGAAGATTTTCCAAACAACATGCAAGATAGAATTTTAGAACTTGAAAACACAATTGATATTGACTACTACGAGGATATTTTTGAAGAAAATCATTACATACATAAGTTAGGTGGCTATGCTTGTTTTGCCCAATCAGGTATCCAATGGCCCGCGGATTATGAATATATTTTTCAAATAACAGATGACCCAAAAGCACATTTAAAGATTATTCATGGCGGCGGAATTTATTTTGCTAAAAATAGTAAAACTAATGATTGGATTGCACACTGTGATTTTTTATAGGAATAAGAAATAAAGTAACGTTTTCTTATGTGAAATCTTGCTTAGCTTATATTCTCGTTAAAATATTGGCGGTATGTCTACAAAACTACACACATTAATGGATTAAAAGGAAAAAGAGAATTTACAATGAAGAAATATGTCAAATTAGAGGTGTCAGCTAGATCACCTAGTCTCATTGGTTAAAAGAACTTGAATAAAGTTCTTTTTTTATTTTTAATTAATGCCAATGGTGACACCTCATACCTAATATCGTTTTCGTATCCCTATAATCGTTCTTTCATTAATAATACTCTAGTTAATAAATATCTTGAAAATAAATTGTTAAATTTATCAATTTGATAACCTAATCCCACAGAGTAGTAAAGGATGAACAATTAGACATGCATATAATACGATCTACGTAAAAAGGCGAAAAGCCTATCTCTTGTGTTGATAAAGCTGTAGAAATATAAAACAGAATATTCTGTTTTATATTTCTAAAACTTCAATATATTTACATATTTAGGAAACGAAGTTATGTTTGTGATGATATACAATAAATGGAGGGAAGGGATCTTATTATGTTTAAAAAAGTAGTATTAGGGATTTCGTCGTTAGCAATCACTACATTTGTAGGTTTAGGAATGGCAACAGAGGCATCTGCTGGTCCTGCAGCACCATTATCTTCATTAAACGTTGTACAAGTAGAGTCTGAGCAAGGTGGGATAGAGACTATCAATACTAATAGCTTTAGTACAACAAGAAACCATGGGGGAAGTTACCTATATATTTACACAAAAGAAATTGGATATGGACAAAATCCGATTGCAAAAATGAATGGTTCAGCAGTAAAGAGTATTGGATCAACTGTAATTGGCGGCAACCCAATTGTTGGTTGGTATTATAAGTGGGATGCATCTGGACATCAACAGGGGACATTTGAATATCAAAAAACCTCTATTAATTTCCCATTCAATACAATGCGCACTTCACTTTATATACAATAAATAACCAGGGGTAAATTATAGGAATAACTATTAAGGTACGAGTTCTAATGGGTTAGTTTATTCTTTAAATTGAATACTATTTCTATAATACTTTTCTATTGTTTTATGACTATGTTACCCATTTGTAAAAGTTCATAGTCATGATAGCTCTACGGATCTATATAAACATAATTTTGGAGAATGGAAACCTTTAATTTTTAAAAAATACAGAATAAGAGGAGTTTTAGTATGAAAAAACAAAGTCTAGCTATAGCTACTATTCTATCATTAGGTTTAACTGTATTTGGTGGTACTACCTCTACATTTGCGATGACTGAGCCAAATGATAATGTGATGTTTCAATTCACATCAAAATATATAGGAAATATACCGTCAAAGCCCAAGGACTGTAATAATGTAGACAAATATAAGCTGTGTACAAACAAAGAAGAAGCTGATGCTTGGGGAAAAAAACAATTTAGTAAGTGGAGCAAAGAAGAGAAATCGGCCATAAGAGATTATACAAAAAATGCAAGGCCGTATAATGAATTCTTAAGGACGCATGCGGGTAAATTAGATTCTGATCCTACAATGAAGAAAAAAATTGAATCCTTAGATAAAGCATTAAATAGAAAAGAGGCAAAAGTGAATGACAATATAAAAGTGTATCGAGGGGATGATGCATGGATTTTTGGAAAGGAGTATGATAATTCCATAATAAAAAATGGCAAGGTTGATAGAGAGAAATTCAAGGAAATACAAAAAAAATTCCAAGGAAAAACAATAACAGAATTTGGATATATAAGTACTTCTATACTTATTGATGCCGGATATGCCAAAACAAGACCAGTTATGACAGAATTTAAGGTAGGCTCTGGGACTCATGGTGCTTATATGAATTCAGATGACTTGACTGCATATCCAGGGCAATACGAATTATTATTGCCAAGAAATACCGTCTATAAAATTGAAAAAATATATATAGCTATAGATAACAATACCCAAAAAGAACAAATAAAAGTGGAGGCTACAATTAAATAAATCTAATGAAGTTAAATTTTTAAAAATAAAGTGATTCAGAATAACTATATAAATCCGAATACGCAACGCATGTAAATAATCCAAATAAAAACCGTAAGGATTTCTAATCTTTACGGTTTTTATCATTTTAGCCAAGAAGACTCCTTCCTCAAGGAGCGTGAAGGGTTACAGCCCAGTGAGTAGGCGGGAGATGAATTGGCTTCGAACAAGGGATGGCAGGGATCCATCTTAATTGTTCGACATATATAAAATGTTACTGTGCTATCTATCGAATATATTTTAGATAAGTTTAATTTGATATTCTTGAAGCCAGCTATTCACTTGAAGTAGATAATCAATTAAACCTCTAGCCTCATTACCAGTAATGATTTCATCTGTACCTAGTGCAATTGAACGAACCTTTTCTACGTTAATAAGAGGTAGAATAGGAGAGGTATTATTGTTTAATACATCTAGCATCCATACACTAATTCCTTGTAAATAGGCGTTATCTTTTGTACTTGGATATGCACTTTTTTTACGATAACATACATCTGTGGGAAGAACAGTTTGGAAAGCTCGACGTAAAATTCCCTTTTCAATATTATCGATACTTTTTATTTCAAACGGTACATTCCAGAGATATTCAACCAGTCTATAATCACAAAATGGAACACGTACTTCAAAACCTGTCATCATGCTAGTACGATCTTTTCTCTCTAACATAAAAGGTAGGAATCGCGTAATAAACATATAAGACATTTGACGTTGTTTTGCTTGTAAATCATTTTCTCCTTCTAAAAAGGGTATTTCATTTACAGCTTCTTGAAAACGTTGTTTTTGATAGTTGATAGGATTTATTTTTGTTTTTAAGTCTTCTGATAAAATTTCTGTAATATAAGAATAGTTTACATTCCAAGGGAAAATATCCGCTTTTAAAAACTCTTCTTGATGGAACCAAGGATATCCAGAAAAAACTTCATCGGCTGATTCTCCTGAAAGGGCTACTGTAGCATCTTTTTTTATTTCTTTAAAGAGAAGATACAAAGATGTTTCAAGTTCCCCAACACCTGGTAAGTCACGAGCCCTCATTGGAATTAATAAATTTTCAATGAGCTTTTCAGATCCTAATTCAAAAGAATGATGTTGTGTTCCAACATGCTCAGATACACGTTTTACCCAAGGTTCATCCCGATCACGGCGAAGAAAATCTTCTTCGAAATCTCGTTCTTCATTTGTAAAAGTTAGAGAATAAGTATGAAGTGTCTTTCCGATTTGTTTGAATTCATTTCCTGCTAATCCAGTTAAACCACTGGAATCTAAGCCTCCTGATAACATTGTAACCACGGGTCTATCGGCAACTAATTGTCGTTTCACTGTATCCTCTAAAATAGATTGAATTGTATTAACTGTAGTATTTATATCATCTGTATGTGGTTTGCTTTCTAGCTTCCAGTATTGCTTACTTTCAGTTTTATTAGAAGTAAACAGAATGTAGTGTCCTCCACGCACTTCATGTAAATCTTTA
Organism: Bacillus cereus group sp. MYBK195-1; assembly: GCF_051916605.1. NCBI lineage: Bacteria > Bacillati > Bacillota > Bacilli > Caryophanales > Bacillaceae > Bacillus > Bacillus cereus group sp. MYBK195-1. Next base: position 309,566 of record NZ_JBQAGZ010000004.1, on the reverse strand, counting down.
AATACTGCATGACCAGGTGTTCGCATTGGACCAAGACAGAAGATTTCGGAAAGTCCTTCTGTATCCACTTCTGCTTGTACATTTGGATGAGAAAGTAATACTTTTATTTCAGATCCGAAGATAATCGAATTATCACGTTGTGCAAAAAAGAGTGGTTTCACCCCTAAATGATCACGGGCTAACATGAGTCGCTGTAATTTCTCGTCCCAAATACCAAAGGCGAAAATCCCGTTAAGGTGTTGTACACAATCTTCTTTCCATTCTAGATATGCGTGTAATAATACCTCGGTATCTGATTTTGTTTGAAATACATGGCCCAAATGCTCTAGTTCAATACGTAGTTCTTGGTAGTTATAAATTTCTCCATTAAATGTTAGTGAAACAGTTGTCTCCTCATCCTTATACAACATGGGTTGTAGACCACCTTCAGGATCAATTACAATAAGACGACGGTGACCAAAAGCTGCATGTTTAGAGAACCAAAATCCTTCTGCATCTGGTCCACGATGTATAATAGAATTTGTCATGTTTTTTAAAGTTTCTTTTTGTTTAGAAAGGTCCATTGACCAATCAACCCATCCCGCTATTCCGCACATATATAATACCTACTTTCCATTTGATTAGTAAACATCATAGTATTTCTATAAATTTTTTGTTTAGTAATAAGTTTTTAATCATATTAATAATGCTTATTTAAATGATGCATATCCTTGATTTTTAGTTGTTTTTAGTTGCATTGCCTGCTATCTAGATACCAGCTAATAGGTGTATCAACAATTGCTTGTGCAATTGCAAATATCCGTATTCCATAATCGTCTTACTCTAAAGTTGCTGATTTTGTCATCATAATAACAGCACCCTTTGAAACAGGATAAGCATAAGTACCTATTGATGCTAGAAAACTAAAAACAGAGGCAATATTAATAATTACACCATGAATATGTAATTCACGCGTTTTTTAGCGGTGCCAATAATACCATAGGTTCCGCCGTGTTGATTGATATAAATGATACGATGGTAATCATTCAAGTCATATTCTAAAACAGCAGTGGGATAGCCAATACCGGCATTGTTAAACATAATGTAAATTCTTTCAAAAGCTTGAACAGTTTTTTCTATTAATCACTCAGTTCCTTTAAACTTTGAAACAATTGTTTTTATAACAATCGATCCTCCAACATTTTCCTGGTTGGCTATAGCGGTTGCATTACCTAGCTCCACATTAAAATTAGCTATTACACCTTGATTTTCTTTTGAGCAAACTTTTATGTAGTTTCTTTACCAATTCTTCTGTCTCAACCAGTGATAAAAGCGACTCTTCTCGGGTTTAGTGTTATCCATCTCCTTTATTTTTATATAATGAATGTTAAATGTGTTTATACAAAATTGTTATTAATTGAAAGATTAATAACAACTATCTGTATTGTAACTCTATTTATAATTCATTAAAATTTAGATATATTTACTAATAATTAAGTAAATCTTAATAAAGGGAGTATTAAGATGAATTTTGAACAAATAGAGTATATCGTAGCGGTAGCGAATACTGGATCATTTACTAAGGCTGCACTCCAGTCTCACGTTACTTTATCAGCAATTAGTCAATCTATTTCCTTGTTAGAAAATGAACTGGGAGTAAAACTCTTCGCACGTTCACGAGGGTTGGGGGCAGTTCCGACTTCCGAGGGGAAATCGATTATAAAAAAAGCTAGTGATATTCTACTACAAGTAAAAGAATTGAAAGAAGAAGCGCAAATCTACAATCATACTTTAAACGGGGAGTTAAGAATTGCGACAATCCCTGGACCTATGCATGTACTAATAAATATAATTTCGACATTTAAAAAGGAGCATCCTTATGTAAATATAAAGGTTTATGAAAAAGATCATAAAAAAATACTAGAAGACCTTCAAAAAGGCGAGATTGATATTGGATTTATTGCATCATCAGAGAAGTTTAGAGAGAGGCATAATAATTTTACATTTAAAAAAATAATAGACGTTAAAATAGTTGTGGGAGTTAATAAAAATTCTCCACTTGCATTAGAGAAAATCCTTGTACCAGAACAGTTAGTAAATCAGGATTTGGTTTTATATGATGATGAATACATTCGGGATAGCATTAATAAGTTATTTTCTAAGTATGGGAATGTGGATATATTATTCATCTCTAATAATACGCAAGCAATAGAAAATGCAGTGAAGCAAGAACTAGCTATTACAATTGGATTGGATTATTCATTCAAACATAATCTATTAAATAATCAAAAAGAAATGGTTTCTATTGTATTAGATGTACCTAACCTTGAGCCTCTGTCTTATGGATGGGTCCTTAGTAAAGACAAGCAACCTTCAAACATACTAGTGAGGTTCATTAATAAGCTTCAGTTTGAGTAGAAGATTGGTTTAAATTGTTTAGTAGACGGTATAAATGAACATTATTAAAAATTAAGCTATTATTATCTGAGGTCCCTCCACATCGCTATCAAGATCGAGAAGCCAATTTTAAAGTTGAGCCAGTGGAATACAAAGGCGTTTCATATTCATTTTTGTGAATTTTTGTAACTGATTACGAATATTATATTCAACCATTGTGAATTATATTGCTAATACAATTAATAATCTAAAAATAAAAGGATCGGATATTGAGATTAAAAAAATCCAATACCCTTTAACTTTTAATTATGCCAGTAAAAGGCTAGAGATTAACTATTGAAATAGATAGTCTCAAGTCTTTTTTATTAGTGGGGAGAATAGGGGTTTATAAGGAGTGCTTAATATTCAATTATTTGTTAAATTGTTATTTGAAATATATAATTAAATCTCATGAAAAAATTGTGATATAAAGCACATAATATTTTTGAAATTCATTAATTTTAATATGAGGTGTATAAAATGGGGAAATCTCGCGAACAAACAATTGAAAATATTTTAGAAGCGGCTAAGAAAAAATTTGGAGTGAGTGGATATGATGGTACAAGTATCCAAGAAATTGCAAAAGAAGCAAAGGTGAATGTTGCTATGGCCTCGTATTACTTTAACGGAAAAGAGAACCTTTACTTAGAGGTATTTAAAAAATATGGTTTTGCAAAAAAACTACCAAATTTTCTTGAAGAAACGCAGCATAACCCTAAAACTGCTCTAAGACAATATTTAACTTTCTTTATTGCACATATAAAACAACATCCTGAAATTGGAACGCTTGCATATGAGGCAATTATCAAAGAAAGTTCACAATTAGAAAAAATAAAACCATATATTATTGGGAATTTTGGACAATTAAAAGAAATCTTATTGGAAGGGAAAGAACAAGGGGTTTTTCATTTCTTTTCGACAAACCATGCGATTTATTGGATTACCTCTATAGTCTTATTTCCGAAATTTAAAAAGTTTATTGATTCGATGAATCAAAGTGATTCCGACGATATGCAAACAGAGTGGATAACAGATGATCTTGTAAACAGAATTATTTCTTCATTAATACATAATCCTACATTATAAAATATCCTTTATTTAAAAATGAATCTACAACTGATTCAATTTCCCGATTCATGAAATTACTAAAAAGTATTTGCAGTTATACCCACTGGTATTTCACATCCTTAAATAATTGTAAGTGCCATTATTTAGAATGTATCGGTATAAAAGTACATAATTCTTTTTTTAGATGATAAAAAATTAAAAACTGCTAGTGCCCTATGTATGTGTTGAATAGGATTAGTTACGTTATAATTTATAAGTTTATAAATTACATAGGTAGAATTTTTAAACATTTTACATTTCTAAATAAAGTTAAAAATCCACATCCACACCTACAGAGGTATTGGTGGGTTTGGATTTTTTTAATTTTTTAGAGTAAGTGACTAAGATTTCTATGTCATAGGAGGGCTCTTAATACAGTATGCATATTGTAAATTGTGTGTATACAAACATGAGGTAGTATCTCACTATATAGATATGTGATTAGGTATATTTTATTTGATGAATTATAACTATTATCTCCAAATATCTAACGAGACCTTACTAGAGATATTGGATTCGTATAACGAATATGTAAATACCAAACAAAAAAATTAAATAATTCATATGAAAGGATGGGAAGAAGATAGTAATTTAATAATGTTACTCCTTGAATTATATTATCTATAAATGCATTTAATATAATATGAAATATTACATATTTAAATAATTACTGTATGTAAAATGTTATATTCTTTGATGGAATATATAATTGGAGGAAACATTATGAACAAGAATTTAAAATTTACTCAAATGATGATTGGGATTAGTACGGTGGCATTATCATTTGGAAGTATTCAAACACAGGTATCAGCAGAAGAAAAAGTACCCTATAATATCTTACAGATGAAACCAATTGGGACAGAAACTTCAAAAGATGAAATCGTACATGCTACAAAAACTGACGAAACATTGACTTTTGAAGAGCGTTTAAAAGTAGGCGATTTTTCACAACGTCCTACTCTGGTTATGAAACGTGATGAAATTCAATTAAAGCAAAGCTACTCTCTGGCAGAACTGAATAAAATGCCTGATAACGAACTCATTGATACACTCTCAAAAATTTCTTGGAATCAAATTACTGATTTATTTCAATTTAATCAAGATACGAAAGCATTTTATCAGAATAAAGAACGCATGAACGTTATCATTAATGAATTAGGACAACGAGGAAAATCGTTTACGAAAGAGGACTCAAAGGGCATTGAAACATTTGTTGAAGTATTACGTTCTGCTTTTTATGTGGGATATTATAATAATGAATTAAGTTACTTAAAAGAGAGAAGCTTCCATGACAAATGTTTACCAGCATTAAAAGCGATTGCAAAAAATCCCAACTTTGCATTAGGTACAGCCGAGCAAGATAGAGTAGTAGCTGCGTATGGAAAATTAATTAGTAATGCTTCTAGTGATACTGAAACAGTACAGTATGCGGTAAATATTTTAAGACAATATAATGATAACCTTTCTACGTATGTAAGTAATTATGCAAAAGGACAAGCTGTATATGAAATTGTAAAAGGAATTGATTATGATATACAGTCTTATTTACAGAATACGAATAAGAAACCTAATGAAACAATGTGGTATGGAAAGATTGATAACTTTATAAATGAGGTTAGTAGAATTGCACTCTTGGGGAATATAACAAATGAAAATAGTTGGTTAATTAATAATGGCATTTATTATGCAGGACGTTTAGGGAAATTTCATAGTAATCCAAACAAAGGATTGGAAGTTATTACACAAGCGATGAACTTGTATCCTCGTTTAAGTGGAGCATATTTTGTAGCCGTAGAACAAATGAAAACAAACTATGGTGGAAAAGATTATAGTGGAAATGCAGTAGATTTACAGAAAATACGTGAAGAAGGGAAACAACAATACTTACCTAAAACATATACATTTGATGACGGATCTATTGTCTTTAAGACGGGAGATAAAGTAACAGAAGAAAAAATTAAGAGATTATATTGGGCAGCCAAGGAAGTAAAAGCACAATATCACCGTGTAATTGGAAATGATAAAGCACTAGAACCGGGTAATGCTGATGATGTACTAACAATAGTAATTTATAATAATCCAGATGAATATCAATTAAATAGACAATTATATGGATATGAAACAAACAACGGTGGAATTTATATTGAAGAGAAGGGGACTTTCTTTACATATGAGCGTACGCCAAAGCAGAGTATTTATAGTTTAGAAGAGCTGTTCCGTCATGAATTCACTCACTATTTACAAGGAAGATATGAGGTTCCTGGTTTATTTGGAAGCGGAGAAATGTATCAAAATGAACGTTTAACCTGGTTCCAAGAAGGGAATGCAGAATTTTTTGCAGGATCTACACGTACAAATAATGTTGTTCCGCGTAAAAGTATTATAAGTGGCTTATCATCTGATCCAGCAAGCCGTTATACAGCAAAGCAAACTTTGTTCGCCAAATATGGATCTTGGGACTTTTATAAGTATTCCTTTGCACTGCAGTCTTATTTGTATAATCATCAATTTGACACATTTGATAAGATTCAAGATTTAATCCGTGCAAACGATGTGAGAAATTATGACGCGTATCGTGAATTATTAAGCAAAAATACACAATTGAATGCAGAATATCAAGCATATATGCAGCAGTTGATTGATAATCAAGATAAATATAATGTACCGCAAGTAACAAATGATTATTTAATTCAACACGCACCAAAGCCGTTAGCTGAAGTGAAAAACGAAATTGTAGATGTAGCAAATATAAAAGATGCACAAATTACAAAATATGAGTCGCAATTCTTTAATACATTTATTGTGGAAGGCAAGTACACAGGTGGTACATCAAAAGGTGAGTCTGAAGATTGGAAAGCGATGAGTAAACAAGTAAACCAAACTTTAGAGCAGTTATCCCAAAAAGAGTGGAGTGGCTATAAAACAGTTACAGCTTATTTTGTAAACTATCGTGTAAATGCAGCTAATCAGTATGAATATGATATTGTTTTTCATGGTGTTGCGACCGAGGAAAAAGAAAAAACGAGTACTATAGTAAATATGAATGGACCATACAGCGGGATAGTAAATGAAGAAATTCATTTCCATAGCGATGGTACAACAAGTGAAAATGGAAAAGTTATTTCTTATCTATGGAACTTTGGCGATGGTACAACAAGTACAAAAGCGAATCCTACCCACGTATATGGAGAAAAAGGAACATATACTGTGGAACTAACTGTGAAAGATAGTAGAGGAAAAGAAAGTAAAGAACAGACAAAAGTTACTGTAAAACAAGATCCGCAAACAGGCGGTTCCCTTGAAGAAGAGAAGCTACTCCCGTTTAATACGCTTGTAAAAGGAAATCTGGTTACTCCTGATCAAACAGATGTTTATACGTTTAATGTTACAGATTCAAAAGAAGTAGATATTTCTGTAGTAAATGAACAAAATATTGGGATGACATGGGTACTTTATCATGAATCAGACATGCAAAATTACGTAGCTTGTGGTGAAGATGAAGGAAATACTATAAAGGGGAAATTCGTAGCGAAACCAGGCAAATATTATTTGAATGTTTATAAATTCGATGATAAAAATGGTGAATATTCATTATTAGTAAAATGAATTTATTTCCAACATATATATAAGGGTTTTCTTTAGGAGGAGTCTGTTACGATAGACTCCTCCTATTTTTTTATTTATAAGGATGAAACTAAGCTTCCAACCTGTGTTTCGATTGGGAGGCATACAGATGACACTTCAGGATTTAGTACTTTTGCTGAAGTACACCTGGCGGAGAACGCATGTTTGTTGTCGGGTTTGAGTAATACGCAAAGCGCTAACAGTCAAGAATCTTCTTCCGTTTGGTGAAAAAGAAAAAATTTACGTTATTGAAGAAGTACTGTAAAAGTTAGTTGTTTTTATAAATTAAAGTAACAGGAATATTAGGTCCAGATTTAAAGAAAGACCTTTATAATCGAATATACATATCGAATGATATAATTAATTATTCTGAATCCTTTTGATAAATATAGTGCAGCATTTACCTTTTATTACCTGTTGTGTTAATATGTTAATATACAGTTTATTAAATATATTTTGAAGGAGTGGAAAAATGATTAAATTCAAGAAATTATCTACATTATTACTTGTAAGCGCTTTACTGGTATTACCTACAAGTGCAAGTGCAGCAAATCTTTATGGTGTTGTGAGTAATAAATGGGATGGAATTGGCACTATTCAGGAAGCTGTAGGTATCGATGGGGATACTATTTTTGTTGGAAATTCTACTGATTTAGCTGTATTAAGCACTGAATCTGGTGGATCAATGGTTGCACTTGAAAAGAACAAACCTTCTTTTCCTACAAAAGGCATTGTAAAAACATCTGATGGTAACTTTTTTATTGCGGGTACATCAGGAAAATGGAAAGTTGTAGATTCATCTGCAGGTTTAGTTGATCAAGGACAACTATCGGACAAACGTAATCCGAGATTTGTTAAGAAACTATTGGATGGAAGGCTTTTATTAGTTTACGATAAAGGTTATTATGCTATTCTTGATGGTGATTCTTATGGCGTAACACGAACAGGAAAATGGCCAAATGATTGGAATATTAACGATTCAATTCAGTTATGTGGACACCTGATCTTGATGGTAGGTGATAAAGGAAAATATCAAGTCATGTCACTAACAAATGGAAACGTAATCAACTTTGGGGATTGGGGATCAACAAAACATGATATTACGTCAATTGACAGACTTTCTGATGGTACTATAATAGCTGTTGGAGAGGGTGCAAAATTCGCCCTTTTTAATAAAGAAGGGGAAAAGATTGAGAGTTCAGAACTGACTGATCAAGAAAGTAAAAATTATAAATGGAATAAAGTGGTGGCCCTCAAGGATAAACATGCAATAGTAATTAGTTCCACTGGTCAGATGCTTTTGGTTCAGATTGACGGAAATAATAAAATTTCTGTTAAAGCAAAAACAAAATTAAATAATTATACTTCTAACGGCACTGTAGTAAAAATTAAAGATAACCAAGTATTCGTTACCCTTTCTAGTGGTCGATATATGGTTTATCAAGCAGATTTATAAAAATTCGAATTCAATAGTAAAACCTTTGAAATGCAACAACTTTATTATATATCATTAAATTTAAATATAAAAATAACTAAGGGGGATTATTTTGAAAAAAATATACTTGTGTGTTGGTTTTTTGATGGGGTTTATAGTATTTAATTTGGATGGTATTAAAGTTGAAGCTGCTGAGCTAAATGTAGAGCAAATAAAACATTTAGAGTCTTTAGGTTTCACTAAAGAAGAAATTTCGGACATGCCTGAAATGGAAATAATGAAAAACTTAGAAATTGATGGCCAAGTTGTAGCTACCAATGAAAAGTTTATTAAAGTTACTGAAAATGGGGTTAATAATTCAAGTAAAGAAATTGAAATTGATCAGAACACATATTTAAATGGAATTCAACTTGAAGAAGCAAAAAGAGTTCAAAAAAGCAATGGTGTGGCAAAACTTTCTAGCGATACAAGTACCACATCTTATAAAAAAGTTACAACTAATATAGTCTCATTAAAAGCGAAACAAAAATACAGAGTAAAAACTTCAATAGAATGGAGTGTTATGCCTAGTAATAGAAAAATAGATGTTATAGGAACAAGTATTAACAGTTCTTTTTGGGCTCCTTCTCAAGGATCACAATACGGACAACAAAAATGGAAGCTAAAGTATGATTGTAACAAAACTAAATCTAAGAGTGCAACTTATACCAAGGACAGCAACAAATGGTCAAAAGGGCCTTCTGGCTATGCTTTAAATATTGATTTACCTAATAATGTTACTAAATCCTACGCTTGTTATAACGAAAAAGTACTAACTTTATCCGCATTCTCTTATTATACAGTTGATAAATTAGCAGCTACTACTCAGTTAGATGCTTATGGTAAGTACTTGCATCAAGAAACAACATTCCAAGTTTCTCCGTCTATATCGTTTTCACCTCTTACATTCGGAGTTTCAGCTAGTCAATCTGATAAATTTACAGAAACTACTACACATGCACAAGTGAAATTCTAAAAATTTTTAAAAAGATTAGCAAATGCTGTACTGGAAGGAGTACGAGGTGTTGCTCCAATGAAAGAAACACAAAAATCTATACAACTTTCTGAACAAAATTTTAGTAACGCTTCAACTAATTTACCTGAATTTGAAACAAAACTAAATAGTAAATAGTTAAAAAAGAGAGCTACGCTCTCTTTTTTAGTTCTCAGTAAAATCTAATTAATTGTGAAATTCAACTGAAATTTAATTCCACATAAGAAACAAAAGGCATTTATGAAGGGTCTGCTTTTTTAAAATCAAGATATTCATATGATTTTAAATGATAAAATTTAGCTAAAAGTACGACTTGGGATAAGAAAACATACCGTGTGACTAAAATTTATGGTTTTAAAGATTTCAGGGTTAATTTCATATAAGAATTCATTCGCTGCTCTAGAGAGTACTCTCCACCTAAAAGACACCAGTCTAATATAATCCCTCTAGCAACTGTAAAAAGATATGTTGTTATTTCTTCTACACTCATATCATTTGTTAATTCTTTTTCAAATCTTCCTTGATTAACAAAAGTGTTTAGAGTTTTGTAAATTAATGAAGGTTCATATGCAAATATTTTTTTGTTGAAATCGTTAAGGAGATTTATATGTAACTCTAATTTAGTAGTATATTTAGCTATGCATTGAAAGAAATTCAAAATAGTTTTTTGTATTGTCGTATGTTGAGTTATACTTTCCAATTCTTCATTTAGGTTTTCTTCAATTTGTTGAAATAACTTTTGATAAATATCTTCTTTGGAAGAGAAATAATGATAGAAAGTACCAATAGAGATATTTGCTTTTTTACAAATATCTTCAATAGTTATATTTTCAATTTCTTTTTTTTTCGTTAAATTTAAAAATACAAGAAATATATTGTTCTGTGTTTGTAGAGCTTGTTGTTTTCTTTTTGTTAAATTTTTTTTATGCAACCCTTATTCCCCCTTACCTATATAGTAACTGATATCTTGAAAGTGAAAAAGAATTTTGAAACTTTTGATTATTATTGTATAATTTGCATTACACCGAATGGTATTCGGTGAATATCATTCGGTATAATGCAAATTATTTTTTGAGGGGAGATTGTTATATATGAAAACACCTTATCAATCAATCTTTATGATTCCTACAAATAAGCTAGTAGGAAAACAGGCCTTAGGAGACCCATATGAACCATTTGCATGGTATAAGGAGATGCGAGAAAAAGAACCTATTTATTTTAATTCTCAAGCTGACATGTGGAATGTCTTTTTGTACGAAGATGTAAAAAGAGTTTTAGAGGATAAAGAGTTTTTTTCTAATGTTATGCCTGAGAAAAAAAAGTCTCCATTTCCACAAAGTATCCTTGGGATGGATCCACCAAAACATACGCAAATTCGGTCTATTGTACATCGGTCTTTTACTCCTAAAGCATTAAAGGTATGGGAGCCGAGAATTCAACAAATCACAAGTGATATTCTTATTCAATTATCTAATCGTGAAACTTTTGATATTGTCCGAGAGTTATTTTATCCTTTACCGGTTATAGTAATTGCTGAAATGTTAGGTGTTTCTGTTAATGATATGGAAAGATTCAAGAAGTGGTCTGATATTATAGTAAGTTCACCCAGTCATGATGATCCGGATTATTTGAAAGAATTTTTTCATATACGTTTACAAGCAGAAAATGAATTAGAGGAATTTTTTGAAGAAATCATACAACTCAATCGAGGAAAATCAAAAAAAGATTCCAATGACATTATTTCTTTATTAGTTCAAAGTGAAGTAGACAAAAATATTTCGGGCAAGGAAGTAGTATCATTTTGTAAATTACTATTGGTAGCAGGAAATGAAACTACAACTAACTTACTTGGAAACTCATTATATTGTTTAATAGAACATCCAGATGTTTATAAGCAAATACAACAGGATATATCTCTTGTTCCAAAAGCAATTGAAGAAGTACTGCGGTATCGTTCACCAGCTCAAAGAATTGTACGAAAAGTAAAAAAAGAGGTTCAATTAGGAGGCCAAACTCTACAAGTAGATCAAATCATCTCAGCTTGGCTCGGATCAGCTAATCGTGACGCTCTTCATTTTAAAGAACCTGATAGTTTTAACATACATCGTAGTCGAAATCCCCATCTTGCATTTGGCCATGGAATACACTTTTGCTTAGGTGCTCCCCTAGCTAGATTAGAAGCAAAAATTGTATTGACGGAATTAATGAAAAAATATAAATCATTTTCGTTCATTGACCATAATCTTCCTGTCCCTATCTCAAGTGTTAGTTCTGTATATGGACTGAAATCTTTCCCTGCTAAAATTGAAATTATTCATATAAAGTAAATAGTTTGGCTCTGGTACAGGTTGTATTAGAGCCAACTTTATTTATGAATATGCATCAAAAACAAGGGTTGTCATTATTTTTCGAAGATTTATCTCGATATATGTCTCCCGATACATTTAAACAATCCGCTATATAAATCTTACTTTTTAATTGTTGATTTTAGCATTGATTGTTATTTTTGTTAATAAAAAGTTAAATATTTCTGCACAACTTCTGCACATATATAAGTAGTTTCTATGTGATGATATATCAGTCAAGTGAAATGTTTCACATATAGGGTAGGATACATCTTCACTATATTTCCTGCGTAACTTACGCGTACCCGAAACAATTTACTCTCTTGTTATACTTTTACATCAAAGCCCACATACACTACAAAGCATAACAAGAAGGGGACATGAACATGAATAACCGAATGATTAAACATCTGAAAAATTTAAAAATGAACAAAAAAAGTCTAGGAGCTGTTGCATTAGCAGCTGGAATTATTGGCACAACTCTTATTCCTCAAAATGCGTACGCGCACGGATTTGTTGAAAAACCTGGTAGCCGTTCCGCTTTATGTAGCCAAACTTACGGTGCGCTGAATGTAAACTGTGGAAGCATTATGTACGAACCACAAAGTTTAGAAGCTCCAAAGGGATTTCCGCAAGCCGGCCCAATTGATGGACAAATTGCTTCTGCCGGCGGCAAATTTGGTGGTATTTTAGATCAACAAACAATAGATCGTTGGTTTAAAAATACAATTAATGGCGGGGAAAATACGTTTACTTGGAAATTTACAGCGCCACACTTAACAAGCAAGTGGCATTATTACATTACAAAAAAAGGATGGGATCCAAATAAAGCGTTAACAAGAGCAGACTTTGAGCCAATTGGTACTGTACAACATGATGGTTCTGCAGCCTCAAATAATGTAGCGCATAAAATCAATGTACCTACTGACCGTAATGGATACCATGTGATTTTAGCTGTATGGGATGTAGCGGATACTGTGAATGCGTTCTATAATGTTATTGATGTGAATCTGATTAATGATGTGAAACCAGACACAGAGGCACCAAGTATTCCAAATGGTCTTCAAGCTCAAAAAGTAACAGCAAATAGTATTGAACTAACATGGAACGCTTCTACAGATAATGTAGGGGTAAAAGGATATCAAGTATTCCGTAATGGAGAGATGATTGATACCGTACCAGGCACTCATTTTATTAATAAAAAATTACAACCAAGTATGGAATACACTTATACTGTAAAAGCAATTGACACAGCTGGAAATGTATCAAAAGAAAGTGAAGCGCTTACAGTGATAACGACTGTTGAGGCTCCTGATACAGAAGCACCAACACAACCAAAAGGATTACATAGTATGGGAACAACAGCGTCAAGTGTAGATTTAATGTGGAGTCCATCTGACGATAATATTGGTGTAGACCATTACGATATTTATAGAGAAACAGAAGGATCAATGAAAAAGATTGCAACATCCACTACGACTTCTTATTTGGATAAAAACTTAGTTGCTAATACTATTTATAAATATGTAGTGAAAGCTGTTGATGTAGCTGGAAATGAATCTGTACAGAGTGATACTTTCACAGTTACTACAAAAACTGAAAACGCTCCATATGAAGCATGGGATGCAAAGAAAGCATATAAAAAGGGAGATAGAGTTCTACACGAGGGAAAAGTGTATGAAGCAGTCCAGAATCATCAAGGGCATGGGGATCCAAACTGGATTTATGCTTTATCATTATGGAAAACAGTGTAAGCTTTACCTGAATATAAACTAAGAGATAATTGGCTTTGATGTAATAAGAAAAACTTGAGAAATCACTTTACTCTTTATAAAAAAGACGACGTATTCAGCGTCGTCCTTTTTTATCTATTGCATGTTTTAGGATGTTACGAGTTAAAATATAGCATAAATCATTTCCTATCTACATTGTTATACTATTGAACTGTTTTTTATAAGCCCAAAAGTCAACGTTGAGAATTCAAGTGCTTATAAAGAATACTTAGCTAATTGTTCACCCCAAGGTGAAAATTCAGTCTCTATAAATCCTGCTTTTTTATATACAAATTTAGCTGTAAGATTTTCAGGAGCATATCCAATCATAATTAAAGGAATATTTGTCTGATTATTTTGTCTTATCTCATCGATAACCCGATATATAGCTTTTTTACCTACACCTTTCCCTTGAAATCTTTCATCAATCATAAGTCTATAAATCCAATAATTATTATCATCAGGATCAATTCCAAACATAGTAAATCCTATCATTTTTTCATCAAGATAAATACCCTTTGCATAGAAATGATCTAAAAATTGAACTTCTGCGATAGAATAGAGGTTGGAGGAAATAAATGTTTGCTGTTCTTCTTTAACAGACAGTCTAATTGCTTCTTCCCAATTACTTTTGTCAATAGGCTTTAAATAAATTTTCTTCAATTTGATACTCTCCTTCTAATATTGAAGAGGAACCACGTAGTTTATGGGCTAGTAAAACGTTATCCTCTTGTTTTTTTGCCCAATCAAATAAAAATATTTTCTCATCGACATCGCCTCCTTAAAGTTAAAATCACGTCATTATATTCAATATAGTTATATTCTTTATCTATAAATTCTTTTCCTACTGAACAAATCCTATTTCTTTAGCTAATTAATTCAAGGTATATGCTAACAAATATCGGTAGAATTTCTTTACTTACAATTCTATTTCACTTTCAATAAAGTGTGACGTTTTTTCGTTTTGAGGAAGAATATAATTCTTAATTTGATAGCATTGCCATCAACCTATTATTATAGGGATCTCTTTTCTATTTACTTATATTTTCATTGTTACTGAACTTTACTCCATTAGAAGTTTGTTTATATCCCAGGTTGCCTCGTGTGAAAATAAGAATAAGCAAGGCAATAAACCCCAGCCCTATCACTACAAATGTATCTGTATTCTTTAAAACAGCGTTGGTGGAATGAGTTTGTACCAAGCTAAACGTATTTACACTTGCATGAACTAGCATGACAATAAATAAGTTACCGTGATTACAGTTATAGATCCAAGTGAGAATGATTGAGATCGGCAAACACAATAAAATAAAAATTGGCAAGTGAATATATAGGAGAGAAAGGTCAGAACCCGGTCCACCCCTTTGTGCAGCCGTTAAGAAATGTGGAAGATGCCAAAAAGTCCACAAAACACTAAGTAGTAATGTAGCTTTTAACGGTCCAAATTTTGATTGTAATCTAGGCAGAGCGAAACCACGCCATCCAATTTCCTCCGGTAAAGGTCCACCGAGAAAGAAAATTGCTACAAAAGAGATGAGATAGGTTATAAAAAATTCAAAATTAAGGTTACGGAAAGTAGGTATCTCTCCATTTAATATCACCATACCTAGAAACATTGCAGCGGGGATAACAATGAGGGTAAACAAGAGCCACTTCAAACCGACTTTAGTAGATAGGATACTTTTTCTAACTTTTTTCCATGACTCTTTACCTTCAAGGATTCGAAACATGATATACGCCGCTAACATAGGGCCTACAAATGCATTGGCAAAAAAGAAAATATCAAATGCCTTTGTTTTAGGAAAAATACCCCATTGTGATAAGATAAATGGAATTAATACAACCCACGAGAATAAATATGCCATTACAAAAAATGAAGTTAACGGATAGGATTCCAAATACCCTCTCAGACCTGTTGATGAGTTTTTTGATTTTGTTAAATGCTTCAACACAATCACCTCTCCATTTATAAAATACCGTATATGTGCTAATTCTACATATTTTCATAATGAACCTTTTTGACGTAATAGAGTTGGTTTTTTTGTAAGAAAGGAGCGATACATTACCAAAGAAATGTAGAAATTTCTATAACAGTTTCCTTCATTTTCGTGTCTATCTTGAATGCATCTGGGGGAGCGTCTTATGCCTATCAAATTAAAAATATAGACAAGATGAACTTCGTCTTTTAAAACTGAAATATTCTTAATACAGAGGTACACTCAAACAAATGTGGTTATTAGTGCTTCACTAACATGATTCGTTGAACCCTCAATATAGAGGCATACTAGATTATGATGTTTTTCCGTAACAAATATCGTTAAAAGTTTTTAGGTTTAGAGAGAGCTATAGAGGGTATACATACATTATAAAGAGTTGGTTAGAGATAAACTTTATAGTGAATCGGTCTATAAAACTTACATTCTTACTTTAAATAAAAAGGTGGGGAGTATATATGAGGAAAAGGTTAATGAATAAGAGGATTCTATTTATTTTGTGAACGAGGAGCGTGTGAAAAATGAAAAATATGAAACGTAAGCTAGGAACCTTTGCACTTACAATGACTGGGATTGGTTCGATTTTAGGGTCTGGCTGGTTATTTGGTGCATGGAAGGCCGCCAAAATATCAGGAGGGGCCGCTATCTTTTCTTGGGTCTTAGGAATGATTGTAATATTATTTATTGCCTTACCATATAGCGAGTTAGGAGCCATGATTCCAGAGGCTGGCGGAATGGTAAAATATACACAATACTCACATGGAGATTTCGTAGGATTTATTGCTGCATGGGCTAATTGGATAGCCATCGTCTCAGTTATCCCGGTTGAAGCAATAGCGTCTATACAATATATGAGTTCATGGCCATGGGAGTGGGCAAGTTGGGCCAAGGATTTAGTAGACAATGGGATGTTGACTTCCAAAGGTCTTGCAGCGGCTTCTTTACTTATAATCATATATTTCTTTTTAAATTATTGGACAGTTAGTCTATTTGCAAAAATTAATTCATTAATTACTATATTTAAAATTGTAATTCCTGGTCTTACAATTGGTGCATTGCTATTTGTTGGATTTCATGGAGAGAACTTTACTAGTCATCAGGACTTTCATGTATCTAATTGGTCAAATGTATTAACTGCTATGGCAACATCTGGTGTTATTTTTGCATTCAATGGTTTTCAAAGCCCAATTAATATGGCTGGTGAAGCAAAGAACCCAGGGAAATCTATTCCTCGGGCAGTTGTAGGATCCATTTTAATTGCAACTGTAATATATGTATTATTACAAATTGCTTTTATCGGTGCTGTAAATCCTAATATGATAATTAATGGATGGTCGAATTTAAATTTCAATTCACCATTTGCTGATTTAGCGATAGCACTAAATATTAATTGGTTAGTTATTGTATTATATTTAGATGCTTTTGTATCTCCTTCTGGTACAGGTACTACTTATATGGCAACCACATCACGCATGATATACGGAATGGAGAAGAATGGATATTTCCCTAAAGTTTTTGGGAAATTACATCCTATATATGGTGTGCCTAGATTTTCCATGATGTTTAATTTAATGATTTGTTTTGTTTTTTTATTTTTATTTAAAGGATGGGGTGTTTTAGCTGAAGTTATTTCAGTAGCTACATTAATTTCATATGTTACTGGACCTATAACAGTAATGACTCTAAGAAAAACTGCACCCAATTTCCATCGTCCTTTCTATATAAGAAGATTAAACATTATCGCACCTTTAGGTTTCATTTTTGCATCATTAACATTATATTGGGCAAGATGGCCATTAACAGGAGAAGTAATGTTTATTATACTTATGGGTTTACCTATATATTTTTATTATCAATTAAAAAGAAAATGGGTTGGATTTAAGAAGAATTTTTTAGCTGGATTATGGATTGTGGGGTATTTATTATTTATGATTTGTATATCGTACATTGGAAGTGAAAGATTTGGTGGATTAAATATTATAACTTATGGATGGGATATGGTACTGATTTCAATTGTTGCATTTCTATTTTATAGATGGGCTATAAATAGCGGATTTAAAACAAAAGATCTAAAAGTAGCAAAGAAGATTAATCAGAAAATTAGTTAAATAATATACATAAATTAGAAAAATGGATTTATTTTAGACTTTTTTGTGATTAACGTGTCTTATACTGTACTTGTATAACAAAAATATATTGAAAAACACTAAAAAAAAAGAGAAGAAGTTTTAGCTGAAAATAAGAAAAATAATAATCTGTAAAAACCAAGATTAAATGAGCAGCCACGCAGGACCTTATGGACAACATATGTATGGTGTGGAGTAGGATTAATTTTTGCAGGAATTTACTTTTTGGGGATAACACTGGGGATTGCAGCTTTCTTCTATGCAGGAAGGACACACGGGTACTGTAAACACTGTCAGAGTGGGACATAGAGTACCACCAAAAACGAAATTTCGTTTTAATTTACAATGAAAAATTCATCTTGCTTTGTTTAGCTTGACGGATATTCGGTCTCACTACATTGCTATCAAGTTAAGAAATACATTCTTCCCCAAAACGAAAAAATAAGTTGCCCTCTATCAGAAACACAAAATTTTCATCCTGGGGGTTTTATAAAATTATTATGTTGATAATCATGGGGTACCATCAGAAAAATGCGGGTTTACAACGCTATGCCCATTTTTAAGACGCTTCCTTCATTTTTAAAAACGTTAAGAGAGTTTTAGTGGCTTTAAGGAATCTAATGATACTATATTATCCATATTAAAAAGGTTTTCTCCTAATAAATTGATATGTTTCCCTCTAAAGGTGACTATAGATAGCTATCGAAAGGGAACAAATAATGATTTCTTATCATTAGAATTATAGGAAATGAAATAAGACCGCTCCTAATTTATAGGAACGGTTATAAATTTATCATGTGCTGGAGGTCAATCCGAATGGCATGGACTACCGTCTCTAAACAGTATGGACATGAAATTTGACGAGTATACATAAGAATAGTGGAAGCCGTAACGGATTATTAGTTCATGGTACTGAAAGTGTAATTGATCAAATGAAATATAAAATCGCATAAGAGTTTGATATACAACTTGGTGCAGACGCAACCGCTCGTCCAAACAGACTGTTGGTGGTGAAATTACAAAACGTCTAATAGCAATGGCTGAGGAACAACTTTTCGGTCGATTCACTTGCTAATTATATAGTGTATGGATTAGAAGGAGAGATTATAATCTCTCCTTTTTTAATGTGAAAAATTTATGCTCAAATTGTTTTCAAGGAATTTTAAGTAAAAGTACAAACTACTCTTCTAGATAGAAAGAGCTGAGCTAATAGTTAGGGATTCATCATTTTGATGAGGACATACTTAATAATAAAAAGCAGTTAGCAAAAGCTAACTGCCATAAGAACATTACATAAATAGTAGTTTTTAAAAATTATTCAATTTTATTTTCAAATCTGTACAGTCTTTTCTTTCATCATACTCAATGTAAGCTATGTGACCATCGGGGCGAATTAAAATGACATCAATATTTTTTAATTGATAATCCTGTATTTCTCCTACAACCACCTTTGTGTGCGAATCAATGTTTATTTTATCTATTTCTTCTTTATAAGAAGGATGTATTAATAAAATATATTTACCATCTTGCATCAATTCAAAGAGTTTATAAGTTTTCTTATTTTGAGAAGAAATAGTAAGATTTGTACATCTTTTCCCTATTAATGGATGCTTTTCTTTCGTATGCATAGAGGAATATATAACCCCTAAGCCACTTACTCTTTCAGCTAAATCTTTATTCATCTCTGGGTATGTGAGTAAATGCGAGAATAACTCTCTTAATTCTATACCTGCATTTGAAAAGTTTATCATTAATTGTTCTTGTGCTTGTACATCCTTTAAAAATTGTTTTCCCACAGCATGTCGTTCAAAATGATAACTTTCTAATAGGCTTTCATATTTTTTTTGTTTTATAGCGAGTCCCAATTTCCATCCTAAATTAAAAGCATCTTGTAAACCTATATTCAAACCTTGTCCTCCTGCAGGGAAATGAATATGCGCTGCATCACCTGCCAAGAATACACGCTTATGTTGATAAGTATTTGCTAGTTTGGTTGCATTTCCAAAACGAGAAAGCCATATTGAGCTATTAATTTGAACATGTTCACCTGTAATACTATAAATACTATCGATAAGCTCTTTTTCTGTGACAGCAACATGAACAGGTATTGTCTGATTCTTAGGATCTACAATTGCAAAACGAAATACATTAGGTGCAATAGGTACCATTATTATTAACCCATTTATATTAGATGTAGAAAAAAATGGGTTATCTGGTACATATTCTAAAATGACATCGCCTAATATAGCTGTAGTTGTTGTATCTGTTCCATTAAAAGGTATATGTGATAACTCACGAACTACGCTTCTTGCGCCATCAGCGCCTACTACATATTGAACTTCTATTTTATATATTGTTTCTGCTTGTTCTATTTCTAGTTGTACGAATGTTTCATACTGTTTTAAATTTTTTAAAGTATGACCACGTTTAATGTCTACACCTAATTCTAACGCACGCTCTTCTAATATTTCTTCTGTAATAGATTGGGGAATAAAAAGCGTATATGGAAAATCAGTATCTAAATTTTTAAAGTTTAATCTTGTATCTAGGGCAGCAAAATGGCTGGTATCTGATTTCTTCCCTCTAGATAAAAATCGATTTTCAATACCTCTCATAGCCATTAATTCTAAGGAGCGGGGGTGAAGTGTGAGTGCTCTAGAATTTCTTATCCGATTTAATCTTCTCTCTAAAACGACAACTTTTACACCTTGAATAGCTAATTCACATGCTGTCATAAGTCCAACCGGACCACCGCCAACTACCGCTACATCATAATAATTTTCCATGTCATGCCCTCCATTTTTTTATTTAATTAAGAGCTAATACAAGAATTTGCACAATGGATTTGTAAACGATATCTATTGTGCAAATATAATTATAACTCATTTTAGTTTCCTTGGAAACTAAAATGAGTTAACTTGAGATTTCCCCTATATCAAACATTCGATATGAAGGTTAATTGAATTCAATATGAGAAAGATAATAGGGTAATCTATTTTGAATTATTTAATGAAAGGGGTATGAGATTGAGATGAATAATTCATATCATGAAAAGACACATACATTGATTAAACAATTATTTAACAAGTTTTCACCAAAAGCTCCTGGCTTTGCATATATTGCTAGTTTTGATAGCGGGGTAACTTATAAAGGTACGGTTGGCTTAGCTTCTATAGAGAAAAATTTACCTATAACCACAAAAAATATTTTTAATATTGCCTCAGTTTCTAAACAATTCACTGCATTTTCTATATTACTCTTAGAACAAGAGGGAAGATTGAGTTTAGATGATTCAATTGTAAGGTTCGTCCCTTTTATAGGAACATATGCTGAACCTGTAACATTGAAACATCTAATTCATCATACTGGTGGACTAGTTGATTATATGGCATTAGCTGAATCAGCAAATATTAAATTTACTGATTCATTAACTGTGGAAGAATCGCTAAACCACCTTAATAGTCATCAAATTGCAAGGTTCGCAGCTGGTACAAAATTTGAGTATAGCAATACAGGATATTTTTTATTATCACAAGTGGTAGAGAAGGTAAGCGGCAAGTCTCTACGTCAGTTTACAAAGGATCGTATTTTTGACCCTTTAAATATGAGAGACACAACAATTATAGATTACTACCCAACTACTATACCAATTACTAGTGGGTATTCGAAGAATGAGCAAGGAACATATAAAATCTATGAAAGCCCTTGGGAACACACAGGGGATGGGGCAGTTCATGCAACAGTTGAAGACCTGGTAAAGTGGGGGGAGAATTTAACTACAGGTACCGTTGGTGGAAAAGAACTTGTTAAAAGAATGAGCGAAATAGGTCCGAAAATTTCCCCAACTGGGAAGACGATTATTGACAATGAAGATTATGCTTTTGGACTAAGGCTTGCTGAAGGTTTTAACTGTCGGTACTTGGAACATTCAGGAAGTTGGGCGGGTTATCGTTCACACTTCATGCGGTTTCCACAAGAATATTTGTCCGTTGTAGTTTTAAGTAACTATGATGGATTTGATTCTAAAAAACATGCTAATGAAATAGCAGAAATTGTTTTAGAAAAGTAAAAAATAGAGGGTAGAAGTCAGTATTTATATTTGCTTTACCCCACGTTGTTTTAGGTGTAATTAATTTTGAGAACGGGAGGCAAGCATAAATTTATGCCTGCCTTTTTAGGTATTAAAATGAATAACGTTATTAAATTTATAAATATACACTGAAAAAACAAAATTCGGAATAAGTATGTTGCCTTAATTGCTAAAATATAGTGGGGAATTCAGGCATGAGGAAATCAAACACTTTTGTCTTTAGATAAATAATATTTTAATAGATTTATTGAATGTAATGAATGCTGGAGGATAAAACTATGAAATATCTAAGAAAAATCTTCAAACGAATTTTGCTTCTATTTTAATGATTATTGGCGTAGGAATACTATCTGGTACTAGCTATGGCCGAGAGCTTCGTATAACAATGGCTGGGAGTATAATAACTTCTTGGCATCCACAATATGCGAAATATACATTCCTATCCCAAAAAGAATTAGATAAATTGCAAAATAGAATTAATCATCCGAAATAGTCAAATAGTGATGAGCATATTTATAAAAAAATAGCAGGAAAAAGATTAGAAGAATTTAAAAGTCAGCCCTTAGAAATGGATGTAGAAACGATTAAAAGTAACAAAGATAGTCGCTTTCTTTTTGAAGGAAAATTAGTTACTATTAGCAATCCCTTCAATGTTAAACTTGTTAGCCATCAAGGAACTCAGGGCGCTAACAGAGGAGAAAAAATTAGCGTAATGGCAAAGCGTAATCATGCACTTGTTGCTGTGAATGCAAGTGGATTTGCTGATGAAACAGGAAGGGGTGGAGGAAATTTTGCAACTGGCATAGTAATAGAAAATGGAAAAGCTATTGATACAAATATAGATAAAAATACCCCTACAATTATTACAGGTTTAACAAAGTTTGGACAAATGATAACAGGAAATTATTCTACACAACAACTGTTGGATAAAAAAGTCGTTTCCGTAGCTGGATTTATGCCACAGTTAATCGTGAATGGAGAAAAAATGATTACAGAAGGAGACGGGGGATGGGGTTCTGCTCCGCGGAGTATTATGGCCCAAAAAGAAGATGGTACAATTATGTTTCTAGTCATTGACGGTAGACAGACGCATAGTATAGGGGGCTACGTTATATTTAGGAGGAAAGGTTATAAATTTACCTTCTACTTTATCCCATGAAGATCGTTATTTACCGAATGCTTGGGTAGTAACAGCAAATCCAAAACAAAAAATAAGAATGACAATAGATGGGGAAAAACTACACATATAAATTAGTAGGTTATGATAAAGAAGATAAAGAGAAGGAATTAGAATTTTTCGCCCCCAAAAACCTCCGTAAAGCTTGTAATCTAGTTACTTTAGTATAGAAGAATAAGATGGGACGCAGTATGCGATGAAAGTCGCACGTACAGTGTTAAGTGGGGGAAAAGATGGAGATAACTTCAAAGTCTTACCTATCGCAACTAATCGAAAAGAGAACCATTAGGGCGTATGGTTCTCTTGGACCAAGAACTATAGTGTTTATTTTTATAGTCTGTATAAGTATATGTACTTAAAAAATAAACAGTGAATCATCTGATATATATTAATAATTTTCTTTTAATTAATTACTTTTTGCTTTCTTGCAAGCAAAGTGAATTGACCCAGCAAATACTAATAAAATGGGAATTCATGCTCCAAGAAAAGTGGTAAAAATGATGAATTAAACCAAGTAATCGAAACATCTTGGCAAGAATTAAAGAAAGCCTGGTCAATGATAAAAACGGTGAAAGGTTTTAAGTACATTGAAGCTTCAGCTTCGCAAGCTAAAAAACTGAAAATAATTTTAGTCAGCTTTTTAATTACTATAATCTAGTATCTGTCTAAAAATAATTATTTTCTGAATTTTCAATAAAAATGATTAGATTATACCAACTTAATGATAATGATTAAAGAGACTACTATAGAACCCAAACATTAATAGAAGAAAGACATATACAGGTATTATGAGTTTGAAAATTTCATAAACTCTAAAATCTTATAAAAAGAGGAGCATAAAACATGAGCGAACAATGTCCAATTAATGTACCATGTCAGGTAGCAGGGCAAACCCAAACACCATTAAGTGATGAGACTGCAACACCAATTGTTACTCCAGGAGCACCCATTGTAAAGATTCCGGTTGTATTAGCTGAAAGAACGCTTCAAATTGTTGTAGAGTCTGATATTTCATTAGAGCCTCCAGCAGTCGAAATTAAACGCATATTAAAAAACGTATTTTTAACACAATGTAAGTTAGTGCCTGTAGCATTCGTACCAGTACCAGGTACACCTTACCGACGAGTTACAAGAGCAAAATTATTTGTACAAGGCTATATTCGTAAAAATATTGAATATGCAAATAACGAGTGTAATGGAGTTTTATATGATCGTATTGCAAATGTTCCATTTTCTGGTTTTGCAGATCTGACAGAAGGTGATTTTCTATCATTAGCTTTAGTAGCTTCTTCTTCGGACACTACTTCTCATTTTATAAATCCTAAAAACGGTGATTTACCACGTCTAGACAAATATTTCTTTGAAAATGCAGTTTTTTATAACGAACAACCATATTGTGAATTAGTAAGCGCTCAATTTTTTGAATTAGATTTTTCACCTTGTTCTACAGACCTAAACGAACCATTTGATACGCTTCGTGAAAAAATTGTACTAGATCTTACTTTAAAAGTTTTACAAGTACAACAAGTACAAGTAGCACTATAAAAATAAAAAGAAATTGTCTTTTTAACAAAGACAATTTCTTTTTATTTTTATACAACATATATAATGATGAAATGGTCACATAAAAAAAACAAATTTTTTGAATTTCATCAGACGGGGGGATGGTGATGAAAAACCCATGGATTGGTAAGGGAATATGGGATGAAATTTACAAGTATAAAAACCTGAATATACAAGATAATTTACACGAAAAAAGAGGTGGAAAAGAAGAAGTACCACCTGAATTAAAGGAAGAAGATGTAGCATCAAAATTAGAGAAAGAAGGTCAAGCGTCTGAATCACAAATAGGGTCTTTAATACGCTCACTGGTGGTCAAAACTCCATTTTCTATTTTTTCAGAAGTAACTAGTTTTAAAATATTTCCAAAAATAAATGTAAAAAATCAAGAAGCATTTGTATTTAGGAATGAAAAAGGTGTAGAAGGGCGTGAATTAGATTGTAAGTTATTAAATACAGTGCAACAATATCATTCGGATAGTTATTGTAAATTAGTTTCTTTAAATCTTCATGAGAAGAGAGTTCATTTTGAATTATATAACCCAAAAAATAAAGGGAATAAAGAAGAGAATAAGGTAGAGGCATCTTCATGGATTCCTATTCACAGTATAATATTAGAGAGTGAAAATGAGGAAGATGTAAATAATTTTATTACAGCGAAACTACCAATAGAAATAGCAAGATATAAAGGTGAAATTAGTTTACGAGAAAAGGTTGTATTTAAAGAAAAAGTCATAGGAATAAAAGAGGTTGAACAGGAGGTTATTTTGACAAAAAACGAATTTTTAATACCAAAGGTAAAAAAGAATGGGCAAAATACACTTACAGTTGAAAAAGGGAGCTTATTGGTAGAAGGGTATATATATCAATGTATTCAATACATATCAGAACAAAGTACACTTCATGATAATGAGCATCAGTTAATACAAAATATTGTATTGGAGTTAATCATTCAAGTAATACAAGAACAAGAAGTACAAGTGCGAATTAAATAAAAATAATTATATTCCCTCGATTAGCTGATTATTTTTATTTGTAGTGTATCGATGGGTATTCTTTTGTAAATCATACAGTGCTGCAAACTATATGTTAAATGGTTTATCCATGATAAATTCAATTTTACATTGTTACTAAATAGTAGGAATCTTCTCTGGTTTATGTTTTAAAAAAGTGCTAACGTACAACATATTGAGAATAAACGAGTATTTAGTTTTATTATGAGTATTAAAGTAAACAGAATAACCTTAGAATTAATTCAGAATAATATGAGATAGATCTAAAGAATTAGTTGCGACAACATACTAAGGTTATTCTGAACTTATTCTTATCTTAAATTCATTGATAGAACTAGGTTCCATAGAATATTTAAAAACTTAGATTTATGTTGAAGTTCTTCTGGTAAGGAAATCTTGATTCAATTATGAATCAGATTCCGTTGCCAGGGCGGCAGTTACTCCAATTTCTCACATATTGCACACTCTCAACATCCGTTCATCATTCCAATACATTTAAATATTAATCTATTTAAAAACAAAAAATTTTAAAACCATAGTGATTAGCATATATCACATACCTACAATGGGGATTATGATAAACCATGGAGAATTGTTTAAGGAGTTAAGCAATTATGACTTTTGGTTTTGGGATGCTTTTAACGATAGTCCTCTTCCTTCACTACCATTAAAAATAAAAATAATTTGAAATAATTATTTTTATTTCAGTATATCTAAAATTATTCGTTAAAAATGAGTTTAAAGTAACCAACAATTGTAGTAATCTAAAATTTTTATTTATAATTCACAAGAGAGAGTTATATACCAATTATAGAAGGATTCAAATTATGTATTTTTTACATAATAAAATCAAATTTAAAACGAATAATAAATAGCTTTTAAAGCTTAACTTAAGTATGTAAAAAAATAAAAGTTCAACAATGCAAAATTGCTGAACTTTTATTCCTTATTCTTTCCTATTCTGCCTAAACTATCTTTAATAGTTGTTTCCCCAAGTTGTGTATATAGCAAAGCTGTATCTTGACTCGTATGTCCAAGTTGCTGCATGACTTGTAATGAGTCTTTCTCTTCCATATATAATTTATTTGCCAATGTATGTCTTAATTTATGAGGAGACATTCTTCTTCCATAAGCTTTAGTATATTTTTCTACTATATCTTGGATAGCCCTAACTGAAAGAGGCTGTGCAGTATGTTTATATTTTGATAGAAACACATTTTTCAATTCTTTCCCTGGAGCGTATTTGTTATCTCGAATTTCCATATATTTTTCAAGATCATTTAATGCAATTGGTGTAATCCATACAGAATCTTCTTTGTTTCCTTTTCGTATTACATCAATGAGTCTTTCTTTTAAGTTTATATCTTCCATACGAAGATCCGCCAATTCACTTACACGAATGCCACTGCCAAGAAAAAGCGAGAGGATTGCTACGTCGCGATCTTTATCTCTTAGGAAATAGAACAACTGATGCTTTGTTAAAGATTTTTCGTGCTCATACTTAACGTAATTTAAAAACTCTTGATCATCATTATTATGAAATATTTTAGATCTCATACGTTTTGCACGAGCATTTAATGTTTCTTTATCTTTATGTATTTCGATTTTAGCCATTACATTTCTATAAAAATAACATTCTCCATCTTCATTCTCTGATAGGGAGGTAAGGTATTTAAATAAGGATTTTAAGGCTGAAATTTTTCTGTTAACAGAAGAATTCTGCATGTTCTGTTGTAGTTTTAGAAATCTCATAAAGTTCTCAACATCTTTTTTCTTTAAATTCTCCAAATCAGCGAAGGATATGTCTTTAATGGGTTTTAATTCAATAACTTGTTCAGATAATAGCCAATTAAAGAAGACTCTAAAATCATATACATAATTCAGTAGGGTGGAGGGAGAGGCGTCATGCAATTCTTTGTACTCCACAAATTCTTCTATGTAAAAGGGCATTTCGTTTAGATTTTCGTATAATTTTTTACGATGTACGGATTTTTGACGTTGCTTGCTGTAGTCCATAAAAATCACCTCATATATAATATAACAGAAAACGAAATCGAACACAAGTTCGCGTTAAATTCAATTTTTACACGAACTTATTTACATAATTAAATTATGAAATACTAAAATATACTCAAAATTGAATGGTATAGTGTAGTTAATCAAATAAAAATTATAGCTAATTAAGTGATAAATTTGTATAAGACCATAAAAATTAGTGTGAAAACTACATATAAATGTATGTAAAATAAAACAATTTTTATATATAAATTCATACAAAAAATCAATAAATGAAAACAGTTTAAAATTCGTTATCTAATATGAAATAGCTAATTTAATCATGATTATGAGGGATTAATTAGATCAACATAAGAAAAAATCCTATATACTAAAAGATAATTTACTATAAAAATTTTTAACGAATAGTTTAGCATTTAATGATTTCTATATAAAGCATGAATTATATAAATACATACCAATATATGAAAACTCATGCAGCCGAGCTTGAAATCCCTAAATACTGTAGTATATTTTTATTTACCTATCTTATTGTTCGTAAAATTGGTATTTCGTGCGAAGTTGTTGGTGATTATTTTTCTACGCTTTTATAAAGGCATCATATACCCTACCTTTCATCAGTATAAATTTCTTTTAGTTTCTGGTACGTTCAGCTATACATATTAATATTATAAATGATTGCTTATAGAACATATCCAATATACAACATTTTAATGCGAAACAGTTTACTTTAACTGCTTAAGACTAAATAGATGGTGTATTTTACAAAATTTAATTGTTGTGATGTCGAAATAGAGCATTTCCTTTAATTCTTTTTATTATAGCTGGTTTAGCTAAGCATTCTGCTAAATCTTATTTAAATGCAAATTTCAAGATGTAACTACTAAATTTCTCTTTCCGTCTCAATGATATAAGTATTCTTTTCGTTTTGAGATTTATTCACTTGTTTTTTATAAATCCCTATTAGATATGTTATGTAAACTGATTAAAAGTAATTTATTGTAAATCCCTTTATATAGCCGTTTTTCAAGTCACATCCCCCCCTACTTTACCACTCGATGTAACCACATTCTGTGTACTTTCTGCTTCATGTAAGTGCAAATCCTTATATCAGTATTCGTATTCATCATAATAATACGATGAAGATTTAATTCCTCAAATCTAAATGTAACCAGCAACTTTGCGACTCCCGTTGCAAGTCCCTTTCCCCAATAATCTGGATTTATGTTATACCCTATTTCTCCCTCCCTATTAGTAAAATCTCGAATCGTAATCGCACCTGCCCCTACCACTCTTTCGTACTCCAATTCAACCAATGCAAAAGAAAATCGACTTCTCGGGACCTTACTTGCATCTTGAAGAACTTGGTTTACAAATTCTTTTGTTTCCGTTTCCGAATTAGGGCCCCATGCTTGGTATCGGCACACAATGGACTGTGATGTGTATATATCCTTCCAATCATTTTCTTCGATTTCTCGTAGTTTGAATCTATTATGTATTATGTTATGAACCATCCAATTCCCTCCATTCACTTATGCCCTTTATCACACTAAATTTCATCATAGTATTCCATTAACTTATCTTAATTACAACATGAAAAAAATCTTAAATCCACTGATACTATTTATCTAGTAAAAGAGAATCAGTACATATAACCTTTGTACGTTTCTTCAAACATCTTACTCGAAATTGATCCCACATATTCGAATGTTCCATACCAGAAAATAAGTTCTTGTAGAGATTTGTCAAACACTGTACACTGAATACGTGCCGTCTTTGCCCTTCTCTTTTTAGAGGAGGTGACAATAGAACGTGGAGAATACTAGAACCACCCGTAAACGTTCAGAGAGAGAAAAGAAACGTAAGTGTCTTTTTTCTTTTGGCACAATCGTTACAGCATTCAGTTTCCTTAGAAATATACATTACTTTTTCACCAAAAGTGAAATAGGTAAGGGTATAACTGAATATGTAAGACATCTTCTTAAATAAAAAAGTGCCGCTATAAGTAGCGACACTAAGACCAGTTTGTAGTTATGATTGGGTTCCAAGGTGAAGTACTGACCATACTTTCATTGCACACGACCAATGCAGCATCATTTTGAAGTGCAAAGACGTTGAAACCCAGCTTACTACTCTATATAGTATTGCGACATACAGTGCTTTTATTCCTGTCTGCGTACGAAAAAAGCCTTGGTGACCAAACCAAGACTTTTCAAAAAGCTTACGACCTATCAATAGAACGAGAATCAGAACCACCCGACTTCTTGTTCGTTATAATCTAGCTTACACCCTTATTGTACTATACGTTTTTTATATTTTCAACAGTCTGCATTCCTTTCACGCAATATTCATACTTCTAATACTGAAAGTTACCTTACACGACCTCTATCCATTGAAGATTCACGTCACACTTTACATACTTCATAGAGAAGATACGATAACATTACTATTTTTAGAGTCTTTAGCTTGGTATACAACAATAATATCCATATACTGGGAGTGGGCAGGATGACAAGCACTTTGCTACTATTAGCTCTTACTTTGTTCGGAATAAGTGGGGTATTCTCCCTAATTAGGAAGCTAACTACGCCAAAACAAGATGAGGCTAAACGTTTAATTATTATCGAATCATTGTCTATATTAGGAGTTGCATGGATAGGTATTGGACTATTCTTGTAACATACTTACACATTACTTTCGTTATAAATGAATAAAACTTATTATTCATTCAATAATACGGGTAGGCATTAGCCAAAACTCATTTAAAGTCCTTAGTCTTTCTCCTTTCCCCTTGGAGATTCCTTGAGCTGGAACAGTTAGCTTTACTAACAGCTCCTTTTTTGTATCTGTAAATGCATGATTTGATTTGCATTTGTTTGAATTGCATACAGAATGCTTTCCTAAAGTAATAGGTACATAAAATTCAATTCTATATGAAGACTACCTGTGTAATGTACCAGCAACTCCTACTCATACATTTACTCTTTTAAACTAGAACCTGTTTTCACTTCACCTTCACTACGAAGCTCATGCCAATTCTCTATACAATCCAGCTTCCAGGCATTCGGATTTTCTTCATTATGTAGCTTTTTTAGTATGTATTTATTTATTTTTTCTTTCTTTACCTTTAATTCTAAGTCCATAAGTCGACTCTCCCAGTTATACGTATTGAATGTTTTCTGCCTAAAATCAATATACTACTTTGAACTCATTTGAGTGCTAATTCTTTTTATCTATTATCTATTCCCTATGTGATAATTATAAGTTGTAATTAGCTATAAGCATTCCATTTATCACTTTGATATAACGGTTGACCTGTATTCCAGTCGCACATAATCCATTCCACCGTTCCACTCCCAGCATCTTTAAACTGCATTTGAACTTCTACCTTATCCGTTGTAACATGAAAAATATCCATTGCCCTTCTCTCAATTTGTAACACGTTCTTCCCAGCTTCTTTTGGATATTTCTTCATCATTTTTTGTATGGCTACTCTTGCCATTTCCTCATTATATGGTGAAGCATGATCATTATCCTTTACTTTATCGTTTTCTACTTGACCGACAGATTCTTCATTTGTGTTTGCACGACTCTCTGATCTACACTTTAATTTGTCTTCGTTTGAGCATGCTGTTAACAGTATTCCTAAACTAACAATATATGACACTACTTTTTTCACTATTTAAACACCCTTTCATTATTAGTATGTTTCTATTATTAAAATCTATTTAATAGTATATTAATATATAATTATATATAGTATAATCGTATCAATCAACATATCTGTAGGAGGAAATTATGAAAAGAAATATACTTAAAGCAAGTAAGAACATATTATTAGCAGGTTGTACGTTTAGCTTATTGGTAAGTTGCTCTTCCAACAATTCAGAACCAAAAGAAGGAAGTAAAACAACTGCATCTGCGAATGAAAGTACAACTAAAGACCAAGTGGCCAGCGGGTCAAAAATAGGAGATACTAGTAATTCTGATTCGTCTAAAAAGAAGGAAAATGCCAAAGACCATAAAGAAATTACTATAGATCAATTCGGCGGAGAAAGCTTTTCTAATTTATTAGACGATAGAAAAGTGAAAGAACTTGGTGTTGCTCGAAAGGGTGATTACATTTACGTCATGTTCCAAAAATACATCCAAGAAGAGCAAAAAGATAAGACTTTTGTATCAATCGGCAAAATAGACGATAAAGAAGGAAAATGGATTATAAAAGATCAACATTTTTATAATGGAGAAGACGGCGTATCTTCTACACTCTTTGGAGATGCACACATCATTTCAAATGGTTTAGTAGCAAGAACCTCTCTTATGGATGAACAAGCTAAAATGGTAGAGATTGATACCAACCTAGAGAGTTCCTCTTTTAATAATATCAGTAATAGCCAAAATACAGCCAATACATATCATTATGTACAAACCTCGAACGGTAGCGCTCTTTTAGTACAAGAGGGAGAAAAGGTCTTCCTGCATTTAGATGACAGTTCGAAAAAGGAGATACAAAATCTGAAATTAAAGGATTATGGCACTAACAATATCTATATTGATTTAAAACAAAACTTACTATATGATGGCTCTGGAAAAACAGTATTTGATATAAACAAGGGTGATTATGTGTATGATAAACAAGGTCAAAAATTAAAGTATGGGATAAACTACGGTCAAACCCTTATCGCTGCAAATGCAAAATACGTCATTGCTAACACAAACAATGGTTCAAAATTAAAGTTTGACGTGTATAATACTACTACTGGCGGTAAAGCAATGAGAAGTATTGAATCAGAAGCAATTACACGCGCAGGTGTAGGGGGACTATTAGGTGGTTCTGAAAAGCATTTATACCACTTCAGTTTGACAGGCGACTATATTCACTATGTAGGGCTAATCGAATACAAAGGTAAGCCAAGCATTCAATATAAAAAGATATACGCTGGAGAATAACCATTTCTAAATGCATTACTTATTGGCTCTTGCCTCTTTACCATTACTTTAATTAGTAATTATTAGTAATTATTCCAACTCTAGTTATCCTAGCACGATTAAAAAAGAACCTGATGAGGGTTCTTTTTTATTTTTAAGTACTTTTATACAATACCCACTATCATATAGAAACGATTCCAAAAGGGACCTGCCAAGCTCTATCGTATAAAATATGTAAAATGAAGTAAAAAGGAGGATGTCAAATGGATTTTTTGAACAAGATAGATTCTTTCGTACGTCAACTTTTTCTTGTGCCAGTTTTCGTTATCGGACTCGGCGTTTATGTTTCATACGTCACAAAACGCATATGGGTTGCGCCTGTTCTTACACTTCTGTTAAATAACCTATTGGAGTCCTAGTCTTGGATGATGTACTTCAGGCGTATCAATACATAGGAATCTCACAACTTCTACCTTACCGTTTGCTAACTTCAATCGAAACGTATCACCGTCGATATGATCCAGTATCGTAGCTTTGATGATTCTATTAGCATTTTGTTTCTTACTCTGCCCAGGTACTAGGTTCATTGCCTGCTCGGCCAATTCTGGATACTGCAGTTTACCCGTAAACTCTTCTTTTTTTACAGGTACGGACGCTGCTGCCTCATAACTATTCTCTTCTTTCTAATTTTGCTTTGTTTCTCTTTGTTTCGCTTCCTTTCTGCTGGTCTTTCTCCGCTACATTTCTTGTAACGGAAATTCCAGTGTCATCTTTGCTACTACACCCTGTTACCAATCCTAAAATCATGCACAATGTAGAAATGAACCATAAAAATTTCTTCATCGTATGCCTCCTTCTCTTCTTGTTTTCTTTCCTGACATCATAACGAGATTGGAATTATTGTTGGAAAAACGATGGACTTCTATGATGTAGCAAAGTTTTTTGTATACATCCATTGCTGGACTCTTCTACTCTTTCATACGGACTTTTTATGATATGTATGCAGGATTCACCCATACATATACCGAAACCCCAATAAGGAATCATTCCACTAATTACCATCCCCATTTCATACCATTACATTTTGGAGGTTAAACAGGATGAAAAAAAAGAAATTACAAAAATCAGCACTTTCTTTTACCCTACTCTTTTCTTTAGGTATTTCTTCTTTTCCGCTTACAACAACCATTCATGCGGATACACAAGGGGCACAAACTGCAGAAAAGAAACAAGTCTCTTTAACGGAGCGTACGTCATTATTTTTTGACTATCTCCAGCAAGGTAAATATGTAGAAGCACTTCAGTTGACGTCTGCTGCTTTTCAATCCAAGTTTACGGCAAACATATTACAAAACTGGTGGACACAAAGTGGCGGGAGCAGGATTACAAACATGGGAACACCTGTTATTAAAGAACGAAACTTAGTCCATCAAACGGTTGAAATTCCAGGAGCTATCGAAGGAACTACTATTCCACTACTCCTTAAATTCACGCCTGGCGGCAAAGTTGATGAAGTTGGCGTAAGGACGATGCAACAGAAATCTTATACCATCCCTCATCCTAGTTATGACCAACCTGATTCCTACCAAGAACGTGAAATCGTAATTGGAAATACTACATACCCGTTACCAGCCACATTAACGGTTCCAAAACATAAACCTGGCGAAAAAGTGCCTGTTGTTGTTCTTGTTCACGGTTCGGGTCCGCAAGATCGTGACAGTACAATTATGGGAGCTAAAATCTTTAGAGACCTCGCAGCTGGTCTTTCATCAAGCGGTATCGCAGTGTTACGTTACGAGAAACGTTCCTTAGAACACGGTTTTAAAATGAGTGCAGAACCTGCTACATTAGACCAAGATACTACAGATGATGCCATATATGCAGCGAAATCAGCAGCGCAGCAGGAAGGTATTGACCCAGGTAACATTTTCATTCTCGGACATAGCCAAGGAGCTGGCACCATGCCGCGTATACTAAGCAAAGCACCTTCATCACTTGTAAGAGGAAGTATTTTAATGGCACCTCCTGCACGTCCTTTTACTGATATGCTCCTTGATCAGTATCAGTACCTCGGGGCACCTAAGGATTTTATTGATGAACTAAAAAAACAATTCGCTTATATTAAGGATCCTACTTTTGATCCAGATCACCCACCAGCTAGTTATAATTATCCTTCTCCACATTTCATGTATGATGTGACTCGTTGGCGTCCAGTTGAGGAAGCGAAATCACGAAAAGAGCCATTACTGATTCTGCAAGGTGCACGTGATTATCAAGTAACTGTAAAAGACGATTTTACGAGATGGCAAGAAGGGCTTTCAAGCCGCAGTAATGTTCAGTTCAAAGAATATCCGAAATTGAATCACATCTTCACGGAGGGCGACGGGGAATTCAGTCACCCTAGTGAATACGAAGTCCCTTCTAATGTTCCTGCGTATGTCATCCAGGACATCGTTACATGGGTCAATGAGACAAAGAAATAAGAAAACAACAAAAGCCATCATGCAATCATCATTTCGTGATGGCTTTTGTGATATTAAAACATGTTATATCAGAAATTAATCGCTTCTATGAATTGATATTTTTACAGCGCTTATTTGCTTCATATCTTGCTATTCCTAGTCCGTCAGTGCAAGAATACAAAATTTATTTCGATATGTAATAATGCATATTATTTCACTTGGATGTTATGATATACTCTGTTTGTGAGCTGATACAATATTTCTTTAGATTGGAAAACTAAAACCTCATTAACCCAAGTTGGGGGCGCCATTTGGCGTCTTTTTTTAGTTTTGCTCCATAGGCATTTAGCTTAGATATTGAAGTAACCCCAAAACAAAAAATAAGCTGCCCATTCGGAAAACTTATGTACATCATTTTCGAATGCGGGAGTTCCATCTTTCAAAACTAACCTATTAAATAGGGTTAGATGTATAAACTATATTAGCATCGGAATATTCTCGACTTGGGGTTACCGTAAATGCTTTCTCCTAATCATCCATATCGATAAATGACTTACTTCTGATCAATTTACCTTTGTTGTTCTTCGTTTAAAAGGAGCTAGTTTTACATACGATAAAGCACTAAAAAAACTGTGCACAAAAACCTGCATGGTAACAAGTTTTTGGCACAGTTCTATTATTTAATCCCTTTCATAAGTACCTGAATCTTTGGAGCCATGAAATATAAAATAACACTTAAAACAATGGATACTCCGCCAATTACACCGAAATAAATAATCTCTGTTTCAGGATTATATAATCGCACAAGCTGCGCATTGATAGCTTGTGCAGATGCACTCGTTAAAAACCATAGACTCATTGTTTGAGCAGAGAACGCTGCTGGAGCTAGTTTTGTAGTAATAGATAAACCTACAGGTGATAAACAAAGTTCCCCGATTACGACTAGAAGGAAACTAATGACTAACCAAATTGGGCTAACAAGGGATTCGGTACCATGGATATATGCAGGAATAATCATCACTAAGAATGATAAACCAGCAAATAATAAACCGATAGCAAATTTA
Source organism: Bacillus cereus group sp. MYBK195-1 (assembly GCF_051916605.1). Lineage (NCBI taxonomy): Bacteria > Bacillati > Bacillota > Bacilli > Caryophanales > Bacillaceae > Bacillus > Bacillus cereus group sp. MYBK195-1. Next base: position 273,404 of record NZ_JBQAGZ010000004.1, on the reverse strand, counting down.
TTTGCTGTACTTGGTTGGCGTGAATTCAGCTTTACCCAAAGCCAAGCAAATACTGGTGCTAGTAAAACAATATAAATAGGGTTTAATGATTGGAACCATGAAGATTGAACCTCCAATCCTGCAAAGTTTAACTGCGTACGTTGATCAGCATAACTAGCTAAGATGATTGCTCCCTGCTCTTGAATCGCCCAGAACATTGTAGCAGCGATAAATAGTGGTATGTAAGCAATTAAGCGAGATTTTTCAACTTCTGTCGTCTTTGGACTACGATACATAAAGACAAAGTAGCCTGTTGGAATTAGAATACCTAAGATACTTACAAGTAAAGTAAATCGATCAATCGTTAAAATACCTGTTGGAATTGTTAACACACAAACTAGTGCAATTGCGATAATACCAATACTAAACTGTATAAGGATCTTTTTTCTTTCCTTGTCTGTTAAAGGATTTGGTACTTGCGTTCCTGCTAATCCTAGATTTTTCTTTTTCGTAAGAACATACATAATTAATCCAAATAGCATACCAATTGCTGCCACACCAAAACCTAAGTGGAAGTTATACTTTTGACCGAGTGTTCCAATCACAAACGGAGATAATAGTGCTCCTAAATTAATACCCATATAGAAAATACTGAAACCTGAATCACGACGAGTATCTGTTTCACTATATAAATCACCAACAATACTAGATACATTCGGTTTTAATAACCCTGTTCCAAGTACTAAAAATACCATTGAGATAAATAATGTACTAACCGTTCCTGGTAGAGCTAAGATGAGATGACCAATCATTATTAAAACACCACCCCAAAATATTGTTCTACTTGAACCTAATAGGCGGTCAGCAATCCACCCACCAATAATGCCAGACATGTAAACTAACGAACCATAGATAGCCATAATGGATGCAGCTGTGGCGTGATCCATCCCTAAGCCACCTTTAGAAATGGAATAGTACATATAGTAAAGTAATATTGCTCTCATTCCATAGTAAGAAAATCGCTCCCAAAATTCTGTAAAGAATAGGGTAAATAGCCCTTTTGGATGTCCAAAGAAACCATTTTGTGGAACGGTGCGAATGATATCGCTTTTGTTAAGCTTCTCCATACAAATACACTCCTAATATACAAATATAATAATTCATTTTTAAGTATATACCAAAAAATAGAAAATTTGAATAAATTTTTATTTGTGTAATAATTAGATTTTTAAGAAAAAACTAATTTATGTGTTGTTTTCGATGATAATTTTATGTAAATTATATAATATATATATAATAATTCTGATAGTGATATTGTACAAATATAAATATAAATATAGGAGGATTTATATATTGGCAATGAAAGCAGTTACGATAGAAGAAATTTATCAAGAAATATTGGATGGCAAAAGGAAACGATTCCCTCCAAATACTTGGAAAGAAGATTTGGATAATAAACTCGCCCGCAGAGTAATCACATATTTATTACACAGTATTTTAAAATGGGATAAGGAAGACATCAGAAAAAAATGGAACACTCAATTACTTGTAAAGTATAAATTACGAGGATTACTCAAACATAGATACGAAAATAGCCCTTTTAAAGCAATAAATGATTTATACCCAAGTGAGTTTAAAGAATGGGAGTTTGGTATGACTCCTTTAAATTTTTGGACGAAAGAAAAGGCATTAACGATTTTGAGATGGATGATTGAAGAAAAAAAAGGTTTATCGAACGAAAAGCTCTTACGCGTATACGGCAAAAAATGGTTGGAGAAAAACAAACTTAGTGCCCCTCTGGCTATGTACTGGAATAGTAGTCCGTTTGCAATGATTAACGATTTGTACCCTAGTCGTTTTAAAGAATGGGAATTTCTCATGACGCCCAATAACTTCTGGACAAAAGAAAAAGCATTAGAAGCATTGAAATGGACCATTGAAGAAAAAGAAAAATTAACGCCCGAACAAATACTGGATGTTTACAGTATAAAGTGGCTAAAGACTCACAGATTAGCGTCTCCATGTCAATTAATGTGGGGAAATAGTCCATTTAAAATGATAAACGACTTATATCCAGGTCGCTTTAAAGAATGGGAATTTAAAGTTACACCAGTTGGCTTTTGGTCCAAATGTAAAGCACTAGAAGCATTAAGATGGACCATTGAAGAGAAAGAAAAACTGGATGAAAAACAGCTATTAAACGTATTCAATCAACGATGGCTCATAAAACAAAAATTACGGACACCCTTACAACGCTATTGGAAAGGAAGCCCCTACGGGATGCTTATTGCTTTATATCCAAATCGTTTTTCTAAAGGTATGTTAAAAGGGTATTGTAATAATTAAAGTGGAAATGTAAGTATGCAGAGACGCCCTTTGGTGTCTCTTTTTGAAATCCTATGTAAGTACATTCTTATGTGCATATCGCTTTATTTATCGAAGAAAGTGAACCTGTTATATTATTTCCCAATCCATCTCGTCAAAGCCATACCAAGAAACCCAGCGCCCATCCCAATCATCCACCCAGTTTTGGCACCCCCAAACATAGATCCCACTCCCGCGCCAAGAAACGTACAGCCCACGAATACTATCCCCCAATGCCCCAGTTCGGTCGTTCCATGCTTCATCCCCACCCTTTCTTTACAACATATACTATATGCAAGCTAAAATTTCTAGCTTATGAACTGTTCATTTTCTTGACTATAACTATATGTTTCATATCCATTACTTACAGGTCCAAATGTCATTTTCACATCAATTCGTTACTTAACTTCATTGGTTACTTTTTTTCATCTTATAGAAGATTATTTCTCAACACATAACACATGGAATTATATTACCAGTAATGGTAATATAAAGGTACCTTCAATTGTTAACTGTTGTTCCCTTTTTGAAAGTCCTGTCAAAAGACAGGACTTTTTAAATTTACTTCCTACTAATTTGGCTTTTTCGTTAATATCCTTTTACCTTGTATTTATTTGTTTTGTTATCTTTCCTTAACAACAAATAAGACGTCGCCAAAATCAAGGCAGCGCCTACTATAAATCCTATACATTTAATCAAAATCATTTATCCTCACATTATTTATTTCTTTGCTTCCATACCCCATTCTCTTTACGAAAAGTATTCTTTCCATTCATGAAGTCAGCTGTATTACCAGGAATGCTATATTTCTTATTCTTTTTCTTAGACTTCTTCTTCAGCCTTTTCTCTTCTTGGATAGCTTGCAAATCCGCCTTCCATTGTTTCAACAAATCCTTTTCACGTCGCATCGAATTTGTACCCCTTGGTTTAAAATGTGAACCAGATAATTAGATTCTACCTATTCATATAGATATCCTCTAATCCAATGTACTAAGTTATGTTTTTCTTTTTAAATAGACCAACAATATATTAAAATATTCTATATATCCAAGGAGGTTTGTCATGCTCAACTTTCATAAAGAATTACCCCTATTAGGATTCTTTTTGTTTTTATACAGTTTTATTGGTATCATCTTTTTATTACTATTCCTGAGCGTGTAGTAACAATGCAATGCGTATACATATATGTTTAATGTGTAAATTCTATAAAAGAAGTAAAAAGCACCTCTGCTGGATGATTAATATATACTATATATTAATTAGGAGAAAACATTTGGTATAATATAAGTGCTTTATTATATGTGTTTTCTTCAAACCGTCTTAGGAGGAAAGCAGTTTTTTATTTTTTCAATAGTACTTACTAACTATTTCTGTTAATATTTAGTTACCGATATGTGTATCAACCGGCCTGTGCTTCTGTACGGGCTTTTTTGATGCTTTAATGCTTCGTAATACCCAGGAACCTGTCTTAGTATTCGGGAATTCTACTAGATTCCCGAATACTAAGACAAACAAAAGCCTGTCCTATTAACTCTATAAAGACACCATTGCAAATATAATCCCTTATAGCTTCTATAGATTCTCAACTTTTTCATAATATTTATGAGAGTTTTTTTATATTCATATTTCTGTAACATCTTTATATAACGTTTCAATATATTACGTGTTAAACTTAAAACATTCCAAGAAGTCCTTTACTTTTAGAATCGACAATTCTTCAATACCCTTAGTCTTGCCCTGCATCCCCTGCAGGGCTTTTATCATTTAGCTAGAATTGATAAAGCCTTTTGTAGATTTCTTCAACCTTATCTGTACTGTTATTTATATCTCTAGCTCTTAAATTCTTTGTGAGCCACAAGATTTTCTTCCGTTCATATTCATCTCTCTGCTATTTATCCGTTATTTTCCATCCTTAATAATCCGTTTATTGATGCGTTCCATAACTTTATCCTTAGTTAGATTTTCAATAACATTGGAAATTGAAAAAGTGAAACTATCTGTTAAAGGCAATTCGAAAAATATTAAAGTTATGATAGATTCAATGAAATTAGATCCACCTCAATCCCTTTAAAACAAATATAGCCCAAAATTCCTATTTTATTTCTTTAAATTTAAACTATATAGAAATTTATTTAACTTTTAATAATTAAGTCTAGCTATGAGACTATACAAAAAATCGTCAGCGCTTTTAAAAAGCAACTGACGATTTTTTTATTCTCTTACATTTTTATTTAAATTGGCATCAACAATAATTCCATTGACATCTATAATAATTATGTATGTTATATATTTCTTAATCTCTTGTTTTAATTAAATAACAGATTCGCTATGCGAACCGAACAAACAATCTCTTATTTCTCCATGATTCTACAAATGCGCTTTAAATTTTATACAACTTGAAACTGATCCACCTATGTCATCTTTATTTGATGAGGCCTTTTCTATTTTTAAATCGTAGTGCTTTTAATATAGTTTCTTTCATGATTTCGTTTCGATTTCTCTTTTGTTTCCGTTGTTCTTGAAATGAAATTGGAAATTAATTATAGTATCCCAAATGGTATACACAAGCTATTTCACACAAATGATTGACCATATTCTTTAAATTGTATTTAATCATTAATTTTTGAATTACCAATAATATTTTTCTGGGTTATTACATTAAAGTTAATATTGTGATATATTTATATTCGGAATAATTATATCTTACATTTAAAGGGAGAATTTTAATGGATAACCTACTATTGAAAAAGGACTTAACAACGGATCAAATGGTTCTTGTTACTTCAGAGTTTGAGAAAAAGAAAAAATCAAAAGGACTTGCTTACCTAATTTGGTTTTTTCTAGGCGGACTTGGTGGTCACCGCTACTACGCACGTGACTTTGGTATGGCAATTGCCATGACACTGACTCTTGGAGGGCTTGGTTTCTGGGCTTTAATCGATGTTTTCTTTATTGGAAGCCGAATTGGTAAGAAAAATGAAATGTTAGAACGTGAAATTATTATGAAAGTTAAAAAGATGACTGCTTCAAAACGTTTATCTTCATAAAAAGCCTCCTTTGGGAGGTTTTTTATACAAACACTTCAATTTATGTTTTCACTAAATACTTTTTCCAATAACAAGTATCCTCCCCCCATAACATGTAGCCATCAATACATCATACACATTTCTAATTCTTGTTTCTCACTGCGTGTAATCATATACAACTTTACGTAACTCGTCCTTACTTCTCTTTTTATGTATTTTTATGTTTTAAGAAAATGACTCCACCAACTAGTAACAACAATGCTCCCACTGTAATAGACTTGAGACTATTATGGAATTGGTACTGCAGATATTTCGATGCAAAATTGCATTTTTAATTCAGATATATTGATGTATACTGAAAATGAACTACTCAACTTTTTTATTTTAAGTTAGTATATCAAACCCTAACTACCTAAAAAACTCAAGTAAACGTATCTTATGTCATTTTAAAAAATACAAAAGTACCTTATATAATATAAGGTACTTTTGTATTTTATGTTTTAGAATTCCTCGATTTGAACTGTAAAGTTGAAATATAATACAGATTACGAACCGTTTTATACGTATCTCAGTTAAACTTCAGAATCACATATTGTTTTAACTACTGCTATTCTTCTCTAATTACATCTATAACGTTATCCTTTTTAATTTTCCGAAGCGGAATTAGTACCGATACATAACTAATCAAAAGTGCAGTTATAAATGTGATAAAGCTAGATTGATAAGGTATAATCCATTCAAACGACACCGTATTTGACAGTGCTACATAAAGAATATACGACAGCATACAGCCGAAAAAGATCCCTTGTATGCTTCCAAAGAAACCGTACAGAAGTCCTTCATATATAACCATCTTTTTCAAATCCTTCTGCGACATACCAATCGATTTTAAAGCAGCCAATTCTTTTCTTCTCATAATGATGCTGACTGTAATGGTATTTAAAATATTTACACAACCAATTAGTGTAATAACAGCTATAAATCCGTACCCTAATATTTTTATATAAAGTATATTGTCTGTATGGAAATTACTTTGAACAATATTATTTTGTACATCTATAGATGCATCTCCACCCAGTTTCTTTTGTATATCTAAAATTGTAGCATCAGCCCGAGATTGATTCTCTAAATCAATTTCAAAACCTGTTAATTTTTGTGGAGATGGTGTAATATATTCGGCTATTTGTTCACTAGTAATAAAAGTTATGGTATCCATCACTCTGCTCATATTAAAAATGTCCAATTCTACAATAGCAGCTATTTTTAAAGTTTCTAGATTATCTTCATTGTAAGAGATTTCCTCTATAGGCTTTCTTTCCTGCCGACTTGTTATTTGGATTTCATCCCCTACCTGAAAAGTACTTAGAGAACCTATATATTTTTTACTTGTATTCATATCATTTGATGCAGCTTGTTTTACTAAAATAACCTCTTTTTCACGATTTAATTTTGAAATATCAATTCTTCCACTAGTTACATTTTCAGCTAGTTTCTTTAAACTATTCTCATCGTATGCTTTTATTTGTGTTTCCATAATTTCTACAGTTTGATCATTATATTTTACTTTTTGATACAGCGATTCATTTCCTTGTAATTCTTTAATTTGTTTATTTTTTGGTACTTTTGTGTAAAAATCATTTGCCTGATATTGCTTGTACAGATTCTCTACGTTATTAACTTTATAAATATTTTGACTCAAACGATCTATGCTAGGCTTGTCTAAATTTGAATTAACCGTAACTGATATGTCCGATTTTAGAGCTTGAATTTCCGGTTGTTTACGCTGAATGACAGTATCTATAAGAAACGTAAACGTGATATACAGTACACTACTTATGATGATAGATAAGATTGTAACTGTATATCTATTGGGATTCCTTTGGATATTTTTTAATGCCATACTTAACGGAAAAGATAGTGGTTTCTTTAGTTTTGTTCTCTTTTTTTTCTTTATTTTTTCTTTTTTTATAGCTAATCGGCTACTTACGGCCAATAACGGTGAAATTCTACCTGCAAAAAAAGCAGGAAAATAGCTTGAAATATAAACTGTTATCAATGTAATTAAAGAACTTACACATATAATTAACCAATCTAATTTAATTGTATATCCCATAGAGTTTTGAAGTACGTTTATAAGTACTTGATTAAGTAAAAAGACTACTAATATACTGCACAAAATCCCAAAAAAGATAGCAATAATAGAAAGAAATGTTGCTTCTCTTATCACAATTTTTCTGATTTGTTTTTTTGTAGCTCCTATACTCCTCAATAGCCCAAACTGTTTCATTCGCTCTACTATACTAATTTGAAATGCATTATAAATAATAACAATTGTAGAAATCACAACAATCCCAATACTAATAGCGGCTGCTACCATTATCTCCACACTAGGCTTTAAGACTCTCTTTAATTCATCATTCACTCTCATATTTTCTTTATTCGTCAATAATTTAAATTGATTTTCAACTTCATCGAAGTTTGCGTATTTATGCAATTCAATCAATACACTACCTTCTCCAACTTTAAACTTATTTTTATATGTTAATAATTGACCGGTTTTATTTTCCTGAGTACTACTAGACTTATTTAGCAAACCAACAAGTTTATATTTTTTTTCATGAATAGTAAACATACCGTCTAATTTAAGATTGGGCCCGAAGTAAGGCAGCATCCATTTTTCCAAAACAGCCTCGTTTTCATTTGAAGGTAGCTTACCTTCTACAGGAATACTAGACTTTAACAGCTTCAATGCTTGATGATCTGCATACATATAAGAGACAGCTATCTCATCAAATTGGAGCACCTCTCCTGGAGTTATGATGCCATAAGAAGATATATTCGGATTACTTTTTATCATATTGAAAAGCTTTTGATTATAATTTTCAACTGAAATATTTGCAGAACCCATAGAACCTTTTTTAGCATTTTCAATTCCCGAAGTGTATCCACTATTAAAAAAAAGTCCAATCGTTGTTATTAGCGCAAATGCTAGAATAATACCTGTTAATGTTAGCAGAGTACGTTTTATATTACTTCTGAGATATTTTTGACTTAACTGTTTGTAACTATGAATCAATACTCCTCTCCTCCACATTTCTCTTGATTTTGCACTAATTGTTTATCTGAAATAATCATGCCATCTGTAATGGTTATAATTCGATCAGAATTTGATGCGATAGCAGGGTCATGGGTAATTAAAATCACCGTCTGATTATATTTTTTAGCCGTTACTTTTAATAAATTCAGAACTTCTTTTGTATTTTTTGTATCTAGATTTCCGGTTGGTTCATCCGCTAAGATAATATCGGGTTTATTTATAAGAGATCTACCAATAGATACCCTTTGTTGTTGACCACCCGATAATTCAGAAGGCAAATGATCTCGTCTTTCATTTAATCCTAGAGTTCTTATAATTTCATTCAGGTAATGATCATCTACCTGTTCTTCGTCCAATAGAGCTGGCAAAGCAATATTTTCTTGTACATTCAATACAGGAATTAAATTGAAAAACTGAAATATAAATCCAACTTTTCTTCGGCGAAAAATAGACAGTTCATTATCTTTATAATTGTAGATATTTTCATCACCTATAAACACATTTCCCGAACTCGGACGATCCAGACCTCCTAAAATATGCAATAAGGTACTTTTACCAGAACCTGATGCTCCAACTATGGTTACGAATTCTCCTCTATGAATGGAAAGATTAATTCCTTTTAACGCCTGTACTTGCGTTTCTCCCTCTCCATATGTTTTTACTACATTTTCTAATCTAACAACCTCCATACAACTCATCCTTTTCACAGATTAATTTTGAATCTCTACAAAATAGATTTTATCCTTATCGTGTTCACCATTCTCGTCTTTCACTGCATACACTTTTGAAACGTATTCGACCACCTTTTTTACCTTGTTTTTATTTTTATAATCAAAATTTTCTTTTGCAAACTGAATTAACGAAAGGCTTACTTCTTTTTCTTTTAATTGTTTATATGTTTCCTCATTAACAATTACTATCGGTGATGAAAAATAGCCAATCCAATTATTTTGTTCAATATGTTGAACAGGTATCATTTGTCCATTTAAATTTAAATTTCCATCCTTAACTTCCTCATCTTCCGTATTTTTTCTATAAAATATGTTTTTTTCGCTTGCTAATTCTTTTATTTCTTTTACCGAGGCTGAAGTCATTGAACTATCTTCTTTAGATAAGGGTGTTCTTATAATTCCTTTTTTTAAGAATTTTTCAGCTGTAGATTTTGTAATAACCGCATATTGTTTCTTTGTAACAGATGGTTTATTAAGTTCCTTGTCTATCTCTTCTTCAGTCATATTTCCTCCTTTTTCTTTCCATTCTTTCTTAATTTCTTCTTTCTGTTCGGTAGTGAATTCTTGTTTTATTATTTCTGTAACCAATTTATAACTATAATCTGCTGTTCTTACGTTTTGATCTTTATACAGATTTTTGACAGCTGATATATTTTCTTTCGTTCCAGATACCATGATACCGTTTACTGGTTGTGAGGGACCATTTATATACCGATTTACAGCAAACCCTATACCTATAAAAATTGCTGTTACTACTAGAAATCCTATTATCTTTTTCATTTTCTTCCTCCTCATATACTATGTTTAATCTGGGATTCGAACAGTAAGTTTTTTCTTTATATCAACAGTGGCTAAAATGCTATAAGTCTTAATAAAGAATGATTACCCTCAGTATAGACGTCTTTAATTGTTAATTGAATAACTCTTGTCTTACTATGTATACTTTAATCTTACAGTTTAGTAAGATTACTAAATCTAACTTTTTATATACTCGTAACTCTGATCAAGATATACTTTAAAATTAAATAGTTTTTATACACTTATTTAAGTACACACATACTTTTCAAATTCTCAAAAATCAGCTCCCATTCGGCTCTTATTCTCCATGATTTGTTTTTTAAAATTCATTTACATAATTAATGCGAATTCAAATTTCATTTAACATTTTTGTATAAGATAACTTAAACAAAACATTACTGATTGTATAAAAACGTACAAATTCAACAATATTACAAGGTTTTTCAAAATATAAGCAAGTACATGTATGAATTACGTGAATATTCTGCTTTAAGTAATTGTTGTATCTCATTATGTACTGAAAAGCTTTAAGCCGATTTGGGTATTATGCTTATACTCAGAAAAGCCTCTAAAAGTCCATTTCCATACTAAACTATTTTAAATTAGCCAATCAACGTGTAAAATAACTGTCATAATCTAAAATACTGCCATAATCAAAGACAAATGAGGAGAGATACTATGGATAAAGTATTATTCGTTGAAGACGATAACGATCTAGGAATGGCTATTGAGTTTACTCTAAAAGGAGAAGGACTTGAGGTTATAAGAGTTTCTACTGTACAAGATGCAAAAGACCAATACGAAAATAATAAATTTGACTTAGCTATATTGGATGTTGGACTCCCAGATGGAAATGGGTATGATTTATGTACCTATCTTAAAAGAAAAGGTGATATACCTATTATTTTTCTCACAGCACTGGATGAGGAGGCAAATGTAGTAATGGGCCTTGATATCGGTGGAGATGATTATATAACAAAACCCTTCAGGGTAAAAGAGCTATTATCTAGAGTAAAAGTACAATTAAGAAAAAAAATTAAAACAGCTTCTAATACTATATTGAGGTCTGAAAATATACAGCTTGAAGTTGAAGCGGCCAGAGCCTTTAAGCATGAAAAAAGTATAAATTTAACACATTTAGAATACAAACTCTTATTAACGTTAATGCTAAATCCTCATAAAGTGTTACAAAGAAATGAGATATTGAAAAAAATAGCAGATGAAGGTGAAGTGTTTTTCGATGAAAATACTCTTTCTGTTTATGTAAAAAGATTGAGAAGTAAAATTGAGGATAATCCACAAAATCCTGACTGTATAATCACACAAAGAGGTGTCGGATATTTCTGGAATAAAGACGTCAGTAAGGAGTAATTTAATGATAAATAGAGAAATAAAAATTAATATACTTACATTAGCATTAATTTCTTTTTTATTTATTATATATCAAGTTATCACAGTTCATATTCTATATGACCATTTAAAAAATGATTATATTACTATTTGGAGTGAAATTACTGGAAAACTAATTGAACAAAACCCAGAAAATGAATACGAAATAATACAAGCACTTACAAATGATACAGCCAATAAAAAAGATTATTCCAGTGATGGAGAAATGCTATTAAAACAATATGGTCTATCTGCTGAATTGGATTCAAGAATTTTTCCTTATTTAAATAAACATATATCCCAAAACAATATATACATGTACCTTGGAGCAATAGGGTTCAGTTTAATCCTAATTTTTCTAAATTACTTACAATTTAAATCTTTTTTCTTAAAAATTAGAAATGTAACAGCTGCAGCGAATAAAATTATTGAAGGCGATTACACCATTGATATCAAGGAAAATAGAGAAGGAGATTTAGCTAAACTTACTAATTCTTTTCATAAACTGAAAAATGTTATTAGAAAAAGTATGCATAATTTAATGGAAGAGAAACAATTTTTAATTCAAACTTTACAAGATATTTCTCATCAACTAAAAACACCACTCTCAACACTAACAGTGAACAATGATATCTTATTACAAGGTAAATTAAATGAACAACAATATCATTTTTTACACAATAATGATGTTCAAATTTCAAGAATCAGCTTTTTAATACATAATTTATTAAAAGTTTCAAAAATAGATGCTAGGGCAATACTATTTGAAAAAGAAAACTCTGATATTATTGATACAATTTATGAGGTCATTGCTAGTTTGAACAGTAAATTAAATAAAAAAAATATGAACATACATTTAAAAACCAATGAAAAAATATCACTTTTCCATGACAGTATTTGGATGCAAGAAGCTTTATTAAATATTTTAAAGAATTCCATTGAACATTCAAATGATAATAGTTCTATTTATATTGAAGTAACAAACTCTCCTGTTCATACTGAAATAATAATTCAAGATTTTGGTGAAGGTATTGCATCAGAAGATTTGCCATATATATTCGATAGATTTTACAAAACAAAAAATTCTAATAAAGAAGGATCCATTGGAATTGGCTTAGCACTAGCAAAATCAATTATCGAAGCTCATCATGGATTTATTAAAGTAGAAAGCCAAAAACACTCATTTACAAAATTCACAATAACTTTTATGAAGTATTAATAGTTCATAAATGATTGTAGAGAAATAACTTTTTCGTTTTAGGGGTAATTAAAAATCTTAGCTTGATTGGTATAGAGTCACCATATAAAAAAAGAAAACTGTACGTTTGAACACAATTTAGACACAAAATATCCGATTCCTTGTACGCTAAGGGATCGGATATTTATTTTACTGTTTTATATAGTGTACAATTTCTCACTTACAAGGTCTGTGTAGCAACCAAACCAACTCTTACGTTAAATGACTAAATAATACAAACGGTATGAAGAGAATTTCTAGTCTTTTCATACCGTTTTACGTTTGTTTTTAAGTTTCATACGAAATTGGTGGAAAGATAGCAGCATCTCTTTTATAAATAAGGCTCAAAAGTTACCATAGCTGACAACGGAAATATTAATGTAACTCTAGTTCCTTTATTCACTTCTGAATCAATGGCAATTTTCATACCTAATTTTGAGCACAGTTTTTCGCATAGATACAAGCCCATTCCTGTACTTTTGCTAAATTTTCTTCTATTCTCTCCAGTAAATCCTTTCTCAAAAACTCTATTTATATCTCTAATTACTATCCCTACTCCATTATCCTCTATGGTTAGTATTACTGAGTTAGTTTTCTTAATTGAGTATATACGTATCATTTGTTCTTTGTTATTTGAGTACTTTATAGAATTTCCTATTATTTGATTAATAATAAATTCAATCCATTTCCCATCACTATATACAATCTCATCAATATCCTGTATATCTAATTTTATTCTCTTATGAATAAAATCCCTATAGTTTCTTTTAATTACATTCCTTACTACATTATCAAGGTTGATTGGCCTTATCATATAGTCTTTATTAACGTTATTGCTTCGAGAATAATATAGAACCTGTTCTACAAACCCCTCAATTCGATCCATTTGAGAGTCAATTTTATTCGTTACTTCATTTTGATTATTTTCAATTATAAGCTTTGTAGAAGCTATTGTCTTAATTTCATGCACCCATGTCTCTATATATTCTCTGTAATCCAACTGTATGTCTCTATATATTCTCTGTAATCCAACTGTATGTCTCTATAATACTTTACATTTTCATGCATATCTCTACTTACTTCTTTCAGTATAGCGTTAAGCTTTTCACCGTGTATAAAGTTTGCTTCCTTTACGACCTCTGGTAGTAGGTATTTTTTCTCCAAGTTTTCTAATATGCCATTAATCTCATTATAATAATTTTTACATTTTATAAATTCTATAACCATATATGAAATTAATGGAAAAGACAAAAGACAAAGAATATTATAATGAACTGAACATTTGCAGTCAGCAATATACCTGCTAGTATAATAAATAACAGTACATTAGATAGTATTACTACCATTTTATCTACCTATATTCATGGCATTATATACCCTAAGCTTCTTCTTGTTGCAATTAGATTTTCTATACCTATCTCTTCAAGCTTTTTTCTTAATCTATTTATATTAACAGTTAAGGTGCTATCATCCACAAAATAATCAGATTTCCATAAAGTTTCTATGAATGAATCTCTTTTTACAATATTTCCGCGATTGTTTATTAAGCATGAGAGTATTTCAACTTCATTTTTAGTTAATTCTACAGACTTGTTTTGATAAGTAACTGTTGAATTTGAAAGATTTAAATTAAAATCCCTATAAATTAGGAAGCTCATCCTGCTTCACTTCTTCCTAATTGGATTTATTTTTAAATACGGTACATGAAATTACCAATAATAAAAAAATCCTTCAAATAGGGCCATATTACATTTTCTCATTCTGTGAGATTAATCTAATGATACAATAAAGTACAAGTCTCTATTTTAAAGAACTAGAAAACTCAATGTTCTGGTGCTGTAGTCGTACATAATTCCATTACAGTAAAGATACAAAATAAAACATTAAAGCTCTGTTCACGATCTAATCGTCCAAAAATCATCAACGATAAACGCCTCCACTTTTCTCATATAACATCACATCAAATAATATAATCAACAAATCTGTTATAAAAAAAAGAGAGGCGCATGCCCCACTTAAAATTGAAATCCAAACTTTTTACTATCATCTGTAGCTTTTTTCCTTACTTTAAATAGACTTAAGAAGCTTTTTATACCCCAGCTGAATACTATCTATATTGTATGACTTCATAATTTCATAATACCTTGTTTCGTTTGTTGTAGAATTGAAAAATGAATCTCTTCCATCTCTAGTAAGCTGATATTTTCCCTTTTCAGTAAACTCAGCTCGTATTTTATACTTTCCTTCTTCTACCTCAAAATAGTAATGAGCTTGTCCATTTTGTAATCTAGACACTATTTTTTCTTCAACTATTTCTTCATTTTCATTAATTAAATATAACTTTATTTCACCTATTTCAGGTGCGATTGTTTGTTCCTCAGGATCAATCCAACCATCCTCATTTTCATCAAACCAGATATAACCAGAAATAGTCCCTTTCTCTGGATCCCAAACCTTATCCATCTCTTCTGCAAATGCTAAATTTTTTGGTAAAAATAATGTAAAAATGAATAATAAAACTGACATACATGTTATAGATTTAATTGTTTTCATCAATATCATCACCCAATCCTATAATATTTAACAAGAATATATAAATATTAATACGATATACAATATACTACAAGACTGGTTTTATTACCCAATATTTATTATAATTATAATAACATAAGCAATTTATTAATAAGATAAATATCTAATTTAATGAATTACTAGATAAAAATTAATTCTCGTATGTTAATCCAAACTTTTTCCACTCGAGAAATCCGCCTTTTAAATTAACTACTTCCTTTATACCAGCTTTTTGTAAGATGCTAGCTGCTATAGCGGAACGCAAACCAGTTCGACATTGTAAAACTATTGGACAATCTTTCGGTACAGAATCTATCTTCTCAAATAGATTACCTAACGTAATATGTATTGCATCATGAAGGTGCCCTTCCCCCACTCTTTTTTACTACGTACATCGATAACCTTAACACTTCTATCTTTTATATGCCGATATAATTCAATTGATGTTTTTTCCTTGTAGCCTTCTAATATATCAAATTTTTTTATTACTTTTAAAGGTGCAAAAGCAACAATATTATCTAGCCCAATAGATTCAAATTCCCTAATGACTTCCTCAACTTTAACCTTTTCCTCATCTAGAATTATTAAAGTCTCTGTTTTATAATCTAGTAACCATCCACACCAAGAAATGGGTTATTGAGCCTTCAGAAAAGGATTATCCTTCTACTATCTCTTTCAATGTAATAATTGATGTTCCCCTAGGAATAGATTCTACTCGTTGGAAAAACATTTTACATGGATCTAGGACTGAAGCTTACACAAATACTAAATATTATATTGCAAGTCCAATTGGTGCCACTAGCAAATTCACAGTGAAAATATATGCTATTACAAATTAAAAAATAAAGAATCCAAATGGAATTCCTTTTTGATGGAATACCATTCGGATTCTTTTTTGATTTTAATTCGTTAACATTAGGATGATGATTAAATTTATTTATATACCATTTAAACCATTAGATAATTCATGTTTGGAACGGCCCTTACTTTTTAAAGAGAAATTCAAAATTGTTAACTACCTTTTCCACCTTATCATTTATTCAAAATTGGCTTCCAAAGCGATAAGGCAAAAATCCAATTTGAGTCACCATTTCCTTGATGATCTTGAACCGCTTCATACACTTTTCCCTCATGTACTACTCTATCACCCTTAGTATATGCTTTTCTTGCATCCCATTTTTCATATGTGGAATCCTCTGATTTTGTTGTTACATTCAAAACATCACTTCTACTAGATTCATTTCCAGCTAAATCAACCGCCGTCACTACATATTTATACGATGTATTAGCCTCCAAATCTTTATCCATAAAGGATGTATTAGCCGCTGTCCCAATTTTATTCATAACCCCAGCGCTTTCTCTATATACAATATAATGGTCTACGCCTACATTATCTTCAGACGGACTCCACATCAAGTCAACAGTTGTCGCTGTTGTACCCATACTATGTAATCCTTTTGGTTGAGTTGGAGCCTCTATATCTGGGATTGCATGTGTTGTCTTAACCTTTAGTTTTTCACTTTCTTTTGATATGTTCCCAGCAGAGTCTAATGCCTTTATTGTATAGGTATATTCCGTATCTGCTTTTAATTTTTTATCAATAAATGTTGTACCTGGTACCGTATCAATTGCTTCCCCATTGCGTAACACTTGATATTCCGTTACACCTATATTATCCGTAGAAGCCTTCCATGTTAGTGCAACACTATTGGCAGTAACTTTAGACGCATTTAATTCAGTTGGTTGACTTGGAGCTACTGTATCGGGAGTTTCATTATTTACTAGATTTACATCAATAACATTATAAAACGCATTTGACGTATCTGCTACATCCCATACAGCTAAAATAACATGATAACCATTGCGATCAGTTGGTACATTAATTGTATGTGTTAAATTATTTGATGCGGCAGAACCATCATGTTTCACAGTTCCAATTGGTTCTAATTCAGCACGTGTTAATGGTTTATTAGGATCCCATCCCTTTTTTGTAATGTAATAATGCCAATTACTTGTAGGATGTGCAGCTGTATATTTCCATGTAAAGGTATTTGCTCCACCCTTAATCGTGTTTTTGAACCAGCGATTTGATGTTTGTTGGTCAAGAATTCCTCCAAACAGTCCTCCTGCCGAAGCGATTTTTCCATCAATCGGTCCCCCATCTGGGAATCCTTTAGGTGCTTCTAGGCTTTGAGGTTCGTACATTATATTTCCACAATTTAAATTCAGTGCTCCATAATTCTGACTACATAAAGCAGCACGGCTACTTGGCTTTTCAACAAATCCATGTGCATAAGCACTTTGAGGAATCATAGTAATAGCCGTTACCCCTGCAGCTAAAACACAAGCACCAATTCCTTTTTTACTTTTTCTTAATCTTTCCAATTTAGATGTTAATTTCAAATTCATTCTTTTCCCCCAAATTTATTATTGTTATCGCTAATATAATAGCAATATAGAGATAAACGAACAAATTACTAATAAATATACTAATACCTCTCATACATTGGTACGTTTATTATTATTTTTAATCTCATTTAAAAATAAAGTAAATACAATTACGCTATTTTGTAACATTATGTATTTAAAGAAGAATAAACACTTCGTTTAATTTCACAAAAAATTCAAATATTAAAACAGATAATTAAATCATGTAGGAAAAATAATTTTTTTATATTACAAAAAAGCAAAAAAAGTCTGGAAGAAACCGATTATATCCGTTTCTTCCAGACTTTCACTTCTTTTATACCACTCACAAGTCCTTTAACCTTAAACATATACACTTGAGGTTAAAACCCACATAACTAATATAACCTATATGTTGACTAGCTTCTAAATGTTAAAATTCATAAATTAATAGTAACAGACCAATTAAAATAAGCCATTTAGCAAACACATATAATATTCTTACTAATTCAATCTAACGCTTAATTACTTATAAAATAACTTAAGGTATCTAGCTTAACTGTATTTTCTTTATGAATACCATTGTCTACCCTGCATTTCCTTACTTTAAACAGATCATCAAGAGATTGTTAATGTTTAAGGAGGAAAGATTTGAAAACCCATTTTCCATTATCATATTCTAAAAATTTATTATATTATTTTTATCTAATAAGGCACAGAAACAACGGGTAAACTTCAGTGTGCTTGAGAAACGTTCTTAGGGTGAAACGTTTAAAGGGTACTTTAGTACTGAGTTTTTATTAAATGTTCCTGTACCTAATATTTAAATTAACGTATGTCAAAATATTTTACAATACGAGTGTTAAACGTTACATATTTCTATATAAAATGATACATTTCATCAGCACGCCTCCCTAATATTTATGCTAAATGTAGAAAATTCAGCTCGTTAGGATTTAATTTTAGAATTCTCATAAAAGCATATGATAGATTAGGCACGTAATTGTCACAAATTAATAGTCTATCTACTTTTTAATTACCTATGAAAACTCTATTACCGCTTTATTATTTACTCCTAAACCAAAGCACATCTATACCTACAATTTCTTAAAACTCTTTTAGATAATCTTTCAAAAGATTCGATAGTTTTATATTTTATATTTTTTTATTGTACATTTTTGCATTTGATGTTAGGATTATGCCTATTAAAATTGAATCCTAACGATTCTTCTTTATAATTTCCATATTTTAATTGTTAAATAAAAATATAGATTCTGATATATATATTCAAAATCAGACCTAAAATATCTTTATTTTACAATGATGTCGTGGCATACCTTTAGAATGGAAAGATATATGCAACAACGTGTTAAGGGGTTACAGGAGGAACAAAAATGAGAGACTTTTTTGATGATAAGTACAAAAATATTGAATTAAAAAGGAGGTTAATCAATTTAATAAGTGAAATTAGCGAATTCAAAGGAAAATTAGCTGCTTATCAGGAACAAAACCCTGACATATTTAATAGTTTAGAAAAAACTATACCACTACATTACATAAAAAATTTCACAACTATTTATGAGGATATAAAAGTTCCTAATAAAAGATTAAAAGAACTTATTTTAGATGATATAGTACCTCAAAATATTTCTGAAGATGCTATTTTTTGTTATTATCAAACACTTTCTTTTGTACATAAAAACTCCTGTACTTTATCAATTAATCCAGCAACTATACAGGAATTACATTTTCAACTAATACATTACCTTACCTCTGACAGTGCCAAATGGCGTGAAAAACCTTTTATTATTCCAGGTATTCCCGAGCATGGAATGCACTTGAATAGTTACCGCATTCTTCCGCATGAACTCATTCCACAGTTTATGGAGCAATTATGTGATCAATACAACTCATTAAATACTAGTAAGGGGCTACATTCACTTTTATTAATAGCTCGTTTTATATTAAATTTTTATTGCATAGTCCCTTTCAATCAAGGTAATAACAGGCTGGCATTTATGTTAATGCAATTGCTATTAATTAAGAGTGGACATACATTTGTAAAATATGTATGTTTGGATAAATATATTAAGAAAAACGAATCTGATTATTACAATTCGATTTATAAATCTTCAGTGAATTGGTACTGCGAGGAACATAATAATAGCTTTTGGTTAAAAACGTTTTTAACAATTATATTAGAGGCTTACAAAGATCTACATAACACAGTTCTAGATTCTATATGTAAACATACTAAAGTTGAGAGAATTCAGGATTTTATACTTAAACAAAAACAACCTTTTACTAAGGAAAGTATTCGTAACACTTATCCAGACATTGCAGAAAGTACAATCAGTAAGGCTTTAAATTCCTTGCAAGTGTTTGGCCATATTAAGCTAGTTACAAAAGGAAGAAACGCAACGTGGATTAAGATTTGACCATATTTTCAATACACATGAGGTTTAAAAATTCAATTATAACCTTATCATTGAATTTCATTTTAATTTTAAGATAATATTACTTTTTTAGTTATTTCTAATTCCAACAAAACATTTTATAGGAAAAGGTCCGCTTTCCCCCGCCTTTTCCTATAATAAAATGAAATATAAACATAAAATAATTGTCGAAAAAAGTCTAATTTTAATATTTTTTCTTTATTTTCTGGTTGTAAACGCTTCTATTTCGTGTTACCATCTTAATCAAACAATAGATGGTCATAAAAATGAAAGTATTTCTTTCCCTTAGAAACATATAAACGTACGGTAATCTCAAGAAAATAAGGCCAAAGCAATATTTGATACCTACCAAAATAGCTAATAGGAATTTTGCGCATATCTTTTTCTGTTAATTCAGAAAAAAACATTTTGTCCCTAAACAAAATTTGTTAGCGCGCAAACTTTAATTACACTAGAACACCCAAATAAATATAATGTCTTTTTAATTGAGCATTAAGATATGAAAAAAGAATTCTTCCTACAAAATTCAGCTGATGAACTTAAAGACATCTAAATTACTACCTTAAACGCCATCTATTGTTGACAATATATTTATCAACTATGAAAAAGAGCCTATCAAGGGTTCTTTTTTGTTATAATCATTCAAATTTCAATTCTATCTTGATACTTAGATTCCCCCACAAATCATCTCTACTTTTTTGCTCTCAATTATTAATTTCCGTTCCCAATTTGTTTAAATTTGTGAATAAAATTCCATCTTATAAAAATAATAAATACAACTAATCGTTATATATTAAAGAGGTGTCAATTTTGTCTTTAAATGAAGAGATCTTAGAAACTAAAACAGATAAAAACATTGAAAAGATCCAAACAAGTAACTTAAAAGAACTTAAAAATACATTAGATAACATCTTTGATATTAGTGCAGATTTAATTGAACACCCTTTGCAATTAAAAACAAATACGAATATTCTACTATATTACTTTGAAGGCCTTACTGATGGTGTTGCTTTAAAAGGCAATGTTGTTACACCATTATTACAAGAAGTAAATGAAGACAGTCAAATATTTAATTCTAATATTATCGCTACTCATACCAAAATAGTATATACATGGAATGAAATTAAAGAAGGATTACTTGAAGGTCAATGTGTACTATTTATGGAAGGAGAAAATCGTTCACTTCTAATAAATACAAAAGGCTGGGCAGAGAGAGCAATTCAAGAACCAATTTCAGAAGTTACTATTAAAGGATCGCATGATGGATTTATTGAGAATGCCACAAAAAATATAGGCTTAATTCGTCGATATCTTCCTTCTGCAGAGTTAAAAATCAAAAAGCTGACGATTGGAGAACGAGCAACTTCTGTTGTTTATTTAATTTATTTAGGTGACGTTGCGAATGCAGATGTAGTTCAAGAAATAGAAAACAGAATCTGTAGAATTAAAACGGATGCGGTATTAAGCATTGGTGAACTATCTAATTTTACAAAGGATCAAAATTGGTCTCCTTTTCCACAGGCTTATTTAAGCGAACGCCCAGATGCTATTTCAAACCATATACTTGATGGAAAAGTAGCGGTGTTAATGGATAGATCCCCTGGCGCAATGATTGTTCCAATGAATTTAATTGGATTCTTTCAAACTCCAGATGATTATAATATTCATTGGCTCATTGCTTCATTTTTTCGCTTATTACGATTTGCAGGATTTATTATAGCTATTTTTTTACCAGCATTTTATATAGCTATAGTCTCTTTTCACTTTGAAATCATTCCTATAGATTTATACACTTCTATTGCAACGTCAAGAGTCAAAGTCCCTTTCTCTCCCTTATTGGAAGCTTTTATAATGGAAATCACACTAGAAATGCTACGTGAAGCTGGTATTCGCTTACCACAACCAATTGGACAAACCATTGGAATAGTTGGAGGGATTGTAATTGGACAGGCGGCTGTTCAAGCTGGTCTTGTTAGTAACGTTATGGTTATTATCGTATCTATTACAGCCATTGCTTCATTTATTGTTTCTAATTATGATTTATCAAGTTCTATACGCCTTATTCGTTTTCCAATGATGTTATTGGCTTACTTTTATGGCATTGTAGGTATTGTTAGTGGATTAATGCTCTTGTTTGCTCATTTTGTTTCACTAACTTCATATGGTTCACCATATGGATTACCAATTGCGCCATTTCGTCTCCAAGAGTTAAAAGATTCTTTTGTAAGATTTCCTATTTCTATGCTTACCAGTCGTTCGAGTACAGGGCAGCCGAAACAAAGAAAGAAAAAAGAAGGTGGTTAACATGGGGAATCTTAAATTCAAAAATATAACTTTATTCGAATTTATTATTTTCATCCATTCGCTGCAACTTGCATCTGGTATGTTAATTATGCCAAGCCCACTTGCTACTACTGCTGGCACAGATGGTTGGATTTCAATCATTCTTGGATGGATGGTTACTTCTATAATCGGTGTATTTATTATATTAATGTTACAAAAAAATCCCAACAAAAATTTCTCGCAAATCTTAAAAACATACTTTGGTAAATGGCTAGGGACGATTCTTTTTCTTTTATATGCCTGTTATCTATTTTTTGCTGGCTTTAATACTTTACTAAAGGCAACTAATATTGTAAAAGTTTGGATATTCCCTTCCACTCCTGCTTATCAAATCACCATATTATTACTATTACCTTTTATTATTTTAGCTCTGAGTGGGTTAAGGGCTCTTACTAGTTATTCTATGCTTGTTTTCTTCTTCACTACTTGGATGCCACTATTTCTTCTTTTTTCACTAAAGAGTAACTACACCCCTTTACACCTACTACCTATTTTTAAAGAGGGATTCTACCCTATTTTAAAGGGAACAAAAGAAACTATTACTCCTTATGCTGGCTTAGAAATTGCATATTATATATATCCGTTCTTACAAAAAAAACAAAAGGCCATAAAAGGACTACTAATAGCTAATACTGGAACCATGATTTTTTATCTATATGTGACTATTCTTTCTTATATATACTTTAGCCCCGAGGGGATAAAAGACGTAATTTGGCCCGTATTTCATTTGTTACAAGGGGTTCGTTTTTCTTTCATGGAACGATTAGAAATTATTTATATCGCTTACTATTTAATTGTATTCTCCACTACTTTATATCCGTATTTATTTTTCAGTTTTGAATCTATGACCATATCACTTCAAAAAAACGCCCGAAATTGGGCGCTGCTTGCTTTTATGTTATTTATAGTTGGGCTATTTATTTTCCTAAATCCCGATGTGGATCAATATTTGTTTATATATTCTCTTATGGATATCTTAAATGTCATTTTCTTTATTCTTTTACCAATCTTATTTTTCGCTTACAGTATTCTTTTTACTTGGGTTACTAGGAGGAAACAACTTTGATTCGAAAATGGATATGGATTGTAATTTGTTGTGTGTATATAATTGGTTGTAGTCAGAGAGTTCCTCTTGAGAAGGTTTCATTAATCCTTTTAATTGGCTTGGATAGAACCTCTAATGGAGACATAAAAGTTGGAACAAGCATACCACTCTTTCATCATAAGCAGCAAAAAAGTACTATAGAGCATTGGACACAAGCATCAACTGTATATAATGGATTCAGTAAGATAGATACGAAGTTAACAGGATATCTGACAGCTTCCAAAGCTCAAATCATTTTAATTGGGAAAAAATTAGCGCAAGAAGCAAACTGGTTGCAGGAGCTTGATTCTTCTTACCGTGATCCTTACGCTACCATTAATGCTAAAGTAGTACTTGTAGATGGACCTGCAGAAGAAATTTTTAAAATTCATAAGCCTAGTAAACCATCACTTTCATCTTATATAAATGGTGTAATTGAATCGTCAATTCAAAATAACCAATCAGTCTCTTCTACAATTCAACAATTAATGAGAGAACAAAATGAAGAAGGAATGACGCAAACTGTTCCAATTATCAAAAAAACAAAGGATGAAATCGACACAGTAGGAATTGCATTTTTAAATCGAAAAGGGAAATATTTGACTCATATCCCTAAAAAAGATGTTAAATTTTTCAATCTTATAAATAAGCCAAAAAGTAACGGGCGAATGATACTACACCTTGCACTTCCTCCTAAAAATTCCAACAAAAAAACAAATACTTCTATCTTCGTACAGAACGCGACAAGGAAGGTAGATGTAACTTTTCAAAATGGAAAGTTTATATTTAATCTCGATATATATGCTAATGTAGCTTTAATAGAAAAAACTAATCCGAATTTAATTAAGGGGTACTATAATAATAAAAAAAATATAAATAATTTAAAAAGTGCTATTCAAAAAGAAATTAATAATAATTTACAAAATATGTTGTATGAAATACAGCAGAATAAAATTGATCCAATCGGATTATCCCTATATGCTAGAGCATTTCAATATAAAGAGTGGAAAAAAGTAAAAGGAGATTGGTCGCAAGCGTTAGCAGAGGCTAAAATAAATGTAAAGACACATGTCAAAATAAAAGATACTGGGACCATTAGAAATTAAACTAGTCTATTCTTCTGCTTAAAAGTATTTCTAAGTGGAAATTCCCTCTTTAATAATTATTATGCAAAAGATGCTAACTCGAAAAACTCTTTCCGTTCTCTTAAAAAGGCAATAATTTAACGAATTTCCCGAAAGAATTCTCCTTCCTCAAGCGTGTGAAGGGCATAGCCCAACGGTAGGTGGGAGATGAATTTCGGTTTGGCGTAGCCACAAGGTTTTCCTTTTTATTTTGCCTCTGATATAATCAGTCTTATCAATTATAAAGGCTGGTATATAAATGAAATTAGATAGTAATAACCATTCAGTATTCTTGTTATATTATCACCTTGTGTTGGTCGTGAAATACAGAAGAAATGTGTTTGATGATCATATGTCAGACTATGCAAAAGATATGTTTGTTCGACTATCTGAAAACTATAACATCACATTAGTTGAATGGAATCATGATGTAGACCATGTTCATATTTTGTTCAAGGCACACCCTAATACAGAAATGACAAAATTGATCAATGCTTATAAAAGTGCAAGTTCTCGACTTATTAAAAGAGACTTTCCACAAGTGAAAAAGAAACTTTGGAAAGAGATGTTTTGGTCAAGAAGTTTTTGCTTGCTAACTACTGGTGGTTCGCCAATAGACTTAGTAAAAATATATATTGAAAATCAAAGTGAAAAGTGAGGTGAAATGATATGACAAAGCAGAATAAAGCATATAAATTCCGTTTGTATCCAACAGGAGACCAAGCACATCTTATACGTAAAACCTTCGGTTGTGTACGTTTCGTGTATAACAGAATGTTAGCTGAACGGAAAGAAGCGTATGAAAAACATAAAGATGATAAGGATCAACTAAAGAAACAAAATCTTCCCACGCCTGCAAAATACAAAGCAGAATTTGAGTGGTTAAAAGAAGTTGATTCATTAGCTTTGGCAAATGCTCAACTAAACTTGCAAATTGCCTATAAAAATTTCTTTCGTGGTCAAAATGACTTCCCAACATTCAAAAGCAAAAAAGACAGAAAGTCTTATACAACGAATGTAGTGAACGGAAATATTATGTTGCTTAACGGTCATATCAAATTGCCAAAACTGAAAATGGTACGTATCAAACAGCATAGAGAAATACCACAAGGCCATATAATCAAGTCATGTACGATTTCTATGACACCTACTGGTAAATACTATGTGTCCATTTTGACTGAATACGAAAAAGAGATCGTACAAAAAGAAGTAGAAACAGTTGTTGGATTAGACTTTGCGATGGATCAATTATACGTCAGTTCTGAGGATGAGAGAGCCAATTATCCTAAGTTCTATCGTGAAATGTTAGACCGATTAGCAAAGGCTCAACGAGTATTATCAAGACGTACAAAAGGTTCAGGGCGTTGGAATAAACAACGTATCCGTGTAGCTAAGCTACATGAAAAAGTAGCAAACCAACGTAAGAACTTTCTTCATCATAAGTCTAAAGAGTTAGCTACTCATTTTGATGTTGTCGCTATTGAAGATCTAAATATGAAGGGAATGTCGCAAGCACTTCATTTTGGAAAAAGCGTCGCTGATAATGCTTGGGGTATGTTCACCACTTTCTTAGCTTATAAACTAAATGAACAAGGAAAACAGCTTGTGAAAATAGACAAATGGTTTCCTTCCACAAAAACATGTAGCAGTTGTGGAAATGTGAAAAATATGTCATTGTCTGAGCGAATATATACTTGTATATGCGGTGTAAATATCGATAGAGATTATAACGCAGCTATCAATATCAAAAATGAAGCAATACGCCTATTGGTGTTAGCATAGATAGCAATAAAATAACCCTTGGAACAAGGGAGTTAGCTCGGCTGTCTTAGGACGAATTCGTTAGCTACCAAAAGTAACGACTAACCGAGAAGCCCCCACTTCAAACAGTCCGTTAGGACGTTAAGTGGCGGGTAGTTCACGAGGAACCATTTATATGCCTAATAACTCAAATAAAATCGATACTATACTTAGGTTAGATCTTAAAATCTAAAAACCTTATTCCAAACTTAGACCTAATTGATTGCTCCTCTCCCTTCCTTGGGGCTAAGTAGCTAGCTTTTGCTAGCTGCTTTTTTTATTAAACGGATAAAATTCGATATTCTAACAATACTACTCATAATACAACTTGAGCAGTTAACTTTTGTTAGCTGCTCTTTATTTGTACAAGGTACTCAATTGACTGGCGCACATATAATATCCTGAGTTCCTTTCTTTATAAAATAGTCGTTATAAAATGAGACTCGTCACGAGAGCACTTTACTAAGTGCTCTTTTTATACTCCAACTTAATACAAAATGAAAGTTTGATTAAGCTTATTTTTACTACCGCATAACATGTTTAATTCTGCTTATAATATAGTTGTAAATTAAAGTTACATATCTTTTACTTGTAGGGCCTAATTTTCTTTTGTACAACAAGCAGTTAGTTAATTAAGCTGGCTGCTTTGTTTTGCAAAAAGAAGTTTTTATACGATTTTAAACACATTTAAAAATAAATTCATATGATATTACGTATTCCTCTCTTTTACAAAATGGATTTTGGTCAAAAGAGCACTTTTACGAAGTGCTCTTTTCTCATGGAATTAAAGCTCTACAAAATAGCATTTTTGTTTAGTTTCACTCTAAAAGTAAAATTTTCATTTTTTCATTCCACCAAGTTCATAACATATTCTTTTCCCCCGATAAAATAATGATTAGGTGTCCCATGCGCATTTTATCCACTGGAAATAATACCTTTCACGTACTTACGTATTAGAAACTTCATTTCTGCTTCTTCTGCAATAGCAATTTTGTTCACTTTTTTGATACATTTATGAAACATTCACATGTTATCTTCAATATGTTCTATTCTTTTTGAAAAACCATGTGAGAATACCAAAACAAGAAGCCCTAGAGCCCTAACTCTAAGGCTTCTTGTTTTCAAATAAGGATTTTGTATTAAATCTGCACCAAGATTAAGAAGCATACATACCATATCTTGTGCACCTTTTTTACATAAATCTTGATCATTGGACGCCTTTAAAAGCGCTCTTTTTTGTTGATAAACTACACAAAGAGAAAAAAACGCATACAATGTCACGTATTCTTTTCATTATAACCTCAGTAAGTCCTTATTTAGCATGTAAAAAGGACTGCTAATTACCTGCAGCCCTTTACACTTCAAAGTTTAGAAGTATACAATAACAAATCTTTCCCAGCTTCCAGCTACATAACTAGTAGCCGTTAATTCTCTACCACCATTTGCTGATATATACCTACCATTACTGAGTGCTTGTAATACATATATCCTATTGTCTCCACCATTATATAAGATAAACTTTTCCCATGTCCCAATTGATGTACGATCTGCTACTACTCTACCATTTGGCTCAAACGAAACATACTTCCCATTACTTTTGGCTTTTAAAGCGTACGTATATAATTCTCCAGTCGGAATTAATTCAAATTTCTCCCATTCATTAACTACATTACGATTTGCTGTTACATTTCCCAAAGGCTCAGCAGAAACATATTGTAAATTTGCTGCCTGTATAGCAACTGTCCAACTTCCATTAAATAAATTCACGCCTTTTAGTGAACCTGCTTTTGATAGATTTGCTGCCGATACATCATTCGATGATGTAATCATCAATATCATTAAAACCATCGGCAACATCATTAAAACTAACTTTTTTGAGATTGTATTACCACTTGCACGTGTTATGAACCTCTTCATTCCCATTCCTCCCTCAATATACATAGAACTCATATACATCATACCAAATATGTAAAATATTGTAATGCTAGAGAGAGTTTATCAATAAATACCTTACTATTCTGTTTCTTTTTTCTCAAATCTATAGCACTTAAACATGTATCAATTCTCAAGCACATTTTTTAAATTATTTTCTCGTAATAAAAAAATGTAGCAGTTGATAGCAACGAGAGTATAGACAAAAGAGAGAGTATTTTCATTTCACTTTTCTTTAAATAAAAGCCAAATAGCCGTTCATAATGAACGACTATTTGCATCTAACGAATAATTAGAAGGTTCTTCATGTTAATCTATTTTGTTTAATCCCGTTGAAGTAACTTGATAGGTTCTTTTTTTGCCTATATATTCTTGTTTATTATTCTCAGGGTTAATAAGTGTTGCACGTGTCTTTTCCTTTACTGCTTCCCCTTCTATATGGGTAAACTCAATGTAATCTCCCGTTTTTACGGGCACCATTTGGAATTCAGCAGTTTGTTGTCTGTTTCCCACTATTTCCTTATTATACCCAACACTACCGGTTGAATTCTTTACTGTAATACTTGCATACGTATTATTAAAGTAAGAATGTGGTACGCCTGCTTCTAAATTCACCTGCATTTTCTCTGTTGTCCTATTATAATTAACTTTTGCGATTTCTCTATCGCTATATCCTTTTAAAGACCACCCAAAATGATTTCCATCTAAAACCGTTGTTTCTGGCATTTTTTCTACTTTCTTCAGGCCTTCCTTTGTAACTTCGTATAGGGCTTTTTTTCCAAAGCTCTCTTGTTTACTATTATCTACATTTGTAAGAGTAGCTCTATGTACACCTTCTAGATGTGTTAACTCTATATAATCGCCTACTTTGACTGGAACTTTCTGCGATTCAGCATTTTGCTGTTTGTTTCCATAAATCTCTTTGTTATAGACCACTTTACCTGATGTGTTTTGCACTTTAATACTTGCATATGTACTATCAAAGTAGTCATGTGGTACACCTGCTTTTAGATCAATTTGCATTTCTTCTGTTGATTTATTTAAATTTACTTTCGCAAATTCAAAATCTCCAATCCCTTTCAGCGACCATGCAAATTCATTACCTTCAAAAATGTTTGGAGATTCATTTTTGATTTGTACCTTTTTCTCAACAGTTTGATCAAATATATCCGTTAATACAATTTTTGCATAAGCATTTGTTGGTAATGATATAGATTGACTGATTCCATTTTGATAAGATTTAATATCATTAATTACGTTAATAGGTTGGCCCGTCATATTTTCATTGTTATAAATTTCAATTTTCCCCTTAAATTGCGGTGTACTATTTTCTTTTAGTTTCCAAGATACATTTAATTTTTCATTTTCATAATATATAGATTGGATATCAAAATCTAGTTTTCCTATTTCAGGTTGAGTAGGTTGATTTAGCGTGAATATTTTTCCTGCCCCAATAGTAGACTGCGTATTACCTCCTGCTTTGACCCATACATATTCTGAAGTAGATCCTCCATCATATTGATAAGTATTATCATGCGTTCCAGAAATACTTTGATTATTCCAAGAACTCCATTGTTTATCAACTAATTTTCGGCTATAACCATTTTTCAAGCGCGCTTCTCGAACATTCTGTCCACTATCAGCCCAGTCTTCTTGAAACATTCCTAAACCATGATTAAATGCAACATTAGCAACCGGAAAGTCCATAATTGCAATTTGATGCCATTTATTCTTTGTTACATCTTTCATCCATTGTCCAAATTTAGTATGACCATTTTCTTGCCATGAACGCATTGTCATCGTGTACCAATTGTAGTCTTTCCAACCATAAGTTGTTTGAACCTTCATTCCTGTTCCTTCTCCTCCAAAGGGTCCAGCTTGCGAATTCGGAGATAAGTATTCGGCCTTTATTGCTTCTTTAGAGGAAATTGGATCCCATAAGGCAAAATGTAAAGTACGTTTTCCATTTTCATCAAACCCACTTTGTTGTTGAAAACCAGCATATCCTCCAGCTTCACCACCTGCATTCCAGTTGTGTACAGCCCAGTACGTATAAGGTGGTGTCTGAACTGGTGACCAGTCTATACTAATAATATCTGAGGCAGGTATATTTTGGGGACTCACATAAACTGCTGGAGCAGCTGAATGTGTTGCAGCTTTAGTGTGCAAAATAGACGTTCCAAACATAGAAAACATGCTACATGCTGCGGTAATTATAATAACTTTATTAAATCTTTGCTTTGTTTTCTGACTAATCACTAATCTACATCCTTTTCTAATTTTTATTATTGAATACTAACGTAGTAGAGAAATCTATCAAAATTCAAACAACATCCAGTAATTCTTTAAAATACTGGATGTTGTTCTATCTTTACATCTGATTCTTACATATTAATTGATTGTAATTGCTTTCCATAACGATAGTGCAAATATCCAATTCGGGTCACCATTTCCTTGATGATTTTGAACAGCTTCATACACTGTCCCTTGATGTTCTACTTTATCGCCCTTTGTATATGCCTTCTTTGGATCCCATTTTTCATAAGATACATTTTGATCTTTGGTTTTTACAAGAAGAATTTCACTTTGGATTGATGTATTTCCAGCTGCATCTACAGCCTTCACTGCATATTTATATTCCTTATTAACTGTTAAGTTTTGATCAGTAAACGTCGTTCCTTGTACCGTTTGAATCAATTGTCCATCGCGTAGTACCTGATATTCTTTTACACCTACATTATCTGTAGAAGGATTCCATTTTAGCTCTACACTGTTAGAAGTAAGGTTGCTTGCATATAATCCTTGTGGCTGTGTTGGAGCTTCTGTGTCCGGTTTCGGATTAACAATTTGATTTACTTTCTTCAGACCTTCCTTTGTAACTTCGTACATGGCTTTTTTTCCAAAGCTCTCTTGTTTACTATTATCTACATTTGTGAGAGTAGCTCTATGCACACCTTCTAGATGTGTTAACTCAATATAATCTCCTACTTTGACTGAAACTTTTTGCGATTCAGCATTTTGTTGTTTATTTCCATAAATGTCTTTATTGTATACTACTTTCCCTGATGCATTTTGTACTTTAATACTCGCATATGTTTCATTAAAATAATGATGCGGTACGCCTGCTTTTAAGTCTACTTGCATTTCTTCTGTCGATTTATTGAAATTAATTTTAGCAAACTCGAAATCACTAATTCCTTTTAGTGACCATGCAAACTGGTTTCCTTCTAAAATATTATTTACATTAGGCATATCTGGTTTAATTGGATTAGAATCCGTACCCTTCCAAATCTCTGCTGTTAAAATTGGATATCCTAATGCAGATAATTTTTGAATGGTATCGTTATTTGGACGTAATCCCCACTTCTCAAAGAAGGGAATCAAATTTTGTTTGGCTACTTTTGATGCTGAAATCATAAATAATTGTTTTTTATTTTCATCAGTTTGTGGAAGTTCACTTGAAGGCATGTCCCTATACAATTGATGCAATTTAGGATAGAAATCCTCTCCATACGCTAACTGTAGTTGCCAAAGCATAACAAGTTTTACAAAAACATCACTAATTTCGTCATAATTTTTATTCGCTTGTTCTAGATATTGAAATGCCTTTGGATAAATTCCACTTTTCTCTAAGTTGGATGGTTGATTAAATGCTTTTTCTACAGAAAGGCTGTATATATTATTTTGTACTTCTGTCATATTATAAAACTTCCAGGGCGATTGTTGTCTCAAATGTCCTGCCTCATGCCAAGGGCCCCAGCCATCTGTTATAAATTTATTAATATCTAACACGTATTGGATTGCATCTCCTACATATGCTGTTCGATAAGAAGTTGCATACATATAATAATCAGGAGAATGATTTTCTTCTACGTAATGAACATAATGTTTATCTACTTGTTCTTCAGATAATCCAGCTACTTTGTCTTGAATTCGAGTAGCTTCATCCATCTTTTTTAAGAGTTGTACAGGATCTGTATTAGAACCCAACAAATATTTCTTAACACGTGCAGGGCTGGCCGTAATTAATACACGTTCGCCTTTTAACTCCACTGCATGTGCATTTGGATATTGGTCCAGCATGTTAATTAAATCTTGTTTCGTATGCTTTCCTAGTTCAAAGAAAGGCGTAGTCGTTCCGCCTGTTGTAATTGTTGTTCGAATGGTACCACCTTGCTGTTTATTATAAAAATAAATCAGCCCCCCATTTGGAGATTGGATTGTGTTTACACCAGGTTTTAATGTAAATGATTTTATCTTAGAATCTTCTCTCCAAGAAGCATCATACGAATACGTTCCAATATATACCTGAATATCTTGATTACCTTCTACATTAATCGTTATTTGTTCATTTGGCTTTGCATATAAACCAGTTGGTTCATATGGACTAAATGCCATACTTTTTCTTTCCTGTTGTTTCAGTACCTCAACATCCCCTTTTCCTGGGACTGTAAATGTTCTATTTTCTGATTTAACTGACTTTTCATTTTGCAGTGATGTCGATAAATTTTTTTGCTGCTCCTTTTGCTCCGCAAAGACATCTGATGAAGAAATCATTCCAGTCGCAAGCATAGTTACTGTAGCAGTGGCCGCAAGTATTTTTCTAGTTTTATGTTTTGAATTATTCCCCATATTATCTCCCTCATTTTTCCTTAGTACTCTTAAGTTTTTTTGTTTTCTTCTCCATGTTTTTACAATCTAAGCTATTCATACTATTTAATTTGTGTCTATTACTCTATATTTTTTCATAAATATCTCCTTTTCTTTATGTATTATTGTATATAAATGTTATTTGATGACACATTAAATAACAAATTTAAGATAAACTCATCGATAACAGCCTATTATGTTTTGATTCTGTATTCTAAACTTCCATCCAATTAGAGAAATATATCTAATTAGGGAAATAAGTAAATAAATTACAACATTTAAAGGTTGAGATCTCACGAAAAATTCATAAAACTTTTTTACTTTAAAAGTTTAAACAATTGTGACCACATTTGTTTGAACCTCTATAATTTTTTTCTAAGCTATTCTCTAAAAATCTTATTTTTCGTTGTAAATAAACCTGATTGGTACTCTTTATGCAAAAGAAAAGATGGAATCTTTAATTCAATTCCACCTTTTTTCAAAATAAAAAGCATCTAATTCTATTTGAATTAGATGCTTACATTTAGTCCTTAAGCCTAATATTCTAAACTATTTACGCGTTTGTAAATCTTTTTTTATTACATCCCAGAGTGAATTATCTTGACGCATCGGTTTACCCTCTTCATCCCATTTTATTTTTTCTGTTCCCAATTCATAATTCATCCCTGTCCATGTGTCTTCACGGAATGCATAGAATGATTTATGCCATCCTTTTTGGTTAAAGATAGAAATAATATCTTGCATGTATTGGGTAGCACCTGGAACAGTACGGTTAATTCCAAACTCCTCTGCAATAATTCGATTAGATGGTTCATGATTTTTCTTAGACCATTATTGAATTGGCTTCAAAAACTTCTCTAATCCCTACTTATTCCACATTACAGGTTTCTCTAAGTCTCCTACTTTTACTAATCCTGGATATTGATATTCTTTATTTTTCTTTTCACCTTGACTCGTTAATTCATATGGTTCATACATATGAAATGCGTAAAGCGTTTTTTTATCCTTTACTGGCTTTAAGTATTTAAAGGCCCATGGAGTAGCATATAAACCTGAATCTAAAATAACCGGTGTTTCTTGGTCTACTTCACGAATGGAATTGATTACCTTTTGATAAAATCTGTTTAAATCCGCTGTCGTTCCCTCCACTTTTGCATACCATTTCTCGTAATCTTCCGTCCAAAAATCATTATATCTATTATTTTTAGCTGTTTCTGGATGTGGTTCATTTATAATATTATAACCAACCACCGCGGGGGGATCTTTTAGTTCCAAAGCGAGGTCCTTCCAAAATTGACTTGCTTGATCTTGATACTTCTTTTCTTCCTGTACTTTCTAATATAGATAAAAACATTTATATCCTAGAAACCTCAAAAACATTAGGCTGTTACTTCTCTCTGTCGTTCAACATATTTCTACTACATATAATTAAATATTTTTTCAAAAACCACTTCATCAAAGAACATAGGTTCGTGTATAATAATAACAAGAACGAATGTTCTCTTTATTATTAGGAGGAGTTATAGTGTATGACTATTCAATTTTACCGAATAGAATCATTTTATGTGTTGATCTTCGTAGCTTTTATGCTTCTGTTAGTTGCATCAAAATGGGATTAGACCCACTTCATACAAAATTAGCTGTAGTCGGTGATGTGAATAGGAATGGGTCCATTGTTTTAGCCGCAACTCCACCTTTAAAAGCAATGGGAGTAAAGAAGTTGACAAGGCTATACGAGATTCCTAGGCAAAAAGATATCCTTATTGTGAATCCAATTATGGGAACCTATATTAAGTGCTCCAATTACATAACGAAGTTAGCTCTACAATATGTTCCTATTGAAGACTTTCATCAATACAGCATCGATGAATTTTTTATGGATATTACCGATAGCATCCATCTATTTGCCCGAAATCCAAATGAATTTGCATTACAGTTTAAACGTGAAATATATGAACACACACGAATTGAATGCACAATCGGGATTGCACCTAACCTATTGATGAGTAAGGTAGCTTTAGATATTGAAGCAAAGAAAAATAAAGACGGAGTCGCTTATTGGACATACGAAGATATACCTACAAAATTATGGAGCATACGGCCGCTTAGTAAGTTTTGGGGTATTTCGCATAAAACAGAAACAAAATTAAATCAAAAAGGAATACATTCTATTGGAGATTTAGCTAATTATCCTCTTAAATATTTAAAACAAAGCTTCGGTGTGATTGGAGAAGAATTACACTTACATAGTAATGGGATTGATTTTAGTCGAATTTCAGAGAAATATGTTCCGGTTACAACTTCTATAGGAAAAAGCCAAATTTTAATGCGTGATTATACAATAGAAGAATTTCCAATTATCCTACTGGAACATACCGAAGAAGTTTGCTATCGATTAAGACAACAAAACAAACTTGCTCGAACCGTTCATTTCTCTGTTGGTTATAGCAAGGATAATGCAGGTGGCATTAGAAAAACACATAGTTTAAGCCGTCCTACAAATTTAACAATGGATATTTATCATATCTGTACATACTTTTTACATCAGCAATATACTGGTGAACCCATTCGTAGCATAAACATATCCTTAACAAACCTAATTCAAGAAGGGGAAGAACAAATTTCTCTTTTTGATGATGTCACAAAACGAGAACAAGAAGTGAAGTTGACAAAAGTAATGGATGAAATACGCACAAAGTTTGGGAAAAACAGTATTTTACGAGGGATTTCCTACACGCATAGCGCTACAGCTAGACACAGAAACACACTAATAGGAGGACATAAATCATGAGTAACGCCAATATGCCAAAAGGAAGAGGAATGATCAAATGGTCTCCGTTCGCAGCAATGCCAGAACAATTCGCCGGAATACGTGAAATAATCAAAGAGAAAAATAAAATAGCACGTCCCATTTTAACCTCTGAAGAAAAAGAACTGATTGAGAACATGCTTTTATGTTCCTTATTATCCGAAGAAGAAATACTAATTACATATTATGAAGGCGGCTATTTACTTACTAACTATATGACCATCATTGATATAGATCCGTTAAATAGCGCTATCATATGTACGGATGCTTTCTATAATAAGTTGACACTACAATTTTCGGATATACTGGATGTAAAATAGAATAGATTTAAACGTTTGGATTGTTATAAAGGAGTGTATAAAATGCAAGGGAATCAGATAAGAAAGAATACAGCAAGAACAGTTATTCATAACAATATAAATAACTATCCCTATTTAAATATACCTATGATTATTAATGAGAATGATGGAATAACTTACGAGGTTTTAAGCGCTGGTTTTCATAATAATGATGCAGTAGCAATGATAACAACGGACGGTTTCACTACAACTAGGGTAAATACACCAATCGTAACAGTAAAAAACGATGATAGTAGTATCCAAGTATTCCGTTTACCCTTAGAATTGGATTATTGGGTGCTTTCATGTATGCGTGATGCTTCAAAAGGAAAAAATCCGTTCCCATGTAAAGTTGCTTTTGGAATCATTGATACTAAATTTCATGTGGAATTCAAGTAAAAAAGGAGTAAATTAATTTGTTCTTTTTATAATTTTTGGGACATTTATTTTTCTTAAGTTGATGGGCATGTAGCGTTATCCCTCACTATTAAATTTCAAATGCATGAAAATGAGAAAAAGTTTAAAATAATTTATATACAAATGAAATAATCCAGCGAGAGTATCAAACTGTATACAATTTTCCTTTTCACACTAAAAATGATACTAAGGTCATTGAAAGGCACCTCAGGGTGTCTTTTTCTTAATTCTAATCCGCGGTAACAAATTCATATTTTTTATATAAAAAGTGGAAAAAATATTTTATAATTCTATTTAGATTAATATTACGTTTTTAATATAAAACTTATAGAAAAATGGCGGTGATTGATTTTATGTTTAATATTTCAAAGGGTGCGATGATAGATACAATAAACAATATGATTTACAACATTGCTCTTTATGTCTTTGTATTTATTATTTGCATGTGGATTTTAGTATGTATTGTTCGATTATTTGTAAGAGGATTATCTAGAGTAATACCTATAACGTATACACCTTCGTTGCAATCTAAAGGAAATGGAAAAAGAAAACAAAATAAAAAAAGGAATGCGTCTTATAGAGTTCAATCAGTTGGAAAGAAAGCAAATACAAATAAAGTTGTAAATTCTGATTTGGATGATGAAGATGATTTTAACGACTATTATGACGACTACAGTTCCCCTAGCTATTATAGCTCTTCTAATAGTTCAAGTTCTGAAAGTTCATATAGTAACTCCAATTATAACAGCACTTCTAGTTACAAAAATGAAGATTCCTCTAGGTATGATAGTCCTTCTTATAATTCTAGTTATAATAGTAACTCAGATGAAAATGATTACTAATAAAATACTAACTTGCATGATAGTGCATAATCTATTTGTCATAAGAATGCACACAGCCATGTATTAAAAATATATTAAATTGCAACAATCATTTTGGTTAGAAATCTTATCCATAACATTAAACTTAAGATGCTTCCATACAGAGAAAGGCGCCTTTGGTGTCTTTTCTTTGTATGGATCAGTACCAAGCTTCACAAAACAATTTTCCTTTTTTGATTTGCTCTATTTGACGCTGTTCATGCAAATTGAATTATTCTATCCACTAAACAAGAAATAATTCTCCAAGAGCTGAATATATCACTCAATAAAGCAATTTTTCATATAATTGATTTCTTGTTTCATCTAGACCTATATCCTTAGACTTCTACGCTCGAAGTATCCTTTACGAATCAAACCTTCCTTCACTGCTACGGCAATTAAATCTTTTCTTGCTGCAGTAGTTTTTCTAATTCATGAAGAAATATATGAGTTTTCTCAACATCCTTTAAGATATCCTCTAGGTTCTCATTTGCTACAAAATCTCTAATAGAATGGTTAAAAACCATTAACCTACCATATCTATGCTCTATTTCTTTAAACCACACTTCTTTTTCCAAAAGCTTAAAATTTTTACGAATGACTTTTTCCCTTTTTGAAGGGATGGACATAAAGAGTCCTCCTAATACATCACCGATTACACCTCCCATGTGAAAACCTCCTTCCCCTCTATTGTAAAATTCAGAAAAAAACGATATATAGTAGCATTTCCAATACACTTCAAATAACGATTCGTTACCAATTAGAGTGTACGGTAGAACTTGCGTTATTGTTTTTTTCTTATCTCGACAGAATACGACATCACCATTTATCTTAATTTGGTATAATCATCTGTGGAATTTTACAATTTTCAAAATGGAGGAATTAAACATGTTCAAAAAGTTGAGTACCATTGCATTAGGAAGTGCTTTGGCGATGAGTCTAGTTGCTTGTGATGATTCGTCAAACAAAGCTTCTACAGAAAAGAAAGATGAACCAAAACAAGAGGCTAAGAAAGAAGCAAAACAAGACCAAAAACAAGAAACGAAAAAGGACGATAAAAAGAAGATAACGGTTGCCGATGTGGATACTATTAAAACTGGTGATCCTGTAACTGGTGAAGGCGGAGATAAATACGAGGATCTAGTTGCTAAATATGGTGAACCTGACATCAAATCTGATTCTACAAGTAAAAATGTAAAAACGTATACTGCTAGTTGGAGTAAAAATGCAAAAGGTGGCACAGGAGCTAATTTCACCGTTAGTTTCATTGAAAAAGATGGACAAAAATTAGCAGTAAGTAAAACTCAAATAGGGATGGAATAAATCCTAGTCATAGAAATCATGGTTATGAGTAACCTTCTAAATCGTGATAAAACAAGCACTCGAATGGGTGCTTGTTTTATCATTTAAAAGTAATGAATCACCGGAAATTCCCGCTTATTAACAAACGATTTATTCTTCTTACATTTACGACCAGACAAAAAACATGTAGTACCCTGTTTTTTACGTACTGGAAAAGCAAATTCATAGATACATCCTTTTCAACTTGATATGCTCTGTTCTCATAATATAATTCCGTACTAGATATCTCTGTTTTAGATTCTTTATATATAACTTGATCCTTTTAATGATTAGATATTGAATCCCGTTTTATTTTCATAAAGTTGTAATGGAGCAACCCCCATTCAACTTATTTTTATATATTTTTAGGTTTAGTAGGCAGAAATAAGAATTAAAAATAAATTCAAATTGAAAGAGGTGATCCAAATTATGTTTAAAAATGAGGAAGAGCTACAAAAAGCTTTTGAAGCAGCAAAGGCGACCTTAGCAATTGAGGGATTGACTGTTACAAAGGAAATGGAGAAAGTCATAAAGGATAAGTTACGTGGAAAGATTACTATGGAGGAATTGATTAAACTAGCAGATGATATTGCCAGACGCAAATAAATAATCTTTTACTTTAATATCTGTACCTTGAAACCAGCTTTCATAAATAGGAATCATCCCCTATTCCCGCATAATTATGTGTAATTAAAGCGAATGCTGCCCCTGCTGCTACATGAGTCGGTCCTCTCAAATATATCCTCCTTTCTATTATTCAAGCTTTATCTCAACAGTTGGCGAAAATATAATATCCTTTCATCCAGCGCTCTTTTAACCATCTCAGTTTATATTCCATGCTTGGTGTATGAGTTGCTGCAGAATCCATTAAGTTATATCTATCTAAAATCTCCAAACATCTAATAGGGTTTGTTAAAGTATTTAGAAATTCCAAGTCCTCGCTCTCGAGAGACTTCCATACAATTCCTTTAAAATTAATTGGCAGCAGTTCTAATATCATATCTCTATCCAAACCTGATGTTTCTAAGAAATTTTGAAGATGCGAGAGAGATAAATAACTCCAGTTTGTACTTTGGTATTCTTCCCCTAAAAATGTATATCGATCTAAGTCATTACAATTTAATTCATAACTCTTTATTGCTTCTATTCCCCATTTCATCTTTTTCCCCCACAATCATTATTTCCGTACTCAACCAATAGTTATGTTCACAAATCCCTATTATTAAAAAAGATCCAAGCATCAGTAATACGCTCAGATCTCTGTTTAATAATTAGATTAAATAAAACTTTATTAGCCTCTTTTTAGAAAATTAAATATGCTCCCCATGATCCATAAATACTTCAATTGATTCTTGTTGTGGTACGTCTTTTACATTAGTAAGACCAAAAGTAAAAACGGTGGACAACATCATCATTAATAAGATAGCTTTTTTCATTTTAGCGCCCTTCTTTCTTTGCTTATTTTGTCTGCGTCTAAAGCAATGTGTAAATATTTGCTTGCCTTTTCATGATTTTTTGAATTGTAGAATTGGTCACCTAAAAGAGAAGCATATTCTTTTACCCACTCATATAATTCTTCTGCTTCAAAATAAGAAATACCTTCTATAACTAATTTCTCGAATTCTTCGAGTGGTGCTTTATTATGTAATGCCCTTAAGATTTCGAAATGATGACGATAACCTACATCACTAAGCTTATAACCTTGTTCAATATATTCATTAGCAATAGTATGCTTTCCTAGCTTGAAATGTTCTCTCGCTAAAAGAAACATAGTTTTAAAGTTATTCTCTAATGA
The DNA here is from genome assembly GCF_051916605.1 of Bacillus cereus group sp. MYBK195-1. Taxonomy (NCBI): domain Bacteria; kingdom Bacillati; phylum Bacillota; class Bacilli; order Caryophanales; family Bacillaceae; genus Bacillus; species Bacillus cereus group sp. MYBK195-1. Next base: position 232,857 of record NZ_JBQAGZ010000004.1, on the reverse strand, counting down.
ATTCTCTAAATGTTTAACTGCTAACTCTGGCATATTTTGACTTGCATATAAAAGTCCTAAATTATGCTTAACGCGTTTAATTAGAATTTCATCACCTGATTTTTTGAAAGTGTCTAATGCTGAAAGTAAATATTCTTCTGCACTTTCAAATTCATTTAGTCGTATGTTTGCCATTCCTAAAGTATTTAAACATGCTGCTATTTTCAGTTCATATCCTGCGTTATTTATAAATATTTCATTTGCCTTCATAGCATATTGAATTGCTAGAATTGGTTTCATTATATGGTAGTAGTAAACAGCAAGCCAATAATTAAATTCTGCTTTTTCAATTTCATCATGCATGTAATCTAGAAGCTTTTCAGCTTCTTCAAAATGACTCCTTGCTTCACTATTGTTGGCCGTATTGATGGCGTAAATAGCTTTAAATAAATGATAATAGCACTCTAAAAATGTTTCATTTTTGTCTGGTAAAGGTTCGACTTTGTCTAAAATATCTTTTGAACCCTTCGTATCACGAATTAGAAGGCTGTACCGCGCATTTAGTAAAGCGTAATACATTAATATTGTTTGATCTTCCTTGATATAATTAATTTTACTTTCAATATCTTCTTTTATCTTTTCAGACTGTAATACACGTTGTGCAATCATAGCTTGATACCAGTCATTTAATAATTTGGTGATTTTTTCGTTAGAAATGAGGTTAACACTCATCTGCTCCTACCCCCTTTTATCAAATATTATCACGGTATACTTGCATTTATAAATATATTCACAATATTTTAACTTGAGAAACTTATTTTTGAATATTCACAGAAGAAAATGAAGAAAGTAATTCAAGTTTTAGGTATCACTCTAGGATTAGTAGCCGTTTTTGGTTGTACTTCAAACAACACAATACAAAATGCTGAACACGGAGAAACATTTGCACCAAAAGTACAGGATAACTCTATCCATTACGTAATGAGAGAACACGGAGAAATATTTTAATACTTAAAAAGAGCCATAGCATCATATATGGCTCTTTTTTATTACATTAAGTTGTACTCTTGTGTCTTTAAGTTCATATATTCAGCTGAATCCGTCAGAATTTTACTAGTAGTTGTTCTCCCGCCTAACTTCTTTACTTCATCCAATTTTATGCTGGGATTTTCACTGTCCACAAATCGCCAGATTAACTATTAAATAGAAAGGGTGTAATTTATCATTTTAGCCAAAAAGACTCCTTCCTCAAGGAACGCGAGGTGAGTAGGTGGGAGATGAATTGGCTTCGGACAAGGGATGGCAGAAAGCCATCTTAATTGTTCGACATACATAAACTGTTACTTTACTACCAACCGAATGTACGTTTGTTATATAATAGAATTATACCGAAATGGGGGTGAAATGAATGTTGATCAATAAAGCATATAAATTTCGTATCTATCCAAATAAAGCACAAGCGACACTAATCAATAAAACGATTGGTTGTTCTCGTTTTGTATTCAATCACTTCCTATCTCTATGGGATCATGCATATAAAGAAACAGGAAAAGGTTTGACATATGGTACATGCTCTGTCAAACTTCCTGCCTTGAAGAAAGAGTTTGTTTGGCTAAAAGAAGTCGATAGTATTGCGATTCAGTCATCTGTTCGCAACCTTGCGGATGCGTATACACGCTTTTTCAAAAAACAAAACAGTGCCCCGCGTTTCAAATCTAAGAAGAACAACGTACAATCTTACACCACAAAACAAACAAATGAAAACATTGCCGTTGTAGGAAATAAAATGAAATTGCCAAAACTAGGTCTTGTTCGATTTGCCAAAAGTCGTGAAGTAAAGGGACGTATTTTAAATGCTACGGTTAGACGGAACCCTTCTGGTAGATACTTCGTGTCATTGTTAGTGGAGACAGAAGTGCAAGAACTTCCGAAAACAAATTTTTACATTGGAATGGATGTGGGACTAAAAGATTTCGCCATTTTGTCAGATGGAACAACCTATAAAAATCCGAAGTTTTTTCGATTGTTAGAAGAGAAGTTGGCAAAAGCACAGCGTGTTCTTTCTAGAAGAATGAAAGGATCTTATCGCTGGAATAAACAACGAGTAAAAGTAGCTAGAATTCATGAATACATGGCAAATGCTAGAAAAGATTACTTGGACAAAATCTCGACTGAAATCATCAAAAACCACGATGTTATTGGTATAGAGGATTTGCAAGTATCGAATATGTTAAAGAATCATAAGTTAGCAAAAGCAATTAGTGAGGTATCTTGGTCACAGTTTCGAGCCATGTTGGAATATAAAGCAAAATGGTATGGCAAACAAGTCATTGTCGTATCGAAAACGTTTGCTTCCAGCCAATTATGTTCATGTTGTGGGTATCAAAATAAAGACGTTAAAAACCTAAACCTACGTAAATGGAAGTGTCCTTCTTGTCGTACATACCATGATAGGGATATTAACGCAAGTATTAATTTAAAGAATGAAGCGATAAGGCTTCTAACCGCAAGGACTGCGGGGTTAGCCTAATCAATTAGAGTTCGATAGAACTCTTTACTTAGGAATCCTCCACTTCTAAACGAAGTGAAAGTGGGGGTAGTTCAATACAGGAGACATTAGGTTGAAAGTTCAGCTAATATAGAAATTCTACGCTTTTGCATCAGAGTAATCGGGATGAGCTATGGGGAGTTTTTCCCTTTATAAGAACACATTTCATGATTTCACGCTATATTTTCAAAGCTACACAAGAAGCCCATAAATGCGGCAGAAAAAGAATAGGAGGTGTTGTGTATGCAACCCTCCACTTTTTAAATATTCATAATGGATTATACATTAGTTCTGGATTTTTTTGTTATTAAACTAAACTGCACCGTTAGTTCAATAACAAAAAATTATCTATTATTATTAAAGTGGGCCACCTTCAAAACCAATAGGCCATCCATCGTCTTTAAATTTTACTTTATACTGAAACTCAAAGTGACCATCATAAATAAAAGCTAAACTAAATCCAGAAAATATATAATCGTCAAAATTAACCATCTTTCCAAAACATATTGTGGATAGATAGTAGTTCTTCATTTCTTGATTAGGGAAGAATTTTTGTAAATATTTTAATGCACAGCTTATATGTAGATGGAGTTCATCGAATGTTTTTTCTGCCATTTCGATAATCTCCACATCGGGATTTTCATTATTCCCTTGAATAATAATATCCACATCTTCCCATTCTCCGATATTAATACTATAAAACCACCGTTTTTGAATGAGATACTTCTCATTTTCGTATATAGGGGGATTAACTAGGTTTAATTTTTTCACCTCATCTTTAGTTAACGGTATATCAAGAATAAGCTTTTTATGCAAAATTTCTTTGATATTAGAGACAATATATTTAGATTTGTTTAATTCTAAAGAGTCCATTTTCCACCTCATAAATTATAAAATAAAGTAAATTCCCCCTTAAGTATATCATCATCCTTATTCAACTATCCTGCACCGTTAGTTCAATAAGAATTAAACAACTATATTATTTTTCAAAGGACTTTATTGTAAATTAAACAACTCTATTCACATAAATTTCTTTATAAGCAAGGCTATATTCTTTGTCTGCATATACATATGATTTACAAATCTCTTACATAATGTATGTGTTCCTATTTCATCTAGTTCAAACTCTGTCGCAGTGTTACTAAGTAACTTATATGCTGTACTTCTTTCTATTCTTTCCCTGCCTACTCTTAATTAGATACTCATGGTCTTCCATATCTTCAATGTACCTATTTAAATCTCTTCTTAATGCCGCAGTAATCTAGATACATTACTGCTTACTGCTCTTCATTTCAAGCATTAAGATATAACTCCCTTTCAAACCTGTAACCTTTAGTTTTAAGAGGTCACTAATACATAAACCTATATTGTATAACTACTTTACTACATTATTTGGGGCAAATTTTAATTTAAACCATATATTATCTATATTTATTAAACCTTTTCTGTTTTTGGAAATGAGATACCAAAAACTGTTTTATTCCATGGACTACTTTCAACCCATATCCTGCCCTGGTTTTTTTCTACTAAGGATTTAGCAATAGCAAGCCCTAATCCGCTACCTCCATTAATAGAATTTCTTGATTGGTCACCACGATACATTCGTTCAAATACATGATCTAAATCATGTTCCGCGATTCCCTGTCCTTTATCCCAAACAAGCAATTGGAATTCTTGATTTGATTCCATGAGTTCTATCCCAAGTACTTTTCCTTCTTTCCCATATAAAATAGCATTTTTTATTAGGTTATCTATAATTCTTATAATACTTAGATAATCAGCCGTGATAAAACATTTTGTTTTTGGCAAACTAAGCTTTAACTCCAAATTATTCTTCTTGATTTCAGGCAAATACTCAATTAATACTTCTCTGGTAATTTCAGTTAATTCTAGAGATTCAGGATTTATTAAAACTTCATCTGCATCTAGCTTTGCCATATTAAATATTTCATTGATTAATTGCTTTAAGTTGCTGGATTTTTTTGAAATAATTTCAAGATACTCTTTTTTCTCTTCTCGAGAAACAGCTATATCATCTTTTAAAGCATCAATATATCCTATAATAGATGTAAGAGGAGTTCTGATATCATGAGAAATACTTGATAAGAGCCTTTTTCTCGCATTTTGAGCTTTAATGGATTCGATTTGAACTCTCTCTAACTGTTCAATTAATTCATTCACAGAAAATATCATTTTATTAAATACATTATCTTCATTTACAATTAACCTTGTTGTTAAATTCCCTTTAATTACACGTTGTAACTCCTCAATCATTATTTTCAAACGATTAACGAAGTGGAACCTTATAAGTAAGAGAAAAGTCGTAAAGAAAAATAGTACTATGTACAAAACAAGTTTATTTATTCCTAATAGCTGATTATTTAAATCTGTAAAAAAAAGTCCTATAATACATAATAATTGAAGAATATTAAGTAAGATAATTTTATCGCTATACATTTTGGTCACCTACAAACTTATATCCGATTCCCCAAACTGTTTGTATTAATTGAGGATTAGAGGGATCCACTTCTATTTTTTTTCTAAGTTTTCGAATATGGACCATGACAGTATTATCATCTTCTAAATAGTTGTCCCCCCAAACATTACGGAACAACTGAGATTTTGTAAACACTTGCTCCGGATTTAAAGCAAAAAACCTTAGTAGTTCCATCTCTTTTGCAGTTAAAGGAATCTCTTTCCCCTCTTTGAAAACAGTATATTTTTTCATATCAATTGAGATTTCTTTAAACTCTATACGTGTTTGTTCTCTATCCCCTGCTTCACTTCCTAAAACTAAAAATCTCCTCATAAGAGCTTTAACTCTAGCTACTACCTCATTTATACTAAAAGGTTTTGTAATATAATCATCTGCGCCCATACTTAAACCTAATATCTTATCAGTTTCATGATTTTTAGCAGTGAGCATTAGAATAGGAACATTCGTTTTTTCTCTTAATTTTCTGCAGACCTCAATCCCATCAATTTTTGGCATCATAAGATCTAATATAAACAGATCATATTTGTTTTTATTAAATAACGAAAGAGCGTGCTCGCCATCTATAGCAACATCAACCTTATATAATTCTCGCTCCATATATTTTTTTAATAAATCTCTAATTTCTTTTTCATCATCCGCTATAAGAATTCTAATTTCTCGCAAAATAACACCTGCTTTCATAATTTCTATTATACATGTCCAAAATTATTGTGCTTATTCTCTTTAATTTACAAGTCATTAAAATAAGAAAATTGGCATTTCTTTAAAGAAATGCCAATTCTCAAAAATTAAACTGTTTCAAACGCCAATATGTCGTTTATTATATTAGCATTCTTTTTAAGAATATCTAGCTTTGAATTTGATAACATTTCCATATGAGTTCCGTACCCTTGAATTATCCTGAAATTCTTCGTAGTAGCATTCTCCCACAGTAAATTATTTTCATCTTCTTTTTCTTTTACTGATTTTATATAACTTATATTTCCATCAATACTACCATTTGTTGTTGTACTCTGTACATACATATAAGACTTCATAATTAATTCTATCAAATAATCACTAGCTAATTTCTCTAAATCTTTATATTTTTTCAGATTGAATTTTTCATGAAGCTCTCTCTTACACTCTTCCTCTGTATAAAGATTCTGTTCTACAATCGTACGGTATTTTGAATCAATAAGAATAAGATTTTCTACTTCTAAACCTTGTCTATTCAATTCTTTCGCCACATCGAAGGCAAGAATTCCACCAGCTGAATATCCCACTAATGTGTACGGTCCTTCTGATTGAATATCTTTTATTATTTTAACATATTGTGCAATTCTATTTTCAGATTTAATAAAATTAAAACTGTAAACCGAATATGACTCAATATGCTTTGCTAGCCCCATATATGCTATTCCTATTGAAGCAGCAGGTGGGAAACAAAATAGTTTTTTATTGGTGCTTGTTGAGCTACTAAGTTGAATACAATCCTCTGTATAATCCTTTAACATTTCTTTTGCGCCTTCTAAGAACGCTGAAAAACTTCGGACTGTAGGTTTATCAAATACATCTTTAAACGGTACTCTAAAGTTTAACTCTGCAACTATCCTTGAAACAAATGTCATAACGTTTAAAGAGTTCGCTCCGATATCAAATAAATTAGTATTCATACCTATTTTTTTGATATTTAAAATTTCTTCCCATATTCTAACAATTTTTTCTTCTAAATCATTTCTTGGTGGTTCGTATTCTAATTCATATTTGACATTTCCATCTGGTGCTGGTAATGAATTTATATCTATTTTACCATTTGTTGTCAACGGCAATTCCTTAAGCTGTGTAAAAAATGCCGGTATCATATAATTTGGAAGTTCTTTTGATAAATATCTTCGCATCTCTGTAACAGTAATTGCTTTTTCTTTATTCTCTAAAACAACATATGCACAAAGATACTGACTATTCTCACCGTCTATTCTTGCAACAACTTTTGTTTCTTTTATATTATCTAATTTTAGAATTTGATTCTCTATTTCTCCTAATTCAATTCTATAACCACGAATTTTTACTTGATGGTCAGTTCTCCCTATAAATTCGATATTTCCACTAGGCAACCATCTTGCAAGATCCCCTGTTCGATACATCTTTGCTCCAGGTACATATGGATTTGATATAAATTTTTCTGCTGTCAATTCAGGTCTATTTAAATAACCTGCAGCAACACCATCTCCACTTATATAAAGTTCTCCTTCTATTCCTACTGGTAATATATTTTGATTATCATCCAATATATAAATTTGAACATTATCAATTGGCTTCCCAATAGGTACCGATATGTGTTTATCGTCATTAAGGCTATATTTATAAATCATACAGCCAATTGTTGTTTCTGTTGGACCATACTCATTATAGATTTCAACATTATGATTGAAACTTTTTGAAATCTCTCTTGCTAACTCAGTCTTTAAATCTTCTCCACCCACTATTAATCGTTTTATACTTGAATTGCTGTTATCAATATCTCTTATCAATCTTAAATGGGATGGTGTCAATTTTACTATACCTACTCTATTATCCTTAAAGATTTTTCTTATAATTGGTTCATCCCCATCATTATTGTAAATAACTATTTTATTTCCAGAAATTAATGGTGTGAATAATGATGTAATTGTAAGGTCAAATGAGAAAGATGAATATAAGGCAAAATCTAAGGCCTCTCCTTTGACATATTCCTTATTTGCCCATGTTATATAATTGACTAGGCCTCGTTGCTTAAGCATAGTTCCCTTTGGCATACCTGTAGAACCCGAAGTATAAATCATATAAGCTAGATTGTTAGTATTACTTGTTACTTTTATATTTTCAGTAGAATAATGATTATACTCTTCATCTAAAAATACTATTTCTTTGCTTAACCTCACTGCATCTTTACCTTTTGTAAGTATTATATTTGTTCCACTATCTTCTACTATATACTTAATTCGTTCTTCAGGATATTCAGGATCTATTGGTAAATATGCTGCTCCAGATTTTAAAATCCCCATAATTCCTATAATCATCTCTAGAGAACGTTCAAGCATGATACCTACAACTGTGTCTGGTTGAACTCCTTTATTCTGGAGTATCCTAGCTATTTGGTTAGATTTTTCATTAAGTTCTTTATAAGTAAGTTGCTGCTTATCAAATACCACAGCTACCTTATTTGGAGTCCGTTCTACCTGTTCTTCAAATAAGCGATGAATTGTTTTTTCTTTTGGATACTCTGCCTTTGTTTCATTAAACTCATTCAAGAAATAATGCTTTTCTTCTTTTGAAAGGATTTCTAATTGATTCACATTTTTATGTTCATCCTGCACAACTTGGTCCGTAACATTTTTCAGATGATTTGCTATGTTCTGGATGAGTTTTTCTGAATAGAGATTTCCATCATATGATATTTTGAGAACAAGCTGTTCACCTGGAACGACAACTATTGTAAATCCATAGTTGGTTTGTTCAATCCCTTTAATATCCTTAAACACGAAACTACTCTTACTTTCTTCTTCCTGAAGTAAACGTTCATCAAGTGCATAATTCTCAAAAATCATTACATGATCAATTAAATCCCTTTTTAAATCACTAAGAGACTGTATATCTGAAAGATTCATATAGTTGTATGCTTGGCTTTCTATTGCTTGTTGCTGTACCTCTTTTAAAATATTTTTAAAGCTCTTCTGTTCTTTTATATTAATTCTCGTTGGAATTGCATTAATGAATAATCCAACCATTTTTTCAATTCCAGCTACTTTGGCATCTCTACCAGAAACGACAGAACCGAATACAACATCGTCTGTATGATTATACTTGGCTAAAATAATCCCCCATAAAGTTTGTAGCACAGTGTTTAACGTAACATTATTTTGATAAGCCAATTCAGTCATTTTTTTCGTAAGTTCCCTTGAAAATTCAATGAGCGTCTCTTGTCCATGGTACTCTCTTGTACTATCAATTTTGAACGATGGAACTTTCGCGGGTTTTTGATATCCTGCTAAATATTGTTTCCAATATTGAATTCCCTCTTCTTTTTCCTGTTCTCCTAACCATCTAATATAATCACTATATGGTCTTGGCTCTTCTAAATTAGGATACTGTCCTACTTGTTTGTTTCCATAGATATGGAACAATTCTCCCAAAATAATACCTCTGCCCCATCCATCGAACAAGATGTGATGATTACTCCATATAATTGTATAAGCCTTATCATCAGTTTGAATAAGTTCCAGTCTAATTAAGACATCTTTACTAAAATCAAAACCTTTTTCTCGATCTTGTTCAATGTAGGTTGTTATACTTTCTTTTTGCTGATCTATTCCTTGCTGTCTAATATCTCGGTATCTAAAGCCAATCTTTCGACCTTTTATAATTACATTTTTTGGTTGTTCTGTAATTTCATATTCAATTGCTGTCCGAAGGATTTCATGTCTTTTCATAATATCGTTCAAGCTTTCCTCGAATAAGTTGACATCAATAAACCCTTTGACATCAATGACAAGTTGTTCAAAGTATGCACCTGATTGTGGATCTTCTAATGCATGGAATAGCATACCCTGTTGCATATTAGCTAATGGATAAATCTTTTCTATTTCTCCCCACCTATTTTTCGCCTTGATTTCCTCTAGTTGTTCGAAGCTTAATTCTTTGTCTCCATAGTCAAATGGTGTTTTTTCAGCCTGTTCCTTAGAAATGCAATGATGGATTACATCAAGAAGAGCAGCCTTGAAAGCTTCTGTAAACTCCACTACGACATCCTCTGCATATACTTTTGTATTATAAGTCGTATCAATAGTGAGCTTTCCATCTAAGACAATAGCATTCATTTCTATAGGTGTTTCTCTTGTATGTTTACCTCCAATCGACTCTCCTGCCGATATCCAAGAAGAAGAAAAAATTGTATTATTGAGATCTGTATCCATTTGACCTAAGTAATTAAACAAAATAGGTGGCTGTTCAATATTCCATAAATCTGGATCTCCACTCAATTGTTTTAAAACCCCATAGCCTATTCCCTTATTCGGAATTCTTCTAAGAGACTCTTTCACTGTTTTAATAGTCATTGAAAGGTCCTTTTCATCTCCTAAATTGATGTATACAGGATATTTGGTTGTAAACCATCCAACTGTTCGGCTAATATCTACATTTTTTATAATCCGTTCTCTACCATGGCCCTCTAGACTAATCCTAATTTTATTTTCACCAGTTACTCTCCTTGTAGCTATTAAAAGAGCACTAATCAGTAAATCATTGATTTCAGTATGATATGCTTGATTTGTTTCTCTTAACAATCGGCTTGTTTCCTCTATTCCGAGAGCGGTACTAAAAGTATCACTATCCTCATATCGGAATAGTCCAACTTCCTCTTTTTTCTCTAAAAAGTTAACATTATCCTTTAATGTGTTCACCCAATATTGCTTTTCTCTAAGGATTTTTGCACTCTTAGCATACTCGTTGAGCTGAGTAGCATACTCTTTATAAGAAGTCGTTTTTGGATAAAACGCTATTGGCTCGCCTTTCATTAGCTGGCTGTATCCAAGTACAAAATCTTCAAATAGGATTCTCCAAGAGATTCCATCCACCACAAGGTGATGAATAATAAGTAACAGATGGTCTCCAACATTCGTCTTAAACTGTGCTACATTTACAAGAGGTCCTTCTTGTATATCAATTTTCTTCTGTAATATTGTCGCAAGTTCTTGAATTTTCACATCTGGATTATCTTCTCTCGAAACTTCATAAACATTAAAACCAAATTGATTTTTTTCCACTTCTCGATTGAATTGAAGTACTTCATTATTCTCCTCTTTATAAATCATTCGTAATGCGTCATGATGTACAAAAATTGCTTCCATAACTTCTTTTATCATTTCCTCACGGAATCCATCTTTCCTATACAACATAACTGCATGATTATAATGATTTACTTCTTCTTTTCCATTCATAAAATACGCTTTTTGAATTGGAGTGAGCAACACATCTCCTGTTTCAATTTCATAAGAGCCTTCTTGTATTGTCTCAATATTGACATAGTTGCTTAAAAACTTGATTTCCGGATAGGTAAATAGATCTTTCATCTCTAACGTGATACCTTCTCGTGATAAACGTGAGATAATTTGTAAAGCTTTAATAGAATCTCCACCCGAAGCAAAAAAGTTATGGCTAATCCCAATTGGCTTGACTCCTAATATATCTTCCCATACCTTCACAAGTTTTTCTTCTACCTGATTTCTTGGTTTTTCATAATCTACTCCCTTACTCACATCTGGCTCTGGTAAGGCTTTTTCGTCTACTTTTCCATTTCCCGTAAGTGGAATACGCTCCATCTGAACAAAATAAGATGGAATCATGTATTCAGGGATTTCTACTTTTAAGTACGCTCTTAATTCTTCAAATGATAGGTCCCTCTGGGACGTAATATATGCACATAGATATCTTCTTCCGTCCTGACCTTCTCGATCAATCACGAATGCTTCTTTAATTTGTTCGTGTTTAACTAAATGACGCTTAATCTCTTCTGTTTCAATTCGATAACCTCTTATTTTCACTTGACCGTCAATCCTACCTGCAAGCTCAATTCTACCATCTGATAGTCTTCGAGCAAGATCCCCTGTCCGATACATTTTTTTATTTGGTTCAAACGGATTTTGAACAAATTTTTCTTCTGTCAAATCTGCTCTGTTTAAATATCCACTTGCTACGCCATCTCCTGATAAGCATAATTCACCATAAATACCTTCTGGGACAAGTTTCATTTGTTGATCCACTACGTAAGCCTTCATATTCTGAATTGGTCTTCCAATCACAGGGCATTCTTTGAAAGCTGCCATTGTATCATATTCAATAACTTGATATACCGAACCAATTGTCGCCTCTGTAGGTCCATAGTGATTCATTACCGCATGATTTGGGTAATGTTTATAGAATTTTTCAACATCTATTGGATTGATTTTCTCTCCACCTAACACGACTAATCTCAAAGTTTTACAGCTCTGATTATTTGAGAAACTCGGATCATTTACCAAGACGTTAAAGAGAGACGGTGTTAATTTCAAATAAGAAATCCCTTGTTCTTCTATATACTGTAATGCCTTCTGAGCATTAGTATATACTTCTTTTGTAACGAGATGCAGTTCACATCCATTTAAAAGTGATGAATATAGACTTGTATAGCCCAAGTCAAATGCATAGGAAGATACTAACATTGCCTTATCTGTTTCTTTTAGATTCGCTTCCTTTGTAAACCAAGTCATATAGTTTACAACGTTGTTGTGCTGAACACATACACCTTTAGGTGTACCAGTCGAACCTGATGTATAGATGATATACGCATTATGATTCCATTTATAATTGACTAATAAATTTGATGTATCTCTCTCTTTTATAGAATCATCTTCCATGGAGATTATTTCTCCATTAAATTGGAGAGTTTCTTTCCTTTCTCCTTTTACTATCAATAGGCTAGCATTACTATCCTTTAAAATGACATTCGTTCTTTTATCCAGTTGTTCAGGATCTATTGGTAAGTAAGTCGCTCCTGCTTTTAATACGGCCATAATTCCAATAATCATTTCAAGAGATTCTTCCACTAACATACCTACTGTTATCCCTGGCTTTGCTCCTTTTTCTTGAAGCAACCTTGCCATTTGATTCGCTCTTTCATTCAGTTCCAGATACGTAAGTTTCTGATTTTTAAATATCACGGCTACATGGTGAGGTGTTCGTTTCACCTGTTCCTCAAATAATTGTGAAATTGTTTTATCTTTCGGATAATCAGCTTTTGTATCTTTATCATCCTGCAATAGCATCTGCACTTCTTCTTCTGAAAGCAACATAATATCCTGAATGCTTTGTTCTGGCTTCTCAATAATTTCTTTAAAAACCTGGATTAAATGTTTAGCTAATCTTTCTACAGTTTCCTTCTTAAATAATTTAGTTCTGTAATTTAATACACATTTGATACTACGCTCTTCTTCAACAGCGGTAAGTGTTAAATCAAATTTAGAAACATGCGCCTTCATTTGATATGGTGAGAAAGTTAAACCTTGTATTTCAAAATCATCATAGTCAAAGTTTTGTAAGACGAGCATTGTATCAAACAAAGCACTTCTGCTCATATCTCTCTTTAAATCTAATTTTTCAACTAATTCATCAAATGGATAATCCTGATTTTCATAGGCTTTTAAAGCATTCTCTTTAACTTCTTTTAAATAATCTTGGAATGAAACGTCTCGTTTTGGATAATTTCTCATTGCAAGAGTATTAACAAAAATACCCATAATCTGTTTCAAATCATCATGAGGTCTTCCTGCGATTGGAGATCCCACTACGATTTCCTCTTGCCCCGTATATTTTGAAAGCAGTGTTGTGTATCCCGCTAACAGAAGCATATACAGCGTCACACCATGTTCCTTCGCCATCTTCTTAAGATTAACATATATGTCACTATCGATTTCAAAATGTACAAGGTCACCTTCTGTACTTTGAATTGGCGGTCTTTTATAATCTGTCGGCATATTTAGTACTGGTACTTCTTCTTTAAATACATGCATCCAATACTCTTCTTGTTTTTTCATTTCTTCTTGAGTAAACAATTCTCTTTGCCATACAGAATAATCTTTATATTGAATGCTTAATGGAGATAATTCTTTCCCGTTGTATAACTCAGCTAATTCCTGTGTAAAGATCCCCATTGATACACCATCTGATATAATATGGTGCATATCTAATACCATCACGTGCTCATCATCTGTAACATGTATGATTTCAACCCGTAAAAGAGGAGCCTTCTCCAAATCAAACGGTTTAACAAATCCATTGATCATATCATCTAGCTTATTGGTACCCATTTCTCTATACATCACTTGGAAATCTATGTCTTTTTCAATCTTTTGAACTGGTTCACCATCTACCATTACAAAAGAAGTTCTTAAAGCTTCATGTCTTTCGATTAATTTATGGAAAGCCTTCTCAAGTTGCTGAACATCCAAATCACCTTTTATCTTCATGGCGAACGGTATATTGTAAGATACTCCGCTACCCTCTATTTTGTTTAAAATATAGAGTCTTTTTTGTGCAGATGAAAGTGGATAATAATCTTGTTCTTCTACTTTTTTGATCGATGCATATACACTTTCTTTTGTAGAGTCAATAAATTCTCCAATCCCTTTTATAGTAGGTGTTTGGAAGATTTGTCGTAAAGGTATCTCCACCATAAGTTCCTTATGGATTTTAGAAACCATCGTAGTTGCTTTAAGAGAATGACCTCCTACTTCAAAAAAGTGCTGGTTGATACCGATTTTTTCCACTCCTAAAATTTCCTGCCAAATGGATACAAGTCTTTCTTCGACTTCATTCCTTGGTGCCTCATACTCTACTCCCACAACTGCACTTTCATCAGGTTCTGGTAAGGCCTTTCGGTCCACTTTTCCATTTGCTGTAAGTGGCAGTTTATCCAACTGAACGAAAAACGCAGGAATCATATACTCTGGAAGCTCTTGCGCCAAAACCTTCCGAATTTCTTGTAATATGGATTCTTTCTTACGTGTTTCAGACGTAAAATAAGCACATAAATATGGTTGACCATTATTATCCTCTCTTGCGATGACAACGGCTTCTTTAATCTCTTTCTGTTTCAAAAGTTGATTCTCTACCTCACCTAGTTCAATCCTGAAACCTCGAATTTTCACTTGATGGTCAATTCTACCTAAAAATTCGATATTCCCATTAGGCAATAACCTTGCAAGATCTCCTGTCCGGTACATCCTTTCCCCTGGAATGAATGGATTTGGAACAAACTTCTCCGCTGTGAGCTCTGGTCTGTTTAAATAACCACGTGCCAAACCTTCCCCACTTACACAAAGTTCACCTGCAACTCCTAATGGCAATAAATTATTTTCCATATCAAGGATATAAACCCTGTTATTACTTATTGGTTTACCAATAAGTACCTTCTGATCTTCCTGTTTTAATTCACATATTGTAGAACAAACACTATTTTCTGTTGGACCATATTCATTAAACAATTTTACGTGAGGCATTTTCTGAAAATGTTTTGTAATTAGATTTTCATTAAAACCTTCACCTGCAATTGTCACAAATCTCAAATCTACTAAAGGCTTATCAATAGTGTTTAATAGATTATTATAATAGCTTGGAACAGCTAACAAATTAGTTACTTTATTATTTTGAATAATATTTATAAATTTACTGAAATTCATTCTTATATCTTCTATTAAAATTAATTTACCTCCAGAAAGCAAAGTAGTAAAAATATCTTCAACAGAGCTGTCAAAAGAGAAAGAAGGCATCTGCAACGTAATATCACTTTCACTATATTGATATGATTCTATTCTCCAACATAACGTATTGAGAATAGATTTATGATTCACCATAACACCCTTTGGTTTTCCTGTTGAACCTGAAGTGTATATTATATAAGCCATGTCAGAGGACTTATTTAGACTAGGCAAGTTTTCTGTAAATCTATCCTTAATCTTTTGTACATTTATATCAATACAAGTTAAATCATAATCTACATGTTTATTTTCTTGTTTTAACAATATTTCTATACCACTGTCTTCTAACATATATCTTCTTCTATCCTCTGGATACTCAGGATCAATTGGAAGGTATGCTCCCCCGGCTTTTAATATCGCCATCATACCAACTATCATTTCAATCGAACGTTCAACCATAATACCAACCACAGTATTAGATTTCACACCTTTTTCTCTTAGCAGAGTAGCGATTTGATTAGATTTTTCGTTAAGTTCCCAATAAGTCAATTGTTGATTTTCAAACACAACTGCAATATTTTCAGGTGTCCTTTCTACCTGTTCTTGGAACAATTGATGTATCGTCTTCTCTTTTGGATAATCTACTTTTGTATCATTAAATTCATACAATAAAGTTGTTCTTTCTTCTTCTGAAATTATGTCTATTTCATTTATTTTCTTATTCTCATCTGCAATCACTTGTTCAGTTACTTTTTTAATGTGCATTTCGATATTATCTATTATTTTGTCATCATAAATATTGCCATCATAAGTTAAAACTAAATTTAACTTCTCACCTGGAGTTGCAGCAATACTAAAACTATAATTGCTCTGCTCTTCTGCATGTATATCTTCTACCTCAAAACCTATATCCATTTTTTCATTTCCAGCAATACGTTTATCAACAGCATAGTTCTCAAACACAATTATATGATCAATAAGATCATTCTTTAATTTACTCATTGCTTGAACTTCAGCTAAATTCATATAGTTATAATTATTGCTAGCTATAGCTTCACTCTGTACAACCGTTAAAACCTCTTTAAACTTCTGATTCTTTCCAAGGTTTATTCTAGTTGGAATGGCATTAATAAATAAACCAATCATCTTTTCAATTCCGTCTACTGGTGCTTCCCTTCCCGATACAATAGTTCCAAATACTACTTCGTCTGTATTATTATACTTCGCCAAAATAATACCCCAAATACTCTGGAATACTGTATTAAAGGTTACGCTATTCCTATTAGCAAGCTGTGTAATCTTATTTGTTAGTTCGTTCGAAAATTCAATTACTTTTTCTCTTCTTAAATACTCACTATTATTCTTAGTAATCTGTAATTTTGGTATTTGCGCTTTCTCTTCATAACCATCTAAATATTGCTCCCAATAACTTTTACCTTCTTCTTTATCTTGCTCTTCCAGCCATTTTATATAATCGCTATAAGGTTTCGTTTCTTCTAACTCATATTCTTCACCATTTATTAATTTTCCATATACAGTGAATAACTCACCTAATACGATTCCAAGACACCAACCGTCCAATAAAATATGGTGATGACTCCATACCAATTTATATAAGTTTTCATCTGTTCTAATCAAACATACTCTCATTAAAGTATCTTTACTTAAGTTAAATCCCTTTTCTGTATCTTCTTCTCTATAATTTTTTATGAATAACTCTTTTTCTATAGTTCCTCTTTCACTTATATCGCAATATTGAAAACCTATTTCTCTATCCGCTATTATTATTTGTCTAGGCTCCTCAACTATTTCATATTCAAATGATGCTCTTAGTATTT
The DNA here is from genome assembly GCF_051916605.1 of Bacillus cereus group sp. MYBK195-1. Lineage (NCBI taxonomy): Bacteria > Bacillati > Bacillota > Bacilli > Caryophanales > Bacillaceae > Bacillus > Bacillus cereus group sp. MYBK195-1. The sequence goes on along the minus strand of NZ_JBQAGZ010000004.1, from coordinate 215,745 downwards.
CGTATCTTTGCATGATTTTATTAAAACTTGTTTTTAATATCTCTACATCAACGTATCCTGTTATATCCATGACAGTTTGTTCAAAATATGCTTTTGAATTTTTGTTTTCCAAAGCATGGAACAGCATTCCTTTTTGCATATTTGCTAACGGGTAAATCTTTTCAATTTCGAAATCTTTATACTTTTCTTTAATATCCTTAAGTTCACTTAGAGTTAATTTAGTATCCCCATAGTCATAAGGCGTTTTTTCCACCTCTATTTGACTAACACAATGATCAATTATAGTTTCAAGACTTTCTTTAAACTTATCATTTAATTTCCTGATTGTTAGTTCATCAAACTCTAGCTCATTAAAGGTAGTATTTATAACCAATTCATTATTAATAATTATCGAATTGATTTCTATCGAATTATTTCTTGAAATCTTTCCTCCAATTGTTTCCCCATAAGAAAATTTTGATTCAGAAAATTCATTTCTGTTAACATCATTATCCATTTCACCTAAATAGTTAAATGAAATTGGTGCTTTTTGTTCATTTAATAGATACTTCTCTTTTGATAAATATTTTAGTATTCCAAATCCGATTCCCTTGTTAGGAATTTTCCTTAAAGTTTCTTTTACCATTTTTATATTAGTAGCAAGATCGGTCTCATTGCCTAAATCTATAAGTACTGGATACATAGTTGTAAACCAACCTACAGTCCTACTAATATCTACATTTTCTAAGATATCTTCTCTTCCATGTCCCTCCATATTTATTTTTATACAATTTTCACTTGTTATCTCTCTAGCACCTAATAATAAGGAAGTTAACAATATATCATTTATTTCTGTATTGTATGCCCTATTGGATTTTCTTAATAAACTTATAGTCTTTTCCTTATTTAAAGAAATACTAACTGTTTTACTATTTTCGAATGTGTCACTTTTGAGCTCTTTTTTTCTAGGTATAAATGCAACCTCAGTATTTGCTATCTCTTGCCAATACTCTTTTTCCTTTAATAATTTATTGCTACTAGCATACTCCCTCAGCTTAGAGGAAAATTCTTTAAAGGATTCAGTCTTGAATCCAACGTCTAACTTCTCACCTCTTAAATCCTGAGAATATAGAGTTTCAAAATCTTCTAATATTATTCTCCATGATACTCCATCTACTACAAGATGATGAATGGTAATAAGCAGATGATCACCTTGATTCGTTTTAAATAAACAAAGATTAACGAGTTTACCATTTTTGATGGAAGATTTCTTTTGGATATTTGTCGCTAATTCATATATTTTCTCTTCCTTATTCTCTACTCCCTCAACATCATGAACGTATAAATCAAAGAGATTATCCTTATAGCCTCTATTATACTGAATGATCTCTCCATCATTTTCTCTATAAATCATTCTAAGGGCATCATGCTGCTCTAATATCTTATTAAAGACTCTCTCTATTCTCTTTTGATCAAATCCATCTTCCCTAAACAGCATAAATGATTGATTAAAATGATCTAGTTCTTCTTTATTTTTCTCAAAATACCATTTTTGAATTGGAGATAATATTACTTCTCCTGTAACTATTTCATAAGGTTTTAACCGTTTGTTTTGCTTTTTTACATACTTACTAAGATCTTTAATTTTAGGGTTTGCAAATAGATCTTTCACTTCTAACTTAAGATTTATTCTAGACAACCTGGACACAATTTGCAGAGCCTTAATAGAATCTCCACCTGATACAAAGAAATGATGATTTATCCCTATATCCTCTATGCCTAGGATATCCCTCCAAATCTCAACAAGATGTGTTTCAACTTCATTTCTTGGCGCCTCATATTCTACCCCTGATTGACTACTTCTATCTGGCTCTGGAAGTGCTTTTCGATCCACTTTATCGTTTGATGTAAGTGGTAACTGGTCAAGTTGAACAAAATAAGAGGGAATCATGTAATCAGGAAGTTCCTTTTCTAAAAATTCTCTTATCTTGGCTGAAGATATTGCTTTTTCAGACACAATATAAGCACTTATATACGTATGATTTTTCTTATCCTCTTTTGCTACTACTACGACCTCTTTTATATCTTGATGTTTTAACAACTGGCTCTCTATTTCACCAAGTTCTATTCTATACCCACGTATTTTTACTTGATGGTCAATTCTTCCTATGAATTCAACATTTCCATCAGGCATCCATCTTACAAGATCACCTGTACGATACATTTTTTCTCCACTGACGAAAGGATTTCCCACAAATTTCTCGGCAGTTAAGGCTGGATTATTTAAATAACCTCTTGCCAATCCAACTCCAGATATACATAACTCTCCTGTTACTCCAATTGGACAAAGCTGATTATACTTATTTATTATATAAACTTTAGTATTATACACCGGTTTTCCAATTGGAATATTATCATCATTGTTATTCATTAAGAAACTTGTAGTTACTACTGTATTTTCGGTTGGACCGTAGGCATTTACAAGTTGATAGCGAGTATTCTTATTTAAAATTAACTTTTCGCCACCGGATACTAACATTCTTAAAGAATGATTATCTTGTAATATAAATTGTTCACTTACCTTAGATGGGAATGTTGCAACTGTTATGTCTTTACTATTCATATATTCATTTAATTTATCTAGATCAAGCCTCATATCTTTGCCTAAAACGTGCAAAGTAGCTCCGGTGATTAAACAAGGGAAAATTTCTCCAATAGATGCATCAAATGAGACTTTCAAATAGTTTGTAATTCGATCTCTTTCTGTTATTTTATGAAAATCTACATACCAATTACATAAATTGACTAAGGAATGATGTTCCACTAACACCCCTTTTGGTAAACCCGTGGAACCAGACGTATAAATGACATAGGCTAAATCATTTCTATTATTACGCCTTTCCATATTAATTTGCTCTTGATTTTTTATTGTTTCATCATTAATTGAGATTTTAGTTATACATTCATTATTGATAAAATGAAGTTTATCGTATAAATGAGTCTGCGTTAATACGAATTTTGCGTTACTATCTTCTACCATATATTTAATTCGCTCTTCAGGATATTCAGGGTCTATTGGTAAATACGCTGCCCCTGATTTTAATATACCCATGATACCGACAATCATATCTAAAGAACGTTCCACCATAATTCCTACAATCATTTCTGGATGAACACCCTTATCATAAAGTACTCTAGCTACTTGATTGGATTTTTCATTTAGCTCCTTATAAGTAACTTGTTGCCCCTCAAATTCTACGGCAACCTTGTTTGGAGTTCTCTCTACCTGCTCCTCAAATAATTGATAAATGGTTTTATTCTTTGGATAATCCATATAAGTTTCATTAAATTCATTCAAAAGAATGTGCTTTTCTTCTCCCGAAAGCATATCTATTTGACCTAAACAAACTTCCTGATTATTAGTAATTTCTCTTAAAATACTAACAAAGTGCTCTGATATTTTAGCTATTGTCTCTTTCTTAAACAATTTTGTACAATATTCTAAATCAAATTTTATGATGTTATTAGTTTCTACTGCTGATAATGTTAAATCAAAATTTGCTATATTAAGTTCACTATCATATGTTTCAAAACTTAACCCTTTAATCTCTTCATTAGAGGTATCTAAGTTTTGTAGCACAAACATCGTATCAAATAATGCACTTCTACTCATATCTCTTTGTAAGTCCAGCTTTTCAACCAGTTCATCCAAAGGATAATCTTGATTTTCATAAGCCTTTAATGCATTTTCTTTTACTTCTCTTAAATAATTACGAAATGTTTTATCTTCATTTGGATAATTTCTCATCGCAAGGGTATTCACAAACATTCCGACAATATTTTTAAAATCATGATGGCTTCTTCCTGCAATTGGAGATCCTACCACAATATCATCTTGACCCGTATATCTTGAAAGTAAAGTTGTATATCCAGCTAACAGAAGCATATACATGGTAACCCCATTTTCTTTTGCAATTCTATTAAGGTTCTTTGTCAACTCACTATCTATTTCAAAACTTCTTCGAGCCCCTTCAACACTTTGTGTCGGCGGCCTTTTATAATCTGTTGGCATATTTAAAATAGGTACTTCTTCTTTAAAAACATTTATCCAATATTCTTCTTGCTTCTTCATTTCCTCTTGAGTAAACAAGTCTTTTTGCCATACTGCATAATCTTTATACTGTAGGTCCAATGGGGATAACTCTTTCCCTTCATACAGTTTACAGAGCTCTCTATTTAAAATGTTCATTGAAACTCCATCTGAAATGATATGGTGCATATCTAGGACCATCACGTGCTCATCATCTGTGACATGTATAATTTCAACCCGTAAAAGAGGACCTTTCTCCAAATCAAACGGTTTAACAAATCCATTAATCATATCATCTAGCTTATTGGTACCCATTTCTCTATACGTCACTTGGAAATCTATCTCTTTTTCAATCTTTTGAACTGGTTCACCATCTACCATTACGAAAGAAGTTCTTAAGGCCTCATGTCTTTCGATTAGTTTATAGAATGCATTCTCAAGCTGATGAACATCCAAATCACCTTTTATTTTCATAGCGAAAGGCATATTATAAGATACTCCGCTACCCTCTATTTTGTTTAAAATGTAGAGTCTTCTTTGGGCAGATGAGAGCGGATAATAATCCTGTTCTTCTACTTTTTTGATCGATGCATATACACTTTCTTTCGTAGAGTCAATATATTCTCCAATTCCTTTTATAGTAGGTGTTTGGAAGATTTGTCGTAAAGGTAGCTCCACCATAAGTTCCTTATGGATTCTAGAAACCATCGTAGTCGCTTTCAGTGAATGGCCTCCAATTTCAAAAAAGTTGTGTTGAATTCCTATGTTTTCTATATCTAAAATATCTTGCCAAATGGATACCAGCTTTTCTTCGACTGTATTCCTTGGCGCCTCATACTCTACTACTCCTGCAACCGAACTTCCATCAGGACTTGGTAAAGCCTTTCGATCCACTTTCCCATTTGTAGTAAGTGGTAGCTTGTCTAGCTGAACAAAAAAAGCAGGAATCATATACTCTGGTAACTCTTTTGCCAAAAACTTTCGAATTTCTTGAACCCTAGTCTCGCCCTTCGATGATTCGGAAGTAAAGTACGCACATAAATATTGATGATTATTACTATCTTCTCTTGCGATAACAACAGCTTCTTTTACTTCCTTATGTTTTAGAAGTTGACTCTCTATCTCACCCAGTTCAATCCTGAAACCACGAATTTTCACTTGATGGTCAATTCTTCCTAAAAACTCAATATTTCCATCAGGTAGCATTCTCACAAGGTCTCCTGTTCGATACATTCTCTCTCCTAGAATGAACGGATTTGGAACGAATTTCTGAACTGTTAATCTCTCGTTATTTAAATACCCTTTACTTAATCCGTCTCCAGAAATACATAGTTCTCCAGGCACACCAAATGGAAGCAGGTTAGAATTTTTATCTACTACAAAAACCGAAGTATTTGCTAACGGTTTTCCTATTGGGATAACCTCAGTTACTTCATTAACAAAATAATAAGTAGCATATACCGTGCTTTCAGTTGGACCATAAACATGAATAATTTTATCTTTGCCCAATTTCTCAAGGGCTTTGTTCACATGTGAAACTGAAACTCTTTCACCACCGAATAATATTTTTCTTATTTTATCTAAACAATCTATTTCTAAATCTACAAGCGCATTAAATAAAGCTGTGGTAATAAACATAATACTTATTTGTTCTTCCTTTATTAACTTAGCTAGTTTAACAAGACTTAATACAGTGTCCTTCTCAACCATTATTAACTTTGCACCATTTAGAAGCGCACCATAAATATCAAATATAGACCCATCAAAAGCATAATTCGAAAGTTGTAGTATCGTATCATTCTCATTAATTTCAATATAATTTGTATTCTTAACTACTCTAATTGCACTATAATGCGGAATAACTACTCCTTTTGGTGTTCCTGTTGATCCTGAAGTATAAATGATATAAGCTGTATCACTTGAATGATTTATCAAATTCAAATTATCTGTACTTAGCCTTAAAAAATTCTCTTGATCTAAATTAATTAACTCCACATTCAAATTAAGTTGACTTATACATCTATCTTGAGTCAATAAAAATTTCACATTACTATCTTGTAACATGTAGTCAATTCTCTCTTTAGGAGTCTCAGGATCAATTGGTAAATAAGCCGCTCCGGATTTTAAAATCCCCATAATTCCTATAATCATTTCTAAAGAACGGTCGACCATGATTCCTACAATTGTGTTTGATTGAACACCTTTTTCTCGCAGTAGTCTAGCTATTTGATTTGATTTTTCATTTAATTCCCTATAAGTTAGGTTATTACTTTTAAAGCTAACTGCCACACGGTCAGGTGTCTTCTCAACCTGTTCCTCAAACAATTGATGTATCAACTTATCTTTAGGATATTCAACGGTTGTTTCATTAAATTTATAAAGAAGGATGTTTCTTTCCTCTTCTGAAATTAAATCTATATCGATCAATTTCTTAGCATCATTTTCGATAACTTGCTTCGTTACATTTTGAATATGACACTCTAGATTATTGATTAGTCTTTCTTCATATACATTTTCATCATATACAATTGTTAGTTTCAATTTCTCTCCTATTCCTACAGTAAGGCTTAGGCTATAATTACTTCTCTCTTCGTCGGTTACAGATACAACTTCGAACCCTAATCCACTTTCCTTTTCTTCCAATCCTTTTTCATCAATAGCATAATTTTCAAATACTAATATATGATCAATAAGATTACTTTTTAAGTTGCTAAGAGCTTGAACTTCGGCTAAATTAATATAATTATAATCATTACCCTCTATTGCATCATGTTGAGTTGCTTTTAAAACTTCTTTAAATGATTTTTCACTTTGCAACTTTATTCTAGTTGGTATTGTATTTATAAATAAACCTAACATATTCTCTATACCTTCTACAGCTGCATCTCTGCCTGAGACAACTGTTCCAAAAACAACATCCTCACTATTGTTATACTTCGCTAGAATAAGCCCCCAAATACTCTGCATCACTGTATTTAAGGTGACGTTATTTTTATTTGCCAGTTGTGTAATCTTATCAGTTAACTCTTTTGAAAACTCTATCACTTTTTCTCTTCTCTGATACTTTCCAGCACTAGAGTTATTAAATTTAGGGAGGGTAGCAGTTAACTCATACTCCTCCAGATACTTACTCCAATACTTCAATCCTTCTTCATTATCCTGATTATTTAGCCAATTTATATAATCACTATAGGGTCTAGGATCTTCTAATTGATGCTCTTCACCTTTCATTTTATGTGAATAGATAGTAAATAACTCATCTAATATAATCCCAATACACCAACCATCAAGTAATATATGATGAAAGCTCCAAATTACTTTATATGAGTTATCATTTGTTTTGATCAAACAAATTCTCATAAGGGTTTCTTTTGTTAGGTCAAAGCCCTTCACCTTATCATCTACTATATATTTTTCCACATATAAATCTTTAGTGTTTAAATCTAAATTACTTACATCATTGTAGCTAAACTTAATTTTTCTATCCCTTAATATTACATGTAATGGCTCGTCCAATTTATAATTAAATGATGCTCTTAACACTTCGTGCCGTTTCATAATCTCGTTGAAACTTTCCTCAAAAATAGTTTCATCTACATAACCTTTTATATCTAATATAATTTGTTCAAAATATGCATCTGAATTTTTATCTTCAATAGCATGAAACAGTATCCCCTTTTGCATATTTGACAATGGATAGATTTTCTCAACTTTATTAACTTTCATAAATTTATCCCCCTAAATAGTTTCCGTCGGAAAAGGCACAAAAATTATAAATATGATTTGTACAATTAATTAGTCGCTATGATTGTGTTTTGCCTCCAGGCTTTAATTATCGATGAATTCATATTCACCTAGTAACTCATCAAGCTCTTCTAGTGACATTTTATTGTAACCATAATCGGAAGCTGTTTTTTCTGATTCCGTTTGATTAATACAATGATTGATTATCATTTCAAGGTTCTCTTTATACTTTAGGTTAAAATCAGCGATTAAAAATTCAGAATATTCCCCTTCATTGAAGGTAGTGTTTATTATTAATGTATCCTCTACAATTATTGAATTAATTTCTATAGAAGCATCTCTTGCATTTTCGCCACCTATACTTTCGCCAGGTGATAGCCATGATGCAGAAAATTCTTCATCGGTCGCTTTTTTACTCATTTCTCCCAAATAATTAAATAATATAGGTGCCGTTTCATCATTTAACAAATCTTGATCCTTTTTTAGGTATTTTAAAACCCCATATCCTATTCCGTTATTAGGAATTTTTCTTAAAGTCTCTTTTACCAATTTTATACTCATAGAAATTTCTTTTTCTTTACCTAAATCAAAATATACAGGGTATATTGTAGTAAACCAACCAATAGTCCTACTAACATCTATGTTTTCAATGACTTCTTCTCTTCCATGACCTTCCATGAGAATTTTCAGCCTGTTTTCTCCTGTTAAATCTCTTACCGTTACTAACAAAGCCGCTAAAAGGATATCATTTATTTGAGTATTATATGTTTTGTTTGTTTCTCCCAATAACTTTTGAGTGTTCTCCTTATTTAGTGAAATGGTTAAGGTCTTGCTATTTTTATAATCGGTCACATCTATTTCTTCATTTTTTGCTAAAAAATCTACTTTCATTTTAGATATGTCTGCCCAATATTTTTTTTCTTTTAGAAGTTTATTACCTACCGCATAATCCATTAACTTTTCTGAAAACTCCTTAAATGAATCCGTTTTAAAACCTATATCAAGTTTTTCATTGAGATATGCTTGTTTGTATAACATTTCGAAATCTTCGAATAATATTCGCCATGATACTCCATCTATTACAAGATGATGGATAGTAATAAGCAAATGATCACCCTCATTTGTTCTAAAAATGCAAAGTTTTAACATTTTACCGTCAGTAATCGAAATTTCTTTTTGTATATTTGTTGCTAGTTGACCCACTATCTCCTGTTGATTATCTTGATTCTTAATATCATGGACATATAAATCAAAGAAATCCCCATTTAAATCACGATTATATTGAATAATTTCACCATTTTCCTCTTTATAAATCATTCGTAAAGCATCGTGTTTTTCACAAATTTTACGAAACACCTTTTCTACAATCTGTTCTTCAAATCCATTTTTTCTATACAGCATAAATGATTGATTATAGTGATTTAGCTCTTTATTATTTAATGCTTCGTTTAATACAAAATGTCTTTTCTGTATTGGCATTAAAGGAACATTTCCCTGAATTATTTCATAGTTTTTCTTTACTCTCGATTCATTTTTTACATACTTACTAAGATTTTTAATTTTCGGGTTTTCAAATAAATCTTTAATTTTGAGTTTAAGATTCACTTTCGATAGTTTAGAAACTATTTGTAACGCTTTTATAGAATCTCCACCAACCTCAAAAAAACTATCGTTAATTCCAATTTCTTTAATACCCAAGACATCCTGCCAAGCTGATACAAGATGTTCTTCCACTTCATTTCGAGGCGCTTCATAATCTGTTCCCTTAGAAAGGTCCCCCTCTTGTACAAGAGGCAATGCTTTTCTATCTATTTTTCCATTCGGTGTAAGAGGCATTTTATCTAATTGAATAAAAAATGAAGGAATCATATAATCTGGTAAATAATTTGACAAGTAGTCTCTTAATTCACTTGTAGTTAGCTCCTCTTTAGCTATTATGTATGCACATAAATAGGTAAAACCAGCATTATCTTTCCGATCAATTACTACCGCCTGATTTATATTTTGATTACCTAATAGTTTAGCTTCAATTTCTCCTATTTCTACCCTAAACCCTCGAACCTTTACTTGATTGTCTATTCTTCCTAAAAACTCAATATTTCCATCTGAAAGCCATCTTACCAAATCTCCTGTTTTATACATTTTTTCACCAGGTATAAAGCCATTTGAAACAAACCTTTCATGAGTAAGATCTGGCTTGTTTAAGTATCCTTTTGCAAGACCTTTTCCACCAATGTACAATTCACCATACACCCCTATAGGTTGTGGTTCTAATAAAGCGTTTAAAACATAATATTTTGTGTTATTTAACGGCTTTCCTATAGGAGTATTTACCATTTGTGGTATATAATCGTACTCTTCTTCATAATAGCTAGAATCAATAGTTGCTTCTGTAACTCCATAGCTATTAATTACTCTCATATTCTCCCCATATCTTTTAACCAAATTTTTGTACTCATGTATAGGACAGCTATCAGAACCTAATATTAATAATCGTAATGTCGTGAGATCAATATTATTTTCATATACATAATTCATAAAAGGTATAATAAGACTTGGAGTGGATTCAAAAATATTAATCTTATACTTCTTAATTGTCTTATATAATAAATCCAGTTCTAGCTTGATATGACTCGGTACTATATACATTGTCCCGCCATTTAATAAACTTCTACATAAGTCCCCTGCAAATACATCAAACGACATACTAGCCATTTGTAATAAATTTACTTCATACTTTGACAATTCATAGTGATCTCTCCAAGTGTAATGGGCATTAACCAAATTTTTATGCTCTACTAACACACCTTTAGGGTTTCCAGTTGTTCCTGATGTATATATGATATACACTAAATCATCTGGTGAATTGATATGATTCAAATTATCTTCATCGATATCATATATATCTATATGATTTATATTTACTACTTCACCGTAGGAACCATTTTTATCCGTTAGATGTTCTTGGGTAATAATAATGTCCGCATTACTATCCTCAAGCATAAATTCTATTCTCTCTGTAGGGTATTCTGGATCTATCGGCAGATATGCTCCTCCAGCTTTTAGAACCCCCAATATTCCTACAATCATTTCTACTGATCTATCCACCATTATTGCAACTATACTATTTTGTACAACACCTTTTTCTCTCAAAGTTCTAGCTAGTTTATTTGCTTTTTTATTCAATTCTTCATAGGTCAACTGCTTTTCTTCGAACACTACAGCTATATGATTTGGTGTTTTTTTAACCTGCTCTTCAAAAAGTTCGTGTATAGTACCTACTGGATATTCAACAGCAGTATTATTATACTTGTTTAATATCATTTCTCTTTCTTCTTGTGAAAGCAAATTTATTTCACTTAATTTTTGTTCAGGATTATTAACAATTTCTTTTAAGATATTAACTACATGATTTCCAATTCTTTGTATAGTTTCTTTTTTAAATAATTTTGTGCAATACTCTAAAATAAATTCTATATGATCTGTATTTTCAATTGCCGATAAACTTAAATCAAACTTTGCCGCTTTAAAATCAATGTCATACGGTTCGATTTTTAAGCCTTTTATATTCAACTCTAGATTATCTAAATTTTGAATAGAAAACATCGTATCAAACAATGCGTTTCTACTAATATCCCTTTTTAAGGCTAGCTTTTCAACTAACTCATCAAATTGATAATCTTGATTTTCATAAGCATTTAAGGTGTTTTCTTTTACTTTCTTCAAATAATCAATGAATCTACTGTCTGCTTTAGGACGATTTCTCATCACAAGAGTATTAACAAACATACCAATAGTATTTTTCAAATCATCATGTTGTCTTCCTGCAGTTGGCGAGCCAACTATAATGTCTTCTTGTCCCGTATATTTCGAAAGTAGCGTTGTATATGCTGCTAAAAGAAGCATATACATAGTAACTCCATTTTCCCTTGCAAACATTTTAAGCTTGTTTGTTAGTTCAGAATCTATTTCAAAACTTAATCTATCTCCCTCGCTACTTTGTATTTGTGGTCTTGGAAAGTCAGTTGGCATATTCAGAACTGGTATCTCATCCTCAAATACTTTAAGCCAATATTCCTCCTGTTTCTTTATATTATCACCGTTACAAAACTTTTCTTTCCATTCTGAATAGTCTTTATATTGAATTTCTAATGGCGCTAATTTTTTTTCTCCAAATATATCTGTTAACTCTTTCATCAAAATGCTCATTGATACTCCGTCTGAAATAATATGATGCATATCAAGCATCATGATATGCACATCCTGACTAACTTGTACGATTTCTACCCTTAGAAGAGGAGCTACCTCTAGATTAAAGGGTCTTATGAATCGCGCCACTCGTTCTGATACGTTCTCTTTCCCTAATTCACTATATTCAATTTTAAAATCTATTTCTTTTTCTATCTTTTGAACTGGTTCTCCATCAATCATTACAAAAGAAGTTCTTAATGCTTCATGTCTATCAATTAATGCTTTAAAGGCTTTTTCAAAAGTGTCCAATTGAAAGCGCCCCTTCATTTGTATAACAACTGGTAGATTGTAAGTAATTCCACTATCCTCTATTTGATTTAAAATATATAGCCTTTTTTGAGCCGATGAAAGATTATAAAATTGCTTTTCCTCAGCTTTCTTTATTTTTGAGTAAGTACTCGTTTCTTTCCCTTTTATATATTCGCCAATGCCTTTGATAGTAGGAAAATTAAATATTTGTTTTAATGGTATTTCAACATTTAATTCTTTGTGTATCTTTGATACCAATGAAAAAGCTTTTAGTGAATGTCCTCCAGCTTCAAAGAAGTTATGATTTATTCCAATTTTCTCTATACCCAAAACGTCCTTCCACACTAAAGCCAACTTCTCTTCTACTAGATTTCGAGGTGCTTCATAATGATTTTCTATAAATTTATTGAAATCTGGTTCCGGTAATGCTTTCACATCCAATTTTCCATTAAGTGTAATCGGCAATTTTTCCATCTCTATGAAATGCAAAGGAATCATGTAACCAGGAAGCTCTTTGGCAAGCAACTCTCTCACTTTATCTAAGTTCAGTTCTTCATTCAAATCATTAACTGTAATAAATGCGCAAAGATATCTGTTTCCATCTATCCCCTCTTTATCAATTACTTTAGCTTCTTTTATGTTCGATTGTCTTAATAAGTGATATTCAATTTCTTCCAGTTCAATTCTAAAACCGTGAATTTTTACCTGATTATCTATTCTACCTAAAAATTCAATATTTCCATCAGGTAGCCATCTTACTAAATCTCCAGTCCGATACACTCGTTCTCCTAAACTAAAAGCATTAGACTTGAATTTTTCTTCAGTTAATTCTTTTTTATTTTTGTATCCTCGCGCTACACCTTCTCCACCTATATATAATTCACCAGGTATTCCTATCGGCAGTAATTGAGCATTATTATCCAAAACATACAATTTATAATTGCTTAGTGGTTTACCTATAGGTACACTCATTCCCATACAATCATTGGAACTGACCTTATAATATGTTGCACAAACAGTTGTTTCTGTAGGACCATATGAATTATAAACATCGGCAATCTCAATAATATTTTTTATATATTCATACTTTAAAACATCTCCACCACTAATAAATTTCATATTTTTATTAAGTATTAAATGCTTATTTTTATCAATTTCATTGAGTAACAGTGGTGAACAGCTTACTAAAGTCACATTATATTTTTCAATATTTTTAACTAGCTCATCTATGTTCAGATCACCAATTTTTTTACTAATGATTAATTTCCCTGAATTAGCCAAAATAGGAAATGTTTCTTCCGTAAAAGCATCAAATGAAAATGAAACTACTTGTAATATAGAATCTTCTTCATTTAAAGTAATTTGTTTTGAAAATGCATAAATATAGTTAATGACGTTACGATGTGTAGTCATAACCCCTTTAGGCTTTCCACTAGAACCTGACGTATATATTAAATAAGCTAAATCAGATGAATGATTTAAATTTTCTAGGTTGTCCTTATTTAAAGAACTAATTTCTTCATCATTAAATAAAATACCTGGAACTGTTCTTACTTTGAATTGTAAGTGCTCCTGAGTAACAACTAATTTTGCTTCACTATCTTTTAGCATATATTCAATTCTTTCTTCAGGATACTCAGGGTCAATTGGTAAATATGCTGCTCCAGCTTTTAAAATCGCCAATATGCCAATTATCATTTCTGGGGATTTATCCGCCATAATTCCTATTACAGTATCCGGCTTTGCACCATTTTTTCTAAGCAACCTTGCCAGTCGATTTGCTTTTTCATTTAGTTGTTTATATGTTAATTGTTCCTCTTCAAATATAACTGCAATATGATTTGGTGTTTTTAGAACCTGCTCTTCAAATACATGGTTTAAGGTCTTATTTTTAGGAAATTCGGCCATAGTATCATTAAATTTGTGTAATATGATTTCCGTTTCTTCTTCTGAAAGTAAATTTATTTCTCCTAATTTAAGCCCCGGATTATTGGTAATTTCCTTTATTACATTTACTAAATGACCTGCAAGTCTTTTGATTGTTTCTTTTTTAAATAATTTTGTGCAATATTGCAAATCAAATTTCAAATGATCTGTATATTCTATCGCCGTAAGACTTAAATCAAATTTCGCCACATTAAAATCAATATCGCAAACCTCAGTGGTTACTCCATTTATATTAAACTCAAAATTATTTTGAGTTTGTATATCAAACATCGTATCAAACAATGCGCTTCTACTTGTTTCTTTTCTTAAATTTAGTTTCTCTACTAATGTATCAAATTGATATTCTTGATTCTCATAAGCATTTAATGTGTTTTCTTTTACTTGTTTTAAATAATCAATGAATTTAGTATCTGCTTTTGGATAACTTCTCATTGCAAGGGTATTGACAAACATGCCAATTGTATTTTTTAAATCATCATGTGTTCTTCCCGCAATTGGTGAACCAACTATTATGTCCTCTTGCCTTGTATATTTAGAAAGAAGCGTTTTATATACTGCTAAAAGAAGCATATACATAGTAACTCCATTTTCCCTTGCAAGAAATTTAAGTTTCTTTGTTAGTTCAGAATCTATTTCAAAACCAAGCCTATCTCCCTCACTACTTTGTATTTGTGGTCTTGGAAAATCAGTTGGCATATTCAGAACTGGAATGTCACCCTCAAATACCTTGAGCCAATATTCCTCCTGCTGCTTTATGTTATCTCCTTTATAGTATTCTTTTTGCCATTCCGAATAGTCTTTATACTGAACTTTTAATGGTGCTAATTCTTTTTCTCTAACTAAATCAGCTAACTCCTTCATTAAAATGCCCATTGATACTCCATCTGAAATAATATGATGCATATCAAGCATCATGATATGCTCATTCTGATTAACACGTAAAATCTCTACCCTTAGAAGCGGCGCTATCTCTAAATCAAAAGGTCTTATAAATCGTGCCACTCGTTCTGATACGCTATCTTCTCCTAATTCACTATATTCAATTTTAAAATCTATTTCTTTTTCTATCTTTTGAACTGGTTCTCCATCAATCATTACAAAGGATGTTCTTAATGCTTCATGTCTATCAATTAGTACCTTAAAAGCATTCTCAAAAACTTGCATTTGAAAATCGCCCACGATTTTGATAACTAAAGGAATATTATATGTCGTACCTTTAGATTCCAAATTATTTAAAATAAGCATCCTTTTTTGTGCCATTGATAAGGTATAACAATTATTTTCTGATTGTTTCGCTTTTGGAATTTCATTCTTTTTTTCTATATCTTCATTTTTTAAAGCTATAATAATTTTTTCTTTATATAACTTTATTTTCCCCTTTAATTCAGCTGTTATTAGTTCACGAGGTCCAATAATTTTTATCTTCCCTTGATTCTGATATAAGAAAATGTTTGATTTTTTCAAATCATTTATAAACCCTTTAATATCCATAACTAGAATCATTCCCTTCGCGGTGCCCATTCAATTTCTCACACTATTAGTAAATAACTAAAACAACTATCAAATTTCATATACATCTTTGAAATTCAAACCATTGGGCCTAGCTTAACTGCACAATCTATTCCTTTTTCTCTGCTGAGAAGAAGTATAGATTGTACAGTTTTCCTAGGATAAATCCCCTTTTCTTATAATTAAATCTGAAATCTCAAAACAATCAACATTATAGAAAATCTGCCTTTTTACACCTATTACTAATATCTTTTACCTCCAAAAGAAATGAATTTCATTTTAAACCGTTATACCTCTTCCTCAACATAATCATAAGAACTATTTTGACGATCATGTTCAGTTGATAGGATATAATTTGCTAAACCCATTACACTTGGATTCTCAAAGAAATTGTGAATGCTTATATCTGTATTTAAAACTTTATTAATAGCAGCAACAGCACTCATTAACTTCAGTGAATTTCCTCCTATTTCAAAGAAGTTATGAGAAATTCCAATAGATTTGATGCCTAGGATTTCTTCCCAAATTGAAATAATAGTCTCTTCTACAAAATTACTTGGTGCTACGTACTCTGCCTCAGTTGTTACATTCCCATCAGGCTTTGGTAATGACTTTCGGTCTACTTTCCCATTTGTAGTTAGCGGTAGCTTATCAAGTTGAACAAAAAATGCAGGAATCATATACTCTGGAAGCTTTTTAGTTAGATACTTTCTAATTTCTTGAATTATTAATTCATCTTTCCATGTTTCAGAAGTAAAGTAAGCGCATATATATTTTTCACCATGAATATCATCTCTTACGATAACAATAGCTTCCTTTACTTTTTTATATTTAAGTAGCTGACTCTCTATCTCACCAAGTTCAATCCTGAAACCACGAACTTTCACTTGATGATCTATTCTACCTAAGAACTCAATATTTCCATCAGGCAACATCCTAACGAGATCCCCTGTTCGATACATTTTTTCTTCTGGTATAAATGGATTTGAGACAAACTTTTCTGCTGTCAAATCTGGTCGGTTTAAATATCCATGAGCCAATCCTGCTCCACTTAAACAAAGTTCTCCAGCTACGCCGATTGGAAGTAGTCTCTGATTTCCATCTACTATAAATGCTGAAGTATTTGCTAATGGCTTCCCAATTGGTATTGTGTCGAATTCTTTATTGATTTCATTTATACAATAATACGTAGCAAAAACAGTACTTTCTGTCGGACCGTATACATGAATCAGCTTATCTTTCCCTAAATACTCCAATGCTCGTTTTGTATGTGATACTGAAATTCTTTCACCACCAAAGAGGATTTTTCTTATATTAGATAAACACTCTATTTCTAAATCAACCAATGTATTAAATAAGGCTGTAGTTATAAACATAACACTAATTTTTTCTTCTTTTATTAATTTTGTTAGCTTACTTAAATTCAATACTGTATCTATTGATACCATCACTAATTTTGCACCATTTAACAATGCACCGTAGATGTCAAATACGGATCCATCAAAAGAATAATTTGAAAGCTGTAAAATAATATCATCTGCATCAATCTTAATATAGTTTGTGTCACGAACAACCCTTACTGCATTAGAATGTGATGTAACCACACCTTTTGGTACTCCAGTAGAGCCCGATGTATATATGATATAAGCTATGTTCTCAGAATCATTTATAGGAGCTAAATTCTCTTTACTCAATTGAAAATTCTCACTCTTATCTAAACTAACCATCTCTACATCCAATGAGGAATCATTAATGAACTTCTCCTGCGTTAATAGAATTTGAATATCACTATCTTGTATCATAAATTTAATTCTATCCTGAGGAGATTTAGGATCTATCGGCAAATAAGCTGAACCTGATTTTAAGATACCCATTATTCCAATTATCATCTCAGGGGATCTCTCAACCATAATTCCCACAATTGTATTTGCAGTAATTCCTTTATCTCGTAACCATCTAGCAACTTGATTAGACCTTTCATTTAATTCTTGATACGTCATTTTAGTGCCTTCAAATTCAACGGCAATATGATTAGGCGTTTTCTCTACCTGTTCCTCAAACAGCTGATGTATAGTCTTATCCTTCGGATAATTCGTCTTTGTATCATTAAATTTATACAATAATACATCTCGCTCTTTCTCTGGGATTATGTCTATCTCATTTAATTTCTTATCCTCATTTATAACAACTTGTTCCGTTACTTTTTTAAGATGCATTTCTATATTGTCTATTATTTCCTGTGGATAAATCTTTTCGTTATAAGTTAATTTTAATACTAACTGTTCTCCAGGAATTGCTACAATGTTGAATCCATAATTGGTTTGCTCTTCTCCCCTTATATTTTGACACATAAAACCTGTATTACTTTCTGCATGATTAAAACTACTATCATCCAGTGAATAATTTTGAAATACCATTACATGATCAATTAAATTTCTTTTTAGATCATGTAAAGATTGAATTTCAGCTAAATTTATATAGTTATATTTATTATTTTCTATTGATTCATCCTGGACATTTCTTAAAACCTCTTTAAAACTACTATCTTTTTCCAGTTTAACTCGAGTCGGAATTGTATTAATGAATAATCCTACCATCGCTTCAATTCCTTCTACTTTTGCCTCTCTTCCTGATACGACTGTTCCAAATACAACATCTTCTATATTATTGTACCTCGCTAAAAGAATGCCCCAAATTGCCTGCAGTACGGTATTAAAAGTAACTTGATTTCTATTTGCGAGTTGAATAATGTTACGGGTCATTGCTTTTGAAAATTCTATCATTTTTTCTTTTCTTTTATACTCATTAACTTTATTCAAGATTTTAGGAACCTGTGCTTGTTCTTCATATCCATCCAAATAGCTCTTCCAATGTGCTAATCCTTCTTCTTTATCCTGTTCTTCCAGCCATCTTATATAATCACTATATGGTGTTGGCTCCGCTAAATGGCTATCTTCACCTTTCATCTTTCTTCCATAAACATCAAATAACTCACCTAATATAATCCCAAGACACCATCCATCTAACAATATGTGATGATGACTCCATACCAATTTATATGAATCCTGATTCATTTGAATTAAGCTAATTCTCATTAATGTGTCTTCACTTAAATTAAAGCCTTTTTGTTTATCATTTTGTAAATAATTCTCTATAAACTTTGTTTTCTGCTCAATGCTTTCGTCTTGAATATCATAATGTTTGAAACCTACTTTTCTATCTTGAAGTATGACGTGTCTTGGTTCCTCCACTAATTCATACTCAAATGCTGCTCTTAATATTTCGTGTCTCCTCATTATTGTATTAAATGATTTTTCTAAAATATCTACATCCACAGTCCCTTTTATATCCATTACAATTTGTTCAAAATACATACTTGAATTTTTATCTTCTAATGCGTGGAATAACATCCCTTTTTGCATATTTGCTAACGGATATATTTTCTCAATAATAAAACCATTGTATTTTTCTTTTATTTCTTCAAGTTCTTCTAATGTTATATTTATATCTCCATAATCAAAAGGTGTTTGTTCTGGTTCTACTTTATTCGCACAATGATTAATTATCATTTCAAGACTTTCTTTATATTTCTGATTTAAGTCCTTTATCATTTTTTCACTGTATTCTAATTCATTAAATGTTGTATGAATAACCAATTCACCATTTAAAACCATTGAATTCATTTCTATAGATGTATTCCTATTAATTTTCTTACCCACTGTTTCACCTATAGACCATTTCGATGCAGAGAATTCTCTCCTGTTAATATCTTGATCCAATTCACCTAAATAGTTAAATGAAATTGGTGCCTTTTCTTCATTCATAAATCCCTTATCTTTTGCTAAATGTTTTAATACCCCATAACCTATTCCTTTATTTGGTATTTTCCTCAAAGTTTCTTTAACTGTCTTTATGTTGGTCGAAAGTTCATTTTCATTCCCTATATCTAAAAGCACTGGATACATCGTCGTGAACCAGCCAACAGTCCTATTGATTTCGAAATTCTCTATTACGTCCTCTCTTCCATGCCCTTCCATATTTACTTTTAGCTTGTATTTCCCCGTCAATTCTCTGGTTCCAACTGCTAAAGCTGTTAATAAAATATCATTTATTTCTGTGTTATATGCCCTATTTGTATTTCTAAGTAAAGATGTAGTGAGTTCTTTATCTAATGTAATACTTACTGTACTACTATTTTCAAAGTTGTTTTTTGTGATTTCTTTCTTTTTAGGGATAAACTGTACATTCTCTTTTGATATACTTGTCCAATATTCCCTTTCTTTCATTAATTCCCTACTCACGCTATAAGCTTTTAACTTTGATGCAAATTCTTTATAGGAATCTGTTTTGAATCCTATTTCTAGCTTTTCACCCTTTTCTAGTTGTGAATATAAAGTCTCCAAATCTTCGAGTAGGATTCTCCATGATACTCCATCCACTACAAGGTGATGAATCGCAATCAGAAGATGATCTCCTTCATCCGATTTAAATATACAAAGCTTTACAAGTTTACCTTCTTTAATATCCATCTCTTTTTGAATATTTGTAGCAATTTCATATACCTTCTCTTCCTTATTCTCAACGCCCTTAACATCATGAATATATAAATCAAATAGGTTCTTGTCATAACCCCTATTATATTGAATTATTTCTCCCTCTTTTTCTTTATATATCATGCGTAAAGCATCATGATGTTCCATAATTTTATTAAATACTTCTTCTATCTGTTTTTCATCAAATCCATTTTCTCTAAATAGCATGAACGATTGATTAAAATGATGTATCTCTTCTTGGTTTTTCTCAAAATACCAGCTTTGTATCGGGGTTAATTCTACTTCCCCCTTTACTATTTCATGAACCTTTTGTTCTTTCTTTTCTCGTTTTATATATTTTCCAAGATTTTTAATTTTTGGATTTGCAAATAAATCTTTCATTTCTAGTTTAAGACCAATTCTAGATAATCTAGATATAATTTGGATTGCCTTAATGGAATCTCCTCCAGATACAAAGAAATTATGATTAATCCCTATATCCTCTATCCCAATAATACTTCTCCAAATTTCAACGAGCTTTTCTTCCACTTCATTTCTCGGTTCCTCATACTCTACCCCAGTATTAATACTTCCATCTGGTTCAGGAAGTGCTTTTCTGTCTACTTTCCCGTTCGTTGTCAACGGAAGTTTATCTAATTTCACAAAATATCCAGGAATCATATAATCCGGAAGTTTCTGTTCTAAATATTCTCGAATTTCCCTTGCATGTAATTCTTTTTGTGAAACGATATACGCACATAAATATTGATTACTTTCCTTATCTTCTCTAGCTATAACAATCGTTTCTTCGATATCTTGATGAGTTGACAGTTGACTTTCTATTTCTCCAAGTTCAATTCGATAACCACGTATTTTCACCTGATGATCTATCCGTCCTAAAAATTCTATATTCCCATCAGGTAACCACCTTGCAAGATCTCCAGTTCGATACATAGATTTACCGTTATTAAATGGATTTTCAATAAACCTTTCAGCTGTTAATTCTAGATTATTCAAATATCCTCTTGCTATCCCCTCACCTGATACACACAGTTCCCCAGCTACTCCAATTGGCTGAAGATTATTTCCCTTGTCTAATATATATATATTAGTGTTTAAAATTGGTTTTCCAATCGGAATTACCTTATCACCGCTTATTTGATCAAACTCAATTCTATAACTTGTGGAATCTACACAACACTCTGTAGGCCCATAAACATTTGTGATATTAGGTTTAAAATCAGCAAACTTTCCAAATAAACCTTTGATTAAATAAGGCGTTAATGCCTCTCCTCCTACAATAAATTCTTTAATTTCTAATTCTTGTTCTATTTTATTTACATAGCTAAGCATTGTTAAATGTGCCGGAGTAGCATCCGATACATGTATTTTATTTGTTGCATAATACTCAATTAAACTCATTGCATTCCAACTTACTTCCTTTGGCACAACAAATAAGGTATGCCCTAAAAGTAATGTTGCAAATATTTGTTTCACCGATGCATCAAATATAAATGGTGCTAGCAACGCGACATTAACATTAGTATTGAACCTTTTATAAATTACATCATTTAACCCATTGACTAAGTTATTTACACTATTTTGTTCTATCATTACCCCTTTAGGATTCCCTGTAGAACCTGATGTATATATTACATAAGCTAAATTTCGGGGACTATTTAATTTACTGATATTCGCTCTATTTTCTTTATATTCTAACTTATCTAATTGTATAATTTGTCCATGAAAAGATATATCGCTATGAACCTCATTCGTTACGCATAGTATCTCTATATGGCTATTACGTAACATATATTCTTTTCTTGTCCTAGGATAAGTTGGATCAATCGGTAAATAAGCTCCTCCAGCTTTTAAAATCCCCATTATACCTACTATCATTTCAATAGAGCGTTCCACCATTATTCCCGTTACTACGTCAGGACCAACTCCTTTTTCGCGAAGTATATGCGCAAGGCTATTTGCCCTTTCGTTTAGCTCTTTATATGTTATACTTTGATTTTCAAAAACAAGTGCCACATTATTAGGTGTCTTCTCTACCTGTTCTTCAAAAAGCTCTGGAAGTGTTTTTTCTTTAGCATATTTTCCTTTGGTATTATTAAATTCGTTTAATAACTTACTTTTTTCTTTCTCTGTTAATATATTTATTTCACTTAATTTCTGTTCTGGATTTTCTACTACTTCTCTTAAGACGTTTATAAAATGCTCTAAAAACCTCTCTATTGTTTCCTTTTTATAGAGAGCCGTACAGTATTCAATTTCTAATCCTAATCCGTCCTCTAACTCACTTACATGTATAGTAATATCAAACTTAACTATTTTCCTCTGATCTTCTAACATGCTAACCTTTAGTCCATCCAAATTTAATAGCATATTATCAGTGTGTTGAAATACCAGCATCGTATCAAATAGTGGATTTCGTGAAATGTCTCTTCTTACATTTACCTTTTCTACCAATTCTTCAAATTGATAATCCTGATTTTCATATGCTTTCAATGTATTTTCTTTTACTTCTTTTAAGTACTCTCTAAAAGATCTATTGCCCTTTGGATAATTTCTCATCGCAAGGGTATTCACAAACATTCCCATTACATTATTTAAATCTACATGTTTTCTTCCTGCAATTGGTGATCCTACTACTATATCCTCTTGCCCTGAATATTTAGAAAGCAAAGTCGTGTATCCTGCTAACATCAGCATATACATAGTAACTTCATTTTCTGTAGCCAACTTGTTTAACTGATTATAAGTTTCACTATTGATTTTTAAATTGATTCTATCTCCAGCAAAACTTCTTCTTTTTGGCCTTTTATAGTCCGTTGGCATATTTAGTACTGGTACTTCTTCATTGAACACATTCATCCAATACTTTTCTTGCTTTGTGATTTCTTCTTGAGTAAACAAGCCTCTTTGCCACGCAGAATAATCTTTATATTGAATGCTTAATGGAGATAATTTTTGACCATTATATAATTCAGCTAATTCCTGCATGAAAATCCCCATTGATACACCATCTGAAATGATATGATGCATATCTAATACCATCACGTGCTCATCATCTGTAACATGTATGATTTCAACCCGTAAAAGAGGAGCCTTCTCCAAATCAAACGGTTTAACAAATCCATTGATTATATCATCTAGCTTATTGGTACCCATTTCTCTATACGTCACTTGGAAATCTATGTCTTTTTCAATCTTTTGAACTGGTTCACCATCTACCATTACAAAAGAAGTTCTTAAAGCTTCATGTCTTTCGATTAATTTATGGAAAGCCTGTTCAAGCTGATGAACATCTAAATCACCTTTTATTTTCATAGCGAAAGGCATATTATAAGATACTCCGCTACCCTCTATTTTGTTTAAAATGTAGAGTCTTCTTTGGGCAGATGAAAGCGGATAATAATCTTGTTCTTCTACTTTTTTGATGGATGCATATACACTTTCTTTTGTAGAGTCAATAAATTCTCCAATCCCTTTTATAGTAGGTGCTTGGAATATTTGTCCTAAAGGTATCTCCACCATAAGTTCCTTATGGATTCTAGAAACCATCGTAGTCGCTTTCAGTGAATGGCCTCCAATTTCAAAAAAGTTGTGTTGAATTCCTATGTTTTCTATATCTAAAATATCTTGCCAAATGGATACAAGCTTTTCTTCGACTGTATTCCTTGGCGCCTCATACTCTACTACTCCTGCAACCGAGCTTTCATCAGGACTTGGTAAAGCCTTTCGATCCACTTTCCCATTTGTAGTAAGTGGTAGCTTGTCTAGCTGAACAAAAAAAGCAGGAATCATATACTCTGGTAACTCTTTTGCCAAAAACTTTCGAATTTCTTGAACCCTAGTCTCGCCCTTCGATGATTCGGAAGTAAAGTACGCACATAGATATTGATGATGACTATTATCTTCTCTTGCGATAACAACAGCTTCTTTTACTTCCTTATGTTTTAGAAGTTGACTCTCTATCTCACCCAGTTCAATCCTAAAACCACGAATTTTCACTTGATGGTCAATTCTTCCTAAAAACTCAATATTTCCATCAGGTAACATTCTCACAAGGTCTCCTGTTCGATACATTCTCTCTCCTGGAATGAACGGATTTGGAATGAATTTTTCTGCTGTGAGCTCTGGTCTATTTAAATAACCACGGGCCAAACCTTCTCCGCTGATACAAAGCTCGCCTGGCACTCCCAATGGACAAAGCCCATTAGATTCGTTTAAAATAAAGACTTTTGTATTACATATTGGTTTTCCTATCGGTATATTGTCATAAGAATTTTCTATAATAAAGCTTGTTGTTACTACTGAATTCTCTGTAGGACCATAGTTATTAACAATCTGGTAACTTTTATTTTCAAAATAATTTAGTTTATCTCCACCTGTTAATAATCTTCTTAAAGATGTATTCTCAAGCATTAAAAATTGTTCACATACTTGTGTAGGTAAAAAGCTTATTGAAATCTCTTTTTCAATAAAATATTTGTTTAATTTCGTAATATCTAATTTTAAATTATCATTTATAATATGAATCTCTGCACCCGCTATGATATAAGGAAATACTTCCCAAGCAAATGCATCAAAACTTATACTTGCATAACTAGCATTTTTATCAGTTTCACTTATTTCATTGAAGGAATTATGCCAATTACATAAGTTCACCAATGAATGATGCTCCACCATAACTCCTTTTGGCTTTCCAGTAGAACCAGATGTATAAATGACATAGACTAAATCTTTACTGCTGCTATCAATACGTAAGTTTTCGGTTCCGTATTTAAACAAATGCTCATTATGAATATTAATAATGCTAATATCATCAACTTCTGTACAATCAACTAAATTAATTAATTTATCCTGGGTCAATAATATTTCAGTTTGACTATCTTGAAGTATATATTTAATTCTATCTATAGGATATGTAGGATCAATTGGTAAATACGCACCACCAGCTTTTAAAATCCCCATAATTCCCACAATCACATCAACTGAACGTTCTAATAATATTCCTACTATTTTATCAGAACCAACACCATTTTCTCTTAACGCTCTTGCCAATTGATTAGATTTTTCATTTAACTCCCTATATGTCAATTTCTTATCTTCAAAAACAACTGCAATGCTATCTGGCGTTCGTTCTACTTGTTCTTCAAATAACTTGTGTATTAACTGGTTTTTAGAGAAATCTACATTTGTATCGTTATGTTCATACAATAAAAAGTGCTTTTCTTCTTGTGGGATCATATCTATTTTATTTACACTTATCGAAAGATTCCTTGATATTTCCCTCAGAATATTAATATAATTTTCTGTCATTCTTAATATTGTGTCTCTTTTGAATAATCCAGTACTATATTCGACATTTAACACGATCTCATCGTCATAATCTAAAATATTAAAAGTGATATCGAATTTTGCATTATCTAATTCAAATATTATTGGACTAAGATTTAAAGCACCTTGCTTCTTAGTAAATAATTTAGCGTCTTCCAATACAAACATAGTATCAAATAAAGGGTTTCTATTAGAGTCTCTTTCATAGTCTATACTGCGAACTAGTTCATCAAACTGATACTCTGAGTTTTCAAATGCTGTAATTGTATTTTCTTTTACCTGTTCCAAAATTTCTTTAAAACTTTTTGTAGCATCTATATTGTTTCTTAAAGCAATAGTATTGACGAACACACCAAAAATATTTTGTAAATCTTGATGTAACCTACCTGATGCTGCTGTTCCGACAACGATATCAGTTTTTCCAGTATATTTATGAAGTAATATATGATAAGCGCTAAGCATAAGCATATATAAAGTTGACCCTGTATCCTTAGCTACCCTTCTTATCTGTTCAGATAACTCTTTTTCTATATGAAAGTATGCATTTTCTCCTGCAAAGGTATCAATATTTTCTTTTCTATAATCATAAGGTAATTCTAATTTAGATGGCAGATGACTGTATAAATTCAGCCAATATTGCTCTTGTTTTTTTATAGCATTAGATTGATTATACGTATTATTCCATTCTACATAATCCTTGTATTGTATATTTATCTTAGGTAAATCAAGATTGTTATATAAATCGAGTATTTCATTCATAAATATTCCTTGTGATACCCCATCTGCTATTATGTGATGGAAGTTAACAACCAATATATGCTTCTCTACTCCGATTTTAATTAGTTTAGCTCTCATTAATGATGGTTTACTTAAATCAAAAGGCTTTGTTGATTCCTTACACATTTTGCTAGTTAAATCTCTTAAACCTTCATCATCTGTTACGACTATATCTAAACATTGGTATTCCAAATCAAAATCAACTTTATCATAAACCTTTTGAACTAATTCATTATCTAATACTTCAAATCCTGTTCTCAGGATTTCATGTCTATCTATAAATTTTCTAAATGCATTTTCAAGTCTATTACATTCGATTTCACCTTCGACAAGTAACGCCATAGGAATATGATATGCTCCTCTATTATTTTCCATCATAGAAAGCATGTACATTCGTTTTTGAGAAGGCGATGTAGCATAATAATCCTTTTTCGATACCCTTTCAATCATATTTCCCCTATGATTGTCTTGGCTATTTTTCAAATATTGATCTAATACCTTTATAGTGTCATTTTTAAATATTTCTCCTATAGGCACCTCTATATTCATTCTCTTTTTAATTTCAGTAACAATCGATATCGCTTTTAATGAATCTCCGCCTATTTCATAGTAATTAGTATCTATTCCTATGTTTTCTATTCCAAATACATCTTTCCATATATCTAATATTTGGGCTTGAATTTCATTTTCTGCTTCTTCACATGTAGTTGCTGCAACTTCATCTAGTTCATGATTTTTTATTAATTCCCCCAAAATACTCTTATTTACTTTCCCATTTACAGTCAATGGTATTTCATCTATTTTGAAAAATCTTGATGGAATCATATAATTCGGGAGCTGATTTTGCAAATATTGTTTTAGTTCATTTGGGTTTATGTCTTCATCTGAAACTACAAAAGCATACAGGCTTTTCATTTTATTATCGTTTGTATAGTCAATTACTACTGTTTTATTTACACCTTTATATTTGATTATACAATTTTCAATTTCCCCTAATTCTACCCTATATCCCCTTATCTTAACTTGACTGTCTTTTCTTCCTAAAAATTCGACATATCCGTCCTTTTTTAACACACCATAATCACCAGTTTTGTAAATATATCCTAATTCTTCGTGCGAAATAAATGACATCTTAGTTTTTTCAATATCATTTATATACCCACTTGCTACTCCCACTCCACCAATGTACAATTCTCCCTCTACATCTACGGGACACAATTGCTTATTTTGATTTAATACATAAATTTTCTGGTTAGCCAACGGCATTCCATATGGTATACTTTTCCAATCACCCTTAATTTCCTTAATAGGGTAATATATGGACCATATTGACCCCTCAGTTGCTCCACCTAAGCTAATAACTTCCGCATTTTTGAAAGTTTTCTTTATCTTCTGAGGAAGTTCCAGCGGTATCCAGTCCCCACTAAGCAATACAAGCCTTAGACTATCATCCTGTTCACCATCATTATATAAGTCCACTGTCAGTTCCATAATTGCTGGAACTGAGTTCCAAATTGTGATTCCTTCTTTCTTTACAACTTTTTTTAGGTTATATACATCCCTTTGATCATCTATAATTACAAGGGCCGCTCCACAGCTCAATGCACCAAAAACATCATAAACTGACAAATCAAAGCACAGTGAAGAAATCCCCATAATTTTATCATTTTCTGTCACACAGAATTTTTCGTTAATATCTATAATTGTATTTGTTGCTGCACCATGAGTTATTTGAACTCCTTTAGGTTTCCCTGTACTACCAGAAGTAAAAATAACATATGCCATATCTGTTTCATCTACTTTTATATTGACTTCATCACCAGAATATTCCCTAATATTTTCATCTTTATAGGTAGACGGTGTTATAAAGAACTTACAATTACTTTTCTTTTTTATATATTCTTTTCTTTCTTCAGGATAATCAGGATCAAGCGGTATATATGCTGCTCCAGCCTTTAAAACAGCAAACAAATTTATAATGGTATCTATACATCGCTTACCTATCACACCAATGTAATCACCTTTTCTAACTCCCTTATCCATTAAGTATCTTGCAATTTGATTCGATTTTTCATTTAGTTCTTTATAAGTTATCGAATCATCATGATGAATTACAGCTACCTTATCTGGTACTAGTTTTGCTCGATTCACAAACATTTCATGTAAAGTACACTTATCAAACTTTTTGTTTGTATCATTATAGGTTTCAATAACTTTTATGCTATTCTCACTAAGGTTAATACCTGACACTTGATCATGAAATATAACCTGATTTAATACATTTATATATTGTTCAAACATTGATTTAATAACATTAATCTCAAATAATTGTTCAACGTAATCCCATGTAATATATAAACCTCCATTTAATTCATAAACTTGGTTATCTATATAAACTTGGGATGTTCTTGTACTAAAAAATTTAATTTTTTCAAAATCTATCAAATGATTAAATGAATCATCTGAGTCCTCACTCAATACACTTGTAAATACAACAGGCATTATAGCTTGATTAACCATTCTATGTTTTTTCCCAATAGCTCTTATAAAATCCACACCATCATAATGTCTATGTTCAAGGGCTTCTAACAATGTATCCTGTACCTTCGCAGCAAATTTCCAAAATGAATCAATACTATCTTTCGCATTAATATCTAATAACATTAGAGTTGTGAAATCCCCAATGATTTTTTTTACGTCTTGATGAAACGGTATCCGATTAAAAACAGTTAAATTTACTGCAAATTGACTCTGATTACTCCAATATGCTAGGACATAAGCATATGCAGCACATAAAACCGATGTAGGGGTAAGATTTTTTTCTCTTGCTTTTTGTTTTAATTTATCCCATGTTTCACGTTCTAAAAATTCCGAACATTTATTGAATGTAGGTTTCTCAATTTCTAATGGGTTGCATTTTAAAGGCAATGCTGGTGCACTTGGGAAATTATCCAATTTATTTAACCAGTACTTCTCATCTTTTTTATATCGATTAGATTGCCTAAATTCATTGGTTGCTAAAACATAGTCTCTAAAATTATACTCCAGCTCAGGCAGCTGCAGACTTGGCTGATTGTAAAACATTTTAAATTCCTTGATTAATATTTTCATACTACTGTCATCACAAATTAGTGGATCTATATTTAAACAAAAATATTTTTGATTATTGGGTAATATAAATGCTTTTATCTCAAATAATGGCCAAGTACTTGGATCTATGATTTTAGCTATCATTTTTTGTCTTTGTTCCAATATACGTATCATTATATCTTCTTGATTTAAATTCCTTACATCTACTGTGTCTACAGAATAAAATAGTTCTCCTTCTAAGATTCTTTGTGTTCCATTTTCAAAAACTATTGTTCTTAGTATTGGATGTCTATTAATTAATTTTTGTAATGCACTATTAAACCTATCTATATTAATATCTATTTCAAATTCAACCGTTAAATTTGTAGCTGCTCCACCAATTTCAAAAGCCGGATCTCTACCTATTAAATAGGCTAATTGTATACCTGTAAGTGGGAAAGGTTCATGTAAATTCTTTAAATCTGTAGTTTTTGTAAATTGTCGGTTCTCTATAATTTCTCCCTTGTTTGTTTCGATGTAAGCACTTATTTTCTTTATTGTAGATAATTTAAACAGTTCCTTTAATGGTAAATCAACACTTAACCTGTCATTCATTTTAGATAAAAGCTCCATTGCGTTTATTGAATGCCCACCAAGAACTGCAAAACTGTCATTAATACCAACTTTATTTAGATTCAAAGTTTCCTGCCACATTAAAACGAGCTGTTTTTCAATCTCATTTCTTGGTTCCTCATATTCAACCTCGGTATTAAAACTTCGATCTGGTTCAGGTAAAGACTTTTTATCTATTTTTCCATTTGCTGTTAACGGCATTTTATCTAACTTAAGAAAATAAGTAGGAATCATATAATCAGGTAACTTTTCACCTAAAAATCTTCTTAATTCTTCAACCGTAACTTCTCCTACTAATGTTAGATATGCACAAATATAATTGCTCTTGTCCTTTTCTTCTCTTGCTACAACTACAGTTTCTTTTACATTTTGATGCTTTAATAACTGACTCTCTATCTCTCCAAGTTCAATCCTAAATCCCCGAACCTTTACTTGATGGTCAATTCTTCCTATAAATTCAATATTCCCATCAGGTAACCACCTAGCCAAATCTCCTGTGTGGTATAAACGCTCTCCTTCTGCAAATGGGTTTTTAACGAATTTCTCTAATGTTAGCTGCTCATTATTTAAGTACCCTTTAGTTAATCCATCACCAGAAATACAAAGTTCTCCAGGTTCACCAATAGGCAGTAAATTTTTCTTTTCATCTACTATGTAAACTGAAGTATTTGCTAACGGTTTACCTATAGGTAGAGTGTCAACATTCTCATCTATTTCATTTATAAAGTAATATGTGGCAAAAACAGTACTTTCCGTTGGTCCGTATA
Organism: Bacillus cereus group sp. MYBK195-1; assembly: GCF_051916605.1. Taxonomy (NCBI): domain Bacteria; kingdom Bacillati; phylum Bacillota; class Bacilli; order Caryophanales; family Bacillaceae; genus Bacillus; species Bacillus cereus group sp. MYBK195-1. The sequence continues at coordinate 184,849 of NZ_JBQAGZ010000004.1, read as the reverse complement.
CATGAATGAGTTTATCTTTCCCCAGAAATTCTAATGCTTTTCTTGCATGGGAGACTGAAATTCTTTCTCCACCAAATAATATTTTTCTTATATTGATTAAACAATCTATTTTCATATCTACAAGCGCATTAAATAAAGCAGTTGTAATAAACATCACGTTTATGTTTTCTTGCTTAATTATATTTCCAAGCTTATTTATATCCGTGACTGTATCTTTTTCTATCACTACTAATTTCGCCCCATTTAACAGCGCACCATATATATCAAAAATTGATCCATCAAAAGAATAATTCGAAAGCTGCAGAATGGTATCATTATTTTTTATTTCTATGTAATTTGTATTTCGAACGACTCTGATAGCACTATAATGCGAAATGATAACTCCCTTTGGTATTCCAGTAGAACCCGATGTATAAATAATATAAGCTGTATCATCAGAACGATTTACATGTTTCAGATTATCTGTACTTAAGTCACTTGAATCTAGCTCGTCCAAATTAATTATTTCTAAATCATATTCGATTTTCTTAATGAATTTCTCTTGAGTCAATAAAATCATGGTATGACTATCCCGTAACATATAATCAATTCTTGCTTTTGGAGTATCAGGATCAATTGGGAGGTAAGCTGCTCCAGATTTTAAAATACCCATTATTCCAATTATCATTTCAAGTGATCTATCAATCATTAATCCTATAATAGCGTCTGTATTAACACCCTTATTCCTTAACATCCTTGCTAATTGATTGGATTTCTCGTTAAGTTCCCTGTATGTGAGTTGTTTATCTTTAAACACAACTGCAATATTTTCAGGTGTTCTCTCCACTTGTTCTTCAAATAGCTGGTTTATGGTCTTATTTCTTGGATATTCGGTTTTTGTAGAATTGAATTTATTTAATATCATATCTTGCTCTGCTACTGTAATCTCATCGTAAGTTCTTATACCACCCTTGTTTATTTCACCAGAATTCTTAATAGACATGTTGGATTTCCCCTTTTTTAGTAATTATCCATTACCAAAATTATTTATTATTTTATTACTGTTAAAAATATAGAGAATGAATTAAATAAAAAATTCATCGTTCATAACAAGGTATACAATCCCCCCTATTTAGAAGTTACTAAAAGGAATTCTATAAAAGAATTTAACTTACTACGAGAAAAATTTCCTTATTTTCATGCAAAAAACATATGATAAAAATTTATCTAAAAAATTAAAATAATCAGAATTTTTTTACGATAATTAAATTAAAGACAAATATTAAACCTCATATCACAAGTTACAGATAACGCTACTACAGCACATAATTAAGAAAATGAATAAGTAAAGATAACTATTGGTATATATCTGAGGAATCTAATTTAACGTATTCCCCGAAAGAATTCTCCTTCCTCAAGCGTGTGAAGGGCGTAGCCCTACGATAGGTCGGAGATGACTTTCGGTTTGGCATAGCCAAAAACTTTTGATAAACTTGCTATATGAAGTTCTTTGATAACTTGATATAGAAGGTTGCAGGAAGAAAATAGAGTGCGAAAACCAAGCCATTCGGTTCCTGCGTAAAATATCAACCGTACCAACAGAACATCCATGCGTTGGACATCTAGGGATGTAACACCCCGAAGTAACGCTCAGGGAGACGAAAGGTTACTTTCGTCGTGGAACTGAGAAGCTCCCACTTCAAGCTTTGCTAAGTGGCGAGTAGTTCTCAACCTCAGTTAACGTATCATTTATTATTGTTGTAATTTTTTTTACATTGTTATTTATAAAGAAATGATTTCCTTCCAAATTATAAATCTTAAAATTTCCACAAGTATGTTTCTTCCAACCAATTATGCCTTTTAGACTAATTAAATCTTCTATTCCGTTTAATACAGTAATATCGCATGTGATTTTGTCCGTTTTTTCTTTATATTCATATGTTTCAACTATTTTAAAATCATGTTTTAGTAAAGGAATGAAAAATTCGAACAATTCTTCGTTACGAATTAATTCTTCTGGAGTTCCCCCTAATTCTATAACTCTATTTTTAAACTCGTTATTTGGTAAATTATAAGTTATCTCCTTCTTTTCCCTTTCACTCGGTGCTTTGTATCCAGAAAAAAAGATATGCTTGGGTTTCTTGAATCCCATTCCTATTATTTTATAGTATAATTCATACGCTAATAGGCTCCCCATACTATGTCCATAAATTGCATAATCTTCCTCACATATTTTGTCCCGAATATTATCAAAGATGTCATCTACCGCTTCTTCTAAGCTATTATAAAATGGTTCATTGAATCTTTTCCCTCTTCCTTTTAACAGTACTGGACATAGATTTATAGATGGGGTTAGATAATCACCCCATTTATAATATAACGCTTCGGATCCTCCTGCATAAGGCAAACAAAATAACATCATTAAAATGCACCTCTATCTGATAAAAGTTTGTAAAAATCATTAATAATAATATCTTGGTTAATCACTGTTATATTACTAGAAATTTCTTCATTTAATGAACATACAGCCATTTTGTATTCTAACTCTATATCAAAAATCGCCATTGAATAAGAATTACTCTTTTCTCTATTATCGAAAAATATATGAACAGCTTTGTGACTATCTATATTAATAGAAAATGATTTTAGTGACATTGATAATCCGCTTCCATAGCATTTAATATAACTCTCTTTCAATGTCCATACCTCATAAAACTTCCTCAATTGATGATTAACATCACCTTTTTGTATATAAGCATATTCACTATCACAGAAAAAACTTTTTGCTATTTCTTCATATTCAATATGTTTTATTTGTTCAATATCAATTCCAATAGGGTTATTACTAATTGCACATACTACAAATTCTCCCGAATGTGAAATGTTAAAGTAATAATTCGGATACCCCTTTAAATAAGGTTTTCCATAATTATTTTTCCCCCATACTATTCTTTCATTACCGATTTTAAGCTTTTTATTTGTTAGAGTCCTTACTAGTAATTCACCAATCAAGGTTCTAATTTTATCTTTTTTATTAATAAATTTTTTTATTCTATATCTTTTCTCTTCATCTATCCACGAACAAATTTTTTCTAATTTTCGATCATTCATATCTTTAATTTTGGTAACAAAAATTTCCATAAAACCCCTCACAAATCCTAGTTAAATTAATTGATCAACTACAATTATTCGAGCGTTATGCTAGCTGATTTTTCTACCTTCATTAATCGTGGAATGCTAATCATGTAAAAAACTCCTACAAATATTAAACATCCGCCAACTATCCAAAAAAGAGTTTCAACTGCAAGAATACCTGGGTAAAATCCAGCAATAAAAAGTAAGGTTAGTGACTGTGAGAGCATCATCAAAGGATTAATACACCCGTGTACTCTTCCCATCATTTTTGGATTTACTATTTTTGGAATCCAACCTCCAATAGCTACATTAATCATCGGAAGTGCTAGGGCAACTAAGCCCGTACAAATAACATACAGCCAAACTGTATTGACTAATGAGCTCAAAATAGTCGCTCCTCCTCCAATAAACAAAGCTAAAATTAGTAAATGATAAAGCTTTATTTTTTGAGAAAGTATAGATGCTATAACACTACCAAGTAAAATCCCGATACCAAAGACTATACTTAATATAATTGAAACTTCTTCATAGTTTCTTGGGGCTAGTTTGTATTTTAAAATAAATACCTGCATCACTGAGAGCCCTCCATTTAAAATTCCGAAAACTATAAATCCGGAGATAAGTGTAAGTAACAAGTTGTGGTTCAAAATATAACGTATTCCCTTCACAAAATCCTTCATTACAATTGAAATGTTCAAATCCTTGATATTATGTTTTCCGTTTGGCATACGAATTTCTTCTGACATTCTACAAGATTTTATAAGAAGAGCACTAATAAAAAAACTAATTGCATCAATTAAGATTGCACCATAAATACCGATTACCCAATAACAATAAATCCCGATACCACTACCAAAAAGCATAAACAAACTTGTAACCATCTGATTCAAACCAACTGCAGTAGCATAATCATCTCTTGTTAAAACACCCTGTACAAGGGATGATTGCGCGGGTGTAAAAAAGCTCTTTACCATGCTTCTTAAAAATAACAGCGCAAATGCTACTGGCATCCAGTTTAGAAAAAGAGACCACAATAATAAAAGCGATAATATAGAACAGATCCAATCACAATTTTGAGCTATTTTTTGTCGATCAATCCTATCAGTAACTACACCAACAAGAAAAAATACTACTAATGTGGGCAAAGACAACATCAACTCCGTAATAGTAGCATATGCAGGTTGGTGCGAAAAACGATTTAAAAAATAAAACATAAGTGCAGTTAAACCAATTGTACTGCCCATTTGTGAAGTAAAAGATGCAAAAAATAGCCTCGAGTAATTCCCATTTTGAAATATAACTAAAATTTTCTTCATAAGGACTCCCCATTTAATTTGACTTAATTCTAATTATTCAGAATTTAACACCTTTGCTATGTTTGAAACGTAGAATATCTAAATCCCTAACGTTCATCGCAGTTCCTTTGGTTAGAGCCTAACACACTGCTTTAAGATATAATTTGCCATTAGGATTTCTATCGCGGATTACACGTCCAAATGTACACTACCACTCATTAAATTGTATAGTTTTTCATTCTGATATTCATAATCCAAACATAACTATCCAAAAGCATCCTCCTTTTGATATGCAGTTTATTTTCTCTAACTTTCCACGCTACATTCTAATACTACCTTATATTGTAATCAAAATAATAAACGAATTATTTTCTCAAGTTGTCAAAATCACTAATAAATCATATTTATTAGTGATTTTGACAACTTGATTTCTCCTCTAAAAAACGTAATATTACTGTAAATTGTTTTCCAAAAAACATTTATGTATATCCACAATTATTACAAAAAGGAATGAACACCAATGTTATCCTATCCCTTATAACTGTTTTAACTTAAGTATGAAATTCATTTTTGAAGCGAAAATGATATGGGGGATGTCTATGAGGTTTAGTCTTCCAAAAAAATTGTAATGAGTAAATTCTTACCAAGAAAACGTTATTCGTATTTATGATACATATATAAACCATATTTTTAATCAGTCATTCTAGGACAATTGAAGTGGCAAGTTTAAGCCACTTCAATTGTCCTAGAAATGTTGCATCTTTATCTAACATCAAATTAACACTATAAGCAAAAAGCTACTTATAATTCAGATGTTTTTCCTTAAAAATTTTTTGATTTATCTTTTGCAGGTAAAATGTAGTTTTCCCCTTTTTCATATATAGAAAGTATTCTTTTCAAGAAAGTAACTTTCGGTACTAACCAATAAGCAATTATCGCTGAAACAATCCCTAAAATAGCACCTGTTATAACATCGAAAGGATAATGAACTCCTACCCAGATACGAGAAATGGCTACACAGAATGCAAGTGTAATCCATAACCAACCAATCTTTTTATGAACAAGCCAAAATGAAAAACAAATTGAAAAGAATAAAATTGTATGGTCACTTGGAAATGAATTATCAACAGCATGCTCTACCAATTTATTAACATTGGGTAACTCTGCAAATGGTTGATAATTTGAATGAAACTTCCCTGCTATTTTCCCGATAACCTCAGCAATCACAAAAGCAATCATCGCTTGAACAATCATCATTCGATTTTGGTTAGATCGAGTAAACCAATACACTACAATAATTAAAGCTAAGAAATATACCATATATTCTGCCACGAACGTCATAGTAGAATTGAGAAATGGGTACTGTTTACCTAAATCGTTAACGGCTCGAAAAGCATCAATATTGAACTGAGAAAAAGACATTTTCAAACTCCTCCTTACCATATATATAAATCAAACGCTAATTAAAATTTTTTAATCTACTTTTTGTTACTACCTAATAGTTTTAGATGGTCCCATTTTATTGTTCTTAATGAATATCTACCTTTTTAAAATATGAAATCAATAATACTAATCCAATAATAGATGTTCCGAATATACCTATATAGGAGTACTCGGGAGGATAAGTGGGCTGAAGCGTATTTCTTGAGATATCACCTGCTGCTGCCCATGGAAACAATCCTCTATGTTCTGAATTTGCTGTCATTAAATTAATCATGGTTATTACAACTGTAAATACAATGGTCGGTACGTAATTCTTAAGTACAATTGTTAAAAGTATGATTGGTGTTGATAAAATAAAAAGCAATAATCCACCTATCAAAAACTGTACAAAAGATTCCCTTATTAAGGATGAACTTAGTCCATCAAATTGAAATATTATCCCTAATAATAATGTTAATCCCCATGCTACAAAAGTTAACATCATAATCCACGAAAATAGAAGTAGGAATTTACTTATAAGAAAATTCATACGTGATACAGGTATAGTTAATAAATTCTTTAATGTATCTTCTGTATATTCCCGAATAAATAGGTAGGCGGTTACTACCCCATATAGTGGTACTCCTATTATTAGAACAGTATATAAATTTACTTCACCAAACAATTGACTAAATACAATAGTAGGAGTAGGATGTTTAGTTTTTAGGCTTACAAATGATGCTACTACTACCATAAAAGGTACTACCGATGCACCGAGAATACTAATTAAGAACATATGGGATCGTTTTAGCTTTAATAATTCTGTATATAACAGATTAACCAATTGTTCCACCTCCAACTAATTTTGTGAAGTAATCTTCTAATCTGTCTTCACTCATCAAGATTTTCAAAACCTGAATATCATTTTGTACAAATATTTTATTTATATCTCCTTGTTGCCCAAGTTTAGAATACACGCGAATAATCCCCTCATTATGAACCTCATAATCAAAAATACCAAAGTTTTTCTCTAAGATTTTTGTAGCTTTATTGTCATTCGATACTTGAAACTCAATATATTTGCGATTCTTTTTTCTAAGGCTGTTAAATTCGATTTCCTCTAAGAGCTTACCTTCATGAATAATCCCCATATGATCTACTAACTGTTCTATTTCTGATAAAATGTGGCTGGATATTAATAAAGTAATTTTTCTTTCTTTAGCCAAATTTTGTATCAATCTTCTAATTTCCTTAATTCCTATTGGATCCAAACCATTAGTAGGCTCATCTAATATTAATAATTCTGGGTAATGAAGAAGAGCTCTAGCAATCCCTAATCTTTGCTTCATCCCTAAAGAATATTTACCCACAAGCTTTTTAGTTTCATGTTGCAATCCCACGATTTCTAACGCTTCATCAATTGCATTTTTTTTGTGTATCCCAATAATTTTCGCATTAATTAGTAGATTTTCCCGTGCTGTAAGATTCTCATAAAATCCAGGAACTTCAACAATAGACCCAATTCTTTTAAGGATTTCTTTTTGATTTTTTAATAAATCTTCTCCAAATATTTCAATCTTTCCATGGGTGGGCTTTATCAATCCTAATAACATTCTAATTGTAGTCGTCTTCCCTGCACCATTTCGACCTAAAAAGCCGTAAATTTCTCCTTGATTTACGGTTATATTAAGATTATCCACTGATTTCTGATTGCCATAAATCTTTGTTAAATTTGTAGTCTTTATTATTGCGCTCATGTAAGAACACCAACTTTCTTGTATGCTTATGTTTTTAGTATAGAAAGCAAATTTTAAACCGGGCTTAACTATTTCTTAACTATTTCTTAATTATGAAATTAACTATTCATCATTAACTCCATCTTGCTCCCTTGTACAATAAAGATAATCCCACTCTCCTTTGACTTTGATATAAGTCTCATCTAGATGCCAAGTATAGTGTGTAAATTTGTTTTTCTTTTTCCAAATCTGATTAACATCAGGGTATGTTACAATTACTTGACCTTTATGTAATAAGTCTTCAAACACTACTTTTTCTCTTTCTTGCTGTTTAGTACCAACGAAAGTAATGGCTAGCTTTACAAAACCTTTTTTCTTTTTCAGTAAACTTAGTCTCAACAGTTACTTCTTTACCCTCAATTAATAATTGAGGGTAATTAGTATACAATTGATAAAAAGAAAATAGAAAAAAAGAAGACGTGAAATTCAAAATTTAATGGATAAACTATCTGAATATTAATTCTTCAAACGAGAAGAGCCCTCCAAATAGGACGGCCCTTCTTTATATCACATACAAATAGGCTTGCTTACAGTAGTTTTTTTGTATAGGACTTTTTCTTAACACATATACTATTTTTGAACCTGTTTACCAATACGCGTCCTGTTGGTATCTTGAATTCCTCCTAAAAGGGCAGCAGTTACGACTGCATGTCCTTTTTATCTACCAATATAGATACAGACTAACAAATGCAATATTACATATTATTCTCTTTCCAGATGATGTTAGAATTTTTTACGTTGTTTATTCCATAGTAGAGTTATGGCTTCTTATCTAATTCATCAATATGTGAGTGGGCTTTTTACCAACAAGAAAAGACACTCGAAAGGTGTCTTTTTTTCAGAGTGTGGGAAATCCTAAAGGGGTTCCCCACACTCTGAAAAATTGACCTATAATCCTAAAATTTCTACAATCTGACGAGCTTTAGCATTCTCAATATAATAGTGCATCTCTAAACCTCTTCTATCTGCACGGAGTACGATTCCTTTTAATTTTGCTAAATGTTGTGAAACAGTGGACTGTGGAAGTCCTAATATTTCCGTTAACTGTGTAACATTACACATTTTATGATGCATTAATTCACTTATGATTTTTAATCGAACCGGATGCGACATTACCTTTAATACATCTACATCTTCTTCACGGATTTTAGCTAGATCACTATTAGATATTAATGTTAACATTTCGCATTCTCCTTTATCATTAATTTCTATTCTCCTATTATCCCTATAAGTAACACTTATAGATAATTACTATTTGTCCTGTTGAGAAAATATATTCTTTTTTTAATACAAAAAGGACATCTATCCTGAAAACATTTTTTCTGCTTCAATGAATGGATGTCCTCTAATTTTTAGCTAGAATATTTTTTGTTAATTTTATTAATGTTTATGAAATTATTCTTTTACATAACTTTGAATAAGGCTTAATAAGCTTCATTAAGCAATTGTCTCCTTCTTTAAAGACAATTTTAAATTCGATATTTAACTTTTTATATTGTAACACGTATAAGAAATCTCTGTTCATCTCACCTTTTACAGATTTTCCGAACGAGAAAGCCCACTACGGTGTGATAGCCCCCACTTTAGGGGTGGGATGAGAGTGAGGTCAAATACGATGTACAAATAAAAAAAACGAAGGTACGTTCCGTACATCAAGAATTTGAAATGGTATCATTTTCATAATAGACAAGTAAAAGTCTCTAAAATAATCTTGTTCTCTGAAAACAGAATACATAGGAGGTTGGAGTAACAAATTCTTCTACTCCGTAAAATGTATTGAGTCGTCAAGCACAAGACGCTAAAACACATTTGAGAACTCACAATCTGACTCGTTTGGTAATAAAATGAGTGCCGTATCTGCTATATGCACTGGATACGGAGTGGTGATGGCACACCGCAATCTTGCACGTCAGCGATACTAGAAATAGAATTCGCCTTTAGTAGCAAGAATCCCACTGACGTTAGTCAGCTTGTGGCTTTATCCGCGGGAGTGTCAAAACATATATTATTTCTCAACATAACTAAATAGAATTAAAATACTAATAATGGTAATATAAAGGTGCCTTCAGTTGTTAACTGTCATTCCTTTTTGAAAAGCCCTGTCTTTCATAACAGGGCTTTTACATTTTCTCAACTACAAATAGCTTCATAAATAAAACAATAATAAATCTAAAACTCCAATAAGCTTTAAAATTTCACATACTATTTTACATTTCAAAGTCCTTTTCTAACGAATTCAAAATTTGTCAGGCATACAGCTAACAATCAATGTTTTTTTATTCGTATATTAAATTCTTTGTAAATCCTCAATTTCATTTCACATCAGTATAAAGGTGAAATTAAATTGGAATAAAGAAAAAAACCTTGCATTCCTACAAAATTGCAAGGTTTTCCGCTAAGTTCCAGTGCAGCCTTTCTATTAACCACCAGTGTTTCCATGTGAGTATTGCGTCACTTCTTGTGTTACTATTGAAGTTTCTTTTTGAATATTTGCACTCGCTAAACTAAAAACGAAAACGGTAGAGATTCCTGCCAATAAATATATTAATTTTTTCATTTTAACCCCACCCTTTCTTTATTCACACTATTTGCCTTTGAACTTAAGTAAAAGTATCTAGATGCTTTCATATGATTATCTTCATCATAATATTTTATGGCTAATTTTTCATTATATTCTTGAATATATTCATATAAATTTTCCTTTGTATAATAATCATTCCCAGATACTATAAGTTTTTCTAACTCTTCTCCTGAAATATCTAGATGTATGCCTTTTAAGATTTGGAAATGATGCTGATATTCTATATTTTTTAAATCATTACTAATTTCCAATCCTGTTTCAAATACATTTAATGCTTTATCTTTTTCCCCCACTTTTGCAAGTTCACAAGCCAAAATTAAAAGTGCTCTATAATTGTTAGGAGACTCGGCAATTACTTCAGATATATGACGGATTGCTAATTCTGATAAATTTTGATTGCTGTATAGAAACCCTAAATTATGACGACCGATAAGACTAGCATGCTTATCTTCATTTTTCTTAAATATATCCAAAGCAGAAACTAAACGCTCTTCAGCTAATTCATATTCTTTTAAATGAATACAAAGTAATCCATAAAGATTATTACAGTATCCTATATTTAATTCATAATCGTTATGCTTACTAAAGATCTCTTTAGCCTTATCTACTTGTTGTAGAGCTAAAACATATTGTTGGTTATGACAGTAAAATGTAGCTATTTTATAATAGAATTCTGCATGTTCTAATTCATCTGGAATATGCTGCAGTTTCACTTCAGCTTCTTCATAGTGTTTTTTCGCCAACTTATAATCTCCAGTTATCGCCAAATACATAGCCTTAAAAAAATGATAGTAATAGGACAATAAATTATCCGGTGACTGTTCAAGTCCTTCAATTTTATCAAAGCTACCTTTGCCAATATTTAAATGGCCTATTAAATATTCAAACCTAAATTCTAATAAGGCATAATATAAAGCTAAATCTGGATTCTTATCTATGTTTTGCATATATAAATCAATTTCAGCTTTTAATTCACGAGATTTCTCGATATTTCTTTTACGAATTTCATGATACCAACTATTTAACTTCTGTGTAACTTTATCGTTTTCTTGTAGTTGAATATTCATTTTGTCTCCCCCTTTATCCTTAGTATAGATAAGTTTTATTCTCATGTTACCACATTTCATATATTAAGAATATTGAGAAACATTTTACAAGATCAGTTTTGCTAGTATATGGTGCTATAACGTTTCGATATAAGATTATACGTTGATACTTTCAAATTTAATTCAACCTTATTATTTTCTATTTAAGCTTTATTCCATTTTACTAATAAACATTCTTTCACTCTTTTATCCATAATCTTTATAGACTTAAAACACTAACAATCTGACATGCTTTGGAATTCACAATATGATAGTACATCTTTAATCCTTTTCTTTCTGAACTCAGAATCTTTCCACGCATTTTAGATAAATGTTGAGAAACAGTAGATTGAGGTACATTTAATAACTCTGTTAACTGTGTTACATTACAAATTTTGTGACGTTCTAATTCTTTCCATCCCTTGTCCGAAGCCGATTCATCTCCCACCTACTCACTTCGCGTTCCTTGAGGAAGAAGTCTTCTTGGCCAAAATGAAAAAATTGAGTAATTACCCGTTATCCTTTATTTTATATATACTGTTCTTTAGCTTAGGCTTCTTGTGTAAACGTACTTTAGTCCCATTGATATCTAAATCAATCTTTTCTTCCTCTAAATCCCCCATTTTCTGCTTATGTTCCTTTTCTATTCTTTCTTTTTCTTCTTTTCTCTTAGTCGCTTTAGGACCAATTACGAATAGAATTAAGAAAATACTAACCATTACAATAAACGTAGTCACTAGTACCCATCCCCCCTTACCAAAGCCTCATACAACAAAAAGCTTTTTAACTTATTAGATTTAAATTAGAAACCGAAAGGAGAAAAAGTACTAATATATTTAGAAGAAATAATATAAATGTTACCTTCGCTATTCCTCTTTCTCCTTATATAAACCAAAATTATAAATGTCGCAGTAAGGCCGGTACTAACAATGTCGTTACAAATATAAAAATGGAACTATATCTCAAACTTGAACTCCATTTTCCATATTTGGGATGTTCAAATTTCTTATAAAGCATACCTAATGCTAAAGATATCAAAAACATTAATACAGCTGTTCCTAAAATTATAGAAGTAATTAAGCCCACCATATTACTTATAAAGGTTTGAAAATCAAAAGAACGTGTCGTCAACATTAACACTGGTAGAATCCTTATTAAAAGTATGAGAATAAATGAACCTACTCCAAAATATATAGATCTTTTTTTCCACTTTATATGTTTAAACCATAACGAAGCCCCAAAAACTAATAATGATATTAAAATTACTACAGAAAGTATAAGGAAAATAACATCAAAGAATGCAGGCACACTCGCATGAACTGCCCCATCTATTTTGTCTCCCCCATCTTTTATTACATCACTGCTGCCGTTAAACAAAGAACTAAACCAGTCTATAATCCAATCAGTCATCCACGAAATATCGAATGGTAAATCTTCGTTTTTTGTTTGCGCAGGAGCAACTGAGTTATATACCTCCAAATTATTCTCCCCCTTAATTGAAATTAAGTTCTTTAATTTAAGTATATAAACTTACCTAACCAAAACTAAGAAAATATCAAATCCTATCTTATTTTATTAGATTGAAATTCTCCTTCTTCTAATGTGTGCAGGACGATAATCCGACGATAACAGTAAGAAGGATTTTCCTTTCTGAGCATAAACAGAAAAAAGAGCACCCTATTACTAAAAATAGGAGTGCTCGTATTTATTTTCGTCTATTCCTTTTCTGGCCAAATTTTCGCGTTTGGTTCTAATAACCACTTGTGGTCTTCCTCCATGATACGATCATTCCATGGGTTATTCTCAAGATGTCGAATCATCCAACAAAAATACATTGCATATCCAGGCGCAGTTGCTTGTGGGTGGTCTAGTTCACCTGGAATTGTAATAAAACTATTATGTACAACGCGATAAGCATTCTCACCTACCATCGCACATCCAAATCCCTGCGGTTTATTAAAACGATAATAATATACCTCCGGTTGATCATGATGATGCGGTGGATAACTGGACCATCTCCCTGGATAAGAAATAACTTCTCCTACAACCATGTTAGAATATGCTGCATTATTATAATCAAAAATTGTCCGAATAACACGCTGCGCTGTTCCCTCCCATACTCCTTCTCCAGCTACAACACTTTGACACTCATTTGGAGTATACAACTTGGACGCAAATTCTTGGTCATTATCTGTTTTTTGGACAAGCACTTCACTATCTGAAAGAGCAGTAATTGTAACCTTCACATTTTTAGCCACATGTAAACACCAAGGGTTTTCTTCAAAAACAGACTGCCTTTGAATAACTTGTTCCATTCCATCCCACTCTAAACGTATTGCCCCTTCTAGTAAAAGTACTGCCGTTTCGTTCTTATTATCAAATAGCAACTCTTCTTTTCCATTAGACATCTTATATATGCCTATATCCATTAACATATCACTGCATTGACCGTTCATTTCTGTTAATACATTATACCCCTCATTTAATTCACCTAATTTTCCTAACATGGCTTTCTCCTCCTTTTAATTAATGGCTTCTCTCGCATTCTCCACTTTTGTCAGCTAACTAAATTCCGAGTTTCCTCTAACTATTAATCAAGAAAGTTTTTCTGATTATGCTTTGTTTTCACTTCCGAATATTCGTATATGATTTTTAACGTTTTCGTATGCAGCCTCAATTACATCTTGATGATACGTAAAGTAATCTGAATACGGAGTATTTAGGGCAGCAGTGTTAACCGCAGTAATTACATGCTGAAATGTCGCTGTTGCTACATTAATTTTTCGAACACCATGTTGAATACATTGCTTGAAATCCTCTGGGCTAATGCCAGACCCACCATGTAATACTAAAGGAATATCGACTATCCCATTAATCTCCTGCAAGCGGTCTAATCGTAAATCAGGGTCTCCATTGTACATCCCGTGCGCATTTCCAATCGCAACAGCTAACGCATCAACATCTGTTTCTTCTGCAAATCTTTTTGCTTCTTTAGTACTTGTCAGCATCATTTCAATATCTTCTGATCCGTCCTCACTACCACCTACTCTGCCAATCTCAGCCTCTACTGTCGCTCCGTACTGTTTCGCAAGCTCCACAACTTCTTTTGTCCTTTGGATATTCTCTTCTAACGGATAGTGAGAGCCATCAAACATAACCGAACTAAAACCAATTTCTAACGTCTCTTGAATCTTTTCAAATGTCATACCGTGATCAAAGTGAACTGCTACTGGAACAGTTGCTTTTTTCGCTGCAGCTACCATCAAAGGACCAATCATATGAATGGGCGAATGATTCAAACGAACTTCCGCAATTTGTAGAATGAGCGGGGAACGTAACTCTTCAGCTGCTTGAATAGCTCCCATTACCATTTCCATATTAGCGACACTAAAAGCTCCAACCCCATATTTCTCTTGATTGGCCTTTATTAAAATATCTTTCATTTGAACTAATGGCATTACATACTCCCCTATTTCAATATTATTTATTAAATGTAAAACCAACCGTCACGTCTTTTTACCCCTTTTGTAAGAAGACATGTTGATTACCATATCATTTACTTAGGGATAATCTTAAAATGCTTAAATTACAAACCTGCTTTTTCTTGTATAAATTTTCGAGCTTTTAATGCGTATTCAAAAGGATTCGCTAAAGCTGGATCTTGCTCTGCTTCTACCACAAACCATCCTTTATATTCAGAGTTTGCAAGAATAGTAAACACTTCATCAAATCCTATTACGCCATCCCCGGGAACTGTAAATGCCCCCTTCTTCACTGCCTGCAAGAAGCTTAGTTCGTTTTCCTTTACAGCATCAACTACTTCCTGGCGAATATCTTTTAAATGTACATGTTTAATACGAGGTAAATATTTTTTCAAAACATAAAGCGGCTCTTCTCCTGAAAAAACAAGATGACCTGTATCAAAAAGTAGGGATACAAGCTCTGGATTCGTCATATCCATTAACTTTTCAATTTCGGCCGTTGTTTGAACACCCGTACCCATATGGTGATGGTATACAATATGTAGCCTCTTTTCCTGAGCTAATTTACCGAGGTGATGTAACCCATCCACTAGCTTTTCCCACTCTTCTTCTGTAAAAACAGGCTTATTTTTAAATAGTGGTACATCCATTAAACCTTGAATACTATGCCCTTGCTCTGAAACAACGATGACTTTTGCACCCATGTCATGCAAGAAATCCCTATGCTTAATAAATTCTTCTACCGTCTCTTCAATCGGCTTCGTTGTTAAAAACGTACTAAACCATGCACTAGCAATCTCCAAGTTTCGTAATTCCAAAGATTTTTTTAATACAACTGTATTTCTCGGGTATTTATTCCCTACTTCACTTCCATTAAATCCAGCTAGTGCCATCTCACTAATACATTGTTCAAACGTATTTTCTGCTCCTAGCTCCGGAATATCATCATTTGTCCAAGCAATTGGTGCAATTCCAAGCTTAATTGTATTTTCTTTGAACATCCCCTTGTCTCTCCTCTTTACAAAATGTGATAGAATTTCGCCAAATTCTCTTAACTGGTCATTAAAAAGAGAGCTTCCTAATCGATATGCATGTAGATAAAAAGCTCTCTTTGTGCCCTAATCTAATAAGACCTTGCCTGTTGCAAGTTACTTACTTTACTCTCATACGAAGCTTGTACACTTGGACTATTAGATACTTCTGCAACACCTACATGCCACCATGAATCGTATCCATTTGTCATTGTTTTTGGTAATACTTTAATATCAATTAATGTAGAAACCGTTTGTTTTTTTGCATCCTTAAGTGCTTCCCGTAATTGTTCTATCGATGTAACGCGATATGTTTTTACGCCATATCCAGCTGCGCTAGCTGCAAAATCAATTTTCATAATAGCCCCGTTTAATTTACGTGTTTCTTGGTTTCGGTAGCGAAACTCTGTTCCAAAGCTGCTCATTCCGTTGCCCATTTGCAAGTTATTAATGCAGCCAAATCCGGAGTTATCAAACAATAAAACATTAATTTTTTTGTTTTCTTGCAGACTTGTGACAAGCTCAGAATGAAGCATTTGGTAACTGCCATCCCCTACCATTGCATATACTTCCTTCGATGGTTCAGCTAGCTTTGCACCAAGTGCACCTGCAACCTCATAGCCCATGCAAGAGTACCCATACTCCATGTGATATGTATTAGGTTTTCTTGCTACCCACATTCTTTGTAAATCACCCGGAAGACTTCCTGCCGCGCCAACAATAATTGCATCTTCATCAATTAATGTATTGATTTGTCCAATGACCGTAGTCTGTGTTAATTGTGTACGAAGCGCGTCTACATACTCATTTAAATTCTCATCGAAATGACCTTCAACTTCCGGCATGAAACCTTGATCTGTAAAGCGAATATTATGTAGACGTGCTAATTCTTTTTCCCAAGCCTCTTTTACATTAGTGATTTCTACTGTGTAACTAGATTGATAATCAATTGCTTGCAGTTCATCCATTAGAGTATGAAGCGCTTCTTTCGCATCTGCTATAACCTTCAATGCATCAAGTTTGTTCGCATGGAATTCCGAAATGTTGATGTTTAAAAACTCAACCTCTTTATTCTGGAACAATTGCTTAGATGCTGTTGTAAAATCAGTAAATCTTGTCCCAATTCCAATAACAAGGTCCGCTTCCTTTGCAATTGTATTAGCTGCTAAATTCCCAGTTACCCCAATGCCGCCAAGATTATATGAGTGACTACTTTCTATCGCGCTTTTCCCAGCTTGCGTTTCTCCAAATGGAATGCGGAATGTCTCAGCAAACTGTTTCAGTTCCTCTGCCGCTTCTGCGTATCTTACACCACCACCGCAAATCATAATTGGCTTTTTCTTTCTCTTAATCATTTCAACCGCATCCGCTAAGCTGGCTTTTGTAGGTAGGCGACGTTCAATACGATGAACACGCTTTTGGAAGAAGTAACTTGGAAAATCCCAAGCTTCCCCTTGGACGTCTTGTGGTAAACAAATTGTTACAGCACCTGTATCTGCCGGATTCGTTAAAACACGCATGGCTTGAATCATAGCTGTCATCAATTGCTCAGGACGATTCACCCGGTCCCAATACTTACTTACCGCACGGAAAGCATCATTCGTAGAAATAGATAAGTCATGCGTTTGTTCAATTTGTTGAAGAACAGGATCAGGTTGTCTCGTTGCAAATACATCACCTGGAAGCAGTAAAACGGGAATATTATTTGCAGAAGCTGTTGCTGCAGAGGTAATCATATTTGCTGATCCAGGACCAACAGAAGAAGTACATGCCATAATTTGTTTTCTATGTTTTTGTTTCGCAAAAGCCATCGCAGCATTTGCCATTCCTTGTTCATTTCTCCCTTGATATACCTCTAATTCCCCTGCGTCTTCTTCTAAAGCTTGACCTAGTCCTACTACATTTCCATGACCAAAAATCGTAAAGATTCCCTTAATAAACTTTTGTTGCTCTCCATCAAACTCTACGTATTGCTGATTTAAAAATTTCACCAATGCTTGCGCCGTCGTCATTCTAACAGTTTGCATATGATTTGCTCCTTTCTATCTCTAACAGTCATTCTGCATATGAAAAAGGAGTATTAGGAATTTGAAAGACTCCTAATACTTCCTTCTTATGTTTTACCACTTGCATTACTTTCGCTTACAAACAACTAGAAAGAGTCTACCTCTCTCTTAATGATTACTTTTCCCAACGAGATGTAAGCATTTTCTTTCTTGTATAAAACTCAACGCCGTCAGTACCATTCGCATGAAGATCACCATAGAAAGAATCTTTCCAGCCAGAGAACGGGAAGAATGCCATTGGCGCCGGAACCCCAACATTCACACCTAACATACCTGATTCAATTGTTTCACGAAATTGACGTACACTTGCCCCGCTATCGGTATAAATGCAAGCTCCATTTGCAAAACGAGACTCATTCGCAATGTCAATCGCTTCATCCAATGATTTCACACGAACAATAGATAAAACAGGAGCAAAAATCTCATCTTGCCAGATTTTCATTTCTTTTGTAACATGGTCAAAAATTGTTGGACCAACGAAGTAGCCAGCTCCTTTTACAGCTGTATCTTCTCGTCCATCACGAACTAATGTAGCGCCCTGCTCTACACCTGAATCGATGTAACCAATTGTGCGCTCTTTATGGTTATCACGAATAACTGGTCCTAAAAATACATCTTCATCAAGACCATTTCCGATGACAATTTTGTTCGCTTCTTCTACTAGTTTTCCAACTAATTGATCTGCAATTTCTTCTTCTACTGTTACAACAGAAGCAGCCATACAACGCTCACCAGCTGAACCGAATGCAGCACTAATAATTTGCTTTGTTGCTAGTTCAAGATTCGCATCATTTAATACAATGGAATGGTTTTTCGCACCCGCTAATGCTTGAACGCGTTTTAGGTTTTCTGTTCCTTTTTTGTATACATATTCTGCGACAGGCTGAGAACCTACAAATGAAATTGCCTTCACTAATTTATGTTCCAGAAGACCATTCACTACATCGTGTGCTCCATTTACGATATTTAATACACCTTTAGGTAAACCAGCTTCTTCAGCTAATTCGGCTAATTTTGCTGCTAAGAGTGGTGTACGCTCTGAAGGTTTTAATACAAATGTATTACCACAAGCAATTGCAAGTGGGAACATCCAGCATGGAACCATCATTGGGAAGTTAAAAGGTGTAATGCCGCCTATAACACCAATTGGGTAACGATACATACCAGACTCAATACCTGTCGCAATATCAGGAAGTTGTTTTCCCATCATTAATGTAGGAGCACCTGCAGCAAACTCCACGCACTCAATACCACGAAGAACTTCACCGTAAGCTTCGTTATAGCTTTTTCCGTTTTCAATCGTAATAAGTTTCGCTAACTCTTCCCAGTTATCTACTAGTAATTGTTGATATTTAAATAGAATACGAGCACGTTTTGGCACAGCTGTTTTGGACCAAGATTTGAATGCTTCATTTGCTGCTAATACAGCTTGTTCAACATCTACTTTTGTTGAAAGTGGTACCTGTGCAATTACTTCTCCTGTTGCAGGATTATATACAGCTTCCGTCTTAGTTGAAATGGATTCTACCCATTCGCCGCCAATGTAGTTTTTTACGATTTGTGCTGTTTGTACTGTCATATTCATTCTCTCCCTTTTATGTAATGTAGAAGCGTACATAGGATACGCCCTTACTTGATTACTCATTTATGATGTTTCTATACAATTTCTTCAGCCGTTTCCATGAATGCTGAAATCTCTGCCCTTGTTGGCATTGCATCAGAACAGCTATGTTTAGAAATAACAATCGAAGCCGAAGCGCCTCCTAATCGCATCGCTTGAGGAATCTCAAGCCCTTGCATTAAGCCATAAATAAACGCAGAAGCATACGAGTCGCCAGCGCCAAACGTCTTTAATACCTTTGTTTTAAAGATACCGCCGCGGTGAGATTGACCGTCTCTCGTATAAGCGATTGAACCATCCCCGCCGTGCTTAATTACTACGATTTTCGCATGATGAGAAAACCATCTTTCAGCCGTAACTCGATCATTCGATTGTTCGTAGTTTAATAGTTTCTCCATCATATCGAATTCTTCACGCGTTCCAATAATGACATCAGACTTTTCAGCCGCTAGATTATAATACACAGCCGTTTCAGCCTCTGACTGCCATGTATAAGGGCGGTAATCAACATCAAAAAATACAACTACATCATGCTTACGCGCATATTCTAGCGCTAAAAATACCGCCTCGCGAGAAGGACTTTTCGCTAAAGCTGTTCCTGAAATTAAGAGAGCTTTTGATTGTTTAATATAGTCCTCAGAAACTTCTGTTGGATCAAGATTTAAATCTGCGACATTGTCGCGATACATTAAAATACTGCAATCTTCAGGGCTTTTAATTTCTGTGAAAGCTAAACCTGTCACTGCACCAGTACGATCAATACATATCTGATCTGTATTAATATTGTTATCCTTTAGGTACCCTGTAATAAAACGGCCCATTTGATCATCGGACACTTTACCGATAAATCCTGTTTGTAAGCCAAGACGCGCCGCACCAATTGCGATATTCGCAGGAGATCCCCCCACGTACTTAGTAAACGTTCTTGTTTCTTCCATAGGACGTTGTGTTTCATTGGCATTTAAATCAACGCATAAACGTCCAACTGCAATTAGGTCTAATGGACAATCTTCTTTAAAAATAAGTGGATTCATTATTTCTACCTCCCATGCTTTATGAATGAGTGAATGATATGGTTCATATTTTTATAAACTTACTATTCATTACTCTTTATCTATCTATAAGTAAGCGCTCTCTTTATTGATTTAATGCAGTCTGTTTATGTTCAATTTGAACGGGTTTTCCTGTTAGCAAAGATTCCTTCGCAGCTTTCGCAATTCGCTCTGCTTGTAATCCATCATTACCACTGCAAATAACAGCTTTTCCTTCTATAATTGACTTTGTAAATTGTGTTACTTCCTCAATATACGCCTGCGTGTAACGCTCTAAGAAGAAATAAAGTGGCTTATCTTTTACAACACCTTCTGTTTTTGAAACTTGTACTGTTGTCGGGCAACAATTATCCGCAGCGACCGCGCCTTTTTCACCAAATACTTCAACACGCTGGTCATATCCATAAACAGCTTGGCGGCTATTATCAATTACTCCTAAAGCTCCATTCGCAAATTTCAATGTGACTATTGCTGTATCAACATCATTTACTTCCTGAATGGATGGATCAATTAATGTTGTGCCATATGCAAATACTTCAACGACTTCACTATTCATCACATAACGAGCCATATCAAAATCATGAATCATCATATCCATAAACAATCCGCCTGAAGAGCGAACATACTCTATACTTGGTGGTTGTGGATCGCGTGACGTAATTTTTAAAATATGCGGTTGTCCTACTTCTCCTTGTTGAATAAGATCATAGACTTTCCTGAAGTTAGGATCGAAACGACGATTAAAACCTACTTGAAGAGATACCCCTTGTTCTTTTACTACTTCTAATGCATCTAATGTTTCTTCTACTGAGAAACTAACAGGTTTTTCGCAGAAAATATGTTTTTTCGCAAGAGCCGCTTCTTTTATAATTTGCGCATGTGTATTTGTTGGTGAACAAATAAAGACAGCATCAATTTCTGGATCTGCTAATAAATCCTGATAGTTTGTAGTCAGAGTGGAAATCCCTTTATCCTCGGCCCACTTTTCCAGATGACTAATCACAACATCTGAAACCGCTTTAATTTTCACTTGTGGCATCAGCTGCAAATTATCAACATGTAGTTTCCCAATTCGTCCAGCCCCAATAATTCCAATCGTTAATACATTCATATGATTTCTCCCTCTTTATTTAAATTTAAGAAAAAAATGAAAGTCTATAAGGTTTAGCGTAATTATTTAAGTTAAGCGCTTTCCCTATTTTTCTTCATTATACACACTTGATTCTAAATTGAAAACATTTTTATTTTTTTGAATACTTACCTTTTCATCCGAATTTTAAGTTCCTTCAATAAACGTATTACATAAAAATAAAGAATAATAATTAGAAATAAATAATCTAAAAAGCTATAAATATATTCTTTTAAAATACTGATATAACAAAGAAAACCAAGCCTTTTAAATAGTAACCCCCATCTATAAGGTATTTCTTTCTTTTCATACTCACTATTATTTTATTGTCCAATAAGTAAATAGAATGCCTCTATAAAAGAAAGTTGTAAATTGTCAAAAAATTAAATTGACGACCTCGTAATGTAAGCGTATACTTTTTTTATCAAAAAGAATTAAGCGCTTAACCAAAAATAACTTATCGGTGGTGGGAGAATGAACGCTATTAGTTCAAACAAAACATTTATGGACAGGATTGGGATCCCTTCTAATTTAACTTGGGGATATATAGGGATTATTGTTTTTATGATTGGGGATGGTTTAGAACAGGGATGGTTATCCCCTTATCTCGTTGAAAAAGGACTAACGCTAGAACACGCTGCTTTCTTGTTTACTATTTACGGAATTACTGTATCTGCTTCTTCTTGGTTTTCAGGGGTATTTGTACAAATGTGGGGACCAAGAAAAGTCATGACGTTTGGTTTAGTATCATTCATTTTAGGTTCAATCGGATTCATCGGTATAGGAATTCAACATATGAATTATCCCGTAATATTAATTTGCTATGCCTTACGAGGGTTTGGTTATCCCTTATTTGCCTATTCTTTCCTAGTTTGGGTATCTTACAGTACTCCTCAGCAAATACTCTCAAGAGCAGTTGGCTGGTTCTGGTTCGTATTCCAGCTTGGACTTAGTGTTATCGGAGCCTTCTATTCTAGTTATATGGTTCCTAAAATCGGAGAAATCGCCACTTTATGGAGCGCTTTAATTTTTGTTGTCATCGGGGGATTATTCTCAATTGTTGTAAATAAGGACAAGTTTAAAGCACAAATCGTAAGCTCTAACAAATCAAGCGAATTACTAAAAGGCATTACCATCGCATTTGAACATCCTAAAGTTGGTATAGGTGGTATTGTTAAAATTATAAACTCGGCTGCTCAGTTTGGATTTGTTGTTTTCTTACCTACCTATATGATGAAATATAATTTTACGATGACTGAATGGCTTCAAATTTGGGGTACTCTATTCTTTGTAAATATGGTGTTTAATATTATTTTTGGTATCGTTGGGGACAAATTTGGTTGGGTAAATACAATTAAATGGTTCGGTGGAGTCGGTTGTGGTATTGTAACTCTTGCACTCTATTATGTGCCACAAATGGTAGGACATAATTATTGGGCAATATTATTTGTTGCCTGTTGCTATGGAGCAACACTTGCCGGTTATGTACCTCTTACAGCATTAGTTCCATCTTTATCTCCTGAAAACAAAGGAGCGGCAATGTCTGTCTTAAATTTAGGGTCCGGATTATCAGCATTTGTTGGGCCATTAGTAGTAACTGCTTTTATCGGTCCATTAGGTGTTGGCGGCGTGATGTGGATTTTTGCCGGTTTGTACTTCTTTGGTGCATTTTTAACTCATTTCCTTACTATTCCAAAGGAAAATGAAATGAAGCAGGATTTAAATACGAAAAGCAGCGAGCAATTCTCAGTATAAACTCTAAATAAAAAGAAGGTCATCATAACTGCACATGGTTACGATGACCTTCTTTTCGTTACATTCAAATAGGCTATTAAAAAAGCTATCATGTAATATCCTTTACTGAGGATCGTTCTACTAATTGAGGAATAATAGTAATTTTTTGCTTAGCATGCTCCTTCATTTCCATCGTTTTTAAGAGTTGTTCAAACGTACAGGCTGCCATTTGTTTAATTGGCTGTTCAATCGTCGTTAACCCAGGATCTGCAATCTCAGCATAGATTGTATTATCAAATCCGATAATTGATAAATCTTCCGGAATCGAAAGCCCTTGTTTTCTTGCTTCATTCAATAGGCATATAGCAATCAAATCTGTACAAGCAAAAACCGCTGTGGGTCTGTTAGGTAAATTAAGTAACTCTTTACTTGCACGTTTGCTATCTTCCACAGTCGAATAGCAGCTAATTATAGCATCATCATCTAGTGAAATCTCTGAATCTGTAAGAGCTTGTTTGAAACCAGTCAATCTCCCTAAGCTACTTTTTCTATCCTTCTCCATCATAATCGTTAAAGATGTATGGCCTTTCTGAGTTAGATAACTTCCAGCTAGATAGCCTCCCCTCATATCATCAGTTGTCACAACATGAGTCGTGATGGAAGGATGATCTACAGTGAATAAAACAAGTGGCAAATCCCGATTCACGATTTTTTTAACAAGTTTATAATCATTTAGTTCCGTCGCAATAATAATGCCATCTACTTGCTTTTTAAATAATAAATCAATATACTCGTGCTCACGTTTTGTTTGATGATCTGTACTACATAAAATGAGTGTATACCCTGATTCTCGCGCACTATTTTCAAAAGCTCTTGCTACTTCTGCAAAAAATGGATTTGAGATATCTGGGACAAGTACCCCAATCGTATATGTTTTTTTACCTGTTAACGCTGCTGCTACACTACTCGGCTGGTAATCTAATTCATCCATTACCTGATTTACTTTGTTTATTGTTTTTTCACTAATACGCCCAGTTTGATTAATTACCTTGGATACAGTCGCTATTGATACACCTGCTTTTTCCGCAACATCATAAATTGTTGGTTTCACTTTAATTGTCCCTTCTTAATCATCTTTTTCTATATTTTATCATAAATAGATTTTACTTCTTGGTACACAAATAGAATTCTTTTAAAATTTGTAAGTATTTCTATCTTATAGCGTAACGCTTCATATTTACGAATTAATCTACCTTTATGAAACACCTGTAGAAAAAATTTGACCGATTTACTTAATAGACATTTAATATCCACATGCAAGGCTCATTACAACCAGATCATGCAGTAATACTTATGGTTCTTTCTCCTATTTACACCACCTCATGGTAATCTTTACTTCTTTATTGTAATTCCTAATATTAAGATGTAAAATAACATTATCTTATATGCGCTTAAGATAGATCGGAATAAGAAAAGGAACCCTTCTGGGTTCCTTTTTCTATATAACACTAATTCCTATTGCCCTAAGAATACCTCATACAATACATACCATACTAACCCTACTCATATTTGAACTACCCCCACTTTCACTTCGTTTAGAAGTGAGGGATTCCTAAGTAAAGAGTTCTATCGAACTCTAGTTGATTAGGCTAACCCCGCAGTCCTTGCGGTTAGAAGCCTTATCGCTTCATTCTTTATATTGATACTTGCGTTAATATCCCTATCATGGTGTGTACAACAAGAAGGACAGTCCCATTCACGTAGGTTTAAATTTTTAACGTCTTTATTTTGATATCCACAACATGAACATAATTGGCTGGAAGGAAATGTTTTCGATACGACAATGACTTGTTTGCCATACCATTTTGCTTTATATTCCAACATAGTTCGAAATTGTTACCATGATACCTCACTAATTGCTTTTGCTAACTTATGATTCTTTAACATATTCAATACTTGCAAATCCTCTATACCGATCACATCGTGGTTTTTGATGATGTCAGTTGAGATTTTATCCAAGTAATCTTTTCTAGCATTTGATATGTATTCATGAATTCTAGCTACCTTGACTCGTTGTTTATTCCAGCGAGAAGATCCTTTCATTCTTCTAGAAAGAACACGCTGTGCTTTCGCCAACTTATCTTCCAATGATCGGAAAAACTTCGGATTTTTATAGGGTTTTCCATCTGACAAAATAGCGAAATCTTTTAGTCCTACATCTATTCCAATGTAAGAATGTGTTTTCGGAAGTTCTTGTACTTCTGTTTCAACTAATAGTGACACAAAATATCTGCCAGAAGGGTTTCGTCTAACAGTCGCATTTACAATACGTCCCTCTACTTCGCGACTTTTGGCAAATCGAACAAGGCCTAGTTTCGGCAACTTTATTTTGTTCCCTACAACGGCAATATTTTCATTTGTTTGTTTTGTGGTATAAGATTGTACATTATTCTTCTTAGATTTGAAACGCGGGACACTATTTTGTTTTTTGAAAAATCGTGTATATGCATCCGCAAGGTTGCGAACAGACGACTGAATTGCAATACTATCCACTTCTTTGAGCCAAACAAACTCTTTCTTCATGGCAGGAAGTTTGGCAGAGCATGTACCATATGTTAAACCTTTTCCAGTCTCTTTGTATGCGTAATCCCATAGGGATAGGAAATGATTGAATACAAAGCGAGAACAACCTATTGTTTTGTTAATTAGAATTGTTTGTGCTTGATTTGGATAGATACGAAACTTATAGGCTTTATTAATTATCATTTGATTCACCTCCATTTCGGTATATGACTATTATATACCGAACGTATATTCGGTGGATAGTGAAGTAACACTTTATGTATGTCGAACAATTAAGATGGCTTTCTGCCATCCCTTGTTCGAAGCCAATTCATCTCCCACCTACTCACTTCGCGTTCCTTGAGAAAGGAATCTTGTTGGCTAAAATGATAAAACTCTAGTAACCCAAAATGTCCAAGTATCATACATAGAATTAAGCCTATAGGATATACAAAGACTTCTTTCCAATTTATTCATTCATATAGGAGAGATAGTTATACGATGATTAAAACTCCTAATACAATTAAAACAACACACTTTCTTCAAATTCAATCCTTTTTGCTTATCCTTTTATTGTCTCGATAATTGAAACTATTCATTTCCCCTAGAGCTGAGCAGTTAGTTCATTCTAACTGCTCTTTTTATTTTTTATCGTCACCCTTCCATAGTACCTCCATATGTTGTATAGAGATATCTCTTTCTAAATTGTCATTGATGCCTCTTTCAAGTCCTAATACACACCTTAAAAAGAGCACTTTTAAAAAGTGCTCTTTTTACTTTGCATGTCACTCATCCTACAATGAATTGAGATTTTAACCTAAGAATAATTTATGAGATTATTTCCAATTATGAGAATGCATTGGTGAAAACCAATCTATTCTCATAATGAATCTCTGATTTTCTTGAATTCTCCCTGAGGAAAGGCGGCTATTTTTAATAGCCGCCTTTCTTGTATGAATTATAAATATTTGCACATACTATTAACGGAATGGTTGAATCATTGTCATTGAAAATGTTCAGCACTTCCGCTCCTTAAGAGAACAGTCTACGCAACTGTTCTCTTACCTATTTCCTTTTTTCACGCATATAATCTGACAAGCATTATTAACTCTAACTCCCCTACAATCAATCACATTGCAACATTCTCAACATTTCCTCAACAAATTCTCAATATTTTTCATGGACAACAGCACACTTTCTCAACAGTTTTAATATCTTAATATTAAATACTGAAAGGAGATGTTGAAAAATGACTTGGTTCATTATTTTAGGGTTTATGCTTATTTTAATAATAAGCGGTTTTCATGCACATAGTATTCATATCATTTTCAAAATAGGTTCAGATACAAAAGCTGTGCCAAATTGGTCTTTCGTTAATAAAATAAATTTCCAAACATTAAAAGAATTAATAAAAGGATTAAATAAGGATAAACTTAAAATCCTTACAATAGGAGAACTTGTTATTCCTTTAAGTTTCTTTAATAGATTATTTAGCAAAACATTAATTTTTCTATTTCTATTCTTTTACTCTAAATACTTAAACTAACGTAATATGAGATAAGTTAAAGAATAACAATCACTAGGCGTAGCAAGCCAACTTTCGATTGCCTATAATGAATTGGACCTGAAGAATTAAACAAAAAATTAAGCGGCTGTTTAAATGTGAGTCCGGTATTGTACTGGACTCATTCCTTTTAACTGTATTTTTATTTTTTTGCGATTGTAATGAACTCTATAATTATCTAAAATACTATCTTAATATGTTCTATACTTTCGAATTTTGTAAGATAAATTACTCTTGCTTTGTCTTGCTATGTCATTCCATCTCTTTTTGAACGAAGGCCTTTAACTTTTTTAAGTAATCAATTTCCATACGTAAACATTCATTTTCCTCTTTTAATGCCTCTATAGCCTCTTCAATAGCTGCATTATCTAACTTCGATCTTGTATTTGTAATTCCCATACCTGGATCCCCTTTCTTCTTTTATATAGGAAATCCATATCTTATAAATCATATATTCCCCTTAATCTACGGACTATTTCAATGAATTCCTTAAGAAAAACGATTTATTTATTTTCTTTGAATTTAATCTATTTATAAACATTTCAGATATACTCTTTGATAGATCCCACTATATTCATTCCATATTTTTCTCTCCTAAATGAATCATAGTACATATTATCCTCAATACATTTATAGGTTTTTATAGGGTTTTTAACAAAATTTTCTTACATTTAAATAGACATACTACTTTAATCTGTCAACTCCACCTATATTGATAAATACGAAAAAACAAATCTATTTGACATTTCGATGACTTCTAACAGGAAAATATATACATTAAATGAAACCTGATATATCTTTAGTTTGTAAGTTGTAGTTAGTTGGCCAACTTTCCATAAAATTTAATAATTTAAAATATGGGGGATCTAAAATGAATCAAGTATTAAGAAAAAGTAAGAAAAAAATGATGTATCTAGTTGGTTCACTTCTAATTTCTCTATCAATGTTTTCAACTACTAGTTTTGCAGCTACAGAAGGTGCTGTAAAAAGTGTTACAAATAGTACCTATACTGGGATTGCAGCTGATATAAATCTACCAAAATCAGTTGTTGTTAAAGATGGATATGTGAATTGGTATTTAGGTATTGGAGCATCTAAAGTTGAGGGTGGTATTTCCAAAACACCAAGTGGATATAAAGTATTTCTAAATTCAGGATATAATGAATCAGGTCAAAACAGTAAGTATTGGAACACACAGTTTGATGCGTCAATTAAAGATGGTGATCGAGTAAATCTTAAAATAGTTAATAACGGAAATGGTACGGTTACTATGTACGTAAATGGAAACCCTAGATATGCAAATCAGCCTGTATATGGCTCATTTTCTCAATATGAGCCAGTAAAAATGGTTCAGGGGGTTGAAGATACTGGACGTAACTCCTTTAGCCAAGCTAGCTTTTCAAATGTACTTCTAAGAACAGATACATCTGGGGCTACCTACAAAAGTTGGAACAGTTCAATTTCTTCCTCATTTTCAAGACACGGTACTTATGGTAACAATTTCACAGTTTATTCTCAAGTACCATTAAGCGCAAGTTTACGCTAAAGGTGTTATTTGAATCATAATGTTTTTATGAAAAAGTAGTTGCACTTGCAGCACATTTTTATATAGAATACATTGTAATAGATATTTGCGCCAACATAAATGACATCTTTCAACTTTTCCAAAAATAAGCTGTTTATTTAAATGTTATGTACAAAAAAACGTAGAAATATTTAATTTCTACGCTTTTTATAGGTTAATCAATTAATTCATATACTATTATAATTCCTCAAATTCATCCATTTCAGCTTTACGCTTTAAAAATATTTCTATATCTTTATTCTCTCTTTCCATTAAACCTAGAGCATGTCTATCGTTTAAAGCTAATTCTTTATAACCCCATATATATTCTATTGTTGTCGCTTTACTATGTTTATGATCTGCAAAATACCATTCTAAAGGTTGTAAAGGATTCGACACTTCAAACAATTCACCTGGGTACCATGAAGGCAAGTTTTCATTTTTCCCTAAGATTAGATAGTCTAATTCTCCATTGAATAAACTCATACCATAAACCACATATTCCTTATGGATTTCTAAATTTATTATTGAATCTCGATTATATCCTTGTTTTAATAACTCCTCTGAAAATGTATCTCCTGAATTTTTTATACACTTTACTTTCATATACAAGCTCCTATCAACCAAAAATTTAATTTTTAAAATTAAAATCATCGAAATTAATATAATAAAAACCGCAGAAATTAAATATTTCCACAGTTTTATGTTTACTCAAGGTTCTTTCCATTATCTTATAACAATATAGAATTCACCTGTCATTTCTTCTTGAGCATCTTGAAATGTTTCTAAAATCAAATCCGCTTCAGAGCCTAACATATTCTTACTATCTTAAAAAAACTCCCATTCTATTGTTAAAGGAAGAGTAACCCATGCTGTTAAGCAAGCCCACAATGCATCAGCATTCTCTCCATAATAATTCGGTAAATCTAATTTATTTTTCAATATTTTATGCATTATCTCTTTACTTGTAAATTTCCGTTATCTAATTGGATTGTTTCTATAATAAATATCCTCTCTATTTCATCTCAGTATAGAAACAAAGTCTATGATGTTGTCATGAATTGATTAGCAGACTTTTAGCCCGCTATAAACTTAACGTTTTTTCCTGTGGTACACCCAGGTCATATAACACATTACATAAATCAATGTTATCAATATTTCTCGCAGCTGGAATATCAATCTTATGGCTTGCTATTCTATTAGCTCAGTCCGTAAACGCATTTGCAAGATTTATTCTCATATTGAAACCTGTAGGAAATCCTAGTATTTTCACATCCAATACTTGTAAATTTTTAACGATAATTGGAGCGTTTTTTATTATAATACTTAGCTTTCAATTTTTATATCCTTACACCATATTTCTAATTCCATAGGGGGCATAATTATATTACAGGTATATAATTTCAAGCCCTCTTTTTCTACTTCACCAATTTCAATATCATGAAGAAAATATGGTAACTGTTCATATGTAAATGTTTTTATTGGTTTTTCTTTTACATATCCCATGCTATGTTTGAAATCTATTCTATAGCAACCGCTAAATTGAAAATCTACGTCACCATTTTCATTCTTATAAGTTAGATGTACCTCATCACCAAAATAGTCTCATACTAATTTAGTAACCCATGCATCACAATAGTGTAACTCTTCGAATTTTGCTTGTATTCTCCTTACGCTCATTTTTCGACCTCAATTCTTACTTTGTATATAGAATAAGGGCATCTGGACTTTTAACATCCATTTTACTCCCATTCTCATCATATAAATCTACATGATCATATTTTGTTACTTTATCTGGTAGATCTATTCTCATCCTTTTCTCCTTCACCCAGCCGTTTCAGTTGCTATTCCTGGTGCAAAAAATTCTAATCAGGTTAAAGAAAACTCTCCACATTTAATTCGTCCATTATTATTAGATAATGAAATTGAATTCATTAAACAACTTTGATCAAGTAATTATTCTTCCATAAAAAATTATGCTGATTTTTCTACCAAATCCATACTACTACTTCTTCTCCACTAGAATATATCTTTAGCACTTCCAACCTATTTCTTTTATCTTTCTCCAACAATATCTACAGTTTATAAGGTAGTTGAGCTCTTATATTCAACTACCTTATAATACGTTCTACATTATATAAAAATATCTATTACACTAGTTGAATACATGCTAGGGCAACATCCAAACCGAATAAACAATTAATTCAGAAATATTTTTAGAAACTTCATTATCTCACAATTACTTTTTTAAAATAAATCAAAAAATTTTTCTTTACTTTAAATTCCATAGTTCATATAATCTTCTATGGAATTACATTTTTTTCTAAATAGCTCCTCATTTCTAAGTGTTCGAAAGGGCAATTACAAATCATTATACCCTTATGTTTAACCAAGTAAAATAAAAATCCAGTTTTTCACAAGGAGAAGTGACTGCATGCAAGATATTTTAAAACTATTTCCGAGCGTTGACGGAAATGAAGAAAAACAACAACTTTTATTAGAATCTATGCAGAAAATAATTAAAAATCTTGACCGATTAAAAAATGAAGAGCGAGCTTCTTTAGGTAAATGTGAGGAAAAATCCGAAGGATACTACAATGGCTTAATTCACCAAAGTCATATTCCACTAGCTGGAATCACTATGTCTGAGGTTATAGAAGAGCTAAACCAATTTATGAATGGTCATCCTTATCCAAATAAATATTACTTGTCTAACGCTGTACCACTACCAAGTATACCTTCACTATTAGGTGTAATAACCATGGCCCTTTTAAATGGTAATGGTGTTTGGGATGTATATGGTCCAGGGGCAGCTGAAGCAGAAGTAAAAGTTGTATCCATGCTTTCAAAACTGATTGGTTATAATCCCCATAATAGCGGTGGCTATACAACATGGGGTGGACAAGGATGCGTGTTTTCGAGCTTGCGCTTAGCAATTTCTAAACAATTCCCATCAGCAAAAGAACATGGCGCTCCACAAAATGTATATTGCTTTGCTTCTGAAAATGCACATTATAGTTTATTAAAGTCAGCTGAAGCAACTGGCATCGGGTCAAATCACTTAATAAAAGTAAAAACTGATCCTTATACAAATTCTATGGATATAGAAGATTTAGAGAATAAAATGATACAGGTTATTAAAAATGGCGGTATCCCCCTCTATATTCTAGCTACTATGGGGTCCACAGATACATTTACCATTGATGATATAAAAAAAATTAAAGAGAGCGCTGAAACAATACAGAAAAAATATAAATTAAAGCCTATTTATATCCATGCTGATTCTGCAATGGGCGGATTCTATAGCTTCTTTAATAATTATAATTTTGAAGAAAATCCACTCTCATTTGAACCTAATGTAAAAAATGCCTTACAATACGTACAAGATAAAATGCAATATATGTCTCTTGCAGATAGTGTATGTTTTGATTTTCATAAATTAGGACAAACACCTTATGCTTCAAGTATTTTAATCGTAAAAAATCATACTGATTTACAACTGATGGACATTGACCAAGATGATACACCTTATCTTGGTAATAGATCATATGGGAGTTATCATACAGGCTATACTTTAGAATGTTCACGAGCTGGTAGTGCTATTCCCATGTATATCAATCTAGTAGCCTTTGGAATTGATGGATATCAAAAATTATTAGCAAATTATGTTCGTGTAAACCTATTATTTAGAGAGAAGTTGCGTGAGGCTCTACCTCAAGTCGCAATCACAAATGATTTTACATTTGGGCCAATTACAACTTTCCGTTTCTATATGAATGGAGATGGCCAAGAAAATTGGGAAAAAGAACGAATAGGCCTTGCAACAAAAGAAGAGATTGAGGATACAAACCGATTAAATATAGAACTATTTAATTACCTAGGAAAAAATCGTGATCAAGTATTTTTTGGTGATACAACTCGTTCTTGTGTAGTAGATGTAATAAACAGTTATGATAGAAATCCAATTTCTACATTAAAATTCTTTTCTATCTCTCCATATACAACTGTTGAATGTATAGATGAGATCGTAGAATTTCTTTATGAACATATTTCGATTGCTACTAAACAGATTTATTCATATGTTTAATAACCATTTTTGTTAGCGCTTTAATAGTTAAACTTAACTAAATTAAATAAAATTTTTAATCCTTTTAATTACTATTAATTACATCAGGAAAGAGGAAAAACATATGAATATAGAGCTACTTGATACACACCACGTGAAAGATGCAGCACATTTACTTGCACATTCTTTTGTGAATAATGAACCTCTTGTAAGCAGTTTACAAATTCCTTTTGCTCCTTTTCACAAAATGTGCGAAGAAATGATGAAACAAGCTGTATCTCAAGCTATGTCATTTGTGGCAATAGAAAATTTTCAAATTGTTGGAGTTCTTTTAACAAAAAAAGTAACCCAGCCACTAATAGATACAGAGAAAGCGGTTGAACTATGCCCGCAAATGGAACCTATTTTTCAACTTTTAGATACATTAGAGACAGAATCTATTGAGTTTTCTCATTTAGATAAAGAAAAATTGGTCTATCTAGATATGGGCGCTTGTCATCCAGATTGGATGGGAAGTGGTATAGTCACTACCCTTCTTTCACATGCCATTCAAGAAATAAGTAAAAGAGATTATGATTTTATTGCTGCTTGTACAAATAAAATTTCTCAACAAATCCTTAAAAAACAGTATACGACCTTTGAAATGAATGAAATAGTGTATAGTAAATTTCTTTATAAGGAAGCATATCCATTTGCTAACACAACAACTTCCTTAGCAGCACAATTACTATATATACCTAAATCCCAATTCGTCATCCAGGCCATATAAATTTGCGAAGAAGACTAGCTGTACTTTTGTACAGCTGCTTTTTTATATAGAGTAAATTAGTAATAGATATTCTTACATAAGTGATACCTTTTACAATTTAACTTCTTCGAATTCAATAGCCACTTTCTCAGCATGCCTTATTTCTCTGCTTAGCCTACCTAAAGATCCCCTTCTATTTATTTCAACATGTTTCATCATGCTTTAATTTCATATGCTCCATTATTTCATCTATACAAGTAACTTAAATACTTTTCCCTATTCTAATGTCTAATCTTTTACTTTTTAAGTAACGAGTGATACACATCTTCCCACTCTTAAATACTTTAAAATTTATTACCTAATAGCCCCTTAACAATCCCTGTAATTCTTACAATTCTCTTTCATTTTGTTTATCTATTCATCCATCCCCCATATCCTATATATCTCCCTAATCTTCCCCAAAGAATCCAATGTAGAATTCATGATAAAAGAAAACAAACGTATCATATGTAGATTATTTAAGAGAAAAGAGTAAGAATTACTGGATTCTCCTTTCTTTTCATCCTTTTTAGAAGCTCTTTAAAGTCTAATTCTATTACATTCCTGCTAGGTAACATGTCTACTAATCATTTACAATTTGTATAGCTATATAAAGACTCTACTAATTCATTAAAGGAATCTCCTTCCCCCTATCGAATTATTGTAGAGGAAAGGAGAGGGATACATGGAAATTCTAGGATTAGATCCTCGCGCATTAGCGACTTTAGGTGCACTTGAATACACCAATCGTCGCAATAAATTAATCGAAGACTCGGAGAATAACATATACGAGTGTAAAGAAATAAAAGAAATACTTCAATCACTCCCTAAAGAGAAGCAGATTGAGGTTCTTGAGAATCAAGCTCACTTTGAAGCTGTGGCAAAGATGATTGAACAAAACAATTTAATTCTTTTAGAACAGATGAAAGCTCTACAGCTAATTCAGAAATAAGAAACTTATGATTAATTAATTCTACATATGCTTCTATATATAATGTCTCTTTATCTATACTACCAGCCTCTGTTTTTACAGGGGCTTTTGTTATGCGTTGATTCATATTTTGAATTTGAATGGTTTCTTTCACATGTATGAATAGATCTTCTAACAAACCTGGTGTCGACTCTAATTCCTGCTTTTCAATTTCCTCTGTTACAGCACTTATAAATTCCCATAATACTTTCGCACCTAGTAGTTCTGCTAATCGTTTTTCACGCATTTCAAATGTTTTCATGTTCATATTTAACCACTTCCTTCTCCGTATTTTTTACCGTTAATTAAATTGTTTAGATTATGAGGTAGCTGCTATGTAAGGTAATTGAATTCTCACTCACCCAATTGTAAACTATAGTTTACAATTGGGCCCAAAAATAGATTCAACGCTTTTTCCCAAAACCTTTGCTATTTTTATAGCTAACTTAACGTTTGGTTGTTTTTTATTATTCTCTATCTCAGAAATATAAGTGCGCGATAAACCAACTTGTTCCGCTAATTTTTCTTGTGATATAAGTTTTTCTTTCCGTAATTCAGCTATCTTATTCACTTCTCTACTCCTCTCCGCTTATGTATTCATATGATTACAAATCAATTGTAAACCATAGTTTACTGAATCGTCAACAATGTTTTACATGTTTTTTCTCTATTTTAGTTTCTTTTTGTAAATTATTGTTTACAATTGTAATAGGAGGATTACATATGAAGAAAACTCTTGGTGAAATTATTAAAAATTATCGATTAACAAATAAACTATCCTTGCGCGATTTTGCTCAAAAATGCGATGTTAGTCATACTTATATAGACAAACTTGAAAAAGGCGTAGATTCCAGAACAGGAAAACCTGTAGAACCAACACTATTAGTAATAGAAAAGATAGCAAACGCCATGAATATAAGTACTAAATCCTTATTAGAAGAAATAGGATTCATTGCAAAAGATAGTACCGAAGTACATAATACAGAATTAGAGCAATGGTTTACATCAATTAAAAGTGCCTCTCCCCAAAAGCGAGAGGAATTAAAGAAGTTTTGGGAATTTATAATACAGAAAGAAGATTAATATATCAAAAAGACCGCCACCTTAACAAGGTAGCGGTCGCTGGTTCGAACCCAAACGAGATTATACCGTTCCCTCCTTGATATTCAAGAGGGGTTCTTATGTATAACAATGGAACAGCTCTTTTAGGGAAGAAAATTCCATTTGACTTAAGCTTCTTTTCGATATTTAGCTAATACTTGTTCTAAACGTTTACGTTCACCTTAAGCGCATTCTTTTCTAAGGCTATTTCCATTGCCTTGAGAACAAATTGTGCATTCAAATCTTCAATCCCCGCATTATTCCCTTCAGCTACAAACGGTTTACTAACTCCAAAGTTTGCTCGTTGAATGCTATTGGATTTTCTTCTACTACTTTTCTATCACTTGAGCAGCTTGCTACTTCTTTTTCCTTCATATCAAAAGCCTTTAAGCTAATTTTGCTCGCTTTAGGTTAGAGCTATCTTGTTAGTTTATTAGGCATAGATCCTTTTTTTCTTATCCTATATTTCTGAACTTTTAATCTATCCATTTCCACGAATCACATATTATGAATTCATTTATAAATCAACCTTACAAATAAAAAATAAGAAGATCCATGCGAATAAACGCTCTGGAATCTTCCTATTCCTCCATACATGCCCTTAAACATAGTTAGCTTATTGCTTTGTATTAGATAATCCCCTTTTTCAATAAACTTACATAACTATTATCTCCAATGATGACATGATCTAGAAGATATCCAAACAAAAAAGAGCAAATTATAGAATCCTATCATTTCTTTCAAGAATCCCCTCTAGAGACCATCTGTATAGAGCTTTCTTTTTACGCCCTTTCTACAAAAATTGTGCTAAAATTAAGATAACTAACCCTTAGAATAGAAGTAAATTCTTTTAAAGCATTTAACTATAAAATAGGAATAGGTGGACATATGGATTTAGAGTCTAACGAAGATACAATAAAATTCGTTAAAAGAGAAGTTCCCATATACCGAATGAAAGGCAATGAATACATTTCAGATAGTCGATATATAATTGGTCTTCTAATAGAAGATGAAATTATAATCCCTCACCCAGTTACAGACTTCCTTGATAAGAATTAATATAATGAATCAGGTTCAATAAACAGCGAAAAGGCAGTTGCAGATACCTTGGTACAATTTCTAAACTATATACTCCATCAAAAGAACAGTGGTCATTCGATATTTAAAAAGATAAGAGGTATCGCTGATTTAAGATTATGCCATATGGAAGCTTTTCTAGAGTATTGTGGAGAAAAAGGGAACCTACGTGATACTGTTAAACGCAAAGAATATTACCTTCTACATTTTTATTACTTTTTTGGAATCCAAAAAAAAGTTTTAAAGAATACACCTCTGATAAATAGATCAAGCCATTCCAACAATTTAAATGGAAACAAATCATATAGACAAACAAGTACCTTCAATGTAAATCTCTATTATAAGAAGCCCAAACAACAAGACTATGACCTTGACGTAATTAAGAAAAAAGATTTCCTAACTCAAAAGTGGACAACACCACAAGAAAAACAAGCCATACGTTTAAAAATAATAAGAGAATTTTTAATGCTAGCGAAAATAGAATTTCCTCATATAGCATTTGCAGTTTGCTTACAGATATTCGGTGGGTTACGTGCAGCCGAATGTATGAACCTTGATATAAATTCTGTACTGCCCCAAAACAACTCACAATATGGGGAAAAAGGAATAATTTTAAAAATTCGAGATAGGCAATCAAATTTATTTCCTTTATATTCTCCTCAAAGTAACAACCAAGTGAAACGTCCACGGGATCAAGCTGTTTTACTAGATCCACTTGTTCCTTACTTATACAAAAAACATTTAGATTGGTTGAATAAAAAGCATCGTTCCATGAAAGGGAAAAGTAAGTTTAAAAGTAATTTAGCTTTATTTATTAATAGTCGTGGGGAAGCAATGCAGACCCATACTTACCGAAATACGTTCAATAATTTGAAACGCTTTTACTTAGGAATGTTAAAAAATACAAATGGGCGATATGAAGATTTCAAAGAGTTTCGTGAGACAAAATGGAGTACACACATCGGACGTGGTGCCTTTACCAACCTTTGCTTAGATGCTCTACAGTGCTGTACAAACTGCTATCTTAAGAGGAGATAGATCACCTCAAGCAATGTTAGACTACACCGATATTTTAACTGCAACAAGTAGCATTATACGCGCAATAGATATTATATCCCCTAAATCTAGTGATTCATCCTATGAATTTGAAGAGATTGAATTGAATAAAACATGGAAGGATGTCATGCACTTTGCTAATCCAGATAACCGATACACAGAATTTACAGATTAAAGAAGCTGTAATTAGTAGTGATCAGTTTGCAGAAAGAATTGGCTTAAATCCATCAGCACCTTTTTTTCAAAACACCTGTATACACAAACACTAAAACAATTAGCCACTGCAAATATTCTAGATGTTTGGGAGACAAATGATACAAAACTTTTTCTAAATCAACATGAAGACTCTGCCTACCTAGCAAAACACATGTCTGGTAAACAAATCATGGATAGCTGTAATATTTCTCCTCAAACATTAAGAAAGCTATGTAAAACACATAATATTCCTCTACATAAGTTCAACACAATATACAAAGATATTTTTATTCCACTAGAATTCATTGAAAAGTATATAACCGATGATAAATACATTACTGGATATGATTTATTAAGAATAAGCTCTATAGATAAAAAATCAAAAAAATTTTTCCCACGCCGGGCATTACTAAGTGTGATTAACAACATTCAAAAATACAATTTAAATAACTTATTGGGTTACAAGGAACTTACAATACCTTTATATTTCAAAAATATAACTCAACCCCAACACCATGTTTTTCTTCGTGAGAAAATCGTTAATTTTTTTGAACAACATGTGAGTATCAACAAAGTATTAAATGAATTATCTATGGGGCGAAGTAACTTAGTCACCCTCTTACATCACATTAATATAAAAATACATACGCTTTATGGCAGTAGCCACGATGGCAAATTTATTTCAAAAAACGATTACCACTACTTACAGACGTATAGAAAAGGAATTACTAGTGGAGGGAATGGCAGTTACGCCCAGCGCAATGACAAATATATTGAGTATAGGGAAAAATATTATACAAAGAAGCAAGTAATGAATTATCTTTCACTCAGTAGTGATTACATCAATACTGTATTAGATCACTATGACATTAAACCCGTAGAAATATTAGAATACAAATTCAATACAGATAAAATAAGTTTTATTTACTTCTTTTCAAAAGATGAAATCCATAACTTAATCGAAAAACAAACGCTTCTAAAACGTCAATATAAGCAAGAATATTACACAATCCAGGAGATTAAATTACTTATGGACAAAGATGGTTCTACTACAAATTTTTTGTATTCCTATATACCAAGAAACAATATTCAACCTACTGAATGTCCCTCTTTATTAATGGGTGTATTAAAAAGATACAATGGCAGTAAGAATTTATTTCGAAAAGAAGATGTTCACCAATATTTATTAGATCGTAAAAACAGCAAAAACCTAATTAGTATCGAAATGGACGACCCTTTTAAAGAGTTCATTTACAAAACAGAAACACTTTTACAAATTTCTTTTTCAAAAAAATTAATACGAACTAAAGATCTGTGGTTTCAATATGTTCGAAAACAATTACACGCTACCAGAAGTTCAAATATTAGCATTTACATTAACCAACTCTCAAAAACAAGTTTCCATTTAGCAGATTTATTAACTAAAGAAATCTATAGTTATTCTGCATCATCCTTAAACAAATTCTTTTTTGAAGAAAACTCAAACATACCTCGTACTTACCAGCGCATCCTATATCATTTTTGCCGAGAAGTTTATGCTTCTATTTATGAGGTTACACAAAAACCACCTTACACACTGGACAAACTTACTAATCCTAACCATTTTTTAAATCAACGTGATGTAGATTTATCTAGATATACCTATGAGGAGTACAAAGATTTATATCGATTTGTCAATGACTTATCAATACACAAACTTACTGCAATTCAAGATGTCGAATCTTTTCTTAAGGGAAACAAATACTGTAATTATGACAGTTATTGGTTATACATATTAATACAACTTACAAATAATTGGCGCCATGCAACAGTTATA
Source organism: Bacillus cereus group sp. MYBK195-1 (assembly GCF_051916605.1). Lineage (NCBI taxonomy): Bacteria > Bacillati > Bacillota > Bacilli > Caryophanales > Bacillaceae > Bacillus > Bacillus cereus group sp. MYBK195-1. Next base: position 144,683 of record NZ_JBQAGZ010000004.1, on the reverse strand, counting down.
ACTCAAATTCCAGAAGTAGACTTATCGAATACTTCGATTACAGACCTAGATTGGTTAAAACAAAATAACCCTTCAATAGATGATGCTAACTCTATAATCTTCCAGGTAGGTCGTTATGTAAAAAAGATCCACAAAACTGGCGCAGACAGCATTTTTCGGATTGCTGATCCTTTAAAAATCGCTTTTGCAACAGCCATAAGTATTTGTCAATTACGCGTAAGCGCTTATCATATCGTTGCTCCAAGTTCAAATCAAAAAAACACATCACCTAAGAATATCCCCAAAAATGTAGGTGCTTTAATATGGATTAAAACTCGTTATACAGTTCAACCGAGACATACAATACATAAAGTCTTTTTTTAATATTTCAAAAATGAATTTAAATTTTCTAATCGAAAAATGAATCGTACGCTTACTACTTTGATTTGGTCTGTATTAAGATCTTTAAACGCCGCTAAAGTTTCAAGATCTCACTTTAATGAAGATTCAACAATGCACTACATTAAATTAGATGAGAAGCAACTTACTCATTTAATAGAGCAAATCTTTGAAAGAAGTTCCTTCGGCTATATAACTCAGCTATTAACTAACAAATTATTTGATGGATTAAGCATTGAAAAAAATGTAGAAACACAAAAAATGCTAGAGTTAACAAAGAAATTTGGTGATGTTCAAAAAATAGAAGTATCTTCTGGCCTCATAGATCGTCTAGCAACTGAACAATGGGAAGTTATAGATTTAATAAACGGCTTAAAAAAAGAGGAGATTCAACATCTCCTCTCTGAAGCAATGGCCAATACATTATATTCTAAACAAGAATATTACCAGTGTGTCTTTTCTAGATGCAAATATGACGATATAACCAGTAATAGAGACTGCACCTGTTGTCCCTTTTCTATTGTTAATGTATATGCCTTATCAAATTTAATGAACACGTATCTAAAAGGGATTCATCATATAATTTCTCATTTTGATAGTGCTAAAGAAGGAGAACAGAAAAAAATGGCCAATCATTTCTACTTGCTTTGGGTACAAGTTCAATCAGCTAAAGTACAGTTTGGTGATTTAATATATGATTTTGTTGAAGGTGGCAAAGAAAAATTCACGCTCCTTTCTCAACAATTACCAAAGACTAAAAAATATTTGACAGACGGAATCTATTAAATACAATTGCGTAATGAAGGAGGATTCGCTTGTTAAAAATTAATCATAAAGTTTTAGAAGACCTTTCAACCCTTGATAACGTATTTGATATTAATGAAAATGTTATAGAGGCTCAACAATTATTTAACGAGTATTTCGATATAAAATCTTTTAATCAAACAAAGGATTTCGAAAGTAATATCTGGTCATTTACTGAATTAATCAATGGTCAAACTTATTATTTCAATTTTGAATCTTTTCAACCATTGCTTAAGTTTAATAGTAATTTAGTAGTTAATGAATGTATACTAGCTTTAAAATGTTGGATTATTTTACATTTAGATTCTAAATCCCCCTCGGTAACCTATAAACTTTTTAGTAATTTATACTCTATTTGTCGACTCACAAAAGGATTTCAAACGAACTATGAAAATTTAATCCAATTAATTAACTCCGGTAAAGTCTATAGTAGAAAAAACTCTAGAAGTAATGACTATGTAACCAAAGCTGTGGCTCCCGAAACCATACTACGCTTTATAAATAGTTTTCTTAGCTTTTCAAAATTTTATACAGATCTCCCTATAGATCCGTATTACATTCAGATATTAGAAAATGAAAGAGCTAAAATAAAATCATCTACAAGCAATCGTGATTTGCCTCCACCAAAAGATATCTTAGTCTTTAAAGACTGTATAGAATATTTTTTTATAACCCATCAAGATAAGATAACAGACAAATTAAAATTCAATAAGCTAACTAAATTCTTCCCAGTCATCCTATGGTGGGATATAACATCCATTATACCAATGCGCCCTAGTGAATTTTGTTTAATTAAGAAAGATTGTCTCTCTCTTACAGAGAATACCCTAACTTTCCCTCGTCTTAAGCAAAGACGGAATAAAAAAAACAGAACTGAACTAACATACGATACATTGCCAATCCCAAAAGAATTAAACGGTAAAATTACACAATACTTACAGCTAACATCAGAATATGAATCTTCCGAATACCTAATATCTTTCGAAGCCTTTAAGGAACTAACATTAAAGAATATAAAGAGCTCTATAAACTATGAACAAAAAATATTCACTCGAGAATATTTACAAAAATTAATTGAATGTTTTTATATGGAGGTTATTAAAGAGGAATATAACTTAGAGATTAACCATCAACTTAAACCCGGTGATTTGAGACATATAGCTATCATATCACTAATGATGCAAGGATATGACCGAGTCGAGATTGAGAGACTGGCAGGCCACTTTGACCTTAACACACAATATTCTTATGGGAACCATATGAAATTTTGGATTGACACAGATATACAAAGATTAACAAACCAATTTATATTACAAAATACAGAGAACTTCGTGTCACCACATGGTATTTAAGAATATGAAAAACTATACGATGACATTGCTTATAGTGAATGTAACACCTACAATCGTAATGCATCCAGTAATTTTATCGAATTGAACCTGGGTTATTGTAAAGATAAAACAATGCCCTGTCCCTCATTCAATTGGAACTTTACAGGATGTTACTTCTGCAAACATTGGGGCATATCACTACATGAGTTGCAAGAAAAACGAGAATTAATCATTACAGAAATTAGTTTAATTTATAAAAATATCCAAAAAAAGATTAATTACTTAGTAGGGCTATATAATTTACACCATTTAGATGAATTCGGAAAAATTAATCCTCAATTAAAAACTGAGCTAAGGACAACATTTGAAAGAATAGAATACGACAAAACTTCTATTGCAAGATTACAATACCTATTAGGAGTGGAGATTGATGAACTCAAATAAAGGACCCGGCAGACCAAAAAAATATGAACTCAATGAAAAGCTTAAACAAGAGATACTATATTTACTTAGAATTTATAACCAAAACCACAATCCTTACCCTCAAATAAAATATAAACATATTTGGGAATATGCTACTAACCTTTATGAACAAGGCACATTCTCTATCAAAACAAGCTATGATTTTTGGAAAAAGAAAGATCGTATTGGCCGTCAGTTAGTCGATACAGTTAATACTATACAGTCACAAAAAGTCTCTATTTCTCAATCAATAGAACTAGACTTAATTGATATTAAAGAGCTGATTGATAAGTATGGCGGGAAAAACAAAGATTTACTGTGGGAGTATTTAGAGCCTTATGATAAACATTTGTACAATATCGCTGCAAAAATTAAACAATTGGAAGATAAAAATAATAAATTACAAAATAAATTAAATAAACAAGAATTGACCATTCAGAGTCTAAAACAAAAAAATTATAGAATTCAAAAATCATTATTAGCCATGTTTACCTATAGTAACAAAGAAAATGAACTCGTAAATATGCTAAATACAGGTAACTCTAAATCACATATCATAAACTTAGCATTACAAGAAACCTTTGAAAATCCAACATCATTTATACAAGAATTAGAAAAGCATTTAGATTATCAAACTATAAAACATTTAAATTCTCCTAAAGTAATTCCTTTACAGCCAAACAACAAGAACCAAGATAATCCCCCAGAATATGATTTATGAAAAAGATATACCACCTTTGTTATATTTCGCTATTTATAATTTTTGAAGAGTTCTTTGTAAATTTTATACTATTTTAAATTTATCAAGTCCTAAATCCAAGAACACATAAAACAATTAAATTCCTAACATATTATACATAACTAATATGTTAGGAACTTTTATTTTTGATAATACATTTTGAAACTAATTTTAAATAGTATTTTCTTGGATTTAGATAAAAATATATACAGTCCCATAAACAGTCGGTTTATTACAAGGGAGCCATACCTTTTTTCTTTTGGTTATTCTGTATATTTCATCATCTTTTTAATAGGACAATGTAGTGTTTTTAATAAACTTTAATAAAGAGCTACTTGTTTATTCAAAAGAAATACGAGATAATCCATTAAATGCGAGATTTATGTCAAAAATCCATAGTTTAAACTTTGGATTTTAAATAATGCTATGAATAAAATATAAAGATTAATTAGAGAATGAATTATTAAAGGAGATTCAATAAAATGAACATTGCATTTTTTCTTACTCCTAAGAGTGAGCTTGTATATATAAACATGAATTCAACAATGGGCCAGGCTTTAGAGAAATTAGAACACTATCGATATACAGCTATTCCCTTAGTCAATGATAAGGGTGAATATGCAGGTACACTTACAGAAGGTGATTTACTCTGGACGCTCAAAAAAAACATCATCTTTAAACTTTAACAATACCCATCAAGTTCTGGTAAGTGAGATTTCATTACACCGATTTAATGAACCTGTTTCCATCAATGCAGAAATTGAAGACCTTGTATCAAGAGCTATGGAGCAAAACTTTGTTCCCGTTACAGATGATGAGGGTATTTTTATAGGTATTGTTAAAAGAAGAGATATTATCCACTATTGTGCACAGGGTTTTTTGTGTAAGAAGAATTCTGCAAAATGATAAAAGGATTCAACCAATATATATATATCTTAGTTGCACCTCTAAATGTTTTAATATCGCTTTTCCTTAACTCTTTTTAAGGCAAACTCATCGAAATATACTGACTTTTAGGTATCCAGTTGTTATCTAGATTCAACCTTTTCACAATTTATTCCATTGAATCCTATATGTAAAAAATCCTCTTTTTAGCTGACAAGCGAAAAGAGGATTTTTTACATTTATATCACACTGTTATTCTTTATATGATATTGTTTTTATGGGAAAAGCAATCACACATATACATTTATCATTTGAGGGGAGTTAGTATTTTGGTTCATAAAATTTTCAAAAAACAAAACCTAGTCTTTAAACTAAATCCAGCACATATTTTAGTATTAGGTTTTTTAGGTTTGATTTTAATTGGAACATTTTTACTTATGTTACCTGTTTCTACCCAAGATCGTCATCATTTATCGTTTATTGATGCTCTTTTTGAGGCGACATCGGCTGTGTGCGTAACAGGACTTGCAGTAGTTGATACAGGAAGCACATTTACTGTATTTGGACAAATTGTTTTGCTTATCCTTATCCAGCTTGGTGGTTGGGGTTTTATGACAAGTGGAATTTTGATGTTTCTTATTTTAGGGAAAAAAATCGGGATAAAGAAGAGACTGTTACTTCAGGAGTCCATTAATTCTTTGTCTTTGCAAGGAATTATAAAATTAGTACAACAAATTATTTTGATTACACTTGTGATTGAATTAGTTGGAGCAACTGTTTTAGCGATTCGCTGGTCATATGAAATGCCTTGGCCAAAAGCGATATATTATGGGGTATTCCATACGATTTCCGCATTTAATAATGCTGGATTTGGGTTAGAACCAGACAGTTTAAGTAAGTGGGTAGGAGATCCTGTAGTCAATATAATAATTACGTTCTTATTTATAAGTGGTGGAATTGGTTTTATTGTAATTTTAGATGTGATTAAGAAAAGAAAAATCAGAGATTTCTCGCTGCATACCAAACTTGTTTTAGTAGCCACACTGTTTCTTAACGTCATAAGTTCCATCATTATTTTATTTTTAGAATACAATAACCCTGCAACATTAGGAACATTGTCGTTCGATGATAAAATATGGGCATCATATTTCCAAGGTGTTGTCCCTAGGACAGCAGGATTTAATACCATTGATATTGGACAAATGGCAATGAGTTCTCAAGTCTATATGATTGCATTAATGTTTATAGGAGCATCCTCTGGATCAACTGGTGGTGGAATTAAGGTAACAACAGCATTCCTGCTTTTATTATCCATTACAGCAATCATACGAAATAGAGAGGAAATTCATATATTTAAAAGAAGAATTCCCCAAAATTTAGTGAATCGAGCAATCGCTATTGCTACGACAGCGGTTATGTTTATCTTTATTATATTTTTCTTATTAACAATTACTGAAAAACATGCTGAATTCTCTCAAATTTTATTTGAAACGGTTTCTGCATTTGGAACAGTTGGACTTAGCGCAGGATTAACAGGAGACCTTACTCCTGTAGGGCGTATTTTGATTACAATCATGATGTTTATTGGAAGATTAGGACCATTGACGATGGCATTTGCGCTTGCTATGGCCAAAAATGAGCATAATAAGATTCGTTATGCTGAAGAAAAAATCTTAATTGGTTAAATTATAATCATTTCTGTACTCAAATTAGGTAAAACAAAGAGGTAGTTCAAGTAGTTAGTTAACTATTTGAACTACCTCTTATCATAAATTTGTGAGTGACTCCAAAAAAGATTATTGCCGTACCCTTAATACGTAAAACTATTATTCATAAACGTTTAATATGGCTGAACTGTGTGACAACTAATTCAAACTATGACGAACAAGAAATTAACCATTTCTTGTTCAAATTATCCTATGCGAGGGAAATTCATTTTTTACTCCTAACAATGTATTAGCATGTTTTTTATGTTATTTAATTGGTCAATCCCCTTATTAAATTGAGATATGTATATGCAACATATATGCTGGAAATAACATAAAATATATCCTTTTGAGATTAAACAAAAATACAGTTTACTATCTACTATAACTTCCTTCCCATATTTCTTATAATTCATTTTTCTATTAGAACTACTTTTGTTAAAAACTTTATGATTGGAGTTTTTAAAATATGATATATATGCATCTAACTACTGAACTTATTATTGGTTTTTTTCTTCTTTTTATAATAATTAAGTTTGTTGGCAGGAAAATTATTAATCAAATTACCCCATTCACATTTATCTCTGCCATAGTCTTAGGTGAATTACTCGGAAATGCAGTTTATGACAAAAATATTAGTGTTTATCATATTATCTATTCTATGACTTTATGGGGATTTTTACTTTTTATTGTGGAGTACCTTGGCCAAAAATTTTTATTTTTTAGAGGAGCTTTTGAAGGAAAGCCATCTGCACTTATAAAAAATGGCATAATTGACAGGGAAGCTTTAAAGAACAATAAGATGAATATTAATCAATTACAAAGTTTACTAAGACAGAGTGAGACTTTTTCAATTCGAGAAGTTGCGTTTTGTTATTTGGAAGCTAATGGGGCCATTAGCATCTTAAAAAAAATACAATATCAAAAAACTACTCGAGAAGATTTTAACATGCCTGATACGCCAGTGTATGTTCCTGTAACACTTATAAGGGATGGAAAAGTCTTATGGGATGAATTAAAAGATTTAAACTTTGATGAATCCTGGTTAAAAAAACAACTCCTTTCCCAAAATATCTCTAGTTATAATGATGTTTTTTTAGCAGAATGGCTAGAAGGAGATGGGCTTTTTATACAAAAAAATTATTAATTTATATTTATCCTTTGATAAGATTTCTTTTTTAGTAATAAATATAATTACATATATGCTATGTTCACTCTATATTTGCAAAACATAGCATATTAATTAAAACTAAATTCTTTTATCCCTAAACCAAGGCATGATAAAAAAATTTTATTTAAGCTTTTTATGATTCTGGTTATTTGTTTTTTTTACTTCTTGAAATATATTATTATTTTCTTCCTCTTCATAATATATATCGCATAGGGACTTATTATTAGTAGAATAAGATTGCATTAATTTGTGAAAATCCCTTACTGTTAAAGGTTTTGCATCATCTTTCAATTCATATCCCAATTGACCATTAGGCTCAAGTGTCGCTGTTTTTACATCTTCTATTTTAGAAATCCCTTGATTACGTAAACGCATTTCTAACTGATCGACTGTTAACCGTAGTTTAGTTAAGTTTGAAATATTAAGTGCACCGTTTTCAATTACCACTTTAGATTTACCAGTAATAAATTTTTCAAAAGCATTAGACTTTAATTGAAAGTACTCCAAAAGAATAACAGTAACTACAAAAATAAAAGCACTAGCAATAGCCTTACTAACACTTTTTTCTACGATGGGTTGAACAATAATTGTACCTATTGAAATCATGACAATAGTTTGTGCTAAAGTCATTTGTGAGATTGATTTTCTTCCTGCAATTCTTAATAACAGAATTCCCGCAAGAATTAAAATTAACGATTGCCAAATAAAATTCACATTATCACCCTTCTATATACAACATTTTTATTTTTTAGGGTGCACTTTAATTGACAATATATACAAAAAGAAATGTATTCACCTAAATATAAAGTGGTGCATAGTATAACCTCAACCATAAATAAAATTATTAATCAAAAATCAAATAGACAATGTGATTTGGTTGACAAAGTACAATGTATACTCAATAAATACATGGATAAAAAATCCCTTCCACACTCTTTCCACCATTGAAAGGAAGATGTATATGAACGTTAACCTCACGGAATACGGAAAACACTTACAAAATATAGGTTTAATTCTTATTGAATCATCTGATGAATTAGCTTTACTTTCTAACTCTTATGGGGAAGATACGCATCAAAAATTAGTGACATACAATAAGAATCTTGATAAAAATTTGAGAACTCTAAAAAAAACAATACCTCCAAACTTCATACTAAAAGAACATTCCATCCTTATAAAAGGGTTAGATGAAATATCAAACGCTTATCAACACATGATAAAAAGTATTGATTATATAGAAAATAAGTTTAATTTGGATGAGTATAACACAGGACTCTCTATAATAAACAAAAATAAAAATTCATTACTAAATGCTGTGGAGCAAATAGTCAATAAAATTATTTATAGGTTATTTCAAACTTCCAAAATCTAAAATCTTAGTATGCATTAAGAAGGAATGCTCAGTAGTTTCCTGAGAGCTGCTATTTTATTTTAAATTTATAGCTATATTTTTTCATTTCAGAAGGGTTCATTATCTGTTCTATGTCTTGCTCCTTTTAAATAAAAATTATAGTATAAATCTTATTTAAAAGGAGCAATGTTCATGCCTAATATATATACTTTATGCGAACAATTTGGACAAATTTTAGGTGGGAAACATACAATCGAGAACGGAGTTTGCTCAGTAAAAATAAAAAGAAATAATTTACATACCTCGATTATGGGAAGGAATGCTGTATCTGATCATGTCATTGGAGCTATGTTCTCATTTGAAAGCCTAGATGAACAGGGAAATGCTTTAAATTTAGGAGAAACTGCTTTAAGGCAAGAAGAGGTATATCCTTTTACATCACTTCTACAACAGCAAGGAATATTTGTTAACTCCCTACATAATCATTGGTTGTTTATGGACCCATTACTTATGTTTGTGCATTTTAGCTCAATTGAAAATCCAATACTATTCGCTCAAAAAGTAGCTTATGTTTTTCACCAAATTATAAAATGAGTTAATACTTAACTTACAAAAACAGAAAAACAGAAAATAGTTTCTCCAGACAAAATCTTTTGACTTCTAAGATGGACTTGTTTCACTAATTCAAGTTGATTGTGAAATTAGTGAATGTATTAAGCAATCCGCTGAAACAGGTAATTGTTAAACAAAAAGCTAATCTCACTATACAGGAGATTAGCTTTTTGTTTTTATTATATATTAAAAAAATAATTGTTTGATAAGTTCAATGATGACTGGTGGTGTTGTGAATACAGGAATTATATTTTTGAAATTACATTCAAAATACATTTCTGTATCTTCACCATTTTTCTTGTAGCAAATTCTTATCATATATGTAATCACCTCGATTGCTATAAAATGGTTGAATATCCCCTTTCGTTGATATTCTTCATATCTGTATCCCCCATTTTCCTCAATTCGATTAGCAATTACTCACGATAGTTATATTATCTCAGATTCGCCTAATACAAACAAGTGTTTCTATCATTTTTTTATTAAATTCTAAATTTTATAGAATAGGTTGCTACACTTCCATAATAATTGGTAGAAGCATAGGACGCCGTCCCGTTTCAGTATATAAGAATGGACTTAACACCTCTACAAGCTTTTGTTTTATTTGTCCCCAATTTGTTATCTCTTCATTTAGTAAAGCAAATACACAATCAACTACAATGGTTTCCATTTTTTTTATGAGTTCTTCTGACTCACGCATATATACAAAACCTCTGGTAACAATTGCTGGAGAAGATACTACCTTCTTTTGTTTGCAATCCAAATTTAAACTTATAATAATTATTCCTTCTTCTGACAGTATTTTACGATCACGCAATACAATGGTTCCAATGTCACCTATACCACTCCCGTCAACATATACAGCTTGAGAAGGAATAGTTTCACTACTAATTTTTGCCTCTCTCCCAGAGATTTCTAATACTTGACCATTGTTCATAATAAAACAGTTTTCCTGAGGGACACCACACTCCATAGCTAATTCCACATGCTTTTTTAGCATACGATATTCTCCATGAATAGGCATAAAGTATTTCGGTTTTAAAAGTTTGAGCATTAATTTTTGTTCTTCCTGTGCACCATGTCCAGATGTATGAATATCACTTATTTTGTGATGGATTACATTTGCACCTACTCGGTATAATTGATTCACAATTCTGTTAACACTTAATACATTTCCAGGAATCGGAGAGGAAGAAAGCACAACAGTATCTCCAGGGATAATTTGAATATAGCGATGATTTCCATTTCCAATTCGAGATAAAGCTGCCATGGGTTCCCCTTGACTTCCTGTACATATAATTGTTACTTGATGACTTGAAATATGATTTATTTCATGTATTCCAACGAATATGTCGTCAGGGGCTTGGATATACCCTAAATCTTTTCCTATTTGAATTGTTTTTTCCATGCTTCTTCCTACAACTACAATTTTACGATTATACAAAATAGAAGCTTCTACAACTTGTTGTAATCTGTGAATATTTGATGCAAAAGTCGCAAATAAGATACGTCCTTGTGCTTCTGAAAAAATCTCTTTTATAGATTTCCCAACCTTTTTTTCTGACATTGAAAAACCAGGAACCTCACTATTTGTACTGTCGGATAGTAAACACAATACACCTTCCTTGCCGATTTCAGCAATCTTGTGTAGATTCGCCTCTGTACCAACAGGTGTAAAATCAAATTTAAAATCACCAGTATGTACAATATTTCCGTTTGGAGTCGTTATTACCACGCCAAATGCATCGGGAATACTATGTGTTGTTCGGTAAAACCGGACTTTCGTGTGTTGAAATTCAACCTCTGTTTCATCAAAAATATTTCTTATTTCAACATGACGGATATTATGTTCCTCTAACTTGCTTTTAATGAGTGCTGTGGCTAATTTCCCAGCATATATTGGTACTTGTATGCGCTTAAATAAAAAAGGAACTCCACCAATATGATCTTCATGTCCATGTGTAATGAACAGACCTTTTATTTTATCTTTATTTCTTTCTAAATACGTGTAATCTGGTATAACATAGTCAATCCCCAATAATTCTGTTTCAGGAAATTTAAACCCAGAATCGATAATAAGAATCTCATTGTTGTATTCAACAACATACATGTTTTTTCCAATTTCTCCAAGTCCCCCTAAAGCAAAAACCTTTGTTTTCCCAACTTCTATTTTCTCCATGTTCCAACTCCTTTATATCTAATTATAAAAATTCCTGATTTAAAAAGAACAATCTTTAAAATCAGGAATAGTATGAACGTTATATGCTATTTCACAATCAGTACAGGGCACTGTACCCTTTTTGCAACTTTATGGCTTACACTTCCTAGTACCATTTCTTGTAAGGCATTAAGTCCTCGACTACCTAACACGACTAAATCAAAACTCCCTTTATTCGCATAATCTACAATTGTTGGTCCAGGTTCCCCATGTAAGATCTTAATCTCATAAAATACACCAGCCGATAGCAATTTTTCCTCAATGGGTAAAAGTCTCTTACGGCGTGACAACTCTAATTCTTCTTTTCCATGCGCATGAAGAACTTCGTTCTTTGCTTTTGAAAAATCAACCACAAATACAATTTCAACTTTACAATCATTTATTAAAGAAGCGATTTTGACTGCCTCTTGTGTTGCACGTAAGGAATGTTCAGAGCCATCAACAGCTAATAGTATTTTTTTATACATGATTTTCACTCCCAATACTGGATTAATGAGATGAAGCTTTCCTATTTGGATTATTATATACAGCTAATTTTTCTACGAGTTTTTTACTAGAAGAATTTAAATTCTGTATAGTAACAATATTACTGTTTTCACGATATTTAATAACTACCTTATCGATAGCCCCGACTCCTGAATCATCCCAAACATGGATATTTGAGAAGTCAATAATAATACTCCTGTTTTTAACATTGAAATCAAATGCATCTAAAAAACTTTCCACTGACGCAAAGAATAATTGACCCTCTACATCAAATGTTATATAGGAATCAATTTGTCGTTTCGTTACTTTTATCTTTGAAATTTTAGAGACAAAGAATAGTGCGCTTAGTAACACACCAGCAATTACACCTTTTGATAAATCATGCGTTGCAACCACGATAATAACTGTTACTAACATAACTGCTGCATCACTTTTTGGTGCTTTTACTAAATAAGAAAAAGAAGACCAATCAAATGTACCAATGGAGACCATAATCATAATACCTACTAAAACAGGCATTGGAATTTGGACAACTAAATCTCCTAACACAATGATGAGAAACATTAAAAATAATCCTGCAATTAGCGTAGACAATCTACCACGTCCACCTGATTTTACGTTAATTACTGATTGCCCAATCATTGCACAACCTGCCATACCACCAAAGAAACCATTAATAATATTGGCAATTCCTTGTCCTCTTGATTCTTGATTCTTATTGCTATCGGTTCCTGTCATATCATCTACAATGGATGCTGTTAATAAAGATTCTAATAAGCCTACAATTGCTAATGCGATTGAATATGGGAAAATAATTTGTAACGTTTCAAACGTAAATGGTACGTCTGGAATAAAGAATGATGGTAATGTTCTTGTAATCGCTCCTAAGTCACCAACTGTTCGTAAGTCTAGATGCATAAAAATTGCTACGGCTGTTAACAATACGATAGCTATTAATGGCGCTGGAATAGATTTAATAAATCTAGGTACGATATAAACAATTGCTAATGTAATTGCAACAAATACATATGTTAGATTAGAAATGCCGATAAAGTGCGGTACTTGAGCCATAAAAATTAAAATTGCTAATGCATTAACAAAACCAATCATGACCGCACGTGGAATAAATTTCATTAATCTTGCTACTTTGAATACCCCAAAAATAATTTGTATAACACCTGTCAAAATTGTGGCTGCTAATAAATAATTTAGCCCATGTTCTTTAACCAAAGGAACCATAAGTAGTGCCATTGCACCAGTTGCCGCTGAAATCATTCCAGGACGTCCACCTACGAATGCAATGATTACCGCAATACAAAAAGATGCATATAACCCTACCATTGGATCTACCCCTGCAATAATGGAAAATGCAATCGCCTCCGGGATTAATGCTAGTGCAACCACAATCCCCGCAAGGATATCTGCCCTAACATTTGAAAACCATTCTGTTTTTAATTTTTCTACCACTGTTTTATACACCTCATATCATTTATTTTTTGGCTTTTAAGTCTCATAAAAGCCCCTTTCACGATTTAATAAAAACAGTCTAACATTTATCGTCCCAAAAAGGAACCTTTTTGATACTAATTTTACAAGACCAAGTTATGGTATGATAAAAGAAATGTCTTAACTGTTAGGAGAACAAGTATGTTAATTGGATATATGAGACCATATCAAGATGATCTAAAATGCAAAGACCAACTAAAAAACTTAGAAACAGTAAACTGTGCAACAATCATTTTAGAGGAACATTCATCGGCGAAGAAAAGAACACAGCTCCAGAATATGATAAATAACCTTAAACAAGGGGATAAAATAGTTGTTACAAAGCTTTTTGCATTGGCGGATTCGACACGTCATTTAGTGGAGTTAATCGAACAAATTGATATGAAAGGTGCTTATTTTCAATCTCTGATCGAAGGCATCGATACAAGCAATTCGGCTGGATATCAATTCAATCATATTGTTAAACACCTTGTTAATTTTCAAAGTGACGTAATAAGTGAAAAGACAAAAAAAGGGTTATATGAAGCTAAGCAAAAAGGTGTTAATCCAGGACGTCCAAGAAAACCTGATGAAAATGTAAAACGCGCCATTATTATGTATCAAAGTGGGGATTATAGCCTAGCTCAAATAAAAGATGAAACAGGAATTAGTAAATCTACGTTATACAGATATCTAGAAAATTAAATAACAATTGTACTTATGACCAAACTCAAGGAAAGTAAAAAAAACAAACCCTTATTTCTCTAAAGCACTTAGAAAGAAGGGTTTGTTTTTATTTTTATAAAAACCATTTAAATTTATATAATGCACAATTAGAAAAGAGACTTTTTAGAAATAAACTCCAATTTATAATCTACTTTTACAAAATTAGAAATCCGACTACATATAATTAATTTTCGCCACATTTTAAAGTACTTAAAACAAATTCTAAAATAACATAGTGCAAAAATTAGATACATGAGTATTTTCAGCTCCAATCTAATTTTGCCCTATATTTTTGATTAAGATAAGAGTACAGGGATACCAATAATAATTCCACATTCTTTTAATCGCTTAGTTACTTCAACATCTTCTTGAGATTCCATACTATGGCCTGAAGATAGCAATAGGTAAGACTTTGAAGTTATCTCCATCTTTTGTCGGGTAGGTCAGGAGTGTTACCACTCCTTTCCCCCCTAAGAACCGTACGTGTCAGTTTCCTGACATACGGCTCAAGCATGCCTTTATCCACGCCTTGCTAGATTAGTCCTGAAAGTTTCTTATTACGGATATATTTCTTAACTGCTCTAAATTGAGCATCGTTTGGAATATCTCCTTTTGCAGGGAATACCTTATGGTATTCTAAATGACATGATATATGGACTAACTCTAGATTTTTATATTCATCTGTACCGCCTTTGACTCTTGGGGTTTTATGGTGTGTTTCTAAACCTTCTGAGCCGTCTGTAATTGAATGACCCCACAAAGGACATTTGTATTTTTGTTTTTTAGCTAATTTCTGTCTATACGCCACATTGTTTTTATCGAACTCTTTAATATCACGTTTCTCAAAGTATTCTTTGAGTTCAGTATTAAAAGGGCTATAATCATGCTTTATCTGTACATGTCTTACTATAGGTGTCCATGCCATTCTTTTGAGTTGGTTATTAGTGATAGGGTCTGTTAGTATCCATTTATTTTTACTTTGCCCTGTTTTGTCTAGCTTATAGTATCTATGTTTAATCCAATTCCAGCTCTTCTTTGGATGGAGCCTTCTTAGGAACTTGTATTGGATTTTCCAGATGTGGAAATCCATTTCGGAGAAGATTTCCTTTGCTACACTTGGACTCCAATAATTTGCCGTCCCTATAATAATAGGATTCAGTGTACTGATAAGCACTTGAACATTTTTGCCATAAAGTTGTCTAATTTTATCTGCAAGCTTTCTTTTCGCCGTTTTAATGCTATCTTTAGAAGGTTTGATAAGAACTTTACTACCATTATGAGTTTTATATTTTCGTATATTAAATCCTAAGAAGTCAAATCCTTTTTCAATGTGAGTAACTTTCGTCTTATCCATTGCTAACTCTAAACCTCTAGTTTCCAAATAGGGTTCTAGGGTTTTATACATTCCGTTAGCATCTTCTTCCGATTCACATAAGATTAAGAAGTCGTCTGCATATTTTACTACTGCAAATTTAGAACGGTTTTCATAGGTTACTTTTGTTTTCCTATTTACCTCACGATAGCTAATATCTAGTAAGTCTTCTAGACCATGCAATGCAATGTTTGCTAGTAGAGGTGATATAATTCCTCCCTGTGGAGTACCGTTCTCTGTCGTATGAAATACGTTGTTGTCTACAAATCCTGCCTTCAGCCACTTTTCTACCACATCTAATGCTGGAAAACCTTTGATTTGTTGAAGAATATAGTCATGATTTAGATTGTCAAAGCATCCTTTAAAATCACCTTCGAAAATCCATTGCTTTTTGTTTCCAATCGTATTGAAGATCCTTTCAATCGCATCATGACAATTCCTTTTTGGTCTAAAGCCATAAGAGGTGGGTTCAAATTTAGCTTCCCATTGTGGTTCTAGTGCTAATTTAGCGATATTTTGATAGACTCTATCTTTAATAGTTGGTATCCCAAGAGGTCTGAGTTTTCCGTTCTTTTTCTCAATATACGTGCGATAAGCAGGCTTAGGTCTATGGTTGTAAATATTCATACCCTTCATGATATTGTAAAGTTCGACTCTCTCATACGGGGTCAGAGCTTTATATCCATCAACACCCGCAGTCCGCTTGCCTTTGTTAATTTGAGTTACTCTCCTAATTGATAGAAGAAGTGCGGCTTGACTCCTCATTAGCAACCTTTGTAAGTTTCTTACTTTGCGGATTTCTCCAAGACGTTCGGCATGGTATATTCGTTGCTGTAATTTCTCTACATACTGACTGATACTTAACCAATTGATGTCGTTCCAATCAGTAATGTCTGGTAATGCGGACTTCTTAGTAGAAGTGTTCATCGACTGTTACCATCCTTTCAATTAATTCTTCAACGCTTTATTACCATGTTGCATACCAGTTGGAAGTCAGCACCCTTTCAGGTTATGCCAAATGGCATTATTCACCCAGTTATTTCCGATTCCTGTTGCCTTTCGGCAAGGTAACATTCGCTTGCTCCAACTTCCTATATCCACTTGGGGAATTGGGTTTCGCTTACGCTAGACTTACCTTCAATGAAGGACCCCAATTGGACTTACCAAGTTCGACTTCTGTCAGATATGAGTAGGTTAGGTTTCTCCAATACACCGATAGGCTTATGGGTTGCAATGAAACTGTTCAGGGGAGAACAGTTTCCCTACCTATAAAACGTTAGCTTAACCGTGCCTTATCTAACGACTGTGGTGACGATGCTTATAGAGATTCACTTATCGTTAACCATACTACTCTTTCCCTAGCTCCCTTCTGCTTAGACACTCAGCTTCTGGTTGAGCATATCCTCATGCAACCCACATTACATGCTGAAGGAAAGAATAAGGTCTTCTAATTGATTAAATGATTCTTCATCCAGATACTTATATTGACTATTATCTTGTAATTCAATATTACATGTAATCGAGTCATACTCTCTAACTTCCAACAACTTCTGCATAAGCTCTTCACACTCTACTCATATATTTGAATGTAGCTTTTCTCTTTATAAAAAGCCTCTTTTTGAATGATATATCTCTTTTCAGGTAAGTCAACATCCGGATTACCTTTAAAAATATCCATTATTTTAAATGACTCATCCTTAATAAATTTAACATTATCATCCTTTGCATTATCACCAAAAATAAGTTGTATCTTACTATAATCCTCATAGAAATATTCCTGCATTAATGGAAGAATTGAGTTTTGGAAGATGTCAGCTAATTTTTCTAATGTTGGCTCTTTTGCAAGTGATGTAAAGTATGCATGACCAACAGTGTGTTCCCTGTCATATAAAAATTCAATCCTTGCATTTATCGCTTTTAACATCCTCGCAATATCAATTCCACCAACTTTAATTCCCGTTAGTACTTCTACTTTAGGCATCATTTCCATAAACTTAAATCTTCGTCTTAATGCTGTATCCATTAATGCAATAGATCTATCTGCGGTATTCATAGTCCCAAGAATAAAAACATTATTTGGTACACCAAATTCAGTTCCTGAGTATGGCAATTTTGCTGTTATTTCTTCCTTTTCTCCTAAACGTTTAGTGGATTCAATTAAAGTAATTAATTCACCAAATATTTTAGAAATGTTTCCTCTGTTTATCTCATCAATTATAAACACATGGTTACTTTTATTCTCTTCTATAACGACATCTTTATTTATTGAGTATTTCTCAATCATCTTATGAATTGCCGTTTGATCAATCTTGTCGAGTCTATAAACAGTTGAACTTGTCAACTTAGTCCCTTGATTTACAGTTATAATATTTTCTTTAATTCCAGTTGCTATCCATTGAACTGACCTACTTCTAGGATAATGATCACCATCATCAAGCCATTCAGCATCCCCAGTAATAATCCCAATTCCATCAATATGTTCTTGATCTAACAAAGTCAGAACTATATCACCAACTTTCATTTCATCCTGAAAGTACATTAAAATACCCTTTTCTTTATTTGATTGGAATATGGACTCATCTGTTAAAACTTTGTCTCTATTTGCCCACCCTATCCTTATCCTATTCTTTTTAAAACAGTCATCTTTAACCTCATTGTTACCGCTTCCCTTTAAAGAAACTTTCCATATAGTAGGATTAGAATTAATTCCTAGTGATGCAGTCTGAACCTTAATACGCTTTGCTCTCTCACAAAATTTTTTAAATGTGCCAGACTCTATTTTGTATTCTAAGTTCTCTGTTGTCTCATCATCAGAAGCTGCCAATTGTGGCTTTATACCTTCAATAAACTCTTCATACCCATATGATTGATGAAAAGTAGTAAATGCAACTTTTCCTTGATTTTTGTATTCTTTATATCTTTCAAAAACTGAACTATACTTTTCACTACTAATATCATCAAATGATTTCCCTTCAACAATTGCTACAGCATAAATTATAGTATTATATGTCTTACCAGTTCCAGGAGGACCATATAAAATGATGTTTTTGTTCTCCTCTAACACTTTGAATTTCCCCTTCCCATCAACTGAGCTCATACCATCTTTACCTCTATTTAGTGGATACTTTATAGAGCGTTTATTAATATCCTTACCGAGAACAAGCCCATAATAAGGCATTAAGGCGTTAACGGCTGTCAACATTGCATGTATGATCCCGTTATCATCATGAAGTTCAGTTTCGATATCATCTCTAGTAATAATCCGAGCAATTTGAATTTTTCTATATGTCCCGTTATCAACATACTGTTTAACTTCTTTTGTTGATAAATTTAAATCTTTCATTTCATCTTCAGAACTATTACCACTTAAAATATATATTAAATTGTCTGACGGATCTAATATATCCTTATCTAATATCCTATGATGCTCCATATAATCTTCTTTCTTGCTCTGTGCCTCGTGTAGTTCCACTGAAAATTTAAAACGTGCTTTCCCTTCAACTATCTCTGCAAATAAAGATATACTTGTAGGACAATCCTCATGGCCCTTAAGTTTCAATTGCCTCCATAGGTACTTCCTAACTTTATTGTTTCCACCATTTAACCATTTAGAAGAACCATACTTCTGTAATTCAAACTGTCTCTCACATAATTCGGCCATTTTATCTAGTTCTTTAACAGCAGCTCCACCTGCAGTCTTTATCTCTAAAAGTTGAGGTTTCTTATATTGATCTGCTTTTTCAGGGCTTTCATAGTGCCGCTCTCCATAATCGTCAAGATAATCCAAGATTGATGTACATTTAATATCACCTGTTTGAAAAGTATTATTAGCAAATAACAAAGTATATTCCTTATTAATAAACTTTATTATCTCTTTAATTACTTTTGGACCTAGTCTAGTATCTACTACATTATCTAGCTTTAAATCTGGCGCTTCCTTATTTCCACCGAATTCATCTTGAAATGATAAACGTCTTTTAGAACTATCTCCTGAACATAGGTAATTATATGTACTATTGGCATGATCTGCAGTACACCATTGTGAAATCCTTGCGTTATCCACATTCTGTTTACATAGACCCTGAGCTTTCCTCTGTATATCTCCTTGCTCAAAATACATCATTTCTGAAGTTGGATTAATTGACTCATGAAAAGTTTCATAAGCCATTATTGCTGTGGCCAACCAAACAGAATCAGGCACTCGATAAATCCCCATAAAATTTCACCTTCTATCATCTTTAATAAATTTTTGTCTAAATAACTAATTTATAGGGGCGTTTCTAACACTAATAAATCCAACTTTATTTCTGTATTTAATAAAAATAACAATAGATAACTACTCAGTTTAATTATTTACACATAAGTAAGCTGAAGCAGAATTTTAAATAGACATTAAAACAATAAGCTTAATATCTTTACAGTTGGAATATCCGCAGGTGCCCACTTTAACTCTAATAATTTTTTATCTTGAACCCACTTGAGTTCTGCATGCTCAAGTGCTTTAAGTATACCGGACTTTATGTTTGCCTTATAAGTAACTAGATGAACTATAATATTCTCATACTCATAATCCACTTCTTCTATTTTTTCACCTACGTTAATCAAACATCCTAGTTCTTCTTTAATCTCACGCACCAATGCTTCTTGCGGCATTTCCCCCTCATTAATTTCCCCACCCGGAAACTCCCAATAGTTCGGTAATGACATTTTAGGAGAACGTAATGCACATAGTACTTCATTTTTCTCATTAAAAATGACAGCTCCAACAACCGATACTTTCTTCTTCATGAATCGTCACTTCTTTCACATCTTATTCAATACTTAAACTCTTTACTTCTCGTCTTCTTGTTTATACCGCTTTAGCTTCCCCTCTAATTTTGCAACATCTTCATGTAGGCTTAAAACATGCAACTTTCGATGACAATTTGCACATACTCCAACAGTGTTACAAATTGTATCTTTCCCGCCTTCTGATAGCACTTCCACATGATGTGCTTCTAGATATGGATTCCCTTTTTTATCTGGGAGCATGCTGTTCATACACCATACGCATGCCTTTTACCTAGCTCAGCAATATAATCATTACATTGGTATGATGTAATCTACCATTTTACTTACATAAACTTACAGCGTTTTAGCCTTATAAAATGGACTTTGTACAAAATTTGAGTTTATTTATACTTGCGTTAGTTGATTTCAAAACGTAGTTAATTTATATCCGCACCGCCGTGCGTAGAATTGAAAATATGAGTAAAGCACCTTGTAAAGTACAGGGTGCTTTATTTTATGAATTCGCGAATATGCATTTCAATATATTCAATGGCAATGATATGCTCGTTTTCTGCCATTTAATCACTTACTCTCTGATGTTCTAGTAAAGTTTTATCTGCCTTTCTTACTAGATCATATCAGAAAAAGCGCTTTCAGTACTGACAAACCCTAGTAAAATAAAAACTATTA
Source organism: Bacillus cereus group sp. MYBK195-1 (assembly GCF_051916605.1). Classification (NCBI taxonomy): domain Bacteria; kingdom Bacillati; phylum Bacillota; class Bacilli; order Caryophanales; family Bacillaceae; genus Bacillus; species Bacillus cereus group sp. MYBK195-1. The sequence continues at coordinate 123,497 of NZ_JBQAGZ010000004.1, read as the reverse complement.
TACATTTCAATTCATATTAAGAACTGGAAACATTCCTTTTTTATCTATTTTTATTTCTTTCAGTAAAATTAGCAATTATTGTAGCACTATCTTTTTCCTCGCTTTTATCTGTCGAATAAAAAAAACTGAGTTCCTTATATTCCCCTAAAGCTTCATAAAGTTCTGGTTTCAGCAATTTAGTCTTTTCAGCATTATAAGCACTTCGATTACCTCTAGTTCTCCCTACACCAAAACAATATTTTTTATTCGGGTCTTTTGGATCACTAGTTATAACATGCTCTGTTAGAGCAGTTTTGTTATCTCTTTCATCTTTTCTCTCTTTATTAAAACTTTTGGGTATTACCTCACCTAATGCTGTGTATAGAGATTGAAACATAGTACCTATACTTCCATATTCAATACCAAAAAACTTTATGGTTTTTTGAGTATCATTTTTATAGAATCCATTCGACTGTGCCCATGTTTCAAACTTATCTGCTACGTTGTTAGCACGTAAAAATATTAATTTTGCAAGCGCATATCGAGGTTTTTCATCTCGATTAAAAACCTCTACTATCACAAAGTAATTTCTTTTTTTATATTGAAATTTAAAAATATCAAAATTTTCATCTTTTGACTTCATATCATCTCTCAACGCTTTAAGATTAGCTAATTCGTTCATCTAAAATTCCTCCATATACCCTATTGATATTATAGACAAATTGTATCACTTTTATTTTTACCATCAAAATATTAAAATAAAAAAAGACTACTCAATTAAAAAAGGTCTCATTTTGAGAACACATAACTTTTAAATGCTCTGTTATGACCTTCCTGTTATCAATAGCATATCTAATTAGATTCAATATGTCTTTTTCTATATTAAGTCCTTTTTTAAACGTTTCGCCCAAGTTATCAATATTTTCAAAATCAAAATTAATTCTTGTAAACGTCATAACATAATCAGCCGTTTCAATATTTTCTATCATTTCTTTCATTAAAGTTTTATGAAATTCTTTTGTCTTTTAAATATCCTCAAATACTACATTTTCACCAAATCCAAACCTTAAAAATTCTTTATGTGTTGTTTCTAGAGGATGAGCAATTATATATGATCTAATCGCTTTGAAATAATCATATTTATCCCTTTTTATACTTTTAACACCATAATACTCGTTTTTGTCGTTCTTTTTGTCATAGACTGTTAATTTTCTTAACAAATATTCTATTGATGTTAATATTTTGTCTGAAACTGATATTAATTCATACACATTAATATCATCATTTTTATTGTTTATATCTTGCAAAGCATAATTTATAACTGCTCTAGATGACATAATTTTAGTGTTTATTTCAAAATGTTTATTTGCATTTTTTTCAAAGTAATCATTACATACTTGATTAAATTCATCAAATGCTTCTCTATTAATTTTCACTAATAATAAACTCCTTTCATTAAAATATTGTTATAAAATATATTCGGAATCTATCATATTTACTTTTTTAACAAAAATATTTTTGTTAATGTATTGCGCTTACCAAACTTTTACTGAAATTTTGAGTTACGATATTTTACCCTTTTAATTAAAGAATTCTAATTGAATTTTAATCAAACATTTTTATAAACAAATGTTTATTTGAATAGAAAAGAATCCATTTTGAAAGACAGTTTGTTCAAAATGGATTCTTTTTAGTGCTCATTCAATAAGGGTTTTCAAATCATTTCTAATAAAAATTTATTTCAACTCAACACTGGATGCAATATTAAAATTTTATTTACAAATCCATCTATGATAAATCGCTTTCCTTAAAAAAAGTTACATCAGCTCTATATACTTTATTACCAAATTTCCCCTTAGTAAGGCGAAGGTCTACTTTTTTATATTTATAACTGTGTACAATATCACCATCATCATACTTCATACCCTCTTGTTTTATATGTTCAAGAAATACCTTATAATCTGAAAATGTCATATGTATTTCTGAAAAAGAATCTCCCTGTCCGGTCTCAAAAAGAGTGACTTGCAATAATTCACGATCCATTTTCTTACCTCCAATCTGACAATAATTGATTTTTAAATTATAATTAACTTATCCAATTCATTTTTTTCATTATCTTTAAATTTTATACTTGAATTCTAATATGAAAGGTGTATTTACAATGGACTTAACCGATATACAAGAAATGCATACTCTCTCTCAATACATTAAGAACCAGAAAACGTTAAAAAATAGATACTATATTGTCACTTTCATAAAGGAATATCCTCATAAAAATGAATATCGTCATTTAAAATTCGGAAATGAAGAGTGTGATATGAATGATTGTATAAACATTTCTATTTATCAGGACAAAATTGAAACACAAGTGAATACTCATAGTGGTATACCAATTCTTACACCGCGAAAACTCTATAAGAATGAGACCGATGAATCGCTTATACTAACTGGCATTCGTAGTTTTATGGATCGCTATGATGGGTTATTATGATGGACATGAATAAACTGTCGATTAACAGTAATTTTATTAAATTTAAGACAAATAAAAAGAATCCATTTTGAAAGACAGTTTGTTCAAAATGGATTCTTCTTTTGCTATTTAAGTGTCTAGTTTATAAAAAAGGTTGATCATTTTTTAACTGTGTTGCTCAACAATCGCGCCTTTCAAATGAACAATTCACCTTTTTCGTTTTTGGAACAATTAAAAACATCTGCCTTATTCTTCAATGTATACTACCCATCCTAAATGTTTTTATAAGCTGAAAAAGTGGTAGATGATGAGCGGTTATACTGGTTCACTTAACAGGGATATACCTTATAATTTTGAGTTTAACAGAATATCTCCATTAAAAAAACGTATAGATTTAACATCATCTAGATTAAGATAAACCATGTTTTCTTGACAAACCTGCCAATTCACATCTTCTTTTTTTCGATATCTAGGCTTAGCCAAAATGATCTCTTTTGTATTACTTTTATCTAATTCAAAGGAAGAACGATGTAAATAACCTACATAACTCTCTTCTTCAAAATGAACAATTATTACGGGTGCTTGCTTTTCTAAACTATAAATAAAGACGATTTCATCCCATAAGTTATCAAATGGTGAAGCCGTGAATTTAAAAAACTTCATAATTTTATATAATCTTCCTTTGTCACGTATAAAAGCAAGTACTATCGAGACTACAATGGTAAAAATAATTAAACCGCCACTATAAATACCAATCCATTGAATGCCTCCGATACTTATTTGATTGTCAGTAATTTCATTAAATACAAAAAATTTCTACACACTACAAAAAAAAGAATGAGGTAACTCATTCTTTTTACTATTATACAGGCAGTGAATAATATAATTTTGTGACCACAAATGGTCATAGAACCTACAATAACCATAGTCTTTTATAATAGAATTCCATTTATATAAACCCCTTAAAAAGTTGGGGTGTGTCAGCTTGTTTTTGAAATTTGATTTAGAAAAGGGATGAATTGATTCAATTTAAAAAGCAATACTGTCCTTACGAAAATATAATTCTCCTGAACTCAAAATATAAATATCTTGCTGATTGTTGACCACTTGATTCAAAATTATTCGCATTAATTTCCCCATTAAGAACCGTCAATTTACTTAAATATTTAAAAAAGAATTCTTTAGTAAGTGTTCCTTTTTTCAAACCAATAACAAACAAATCTTGAAATAGCATCATCATAGCATTATATCCTGTAGTTTTTTGTATAATACTCTTATTTTCTGACTTCCAATCAATAGGTAACACATCTGCTATAACATCAAAGTAATTATTTAATATCTTGTACAATAATTCTTTTTTATTTTCTACATACAAATCCCAAAATATATATTTTTCAGAATTACTATATTTCACATTATAATGAAAATCTTGTTTTAGAATTAAAGGATTGTTTCCCTCCTCCGTTAACATATTTCTAACTTCATAATAGAAATCATCATCATAAATTAAATTTAAAATCGGTTTATAAAATGCACTGAGGCTAATTTTCCCTTGTTCTGAGATTTCATCTTTAAATCCTCTAAGTTTAATCTGTTTATACCATTTTGATTTTTCATCTGTAGCAAACGCAACCGCTATTTCAGCAGCAAATTTTCTTGGCGTCATTATATTATCCTCATATTCTTGATACACCGACACAGAAGGATTAACTTTTGTTTGCTCTGAATTAATCGTAACAAATATCCTTGATTGCTCTCTTATATCTAAACCAATAAAAATAGAGCAACTTAAACTAAACTTTCCATTATAATTTTTTAAACCTTCAAGTCGATGTTGTCCATCAATAATTGAAAAAGAATTTTCATTAACTTTTAGTTTCAAATTATTATCTGTTAACTCGACTAAAAAATCTTTATTTAAATTTAAAATTATTGAATTAGGAAAAGTAGCATCTTTTGACTCTAAATATTTTTCAATCTTTTCTACTTTCCTTAAATCTAACTCTCTTTGTATTCCTTCGTATAAAGTATCTTCCTCATTAGATATTCTCATGATATCCGCTTTTGCCATTGAGTATAATATTTCACTTTCAATTTGAGCTACGTAAAACTCACCTATTGGCTGTATAACCTTTTCTACTTTTAAATTTAAAGTTTTCATATATTCACCTCAATATCTTCTTACTCAAACATCAAACTTTGTGCCAGCAACACTACCTTGAGTTGTCTTTTCACTTTGTTTTCTAAGATTTTTCGTATTACGACTCATATCTTCAAATTTTTTTCTTTTTATTCTTTCCTCATTTGTCGATATTACCAAATAATAAAATGATAACAATACACCAATAATTGTTATAGTAGTTAAAATTCCCGTATTTATTTGGATACTATTATCAACTAAAAAATAACTCATAAACCCAAAAATCGGTAATATAAACAAAATATTATATAACATAGGTAATATGTTATATGATGTATTATTTTTTTCAAAAGATACAGAAGCAACCGCTAACATACTGCTGCAACATCCTAAAATAGAATAAAGAGTATTATTACTTGATATAATTTTAAAAAAGTCTTGATTAATAAATGATAGAATCACAACTACAACTATTACTGAAGAATATCCCATTAAAAAACTAAATATTATCTTACTAAAATCAGATTTATAATCTTTACACCACGCAATAAATTTATTCTTCTTTGGTTCATTTTCCACTTTCACATACTTCACTTCCTATCTAGATAAACCTTTTTTCTTTTAAATTCCAAAAACACTTTATTATTATAATACAATTTTATCTATTACAACTAAGATTTTTAAAATTAATATTGTATGACCGTATCTTCTTAAGAGATTAAACTATCGCTGTTTGTATGTGAATAATATCATCCGTATATACAAAAAGAACGACTGATTGCTCCGTCGTTTCATTTCCTTTATTTCTCTACACATTATGGCTCTACTGATATTTTCATTTCACAACATTTCTTAGTTATAAACACATTCATTTTACATCTTTACCTTCTTTAGATTTAAAATAAATAACAAGGAATTACTCAATAAACCAAGTCAAATTACCTTAGAGGATTAATGGGAACGACACATTACACCTCCTTACTTTTTTATTTTTAGTATGGATAAACTCGCTCAGGGATATCTAGATCGATCTACAAAAAAAGAGACCACAAAAGTGATCCCTAAAATTGCATTCTAATTTAATATATAAAGTATGAATACCTATAAGCATTTTTTATATACAAGAAAATAACTTCATTAATTTCCTTGTATATATGCTCTAATTTCATGTTCTAGTCTTACATTAATCGGTGAAAATACTTAACATTCATTTAAAATTTCAGCATTGACCATACAACTATTAATTAAGTAAACTATGAATTCATATAAAGAGAATTCCCCTTCACAACTAAGCCGATCAAATACGTTAGCCTCAATTATGTCGCGATAAGGAAGCCTTTCGCTCTTCTTTAAAACATAATCAATAACTTGTTCAAATTCCATTCTGCTGGCCTCACTAACCAAAGCTTCGACTGCTAATGCAGCTAAAAGCTCCGGAACTTTTAGGAAAATATACCGATTATGTTCTTTATCTGTAAACCAATCTATATGCCCCTGCTGGGACAAGCGTACTAGCTATATGTTTTGCACTTACACTAGCATTTTTACCATTTATTTCAAAGTCGGATTATTCCCCACTACGAAGTGTTAACATTACTGCTGTAGGCGATAATAACAAAATGTATAGTGCAAAGTTATTACTTATCTATTCCTGTTCTTAAAGGCGATTACCTTTATGTGAAAGTAAGTGAAGTGGAAACACCCCATTCATATTCTGAGGCTTTAACTGTTAATGGTGTTATATATGTGGGGACTTCTTTAGACTCAGTTAGCTCTTATACTGTTCCATTCGGTTCTGAGAAAACATTTAGATTACGTATCAAAGATTATTACGTCTTCTCAAACACATCAAATTCTATGGCTTTGTTCCTTTCTCAATGCAAGTATTATCTAGAAGCCTATCAGTTCATATGGAATAATATAAAAGGTGATACCATGAAGGCTATACTCAAAGTTATTTGTACTCATCTCCTATTAATTGCAAAACCTATTTCTTTATCTACTATGTTCTTCTGGTACAGGAATTGAATCTAGACAACAGAATTGAAAGCATTACTTTTTTACTTTGTATGCTGTAATGCTTTCATATAATCCTCTTTCCTCTCAAGTGTCTTTTTTGCATTTTCTGCCGTTAATACATAATCTACTATAATGTTTTGTAATAATTCCTTCTTAGCATTTGGCAGCTGAATTGTTATATCTTCCACGCTACTTTTATTATTTTCAATTGTTTTATTAAATTCTTGGACACTTTTTGCAAGATCCGCTAATTTTTCCATATGTGCGGGATTATTTACATCCAAAAAGATATTACTTCTAAAAACTGCTGTAACATATTTCTTTGAATTTTTCTTTTCTATTTCTGCTTCAGCCTTTTTATCGAAAACAGCATCTCCTGTATACATTTGTTCAAACGTAAATAAATCATTATTTCCTTTTCCAGCATAATATGTATTGAATTTTTCTTTTAAATCATTCGCTTCTTTTTTTATTTTATAATTATCATTCACTACTTTTGGAGAAACTTGTCCATCGAATGATAATTGAAATTGTAAATACGGTTTATCTACTTGCTGTACATGGGCTATTCGTACATCTGGCCCTAGTATATCCTTACCGTTTCCAATTGTTTCAACTTGATCTAGTTTAACAGAAAGACCATACTCCGATTTTGTATAATTTTGTGCTTTTTGTTCAATTTCTTTATTCGATATATCACATGATGTTAATAGTAGTAAACTTATCATCATGCTATATGTTATTTTTTTTATTTTCATATGGTAGCCCCTCTTATTTTCACTTTATATACACAAATGCTAATATAGATTTAGAACAAAGTCACGACGTTTCACAGAAAGAAGAACAATTTCGAATAAGTTTGCTATATGTATAAAATTAAAAGGTTTACATATATTCTACTACTTCTTAAGGAGGCATTTATCTTGAACTATGGCTGGGCTGGAACTATTGAACAATTTAAAGAATTAGATTTAAGATCATTCATTAAACAATTGCAATATCATGTCTATAAAACCAATGCAAATGATTCTAAAATAGCTTCTCAAAAGAGAGCATGGATTGATAGTTACAATAAACTACAAGATTTATTTAATCGATTTCCTAATTTAGATGCATCACTTATTTTTGAATATGAGATTTTACGCGGAGGTGGCCGCCGTCCAGATATACTTTTATTAATCAATGGTTATTTGATAGTCATCGAGTGTAAAAGTTATAATCACGTTTCACCTTCTGAATACATTCAAACATCACTTTATATGCGTGATCTCCAGCATTATCACTCAGCTATTCAACAATCTAACATGCAAGTCATAGGTGTTCTACTGCTTACAAACTATGAAGGTGAACAATGGGAATTCCAAAAAGATTTTCAAGTAACCCTTTCAACAGTTGATGGATTGGAAAGTATTATTAACCGAATATTAGATAAAACTGAAGTACAAACTTTGACGATAGAGGAAATAATCAATGGTTTCTATGAACCTTCACCTTCTATGCTAGAAGCTGCTCGTTCCATTTTACATAATGAACCACTACCTGACATTAAAGCAATATCAAGCAGTAATTTTCCAAAAGTACAACAAACTATACGCACAATTATTCAAGAAGCACAAAATACAAATACCCATCACTTAATCTTAGTATCTGGTGAGCCAGGAGCAGGTAAAACATATTTGGGTCTAACCATTGCACATGAAATGAAAAATGCAGTTTATTTATCTGGTAACGGGCCATTAGTAGACGTATTACAAGATACGTTAAAAAATAGAACGTTCGTACAAGGTCTATATGGATATAAAATGGATTTTCTGGAAAAGAAAATGATTCCAAAAGAACAAATTATCATTTTTGATGAGGCACAGCGAGCATGGGATACCAAAAAAGTCGACCAATCACTCACTCGAAGAAAGCGAGAAGCCCAGCACTTAAGTGAACCGGATATTATAATAAATATTACGACACATAATAAGCCGTGGAGTGTAACAATTGGCTTAATTGGTGAAGGTCAAGAGATCTATTCTGGGGAAGAAGGCGGTCTCCCTCTGTGGAATACTGCGATCGCTGGAAAAAACGTGACTGTTCATTCTAAACACCCTAATTCTGTATTCACAAATGCAGCACATTATAGAACTCATTCTCAGCTACATTTAAACTCATCTTTCCGTGCTCATGCAGCTTTAAAATACTATGAAATTATTAATACTTTATTAGATATTAATTTTGAACAAACGAAACAGCTTATTCATAACCTGCCAACGGAACATTATCAGCTTTTTATTACGCGTGATTTACACAAAGCAAAAATTACTTTAAATCAGCTTTATCAGGATGATACAAAAACAGTTGGTGTCGTCTGTGCTGGTGGCGCTGATCGTCAAAAAGAAGTCCCTGTTCTACCACGAGATGAACGGTATGAAAGGCCTAGTAAAATCGCTCAATACTTTAACTATCCAGGGTCTCAATACTATTGTAAAAATCTCAACTACAGCGCAACTGAATTTCAAACACAAGGACTTGAACTAGATATGGCGCTCGTTCATTGGGATGATGATCTTTATCTACAGAATGGGGCTTGGAAAGGACAACACTATCAATGGGGTGTCGAAGATCCATTCCAAATTAAACTCAATGCATATAGAGTTATTTTAACAAGAGGACGAGATGGAACAATTATTTACATACCGCCAAAACCTATTCTAGATGAGACTTGGAACTTACTTAAAAATCAATTAAAAATCCCTGAATTAATGTTTTAAAACCTATAATAAGAGACTATATTCTAGATTCCCTCAGAATATAGTCCCTTATTTTTCTATTTCACAGCAAATTGGGAATTAGTCTTACATGGCTTAAAACAATTGCAAGAAAAAGTTGCCTCAAACGTCTAGTATTTTAGGAAATTACAACTAAAGAAGTTGCTGTTTCTTTTATTACTTTAGCAACTTAATCGCTTTGCGTTACTTGTTGTACTCTTTATACTATTAATTATTATCGGATGAAGTTATTTCTGCTAAAAACTATAAAGACCAGAAATTTACTATTGCCACTAAGCTATTAAAAAGTTTGTTATGAAAATTAAATCCGGAGCAAACATGAATAAGGAGAAATTCGCTTATTTCAACAGGATTGTAAATAACTTAATGGACAAGTTCTACTTTAATAAAGAATTTATGGGAGCATAGAAAATGCCTTCAAACACTAAACGTTCGGAGCTCCAAAAGGAAAAAAAGCATGCAGAGGGAGACACCTCTACAACCACAATACAGATTATCATAGTTTCACATTGTAAAAACATCTAAATTTCCCTTTATTACCTAAAAAAATTATATATATTATTTATGTAATTTATGTTATGGTTCCATATGTTAATTAGTTACAATATTTTCAAAAAGGAGTGTACAAAAATGCAAGCAAAAAAACTAGCATACGTAATTTTACCAATCATGTTATTAGGGGTAGGTTGTGGGATATCAAAAGACCATCTGAAAGAGTCAGCTTCACAAGAAACTGTATCGGAGACTTCTACGGAGTCATCAAGACATAAGACTTTAAATGATAAGTCCTTAACATATACGGATTCCTTATTTGACCTAAGTGATGAATTAACCGAAGCTTCTAATGCTGTGTATGATGCAGTTGGTGATAATAATTACAAAATTGCACTCAACGATTTAAAGAAAGTAACTCTTAAATTCGATGAATTAGAGCCTAGTGATGATTACAAAGCCATTCATGAGAAAGTACTTCAATCAATGAAAACCAGAAGAGAAGGTATAGAGTTAATATTATCAAACATAGATGATAAAACAAACAGTGATTTCTTGAGAGGATCATATCTTCTAGGGGAAGCACTTGATTCTTATATAGATGTATTAGGTGAAATAGCACATAAAAACAAAGGGTAGAACTTTATGAAAAGGTAACACAACAAGAAGTGTACAGAAATGGGATTATCCACAAAAGAACTAAAAGAATTACTTATGAATGCGTGATATAAACAGGAGGCATCTCTATAAAAGTTGTACGTTCTATATTTAATAGTTTACGTTTAATAGGTTTAATTGTAAAACCAATATCAAAAGCATTATCTAAAAGTGAATTTTAATTACATAGCCATAAAAAAGTACACCTCCAATTGTTGTTAGTGTCTAACAATTGGGGTGCACATCAAACAGGACGGCTTATGTTTTATTTCAAATACTCGTACCACCAGTTTCTTTCGTCCATCCAAGCTGTAATCTTATCAAGCTCACCATTTGGTAACACTTCGGTTTGCAAGTATGCTAAACCAGTTAATGGATTAGAAATAACTTGTCCTTTAGTTCCACGCTCATTCATAGCATTTAGAGCTTCTTGAACCAATGAAATACCAAAACCACCAGATTTAACATATTGATAACCGCCATTAGCAACAGATTGTTTTGATTGTTTCTCTCCGGTAAACCAATCTAGCGTTTTGTTACCTTGCAATAAATTAATATCCACTTTTCCAATACCATCAATATAACCATTGTCGGTATATTGCCAAATGTCACAAGTATAGGATGGTTTCTTCTGTGGAATACCGTCATTTGTTCCGTATCGTGGTAACCAAATAAAATCAGCTTGTACACTTTGCAAATTATAGTCACCGTACATATGATGTGCTACATAAAATCCTACTTTCCAACCTGCAGCTTTACATGTATCAATAAAAGCTTGTGATGCTTTAGCTAAATCACTAAGGTTACCTTTGCTTTTCATTGACTTTACTGTGTCATCTTCCACATCTAATACAAGGAATTTAGCATTAGGATTTACCCTTGCTAAGAAATCCTTAGCTTCCACAATTGCATCTGCTACTGATACGAAACATCCATAAGCATATGCAGCATGTGGAATACCGTATTGTTCTGATTTTGCTACATGCTCCTTATACAAATGATCTACTAGATTTGAACCATATTGTACCCTAGCAATTACTAAATCTAATTGAGCTGCTGCTACATCCCAATTAATACTTCCATTCCATTTTGAAATATCTACAATGTGTCCCATTATTGAACATCTCCTTCAAATAGTTTTTGTTTAATTCCTTTTACATCTTTAGAAATAGCTCTAAAAGCTTTTGCCTATTCTTCAATAACTTCCTGTTTCTTTTGAATAACAGCTTGGTACTGCTCTTCACGCTGTTCATTCTTTTTTTGTGTAGTAAAAAAGCATCCACACAAATAATGCTGCACATGCTCCCTGTTGAATAACTGAAATAAAATCTTGATAAACAAAAAGAGCACCTCAATTGAGACTGCTCCTTTTGCTATCATTATTTAAATTTATCTTTATTTAATTTTTTTCTTTTCTAGAGTTTGATCTTCTAATTTTCGCTTCAATTTCAGAAGATACACTTTCTAACAACCAAGTAGGAATCCATCTATCCCAGCCAATTCGTACACAATTGGCTGTAAAGCTATTAAAAATATGATAAATCAAACCACCCGTTACCATAAAATAGAAAAATTCTGGAAGTTTAAATGCAATATCAAATAAATGTGCTAAAGAAGGTAATAAAAAGAGCACCACAGTTCTTGCAATGCCCTCGATTCCATATTGTGATGAATACGTACCATCTAATTTTGAAGCCTTACTACCAGTTATCCAATCTAATACAACTACCCATACCAAAATGATAATCCAAATTAAATTAGATTTACCATATAAAAAATTAAATATAGTTCCCAATCCCCCACTAATTACAGAAGCAACTTTAAATTGGGTGGTATTAATAACATCCAGTACATTTAATGTTTTTACAAGCTCATGCATCCTTTCCAAACTTTCACCCCCCTTTTTTACATTTCAAAGCAAAATAAAAAGCCTGCTTTGGCACGCTATTGTCTTAATTCAAATTATTTTTGCTATATGTTCGCTTTTTCCATGGTGATTCTAATGGCTCTTTTCTTGGTAGTGCTTGATTTTGAATTTGTTCTTCAGATATATACTGATTTTGCTGAAAAATCCCTTCAAACACTCTCTCTTTACCGCGAACACCACCTAATACAAATGGAGTTGGAAGAAAACTGGCCTCCGTTTTTGGTATCATTCGTTTACCGACATATTGATACCAAACATTCGAAAGTTCCTGTCCAATTGTTTTTCGTTTTATCCGCTTACTATCATATGAATGCATAACATCTAAAAGATGCTGTCCTGATGTTTTCTTATTTATTCGTTCGCCATTAAATGGATACATAGTGTCTAAAATGTGTTGCCCCAATTTATTTTGGTTGATTCGCTTACCTTCAAATGGACTCATAACATCAAGAAAATGCTTCCCTGACTTCTCTTCATATACTCGTTCACCATAATCTTTCATATTTATTTCAGGTAATGCACTTCCAAATGTTCTATTGATATTTCGATTCCCTAACAACTCTAATTGTGGACCAATAGTTAACTTTACCCCTTTATACACAACCATAGTAACATACACCTCATTCTATTCTAATAGCCAAGTATGATATACTTCCTCCACCAAAAGAAGAGTTTACTACGTATCCGGAATTACTGCTCCAATTTGCATAATTTGTGTAGAATGGAAAATATACTTCTATACCTTCTTCAGTTTCAACTTCAATCGTATCACCACTTCGGCCGTCAGTAATTACTTTGCTGTTTGGTCTAAAACATTGTAAAAATCCTAATTTAGCTCTCAATCCAACATCTGGTTCTGTTATATACAAATCCCAAAAGATAATGGGACCATTAGCTGCCCCACCATCACCAGGCGATGGATAACAGACAAAGTAATTAAAACTATTTTCATATCCATGCTTATCTAATAGTTTCCTCGGTTTATTACACGTAAAGAAACTATAGTTTAAACCTGTGTATGACGTACTAGTACTTGCGTGTATAGCACAAGAATATGAAGGTTGTAATTTTTCTTCAACATATGTCTCTTGAGGTATTCCAAAAAAATTAACTGTTGGATAATTACTATAACCTGGTTTATCCTGCTCTAAAATAATTTTATCTGGAATAGTGATAAAAATAATCCGATCTAAATCAGCATAATAATAATACTCCATTGGAAGTTTATCAGTCAGCGTTAATTCACCAGAAGCAGTTACATTTCCATTTCTATGAAAGAACGATAATCTATTCCAATTACCGTAAATACTTTTTTCTTCTTTCTTTTCATAATCCCAATCTTTGATCCATTTGAAAAGCCCGTCAACAGAATTAGAAGTTTTAATATTATATGAAGGAGTTCCTAATCTATCTGTTCCTGCATAATAATACAATGCTAGATACAAATTAGTATTGCCTAAACTTCCACTTGAGTGTAAAACTACTCGATAATCTTTATCTTTCCCTTCATCCTCAAGAATTTCCCATCCAGCTTCAGTGAATACACTCACAAAAGTATCAAATAAATCCCTTCTTAAACATGTCCCCTTTTTAAAAATTGCAGTCATTTGTTATCACCTCATTCTACTCTTATTGCTGTGGCATATGTTGGGAAAGATGTGTAGTCATTACTTGCACTACCTAAAGAAGTATATCTATATTTCTGTATTTCATTATTAGCTTTAATCTCAATGATATCACCATCAATCATACCACCAGGTTGTAAGAAGTAAATTCTGCCAAATCTCCCTCGAGTTCCTGTATCAGAGCCACCATAAAACAATTCACTTAACACAAATTTATTATCAATGTTAGGTGATAATGGCGAAATAATACTCTGAACGCTTTGCGCTTTTGTGGTTCCGTTTGAAAGTTCAAGTAAATTTTTAGGGTTGTCCACCACTCTACAACAGTACTTACCAATACTTTGTCCCGAATATCCACTATTAGCATAAATCGCGCCGGAGTACGGTTTTAGCTCATTTCTTTTACTTTCTTCAACAAACGACTGTTCAGGAAATCCAATATACATGACAGTATTACCTAAATTAGTATATCTAAATGGTACTACTACAAAAACAATTACCTCTTGATCCACATAATAATAATATTCAATATCATATAATCGTTCAATCGTCGTTGAATAACTACTATTATTTTCAGTACTATAATTTCTCCCTGGGAAAAATGAAAGAGATGCGAAACCATCATTTGTAAAAAATTCTTTTTTATCATTCTTCAGTGTTCCTAATCTAATACTTCCATTAGCATATTGGGTAGTTCTTATGTTATGTCCACTATAATTAGAATCGAGACAATTAACCTGTATAGCTAAATGTTTATCTCCATTAAATCCATCTGTATATAAATCAATTGTATTATCAGTTAAGCTAACTCCATCTCTAAGTTTCCATCCACCATTCAAAACTACTTGTACAAATGTATCAAATAATTCAAATCGTTTACATGTCCCTTTAGTAAAAATAGCCTTAGTCATTTAATTTCACCTCTAAATTAATGTCGTTACTTTTAATACCACAGTATACAGCGAAGGAACATTACTAAAATTTTCAATAAATAGGTGACAAGACTTTGTTTGATCTTTATCGTCACAAGGAATATTGATTATATCGTATGTTCTTTTTTCTTTAATACTGCTGTACTGAATTTGCCCATCTTTTTGTTTATCAAAAATTGTACACTCATAATCATTATTTGCTGTATTTTCAATAAAGATTGTCCTAAGTTCATACTTGTTTATACCTAGTTCAATAGGTATATACTTCTTTTCATTACTATTAATCTCAACCTTTACTTTTTTTTCGATAAGCTTTGGAAGAATATTTTCTGTTTGTTCTTCTTGCTTATAATATCGATTTACGACCATTGATGTTCCCATCTCTTCACCTCCAACTACTCATGTTCAAGATGTATTTGAAATTGTAATGGAGCAAGCCCAACATAATCTGTTCCCTTTGTTACTTTTAACCAAAACTTTATTGTTTTTTCTGGATTTACATAAGGAATATTGATACTATCTTGATATTGACCTGGTTTACCATTACTGTCTAACGCAAGATCCGCCCATGACCATCCAAATTTATCTTCATATTGAGCAATACTTAAATTCACATTATTCGCTCGTGCAACTGAAGGATTCACAAGTTCTAGCATAATTTCTGATTTCCCTGATATCATATCTGGCAATCGAGTTTGTGCTAATGTTGAAAGCTCCTCACCTGAAAATTTAATTTCTAAATTAGATCCGAATCCATATACATCTCCACCATAAAATGTAGTCTTAATAACACCCAATTCTTTACCTTCTACATTTGTCAAAATAACTTTACCTGTAAATTCTAGTGACGGGAGAGTAATTTGAATACCAGTGTTATACCCTGTATTTCCATTGAAAATAATTCCCCCAAATTCATCTTCCATCTGCACACTTATATTCGGTGCTATATTAGCAATGGTTAACTTTCTTCCTCTTGTAGCAATAATGGAATCAATATCAAGATTTACAAATTTTGAATTCGATCCTTTTTTTAATACAACACCAAACTTACTACAGTTCATTCTATCTGAGTCGCAAAAATTAAAACCTTCGCCATAATCAGAAAAAAACGTCCAATCTTCATTATCTTTGCACGCCATCCACTTCAATTCAGTTGTTTCTCGAGTACCATCTTCTGTTTCTAAGAACTCGATATTCTCCTCACCGTTTTTCCAAACGATAATACCGCCTTTGTCATCTTCATGGGTTGGCGTATAATCAGCAGATACTTCAAATGCGAATTCTTTCTCATTTGGAAGATCTGCAAGTAATAATGTGTCACGCGAAACATTGTGTAGCATTCTAAAATTTCCTTTTCGATCAATTAAAGAATAGCTACCGACAGGAGATGCAATCCATCTGGAATCGAACGTATCAAAATCATCCTTAAAGATTAAACCACTTCTTATTTGATATGGTTTTAATTTCTCATCAGGTAGTTTTAATAGTGTTGCACCTTCTTCTAAGTCAATAGCATCGATACTGATGTATTTCCCTGACAACTCAATAACGTGAATCATATCTTCAAGGTTTTTCTTTTCATATGCAAGTGTTTGGTATTTCATATCTTCTCCTGAAAGTTTAAGGATTTCCTTTTGGCCATCAATTTTCAATTCAATGTCTTCCGGATAAGATGGGCTTGTCATACTAATTAATCGAAACTTAGTGCCCTTGAATACAAATCTAGCTGATATGTTGCTATCGTTATTGTCTTCCTTACTCTTCCAATGATGAGTATTATTGTAGCAACTAACATCACCTTCAGTTGTTTTCCAGAAACCGTTGTATTCAATATTCTTATGAGTATCGTCAAAACGTACCCAACCAGGTTCCGGCTCAACTAACTTGTCACCTAATCTAGCAAGTAAGTATCCGTCAGCGTCAATGTCAATGGAATCTAACGACATAGCTTTACCAATCACTTTTACAGTATGCTTGCCACGGTCTAAACCGAGTTTCTCGTAACGTATGACTTGGTTACCTGAAGGACTATTGTAAATCATAGTTTCTTCTTTACCATCAATAAGTACTTTAGAAGTTGCATCGTAACCACTGTCGCCATAAGCTAGGAGTCTAAGTTTAGTACCTACGAACTCAAATTCAAAACTCGTGTCAAGTTTCTTGTCGAGATTGTAATGAGTTGTCTTGTTGTAGTGCTTATCATTACCCGTGGTTAGTTTCCAGTTACCGATATAACGAATTAATGGATCGGTATCATCAATCCGTTTCCAACCTTTTTCAGGCTCTGTAAGAACAGTACCTACACCAGGTCGTGAAACAAGACTACCAGTGTCATCAATATCAATAGCATCCATTCGGAAGTCATATTCTAAAGCACCGGGTTGAGTTGTTATAACTGTTACCGTTACATCGTGCTCAATATCTTCTAAACCGAGTTTCTCATATTTCAAGACTTGGTTTGTATCTTGTGGTGCAATAGCGTCAAAATACTCTTCCGGTAAGTCATCAATTTTTACTCTGATTCTATCTGAATAATATTGATTAGTAGCACAACCAACAATGAGTCGTAACTTAGTACCTTTAAATTTGAATACCATACTTGCATTTTTACCCTTTTTAGCACAAGTACTTTTTCCGCCATAAGCACCATTATAGGCTACGTTTTTACTCCAGTTAGCATCATATTGAATGTATGTGGAGTTGTCATCATAACGTTTCCATCCATAGTTTGGATAAGTAGAAACATCACCAATACTTACAGGTAGTCTATCAATGTTTCCAGTAGCGTCGATATCAACACCAATAAATTGAGGGTCCCAACCTTCATAAGTTCCACCGTTGACTGTTACCATGTGGTATCCTTCATCTAGGTTAAGTACTTCACACGCAACTTTAGCTGGTCCGGATACAGGGAACATATTAACAGGATACTTCACTCCGTCAATTAATACGTGACCAAGTTGTTTTTCATTTGAGCCTAAGTTAGACGAATAAATCAATCTAAATTTTGTACCGAAGAATCTAAACTGAATTTTATCGAACGAGTACTTGATAGGTGGTGTTTGATTTTGGTAATCCATGCCACCGGTATAATCGAAATACATATTCTCCTTCGTGAAGCGTTTCCAACCGTCTTCTGGTGTAGCTAAGAAATCTCCAACTGTTATAGGTGGTTTTTCAATATAACCATCTGCATCAATGTCAATTGCATCAATATTAAGTCGATAAGTGCCTTTAGTTCCACACTGAATTCTAACTCTATGCTTCCCTTTAGTTAAGCCTAACTTCTCATATGCAAGACCTTGATATACCTTAGCAGATGCTATCTCGCTATACTTTTCTGTCACGCCATCAATTGTAATTGATATGTCATCTGTACGATATGATGCAACATCGAAGCAAGTAATAATTCTAAGCTGAGTTCCATAAAAATCGAATTCAACTGCACCTTTAGAGTCATTGTCTTTTACATAATGATAAGTACCATTATACCAATCAGAAGATGAGCCTTTTTCCCAAGTACCTTGATATTTAAGTAACGAGTCGGTTCCATCAAGGCGTTTCCAACCTGCCTCTGGCTGTTTTAGTTGGTCTCCGATCTTAACTGATGGCTTACCTCCAATTGAACCAGATTCATCAATGTCAATAGCATCAAGATTTATATATTTACCTTTTATTTCAACAGTATGCAATTTATTTGATAAACCTAACTTCTCGTATATTAACGACTGGTAGATAGCAGTTAAGCCTGAGGGTCTAAAGAAATTGATAGTTTCTTCTACTCCGTCAATTAGAATTTTAGCGCCAGAGTCATACTCAGATAACCCAATTCCAATAATCCTAAGTTTTGTCCCTGTAAAGTTAAATTTTATAGAAACTGGGTTAGAATCAGGTGGGATGTTTGAACTTGCATGTTTATAATGAATGGTTTTGTTGTAGCATCTACCATCAGCACCGCTTGTTGCCCATACACCATTGTATTCAATATTACTATCTGTATCGTCAATTCGTTGCCAACCAGGTTGAGGCTCGAATAATACATCACGTAGGTTAGTAGGAGTTTCTACTAAATCACCGCTTTTTATATCAAAAGCGTCTACTTCTATTAACGTACCTGTGAGCTTCACTGTATGAACGCCGTTGGGTAAGTTTTTCTCGTATAGTATAACCTGATACCGAGTCTTGTCCTGGTCAGTTGGAGTTTTAACCTTATATTTCTCAGTCACACCGTCAATTTCAATGGTAACATCCTCCCAAGAACTTTGGGAGTAGTTTGCTGAAATGACACGAAGGCCTGTACCTTTGAAAGAGAACTCTACTGTCCCTAATGTCCTGTTCGAGTGGTCAGGAACTCTATAAGTTGCCGTTTTATTATATCCGGGTTCATACCCTCCACCCTTAGCTAATTCCCAGTAATCACCTCTGTAATGAATTAGGGGATTTGTATCATCTACACGAGTCCACCCTGGTTCGGGTTGTAATAGAATGTCTCCTACTTTAGCAGGTGGGTTTGGTTTTACTATAGACCCCGTTTTGTCAATATCGATTGCATCTAGCGTTATGTCTATACCAGATAACTCAACTAAATGCTCTTTATCCTCAAGTCCACTTGCTTCGAACATTAAGGTTTGCTGAATTCCGCCAATTGGTGATCTTCCTTCAACCTTAGTTAAGTCGTAAGATACTCCGTCGATCTTTAAAATAGCTTTTTTCTGGAAGTAACTGCTTAATGCTACAAGTCTTAACTTAGTCCCTTTAAATTTAAAGCTAGCAGACGCTTCTTCTGTACTCCCCGATGGTGCAGAATAATAATGAATAGTTTCATTGTATGCACCTTTCTGAGTAGTTATGAAATTCCATTTTCCATCATATTGAATATTTGAATCTGCGTCATCCATACGCTTCCATCCAAATTCTGGTTGGAGTAATTGGTCCCCTACTTTAACAGGTGGTTTTTCAATACTTCCGTCACTATCAATATCAATAGCATCAAAAGTTAACGGGAAAGGCGAATTAGTTCCGGATTTAATAACCACATCGTGAACACCTTCTGCCAAACCTAATTTCTCATAAACCAATGTTTGATATCCAACTTTAGTAGCTTGCTCACTGTAAAATTCCTCTTGACCATCGATTATAATCTTAATATCGTTACTTCGATACTGGGACTCGTGTATACAACCAATAATTCTAAGTTTAGTGCCTGAAAATTGGAATTGTACTTCCCCTGAAGCTCCGTCAACATAGTGGAATGTATTGTTAAACCATTCAGGAGTAGTATTACCCGACTTCCACCAATCACCTACATATTTAAAACTAGAATCGGTATCGTCAATACGCTTCCAACCCGCCTCCGGTTGTAATAATTGGTCTCCTACTTTAATAGGAGGTTTACTCATTGAACCATTGTCGTCGATGTCTATAGCGTCAAGTGAGAGTGCACCAGGGTTTTCACACTTAATAGTAACTTCGTGAACGGCATCAGTTAATCCTAATTTCTCGTAGCATAAAACACTTCCATAAGCTCTATCTACAACCCTCGACTCTGAATAGTACTGAACTTGACCATCTATACTTATTGCAACTTTGTTACTATGATTCTCATAAACAGAACACATCAATCTCAGCTTAGTACCTTTAAAATTAAATTTAATTTGAGCTGATTTATCGGTGTTCAAGTTGTTATGGCAAGTGTTATTGTAGTACTGTCTGGTAGAATCTGAATCACTTGTCCAATTGCTACCTAGATACTGAATATTTGTATCTATATTATCAATTCGTTTCCAACCAACTTCAGGAATAGTTATAACTTCCCCTACAGTTGCATCATAATCTACAAAATAGTCTGCGCCTAGTAAATCAACTGCACATAAAGTCAAGTTCATGTTTTCATTTACATCAATTACTACACTATGAATACCTTTTGAAAGACCCATTTTCTCGTAGCATAATTTTAATCCATCTTTCGGATCACCGTATTGTGCGAAAGTACCACTAGCCATTCCATCTATCGTTACTTTAGCTGATTTTGTAGCATCACTAAACCACCTAGAGATGATTCGAAATGCCGTTCCGAAAAATTTAAATCTAATCTGACCGACATTCTTAACTCCTGTACAAGTATAATCTTCGAAAGTCTTCCATACGTCTTGAGGTAATAACTCAATTTTGCGCTTCTCACTAGATAACTTAGAATCATAGTTATGCCTTGTCCAACCCGATTCCGGTGTATTAAGTACATCACCTACTTCAGCTTGTTTTACTAAGTAGCCCTTATTATCTATATCAATAGCGTCTAAATTGATTTTTTCTCCTGATATTGTAACAATGTGCTTCCCTTCTACTAAGTTGAGTTCCTCATATAAAAGAGTACATTTTGTTACCCCTGTTCGATTGAAATTTATATCGTTCGTAATACCGTCTATCGTGATAATTCCTTTATGATAATACTCTGTCATTAATCCAATAATTCGTAAGGATGTACCATAAAATGCAAACGTAGCAGAAAGAATACCTGCAGACGTATAATCAGTCCAATGAAGAGTTCCTTTGTAACTACCGTCAACAGATGTAGAAACAGTCCATGGTCCAGAATACTTAATTAAGCTATCTGAATCGTCAAATCGTTTCCAACCATCTTCAGGTTGTAATAGAACGTCACCTACTTCAACAGGCGGTTTAATCATCAAACCAGTTTCATCTATATCAATAGCATCTAAGTTTATATACAGTCCTTTTATTTCGACCTTATGAACTCCTTGAGGTAGATTCAGTTTTTCATAAACTAAACGTTGATATATAGTATCAGTTGACGAGAAGTTTATTACTTCTTCTCTGCCATCAATCAGTATTTTTGCATCAGAGTCGTAAGGATTAACTGTCAAGGCTATAATTCTTAATTTTGTACCTTCAAAGTCGAAACGTATCGATGCTGGGTTATTATCTACTTCAGGAGCTTTATAATGACATGTAGAGTTATAAAGACTTGAGTTAACAACATCGTTCTTCCAAACTCCTCTATACTTAATATTAACATCATTATCATCAATTCGTTTCCAACCATCTTCAGGTTGAAACAGAATGTCACCTACTTTAGCAGTTTTCACTAATTCTCCATCAAGAATGTCAATAGCATCCATTATAATTCCTTCAGGACCCTCAAGTTTAACTGAATGAACTTCATTTTTTAGACCTTCTTTATTGTAAAGTAGAACTTTCCAGTTATCGGAACCTAGTACTGGATTGTAAGATTCTTTGACACCGTCGATTGTTACATCTACAGGACCATAACCTAAATTAACACTTTTAGAAACAAGTCTGACACCTGTACCCTTAAACAAAAATTCTACAACTGCATTTTGAGTAGAGAATACCGCGGTACTACTATAGTATCTATCATCAGTGAATCTATTCCAAGCACCATCACCATACTTAATTAATGGATTAGCATCATCAAAACGATTCCAACCAGGATCAGGTTTATCTAATATCTCCCCTACTTTTTTGGGTGTAAATACATAACCATCAGAATCGATATCAATTGCATCAAGATTTAAGTATGTACCTAGAATCGTTACTGTATGCGGCCCTTTATTAAGATTTGTTTTCTCATATATAACAGCTTGCCTTGTTCCCTCCCATGCATCGTAATCTAATCTCTCTGTATTGCCATCAATAACGATTGTTGCATATCTATCATAACCACCATTATTAACAAGTCCAATAAGCCGAAGTTTAGTACCTACGAAAGAAAATTTAATCTGTACTGAGTTTGATGGTTGACTAGAACTTTTATAGTGGAATGTTTTCAAATAATTATCAGAGTATTTAGAGTATCCACTAAACCAATTTTCTCCTTCAAAGATAATATTCCTATCGCTATCATCAATACGCTGCCACCCTGGTTCGGGCTGAGTTAATACTCTCACCATCATATCACCTCTCCATTTTTATCTTAAAATAATTTCAATTGCTCCATCAGTAGTAATTACTATGCCCTAATTATTTGTACTAACAGCTTGATGGATCAATAAATTTAAATATTTCATGCATAACAGAAAGGAACTAATTTACTTACTAAAAGACATTTAAAATACAATTGAACTGCTTAAACTTTTACTTTTACAACAGCTCTAGCAGTTCAATTTTAAAAATTACATAATGTCATAATAATACGAATATTCGATATCATATACTTAAATAAAAGCTAGTCTAGCACTCTACTTTATTATCTCGTTTTCTTCCAATTCCAATTATTCCACCAAGATTCCCGGCTATGTTTTAACCATATTTTTGGTTCTTCTTCGATTAATATATCGCTTTCCTCAAATTCAACCGGTTCTTCTGCCTGATAGATATTTTCTAATTTAAACGTATCGTTTTCAACAAGTATACTTTCGTTGTCTAAAATGCGATTAAATTGTTCTATTTCATCTATATTCGTATGAACGAGATTTCTTCTATTCACTGGAGTTGATTGGATCTCTATACTAGATAATTCTCTTACATTTTCAAACATACCGTATGTATTTATGGATGCTTTATGAGTTGATTTTCTTTCCCATTCATATAGCTCATGTATATTTGAAGCCTCTTCAATTGACTTCCGATGCATATCCTTCAATTCAAAGATATTCATCATTATATTTCGTACTGTACGATCTAATTCTTCATTCTTCACTACATCTGTATTAAATTCTCTTACACCTTTATGCAATTGATCCGTGACTACTATATTTGCCTCTGCCTCTTTCATAAGCTTTTCCATTGGGGCAGATGTAATATTCTTTACATACCAGTTTCGATCATTTATTGCGGTTTCATATTGTTCAATACTAATCTGTAACTCTCTGTCAATAATCTTAAAATTCTCTTTATCGATCATTTTTGCAGCTAATTCTTTTACGACTTTTACATTATCTATCGTTGCAACAGTCGCATCAACTTCTTGCAAGACATTACCAAACTGATAGAATGAACTAATTTCTGCTCTTGTTTCATTTTCTTTATTCATTATTTCATACGTATCTATATTTGTTTGTAATTCTCTTTGGATTCTTGCAAACAAATCATAATCTGGTAAATAAACTGTAATCCCTAATCCTTCGAATAGATCAAACTCTTCATACAATGCTTCTATTTCTTTTTCTTTTTCTAATACAAAAGTATCACTTTCAACAAGTATACTTTCGCTGTCTACTGTTCGGCTGGATTGTTCTATCTCACCAATAGTAGTATTAAAAGTATTGTACTTATTCGTTAAAGTTGTACGGATTTCTTCACTAGCTAGTTCTCTTCCAGATTCACTTACATCATATTCATGTATTGATGCTTTATTATCTGCTTTTCTTTGCCATTCGTCTGCTTCAAAAATATTTGACTCGTACTCATTATTAATTTGTCGCATATCATCAAAATGCTTAATTTTCATTATGAGTTGTTTCGTAAGTCGTTCTAACTCTTCATCCTTAATTACATTTGTATTACGTTCTTTTATTATTCTCTCTAATTGATCAGTAACGATTATATGCGTATCTATTTCTGGCACTCGCTTTGTCATCGGATTAGATATAGTACTTTCTGCATACCAATTCCTATCATTCGTTGCAGTTTCATATTGTTCAATACTAGTTTGTAACTCTTTCTCAATATGTCCTATATCATTACTATCAATTATATTAGTTGCTACTTCTTTCACTAGATGACCAATCGAATCAACCGTATTAATTTTTGCTTCTATATTATTTTCTCTATTTGCTATTTCAGCTGTCTCAATATTCGTTAGTAATTCCCTTTGAATCCTTGCGAATAAATCATACTCCGGTAAGTAAACTGGAGTTCCTATTAAATCAAAAAGATCAAATTCTTCGTAACGAGAATCCTGTTCTTTTACCCGTCTATTAACAAGTTCATATCCTTCATCATTATGCGTTATCAATTGTTCTTGCTTTGTAAACTCTACAGGGCTAATACATTCTGTTTCAATATCGACTTTAACTCTTTCACTTGTTATTGGTTCATTACTTTCTTTACTTATGAACAATCGATGATACAATACCGAATCCGCTATTCTATCATCCTCCACTAACAACTCATGAAGGTCACGCTTTGCTAATTCATACGCATTTGTAAATGGAGTTTCTATTTCACATAGAATCCGATTCATGGAAGATATATCTGCTTGAGCAGTATGATACTGTCCATTTACTCGATTGAAATGTTCATATCCATATATTCCTATATCTTCTTGCTCACCTATAACTCGATTAGAAAGTTCATAAGAAGGTACATTCACTTCCATTTGTAATACTTTTCTATCAATAGCAGCTACATCGAAAAAGACTCCCTCTTTCTCTTGCATGCTTCTATCTGCTAGATCCGTATCACGAACATTACCATATACTGAACGTATGTCTCTTTTAGCTGAATTAACTGTTATTTGTTTCGCTTGTAGTTCTCTCTGTACACGAGCAAATAAATCATAGTCTGGCATATAAACTGGGATTCCTAAACTATTAAAAAGATCAAATTCCTCATAAAATCCAGTCAATTTTTTGATTTGTCTACTAGCAAATTCATAGTTATCTTGAATAGTCCCCAATAATTGTTTATGTATTAGGTCCATTTCCTCATGGTGTATATAGTCAGTCCATACATGTTTCGTTTTCTTATTAACTTGTTCGTCTTCAGCTAATTTTACTTCTACTTCTTTTGTGAGCACATCACTCTGTATCATTTCTGGAAGATTATAATCCATGTACAAATGATTCTGACTTGATACCATCAATGACTCTACTAAATTTACCTCATTAGAATGGTACTGTCTTTCTAATAACTCATATTCACTTATGAATTTACTTTCATATTCATGCGTTATATGATTCATGTCATTCATTTCTATGTGAGATGAATCATATTCTATTAATAGTTTTTGAGCGTTATTATATACATGGCCACCATATGTATATATGTCTTCCATTATGCGGTCCGCAAATGACACATCATATTCATTAGTTTGAAGTTCTAGCTTTTTACGTTCTAAATCTTCTATATTAATAAATCTTCCATCTATCTTCAGTGCTTTTCTATTTACAAATTCAAAATAATTTATTTCACCATTTCGCTGAATGGCATCTCTATTCGCTGTATTGTAATTTATATTACAAGCCTGTATTTCTCTTTGTTTACGAGCAAACAAATCATAATCTGGCATATAAACCGGAATCCCTGTATCAGTAAATAAATCAAATTCCTCATAAGAAGTAGTTACTTCTCTTGGCAAGTTATTATAAAGCTCAAAATCACTTATCTCTTGTACAGGTAATTCTTTTTGGCTAATCTCTACATGATCCACATTTCTAACTACAGTACTACCTATTTCTTTTTCTCTTCTTTCAGTCAATATTGTCTCATAAAATCCTTCGCCATATAAAATACGTGCAACCTGTACCCATCGCGGTATTTCATCTACATTGGTTGCAAATTCTCGTAATTTCTGTTTTACTCTCTCTTGCTCAATTGGGAGCATATTACCTGCTTTATATATCTTACGATCTGTACTAGACATTTTTGTTACATCTGCATACTTTGTATCTAATCTGCTTCCATTGTTCCCTTCCATATGTTCCATATCAAAAGTTCGGTCATGTTGCATTGCTTTCTGATAGTAATGAACATCTGCAAGAATTTCTTTAAGCGGTTTAGAATCCTGTATGCTTAACAGTTCCATGTTGATACTCCGCATTAGGTTTGCAATATCCACTTTAGCAATATTAGCAGTCACCTCAACTTGCCTTATTGCCTCTACAACAAGGTCTGTTAATATACCTTTTCCCTTTACTATTTTGGTTGCAAATACCCCAGCATCTTCTTCCTTAACAGCTTTGAATCTTGAATATGGAGGCAAACTGACTGGAAAATTATTCGCATTTTTTACAAAAGGATTTAAAACAGAAAGCGAGAGACTATATGTTTTCTTCATTGTTGATCCCAAAGGAATCGAAACAACATGACTCTTCTTTTTCGTACATAAAGAAGGGGAAGCAATAGAATAAATTTTCTCACTCACTCTCTGCATTCCCCCTTATATGATTAATGATTAAATATCTTCTTTATAAATAGCTAGACCAATCGGATTAAATGGCGTTGCTTTTGCTTGTGTCATCGGAGAGACTGCGGTAGTCGGCAACGTATAACGATATAATTGTGCAAATTCATAACTTGCTGTAATCTCTACCCCGTTAATTGGGATTTCTTTAAACGTCACTGTTTTATCATCTTCATTTAAAATAAAGTCAGTATTAGGAACTAGAGTACATGCATTGAACAACTTAAGTGTTCCTGCTTTTGGTTTATGCTCTAAATGGAAAACTTTTCTCATTCCATTTCCTTTTCCTAAAGATTCACTTGTAACTTCCTTTTCAATTTCCAATTCATCGGCCTGTTGAATATTTTTTGGGTGAACAGCATAGACATCATCTAATTTTCCAACATATCCATCATTAGGATGAACGATATAAATCTGTGACAAATGATATTTCCCACTATAGACAGATGGATTAAATCGACCTTGTCCACTATCAATATCCATATCGTGAGTAATAAATGATAAATAATGTTTTTGATACATTGCACCTGTATATGATTGAGCTAATAATACAGAATCATTTCCATTACCTGTATTTTCTCCGTAGTCTAAATTTGCATTTCCAATTTTTTTATTAGGCGCATAATTATATTGATCTCCGTTACGACAACCACCAATAATTACAGTGTTTTTACGCGGTGCATTATCAAATGTGTACATTCTTCCAATATATAATGGTACAAATAATGCTCGAACAGGACTTGGTGTTGGATCTACACGCATAAACATAACAATACGATCTTTATTTCCATTACCATACATATAAACGACAGAATCACGTTTCCAATCTTTTGTAAAACGGGCTTCTGGTGTAAAACTAATCGGTGTATAAGGCGAAGGATTTACAAAATTAACTGTAGAATATACTTCAGCCATAATACTTTCCATTTTTTGTACGTCAAATGATGTCTTCGCTACTAAAGTATCTAACGTTCCATCTGCCTTTGGTGCTAGAAAATACACTCCAGAAAATTTAATGTTCTCGGAACTTTTTGGGGCAGTTTGAAATTCAATTGCTGTATCTGAAATTGTATATTCCCCCGGATCGACCATCTGATTATTTCTATAAACCATAAAACGACTTTCATCAAAATTTGAAAATGGCAAATTAAATGATTTTTTTGAACCGGTACCGTTTCCTAAATCACTTTCAGCATCTGATAACTTTACTTCCTTCTCAATAAAATATTGGTTAAACGTAAAGAAAATCATATCATTATTTGGTTCGTATGCATCATTTGTTAATCGATACTCACAGGTGATTTTATCTCCTTTTGCAATCGCTTGATTAAAAATAACTTTCCCCGCTTTAGCATCAACTTTATATTTATTCTTTTCTAGTAAAATGCTATTTACATACACTAATAAAGAACTTTCAACTACAGGAAATGTCGGAATTTGAAATTCCTTTTTCACTCCATCTCCCATGCCTAGCTTTCCTAGTGGAGAATCCACAGGAATAAATCTACCATCTGTAAAATCAGAATCGCTCGTATCATAAGCATTTGCCACTCCAAATCTGCGCCATTCTCCATCGCTACCTAACGATTCAAATAATCGAACATCAATAAATTTATTGATACCACTTCTAATTTTAAAGTATAACTTTCGACTCCATCCTCGCTCTGTAATCATTTTCTCTAATTCAACCGGTAATGTTTGTAAATAAGCTACTTTATCAAACCACATGTTTTTCTCTCCCCTTTACATTGACTTCTCATAAATTCCTAATCCAGCTGGACGATATGGTGTCGCTGGTCTTTTTGTAATTGGCGAAATCGCATCAACATTATAAAAACGATAAATATCAAATGTATCTGGACAAGTATTTTTTCGCACTTTTAATTTATCCCCATTCAATAATCCTAAAGGAGATAGTAAAACCATATGAGGTAAGAAACCTCGCACACCTTCATCTGGATGAACAATATAAGCACGAGATGTATGAACTCGACCACTATATACCGAAGGATTAAATTGATACTTATATTCATCATTATCATGAGACTGCCAAGCTAGTGGATATTGACCACCATTTACTCCTTTTCTATCAGGCGGCATCTCATTCGGAGCAACATTCCAAGCAATATAATGAGCTTGATATCTAGCCCCTAATCGCGAGCGCTTAATAATAACGTTATCAATACCATTACCTGGTGATTTAGGATATGTTTTTAAAATTGGCAAGCTATCATTCACATTTCTATATGGTTTCTTATCATTAAAATCAAATGCATGTGAGCTATTTTCTGCACCTGTATCAAATGCTGTCCCAGCCCAAAGTGCGTCACCAATTTGATCATCTTTCGCATAGCTTTCAATTTTGCCCATGTATAAAGGTGTAACCGGAACTACATTATTTTCAAATGCAGGTGTATTATCTGCTTGAATTAATAAAACTACACGATCCTTATCTACTTGGCCAGTCACTCTAACTAATGAATCAGGCCACCAATTTGTTTTTACATCAACCCCTTCTAAATTCGGGTTACGTAATGTAATTTTTACAAACGGTGACATCATAACATCCGTATTAGCACTGGTATAATCTATACTTGGATTGCCATTCTTCATAAGAATATCCGTTTTACTCACTTCTACATCTATTAAAATTTTTGTGAAAGAATCATAAGCTACTGCTGTCGCTGTCCCATCTTTAAATGCAGGATCTTTTTCAATCATATAAACATAAAAACAGGAACGATCAAGATTTTTACTATATCTTAATTTTGCATCCTTAATAAACTCCGCTTTATCCTCTTCCGTATTAAATTTATACGAAAGATCCTTTTTAGCAATATCCCAAGATGCGATTTGGACTAATCCATACATAGCCCCTTCTGCATTTTTAATAATCGTATGTTCCGCAATTCCAAACCGGTATAATGTTTCATCCATACCAGAATTCTTTAAAATTGCTAATGGATAACCTGCTTTTTGAAACCTTTTAACCTTTGTCCATCCGTTACTAGTTGCTACATTTATAAGATCATCTAAGAAACTTCCTTCTTGAAATACCTTTTCAATAAACGCCACTTTACTTCACTCCTAATCTTTTAAAAATTGATAATTAAGCCAAATAGCTTTTTTCTCTAAAGATTTATTTATATATTCAAAACGGATAATCGCTTTCGCAGGAATTTGTTTAACAACAGAAAAATTAAATCCTTCAGGAACATCTTTCATATAAATTTCATCTGCTATTTTTTCATTATTAATATATAAATTCCAATAATCGTTATCGTTATATTTTGATGCACCAATAGAAAATGCAATCATTTCCATATCAACTGGTGCTATAAATTCATTATGATGAATATTTTCATAAACACCTATTCTTCTTCCTTTTATAAAAGGAATCGTTTTGGTTGGAAAGTATGGAGCATCTAATCGGCCACCTGCCATATAATTTACAGCAAAACTCATAATCTCCCTCCCATTACTTCAAAAACTGTAAAGCAATCCATACTTGCTTATTATTAATTCCTTGGTTATGAAATTTAAAAATAATTTTATCTCCAGCCTTTAATTGCATATAGGACATAAGACTTATACCTTCTGGTATTTTTTTTGTATAAATATCCTCACAGACAATACCGTCATTTACAATAAGCGACCATTTATCATCGATTTCATACATAGAACTACTCACACTAATGGCATAAAACTCCATGTCAATTGGTAATACGTATTCCATCTTATCTTCTGTCCATGCTTTAGAATCCATTATAAAACCTTTCATATACGGAAAGGTTTTTGTTGGATAAAA
Organism: Bacillus cereus group sp. MYBK195-1; assembly: GCF_051916605.1. NCBI lineage: Bacteria > Bacillati > Bacillota > Bacilli > Caryophanales > Bacillaceae > Bacillus > Bacillus cereus group sp. MYBK195-1. Next base: position 92,565 of record NZ_JBQAGZ010000004.1, on the reverse strand, counting down.
TGGCGCATCTAATCGACCACCAGCTATATAAGTTGTTTCAAACAAAGGTAATCACCCTTTTTATTGTATTAAAAAATCCCCATGCATCATTACGACACATCGGGAATTGGTAAATTAGATAACATACCGCTACCTTTATTAATAAGCCTTGGCTGTACTCGATCTAATTGTTTGTTTGCGTTATAAATTAGTTGCATCTCCATCTTTTTACCCGTTATTTTATGGGATATAAGGACCTTTTCAAGCAGTGCTTGTCCATTAAAAACCAAATCGTAGTGCAAATATTTATCTCCAACAACTGCCGATAACCGAGCACCATCACGAACCAGTGTATACCCCTCGGTCATACCCTCTTTAAAAACATCATTTGGATCGTTACCAGGCATCGGTTTTCCACCGCTGTAAAATTCCCTATCAATTAATCCTTTCATTAAATACATAATAGGATCATATAAATTCTTTTGCATTATCATAGAATCACCCCTAATTTACCCTTGTTACAGGCCATGTTTTAGCTGGGCGTTTAATATAATATCTATCTGCATTTAAATCTGTTTCATCAAACGTTAAATCTGGTAAAGAACCATAATCAAATAAGATATTATTTTGTGTATCTAATACTTGTAATCGCCCGGTAAGTATTCCTAAAGGAGTGCGCACCGCTTCAAAAATAATAATATTCACGCCATATTCTAGTGGTATATCAACATACGTAGGATTGTTTCGGATAAAGTAGTTTTCCACTATTAATTTATTATTACAATAAATATTTAATAAATCTCCATCCTCATAATCCCAATCCCACAGCTTTAATCGTAATGTATCTACATTTACTGTGATTCCTGTTATATCGGTATACGGAGTAGGTTCATATCCATAGTTAACGGATAAATCTAAAGTTTGATAGAATCCATCATCAGCAGAAATCATTGTGTTAATTCCTTTAACAAAGTAGTTCCACTGTTGCCCAGAATCCCTATTGTAAATGGAAACCACATCGAACAATTGAATTCGCGGATTCCCTATCACAGCAACTGTTAGTGTTCTGAATTTTTGAATCGCTTTTAAATGATAAGCTGCAGCAACTGCCCTTCTTGCAAAGAATGTTGTTGCCCAAGGTACCTCTATCATTTCCTCTCGCAAATCCCCTAAAGAGACGTTTTTAAGTAAGAATGAATTAACAAAACCATTAGCATAATCTCCGCATTTAATAACAATACTATTACTAATGTCCTGATCTGTTAATTGCATATCTAAAGAGATTAGGTTTTCCCCTTCTCTAAAACTAAATTTGGCAAGTTCGTTAATTTCGTAGTCTGGCATTTTCATAAATGTACAACTTCCATCTGGTTCATGTTTAATGTAGTGGAATGTTGTATCTATAATATCGCGTACAATTTCATCCCACTTTTGAAACCTCTTTCCAGTTGCCCCTTCAACAATCCAGCTTTGATTGGTCCCAGGAATGTTTACCCTACTTCCGTGTAATGTAACTCCTGCTTTTTCAAGGAAGAATTTCACTACATCATACACATTTCCAGTTGGTGCAACAATTTCATCTGATCCCGGCGTTGGAATTACTGATTTTTGTAGAACCTTTTTATAAGATGTTGTGCAGGTAACTGATATTGTGCCGCTTTCGGCATTCACCTTTACGTCAGATACAAAACCATGTATATACGGTAAAGCTTCTTCGCCATAACCGATAGAAACCTTAAATTCAGTCTGCGGATATAGTTGGTTTGTGTTTGTTACTTCACTGTTGTAAAACCATTCTTGAATGGAAGAAAACTTACCATACCAGTTATCAGGTGCCATTTGCCCATATTCATTAGCAAAGGTAATAGAAAATGTACTTGCGAACTGATCTGCGTTCTCCTGCACTTCCAGGCTCACTACACGATGTTGTATTTGTACATAAGAAGAAGATTCTCTTTTTTTCATATAAACAATTAAATTAGGAGCATTATTCCCCACTTGGAAATAGCTCCCCAACATTCTGATTAAAGAAATTGATCCTTCTCTCACATTCCATCAACTCCAATACCTGCTTGTGACATAGATATTAATTTACACTTTGCTATTACTAGTGTTCCTTTACGTATTGCATCAACTTCATTAGGTGGAATAATACCACCATAGGTACCATAATCACCTGTAATAATATGAGGGCGATATATTTCACTCATGAACTCACGCCAATGACTGATATCATTGAATAAAGCAGTAAATTCTACTTCACATCCTTTATTACCAGTACTTTGGTAACGAGGATATCCATGCATAACATTGTAATTTTTTAATCCGTTTAAGGATTTAGGCATTTTCGTTTGTTCAATCATTGCAATTGTAGGTATAGGTCCATATGCATGATAATAAACATCACGCAAATAGGCTACGTCAGAAGAACCGTAACCGATTGTTGTAAATTCAATTGTTTGTGGCCCTGCACCAACAAAAATTTCTCTTGCTTCCCAGGCATAAGCACCTCTTGCTCTAAATTTTTCAATACCATTTACTCGAACAATAAAGTATTTATCTGGTAACATACCATCAGAACCAATAGGAACTTGGGACATAAAAGAAAAATTATATGTCCCAGGCCATGAAAAATTAATAGTATATTTAATTGTACTTTTTAATTCTGTAACATCCCATAAGAGATGATATGAACCAGCTCTTCTATGCAATGTTTTTAATATACTCATACATTACGCACCGCCATTCCCATTAGATCATCAGCAACTACGTTTTGTAGTAATTTTCTCATTTTCACAAAATCCTCTGCAGTTTGCAATTTTTCAACAGCAACTTTGAATGTAGCATTTTGAATTGTAACACCTTTATCTGTTTTCTTTTCAACAGAAGAGTGCCCAGCAAATGGATATGCAGATTTTCCAATCATATCAGCAGAATGTGCCCCCATTTGTCCAATTCGGGTAGATACATCCGTTACTAGTTGCATCGGTTTCGGTGGAACAACCGCTTTATTTAACAATCCAGAAGCCTTGTCCACAGCCGGGATCATTTTTTCCATCCCTACACCAAGACCTTCTGTAATATATCCGCCGTACTCCATCATGAGACGCGAAGGAGATTTTATACCAAAGAAACTTTTAACTGCTTTTGGTATTCCGTCTACAACGCCTTTAGCTTTATCAACAACCCAGCCAGCCATAGATGTCATACCTTTACCAATACCAGCAATAATATCTTTCCCCCAGCTTACAGCGTCGTTTGCTATCCCCTTAACTATAGAACCAACTTTACCGAATACATCCCTTACTGTATCAACAATGCCGTCAAACGCTCCGACGATAGCTTTTTTAATTGCTGCAAAGTTACTTACTATGAAATCTCTAATAGCACCAACAACACTAAATATTGTGTTTTTTATCTTATTAAAGTTATCCACCACAAAGTTAACAAATGTCCGAACAGCAACTATTATTGTTTCTTTAATAAAATTCCATGCGGTTACAATAATAGACTCTACGATATCCATTACAGTCGTAATTGTGTTTTTTATAAAATGAAATGCTGTAACCACAAAATTCTTTATAGTCTCTAATACAGTTATAAAAACTGTTTTAATTACATTCCAAATCGTAGAAATAACCGTCTTTATTCCATTCATTACAGTTGTAATTATGCTATGAATTGCTTGAAACACACTACTTACAACTGATTTTAAGAAGTTTAATACAGTCGTAAAAATTGCCTTTATTCCATTCCACACTGTAGAAATGACGGTTTTTATCCCATTCATCACAGTCGTGATTATGCTGCGAATTGCTTGAAATGCACCACTTATAAATGTTTTCAAAAAGTTTAGCACCGTCGTAAAAACTGTTTTTATAATATCCCAGCCAGTTTTAAAAATATTTTGCCATGTTTTAATAGCAGTAGAAATATAGCTTTTAATAAATTCTAAAGCAAACTTAACAACACTTTTTATTACGTTTAGCACTGTATTAAATATCGTTTTTATTAAATTCCAACCAATTTCAAATGTCTTTTTCCATATGTTGATATACATTGTAATTACAGTAGTAATTATTTTCCATGCACCGCTAAGTATTTTATCTATAAACGATACCGCAGATTGGAATACTTTTTTTGTTCCTTCCCAAAAACTTGAGAAAAACTTTGACAAACTATCCCATACTGACTTCGCAACTTTAACGATAGCATCCCAGGCTTTAGAACAAATATCACTGATCCATTGCACTGCCTGCTTTGTATATTTCACAATTGAATCCCAATTTTTATACAGCACATATACTAAACCAACCATTAAAAGTATTGCAATGCCCCATGGACTTAATACTAATGAAAACATTGATTTTCCAAGACCAGTCAATATCTGTGCGAACTCACTAAAAACTTTAATTAGTTTTAAGGCATCTTTAATAATCGCCGTAATTGCACCCGGTATTTGCATTAATGTTTTAACTATATTTACAAGGCCACCAATGATTTCACTCGCCTTAGATATAAGACTAGAAACAGATTTGATTAACTCAACCGTTTGCTTCAACGATGGTATTACTATATTGGAAATCTTCACGACTTGTTGAGCGATAGGTTGAATAGTTCCAGCCAAACTCTTTGCATCTTTTTCAGTTAACCCAAGCATATCCTGTAGTTTTTTTTGAGAACCTTCCACATCGGTAGCAAATTGTAAAGCTTTGCTATTGACTTGTTCTATAGGTTTTGTAACTTTATTTGAAATAGTGTCACCAAACGTTTGCATTTGCTTACTAATATTCCCAAGAGAATCTGCTGATTTTTGGATTTTTTCTTGCATTGTATTAGAGGCTTTTTGCACTCTCTCTTCAAACTTTTCTACACCTTTATATGCTTGATCCGCTTTGTTACCAATCTTCCCAAAAACATTGGTCGCCCCGTTACCAAATTTTTGAATTTGGCCATTTATTTGATTAAGTACTTCTGCTGGTTTTTGAAATTTTTCTTGTATGTTCTTAGAAGCCTTTTGTAAACTTTCCTCAAACTTTGCTAAATCCTTATAAGCTTCATCTGCTTTAATTCCAATTGTACCAAACAACTGGAATACTTCTGTAAACATTCACTCCCCCCTTTCTAACTAGGAAGTTTTTTATTCCTGATCGTCTTCAAACTGAAACTCTGCAATCAGCTTATTTGCATGGTCGATACATTCCTCTTTGGACCAAACTTCCATAGTCTCATTTTCTTCCCCATCCGACGTAGATTCCGTAAGTCCAAAAGCTTGCAAATAGTCCTGAAAAGTTGTTCCTTCTTCTAATTGCCTTGTTTGAAATCCAATAAAGGCCATTTTTTTCCATTCATTTAATTCTTCTTGCTGCTCTTCCTGACTAATAAAAGAAAATAAGTCCATTAAACGAGAATACGGTATGGATAAGACATAATCATCTGTCCATCCATACCGTTTTTGGACTTTATCAAAAGCCCTTAGCATATTTTGCTCTGTTTCTTCTATGTATTTATTAGAGTCATTTTCTACATTTCTTGTTTGTTCCACTTGAGACTTTGAGATTTGATTAGACCCTTGACCTGATTGAAAAAAGACATTAAATCTTCACTTTCTAATAATCCTTCAATAACTGCTACCATAGCTTCTGGTGGTAACTGATCGAATTCTTCACGCTTAATCTGTAATAGACTAGAGAAAAATTCCGAAAACTCATCTTCACATTCCGGAATCATAGACAATAATTGAAAGACAAACTCTAAACCCTTTTCTTTTTTTTGTTTTTCAATTTCATTTAACTGTTCTTGTTGCTCTTCATTCATTTGGGCCAATTGAATTTTTTCATCAATTTCATTCTTTTCTTTCCCAAACTCCATAAAATCAGTCATTGCATGACGACCAACTTTAGAAATAATCTTAGTAAAACGCCAAACATCTTTTACATTTAAACGTCTCATCTTCATCTTCTGACCTGAAATTGTAATTTCTGTACTATTATGCATCATTTTTTCTAGCATTGTTGTCATATTCAATATCTCCTTTTATAACCTAAAAATAAAACCTACAACTTATTTACTTGTTGTAGGTAATTTAGGTGCTTTTTTCTTTGGTAAATAAATTTCATAAGGGGGTGTATTAGGCGAACTTTCACTATAATGACCAATAAATTTGCATTTAAGTCCTACAGTTCCTTTACCATCTTTTAAATCAATTTCTACAGAAGAAACTACCATTGCATTTCGGATAACAAAAATAACCGGAATATCACTTCCTGAAACTACACCTACTATTGCAATATCACTATAACTTGCGTCTTTAATTTCATTGGTTGGTTTTACAATGTTATAATCGTTATCAGTCGTACTATCTACATCTACGCCTGGTAGAGCTAACTCTAAATTTTCTTTCGTAAATTCTACTAGTGTAACCTCCATATGTGGTTCATCTTTTAATAGCCATTTTCCGCGAACTAGTTTTCCTAAAACACCATCAATATCAGCATCATAGTATTCTCTAGTAAACCCCACTTTACAGCCACCTGTAGTAGCTCCTAACATCTCACCTAGGTCTTTAACACTTTTAAAACCTTTATACATTACACCCGGTCCAATAACAAAATTATCAGTTGTACCCTCACGTACACCATTAATAAGCTTCCAACTCATTTTTTTCCCTCCTTAATATAATTCCATTCTTCCTACCCGTACAAGAAACTTAATACTAATATGAATAATTGATGGATCTTCATCTGGAACTGTAATACTGCCTGCTCGATGAATTGTAATAATACCAGAATCTCTTAACAATCCCGCTTCTCTGTCTAACAAATGTTCTATTCGCCTTGAAATTACATCCGCTTTTTCATAATCACCTTGGCCACAATATATATCAAAAGTGAGGATCATACGATCAATTACCTCTATATCATCCGGATTATTAGATTCAATTCTCATTACCACATAAGGCATTTTCATATCATTTTGTGCAGTTTGAAATGTTAGAGCGGGCTCTCCTTCATATTTCGATAGATTACTTTGCACAATTGTATCTTTCTCAATAAAATTTCTAATTGTTGCAATCGCTTTTGTCGTCATTGTTCTCCTCCCAATGTCCTTTTTAATTCCCCACGCTCTTTTTCAAACGTTTTTAAGAAAAAAGGTCGGGCTTCTACAGTACTTGTACCATTTTCGACATACACCGCTCTTTTTAATTGGCTTCCAATCGTTCCTACTACTTCGTTATCTGTAATATGTAAGCCATATTTAATGGAATCTTGTAATTCTCCCGTTCTAGAAGCAAATGTCTCTCCTGGTTTTGAAGCAATATATGTGCGACTCGATCGTGGAATTTTATACTTCACACCATTGTGATTACCTGATACTGTTTGTTTCATTTCTCGTTGCAGTTGATTGCAAGCACTTATAATTCTTTCTACCATCATTTTATTAAGTTGTTCTTTAACCTGTTCTACATTACGTGTAACCATGAACTCCGATGTATTCGTCATTTTATTCCAACAGCTCACAATACAATTCAATATGGTGATTTAAAAATGATGGATTTCTTGGTTCTCCTCTTACCTCAAATACATAATCATGAAAATAGATTACATCATTTGTATGGATGTTATGTTCTGCAGAAGTATAAATTTTATAATTCGGCTCAAAATTTTGTTTATTTCTTTTTAACCTTTCATTATCTACCGCTGTGTGTGTTGTTACACGACACTTCATTCTTTCATAAATAATGACAGGCTCTTCTTTAAAATTTCCTGCCGGCTGTTTTACCTTTTGATTCCTTTTCACAGTTACTTCATGTATATATAATTCTTCCATATCTAATGTTCACAGCCTATTCTTTCATTCATAATGCTATTAAAGGGTTTCTACTTCGGTATTTTTTTAATACTTTTAAAATCTTTTTATTAACAGTTTCCTCATCTAGCGATTCAATATTTATTTCATATGAATAATCTCCGATATTTGCTGATTTTTTCATATTTTCATATTGTAGATTTGTTCGAATTACCGCATAACACGTCATATCGATGATGCATTTTTTCATTAAAGTCAAAAGCCCATCATAATCTTGTATGGTATACTCAAATTCATATAATTGATTCTCACTTAAACCATATACAGTGCAACCATCAGAAAAAACTGAACTGGTAACTTCTTCTCCAGAACCAATATGGATTACCTTGATCAAATTTTCTGCTCGAAAAGAAAGCCAAGCCAATTTACTAGTTCTAACTTTCTCTTTCATTGGGTTACTTGGCTTACTTCTCAAATAGTTTTTAGTAATCAATTCATATTGACTAATGAGTTCCTGGATTACCGTATCGGGCATTCGTTGAACATTTACCCTGTTCTTTATGTCCTGTACAGTAATTTCCATCCTTCCACCTCTTTTACTTCTCTTTCTTTTTAACCTCTATACTATCTATTAACTTAAAATGTCCTGTACTCAGTAAATAGTTTGCTTTCTCATTTGCAACCTTTTCCTTTACTCCGTTGAAAAAAGTATAGCCATATGCAGTATATGTACCGCCTAATTTTAATTCTATAATCTTCATATACAAATTACCTTACTTAATTCCCAAATTTATCAGGTATATTAGTAAGAATTGCTACTGCGTCCATTTCTTGAATAACTGCATCATCATCCAAATGAATAACATAAAATCGCTTATCTTCCATAACAGCAGATTTACCTTCTACAGTCTTACGAACTCGCGTGTCATACGTATTTACCGCAATAAAGTTTTTAGGATCTGCAAAAATAATTACATCATCTTGAAGAGAAGGAACTGTGACAATTTCATACCCTAACGGCTTATTAACTTGATCCCCTGTACCTAATAACGCAGCATCTCCTAAGCCAGTTGAACGAGTTGTTAAATATTCAATCCACTTCTCTCTACGAGCAGGTGACATAATCCACTTTAAACCTTCGTTTTTATATTTATTAGGCATCGCCTTAGATAAATTAAAGATTGAGTCTTTACTAAACCCGGCGCTAGCTTCAGCATCTCCCGTTCCCGTCACTAATTTAAAATGATCGACAATATGAGATTTACTTGATTGTTTAATTTGTTTTAACCAGCCATCATTAATTTGAAGAAATGGGTCCTCTGAAGTTACATCCCCATTCCAATGCAGGTCTTCAAGGTCAATACCTAACTGAGTTGACATTAATGTCATAACAGTATCTTCATATCCTTCACCTTCGATATTTTCTCGAAGTAGCTCCTCCGTAATCTCCCATGGTAAACGAATAGAAACTGTATCATATTCAACTTTCGACGTTTCTACACCCGCTCGATAGCCATCATCACTATTTTCCATTTTCCTACGTAAAATTCGACCACCGATTGCAATTTTATCTAATTCACCTTTTTTCGCTTTACGAATCTCTTTGCGATGCAATTGAGAAAATGGAGTTGCATCAAATACCATTCGGAAAAATTCTTTACTTTGTTCCGGATATAATAGCCCCGCTTTCATTCCTCCTGTTGTCATTGTACTCTTTTCAATTCGTTCAATACGTGCTAATAATTCTTTATTATTCATAGATTCATTTCTCCTTATCTTTATAGATCTAATCCTACCCATTTATTTACTGGTTTTCTCATCTCGTTTGTTGGTTTGGCATCAGCCCCAAGACTTTTACGAACTTGTGCTGATCGCTCAATTACTTCAAGTCTCTTTGAAATGGGGTCTATTACCTTCTGAATAAATTCACTTGTCTTTTTAGATTCTCTGTCATTTTCTAATTCATTAGTATCATGAGTTGATTCAAGTTCTTTATTTAACTGTTCTTCCAACTCCTGTAATCTCTCAAGAAAAGGACCCATTTCTCTCTTTACAATGTCTGCAATCTCATCTGAATTTTGATCTGCGTTTTTTTGTAACTTATTTTCTTTAATTTGGTTCATCAAAGAAATCATTTCATCAAATTTTTTATCATTTTTCTTATATAAGATTTTGCCTACTTCATTTATGGAATTAATAGTAATATCTTCCGGCGAGAAATCTGTATCACCACCCTTCATTGTATTTAAAATGTCCTTCATTTCATCTAAGGTGGAAACCATCTGCTTAATATCTACATTTCCCTCCCAAATCCCAACATAAAATACATCTTCAAACAAATTAAATACCTTTTGCATCTTAGAGTTTTGTTTACTATTTACTGACTGATTATCCATCTCCTGAGTTTGTTCCTCGTCATAATGTGACTTAAAAAAATTAAACATCTTACGAATTACACCTTTCTCATCTTGTGTAAACTCATCCATTTGTGGCATCTCCATTCTTTCTCCAACCCCTCCCATCGAAAAGCCTGTGATTTTCCCTTTTTTGATCTCTTTCCATGTTTCACTATCGTCTACTCGAACAGTCATAAGCCATGTTCCTTTTTTAATATTTTGTTTCCCAACAACCGTATTATTTTTAGAAATCCAGCTTTCTACTACTGTTCCTTTTCCTGCCAACTCGTCATGGTTTTTATCTATGTATCTATATTTCTCTAAAAAATTATAAGCCGCTCTTTCAATTTCTTCAGCCGTCATGATATCACCATGTGCATCTTCTATATTTGGTTCATAAACAACCCCTGTTACAAGTTGTTTTTCATCTTCCCTCTTTAAAATAGGGACATTTTTCAAAACGTTAGAGCCATTCATGTTCATACCCTTCATAATTGCAAATGGCCTACCATTAGCCCCCTTTGTTACTAATGAAACATAACTAATTTCTACATTTTTCAATTCATTTGGCATAATATATTCCTACTTTCTAGCAAGACTACTAAATCGAATTTGAATCTTCATTTAAAAATTTATCTCCTTCTAGAACTGGTTCGTATCCAATAACTTTTCGGCATTCATTTCTTGTTAATATACTCTTTTCATATCCATCTATTGCATATTGCATATCACTTGCTCGATCATCTGTATCAATTTCATTTAATTGAAACTGCCAGTCCAATTCCCCCAACGTTTCTGTAAACTCTTTAAATAATTGTGTATTTAATCGATGTTCTAAAATTTGTTGACCTGGTTCAATAATTGATCTTTTATACATTTCATTCATTTCTTTTGCTGTCGTCTGTCCAAGTGATCCTGTCATAGCCCAACCAATTCTATATGGTGGAACTCGATGAGCTACACAAATTTCCATAGCATTATCTTGGCGATATAAACGAAAACTCGCTTCTTTGACATCAGGCCCTAATTTCTCTAAGCGAGCTTTGGCTCCTTCAGGGACAGGAACAACTGCTAACTTATGATGTTCTCCTTTTGTTTCGACAGAGAAAAATGTTTTTAATTCTCTTTCAACTGAATCATCTATTTCATCAACACCCTCAACAAACAAAACAGCATCTGGAATTGTTTTACCAGTAAAATAATTAATATTGTAATCTCTTACAGCTTGTGATCCTACAATGGAACCAATAGAACTCACATAATCCGGAATACCATAGTATGATGATCTAGAACCAAATTTACGAATTACAATAACTTCACCAGCTTTTTCTTCAGTGTCTAATAACGAGTTTTCATCTAAGCTATCACTAATCATTTTTCCATCTACTAACCTAAAATCAGATGGATAACTAAATCTCTTAAACCATCTCTCCTCATTATTTACAATCTGCGCAAATCGAATCTTATCTTTATGCGCACGTACCGTATGTGCTGGAATATGGTGTAGCTGCGCTGGTTCCCCTTTCAAATTACGAACAACCTCTATAATTCCCCAACCTACAGTTTCATAATCCTCCCAAACTGCCCTAAGTATTTCGCTACTTGTCATTTCATTGTTGCAATACCTCATAAAACGCTTTAATTCTTTATATTGTTCTTGATTTGCCTCTGTCACTTCATCTAGCGGTGCAAAATCAAATCCCATACCAGCAATATCATTTACTTTTGCACTAATACATGCCGAGTGAATAGGGTTACTTTCTCTCAAATTTAATAATACTTGCATATCATATGGAGGCTTCACTAGTTCTTTATCACCGTACACTTGTGCAAATGGATCAATTGTCATTTGTTTGCTTTGAAGTTCCTCATCACGTAAAGCCATCTCACGACTTTGTAAATTAAGTACCTTCACATTTTTAATTGCTTTTTTCTCAACCATAAGATTTATGCCTCCTTTCATATACAAATCATTTATTCAATGTTTTTCATAAAAACTTTACCAATATAAAAAAACTGAACATTACATGTTCAGCTAAACTCTTTTTATTTTTCCACCCATTATTTTTTTTTGCTTAGTAAAAAAGTATTCTAAGGCTTGTGACGTTGTATCTACTTGATCATTATGCTTACCAGATGGGAAAGAAGCTAATTCATCTATATAATCATATACCCAAGATTGTATTTTAGGATTAGGTATATATACATTTCCAGATTGAAATTCAGGGGATATTGCCTCAGCGCGTGTTTCTTTTGAACCCTGTGGATTTATAGGAATAATTCCACTTATTTCATTCTTCAATGAACTAATAATGGCAGGGCCATTTGCTTTTTTTTCAACTAATTTCGGAATGGACTTTTTAAACCCAGAATTCCGAAGAATCGACTCGTATTTATGGTGAAAAACAACAAATGCTTTCTTTGTTTCTAGGAAATTCATTTGCGCCCTCACTTGATCAATTAAATATTTGTCTCCATCTATTTTTCCCCAGATCTGTCCAACCACAAATGAACTTTTATTTGTAGTGTTATCAAAAGCCATATCCCAGGAAGTAATAATTTGATCAAATTGTTCCCAATTTGGTAATGCATCGTAATATTGAAACCAGTTCCTTTTAAAAATATTCCCTATATCACTTGATGGTTTTTGTTGCCATAAAGATAACCATGAGCGTGCAGAGGAAAACTTCTTTTTATCTTCATAATAATTTTGGCCATAGTGTTCAATCCATAAGCCTCTTCCTATTTCTCTATTCAATGGATCATCCCTTGACTCTGCTATAGCGGGAATTGATAACACAGTCCATTTCTCCTGTTCTTTCTCTAACAATCTACCAGCTAAATCGTCCTCATGCCATCGCGTCAAAATTAGAATTACCTTTGCACCTTTTTGTAAACGTGTAGATAAAGTATCTTCCCATTCATCCCATAGTCTATTTCGGTATGTAATTGATTCGGCCTCTTGGCGATTTTTAATAGGGTCATCAATAATTAATAAATCTGCTCCTTCCCCTGTAATCGAACCACCAACTCCTACAGACAACATTCCACCAGAGTGGTTATGTAGTGCCCAATCTGTTACGGAACCTTGTCGCTCATCAATTCTAATGTTAAATATCTCTTTACCAAACTCTTCAATCTTAGCACGATTTCTTCTACCAAACTTTTCAGCTAAACTTGATGCATAAGATACCTCTATAACTCTCTTATTTGGATAATTTCCTAAATACCAACTTGGCAATGTTTCTGTTATAGACTGTGATTTTGAATGCCTAGGTGGCATAAACACCATTAATCTATTAGTCGATAATTTCTCTTCAATTAAATCTTGGCAAATCTTTGTTATTAATTTTGTGTGCTTTGCATGTTTATAGAATCCCTTATGTGTATACTGAACATAGAAAGGGGTAGTTCACTTTTGCCAATTCCTTAAATGTATTTTCATCTATTAACTTATGCACATTCATCCGTGTCATGATTGTAATTCTCCTCCTTGAACTTTCTCAAATAATTTCATAGCTAAATCAAGCATTTCCTCATCACACCCAATTTTCATAGCCATTTTATTATGCTCTACTTTCATTTCTCCTGAATGATTTACATTTGCTTGCAATTGATCTTTTCTTCCCCATTTAGTTGGGAATTTTCTTTCTAATCTCCATGCTGCGGCTTTCCAATTAGATTTTGCATGCTCCCCAATTGTCTCAACGTCTCTAGCTTCACTAAATGCTAATGCCTGATCAATTTCCATGACTAACTTCACATAAATCTTATCTTTTCTCGGTACTACTTCACCTGTCTTTTCACTCGTTTCAATTGCCCTACGCCCTTGTTTTAACCAAACATAAACTATACTTCTACTTATTCCAACTAACGCACATGCGGTTTCAATATAATTCCCTACTTTAATATATTGGGTCAACCTATTTATCAGCTCATCATTCAATTTCATTGGTCGCGCCACTAGCATTCCCTCCCGTTTTAACTCATCACTTGTATTTCTTTTTCTAAACACTCAATACATATTGTTGTTATATTGTCGTCAACTACCTCACGAATTAACATTTGTTCACAATACTGAATTGTGATTGGAAATTTCAAAACCCACAAACATTTTTCAAGGCAAATTGAACATATTGGCATAGTATCTATATCTTGTTCTAACATCTAATCGCATCCTTCTGTAGTTTTTCATGTACTACTGCCTATTTTGTAGTAAATAAAAAGATGCCGTCACTTTTAAAATCTCTCATTTAATTTATAGATATCTTTTGGATTACTCTTTCTTTTTGCTAGTATCCATTCTTCATTTTTTATATTTCATTTAAACTTATTTTATTACTCTCTATTTATAGGTGGCACTATGGTGACAAGAATGTATTTGTAATTAAAAAAGCCTTAACTACTTTCGCAGAAAAGACTTTTTCTTACTTGTTTAGCAATTTTTATTTCAGATCTATATAGAATCGTTTTAATTGTGCTTCTTGAAACATTCAAATATTTAGCAATTTTCTCTTGTGTAATGCCTCTTCCTCTTGACATGATATATATTTCTCTTTCATATTTTGTCAAAGTAGAGAGCGCATCTTCTAGTTTTATTCTCTCCCATTCTGAAATGACACTTTCTTTGTTTTCATCATCCCATTCATATGTTGTATCAGTACTACGAAAATACCTTTGCATTAACAAGGAATCATATGATTTCTCTCGTTGATAAGCAGCTCTACGTTCTATTCCCCTGCGATTACCTGGCATCTTTGCATTCTTCATCCACTCCAAAGCATATGTGACATCACTAATCATACTTGTTAATATTTTAATCTCTTCTTCTTTTGCACTTATTTTTGCACTCTCTAGCTTACATAACGTTTCTTTATATTGGATAATTAAATCTCGCATATACCATTCCCACCCTTATAACAAAGCAAAATTGTTAAAAATAGAGACCATCTAAATCTACATTTAATTTCCATTTATTTTTTCTCACCAAAAAACTAAAATTATTAAAAAAATCTTGCTTAATACTATTTATCATTGCTACTTTGTACTTATATGATATATGTATATAACGATTCATTTTTATCTCTTTTTCATCATTTTTTTACATAAAAATAACCACCTGCTTGTTTACACAGGTGGTTATAATCCATATTAAAAACTTATTTATTATTAGTAGTAATCTTAACACTCCTCAACCTCAATCCCTAATGCATATGCATAGTTGTAAAAAGCAGTATTTCTTTTTCTATAATAATCTCCCTCGGATAAATTCAACTCTTTCATCACCTCATATCTATTAACTCGATTCTTTAACAAATATTTTTGAATAATTATTCTATCACTTTCAATATCTAGCTTTTCTAACCCTTTGTTCATCGCAATAATATAATTGATCCGCTCTTCTTTCGCATTTTCTTTCGAGAGTATCGTTTCGTTAAGATAATTACACTTCATAAATAATCTGTATTTCTTTATAGCTTTCAGTACATTTTCTTTTGTAGCTTCTTTATTTAATACTGGTAATTCTATATTTAACATGTTAAGCCCCTTTCTTATCATTTATCCTTAATCATAATTTGAATTTCATATCTCTAAATCATTACAATCATTTGCTATTAAGGCTTATATCCTTCATGTATTATTTCATACATTGTATTGCTAACATTTATTTTCTTATCCTTATGATTTTTGATTAATTTTATTAACTCATCACTATTTAATTCGTACAATTGTTTATCCTTATATTTGTAAATTCCATTTTCAATAAGTTGATTAATTAAAAATAACTTCACCTTGCTACACCACCATATCTTCAACGAAAAATTGAATCTCAATATCTTTTGAATTATAATAACAAATTGCGCCCCCATTAATCGGAACACATCCTACTATAATTTGAGATTCACTTCCACTTTTTACAATAGCCACTTTATACAATTTATTATCTCTTTCAACTACATCACCAAGTCTAAACTCATCTATTTTACGCCCTTTGATAGCGAATAATTTTGCCCGTTCAAATAATAATTTTTCACTTTTTTCAGCTTTCCTAATTTTTAATTTCGTACTCTTTTCAAAATGACCATAATTATTAGAGAACTCCTCTCCATTAATCCAGAACCAACTACCATGCTTTATTTCTTTTTCATTTTCTTTACAATATTCAGCGATGAATTTTTCACTTTTTTCATTTTCAATATACAATAGTTCTCCTTTTCGAATTGTTTCTCTACAATCTATAAATTCATTCTCAAAAAAGAAATTAATTTGTTGATAGCTTTCTTTTTTACCTAAATAATCAGCAATCACTCTTTCACCTTCTATTTTCCAACACATCGGTGTCTCTTGTACTGTTGTAATCCAATTTGTTTGCATTCGTTTAATTGCTTCAAATCCTTTATATGTTCTCATTTTCAAGATGCCTCCATTTAATTATTTAAAACATATAGAATAAACTTAAAAACTGCTTTGAATGTACATACATGGAATTTCTAATCAAATACTCTTTCCGTTCCTCATATTCTTTCTTAACTTCCGAACCAATTCATACAGTACAAATTTCTTGAACAACATGTTTTTATCTGCATATATATTCTTTTCTTAAAAAGGTAATTTTCTCTTACGCTTATCTCTTGTTTTTTTAAATTCTATGTGTCGATATGTATTAAACATACGAGATGTAACTCTTTCATCGTACGCTTTTATAATTGCCTCACCTGTTAAATTCGTTGTAATAATTGTTTTTTTCCCTTGTCGTCCATCAAATAGTTTAAATAACACACGATTTACAAATGCTGTTGCTTTTAAATCATTAATATCCATATCCCCTAGCTCTGCTCCTAGATCATCAATGACTAATAAATCCATAGAAATTAGCATATTTGTTATGCTATGCTCTGTTTCACAAGATTGCGTATTAAATGTCGAACGTATGTAATCAAATAGTTCTGAACTTGTAACATACATAACTTTATCCGAACTTTGTTCATTCATTTCATGCGCTATAGAGTATGAAATATGACTTTTTCCGGCCCCAACTTTCCCCACAAGAATCAAATTAAATCGAATATCATTTAAATAGTCTGTAAGAGCCTTTTTAGCTAAAATTAAATTCTTTTCATCCTCTTCACATTCTGATATAAATGTCGAAAATCTAGCTAATTTAATAGTTTCATCTTTAATAAGACTATGATCGTAAAATATACTTTTACGTTTTCTTTCCTCTTTCTCATAACGAAAAACATTCATTTCTTTTTCTAACCTTCTATTTTCTTCTTCTAAACGACATACTGGACAAATCGTTTCACCCTGAATCTCCATCAATCTTACAATTCGCTTCCTCTCCTGATCACATATCACACATGTTTCAGAAAGGAAGTTCATTTTCTTCGAAAGACTTTGTACTATATCTGTTACCTTTGTTAAAGCCATTTGATTTCACCATCTTTCTCTGCTGCAAATATCCCTCAAATTTAGTTCCAAATAAGGTTTCTGGTCTTAAATATTTTGCCTGTTCTGTATAAAGCCATTCTTTCGCCTTCGTCTCAATAACTTCTTTGAATTCATTTATATTAAATCCCTCTTGTAGTCTAGATTTAATTAACATTTGTGTCTTTTTAGTTGAAATACGATAACTTGTATTACATACACTGTTGAGATAATTAATTATCTCTACTATATCTTTTTGAGTGGTATTCTCTGAGTTAATCTTTTGTGTAGTCTCTGGTATTGGTTGAGACATATTATCATTTTCCATCATGACAATATGTTCTTTTCGTTGAGACAATTTGTCACAATCGTTATCTATTTCTAATTCAACTAGTCTGTCATAATTTATTGAATACCATTTTGTTTTATCAAACTTTAATTTGTTATAGTTACCACTTATCAATAAATTAAACTCTTCTAGATTTTTAACAATACGTTTCAACGTTCTTTCATTCCAAAACGGGAATTGTTTATGCCAATTTGTAATGCTATTATAGACCCAATAACGATCATCATAATAATGTTTCGAGCGCTTAAGCCAATAATGTATTTGTTGAAGAAAAATTGCCTCGTTCAATCCAATCTTACTTGCTAATCGAGGTAATACTAATAATGGCTCATCCTGTATTAGCAAACTACTCATTTTATCTTCCTCCATATTTTTTCTTAAAATCAATATATTAAACTTCTTAAATATTAAGGGTTTTATTATCCAAAACTTTTAAATTTCCCAACCTATTAATACTTTTATAGCTTGATTAGCTTGTTTCCTTGTAAGATCACTCAGTGATTGAATTTTAAGTTTTACTTTTAATTTATTTTTGATTTCCTCTTTTGATATTACTCCATCATATTTCAATGCTATTATATGCATTTTGGCATAAATCATTTTTAACTGTTTATGCGAAAGCTTTTCCGATTCAAAACGAATAGTATTACTAAATTCTTCATTTTCATTAGTACTCTTGCTGACATATCCTTGTTTTTTTGTCACTCTAAAAACCATGATTAATCCTCCTTACAATAGGATTTCCTATAAGATTTGTTTTTTTAAGACGATAGTCTTTCTTTTCTTACACCACATTCTCTGTTAGCCAATTTAATAAAAATGCCTTCGTATCTTTAGCCAAAAAATACCATTTCCCGTCCACTTTAAATTTTTGTAAACGCTGATCAAAATAGAATTCTTTTTGAATAGTAATCCTCAACATGCACGTTCTTTTTAAAAATTCCCTTGTATCCCAAAATAAAAATTCTGCACCCAATTCTTTAAGCTTTTCTTCTAATTTTTCTAAATATAATCTTCTGATTGCTCTTTCATCTACTTGAATATTTAGCATTCTATATTTCATCTCAATTTTTATATACCAATTACACTTTAGCGTTTCATTTTTTGAATCTCTTTCCTTATTTTCCAAGTAAAAAACTATATATAAAGTACCTTTAATAGTAGAATTATTAGATATTCGGTTTAAAATACCCCAATAAACATCCTATAATCCATATATAAATACGTGCATTTTTGTCACAAATTATTTAAAAAAAGATCAGGGAATAATTCTTCTATAGATTTCTCTAAATAGCACGATAACATATGTGCCTCTTTCAGAGTGAATTCACTTTTATTATGTTCTTTTGCCCAATATGTACGTGGAGAAACATTAAGAAAATAAGCAACTTCTTCAATAGTTTTTCTCTTTAATTTTCTTTCTAAAAATATCATCTTGTGCATTTTTGTCACCTCTTTTCAAATTCAAATATAGTACTACGTGACAAAACAGTCAAGAATTTTTTTACCAAATCACGAAGAAAGTTGCATTTTTGTCACACCAATTATATAATCAATCAAGACGGAGGTGACAAAAAGTCATGAAATCATTCGGTTTAAAATTATCTCAATTGATGAAGAAAAATAATATGACAGACGAGCAATTAGCTGAATTATTATCTGTTAGTAGAACTACTGTTTTGCGGTGGAGAAATGGTGAAAGAAGCCCTAAAATGTCAAAAATATCTCAAATCGCTAAGATATTAAATGTCTCTGCAACCTACTTTATTGATGAAAATGAATCCTATTGTCCTGAAGATCACGTAATTACCAAACGGAATATTCCCATTTATGGTACAATCGCAGCTGGTAAACCAATTGAGGCTATAGAAAATGTAATTGGGGATATACAGGTACCTGATATCATTTTAGATAAATATGGATTTGAAAAACTATTAGCACTTCGTATAAACGGAGACAGTATGAATAGAATTGTACATGATGGACATATAGCTGTACTTGAGAGGACAACAAATATAAATAATGGCGACATAGCCGCTGTACTCATCAACGGATATGACGCCACTTTAAAAAGAATTTACAAAACTAATAATAGAATTATCCTAGAGCCAGATTCTTTTAATCCTAGTATACATCCATTAATGTTTGATTGTACAGATATAGAAAATTGTCCAGAAATAAAGGTAGTTGGAAAATACATTTGGAGTTGTGCACCAATTCAATAATATTTCATCAATGAATTAAGTTATTTTTTAATAAATTTTAAAGTAAAGGGGATTTCTCCCCTTCTTTTTTATAGAAGGGATTTTATCTTGGTTACTTTCAGAGAATTTAGATTTTTCTTGTATGCTTTATAGGTGAATTACTCTTCTTTCAAATAAAAGTGTTTTACCCTCAACACGTTTTGCCTCCAGGGTTGGAACCTCTTATATAGGCACATTTACTGATCGCGTTCCCATTGGTGAACTTGTATGCGGGATATATACAGTCCACTTTCTCCTCTTAAACAATCATTCTTGGTTACTTTTTCTTACTCAATATAAAATCCCCTCCTAACTGGCTTTATCCTATTCCATATACTACCACATCTTATCTTGCATAAGTTTAGATAAGATTCTATCCTCTCTCATTAATTTGCGAAGATAATTGGCATCAAGATTAATTATGTTTACAACTACTTTAATCGTAATCATTTTTTTAAATTGCTTTATCACCAGATGATTTGCGTACAAAAGGTACAGATTCAATATTATCGTCTATTAAAGGTTCTAGCACTTATTTTACCTTTTACTAATTGTTTCCATGTCACCTACTCTCCAGCATTTTAATTAAATATTTTTATTGATCCAAGCTTTAAATCGTCAGTTTCAACTATAGAAATTGAGAAGGGATGAATAAAAAAGTGGGTGAATAATGATGAAATTTTCTCGTTTTTTATAAAACTTGGTTTTGGAAAAGAAATACTGAGAAGAAATGGGAAGCTATTAATTAGAGGCAACATGGATTAAAGAACATATTGAGTAAAAAAAAGGCAGTATACACCGCCTTTTTTTATTTCATTTAAGGATGTTTCTTTAAGAATTACTACACGAAAAAGGCATTGTTAAATTTAAGCAAGAATTTTTTTCTTATTACTCTCAATACCATCAAGAATCCCTTTATATTTTCTAGAAAATATAATTGATAACATTACATAATTAAAAAATAAGCTAATAAATACACCAAATATATTCAAGTTGAACACATAAATGGTAATAATCATCATTACAAAAGTAATTAAATTTATTATAGCTGTTTTTATTAAAACATAATTACTTTGCCCTATAGCTTGTAAAGCATATTTATAAACATTATGTAACGGATTAAAGATATTAGCTATTATAATAAAGGTAAGTATACTTGCAGCATAATTAATTAAATTCGTATCATTTGTAATAAAAGCTACAACCTCATATTTTAAAAATACAAAAATAATACTTAAAAACATGTAAAATACCATAATAAGTCCTAAAGTCACCTTAGGTAGTTCCTTTAAATCTATTAATTGTTTAGAGCCGTACCTTTCACTAACTAAAGTTAGAATAGCAGAAGAATACATATACATTGGAATTAAAATAATACTTAAAATTTGAGAAACTAATAAGTATCCTGATAATTGTATATCTCCTGTTCGAGCAATCATAGCATTTACACCTATAATGAAAATACCGCCTTCTAAAATCTCTTGACCAACTAGAGAGGTGCTCTTTTTACATAAGAACTTTAAATTATTAATATATATTTTAATGTTTTGAAAGGTAATTTTTAAATGTTTTCTACACAAATACATATAAATAATTAAATTTATACTTAAAGCAATTATAGTTGCTATTGCCGAACCACTTATTCCTAATTTCGGAAATCCGAAGTTACCAAAAATCAGAAGATAATTTAATATTACATTCAAGATTGAGGCTACCGTTGAACCAATAAAAATCCATTTTGTTTCTTTTATTATTTTAAAGAAAGTCGAAAACGTAAATAATAATAATTGAATTAATATATATACACTCATAATAGTTAAATATTGAATAGAGTCCTCTAAAATATTTCCTTCAAAACCAAAAACTATAGATAATAAAGGCCTTTGAAATATGAGTAATAACAAAGCCAACGAAATACCTATAATTATATTAAGAAAAATAGAAGATATAAAATAATTATTAAATGATTTTATATCTTCTTGTCCCATGCTTCTTGATCCATAAATATTAAAGGAAACAGACATTACTCCTAATATACCTGCAAATGTGAATAAAAGTGAACTCACTACACCTATAGCTCCATAAGCTTCAACTGAAATTCTACCGATCATTGCTTGATCTACCAATTTAATTAACAACCCAGCTATTGAATTCACAACTAGTGGTACAGCTATATGATTGATTTCTTTAATGCTGTTAAGATAATTAAATCTCATGCTGATAGCTCTTTATAAATATCAGATTCTATTAAATTAGAAGATATAATACTTAATAAAGGGAAGTCTAATAAAAATTCCCTTATTGTTTCTTTACTCATATCTTCGTTTATTTCATATTCCTCTGATATTTTATCCGCAATGAAATGAAAATCTTTTCCTTTAGAAATATAATATAAAATTTCTGCACCTATAAAGTTTGTTACGTAGTATTCTAGGGCAATTGGATCAAAAAAAACATATTTATCGCCCTCCTGTCTGAATATTATATTTTTCTTACCATGAATAATAAAACATTTAATATCATCCATTTGCTACACTCTCCTCAAAAAAGCAACTATTATCCGAACCATATATTGAGTTTGTTAAATTAAAGGCAGAAGACCTACATCCCCCTCCACACCACTTATGACTACAGGAACCACATTTACCATTAATATTATCAAATGATATATTTCTTAATTTATTGAATACAGATGATTCATTCCAGATTTCTTTAATTGATGTACTTTTTATGTTTCCAGCTCTAAATTGGTCAATTCCCATCATTAAATCACAACCAAATACATCACCATTATATGCAATAGAACAAGCTTTCACACCTGCTTGACATGATATTTCTCTTTCCTTTGTATGTATATCCGTTAAGTTCAGATCTTGATCCCAAACAGATAACAAATCTAAACGATTATAATGTTCTAAAGGAAAATAATATAACCAAAACACAGGACTTTCATTAGGTGGAATTATTTTGAAATTTAATTTAATATCCCCCCTACTTTTCATTTCAGATAGATTTAAAAACATAGGATACCAATTATTCTTATCCGCTAATATACTTCCGTCCGAAGCTCTACCTGTTGGACAAACAACCATGACTGTCATATAAGTTATCCCTAATAATTCATTCAGTTTAATTGTATTAATAAGGTCATTAACATTGGTTTTATTTAATGTAAAAAGAGTAGACACTGGTAAATTATATTTTTGTAAATTTTTAATACCTTTAATTGTCTTTTTAAAACTACCATGACCGCGGATTATATCGTGTACTTCTGGACAACTTCCATCTAAAGTAATACATATTCTATCAAAATCAAATTTTGATAATTTACTTGCAATTTTATCACTTATTAAAATTCCATTAGAGTTAATTATTTTAGCAAATTTATATTTTTGAGTTGCACTTAAGATCTCAAAAAAATCATCTCTAATAAAAGGTTCTCCACCAGTTAAGGAAATCCTATGAACGTTCATGTCATCTAAGTCTTGAAATAAATTATTTAAATGATTTAGATCCATCTCTTCATTTTTTGTTTCAAACGGACTAGATGATGCATAGCAATAATCACATTTTAAATTACATCTATTAGTAATACTTATATCTACTAAAGAAGGAGCCGAATAGTAATTTCTCACAAAAACACTTCCTTTCATATACTAAAAGTTAATGTAAACAGGAGTAGATTAAATTCTACTCCTGTAAATCTAAATTAGTGTTTTCCCCAAACGCTCTGACGAATAGTTACAGGTTTTTCAAATTCCTTTTTCATATCAAACGCCTCCTTTAGAAATAATATTATAAATTTATTAGATTAGTAATTATTAATTGTGAATATTTTCCTATTCACAATATCACCATAACATGGCTTCTATAATTTGATTATCGATAATTTTGAATATTTCGTGTATATTTTTGACACATATTCATAAATTATTTTAAACTAGAGTTTTATTAAGCATATTTATCCTTCTTTAAATGAATATAGGTAACATAATTTCCCTTATAATTCTAAATTAGTGTTTTCCCCAAACGCTCTGACGAATAGTTACAGGTTTTTCAAATTCCTTTTTCATATCAAACACCTCCTTTAAAAGTAATATTATAAGTTTATTAGATTAGAAATTATTAATTGTGAATATTTTCCTATTCACAATATCACTATAACATGGCTTCTATAATATAATTCTCAATAATTTTGAATTTTTTGTGTATAGTTCCAGTATATATTTATGTCTTGTTTTAAAATGAAATTTTATAAATCTTGTTAAAGGAAATAAGAGAATACCCTACCCTTAAACAAATAGAAATGTCCTAATACCATATCTAGGACATCCCTCCACTTTACTCATCTTATACATAACTTATCTAAATCTTTAGACCCTATACAGCTCTAACAATTAAACAAACCTAAAATATATCTTCTGCCTAAAACATAGTATTATTAGTTGTCTCACTTGGAATCTCTTGTATTACATACCAATGCTCGACAATCTTACCATCCTTTATACGAAATAAATCCCCTATAGCAACTCCCTTATCTTGAGAATTAGCTCGGAAATGTACATGAAGAGCAACTGTATCCCCTTCAGCTACTACACGTTTAATTTCTGCAGAGGAATTAGGGCTTTTAACAAAACCCTACTTAAAGAAATCCATTGTTATATCTAATATTTAATATCATTTTCCGTTTAAACCCCTTATTTTAATTTTTTACTGATACATTATGTTAAATTGTGTGTGGCAAGATGAAACAAGCTAATAAATTAAATTATTGTTAGGTTAGTTAGTATCTAATGATATGATAATATCATTAGATACATATAAAAAGGCATCCTGCCTTGTAACAGAAAACCTTTTATGTATTATTAACCTACAAACCTAAAATTTCAACAATCTGACGTGCCTTAGCATTATCTATAAAATAATGCATCTCTATCCCTCTTCTTTCTGAGCGGAGTACGGTTCCCCTCAATTTTGATAAATGTTGTGAAACAGTGGACTGTGGGAGTCTCAATATCTCCGTTAACTGTGTAACATTGCAGACTTTATGTTGCATTAATTCATTTACAATTTGTAATCGAACAGGATGTGCCATTACTTTTAATACATCTACATCGTCTTCTTGGATTTCAGCTAGATTTCTTTCAGATATTAATGTTATCATTTCGCATTCTCCTTTATTATTAATTTCTATTTTCCTGTTATCCTTATAATTAATACTTATAGCTAATTACCATTTGTCCTGTTGAGAAAATATATTCTCTTTTTAAAACAAAAAGGACACCAATTCATTAAAACGTTTTTACTGCTTTAATGAATTGGTGCCCTCTAATTTTTTGACCCAAATATATCTTATTTTAAAGGATATTTTCAGTTCCTTTTTTCTCACGTCTAGTAAAATTTTGTATTTTCTTTAAAATTCATATTAAGAATACTCTTCAAATCCTGAAAGCATAAATTTGCGGTAAACCTATACTTTCTATCACATTCCACACCAATTAAAATAGTGAATCTACATATTATCAATTAACTTTATAGTACATGTATGTAAAAATAATAACATGATAAGCTTTTTCAAATTTTTCTCCTTGTAAAGATTTGAAAATAGCATTTCATTACTCTCCTTACTGTTAATATGCCTAGAAAAAGAACCCTATAGGGTTCTTTTTCTGTTCATTCCCTAAAGTCCCATATTAATAAAAAAAGAAGAGGGATATATCCTCTCTTCACCAATAAAATCGAACATCTTTACACTTAAGGAAGGGCATACATTCATCAAGAGATGAAATGAACAATAATAGTTCACCTAGTGAATTATAACATAAACCCAATTCCATTAATAGATAATATTAACATTTATGGAATAATTGTTACAAAATTGTTAAGTATCTTAATATTAAAAGGCTTTATATGTATGTAAGTTGAAAATGGATAGTGTAAGGATAAAATATAAGGGGGATATATCATGTTTAACAAAAAACAAACATTCGTAACAACGGTAACAGCTTTAACACTAGGATGTGGATTTACATTCGGATTAACACCGGCCTTTGCAGATTCTAACAAAATTTCCGCCAACAATATTCCTGTCCATTCTATTCAGAACCAAGAACAAGAACCTTTTACTGGATATGTCATTTCAGTAGAGAACAATTATTTAGTAGTTGCAGCTACGCCTACAAAAGATGAAGCTCTTGCTTATCAACATGATTGGTGGGATCTAGTTTCTCAAAATAAGATTTTAAGAGTTCCTGTTTCAGATGATGAAAACTACACATTAGGTGAGAAATTAAATGTATATGCAGCTGCATGGACTAAATCCCTACCACCAATAGCTGTTATGCCTACAATTGAAAAAGTATTTCAGTAGGTAATATTTCCAATAATTTAGCTATCCCATATAAAAAGGAGTCAAATAGCGACTCCTTTTTATATTCTTTTTTTACCTTTCTCTAGATTCCTTACCTTCTCATACCCCTAATATTTAATAACATGCCTCTTTCTCACTAGCTAATACAATTTTCATCTTAGGAATTATTCATCGTATTATTTATTTGAATCCTTATTATAGTTTTAAAAAATATCCATTATAAAAAACGTATCCCTACCTACATTCACTTATACAAAATTAAGAAATAAATAATTTAAAAAGAAAAATACTACAACAAAGAATGTCCATTTGTTTCTTTTTGTTGGTTTCCAGCATGTTGTATATAAAAAAATAAAGCACTACCTGTCATTGTAATTAAAAAGATTTGATAATAATCAACCATCTATAATACCCCCTCCATACAAAAATAAGAAGTCTCTTTTTAAGAGACTTCTTATTTCTAATACAAACGAAATACATAGGATAAATATACACAATATTATCAGGATGGTGTGCTTTGTAGCTCTTTTAGCATAACATACAATATCTCATTTTTGTTTAATAATTCCAAATTATAAAACTTTATCAACATTAAAATATTTCATTTAAAGCAAACGAACAAAAATAAACTCAACGAAATATTCACTTAAAAAACCAACGTATGTAAAAGAACAGCTACAATTCCATTCATAGTTTTAAAAATTTGTCCTCCTCTTCTTCTAAGAATATTCTAAATCCCAGATAGATTATCTTATAGCGCCACCTTATGTATGCAGAATTACATATCAAACTATATTGAAAATCATTCTCACTGTAACTATAATGGTTTCAAGAAGTGGTATTTTCACTTCCTTTTCAAATCTCAAAATATATTAAAGGAGGAACTAGCATTATGAAAAAAGCTATTTTAGCAGGGGCACTAGGAATTGCAGTACTATCAGGTATGAATTTACCAGGAGCAGAGGCACCAAAAGCGAGTGCGGCAACTACGAATTTAGAAACTCAAGAAGTTACAAAATATTACTCTATGAATTCCTATGAAGTTTCTCAAAAAGAATCATTTAATCTTAGTAAAGGGGAAGAACTTACAGTCTTTGTACAAAATTCCGGGTTCCCAATTTCTTATACAGTCTTTGATGCAGATAATCAAGTAATTGGCACATACAATGCTAATTCACCATATGGTCGCGTATTCAAAGCACAAAAAGACGGTAATATTTCTGTTCAATTTCAAGCAGGAGTAAATTCTTCTTACATGAAGAAAATGAATTTCACAGCTAAATTTGCAGTTTCTAAACTTAACCAACAATAAAAAATGTAACGATCCTCTTTAAAAGCAAATTAAAAAGGTATATCCCTTCAATGGGATATACCTTTAACTTTAGTGAATTTTATATTGACCAGATAACTGCTCTTGCGCCATACGAACTAAACGTTTCGTAATCTCTCCACCTACTGAACCATTTGCTCGTGATGTTGAATCTGGTCCAAGTGTAACGCCAAACTCCTGAGCAATTTCATACTTCATTTGCTCAATTGCACTTGTTGCAGCTGCTATTAAGATTTCGTTTGATTTATTATTTTCGCGAATTTGCATTTTTTTAACACCTCCGTTGAATTTGGTAATATCATTCTCTATTTCCAACAAAATATGCAAAAAAATATTCGTTTAGCTATTTTACATATATACCTAAGCTTTCATCCCTTATGTGGGAATAAATAAAGGTATAGGTCATACCTACACCTTCTTCTATCCTACTTAATTTTGAATCCTCCTATTAACTCTTGTAATTCTTGGGAGATCCAATTCAAAGAATTTGCTAGCTCTGCAATATCTTGTACATACATTTCTTGCTCTTTCATACTTATCTCAACATTACTACTGCTACACTCATATGTATTTGCAATATGTGATAATTCATTTACAGCCTGAACAATAGATTGACTATTTTCTAAAACATCTCTTGAATTACTCGAATTCGCTTTAATTTGATTTGTAACAGATTGTGCAGATTCTGAAATCTTTTCAAAGAAAGCACCACTACTTTGAACAAGTGTTATTCCTGATTCAACTTCCTTTGAACTCTTCTGTATGGATCTTACAGCTCTCTCTGCTTCAGCCTGGGTTTCACCAATTAATTTAGCTATATCCCTTGCAGATGCCTCAGTTCTTTCCGCTAATATACGTACCTCGTCCGCAACACCTGAAAATTCTTCTCCCATCTCTCCAGCACATGAGGATTCAGTAGAAGCATTTAAAGCTAATGAATTTGTTTGATTTGAAATGGTTGTAATTACAGTAAGAATTTCATGAATTTCCTTAGATCGTACTTCTAATGCATAAATACTTGAAGATACATCCTGAACTGTATATTTGATTCTTTTCATTTGATTCACGATTTTCTTAATCAAATCTTTTCCCTCTACAGAATGCTGGTCCATGTCTTCCAAAGCATTGCCAACTTGTTTTGCATCTCCTTTAATTTCTTTCATCTTACTTTCCATTTCTTGAACAATCCCTAAACATTTTTGCACTACATATTCATGAGAATGTGCTCCTAAATTTAATCCTGTAATAGCACTTGCAATTTCTTTAAAGGCTATGCTATTCTCTTTTGTACTTACCGATAATTCCTGTGAAAATGTCGAAACCTGCTCAGCAGTCTGCCTTACTTTATCTATAATACTATTAAACTTTTTAATAGTATTATTAAAATAGGTATTAGTTATCCCTATATCATCAGATCTTTCATTCAATTTAATACTTAAATCCCCTTCACCAACTTTACGTAACCCTTCTTGTAAATCCTTTAAAGGCGATAGAGAGTTTCGTGAGATAAATATTTGAATTGTAATTGCGATAGTTAATGAAATTATAATAAATAGTAAACCTTGTATCATAAAGTTTTTCTTTGTAAGAGGAATAATAGAAGCTTCCAAATCCGCTGCAACAATTGCAATTATATTTTTATTTTCATCTGTAACTGGCTCTAAAATTGTTATCCAGAACCCTAATTCATCTTCATACACTTCTGTCATTTGTGCCTGTTTTGTTTGTATTACTTTATCATATGTTTTCATCCAATAAGTAGGCTGCTCATAGTATTCACCTGGTTTTACAGAAACAGTATTTGCTAATTTTGTATCCAAATCTACTATTTGTAATTCAGCTTTATCGTTTAGCTTGGCACCTGTAACATATGTTTGCCCAACACTTTTCATATCTTTTATAGCTTTATCTAATTGCTCTGTCAATTTTTCTTTCTTCACTCTTTGTGCTGTGGGGTTTTTTGCTACATCTTTTACTATTTCTAGATCTAATTGATTTAATACTGCATCACCTGTTTCAAAAGACTGTCTCTCAAATATAGACATCATACTACTTTGAAACATATTAAAACTTAACGCTCCCATACTTCCAACAAGGGTCAGAATTACTAATACCGTTAGTAATACATTTTTTTGAAGCAACGATAGCTTATGCCAATATTTTTTCATTGATTTCTCCTTTCTTATTTTCAACAATACAAAAACAAAGTAGTAACATATTAAGAGGTTCTCTTTCTGTTATTAATTTAAACTTTAAAATAGCATACTAATCGTTCAACCAAACGTTCCAATTTTTTTCATTTACAATTGCATCTTTTATATGTCCAGCTGCTCCTGGAAATCTATTAAAAGGAAGACGTAATACTTCTACCACTTCATCTTTTCTATTTGTACTGATTTCTTCTAAATCGATGATATTAAAGGATTTGCCTATAATAATTGCTATAATGTTTAATAGACGACTAAGAATATTTAAAATTCCATATTTATCTCCTAAAGATTTTCAAATTAGATTTGTTGCAGTACCTTCAGCGAGGATTTTTTATAATATCGTTAGTTTTAAATAAAGATAAGAATTTTTAAGAGCCCCATCTTTAGTTATTTTTATCTTGCAGAACAATAAAATCTGAAAGTTTAATTCAATCTCCTATTTTATAACTTTTTTCCTTATTTTTCTATAACATTATAATATTTACCTGTACAATCTGAACTCGGACTCTTTTGGCCTTTACCCCTCAATTGTCTTAAATTCATATGAGGTAGCGCAGAAAGTAAATTTTTAATAAAAAACTTTTGTATTAAAAAATGCAAAAATACATACTCCTCCAAAACTATATGCACTTAAATATTCATATAGTAAAATAAGCAGTACCAGCGTGTCCTATACAGCATATTTCCTTAACGGGCTTGATACTATATTCATTATAAAATTGGTGTGACCTTAATATCTCACTTAACTCTTTAATATTTTAATATTAACAATATAGTGTTAATATATCCCTACTTTATCGCTACACCTACATATAAGCCAAGAATTCAATTACAGAACGGTTTTCATCAACAGTAGACAAAAACATGTCAAACAAAAAGAGACTCAATTATTTATTACTTTTCGTATAGATGTAATAAAAGATTATAGGAGAAATATATATGCTCAAAAAAATAAATAAATTTATGTTTGCTTTGCCTACAATTTCTTTTATTTTTCTTATTTTATTAGGATCATTTTTATTTGTAATACCATTAGATCTATTCTTACCTGAAATACAAAAAAACCCAATAACAGAAGCACCTCTTATTCTTCAAGTTTTATTAGGGGTATTAGCGGCACCTATATATGAAACAGTAGTTTTTCAAGTATTTTTATTTTGGCTATTAAGTTGGATTCCTTACATTAAAAATCGCGATTACCTTATCATTTTAATAGCTTCAATTATATTTGGATTAAATCATCAATATGGAATCACTTATATAGTTGGTACAACGATAATTGGTCTTTTATATAACTATGCTTATTGGGTATATAAAAAAAAGAATGAAAAATATCAGGTTACCATGTCTGCTTTTGGGGTTGTTTTTTTGATTCACTTATTACATAATTCTATTGCTTTTATAGCATCAAATTTATAAATGTTTTAAAGGTAATATAGATTAATGAATTATGTTTGTACTTGTTAAAGCTAAGAGACACGAAATAAAAATTAAAGAGAGGCTAATTCACTAATACTTCTAAATAGTCTTGTTTCAGTTTGTTTATTTGAAGAATAAAAAGAGAGGGACCTATCAGGTAGACAGTATTTTCAAAACACAGCTAAGCCACCTGAGTCTATATTTGTATGGACTCAGGTTATTTAATTTCTCTTGAAACCTTTGATGATTATAACATTGTATATATTTGCGGACTTAAGATAGATGAAGAAGTCTTTTTTATGTGCATTATCCTAAAAGTTTAACTTTCGCAACATACTTTCCTTCATTTTTCTAACATCCCATCCTCTTCTTCCAACCGTTTAGTCTTAGTACCCGAACCTTTAGGTTTCATTCTACCTAAACATAACCCTTTTGCTTTCCCACGTTCTTCTTCTAGTTTTTTAGTACCTAAAGTTTCGAATCATTTCATTTAACGCCTTACAATTGGATAATAAATGTCTATTTCTTTCTTACAGTTTTATATCTTCTTTTAAGTATAAACCCACTTCCTTTTCCTTTCATTTTGCATAGCAAGTAATTCTAATTTACCCCATAGAAAAATCCCCTCCATAATAAATAGGTTAATGTGTTTTCTTTTTCCTATCTACTATGAGGGGAGAATAGCATACTAAAGATAGCTTCTTTTTTTGTAAAAGAACTAAGATTCTAGTGTCGTAATTAATTGCTGACGTTCTTTATCTCTAAAAATTTTAATTTCATGTTTAAATTCATAATTTCCTTCTTCAAATCTAACCCATTCCTTACTTGTCCAATATACAACATCTACATTTGCATCTAAAATTTCAGAACATATGTCTACTAATTCTTCTTCGTAAAATGGTGCTTCTTTTGCTAGTTCAAAAGCTAGTACTTTTGAATCCTTACTTTTAATTTGAAGTTCTCTTGAAGTTTGCCCTAAGTACTGCCATGGAGAATATAGGGATTGCACATGAACATTTCGAGTTTCTTTAAACTGTGATGGAGAATGTATTGTAACAGCAAATGTAGGTTTGCTCACTCCTATTGTTGCACCTAAAGCTATAGAACTAATAATAAGTTTTTTAATCATTTTTTCAGCCCCTTTAATTATTTTGGATATGCTTCATTTTTATACTACGTTCATGTTCGTGTAAATGAAGATGATTTGACATGATTCATCATTTTTTTCAAAAACTGTATATTAATTAACCACTATAAATTCACCCAAAACAAAAAAAGTTTCCATAAGGAAACTTTTTTTGTTTTGGGTATATATTATATGTATAAAAATTAGTTTTGAAAATATTTACTTATTTGTTGATAAAATTGAATATGGATATTTTCCCTACTATTTATCTACACACATCTCATACAAAGCCTCACTACAACATAAACAAATTCATCTTATGAACGCGTTTCTTCTTACGAAATTAAGTGATTGTTTCAATAGCTGGTTTGGGAATCATAGATTTACTTTCTTTCTCAGCCCTATTATTCTGTTCTTTTACCTAAAATTCCAATATCCCCATTACTTCTTTTGTAAATAGTTTAAAATCAGTTAAATGTTTTTCAATAATTTGACGAACAATATCTAAATTCACACTTTGATAATCATGAACAGCAATATTACGAAATCCAACCATCGCCTTTAACTTATTTGCTAGATCAGCGCTAAGTAATCCTGCTGTAACCAATAAATCAAAGGCCTCTCGACTAGATTGGGGTAATCCTAATTTTTTCCCTGCAACAATATGCATTGCTAAATCAATACTCGCTTCACAAGCTCTTTGTATATTCAATATTATTGAATCTTGTTTTGTAAAGTCCTCTAAATTTTCAGGGTCATTTCCATACACATCTTGGATTCTTTTTATACAACGCTCTATTGTAGAAATTTTATTTAAAATAACCTCATTCTTCATATATAGAACCTCTTTTCTTTATATCATCAAATACTACCTGACGTTCTTCATTCAATTTTGAATACATTTTTAAGGTTTTCATTTCAAAAATAACCTTACGTTTTTCATCCGAACAAAATATTGTCTTTCCTGTATGTATAATCTGAGCTTGAAAAACTGTAGAAGCTTCGGATAAATCAACTAAATCAACATCTCTTTGAACAATGTTAGCTAACTCCTGTGCTAATAAAAAACGTTCATAGTTCCCTAATGTTGTGTCACTTACATAAGCTATATCAATATCACTATCTTCTCGTTCTCTGTTCTCAGCCGTTGATCCAAACACAATTATCCAATAGGGATTCACCGTCTCTTGTAATTTTTCTATAATAGCTGTTATCATGCTTTGAAAAATCATTTAATTAATCCCCCTTATTGTACTTGAATTTTATTATATCATAACCATTACGAAATCCATTAAGCTACAACAAATACATAAACAAATTTAAAGCTTCTTAGTACTTAAAACACCTCAAAATTGCGTGATTATCCCTGTAAAAGCAAAAGACTGACAGTAATTGTCAGTCTTTTGCCTTTGAAACTCTAAAAAATAGGGGCTATATCTCTCTAATAACGACGTCTTTTATATGTTAATTCACCTTTAATTTTTCTTTTACTTTTGTAGGGAGTTCGTCTTTTTTAACTTCTTCCCAAGATTTCACACCTTTTTTCTCAGAGTAATATATACGTAAAAATGCTTCTTTACGAAGGTTTTTTAACGCTGTAAACTCCATTTCTTTCTCTTTACCATCCTTATCAAATCCAGGTAATTTATATTGGTAAGTCGTATCCCCATTTACATTTTTCTCTTTTAATTTTTCACCATCTTTGGTAATTTGCACATAATATGTATCTGTACCAAGACGGTTTAGGTTACAACCTGTTAATATTACTGTAAAGAAAACAAAAACACTACACATAAGCACTATTCGTTTCATATTACTCACCTCATATCTTTTCTCACAAAAATTATATCCTAATCTATTTGCTGCCAAAATTCATTTCCATTACGCTAACATTACGTTTTTGTAAGGTAGTAAAAACAGCATAAAATTAAAAGGATATGAATTCATATTTCTATTGAATCCATATCCTTTGTTCTTATTGAGTAAACTATTTTACCTTATTCTAAATAGGAGGTATTTTTATTATTCTGGGAAAATGAAATTAGAGTTCCCTTCACTATTATCGGAATCTTCTTTCGGGAACGTAATAGTAGAACCTTGATTTCCTTTATTTATTTCTTGCTCTTCAGGAAATACAATGGAAGAATCATTACCTAAGTTTGGTGAAAAACCTAGTTTAGATAAAATAGCTTTTAAGTCAGGTAAAACACCAATTTTATCAGAGATTGGATCGTTAGATTTCGTTCCAGTACTAGGGTCGCTTAAAATATTCCTAAGCTGGCTTGGTGTATATACTTTTCCCTTATTATTTTTTGCAATTCCTTGAATTGATGCTGCAGCACCAGCAATAATAGGTGATGCGCTAGATGTTCCAGCAAAACTAGATGTATATAGATTTGTTATAAATTCACTTGGTTTAGCATCTGTAGTATCTACTGCATTCCCCCATCCATACACATCCACTCTACTACCATAATTAGAGAAATATGAACGCTTATGAGGAACTCTTGCAGAAGCTGCCCCAACCATAATTGCCCCTGAATCTTTAAAATCAGGACTATTACGATTCAAAACTTGTTTACCATTACGGTCTCTAAATTGATCCAAGTCATTTCCGCCGTTTGCACCTGCTTCAATAATAATAATCCCCTTATTTGTTCCCATACGAATTGCATCAAATATGTCTGGTTTTACTTCCACTGGAAAATAGTTCTTATCTCCATATCCATCGTAAGTTGCTTGTGCCTCTAGTAAAAGAATATCTCCAGCTTGCATATTGTTAACCGCACTTAAAATAGCATCAGCTGTATTATAATTTCCGTTATCCCTAATCTGGGATACAACCTTTACCTTGGCCTTTGGTGCAATCCCAATTCCACCTATGTTATTATCCTCTGCAGAAACAATTCCCAATACTGAGGTACCATGATCATGGTGTTCACTCTTATTCTGTCCGGACATCAATTCAATCTTTTGATTCACTAAATCTTCATGACTTAATAACCAACCATACTCCATATCTACGAAAGTAGTTCCTTTTCCGTCCCCACCATTTATACTCCAAGCATAAGGTGCATTAATTCCTAATGGTGCTGGTTCAAGGTAACCTTGTCTTGTAAGTCTAGGCTCATCATATGGATTAACAGATAAATTTGGTAAACGATCTTGAGGTGGCGTTTCTTCTTCCTGTAAATACGCCGTTTCAATAAGAGGTGATTTCTCAAACTTTACAAGTAAGGCTTGTACATCAATATCACCTTGGTTTTCTACAATATAATAGTTTAGCAAATTGGAAGAAATATGTTCGGAGTCGTTTATTTCTCTACCTAAATTTTTAATTTCTTTAGGATTTAAAGAACTAAAAAGTCGATTTATAGTTAGATTTGGATATTTGTTTAAAATTCCAATTAATTCAGGATCTTGTTTTTCTTCTTTAATGAATTTTTCTATTCCATCCTGATATGGCAAATTTGCCTCATTTTTAAATTTCAAAATTAATTGTTTCGTAACTTGCTTATGTACAGTAGAATTCAATTGCTTATTTGAATAATTGTAACTAGCTGCATAGGCAACTTCTGATTTATCACTTGGAAGTAGTCCACCCACCCCATTAAATGCTGTTAACGCAATTGAAGAAACTATAATTCCCTTAAAAATTTTCAAAATGTGCACCTCTTTTAATTTATATATGAGTATAAAATGCTTTATATGACCTTAATTCTTTATTTATATAAGTTTCTTATATTTCCAACTCCTTTCATTTTTTAATATTTGCTTAACCATCATTAATACAACTACTTCATACCATCAAACCTATTAATTTAGCTGCATAACTGTAACCATTATAGTTACACCTATAACAAATAGTCAATCTAATTTTTTATGCAATTTCGCATTTTAAATAATATATACTCCTAATTGTTGTAAGAGAAGTTAAACTTCTATCATTTTAAGTAATTGCATATATGTAATATAAAGCATGTAAAGGAGGTCAAAACGTGGTAATCTCAAGGCAAGATTCCTGGACTAACGATAACGATTTACTTCTCGCATCAACAGTACTCCAGAATATTCGTAACGGTGGAACACAGTTAGCTGCATTCAAAGAAGTAGCAAAACTATTAAATAGAACACCTGCAGCTTGTGGATTTCGCTGGAATTCATACGTGAGAAAACAATACCAAGAGGAAATACAACAAGCAAAACAAAATCGAGAAGCGGGAAATAATATTTCTCCCTCTCAACAAAAAAAAGAAACAAACTCTTTATCTATGACATTAGATGATATTATTCTCTTTCTACAAAATTATAAAAAAACGTATGAATTTACAAACTTACAAAGTCAAATAAAAAATTTAGAGACAGAAAATCAGTCCCTTCTACAGCGTGTAACTATGTACGAAGAAGAGTATCGTATGTTACTTAATCATATTGATAAGACAAGAAGTTTAGTTGAAATTAATTAAATAAAGTAGCAAATTACTTTTATACACTTAAGTTTTAACCTAAAAAACTCACTATATATAAATTAAATTTAAACACTAATAAATAAAGTGCACGTTTAATTATTAGTAAACGTGCACTTTATTTAATTCTTAAAACATAAAATTTAATTTTCAACTCATTAACAATATTAAAATTAAGATGTTTGTTTTATAGGTATTTCTTTACTTTTATTCTCAATAAGTCTATCTAATAGTAAGTAAACAAATCCAGAAATAATACAACCCACACCTAAGATTGTAAATAACATATGTCCTAAAAGCTGATCCAGTAATACACCGCCTAGAAGAGGTCCAAATACATTACCTGTGATCCATTGCAGATTAGCCGCCCCCATATAAGTCCCCCTCAAATGTTCTGGAGCTATATTAGCAACAAATGTCATTTGAACAGGTGACATAATCATTTCCCCTACTGTATAAACTGTATAAGCTATTAATAATGAGCCTAGAATAACTAAATCATTTGCGTCTATTACTTGAAACCACTTTGGTAACCATCCTATTGCTAAAAGGCCCACGCCAAAAAGAATGGCACCATATAGCATTGATTTACCAATTGATTTGTGAGTTAACCACTTTGAAATAGGAAATTGGAAACATACAACCAATAATCCATTTAAAGTCATTAAATATGGAAATGGATTACTATTTCCAAAAATCATTGTATCCTCATTACTAAAATGAAGTGGTAACATACCTTCCGATTGTGAGAATCCCATAAATATAATGATTCCCGTCACTATATAGAATAGAAATATTCTATCTCTTATAACAACTCTTAACGTAAATCTTATTGACTGTTTATGTGTTTCCTCATGTATTATGATATTTTTAGGTTTTGTTTCCTTTAGAAACAATAACATTAATATTGTATAAAACAGCATGGTTCCAGAAGTAATCAAAAATATGACATCTTTTGATACAACCACAACTGCTGCACCAATGATAGGGCCTATCGCAGCTCCTATATTATGAGCCATTCTAAGTAGTCCATATGCCTCAGTTCTTTTTTCGGGTTCTGTTACATCGGTAACCATTGCAGATGCCGCTGGTTCAAAGAAAGAATTACATAGCCCTAAACCAATAGATAGAATGGCATATGCTATAAAACCATCAATAAACAAAAAAACAAGCATTAGTAGCCCATTACTCGCCATAGAGAGCACCATAGTTGGTTTCCGACCATAAGTATCTGCTATATGCCCTCCAATCAATGAACCAATACTTGCTGCAATTGGAGATAAGGCTATAATTATACCTACCTCAAGTAGAGAATCCACTTTGTCCTTCAAATATAATGCAAAAAATGGCATTAACATCATCATTGCAATACCATTTAAAGCTTCCCCAATAAAGCGGATCCAAACATTAAGGTCCATCCCCCTTAATTCTTTCCATGTACTCCTCATATAGTTACCTCGCCTATGCTCAAAGTATATTTTTATTCCAACAAAAGTTTACTATATTATTATTAAAATCTAAATTTAGCCGGTTATGCCGAAACCTCCGAAAAACCTATCTTTTGATAAAGTAATACAAACTTGTCCCTATAATTTCTAGTGCCTCCTGCATACGTTGAGGAGAAATATTTTCTAAAACGGTATCTTGAGGTGTATGGAATACCTTTTCAACATGATAAATTAGGGGATTCCAACTCTCTACATCCATCCAAATAAATAGTGCCGAGGAAATTCCAGCTTCGTTAAATGGTACATGATCACTAGAATCAAACTTTCCAGTTAATACAACCGATTTCCCTAATGCTTTACTAGTAGCTACCGCAGTATTTGTTACTTCATTTTGAGAACCATCTAGTGTCATTGCATATAAGTCCTTAGCCTGTTTGTAACTTGTCGCTATCATATCTGCATTAAAGACCCCTAGAATATGTTTCTTATCTGTTGTAGATAACTGATTAACATAATGGTAAGCACCTAAAGATTCATTTTCTTCCGCTCCAAAGGCTATGAATTGAATTTCTTTATTAGTCTCTATATCTTTAAAATTGTATGCTAACTCTAATAAAAGTCCTACGCCGGAAGCATTGTCATTTGCTCCAGGTGCTCCGATAACACTATCATAATGAGCACTCATTATTGCTACATCATCATTATCTGTCTTGTATTTGGGCTTTTTTTTCGCAATAACATTTAATGAACTCAAATTCATTTCGTGTTTTGCCTTTAAACTAACTATATTTTTATTATGCACTATCTTATCTTTCATTCTAATTCCC
Organism: Bacillus cereus group sp. MYBK195-1; assembly: GCF_051916605.1. Taxonomy (NCBI): domain Bacteria; kingdom Bacillati; phylum Bacillota; class Bacilli; order Caryophanales; family Bacillaceae; genus Bacillus; species Bacillus cereus group sp. MYBK195-1. Next base: position 53,165 of record NZ_JBQAGZ010000004.1, on the reverse strand, counting down.
TGATTATAAGCAAGCCCAAATACAGGTATTGTTTGTTTCTTTTTTAGAACTGGGTTAAAGGCTTCTCCATAGTTGCCCCTATCCCCAATCGTACTATATAACAATACAGCTTTTGCTCCCTTTTCTGCTGCATACTCAACTTGTTCATTATATTTCTCATACGTATCAGCTTGTTCCAATAATACTATTTTCCCATGAATTGGTTCAGGTGAATTTTTAATATCATCCTCTTTTCCTATAGAAACTACCTTCCCCACGACAGGATCTTTAGGTATAGATGCATTAGATGCTGCTCCAACTTGCCATTCTTTTTCCCCATACATACTAAAAGAGACACTCCCAATATATTGATCTGGTACAGGAAATGCCTGATACTCCACTTCATACCCTAATTTTTTTAATGTATCTCCAATGTATGTAGCTGCTTTATGTTCTTCCTTAGTCCCACTTGGACGTGGACCAATTTTCTCAGACAGAAAACGTATATGTTCAATAGCTCGACTAGCATGAACCTTATCTGCCATGAGAGAACGCTGATCGTTCTTAGTCATAGCATGTACTGGTATTACATCCCCAGATAAATTACTAAAAAGAAAAAGCAACAAAATCCCAAAAGTTACAATAAGTTTCTTTATAAGAGTTAGTTTTTTCATTTGTCCTCCCTATGATTAAAAAAGATTAATAGTAAAACCTTCCCTCCTAACACACTTACTTAGAAGAAAAGGTTCATTAAAATAATCTCTAACTCAAGTTACATGTAAAAAATAAATAAACCGATAGTGCCTTTTATATCTCCAAATAATTCATTTTTGTTTGCATACCAGTAATATTCTTATGAAACCAATTAAGAGTCTCCCATGACCTCTTTCTATTCGTATAATCAGTTTCCTGAACCTCAAATACAATTCCTATGTTTTTATCCAAAGTATTGTTCTTCACTTTTAATAAAGTTTCATGTAATAAACTTTCATTAATAGATCCATTAACCGGATTCTCTCCCTCAAAACAACGTACCTCACTATAAGGAATCGTTAAATGCTTAAAAGAACTAAAATGAAAATGTTTAATATGATCCATTAAGCTTAAATACTTATGAAAATCCTTATATTCAATTTCTTCTTGCCTTAATAATTTAGAAATACCTAAACGTGTAAGATAGGTTATAGACCAATGACATATATCCCATGTTATTCCAACGTTAGATAACTCCAAATTAACCAAATCAGTAAAATCTTCGGGATATATAAATATAGGATCAAAATCATCGCCCAAGTTTCCAATAATGGGTAGGTTTTCAACGCCAATCCATATATCAGTTCCTTTTATTTCTTCATCTAGCATGTTAAAGAACTCTATAATCCTTTTTCTATTATCAAGAAGATTATAGTTTTGAAATTCCGCAACATTCATAAATTGATTAGCATGCACTGTTATACCTGATGCATTATACTTTATAGCAAGGTCAATAAATTCATATAGTTGCTTTTTAATAAATTCATCATTGAGATAGTCTGCATTATCAGTAGGAAAATGCAGCGTTAACAAGGATGGATTAAGGGTTTGAACAAAAGAAAGGACCTCAGAAAACCTTTTTGTATATGAGTTATCAAATAAAGATTTCCCATCAAAAATATTTGCTTCTAATCCATAGCCTTTTTCAACCCATTTTAAGTCAACCTGTTTACTATCTAAACCAAAGAACGGGACCTGTGGTATTAACATATTCTCTTCACCTACCATGTCCCCCTTACTAACATAAATGCCTCAGCCGCTTGGTATCCAGATTTGGCACCCCATACAAATGCGTTATGTCTCATTGCTTCTATAGAGCGTGGATGAGGAAATTCCCTTAACTCAGATTCATAATGTCTCATCGCACTTAATTTCTCCTCCAAATGATCTTCAATATTCACAAAATAATTAGGAAGGAACTTATCTTTTTCATTATAATTCCACTCTGTAGAAGATAAAGTTTCATATGCAAATACCCATTTGATATTAGTATCTGGCAGAGGGCGTGTCGCTGTCATTACTGCTCTGTAAACAACAGTATGATCAATATTTATATCTCCACCATATTGAGTATAAATAATTGTAGGATTTATTTTTTCAATGTGATTTTCAATCTCTTTCACTACATCAAGTAAGGGTAATGTATCAAGACGATTATCAGGGAAATCTAGTCTTGCAAAACTTTTTACACCAAGTGTAGTACATGCCCCCTCTGTTTCTTTATAAGATAAGTTCTTAACCTCTAAATCTAGCTCTTTATATTCTTTAGCTCTAGAAGATTTTCCCTCTGCAAGTATTACAACATGTACATCATCACCTTGTTTCACGTGTTTCGCTATTGTTCCACCAACACCAATTATTTCATCATCCGGATGAGCGGCAAATACAAGTACATTCATAGAATTTTAGACTCCTTTAATTAATTTTTCTGTTTCCTTTGGCCCACAATTTAGTAAAATATCTAAAATAGATAAATGTGGTATAAATTCTCCAAATAATTGCTTGTAGGAATAATCTCTTATTCTTTGGTAGATAATTTCTATATTCTCATTCTCAAAATCATTTTCGTCTAAATAATCTTGCCCTAAACTTCCAGAATAATAAGTACTGGCATTAAATTTCTGACACAACTCTAATACAAAATCACTTTTCTTACCTGTAATTCCTTCTAGGTCTGATACATAATATAGTTCCGTATCAATGTTTAATTCACGGATAATAAAATGAATAAAACTCATGTTCATATCATTTAAATTAAGCCAATCTTCTGAATAAAAACTTTCTAAATAATCCTTATATACATTAAAATAAGGTGCATTAGAATAATTAATTCTTATCGTTTTCCAATGCTTCCGTTCCCAGTCTTGAGTATTGTCTATCTTTAACTTATTAAATGGAATTTCTTTATAATTCTTCATTTGTATTGGAACCGTTAGCCAAGACGCTCCTTGTGAAGTCTTAATACGATTCCTATTTAAAAAACCTTTTTTTTCAAATTGTGCTATATCATGAAATACAAACACATCTGATTTATGAATTTTTTCAAAAAAACCATACCAAGGTAAATAACTTGGTTGGTGGCCACTAATAATCATAGTTTAAATCCTCTCTTTTAAACAAAAACATTTTTTCAAAGCTGCCCCCCAGTATATCTTAGGTCTAGCAATCCCTTTATTATGTGAATATCCTAAATCCGCATACTTTAATTTATTATGAATTGCTAATTCAAACGCATCATTTAGTAGTAAATATGAAGATTGCGAATTTTTCCCTTTGGTATTATTAATATTAATCCAATAATATAAAACCTGTTTATCCATTATAAAAAGGCTGGAACTAATTAGTTCCTCTTCCAAGAATGCCCCTAAGAAAAGAATTTTTTCTTGTAAATTAAGAACTAAATAATAAAAAAACTCTCTACTAAATGAATAACTCGCTCCTATACTGTTATTATGTTCTTGATATAATTGGTAAAACTCATCTAATTCCGCTACAGTTATAGGTCGAATTTCAACATTCTGTTTACGTGCATACCTAACACTTGTCCTAGCTTTCCCAGAACACGATGTCCATAAATCCTCAAACTTATTTGGTAGATCTAACATATAAGTTTCTTTATAATCCCACTTTTCCTTACTATAACTTTGAAAAGGATTTATCGTTATAGGTAATAAAAGCTTTTGAATTTTATTTTCAAACTTCTTATTTATTATGGATTCATAAACTGAAAAATCTAATTTATCTTGGCCAATTATTATTGGGCCTCCATAACCAATTAAACTTCCCAATAGCCTACCATCTTGTACATACATAGGAGATAAAACTACTGTATCTTGTGTTTCTATTAGTACTGGGAAAAATTGAACACCAGGTAATAATTCCATTAACTTTCCCCATTCGAAACTATGAAATACAGAACCATTATATTCTTCCATACAAGCATCCCAGTATTGGGCGTCAGTACATATTTCGATTTCCATATAATCACCTTTTAATTCTTATTCTCTAAATATTTTAGAATTTGACTACATATATACTTAAGGTCCTTGTCTACTAAAGGATATTTAAAAGGTATTGATAATACCCTTGGCCATAAAAAATCTATATTTTCTGACTCGGTTGCGTACTTCGAAAAAATAGGGATTTCACTTAGGGGTAAATAGTTCCAACAAGTTTGTATACCTTTTTCCGCTAAATGTACAGAACACTCATACCTATCAGATGGTTCTTTGAATATAATGGTAAAATAGTTCAAATAAACGTTCTGAGTTGAAAATATAATCTTAACGCCATACTTTTCTTCAATTTCCTGTAGCATTGTATAACACAGACTAGCGTTACATATATTCATTTCTAAAATCTTCTTTGTTTTCTGTAGGTGTTTATCAATTAACAAAGAGCGTACTATAGACATTCTTTTTGGGTTTATAACTTCCGTTTTCTCCGGTAAAGAATCTAATTTACTATTATTATAGGAGGGCAGAATCTCTAATTCCCTCCAATAATTAGTAAATAAACTCAGTACTCTACTCTTTTTTATTCTTATACCTAATTGTGTTTTTAAATGATTCTTATAATCTAAAATCACTTCTTCCTTCTTTTCTTCATCCATGTCACACAATTCACTTATTGTACGATTAAGAAGTAACGCTCCTCCCCCTATACTTGGGATTGGTTTAGTTCCCCCAAAACTTAAAATACCAATGTCGCCTAAACTACCAACTGGCTTTCCATTTTGATAAGAAAACATTGCTTGTGCAGCATCATCAATGATATAAATATTATTTTCTCTAGCCCAGTCAATAATTTCTAAATCGTCATGACATCCATACAAGTGCGTAAGAATAATTGCCTTTGTATTAGCATTCAAATGTTTTTTTATTTTATTAAGAGAAATTGAATGATTAGTATTTAAATCAATTAATACAGGTTTTGCTCCCACCGTTAATATTGCTTCTATCACATTAGGACAATTAAAGTTTGATAGAATCACTTCATCTCCCTTTGCTACTTTTAGGTACTTTAAACCAACTACTAATGCAGATGTACCGCTATTAGTTAATACAATTTCTGCATCCGGATAAAAAGCTTGAAGACTTTTTTTAAGGTTAGAATCAGTAGGTCTATATACACTTTTCAAAAAAAATACATGATCAGATATACTCCAAAGAGAAGAATATATGGGATACTTAATTTTCTTTGGATTCTTAGGATATAGATACTGTGTTTCCATACTTCTCCCCTATTATTATCTCTAGTCCTTTATCTAATGAAATAATTGGTTGATAGTTTAAAAATAATTTAGCTTTCTCTATTGAAGGGATTCTTCTAAAGATTTCAATGCTAGAATTTCTGACTCCCTCTTCACCTAAATCAAGAAATTTAATTTTACTTTTATTGCCCATTAATTCATTAATTTTTATTGCTAGTTCTTCCATAGATATAGGTTTGTTATTGCCAACATTAAAATCTGCAAATTTCTCTCCTTCATATTCAAAGGCTAGTATAGTTCCGTTAACAATATCACTTATATAACTAAAACATCTAATTTGCTGTCCATCTCCATAAATAGTAATATCTTCACCACTATGAGCTTGTTTTAAAAACTTAGAAATTACAAAGTTATCATTTTGTTGTGAACCGTATACATTAAAATAACGTACCACTCTGATTTTCAAACTATCACTAGCATATTCTTTCAAATAATCTTCGGACATTAATTTAGCTTTTCCATAAGCTGATTTTGGCATTTTAATATCATTTTCTTTAAACGGAACACTCACGCCATCCCCATATACCTCTGAACTGGAAGAAAACAATAATTTCTCTATACCATTTTCGCTACAAACCTGTACAATATTTTTCGTACCTTCAAAGTTCACCCTCACTACATCTTCTTCATTTAAACGGCAATTATCAACACCCACTAATGCAGCTAAATGAATTACCCCATTGACATTAATAAGATTTTCTCTTAATGTTGCAATATCTAAAATATCAATTTCCTTAAAAGGAACATCAATACTTGGATTAAATTTATCAAATATAACTACTTCATAACCCCTTGCTAGTAACTCCTTTGTAACATGCTTACCAATAAATCCGCTGCCACCAATAACTCCAATTTTCATAAATATTTACCTCCCTATTTTTAATTGATATAGACTTTTTAAAGACGTTATTATATGTTCAACTTCATTGTCTGTAAGAGCACTATACAGTGGTAATGAAATAATTTGATTAAATATCTCTTCCGTTTTAGGTAAATATACGTTAAATCTCTCTTCATAATACGGGTGCATATGAACAGGAATAAAGTGAACACTAAGCCCAATATTTCTCTTTTTCATTTCTTGAATTACCTGATCTCTACTAACAGGAGAATTAGAATTAATTTTTATAACAAATAAATGCCATGCGTGTTTTACACTTGGATCGTTAGTATAATTAGGTAACGTTATATATTCTTGAACCTCTTTTAATTCCTCTTTGTACCTTTCAGCTATTCTCTTGCGTTTTTCAATCATTTCATCAGCTCTTTTTAACTGACTAATACCCAAACTAGCTTGTAGATCCATCATGTTATATTTAAACCCAGGTAATAGAACATCATAACGCCAGCTTCCTTCTTCACCATAACGATTCCATGCATTTTTCGTGATACCATGCCAACCATATAATCTAGCTTTTTCAGCAATCGATTCATTTTTAGTGACTAACGCTCCGCCTTCACCTGTTGTTATATTTTTTGTTGCATAAAAACTAAAACAAATGACATCTCCATGTGTACCAATTAAAGTATTATCATATTTTGTTCCTAATGCATGCGCTGCATCCTCTATCAAAAACAATCCGTATTCTTTACATAATTTTTGAAGTTCTTTTAATTTAGCCGGGTATCCAGCAAAGTGAACTGCAATAATTGCTTTCGTTTTTTTAGTGATTTTTCTTTTAACATCTTGAAGATCAAGACATAAATCCTCTTCATCTATGTCTACAAATACAGGTTTTGCACCTACATGCATAATAACGTTTACACTTGAACAAAAAGTAAAACTTGGAACTATTACTTCGTCTTCTAATCCAACTCCCAGAGACAGTAATGCTAAATGTAATGCGGCAGTCCCTGAATTACAACTTACTACATGTTCAGTATTCAGATATTCTTTTAAATTCTCTTCAAACTCTATTACTTTTGGCCCCTTTGAAAGCCATCCAGATTTAAGGGCAGAAACTACCCTATCTATATCTTCATCATTGATTTCTGGTCGATAAAAAGGAATAAACTCTACCATGTAATCACCTACAAACTTATAATATTTTTTTTATATACTGATTCATCTTTAAATATGTTTCTTGTGTCTAAAATTAAACAATTTACCTCATTAAGCAATTTAAAATTAATGCAATCATGATCTGTATGAACAATAATTAAAGTGTATTTGTCTAATTGACTTATGTTTAAATCTATAGATTTTTTCAATGTGTTATCGCCCACAATGAGTTCCTCTATAAACGGATCGTAATAATCCACGTTATAGTCTTCTATCATTAAATCATTCATAATATCCAAAGCTGGCGATTCCCTAGCATCATTAACATTCTTTTTATATGCAACACCAACCATAAGAATATTCTTACCATCTTTATCATCTAGTAACTGTAGTGCTCTATTAAGAACATACTTAGGCATGTTTTCATTAATTTCTCTTGCCACATCAATCATTTTTGTTGCTAAATCCTTATTATTTGCAATCCACTTAAAATAAATAGGATCAATCGGAATACAGTGTCCTCCTACGCCAGGACCAGGATAGAATTTTTGAAATCCAAATGGCTTAGTTCCTGAGGCATCAATTACTTCCCAGATATTTATGTTTAACTCATTACAAATTTGTGTCATTTCATTAATAAAAGCGATATTTATAAAACGATACGTATTTTCTAATAACTTAGCTGTCTCTGCTACTTCTGGACTGCTTACCTTATGAATATCCTTAATTAAATTACTATAGAAGGCTGCTGCACAATCGGTACAATTAGATGTAACTCCACCTACGATTTTTATAATATCTTGAATTGAAAACGATTGATTTGCAGGATCGATTCGCTCTGGAGAGTATGCTACAAATATATCTACACCAATTTTAAAATTAGTTTTCTGTTCTAATTTGTATAAAACTTCTTCTCTTGTAGTACCTGGATAAGTAGTACTTTCTAAGATAATTAATGTACCTTTTTTAATGTATTTAACTATTTCATCAACTGCTGAATGAATATATGTTAAATCTGGTTGTTTACTAGTTCTTTCTAATGGTGTAGGAACACATATAACTACAACATCACATTCGTTTATATCATTCATTTCTGTACTAACAAAAAATCTATTTGTATGTAAAGCATCTTGGATTTCAGGATCTTGAATATCACTGATATAACTTATTCCACGTTCTAGTTTTCTTATTTTTGCTGAGTTTTTATCAAAACCTCTTACCGCATAACCTACTTCTAAACATTTAAGAGCCGATGGTAGTCCAACATAACCTAGGCCTACATATCCAATACACGCATTTTTATTTGCAATTTTTTCAACTAATAAACTTTTAGTTTCATTATTTAATACTGTGACCATTACTTATCACTTCCCCAAAAGATTTGATATTAAAATGCTTACTAGCAAATAATAACTGTGCGTTCTAAAATCCCATGGATGCATATAAAATATTGAATTAGCAACAAACTACATTTTTGGCACTATCAATCCTCCTAATTTAATAAACATCTAAATTTGTAGAAATTCATGCGAAATATCAAGGTGTAATTTATATCTATAATATTCACACTTTATTTTTTGGGATTCAATTGATATTTTTCTATTTTTTTACTTTCTCAATATATAATAATATTTATAATTCAGAAAATTCCCTTTTAAAAAACCTAAATATTTTTATATCATTAAAACAATATAATAGTTGTTATATCTACATTTAGTACGATTTTCATCCTTGAATAAAGAAAAAAATACGCTTATAATTATCCAATAAATCCCATTGTTTAGTGATTTAAATGAACATTTAATCATAACTAAAATAGATGAGTTTCATATTTTTTACTTTTTATTAAAATTAATGGAAAAAGATCTATCTGAATTATAAAAAACAATTTGAAATATATTCAAATTGTTGACATAACAGATGAATTTATTAACACTTGTTGATTTTGTAATAATTCTCAAATACATAAACTCCTTAATGCTACCCACAAATCATAATGACGCTTTACATCAAAAAAAATCGCAACCCTCTACATTTAATGGGGGGATGCGATTTTTATGTACAAATAATTTTTATAAATTTTGCGTTAACCTAATCATATCCATACATTGAATACCATTTTCATATATTTCTTCATTATAATTTCGTAAGAAAAAGTCCTTATCCACACTGGTTATTCTAAAACCACATTTTTGATAAAGGCCTAGTTGCATTAAACTAGAATTTCCTGTGCCTATTTCTATAGTTTTATATTCTTCTTTTTTAGCATAGTCTATAGCAAATCTAAGTAGGTATTTCCCATATCCTTTTCCTTGCTCTTTTTCGGAAACTGCTATATTTATAATCTCAATTGTTTCAGTTCGGGTAGGAATTAAAATCATAATACCTACAGTAACAGCACCTTTTTTTAAAACAAAACAATCTCCCTTTTCAAGATATCCATTAACTACTTCTGTTGATGGATCAGCTAGCAATAATAACTCCATTTCTTCCATGTTAATACTTGTACTTTTTTCTATACTAATTCCATCCCCATTATTTAATTCCATTTCTAACATCCTCCCAATTAATATTTTCAATTAATATCTTAAATGAATTCCTTCTTATAAGACAATATCAACAACAATATTAATATTTTGTAATAGACAGAGTGATGATAAAAACTATAAATTTCTTACTTTAAATTCACTTAATCCGTATAATAGGTGTTTATGTTGTTTTATTTCTGTTTTTTCATTTCTTCTTGCCATGTAGCACCAACACCACCTGATGGCGTATTCCAACGGTCTTCCTGTCGTTTAATACGTTCCATGTCTGCATCACTCGGCTTAAATTCTTCTACTTCCTTATGTTGCTGTTCCTTATTATGATGTTGTTCAACTTCTTTATTATTAGGTTTATGATTGGTAGTAGCTTCTTCGGACTTATTATCTGCCTCTACACCTGCTGTACTAGATGCGGGTTTATCGTTGGCTTCAACATTCTTGCCTTCGTTCCTTTGAGACGTGTGGTTGTTTAACTTACTCTCACTAGATCGCACGCCTACGTTTTTTTCTTCCTCCCAACGATTATTTTTTACATCCCATCCATCAGGAATGACTGAATACATTTCCTTATCTTGACCAACATATTCCGCACCAAATAAATTACCATCCTTAAATTGAACTTGTATCACCGCTTCTGGCGCCTCATAAGTATATTCAATTAATTCAGTATCAAATTTCTTAGTTTTAATTGCACTTGTCGCATTACGGTGTAACACCTTAGCTACTTCTTCATATGGCATACCATGTTCAAGTGCTTCAAAGTAATCGACAGGCATCGTAGAACTACTTTCATCTGATGGAAGCTGATACTGCACAATATCAACTTTATCTTCTCTATTTTTCGTATCAAGCGCTTTGTTTTCGTTATCCTTTGGCACGTTATCATCCAACTTTTCCGTGTCCTTTAATTCATCATGCTTTGTTTTATCTACCTTCTTATCGGCTTGCGCGTCCTTCTTCACTTCCTGCTCACTCTTAGGCGTGTCTTTCTTGGTAGAGGCGTTCTCCTGACCACACCCCACTAATAAACTTGACAACAATAATCCTGCTACTAGATACTTTTTCATGTTCATTCTCCCTGTTTGCGCTATATTTATACAATAACATTAGCGTATTTACCTTATATTACCTTATTCCCTTTCGTAATATTATAACAATATATTAAAATATACAACGATTTAATTCTCTATTATGCTATCTATTACGAGACATCTTACGAATTTAATTCTCTCAATCACGCTACGGCTTTCTAACACTTCTTTTGCACACTTTCTTCTTCCCCCAAGATGCACCTCTAATGGAAACAAATGAACAAAATTTCGATAACCTGGTATGTATAGGTACTTATATAAATCAATAATTGATACGTTCACTGTATCGATCAGTCTGGCATTCCAATTAACCTCAATATTCACCCTAACATGCGTTTCTCATTGTAAATAAAAAAACAGCGAATCCTCCATGTAAGAGAATCCGCCATCATAAGTAACTAATTATTTCATATCTATTCTTTCTTTTACTTTCGCTGGGAGCTCGTCTCTCTTCACTTCCTCCCAACCAAACTTTTCTAAGTAATATACACGCAGGGGTGCTTCTTTACGAAAATTCAAGTTGTACCGCTTGTATCATTTCACTGTTTACAAAATACAGTTAGGAACAAAATGCTTCCACTTGAACAACCATTTTGTTCCATGTCGGTTACAATCCTTTGTAGAGTATCAGTATCGGTATCGGTATCGGTATGTTCAAGTTTAATATTTTTTTGTACCAGAACCCACAATTATATTTGGTTCAACCGTTCCTATCACTACCATATCTTTATCAGTGATTATCTTCACCGTTTGATTTTAAATTATAATTTTTTCATAATATATGTAGAAGAAATATAACCTACTAGTTTTTGATCTGCAGTTTTAACTGGATACCATACAAACTGATTGCTACTATCTACAGATTCATCATATGCTGCGTTTCCTTGAATAATCAAGTTCGTATTTTTACTTAATGGTTTCCCACTTGAAGCGGAAGTAGGTTTAGATCTTAAATTTACTCCATCTCTTGTTACAAGTACTTGATCACCTGTTTTTAGGTGATAGATAGAAGGATGTAGATTAGTTAGTGTGTACTCCTTCTTTTTAAATATAATGTTTGTGCTCGTGTTAGGATCATATTCGAAATCAGCTGTACTGAAAGGAAACTGCCCCAATTTTGTATCATTTAAAAAACTGTATTGTTCTAGAATAGAAAACACTTTTTCCTGGTAAGCGTTTAAATTTTTTTGACCGGTAGCTTTATACAAAGGACTGTTTGCAGGTTTTGTTCCATTATAAGCCATAACAGAGAAGTACCAGTTTTCAATTATTTCTGGTCCAGCAACTTTTACCTTAGGTAGATCTGTTCGCTGATACATACTACGAAGAACTTTAACACCTGCTTCAATATTATAATTAATATCATATTTTAACTTTTGTTGATCGAACTGAGGTTGATTGGTAATTTGCATAATCCCAATTCCACCATCTTGTGCTATGATTGGCTGGCCGTTTCCATCAAATTGTTTCCATCCACTTTCTTGTGTAGCTACAGCTTTTACAACTTCAGGAGGAACATTTTCTTTTAATGCTGCGTTCGTTAGTAGGCAATTTATGTGCTGACGAGAGGGATTTTGGTTCGGCTTAACTTCACCATATGGCTCACATGTAGATGCAGCAGAGACATCTTCATAGGACCAACAGAATATCATGAAGCAAGCCAATATCCCTATTCTTAGTAATTGTACTTTCATTCTAGTATTCTCCAATCTATTTAATAATTTATAGTTATACACATTTTACCATAATACATTTCTAATATTCTTTATTTTGAGAATACATAGGGCAATCACGAGAGTGGTAATGGGACACCATGGTCTTGCACGTCAGCCATAGCAGAAATGGACTTTGCCTTTGGTAACAAGAATCCTACTAACGTTAGTCAACTTGCCTCTTTAGAGATAGGAGCTTCAATTTAAATAATGCGTTCTGAGACACAACTCTTCTTCTAAAATAGCATAATAATATTTATCCCACCATTCATTCCCATGTGGTATACACTTCCTGAAATAGCCTTCTCTTCTCATTCCAATCTTCTCCATCACCCGCCGATATGATGGAATATTTTGTGGCTGACATGTAGCTATTATCCTATGTAAATTCATTTCCTTGAAGCCATATTTTACTGTAGCTTGTGCTGCTTCAGAAGCATATCCTTTATTGAAATATTTAGGATTGAACACCCAACCAATCTCATATGTATGCTCACCAAAATATTTATGAAAAACTATATGACCAATCAGAATACCTTTATCAATTAATACTACAGGAAAGTTCTTAGCGTTTTCACCAATGTTTTCATTCACAAAGTTTCTTGCACCTTCTTCAGTAAAAACCCCTTCAGGTATGTATTTCATAACATTAATATCTGATGTATACTCATGAACAGCTTGCCAATCTTTGAACTCAAATCTTCGTATTAATAACCTTTCTGTTTCTATAAACATTACTTTTCCCCCTCAAAGAATTGCAACTATATTTTAAATCCACATTTAACCCTTAAAACAAAAAGAACTTGTAGGACTCTCTACAAGTTCTTTTTAGTTTAAGGTGAATATACGGGCCAAACAAACTATCTTACAGATTGACTGTAGAAACTTTAGGGGTAATGCTTTGACAACTATATTATATAACAAATATTAACATCCACGGTATTTATTTTTGAAAATTATGTGAATTAAGAAAGAAAGTAGTTTTTTTAGCTATTATTGTTAATAACTGACGGTATCCTTATATTTCAAGAAAAAATATAGGTAGCTCGTTAAAGAACCCTGCAGAACAGGTTTATTAACATGTAAAGTGGCAACCTATTTTTCAAAACTACAGAAATTCAACATTTTCGTTATACCGTATGTATAGTAAAAGGCATCGACACCATTCATGTCCCGTACAAAAAAGCGAAGTCTTTAACTAAACTTCGCTTTTCAATGTATTATGAATTACAGGAATTATTGCTAAATGCCAAAAGTGTATTTCTCCAAATATAAATCTTTTTTATTTCAGCTAACTTTGCAAAAGAATTTGATCAAATATAATTAATTATTGATTAACCGCTTTAGCTACAAGTACTGCGTATGCTTCTGCACCTATATTGGTTAAATGCACACCATCAGGTGCAAAGTAGTCTTTCTTTCCAGCACTTGCTGCATACCAATCAACTAGAGTTACATTAGGATATTTAGGTACTGTTACTTTCAGTCTCTCGTTCACAATTGATTCCCACGGACGTGGCACTCTCGTATTAATAAATATTATTTTACGTTCGTTTCCAATTAATTTTATTAATGAAACAAGTTGCTCAGTAGTAAAGGCTCCATTTGTACCTAATCCGATAATGACATAGTTTCCTAAATTCCCTTCATTTTTTAACTGTTCAACTACCGGAATCGCTTTTGACAGCTGACGACCAATTTGCGCATCAATCCTAATATCAGGAAAAGTATTTTTTAAATATGGAGTAATATCAATCATAACGGAATCGCCTATCGCAGTAACTGTGAGTGGATTTTTAGGTTTTGCAGGATTTACTTCTTTTGATTCCCCTTGATTTAGTGGCGTTTCTTGATCTGCATTTTCCCAAACAGCAACTGGATGTGGCGCCGGTTTTGTTTGTACTGTTTCCACCTTATCTTGTTGAGAATTCTCCTTAGCCTTACTAGCATTTGATAACCCTAAAACTGCTATTGACGAAAAGAATAATGAACAAACTAAAGCTAACTTAACACCTAAAGTGACATTTTGAAGTCTTAAGTTCTTAAACTGAATGTTCCGAAGCGCACCTTGTCGGATTGGTTTTTCGATAAACTTCCATGAAATTTGCGCAATCAATATGATTAAAAGAAATTGAAAGATTGCTCTTATTATTGAAAAATCCCCTACATTTACTTTTGGAGTCGTTAATGTAAGAATTGGATAATGCCAGAGGTATATGCCATACGATCTTACCCCTACCCAACGTAAAGGCCTAAATCGCAAAAATTGAGCAATGCGACTAGCTGGATGAGCTAGATTTGCCACTAACAATGCTGTTGCAATTGATAAAAGAACCATTCCTCCCTTGTATAGAAATGGATCATATTGATTGGTCTTCCAAAACATAACCAAAATTATAATAAGAGCTATGCCCCCCACTACATCAAGAATGAAACGCGCCTTCGGGATAATTTTATTAGCAAGCCTATTGCTTGGCCAAACTAAGGCAAGTACCGCTCCGATAAGTAAGGAAAAGGCCCTCGTATCTGTACCATAATATATTCTACTCGGATCAACTCCAGGTTCATATAAATTTGCCATTGCTAAAGCTGAAGCAAACGCTCCTAGACAAATCAATAAAATCATACGGGATTGTTTTTTTATGTAGTAAAGTCCTAAACTAATAATAAACGGCCAGACAACATAGAATTGTTCCTCGACTGCTAACGACCAAAAATGATTTAATGGAGAAATCTGATTAAAATTATCAAAGTAAGATAATTTATGATAAATATACCACCAGTTACTAACATAAAATAATGCCGCTAATGAATCTCCGCGCATTTTTTCAAGTAAAGAGCTATGAAAAATCGTAATCCATGCCAATGTTATAACGAGCATAACAATCATTCCTGGAAGCAATCTTCTTGCTCTACTAAGCCAGAATTTTTTCAAATCAATTCTCTTATTTCTCTTCCACTCCATGGCTAGAATATCTGTAATTAAATAACCTGAAAGTACAAAAAATACTGTAACCCCTAAAAACCCTCCAGGTAACCAATTAAAATTAATATGATACAAAATAACACCTAGTATAGCTAGCCCTCTTAGACTGTCCAACCCAACCATATAACGACTATTTTTTTTAAAAGGTTTAGTCATCCTATATTCACCTCTATTTCTTGGTAACTAGGTTAATAATAACGGCATAAAATGCTATTAATTTCCTAAAATCATATAAGCTAAATAAACCATTACAAACATCATTTTGTAAGGCTTTTTTTTATATTTACATGCACAGCAATAAATACTTTATCACGTTATCTGGCTCTGTTGTGAAAATTTTTATAGTAGATGTTTTTACTCTTCCTAAACAAGAGAAATTTGCCCAATCAAAAATTTATATACCGTGTGTCTTAAAGTAAAATTTTGATACGTTTTTACAGAGATGCCAAGGCCTGTGACATTTTGAATATAATCGATAATGCATATGTAAAAGATTTTGCATATAAAAATATAACAAAAAGAGGATATGCATAATTGCATATTCCTCTTAATTGTAAAGCGCTTTCATTTTTAGAAAAATCCTCTTTAATATTTTAAATCTCTTTGTTAGCTTGATAGCGAAATGGTATAGCAAACAAACCATAGTCTGGATATTTCCGTAAGTATCAATTGGAAGAATGAAGGGATAGGGCTTCTAACCACAATAATTATGGCGATACCCTACTAATAAGTTAGAATTCGATTGAGCCCATTACTTATTAATTTCCCTCGTCTATACGAGATAATAGTGGGAGTAGTTCAATAATGGGATAATCTTCATAAAGTAAAATGACGCGTAGACTTTGAGGATTTCTGGATGTAATAATCAGCTCGATAAATCGAGCTGATTATTTTTTGAGGATTTCATCATTCTTTTTGATTTTGGGGCCATGTTAAATTATATAAAAGTGCTAAAATTCAAAAGAACGTGTATAAAAAGTGACAAACAAAAGATATATTGTTAATAGCAATAATATTAATACACAAGTAAAATACAAGATGGAAATACGCTTTCTATTCTCTTTCCAATTACGTATACTGGAAATTATAAAACTTACTATCACCATGCAACAAATCCCTATCAAAAACACCAATACATACTCGTGAATAATAACACCACAAATTAAAAATATAACTGCTAATATTGCTAATAGTGAATGAACTACACGCAAAAATAACCTCTCCTTACCTCATTGGAAACATATTAATGTACTATTATTTTATTTAGCAAACAGATGGTTTCCAATTTGTGCAACGGTTTGACGTGTTGTAATCCATTTATCAGTCGAGGTTTTGGGATTGTAGAAATAAAGCCAATCAGAATTTGTTCCTTTTGAAGTGAGAGCCTCTTCTACTGCCATTCTTGCTTCCTGTGTAGCTTGCTGATTAATTCTACCGTCTGTAACAGGAGTAAATGCATAACCATTTTTAATGGGTTCATAAATTACACCTGTAATTGTATTTGGAAAACCATTTGCGTTAGCACGATTTAATACTACCTTTGCAACTGCAACCTTTCCTGCATACGGTTCTCCTCCTGCTTCTGCATTTACTAATCGAGCCATTAAATCCACTTCTTGTAATGAAATACCAGTATCAATCTTTAAGTGCTGCCCGACAAAAATATGATTTTCATCTACGTTATTGTTTTGTTTTATTGACTGTATTGAAACCTTATATTGTTGTGATATAGAACTTAGTGTATCCCCGCTTTTCACTTGGTAAATTGCTTGATATGTATTAGTTGAAACTGTTGAATTATTTTTTTGAACATATTTGTTTGCAGTTGACGATACCGGAATTGTTAAACGTTCTCCAATATTAATTTGATCATTTGCTTTATTGTTTTCTTGTTTAAGTGATTGTACAGAAACCTCATATTGTTTACTTATTGCTTCTAGGGTATCATTCTTTTGAACCGTATAAACCGTTGAAGCCGCAGTCCCTACTGGATTTGTTACTACTGTAATCATTGCAGCAGATAATGGTAACCAGGTTTTCGCCTTACATAACTTCATTCAAAAAAGCCTCCTAAAAATTATTAAGTACTCTTAATATGTTTAAGTTAAAACAAATCAAGCTATCTATAGCGTAACAAAACATTGAATTCAAGTCATTGAATTTGTATTTCTATATAATAACTGAGTTGCTTACAATATTGAAATTGAATTATTATAGTTATGTTTCAAAAGAATTGAACAATCTAATTCTTAAACTAAATATGGTGAAAGTAGAGGCTGATTTCAATTGCCTAATAGTTTCTTCCCAAAGAACTGTTTCTATATGCTATACTGACTCCTAATTAATTGTAGAAGGAATGATAAAAATGAGTGATAGATCCTCAAGACGATGGAAAATGCAACAAAAATTACGAGCACTGAAAACCAAAAATAACAATGATACAAACCCTTTGTTTAATGAATGTATTGAATCCCTCGGAGCAGAAACTCTCATTTTCTCTCAAAATAAAAGCCAACAGATTGTAAATACTTTAATAAATTCATTTCCTATAACTGTATCTGGAAGAATAGATTGGGAACAGATAGACAATCAATTAATAGCTTTAAATAAAGAGCAACTAATTTCCCTTATTAAAGAAAACAAACCAGATTTTGATGAACAGGTTTTTATATTATGGGATAATAATGAAATCCCTGTAATAAGCACAAATCTTGATAAAGTATTCCAATCACTAGTTGATATTGATGCAGTCAGTTTTTATTTCTGGTTATTGGATAAAGAATATAAATTTATAATTGAAATAAAAAATGAAGAAATGATTATGGTTGGATTTAGCTAATAATCCAATCCACTTTCCTCATTCTTTTTTTCTATAAATGAGCTTTTTCCACCGAAGCTATGTCGCCTTTAGCAATACGAGTACCTCTTTCAATTTCATGATCTTGCATAATTATCCTCTTTAGGAACTTCATTGTTAACAACCAACACTCCGACTTCTCCATGGCAACTACTGTCCACCGTTCCAAGAACATTGTGTTCCTCGTTATACCGATACGGGGATGTACCTGCAATTCATATCCTGGTAGAGCCTTAAAAACTTATATTTTTGGGACACTAGCATGTTTCTTTTTTCATTTATAAGTTTAATATTTCTTATACGGCATTTGGATTTTGCGATGTAATTTCAATCGAGAATGGGAATTCCCTCTCACTACTTGTCTATTGTCTATTGTCTTGTTATTCGCTTTTTCCTAGTGGGTTATAGCAAACGACAAGACTATTATTTTTTCTTCTAATCCCGTACTTATATTCTTTGATTTTGTTATTTTTCCTTAACAAAAAACAAGACGCCAACCAGATCACGATCACGGAAGCGCCTACAATACTTGCTATAAACTTAACTAAACTTATTTACCTTCACGTCATTTACTTCTTTGTTTCCATACCCCATTCTCTTTACGATAAGTATTCTTTCCATTCATGAATCCCGCTGTATTACCAGGAATGCTATATTTTTTATTCTTAGCTTTCTTCTTCATTCTCTTTTCTTCTTGAACAGCTTGCAGATCCACCTTCCATTGTTTTAACAAATCCTCTTTACGTCGCATCGAATTTGTACCCCTTATATCGAAAAATAAATTTAATAATCATATTATATACATTTAAATATATTTTTCAATAAAAAGAGAGCACCCCCGCTACCGGTGCTCTCAATGTGAATCGGGGTTTTCCTGAGCATTGAATAGGACACGAAGAACTCGTCCTATTACATAATATGCTTGTCCTTATAATAATGTGCATTAAAAAAGCACCCTCGCACAGGTTCCAAATAATACATATACTTTGAATTAACTAACATGTTCGAAAAGACCTTTCCATATCATTCTATGATTATAAATTATCTTTATACTTAAATGACTCCTTAAGTATGTTTAATGTATAATTTCTATATAACTAAAAAAAAGCACCTGCATCATATAACTTTCTATCTTTCTTAACTATTCGCTTTATGTTTGGTGGTTGGGAGAAAACCAAGAATCTTCTCATTTATACTCCGTAGGTTCAGTCAGTACTTCTGTTGTCCCCTCACCTTCGCTCACCAATTATGGTTATGCAACATGATACCTACTAACAAATAAATCTATATATACAGTTTAAAAAATATATGGTTGAGTGTTAAAATTGCATAGGTACTCTTTAACGTATTCCCCGAAAGAATTCTCCTTCCTCAAGCGTGTGAAGGGCGTAGCCCTACGATAGGTCGGAGATGACTTTCGGTTTGGCATAGCCAAAAACTTTTGATAAACTTGCTATATGAAGTTCTTTGATAACTTGATATAGAAGGTTGCAGGAAGAAAATAGAGTGCGAAAACCAAGCCATTCGGTTCCTGCGTAAAATATCAACCGTACCAACAGAGCATCCATGCGTTGGACCTAGGGATGGAACACCCCGAAGTAACGCTCAGGGAGACGAAAGGTTACTTTCGTCGTGGAACTGAGAAGCTCCCCCATCAAGCTTTGCTAAGTGGCGAGTAGTTCACGGAGTTCTCATATAAATTAACAAGAGTTTAAGAATTCTCGAATCTTAACCCCTTGGAGCGCCCTCCAAGGGGCTGAACTAATTAAAATATAGATTATATGCACCTTTATTATTTTCATTGACTCTATATATTGCATATACGTAATATTTTTGTGAAACATCACGGGTTTCAAATACAACATTTTTTAAAGAACTCTTATCTTTCCATAAGAGTTCTTTTTTAATAATGCATTTGTTTAAATTCTTAAATTTGGCCAGACAGTCCAGTAATTCTCAATACTTTGTCAATCTTCCTGATTGTCGAAACCCATATACATAATTATTTTCACCTCGGCATCCTAATAATACAATATTTAAAAAATAGATGAAGTTATGTACCAACAAACAAATTTTACATGAATCAATTACCAAAAATAGATGAAAATTTTTGGCTATAGCGCATTTACCTTTATGAATATGAGATACAGACGAAATACGGGGAAAAATAGGTCATAGGACAGAAATGATATCTGAAACTTCCAAACTATCTTTTTATTTCCGTTCGACATAATATGACAATATAAAGATGTATAATGTGTTATTATTACTGTTGCAATCTTAAATTTTACATAATTGGAGGAACAAACGTGGGAAAAATATTTAAGTTTGGATGCCTAGGCATTATAGTTTTATTTGTAATCGGAATAATTGCTATGGTTGCTGGTGGCGGTGATTCAACAGAAACAACTTCAACAGACACTACAGCAGTATCAAAAGAAGGGGTATCTTCTGATGTGAAAATCGCTGTAGGATCTATGGAAACAGTAGATTCTGTAGGCAATGAATATACAAAAGAACAAGCACAAGGTGTATTTAAAATTTTAGAAGTTACACTTACTAATAATCAAAAAGACGCTATCACTGTTGATGCTAACAGCTTTAAATTAGTAGATAGTAAAGGTCGCGAATTCACATATTCAACACAAGGTCAAACATCTTTTGACTTAGCTAACGGTGGAAAAACTGACTTCTTCTTAAAACAATTGAATCCTGGTTTAACACAAACAGGTAAAATTGTATTTGATATACCAAAAGATGCTGAAGGAATTTTCTTAAAAGCTAGTGGTGGTATGACGGGTAAAGAAATTAAGTTAAAAGTAGAATAGTAAAAAGGTACTCGAAAGAGTACCTTTTTTTCTCACTGACCGACATTACATAACACGGGAAAATAAGATGTGGATGAGAGTCCAATACATATTATTAAAATTAAGACGGTTCAAGTATGAGAAAGGCTCCTTAAGTTAGCTATTCTCTTTGAAAAGTAACTTTACACATAGAAAAAATCTCATATATTGAGGCTTTATAGTAAACATTTTAGTATTTTCTTCCTACAAACTCTCAGCGGGAAGAATCATAAAAAAACATTGAATTACTGAAGAATTCTGTCCTCAACATTACATTAGATTTGCATCATATTTATTAATCGTGAATACATTTCACGTTCTTCTTTCGACTTTTTTATATAATTGTGAGCAGCATGAAAAACATCCAAAAATTGATTAAGAAAAAGAAATTCCAAAATCTTCCACAATGATTTCCCATTAAACCTACTATGATAATAAACGTCTAATTTTTTCTACACAAAGGTTCTGTATACTCATATATATTTATTTTAGCTTTAAGATACGTTCAATTTCCTCCACACTCAACTTACTTGCTTTTGCAATAGTTTCAAGTGGTACACCAATTTCATGCATTCCTCGGATTATCTGCATCTTACCTTGCTCGATTCCTTTTTCCATGCCCTCTTGTTCTGCATGCGCTAACTTAGCTTGTTCATCTAGAAGTAATTTCTCTCGAGCTTCATATGCTGTTCGGAAAGAAGAATCATGGATCATATTTTACCATTTATTACCTTTTGTAAAATTGGATCTTGATTCATCGCAATCTCCTCCAATATTTGAGTAAAATTCTTCACACATTATTGAGATTCTTCTCCGTCTAGAAAATTAAAATTACCATCAATAAGATTCTGTAAATACTCATCAAAGCTGTTTGCAATCACTTCATATTCATCAGGATCATGTAAAAAACGAATGATTTGACCACATACACCTTCATCAGAAGGATTAAAATCAATATACAGCTTTGATGTTCCACCGTTGTTCATACAATCTGAAAAGTGAATATACGTGCCAGGGAGAAGTCCTTCTGGATTTATCTTGGAGTCAACAGTATCCTCTTCATCTTGGTATTCTAAAAGATAGGAGACGTCTTCTCCTTCTTTTGAACTTTCGATCATTTCCTGTGTAGAAAGCAAATAATATGGATACTCTTCAACATCTGAACCTAAAATACATACCGTGACTTCGTTTTCTCCATATTTCCGCCAATATGTACCATCGATATTTTCAAGTAAAGTGATTAACGATTGTGGACAATTTGGATATTTCGTTCTTAATATATCAATATCCCCTTTTGTAGCACCGTATGCTTTATTTAGTGCTTCGAGATCATCTGTTGATAATGCTACTTTCAAACCGTTTAAAAATTTTTTTACCAAATCCATTATTTTGTCCTCCCCAAAAACGAATATAAATTTTCTTAGTCTATATACCTAACATAAATAAGATTTGACCTTTAACCGTTTACACATCCAATTTAATTAGTACCATTACGTTCTAGCTCTTCTCGATTAAAGTATTGTTCTAGTAACTCTTTACCTGTTTTGATTGTAGTATAGTACTCTCCACCATACAGTTTCCCTTCTGATGGTTTATGGAAATCTTCGTATTTAGGGAAGTCTTCATTCTCTTCAAATGATTTCTTTGCAACTTCCATGTCTTCTGCTTCTATTTTAGCAAACAATCTACCTATACCGAATAACCCTTCATCATCAATACTTTCTTCTATAAGATAGTGTTCCTCTTCCTCTATAGGTGTCATTTTACTTTTTCTAACAGAATATAGATGACCCGTTTCTTCTTCTCTTACCGTAATAAAAATCCAACCAACTCTTACAACTGTACAAGGTTCTAATCCTAATAGTGTATAAGCAACTACCTTTTGGTCTTTCACATATTTCCCCATTTTATCTACCCCTTGTTGTTTATTTTGTTTAAAAGTTAAAATATTTTCAACGTGGTGATACATATCTATAACCATATAAAACCGTAATTTCCTTTACTACAACTGTTTTTTTTCAATGCTTTTCACTACCTCCTTTCCTGTTAAACAATTCATATATTAAATATAAATTGCAAATTCTATAGGTTCCTTTTTATTCCCATTTTGGTCATCCTTTTCGTTCCTATTAATAATTTTTTCTACTTCTATTAAGCCAATTATTGTCTATGAAAACATTGAATATTCCCATTTTTATCATACAGGATAAAGAATGATTACACCAATTATTACCATGCGTTTCTAAATTTTTTTGAAATGACGTTATTACTTTTTAACAAGTTTATTATTCGCGTACATCAAGTGTACAATGATATTTATTTTGCCATTATTGAAACAGAGTAAGATAGTAGCTAGTTCATCTTAAAGCGAGCTTTTTAATTCTAAATACAAAGAGCTATCATCATTAAACATGATGATAGCTCTTATATTAATCTAAACTAATTTCTTGATTATTTTTTTATAAATCCCCACCAACTAAAACAAGTTGTAATTGTTCATATATTTCCTGTGTATCAGGTGTACTTTCTGCCTGCTTACGTTCACGTTTAACTGTAGTATCATTTTCCACTAGTATTTCTTCTTTAGTTTCTGCGACCATTTCTATGTGCTCTAGTACAGCTACACGCTCTAAGCCTTCCATTTCATCTAAATCTTCTACATCATCTGCATCGTCAATTATTTCTGATTCTCCTGTTTTTATAATCTCTCTCTGTTCTTTTTTCAATTCAATTACTGCTGATTGCTCTTGTACTATGCTCTCTTTTTCAAGGCTAAATTGAGCAACTTCAATTACCTCTAAAGGTTTATTTTTAGTATTTGCAATTTTATTTGCTTTTGCTATAGCAATTTTCACTTTCATCGCTCTTAATGAAGAGGATATTTTATTTAGTATTCTTCCTAATCCATAGAAACGAATTGCCTCAACTATAACACCCATTGCAATTCCAAAAATCCATGAGCTTGAAAAATACCCAACTAAGCTAAATATTATAACTCCTGGTAAATATAAGCTAGCATAGGCTATTAAATTAGGTATAGCTTTTTCTACTGTTAATTTGAAGCTATATTTAATTATTAAATATATAGCACTTAACCCCACTATTAAACCAGCCAAATTTAATAATAAATTTTTAAAAGTTTCACCTATCATTATAATTTCCTCCCTTTATGAAAGAAAATGCTCTAAAGGCAAATCTATTAGAGGGTTATAGGATGGTTTCACCTCATGTAAAACCTTCTCTACTATAATTTCTGCATATTTAAGCATATAGTCAGTTAAACTATTACCCTCTTCTAACACGCTTCCATAATCCACCTTCGGAAACAAGATTTTCTACTCTTTTACCATTTCACTAATACAATAATTCATTTCATATTCATTGAAATTGAACTTTAACACCTAGAAATATTTAAATAACTTATTGAGGTTTTTCTTCAGTACCAAACTTCAAATTGAAAATCCCATTATCAATCGCATCTTTTATACTTTGAACTGTACGCTCAATGCCCCCAATTATTGTGCAAAGTAGTAAGGAAACACACTGTCCTATATCCGCAACAACATGTGCAAAGCAAAAAGCAGATTGATATATTTTACCTTCTACTAGAACTTCTATCATCTGCTGATGAGTACCAGATCTCTCAACTTCCTCTAAAATCTTAGCTATTCGCTCAAATCCATTTAGTTCATTCGTTTTAGTAGTAACATACATTATTTTTACTCCTACTACTTAGTATGAAATTTGTTTAATAAGTTAGTGGAAGTGTTACAAACCCTTTAGAGTAACTGCATAATAAAATTCCTTTTCAAATATATACAACACCCTTCATCCTTTCCTTATGGAAATATCTATATAAACGGCATAAGCCTAATTGTTTTTAAACACAAAAAACCCTTTCGGGTATATGAATTTTTGTAAGCAAGGCTGCTTTACAAAGTCATTTCCCCGAAAGGGTTGTAGTATTTATGGATTAAAAAAAGAAAAAGAAAGTCTTACATACATTATATAAATTATCATCATCATATTCAATTTATTTTCAACAGAATATTCAGACCCCTATTTGTATTCAAGTTCTATTTTTCTTTATAATATGGATATATTTTAAAGGATTAAGCTATAATTCCTCATTACCTTCTGATAGCATGTAGAAAAAAGTCAAGATTCTAATAATTTTCCTTTTTTACTATAATTAGATTGATATATGCAGACTATTTGTTTGCTATAGTTCCTTATCCCTTCTTGATATTATATGATATTTCACCACTGAAGACCTCTAAAATAACATTATTTAGGGACCTCCAATTATGTATAAAAGCACTAACTTTATATACTTAAAATATAACATGTGTAACTTTTGACTAAGTTTGATAATTCGCCTTTAACTATTAGTTCTATATTAGGAGTGGATCTTATGGAAGGAAAAACATTGATAAAATATATTTTTTACTTTTTTTCTTATTTACTTGTTTATATACCCTCATTTCCAGTTATAGTTATTCTTAGTATGGCTGGTGCTTCTCCTGATGTAGAACATACTATACTAGAATGGATAATTACGATTTTTGAGTTATCTGTTACAATTTTAGGTGCTTGGTTTTTTAACTTTATTTTCAAAAATATAATAGGAATTAAGAAGAATACAAAATTCACCTGGACTATCTGTATTCTTCATTTAATTCTTATTCCTTGGACATGGAGACTTCTTCTTTATTATTAAGTTATCAATCTTTTTTATTAATAAAACTACATTTCAAATCCTGATTATTTAATCGTGTACTTGCATACTAAAAAAATAAATTCCTGTGTTTGTCTTAAACAAATATTCTTCATAACAGCATGCATAATAACCTCCTGGATCTAATTTAATCCAATAAACCTCATCTGGTTCTTGTTTGAATACATTTAATAACTGCTCTATTATAAATTCCTTCGGAGTCAATCCATGTAAATCATATCCGCACGGTATTTTCCCAAACCAAGAAGACTCTCCATTGGAATATTGGCAAATTAGGAATTCTTTTTTCCATTCTTTCAAGCGGATGAGTTCTAATGTGTCATTACTAGTAGCATATGTCGCCTTTTTGGCAAGTACAAAAATATTGTCCTCTTTATTTTCTGACATAATACTAAGCTCATAATAATTCCTCACGTATTCATCTGTATTTATATCTGCAAAATCACTTAAGATTTTATTAATTGTATTCATTTTTTACTCCTTTTAAACGTTGCTTTAAAATAAAGTTTAATCAAAAATCTCTTACCAAATTAGATTCTATGACTCACAAAAAAGAATCGATTTTAAAAAAAGATTGATTAGAATCAACTCTTTCTTTAGGATTGCATGAACAGTTTTCATAAAAAAATTTGTTCATTTTCTGTTCATGTTCCTAGAAAATATAAACTTTTGGTTGATTCATTCTAAAGAGATATTTCATACTGATACAACTTAATTCATAACTTTATACTTTTTAAAATTATACGACTTTCATTTAAAAATATAGCATTTAGAACTAACATAACCATCTATCGTTTAAGAGTTAGATGGTTATGTTAGTTATTGAAAAACCAATACAAACTTTCATTTTCTGTAAAAAGCAGCAAAACCATTCATGCACTTTGCGTCGAAAAAACAAAGTTATCAATAGAACCTATTACATATTATTTTTGATATACAATTATTTTATAAGTTCATAAATGTTACTACTGTTTTGAATTTTCTCTGACGTTAGCCAGAGTGAATAGCTTGTTCTATCTTTGTTGGATACAAATATATCAAATTTCTCGTTATGTAGTTCTTCTTTAAGAATCGTGACCACCTTTGTCAAATCCTCCATTACATCGGGATCATTTTTATACTCCATAGAACTGTCATTAAAAACTATCGTAGCTTCATATTTTGGGCATTTCCCTTCCTTCGGATGTGCACAAGTAATATCTTTAATTACAAAGCGGTCATTTTGAATTTCTTTTAATCTTTCAACGACTTTTGTTTGTGTTTCAATTAAATATGTCCAATAACCGCTTACTGTGTCTTTCATTGTTAGTAGAAGTTCTTCTTTCGTTATACCCTTTTGCACATCTTCGAAAGGAAGACCAATCGATTTATCATTATGATCCTCAATTTCAAGTTCTGTTATCTTTCTATTACTCTTTTGAATGAGTTGGAATAATGCATGTAAACGATCTAATTCTATAGTTTCAAATTGACTATAATCGATTTCCTTACTCATTTTTAAGGTTAATAACAACTCATCTGTTGGTTTTTCTGCTGCATTGTTATAATCTACTATATATTGAAGAACATTTTTATTTTCAGATTCCTCGTAACCTAACTTTTTCATTTCTTCAAGAATGGGTTTGAATTTCTTATATTCCTCGTATGTGTTTTTCCCATATTCGTATTCATCACCTTGTATTGTGGAATAGAAGATACCATTTACCTCTACTCGAAATTGAATATTTTTATTATCCTTTGCCTGAACAGTATGGTACGTATGTCCCATATTTCCTTCATGTATCCCGCCCCAATCTGTTACAACAACATCGAAACCATGTTTTTCTTTTATATATTTTTTCACCTGATCTTCATTTTCATAATTGCACCCACTCAAACATAAGAAACATAACACTAATAACCATACATTTTTCATTCTTTTCATATAACCCCTCATATCCCTTCCTTACATAAGAAACGTTCTCTGGTTGAATACTGTAAAAATATTAAAAGGTAAAGTAATCTTTTGAATAACGTACTTCATTCGTTCAATTATTTTCTCGCTAGCGCCAAGGTAGGTTACTCCATAATCTCGGCGGGGAAAATTACAAAAAACATTGAATTGCTGAGAATTTCAATTCTTAACATTAAATCAGATTTGCATCATAAATGTACATCCTCATTTACCAAGTATTTTCCTTTATTAAGTCTTTGTCTTATAAATAATTCTGCAATAATTAAATTTGGTACCCATGCTAACCAAGCAATAACAGTGTAACTAACTTCAAACTGCTGTAATCCAAATAGCAATACAAACAAAGGTAGCCAAATTCTTAATGTAACTGCCGCAAAGGTTAAAGAATAATTTCTAATCACCCAATTTTGATGGTCTTGAATTTTCCTATTCTTAACTCTATTTAATGCTTGATATGCTGATGTTAGCCAAAATACGGATAACAAACCGAGACCAAGCTTTGCTACCAATCCCCCATAGCGTAAAAGGATAAGTACAGTCCTGAAACGCCGCCTAATAATATATCAACCATATAGATTCTCCCAACTATTCGATGACGGTTAATATTCTTTCCTCTAAATTTTGTGGATAATGTAAACGGACCGATTACTAATGCTACTATACTAGTTGTAATATGTATAAATAACATTATATACCAAAAAACAATTAATTTAGATACAAACATAAACTTCATTTTGACAAGTCCTGTTTGAAATCCATCCATAATAAAATATTGGGCCACAACATAACTAGCTACTAAAATAGCTAAAAAAATGAATATAAACCAAATTTTACTGCCCCCTTGTTACATTTAGGGACATTTGATTATACATTACTGTTCATTCTAGAAAGGAATAGAAAAGCCTTATTTAATTATCTATTCAACACATTGTTTTTTCATTAAAACAACTCTAATTGAAGTCTATAAAAAATGAAATTAGATATATTGCAAACAAAAATTGAGTTGTGAATATCGATTCATCGTTAAAACAACAAAGAACCGCTTCAGCATATTTACCTGAAGCAGCTCTTGTTATCTCAAAAATGGTAATGGTGCTTGCTGAATTCCGTTTTGAGTTGAGATATAAAAAGATTTTGCGAATCCCTCACTGTGAATACATTCATCTATTAAAAGCATTATAGGAATCTTTTGTAAGTCTAACATTAGCTCCTTTCTAACATGTTCTGCTAAAGCAAGATTAGATATAGATAATATAAAAATTCCTGGTAAACTCTTTGTGTTTTCGAAATTCAATACATTATTTGGTCCATTTTGAATTTGATCTTCCCAAATTTTCAATCGCGATTTTAAATGTTGTGCATATCGCTGACCTTGTTGTACCCTTTCAAATATGAAGTTTTGATTTCCAATTGGAGTTTGAATTTCTCCAACAGCAATTGGATTATGTCCATTACCAGTACCTTTTAGCTTTGGATACCAGCACCAGTTTTTTAATAATTGTTGGCCTACTGCAAACTCATATTTTATCTGATTCATAGTGACAAATCTTTGTACACCTGCCACCCCAAGCTTTAACCACTGTTCTGGCTTTAAAGAATAATTTGTATTACGGTTATGATAAGCCCACATCATCAAATGACCAGCAGTATTTAATGTAATTGGAGCAGAGGTTTTGGGCTGATCCGGAAATAACCCCGATTTTATCTCCCATCGACTAACAAACCCATACAGTACCAGTTTTTTCAACGATTCTGAAACCTGTGACCTACTAATTTTAGATTCCACAAAATTTTTGATTTGTGCTTCAGTAATCGCTAATGAATCCCAAATAAGCTTTAGTATTAAATTATCTTTTTCATTTATAAAACCTGAATTAATCCTGTCATAAATACTACGTAAATCTGTGAGTGGTTTGAATTTATCTGGAAGAATTGGTCCCCCCTGCAAAGAGGGGTCATCCCAAAGTGATAAAGATTGGTCTCTATTAAGCCAATATTGAACCGCCTTTCCTTTCTCTTGTACGGAAACCTGCGGCGCACTCATTAGTTATATAAAAACGCCGTTGGGTCGTTAACTTTTTTGCGTCCAAAAGGAAACTTAAAAATAACCCCCGACCCTCGCTCTTTTTCTACATCCACATTCACAATTCTCATACTTACTACTTCATCCAATAGTGGCTGTTCGATTGTTTTAGGGACAATTCCTTTAATTGTGCAGCCTTGGTCCAATTCAACAAAAACTCCAAAACGCGGATCAACATTTACAACTCGCCCTACAATTGTGTCCCCTTCAGCTAATTCAGATAACAGCTGATAAGGATTTTCCACTGCCGCTTTCCTAGAAACATGAATTAGTCGTTGCTCCGGACTAAATTGTAGAACCTTAACTGGGATGCGTTCACCAATAGGCGCATAGCGATCCACAGCATTTTTATAAACTCTTCCATAGTTTAGTTCATGTAATTTCATGAAGCATTCCGCACCATTAATGCGTAAAAATATAGTAGGAACCTGAGCATTCATGTTGTATCCAGTTATCTCTGCTTCGTAGGTTGGCTCTTGCAGTCTTTGATCTTGCTCCAATTCTATTAACTCACGCATTAAAGCATCCGCAGATCTTCTGCTTGCTTCTTTTACTGAAACCTGAACTTTATTTACATCTAGTTCATCAGACATTTGAGTAATTACTACATTAAAAATATTACCTGTGAATTGTGTAATACTTCTAAAAGAGTAATCAGAGAAGTCCTCTTTTTTACAAACACCTATAATCTTACCATTTTCAAGGGCAAACTCAGCATATTCAGTATCTGGATCGTCTTTATCGTGTCTTTTAACCGTTCTCAATACCGCTTGAATTGGCTCTTTATATCTACGTAGTGCCTGTAGTTTTTCATAAGTTTTTGAATCCATAAAAATATCTCCTCTCTCTTGTTCAATATTTATAAAGTTCAAAAATAATACTTCTACTTGAATTATTGTTACTTTTAGCTAAGAAACTAAGCTTTCCAGAAATATTTTCTGAAATTTATAATTGTTCTATTTTTCGTATTTATAATCTCTATTTTTTTCATTATTTTTAAAAGGTAAACCTTTGCAAGAAGCACAAGAAGTTGTAAATGACATTGTTACTGGTTCTAATGGGAAGACACTATCAATCGTTGCTGTGGTATTTGTAATCGGAGGGATATTTATTTTTGGTAGTATTGTAAATAATGGCTATGAACCACCTTCAAATCCAAGTATGCGAAACGATCGTACACCTTTGAATTGTGCGCGAATGGGACACTGGTGGTCTTTTTGGAGAAGCAAAATGTGTTTATACTGAATAGTATATAAAGGCCTTATCTTTTCTATAGGAAGATGAGGCTTTTTTATGCATAAAGAAAAGACACCCAAATAAGAGTGTCTTTTCCCATAGTTTTTAGCAGAAGCAAGAAGCTCCAACAATAATTAATAAAATAAATAATACAACTAATAAAGCAAATCCTCCTGCAAAGCCACAGCCGCCACCGCAGCTACCACCAAAGCCCATAATAATTCCTCCTTTAAAGAGTAGGAGAAAAATAAGGAGTCACTCATGTATTTTAATGGATTCAAATTACTTTATGTTTTTATGGATTAAATGAGCATGGCCTTTTGAAAATAAAAAAAAGACGCCATAAAGCGCCTCCCATTTGGGTAAATAAGAAGTAAGGTTTCCATTTTAATTGAAAAAAATAGAACAGGTGCTTAGATTTTATCACGATTTTTTGCTGAATGAACATGCATTATTACATATCACTATAAATACCTCTATTTTCCATTTGATAAAATTAATTACAAAAATTGACAAAATTTAAATAAATATTTATACAAATTCAAAATATTTACAAAAATCACAAAAGTGATACATTTAAGGTGCAAGTTATAAAAAACTATTAAAGGGGGATTTATTATGTTCAAAAAATTAGTAGTTGGGGCTTTAGCGACAGGTATTGCATTAACAGGAGGAATTGGTGCTGCATCAGCAGACATAGCAACTAAACCAAATGAAACAATACAGTTCACATGTAAGTATGACAAAACTACTGATGGTAAGTACAAAAAAGAAGAGAGACAAAAATCACAATACTTCAGTAACACTAAAACTGAGCAAGCTTGTGGCGGCACAATCGTCTGGTATTTAAAAGGAATTAAGTACGTAAACGACAATGGAGGGGAGCATGTTGCTTATTATGAAGGATGGATTAAATAGTTAGCATCTATTTCATTCCATAAAAGGAACTTTAAGCAAAAAACTATAATAAGCTGTCCATATGGGCAGCTTATTTACATAGAAAAGACACCCTAAGGTGCCTTCCTCCGACTTGAATCACTTTAATTCTAATAATATGTATTGGACTCCCATTCAAGTATCATTTTTCCTAATGAATAATTGGTATATTTTAGGGTGTTTTTCGCTATTTTTATGTTAAGATATTTTGGTTGATATTTATCTTATTTTAGGAGGTTGGAAGATCTGTTACATGCTTTTCATATGGATTTTAGTTTCTATACCGAAAGTATAAAAGTTTTAGGTTTATTAGGGAATTCTACTCGATTATCAATTGTTTGTAAATTGATTACATATGGATCGTTGTCAGTTTCTGATTTAAGTAAGCAAACAAAAATTACAGAAGATTTGATTCTACAACATTTA
The DNA here is from genome assembly GCF_051916605.1 of Bacillus cereus group sp. MYBK195-1. NCBI lineage: Bacteria > Bacillati > Bacillota > Bacilli > Caryophanales > Bacillaceae > Bacillus > Bacillus cereus group sp. MYBK195-1. The sequence goes on along the minus strand of NZ_JBQAGZ010000004.1, from coordinate 20,468 downwards.
CGTAAATTAGCCTCTGAAAATATTGTAATTAGTGAACGCATAGGGAAAAGACTACATTTTAAAATAAAAGATAATAAAACAATTGAGATTATTAGGGTATTAGGATTACTAAGTTAATTTTAATTACTTTCAATATAAATGATTTTGCTATAACTCAATTGTGCAAAATCACATTTAGACCGCCTACGGAAATAGGTAAGTTTTTAATTTACAAAAAGGCGCCCATATAAGGGTGCCTTTTCCAATAGTTTTTAGCAGAAACAACTACATCCGATAATGATTAATAAAATAAACAATACAACTAATAAAGCAAATCCTCCAGCGAAACCGCAGCCTTCGCCGCAACTACCACCATATCCCATAACAATGGTGCCTCCTTTAGATCAGAAGGTAAAAATAGGGTTCATTCCATGTGATTTAATGGGTTCACATTACCTTATGTATTTAGGAATGAATTGAGCAGGTCCACTTAAAAATAAAAAAAAGGCGCCATAAAGCGCCTTCCATTTGGGTAAATAAGAAGTAAGGTTTCCAAGATAACTGAAAAAATAGAACAGGTGGTTAGAGTTTATCATATTCTTTTGCCGAATGAACATGCATTATTACATATCATCACAAATCCCTTTATTTTCCATTTGATAAAGTGTATTACCAATATTAACAAAATTTAAATAAATATTTCTACAAATTCAAAATATTTACAAAAATTTAAAAAGTGATACATTTAAGGTGCGAGTTATAAAAAACATTTAAGGAGGATTTATTATGTTTAAGAAATTAGTAGTAGGAACATTAGCAACTGGTATCGCATTAACTGGAGGGATTGGAGCAGCATCAGCAAGTACAGAAGGTGTAGATAATACTAAAAATTCAGCACCAATTATCCAACGTACCCAAATACTTAAAGATGATTTCAGTCTGATAAATGGTGAAAGAGAAGTATCGTTTGAGCATGTAAAAAAAGCAGATATGAGAGTTCATATGACAAACAATACTAAAGGTACACTTGACTGGTCTTTAAAAGACTCAAAAGGTAATGTTATTGGTTCTGGATCGTTAGCAGCAGGAAAGGGTTTTACAAATACGTACAATACTCTTTCAAAAGGAAAATATAAGCTTAAAGTTACTCACAGAAATGGTGGTTCTGGATCATTCTATGCAGCTGCTCGTACTTTAGACTAGTATTTTAAGCGTATTGCAGAAGAACGATCAGAGAGTTTGGGGATTAAGGAGTTTTGTCATAATATCATCGTTCGCAAATACAAAATCACAAAAGACCTACCTAAGGAAATAGGTAGGTCTTTTAATACATAAAAAAACACCCTAAGGTACCTTTTACGCTGTAACAAATTTAAATACATAGTACATGAAAAATAACAAAGATAGGCTTGCTAATCTGCCGACAATCGATTCTTTCATAAATTTCATAAGTAACACTTTGACAATCAATGCTAAGAATAACGGTATAAACAGTACCATAGCAAGTTTGATAGCTAAGTCGTTTATAGTTGGATTAAACGCTTCAAAGTTAATAATGATATTCACTTATCCCTCTTTTTTATCTATTTATATTTATAATTAGATTTATATTGTTTTGACTAATAAAGAGACGTTAATTTGAGAACCATTTATTTTTGGATTATAAGAGTACTCTCACATTTACGACAAGCAATCTTCTCTTCTTCAAAAATGAATAGATTTTCTGCATCACATTCTGGGCATACAACTGCAAATGGTGTTTTTATATTTTTATAGCATAGGAAAGAAAAGAATGCCATGATTAGAGCCGGTATAATAAGCATCATAATTAAGAATAGGCCCGCAAACAAGCCTGTAATTATGGAAAGTGGTTTCATTAGTTTTCTACCTACGGAGTTTACTTGATTATCCTTTTTACGAAAAGCAGTAACAAGGTAAGTTTGGGTTTCTTTTATTGGCTCAAATGCATTTACCGTATTGTAATCTTGTTCATCCATAGTGGGATAGGAAGTGTTTAGTCCTTGATACCCTCGTTGTATATAATAGTTGTTTGACTCAGCTATTCGTGGTGTATACGAGATTCCAGTTCCAGGTACATAAGTTGTTGTTCTTGATTCAGGTGAAATAGAGTTCCCTCCCATACCTGTGTATGTAAAGTTAATTTTCACACCCGGGGAAAACTGGATAATTCTACGAAATTTATAACCCATAATATTGTATCCTCTCTATCTAATTAATAGAATTATTTACTAATTATAACAAATTTTTAGTGTTTTATATTAATATATTTATTTATAATGTATTAATATAATATAAATATTTAAATTAAATAATTCAAGGCGTTTTATGAGTCCTTTTTTATAAAAAAAGAAAACCAAAGGTGCCTTCCGACTTGAACCACTTTAATTTTAATAATATGTATTGGACTTCCATCCAAATATTTTTTTATTACTTGCTACACATATTAACTTTTTCTTGGTACTTTACAATACTTTCTTTTGTGGCCGGATTCTGTTCGGCATTTTTTAATTGTTCAAGAACATTTTTTACGTCATCACAACTCATTTTTTCTCGTTCTTTATCCTCAAATGATTGCGCTTTCCTTTTTGCATACTCCAAATCTTCTCGTTCCTGGCGTTCTTCTTTTTCTTTGAGTTCTTTTTCAATCTTTTGCTCATTTTCCCATTCTTTTTGAACATGTTCACATGTTATTCCAACTTCTGGTGAACCGCAAAGTTCAGGTTCTTCTTTCTTTTGTTGCTTCACTTCACGTTGCTTTTGCGCTTGTGCTTCTTGTTGTTTACGGGCTTGTTCCTGTTCCTGCTCCTGCTCTTGACGTTGTTGTTCTTCTCTTTTTGCTTGTTCTTGCTGTACTTTCTCTTCCGCCTGTCTTTGAGCTTCGGCTTCTTGTTTTGCTTTCTCTTCTGCCTGTTTTTGAACTTCTGCTTCTTGACGTTGCTGTTCTTCTTGCTTCGTCTTTTCTTCCAACTTCTGGGCCTTCTCTGTTTCTTTTTGTGCTTTTTCTTCAGTTTTAGAGTCATTAGAATTACTTGCTGTTTCGTTAGATGAGCATGCTGTCAATCCCATAATTAAAATGCAACTTGTTAGTGCGAGTAATAGTTTATTTTTCAAAATATGTATCCTCCGATGTATAAAATGTAAGATTTCCTAGACTATCATAACAAACTATCAATCTGTATATTGTTATATTATGTCGAATGGTAATAAAAAAAGACACCCAAAGGTGCCTTCCGACTTGAACCACTTTAATTTTAATAATATGTATTGGACTCCCATCCAAATATTATTTTACCATATTTATTATCTATTTTATTAAATTATTACTGGGCCTCTTGCTCACCTTTAGCTTTCATTTGTTTTTCATATACATATTTTGCTGTTGAAAAATCAGTAGGAAAATCAAGTAGTGCCTTATTTATAATATTTAATTCTTCTTGCGATTTAATTTCAATGTTATTTAAATAGTCAAATGCTTTGGATTGTTTATTTGCAACATAATTTTGAGTAGAATAATCATCTGGGAAGTCTTTCTTAGCTTTTTCTTTAACCTTATTCATAGCTTCTGTTTTGTCGATGTTCTTTACTGGGTTCGCTAATGTTCCAGTAGTTTGTTCTGGTTTAGGTACTTCTTTCTTTTCCGGTTGAGACTCCGGCTTTACGTCTTCTTTTTTAGGCTGTTCTTGTTCTTGCGGTTTAGGTGTTTCTTGACTCGGCTGTGTAGTTTTTTGAAGTGACCTAGTTTGCTCTTTTTCATAGGAGTCTACTTTAGATTTCAACTCTTTGATTTGTGTTTTTAATTCTTGCTGTTCATTAAAGTGTTGATCGATAAGTTTATCCATATCTTTTTGTGAATACTTAGGTTTCATATCTTCTGATTTGGAATCTTTAAAAATAGCTACGGAAGCAATGATAGCTACTAGTACAGCGATAATTCCAATGATTAGTTTTTTATTCATTTATGTTCCTCCTAAAATACAATAATATTATTATATAACAATTAATCATTTATAGGTAGAAAAAAAGACACCCTAAGGTGCCTTCCTCCGACTTGAACCACTTTAATTTTAATAATATGTATTTGGACTTTCATCCAAATAATATTTTACCATATTAAGTTATATTGGTGATTGAGAAATATGAATTGAATCTATTATTTTACTTTTAAGCTCTTTTCGTATTCTTTAGCTTCTTCAACATTTTTAAATGTTTTTAAATCGAATATCTTTTCTCCATCAATACATACAACTAATACTCCATCTTGAGCTTGAAGAACACTACCTACATTACCTTTTCCGAGTGAAATACTGAAGGGATTCTCTACATTTAATGATTTCTTTTTAGCAAGATAATCTTTAAATGGCATACCAATGGATAGTTCGTCTTTTAAGCCTTTAATAGTGTTACCAGAAGTAGTTGTTGGTTGTTCCTTTTTTGTAGCCTTTTCTTGCTGTTTGCGTTGCTTTTCAGCCGTCTCTTGTTCAGCTTTCTCCTTTTTCACAGTCCCTTTTTCTTCAGCTTTCTTCGCTTTCTCAGCTTCCTTTTGTGCTTCTTGCTCAGCTTTAGATTCTTTGGAAGTACTTGCTGTCTCGTTAGATGAACATGCTGCTAATCCCATGAATAAAGCTAAACAAGTAAGTGTTGTTAATAGTTTTTTGTTCATAGTATGTATCCCCCAGCGTTTAAAATGTAAGATTCACCTGAACTATCATAACAAATATAATCATAACTATTTTGTCGTATCATGTCGAAATGAAAAAAAGACACCCTAAGGTGCCTTTTCCTTACTTTATTAGGGGGTTATTAGTCAATAAGCCCTTCAACCTTCATAGCTTCTTCTACATCAAGTTTACGATGTGAAATTACCTCGTCTGATTCTTCATAGGAAACTATCTCAAACACATCTCCTTTGGCTATATAACCGTATTCTTTATTATCCCAAAAGCGTTCATCTGATGTATCAAATTCAAGATCGTGTTTTCCATTATGTTCGATGCATTTAGCATAAACATAGTCACGTCCTACCTCTGTTACTTTATAATTTTCTGTTGTTGGTTCTCCTGATTTACAGCCTGTTAATAGTATTGTAAATAATCCTACTGTTAAAATAACTCTCTTCAATATGCTTCCTCCTAGTAGTTATATTATTGTAAAAAATCTCTTGGGATGTCTAAGGAGATTACTCCAAGTCCATATGTTAATAAAAATCTTTTTTATGTATTCTAGGCCTTGTATTTGTCAGTAAGTTCCTTTACAATTTCAATTTGCTTCTCTAACGTTTTTCTTTGTGTTTCCCTCGTTTGGCTACTAAAAGAATCGTTAGTATATACACTTTGTAAAGTATCAGCTGAAGAATAAACCCAGAAAATAGCATCCTCATACTCTCTCGGTAACTTCAATTGTTTTACCTCCAAAAAGGCGTTTTTTATCTCCATTAGAATGATATCCGCTGTCATTTCATCATAAAGAGGATTTTTAGCCTCGTTTACCATTTTTTCCGCATGATATAAGAACTTATTAATATTCTTACTGTCCCATTTAGTAGTGGCCGTACCCCCTTCCGTTTTCTTTAACTTGTTGTACTCGTCTACTAAATTGTTATAGTCATTTGCTACCTTATCCCAGGTATAAACCATAAATCCAGAGAATAGCAGAGAAGCCGCCAATGTTCCATATAGTGCTTTTTGTTTGATGTTTTTCTTGTTGCTTGTCATGTTGTTATTTCCTCCCTAACATATCCATTATTTTTTTACCTTTCCATTTCGTGCAATTCTTCCACTTCGTTACGGATTCACCCGAATACTCAAGAATACACGTCCTCTTAATTTGAAATAATAAAAGCACTCTTTCGAGTGCCTTCGACTATTCTACTTTTAATTTAATTTCTTTACCCATCATACCGCCACGAGCTTTTAAAACTAAGCCTTGTGCGTCAGCGGGAACATCAAAGATAATTTTCCCTGTTTGAGATAAGCCAGGGTTAAGTTGTTTTAAGAAGAAATCAGATTTACCACCGTTGCCTACATCGAAAGCAGTTTGAGCTTGTGTAGAGTATGTAAATTCACGATCTTTATTATCAACTAATTTGAAGCTGTTAGCATCAACAGTGATAGCGTCTTTTTGATTATTTGTAATTGTAATTTCAACTACTTTAAACACGCCTTGCGCTTTTTCGTTTAAGTATTCGCCACCTACTGAATCTTTTGATTCAACAGAACCTACCGCAATTTTAACTTTAGAAGATTCGCCCTCTTTAGAAAGTTCCTTTTTAGGTTCTTCTTTTTTAGGCTCAGGTTTAGTTTCTTCCTTCTTAGGCTCATCTTTCTTCGTTTCCTGTTTAGCCTCTTGTTTTGGTTCAGTAGAAGCTGGTTTAGTTTCTTCTTTATCCTTACTGCTATTACCGTAAGCTCCAAGCACTATGATAACAACGATAAGCCAGAACCACCATTTTTTGTAGAACGGTTTTTTCATTTTATTTCCTCCAATTATGTAAAATGTAAGATTTCCGAGCTTATCATAACAAACAATTAATTCGAATATTGTCATATTTTGTCGAAGGGAAATAAAAAAGAGAGTACCAGTCTCTCCTTTTTATCTATTAGTAAAAAATAGTCACCTATATGGTTGATGTTGATATTGGTGATACTGTTGATATGATTGAAAATGTTGTGCCGGTATACTATAAGGATGAGCATATGGATCTGGTGGTGGATCTGGTAGTGGAATATGATTATGCCACCACCACCATGGTATTTCATGTGTCCAAGGTTTAGGTATAGTGGTTAACATAGGAGTCTGTCTATAAAAATATCCATTCAAGTTCGTTCCCCCTAACATAAATTTGATATTTATTTGATGTATTATATCTAATTGGGAACATTATGGATAATTGTCCCTTTAGAATTGGGGGAACATCTAAAAGACAAAAAAAAGAGAGCAATTTGCTCTCTTACCACATTCGGTAAAATTATACCTGTAGATATTGGAAATGATTTCTTTTATGATGAAATCAAATCATAGTATATCCTTGTTGTTTTGCAACATTTTCACGTACAATGAAACGTGTTTTGCAAAACGGCCTTGCTGACGTCCGTCTAGCTCCTCATAAGCTCGTTGGATGTTATTGCAAAATTTAAAACTTATTGCTAATCATAAAAAAGACACCCTAAGGTGCCTTTCTTCAACTTACCCCCTTAACATCAGATGTTATCTACATAATTGAAGTGATAAAACACCCATACATTAGTAATTACTTCACGAACCTATTTTAAGTTTACAAAATTCCAAAAAGGCCCCTCTCATTAAAAATAAAAAAAGGCTCTTTTTTTTATTAATCTACATGTTTAGTGTGTACAAATCCTAAGGCGTACGATCTTTTAAATCTGCTAAAGGTATAAGTTTGTCGACAAGCCATAATTTCTTATTTCCATCATAGATAAGATTTATTTGCATTAATGACATATTATCAGATGAAACACCATTAACTGTAATTTTACTTTTTACTTTTGCTAATACATTTGCTTTTGTAGTATCCAAAAATGCATAATACAACTCGCCACCTGTGTATTCAGATTGAAATGAAACTTTCTTCTTTTCTTTCTCATCTCCAGTTCCAGGAGCAGATTGCGTTGGTCCACCTGGTGGTGTTAATTCTTTCTTTGCATTTGGTGTTATATATGCATCGATATTAGCAAGGTAAGATTCGCCTTTACCTGTATCATAAGTACGGAAAGCTTTAAGAAATCGTTCTGCAGCTTCTTTTACTTGTTGTTGATTATTACTCTTTAGAGCTAACAATTCCTTTTTCGTATCGTTGTATTGTGCCTCCACCTTTTCCACTTTTTTCGTTAATTTTATATTATCAGTTTTAAGTTTTTCGTTATCAGATTGATATTTTATTAAAAACCCTACACTAGCTATTAATAAAATTGCTATTATAATGATGATTTTCTTCATGATTTACCTCCTTTTCGCAGTTTCATAAGTTGCTAGATGTTACATGCATTATTATCTAACTACACGACCATATCCCGCAAAATGCTGTTGAAAATATGGTTTACTTAAATCAGCATAGTCAATTGGATCGCCAGCATGATACATTGTATTATTTCCTACATAAATGCCAACATGCGTAATGTAGTTACTTGTAGCATAAGTGCTATGGAAAAATACTAAATCTCCTGGCTTAGGATCTGTTACACGTTGGGTTTTATCCCATTGGGTTTGTGCAGTACCAAATAAATTAATACCAACCCTTGAATACGTATACTCAATAATTCCACTACAGTCAAATGATGTATTTGGCGTTCGCCCTCCAAAAACATATGGCCATCCTTGATACTTTAGTGCTTCTGCCATAATTGCTTGGAATACATCATCACCTAAAACACTACCACCAGCAATTCCACCAGAACCACCAGGAGTTTGTCCAGGTTGATAGTATCTCATAATATGTGGGACATAATCGGGATCACCATAGCACCAATTATTAGCTACAGCCTCTGCACTTCGCCACAAACCACATTTATACCCATTTTTAGCTGATTGCTCTGCAGAAAATGCTCTTGCATTCTCGTGTGTATATCCACCTTTCGAAACTGCATAGTTAGCGTATCCGGTTCCGTAGTTATAACATTGTAATGTAGTATTTTGATCACCATTTGATTTTTTATGACAATCAGCAAAATGCATTAAACCATATTTTATACTTTCCTCTGGATCAGTAAAATACCCTGGAGGATGCCCTTGTGATTCCGAGCTTTGCATTACATCTAATTGTGTTCCAGAACTTTCTTGTTGGATAAGAGCAAGAATTAAAGGAGTCATTGCTTCAATACCATGCTGTGCCGCATATTTCCTTACCAATGGCTCCCATCTCATTACTTCAGGACTAACACTTGCTGTACCTGGGGCAAAAGGACCACCAATTCCTCCAGGACTGACTTCATCTTCACTCATACTAGCAGTTAATAAAAATATGACTATACCTAAACCTGCAACAACAGCCAGAATAACACCGGCTATTATTAATAATGGCTTTGCAACAGCAACTGTAGCTGCCTTTTGAGCTACTTTAACTGCTACTTTCTTCCCTACTTGTGCAACTGCTTTACCCGCTACTTTTGTTCCTTTACCAGCCGTCTTCCCTAAAGAATGGCCTGCCTTTTTCAAGGCAGGCTTAGCATTCCCTAGCTCAGCTTCAGGATGATGTTCATTTTCAAAGTCGCGATTTGGTTCCGCACTCAATGTATAAACCCTCCCTCACGTGCTGAATTATTTTGGTTTTATCGTTTCTTTTGCTTTTACATTTTTTACAGCTTCTTGTTGTGTTTGTGCTTTTTCGTTAACTTTCTTAATATCTGCTCCTTCTTTTACATGTTGTTGATTATTCACTTTAGGAACATTTTTATTTTGTTGTTGATTAACTTGTTTTACCTCTACTTGTTTTTGTGGTGTACTCACCTGGGAAGTAGTGACTGGCTTACTCTCTATCGAATTCGCTGGCAATGGTGTTGTTCCTGACTGTGGTGTTGTAATTGATTTACTCTCTATCGGATTCGCTGGTATTGGTGTTGTTCCTGACTGTGGTGTTGTGATTGGTTTGCTCTCAATCGGATTCGCTGGTATTGGTGTTGTTCCTGACTGTGGTGTTGTAATTGGTTTACTCTCTATCGGATTCGCTGGTATTGGTGTCGTCCCTGACTGTGGTATTATAATCGGTTTATCATCCGTTGACTTAGTTTGACCCGTTGGTATTTTAATTGCCGCTACTGGTTTTACTTCCGCTTTTACATCTTCTTCTTTATCTTTTAGTTCTGCTTGTTGTATTTCAGAATCATTATCTTGATGTTTCCCTCGTACTGCTAATTCTTGATTCTCTTTAGTTGCGGCTACTTCTTCCTTAACCCTTTCTTGCTCTTGATTTCCTTTTCTATCGCGAACACCTAAATTTTCTTCTTTTTTCATTTGATTAATATTTTTTTCTTTTTCTGCTTGCATTTGCTCTTTTTCCTTGCGCTTACCATCTGCTACCTTTTCTTTTCTATCAGCATAGTTTTCTTTCAACTGTTTAAACTTACTATAGCCTGATTTACCTACTTTTCCGGCCATTGCCGCACTTGCAACACCCGCGGCTCCAGCTACTGCTACACCTCTTCCAACTGACTTAGATCTACGTCTAACATCACGATATTTCTGCCTAATATTACTCATAGCATCTGATGCGCGTGCAGCTCCTGTACTTGCTGGTACTGTAGTAATAGCATCAAAAATTGTTTTACGGTATAACCAAACACCTAAGAATGAAAGTACTTGTAATGCAGCTACAACTAAATACCCATATTTGTCGGTAGCGCTAAATAGGATTGACGATACCCAAAACATTAAAGTAACCAGAAAGCCTATTGCTACTTTCATTAAAAGTGTTCTAAATAATTCAGCTAAGAACCTTTTAGCTGTTCCAGTCCAGGCTGGAACTAATGCCATTAATAACATTACAGGTGACATTAAAGCTACAATAATAAACATTAATTGATAGAATAACATCGTCATACTGCATAATCCAAGAACGATCCATAAAGGTAGATTAATTGCTCCAAGTAATAATACAAGTGCCCCTCTTTCAAAAGTAGCATCTAACGAGAGTGTTTGGTTTTTCTGAACCTCAACTTCATCCTTTAAAAGAGCTTTTCTTTCATCAGGATCTGTCGTTGTTAACATTTTCTTAATTCTCTCATCACCAATTTTCTTCATATTTGTTGTACCAAACTGTAATAACGTATAAGGTTGTTTGATTAATAGAGTATGCGTTAAATCAGTGATAGAATCGACACCACTTGAATATACTTCACTTGCTCCACTAATACTTTGAGTTGAATCAAGAACAGTTTTATTTACTTGTTCGGAGAAAGTATTAAGTCCTTTGATAATATAACTTGAATTCGCAAAAAAACCTAGGGTGAAAACTAAAATACCTAATGCTTTTAACAATCCTCCTAGCATCTCTGACTGGCGTCGTTGTACAAAGCCTACCCAGATAACCCAGCAAGCTAATAAAGCTAACATGAGTCCAATTAATTCACTATATATTCCATTACTCCAAGAACCATTGAAGCCTGCCGCTTTAGAGATTACATCACCTAGCTTATCTCCAACATCAGCTACTATATTTAAACTCATTGATTGGCCTACCATACTAGTCACAAAACTACTAATTGCAAGGTTTACTGACCATCCAATACTAATTAATATAAAAATAGTTGCTACAATTTGTTCTTTAATATTATCCTTCCATTTCCAGAATTTAAGAGATTCTCCAAATCCACCTTCTGGAGTATAAACATCGATGCCATAACTACTTGGTGGATATTCTTCATATTTTAATTTTTCCTTATTCTTTGGAATGATATCGTCTATAAGAGAAGGTCTGGGTTCTTCCTCTGCATATACTGGAGCAGCTTTAAAAAGTAAATTAAATGCTAAAAGCAAAGTACAAATTAATAACAATAGGGTAATAAACTTTTTCATTACATGTTACTCCCCCTTTTATGGGAAACCTATTAATCTTTCGAACTAAACTCATTTGTCGGTTTAGTATTTGCTACTTCATCAATTTCATTTCGTTCAGGGCCGGTATAACTTCGAACTTTGAACCCATCTTCTGTACGAACTACTCTTACCCATTTCACTGCTTTATCGATATTCTTAGGGGGCTTCTTTGAAATAAAGTTATACATAATTGTGTCCTTATCTACCACATATTCTTTTACAGTGTAATCTTTGTAAGATAAATTATTTTGAGGTCCTTTATTAGGGTCCAATATTTTATTTTTCTCCCCATCGACAACTAATTTACGTATTGTTTTATAATCATGTTGTAAGTCGGCCTTTACAAAATCAAGCATCATTTCTCTTGGAGTGTGCCCCTGTTTATCTTTTTCTTCTCCTACATTTGTTTCGCTATTTCCACATGCTGCGCTCAAAATTAGAGCGCCAGCACATAGGCTAGATAGCATTAATTTTTTTAGTTTAGTTTTTACCATGTTAACTCACTCCTACATTTATTTTTTCTCCCCCTTCTTCGACAAAGGTTGCATTAACTTCCTGCTTTTCATCATTTGACTTTCTATAATTCTTCCTTGCATTTGGTCTAGTATCAAATGCATCGTATAAATCTTTAAACACTACATCCATTGTGACAACACCTGTTCTTCCTTGGATATCTTGGAATAAACATTGTCCTGTTTCTAAATTAGTAATAATCGCATGATTTTCTTCATTATCAGGTAAACCAAAGAAATCTAAGATTGAAGAAATCTCTTTACTGTCGGTATTACGGAATGAGAACTTCATACCGATATTATTCTTAAACGTCTCATCTCCTAGGTCACTTGCACTTTGAGTAGCAAAGTATACTGCAGAGTTTAAAGCACGACCTTCACGAACTAGCTTACGAGCTAACTCTCGCCCTTGAGAAGTTCCCATGATTGCCCATGCTTCATCTAATAGAACAATTTTGAATTTAGTAGGGTCCTTTTGAAAGAATTTTATTGCAAAAGAAGACAGAGACATCAACATACTAACTGATAAATTTTCTTGTAAGGTATAATCTTTCGGATCTTTTTGAATGTCTGGCATATCAAGATGCTGAATTTGTATGATATTTACTGCTGTATCAAGTTCAATATCTCTATTTGTCCCATCACCAAAGATTAAGTGTGCAAAGGATAAATTCTCAAATGCTTGAATATGAGCAGCTAATTGTTGATCCACTTTATCCTCACTATCTTCAAGGTATTGAGATACAGCTGTTAAGCATGGCTCTTCCATTCCTGCTACGAATTCTACGGCTGAAGCTAAGCGCGGGAATTTTTCCGAGTTATCTGGTTTAATACCAGTAATGAAAGTAAGAATTGTCATCCCTAACTCAATTGCATCTTTTCGGCTATGTTTATGAATGATAAATGGGTCTAGTTTCCCTTCATCTCGTCTATCAGTCCCTAGTGTAATTACATTTACCTTACCTTCTAAACCGTGTAAATCTTCTGTCCAGTTCCCCCTCTCACCTTTTGGATCGACTATCAGTGTTTGGGCCCCTCCTAGTACCGCTAGGTAAACAATTAAGTTTGTTCCAAATGATTTACCAGAACCAGTACTTCCTGTTACTGCAACTGAAAGTGCGCTCGTTTTTTGATTTACAACGGTATTTGTCGCTGCGAGAGAAGGTGTCATATAAACTGCTTTGTTTAAAATACCAGTTGTACCTATATAAAATCCGATATTATCACCTAAATCTTGTGTGGCACCAAACATACCGGCTGCCAGAACTCCGGGCTCCATAAAATGTATATAATCATTTACATATCTTCTAGCACCAGGGATAAATTCATTAAACAGCAGGAACTGATCCCCATATGGTCTAACTAGCTCAATCATCATCTCTCTATAAATAGAAATAAGTGAATTGGTATTTCGGCGCATTGTATCTAAATCTTCAGCACATATACAGAAAGATACTGATGTCTTAACTAGTGGCATACGTGTCTTTTGTATAAGGGCTTGTAATTCAGTAGCTTCTTGAACACCTTCATACACGTTTAACCCAACAGTTTGTGCATTTTCCCTTGCATGTGCTTCTTGATCTTCTAAATCTTTTTTCTTTTTATTAAGTTTAGATAGAGCTTTACGATGGTTAATATTTTCTGTACGAACACTTAGTTCGATTGGAAAATCTATATTTTGGATCATATACATCCACTCTTGGTCTGGAAATTCCATTGTGTATGGAATCTTCGATGCAGATAAGAAACTCATATATGCTGGATACTCTAATCCATCAGAACCGATTTGAGACATTTCTATATGTCTTCCTTTAACGTCTATTTCGGATTCTGTTAAGCGTAATAAACTCTCTTGATTCGGAAAGATAGCAGAATCATCATCAACTACTGGTGGCGTCCACCCTGCTGTAACAGGTGCTTCCAATGTACGATAGAAGTTGCGTAATACAATCCATTGTGTTTCATTTGTTTCTAAACTTCTTACGGCTAAATGTTTTCTTATTTTGTTTCTAAAGGCGCTAGCTTCCCTTTTAAACATCTCCAAATCAGTTTTTAGTATTTTGGTGTCACCAAGTAATCCAAACTGTTCTGCAGTGTTTTTAAAGGTATGGAATGCTGTGTAAAGCATTTCCTTAAGTCCTTCTTGTATGTGTCTTACTTTTAATTTCACACCTATAAAATAACGATATTCTACAGCGTTTTTACCAAACTTTCTTTCTAACTCATGGACAACGTCATCAGTATGATCGATTGCAAGCTCTTTTAGTTCACCGCTTACTGTTTCTTTAAACTCATCGGCTTTTTCTTTGAAATTCTGATAAACAGGAATCATTAATAGATGTTTTTCTTCTTCATAATTCCAAAATAAACCGAGTTGTCGCATAAACAACGTATTTTTATCATCGTCTCCTTTAAATTCGTAAGGAATCCCGTATGCCTCATAATACGCCCAGCAAGAACCATCTTGGTTAAAAATCAAATTATCATGAAAATATTTGACTGGAAATTCAACCTGATTCATTTGTGCCTCCTTAGAGAAGAATATGAGACTAAACTAATTCTTCTGTATAGATTAATTAATTACTTCTTCTTAATTGAATCATCCTTAAATCGAACTACTGTCTTATATTGATAGCTTCCAATATTACTAGTTGTACCTTTATAACGACTCAACTTTTTTCTTTCAAATGTGAATACAAAGAATCGATACATAAATTTGTGTGGGCTTTTTCCATCTAATTCTACATTTCCAAAGAAGTACGCTATACCACCAGGTAATATCAAATATTTGAAAAAGACATTCTCTCCTAAGGGTAAAAACTGATTTAAAAATATAATTACTAAAAGTGTCCCAACAAAGATTCCCAGTTGTCTGTAAGGGACTGGAAAAGGGAGTGTTATGTCCCTTATTCCATATAAACTCTTTGGAATATCCCAAATAGAGTTATAAGTCCTTACTTCCTTACGAGTCGGTTTCTGAGTCACTTATACCAACTCCTTAAAAATTTATCGTTTTCCGACAGAAGACTCCTTCCTCAAAAATGTGAAGCGCCAATTTTAGGTGGGAGATGAATGTCGGTTGGCATAAGCCAACATGTTTGCTATCATTTACTTGTACAGATTGCTCTTTGAAAACTGAAGATATGAGGTTGGTTGCAGAAAAAAGTTGCAACCGTAAAATCTTCAACGTTCTTTCGCCCCACGCTTGCTGAAGTTGCGAAAACCAAGCTAAAGTAGGTAGTGTGGTGAGTCAACGTACAAGATACTTATATTTTCACCGTAGGGACTACGGGTAGAGCCTGCTAAGATAACCGGTGGTTACATCGGTGTTCGCAGGGATCTCCCACTTCAAACAGTCCGTAAGGACGTAAGTGTTGAGTAGTTGAAGAGTTTTAATAGTTATCATTTGAAAACTAAGTTATATAATTTTGTTCCAAGGTCCTTAAATACGTCTGGTGAGAATACAAATACTGAAACAATTGCACAAAGTACCAGCCAACCAATTAAACCTGCCATTTGTCGTTTTACA
Source organism: Bacillus cereus group sp. MYBK195-1 (assembly GCF_051916605.1). Classification (NCBI taxonomy): domain Bacteria; kingdom Bacillati; phylum Bacillota; class Bacilli; order Caryophanales; family Bacillaceae; genus Bacillus; species Bacillus cereus group sp. MYBK195-1. The sequence goes on along the minus strand of NZ_JBQAGZ010000004.1, from coordinate 4,883 downwards.
AGTAGCACTATTACACCGATGATTGCACAAACTAAAAAGATTGGACCTAACTGAGCTACTAACCAGTTTTTAATATTTACCCCAAAATTAATGTTACCTAGAACCGTTGCATCTGTAATAGCAGATAATTGATGCGCAACTATATCTAATCCCAAAAGCTCCATAATTATTTACCCTCCACTTTCTCTAATGTATTTCCAAATTTCTTCATAGAGCCAATTGAAAATTTATTATCCTTATTTACTAGATTCAGGTCATATGTGTATGTGTACTCTAAGCTACTATCATTGTCTTTTAATTTTGCATCAACTAAGACTTTGTAACCTTTATCCTTATCTTCATAAATACGAAGGTTTTCCAATTTACTAAATGTCATAATGCCTTTAAGTCCGTTTGATATATTACTTTTTTCAAAGTAATAAGCAATTTCTTCTGGTGTTCCTTCTGTGTATACTTTAAAAACAGATTGTAAAAATTGTTCTACTTTTTTCTTTTCTGCATCATCATTAATTTCTCGTCCTTCTGGTTTGAATGTGGCCACTTTATAAGGTGCCTTTTCTCTCTCTCCATGAACGATTGAAGGATTGTTAGGAACTACCATTTTCCCCTTCTCCATTAAAATTGGAATAGAGAAGTACCTTGTAACTTCTTTAGGCTCTTTTGGTGTATCTGGGGCTTGAGTTGTTCCAGGGGCAGGATTGTTAACAGGTTCCAGCTTCTGAATGATTTTCAATGTAACTTCTGCCTCATTACCTTTTTGACGGACTTCTACTGCTTCCGATTTAACTAAAGTACTAGAAGCATTTTTTAAAGTATCTCTATTTAATCCACCTTGCTCATCGGATCCTTCAACTAGAAATTTCTCTAATCGTTTTTTTCGCTCTTCAGCTACATTCATATCAACTTTCCAATTAAAATAATTAACGGCAAAACTATTCGCATATGCAATTAATTCTGCTTCTGACATTTTAATTTTTACGGGTTCCTCCTTCTTTTCTTGAACAGCTACTGCTCTAGGAGGACCGGCAAGTTGGATAAATGAAAGAGAGCTTCCTGCAAACACGAATCCCATCACACACCAAAATGTAACCTTACCTACTTTTCTTCCTGTTATCGCTGGAACTTTCTCCCTTGTTTTACGTTTCTTCTTTTCTTTAAGTGCTTCTGAATTTTCTTGTTGCATATCTAATATTTCAGTTGTTTTATTCTTTGCTTTTTTAAAGAATGTAAATTTCTTTTTTTCCGCGTTTTCCTGGGATTTCTTTTTTACCATGTCTTCACCTCTCTTTTTAAATGGTTAGGAGATTACCAAGTTTATTGTAATTTTCACTAATTAACTATCTACTTTAAGTATGATTTACTTTTTTCGGAAATCTAAGAGAAATAAAAAAAATTGTGTTTTATATCAAAAATTTTTTAGAATGATTAAAACTAAATATACTGTTTATTAAAGTACATAAAAAAACCAATTCCATTAAGAAATGAAATTGGTTTTACACAGGATCTATTCTCTATAGTAAGTATTACATAATATAAAAACCTAATATAATATATATCTTTAATATATATAAAGAAAAAAGATAAAACTTTTATACAGAGAAAAAATCGTCTTAAAACATTGCTGTGCTAAGGGTTCATCATTACTCTAGCCGTAAAAAATCATAAAAAGTAAATACTGGGAATGAACTTAATGAGCTGGATGATGATTAAAAACTACAAAATATCGTAAAGTAGGTATATAAAAACTACATATAATCATTGTGAATTTGATGCGAGTAAATGAATAAATAATAAATGCAAATTTTGCTGATTTATGAACAAGCTTTCCACATTTCTTAAAAACTACACACAATTTATTAACAAATAGGTCAAAGTTAGGAACAGAATCCACTTTTTAAACATAACTAACAGAAGTTTTTCTGATTTTAAGTAGATTTAGAGATAAAACATGATAAGAACAGTACTTAAGGCTTTATGTTATACACATCAGGTCAAAATTATTAAGATATCAACAGAATTACAAAAATTATTTATGCTTTTTTGTAGATAAAATGACACAAAAGAATCGAAAATTCAGATTTTTAAAAACAGAAATTGTGAATATCTTATTTTGATTTACGTGCAATGTATGTAATTGCATAAAAAATAGAGAGTCGTGATCATTAAAATTGAAAACTTACTCTCTGTTTTGTTTGAAGTAATACTCTTCACATGTTATCTCCAACACGAATAGCCCTCCACTTTTGCTTTTTTCAAAAATAGAGAGCTGTATCATTGCATTGCTGGAAGCAGCTGATCAACCGTATGTGGTATTTCATTTGTTGAACGGTAATATGCTTCTAAAGATTGTAGAAACGGAATTAACTCAAAGTCTTCAGGGACCTCAATTACACGAATCTTTTCCTTCGGCAATTTATCAATTTTTTCAATGAACAGTTCACGAATATCGCTAGGGATTTGATTTCCTTTATACCCACTAGACTTTAATAGTTCGCGAATTTCAATTTCTAATGCTGTATATGCGTTAATATTTACTCCTTGCTCATAAGCATATTTTCTAAATAGTGATTCCTCTTGATACTGCATGTAATTACGATGATATGCATCTATAGTTACAGGTACAGCATATTTTGCATGAAGTAGGTCATGCGCTTTACGGAATAGCTTTTGAACATTGCGTAAAGAGTATATAGCAAAATGAGTACCAAATTTAAAAATGGCCTCTTCTTGTTCATGTTTAGGTACATTGTGTGTAATTAAAGGATAAATACCAGTTTTAGCAGCTGTATCTAATACACGATATTGAGAAGATTGCTTTAATAATTTACTTAGTGTATAAACAAGCTTTTTCGGATATCCTTCTTGTCGATCAATCATTTCCCGTAAGCCACGAACTACTTGGCGAATTTGACGATGACAGGAGTGTTTTAAAACGTTAATGAATTGGTTCATATCCTTTGCAAATTCAGAAATATTCATTTCAACTAACAAGTTTTCTATGAATTTAGCTTTACGCTTATATGTATCTCGTGGTGTAAATGGATCACGGTATTCTGCTCCTTCTTCTTTTGCACATAAGAAATCAGGATGTACAGATAAATGCAGTGTTGTGTATTGCTTTTTATTCTGCTTCCCTTTTTCTAACTTGCAAATTTTAAATAAAGGAGATCCAGTAGCAGAAAGTTTTGTTTCTAATTCCTCAAGTACAGCACGAATCTGATGTGGGTATTTCTTATGTAAGTAACGATACATACCACCAAAGTGTGTTGAGTTTCCTTGTTCATCAACTTTGAATAAAGAACGTTTCAGGGTAGTTTCGCGTTTCTGCTGCATTGCTACATCCATGAATAGTTTCTTAGCTGCAATGGATAACTCAAAGAATTCTTTGGTAAATACTATCGGGCTAATAAATGTATATGCATTTGCTTTATTCGTTTCTTTATTCATGAAATCAGTTAAGGTGATTTTATATTTACCACTGTACTCATTTTCGATTGTAATGATGTTATGGAAACTTAACTTCTTCAAAGCTACATAAAATTGTGAGTGGTGAATATGTGCAAATGCTTCTTTATAATTTTTATAATCTTCCCAAAGCATATGGATTGATACATGCGAAAGCTCACCATATGTATTACATTTTTTATGAAGAAATAGAAATACTTCTAAATCAGCATTTGTAATACCATATAGCTTATGTTTTCTGCCCTCATTTTTATCAAATCCACTTACTTTATCTACAATCTTTTTCATTTTCAGTGAAAAAGATGGCTTTGCTTGTTCAACAAATCCCTCTTCATCTGCAATTCGTTCTTCAGAAGACATTGACTTTACAATGTCTTCTAGATAAGTATCTTTAAAACTGTAATACTTACCTTCTAAAGCTTCTACTAATCTTTGCCATGATTTAATTGTTACAATTACCGGTGTTGTTGTTTCACCATTCAAACTACGTTTGTTCTTTATAACGAAAGGTTTTGCCATCTTTTTCACCTCCTTTTATGTTAAGTTGCAGTTTTCCCCACAATTAGATATAGAATTTCATTTTTGATTATATCAAATCGAATACTGGTGAAATCTGTCCCTTTAAGAGGAAAAATAAAAAAATGAAACGTGCCCAAATCCCTTGGGGGACAAGGGGTTTGACGTTTCATAAAAAAAAGTTTGTTGCCACCATAGGGCTATGAAGTTTTTTGAATATGAAACGTAGTATGTTGTGGGGTGAATCTTACTAAACCATTGATTTTATAGGGTTTTACGCTAATTTCGTTTTAAAGTTGTAGCCATCATATAGCTATAACGTTTCATGTTTTTAAAATAAGTTATATTTTATTGGAAACTGCTGTAACCCTTGGTGTGTATAGCTTTGTTGGGGTTTTTGCAGTGAAAGTTGTAGCCATCATACCGCTATAAACGTTTCAGTTCGTTTCATGTTTACTGCCATCATATAGCTATAACGTTTCATGTTTTTAAAACAAATTATATTTTATTAAAAAGTACTGCAACCGTTGGTGTATATAGCTTTGTTGGAATTTTTAAAGTGAAAGTTGTAGCCATCATATAGCTATAATGATTTTTGCGTATTTTCTTTCATATTTTATGAAATGGCTTTATATCAACGTTTATTACTAATTTACATAGAATAAAAAAATTTTTAGTCAAATGATTTTCAAGATATTCTCGTTTCATTTTTTCAAATTTGTAGCCATCATATAGCTATAACGTTTCATAAATTACGAAATTGTAGCCATCATATAGCTATTAATTATTAAAAGTAAGAAGTAATAGCCGCGATAAGGCTATGCAGTTTCAAATAAGAGCTTATAGCCACGATAAAGCTATACAATTTCAAGTAAGAAGTAATAGGCGCGATAAGGCTATGC